>CAWHQA010000001.1:0-11218 GCA_963831325.1 uncultured Actinomycetes bacterium
CGGAACTTCGGCAATTCCACGATGACACATTGAACTGCGTGCGCGCAAGAGCAATTGCTCACCGAGACCGACTTCACCCAGATCACCTGGGAGCACAGCCACGTCGTCGGAAGCCCCGACGGGGCCGTCCGTACCTTCTGTATCTACTTCGCACCGGATGAAGCCATCGTGCGTGATCACGCCGACGCGATGGGCGGACACCAGATCGAAGTGATCTACGAGATCGGCGGAGACGTCGCGCCATCCGACTTCACGAACTAGCGGGGCCCATTCGCGCCGCGCGCCGAAGGGTCTCCTCGTCCATCTGCGAGTGCTCGTATCGCGATCGAGCGCCGCTGCGACGAAGGCCGATCGAGCGGCGCCGCCCCACCTCGTCCTTCGGGATCAGTGAGACTCTTCCTCGAAGAGGGCCACTGCCTCGGCGTTAGCCCAGGCGCGCTCGGCACGCTCGGCCGCCGAGAGCAGGTAGCCGACCGCCCGCTGCGGGTCGCCTGCTTCCTTCCAGTGGTGGGCGAGGATCCGCGGCGATGCTCTCTGCCTCCGGCACCGTCTGCTCGAAGTACTGTGCCACGGCCTGGTGCCGGTCGCGCCGGTCGCTCTTCGTGAGCGTCGAGTACGCGACGTCACGGATCAGGATGTGGCGGAACGCGTACTCGCGGTCGCCCTCGACCTCTCGAGGAGGTCTCAGTCCGGATGAGGTCGCGCGATTCCAGAGACTCCAATGCGCCGTCCAGCGCATCGCCGCTAGGGCCGAGTCCGCCCAACACACCACGCCAGAAGACCTTGCCCACCACGGCCGCGTCATTCAGCACCGATCGCTCGCTCCCGGGGTAGGGCATCGAGTCGCGCCGCAATCATCGCTTTCACCGTGGAGGGGAGGACCGCGCGGTCACCGCCCTCAGCGACCCACGACGACAGCTCCTCGATGAACAGCGGGTTCCCGCCCGCGGTCGCCTCGATCTGCGCCGCGACTTCGCCAGCCATCGTTGACGTGAGCTGCGCCGCCAGGGCTTGCGATTCCTCGGTCCCCAACGGCTCGAGGCGGATCGTGAACGACGAGAGCTGTCCGCCGCCCCACATCGGTCGGATGTCGAGCAGCTGGGGTCGGGCGAGGCACAGAAATAGGATCGGCGTCTCCTTCATCCGGGCGGCCAGCGAGTCGATCAGGTCGAGCATGCTGGGGTGGGCCCAGTGGATGTCGTCGAACACGAGCAGGGTGGGCTGATCGTGCGCGAGCGCCTCCACGAATCGGCGGGCGACGTCGAAGACCTCGCGTCGATCCTCGGCGGAGGCCTCGGCTGTCCCTACGAAGACGGCCAGCCGCTGCGAGACTTCAGGGTCATCGACCCCTAGCTCTGCGAGGGAGCGCTCCAGCTTCTCGGTTATCACTGCGTCGACGTCGAGCTCGAAGACCCCGGCGACCTCCTTCACGAGCTGCCCGAAGGCCTCGTAGCCGACGCTCTGGGTGTAGGGAAGCTCTCGCACCAGCAGGGATCGGCCGCCGGTGCGCTCCATGTGGTTCGCTAGCTCCGCCGCGATGCGGCTCTTGCCGATGCCCGGCTCGCCCAGGATCGTGACCAGGTGCGCGCGCCGCCCGGTGACCACGCGTTGCCAAACATCGTCGAGCAGGCCGAGCTCGCTCCCGCGACCTAGGAACGGCGTCTCGCTGGGGCGCTGCCCGAAATCGGTGAGGGGCTCGACGGCGAGCCATGTGGGGACAGGGTCTCGCTTGTTCTTGGCGATGACGGGCTCGACGTTTTCGTAACGGATCGATCGGTGCGTGGCGCGGTGGGTCTCCTCGCCCACGAGCACGCGTCCCACCGGCGCAGCAGATTGGAGCCGCGACGCGGTGTTCACCATGTCGCCCACCACGAGCGCGGTACTCTCCGACGTGGGATCGAGCTCAACGACTGCCTCGCCGGTGTTCACCCCCACGCGCACCCTGAGCTCGGCGTCAGGCAGTTCTTCGTTCAGCGCGGCGACGGCGACCGGGATCTGAAGGGCGGCGCGAACGGCGCGTTCGGCGTCGTCACCCCGGGCAACGGGGGCGCCGAATACGGCCATCACCGCGTCGCCGATGAATTTCTCGACGGTTCCGCCGAAGCGCTCGATCTCCACGCTCACTCGCTGGTAGTAGTGCTCGAGCAGCTCGCGCACGTCCTCGGCGTCGGTGGTCTCCGACCGCGAGGTGTAGCCCACCAGGTCGGCGAAGACCACCGAGATCACCTTCCGCTGTCGCTCCGCGCCTGCCTCGGACCTCGTCTGCGTTCCGCATGCCGGGCAGAACCGTGCGTCCTCCGGCGCGTTCGCTCCGCAATGGCTGCAGACCCCTCCCATGCTCGCCCCGCAGGCCGCACAGAACCGAGACTCATCCGGGTTCGCTGCGCCACAACTCGAACACACCCTCACGCGGGAAGGATATCCCGGTGGCGAGTCACATCCCCCGACGCCTAGAGTCCGGTGGATGGTTCACGATGCGGTACTCGAAGCGGCGGGATCCGCGATCGCGAGCATCACGCCGACACCGTCACTGTCGTGGATCGACGCGTGACAGCAGGGGATCCGTAGGCGGAGCTCCAGGCGGCCATGGATCCTTCCTCGAGGACCGACGGAGCGCCGTCCGGGCTGTTCGACGATGGAAGTCGCGACGTGCCCACGGGAGCCGCACGCCCGGTGGATCGGGTGATCGTGGTGGGCGCTGGGGTCGCGGGATCACGGTGGCCAACGCCCTCACCCATGCGGGCGTCGAAGTGATCGTCCTCGAGGCACGCGACCGGAACGGGGGACGGCTCGTTCATCCGTCTCGGATCCTCAAGTGAGGATCTCGATCGTCTGGGGGAGCCGATCGCCGGGAGACTCCTGTTCGCGGGTGAGGCCACCGGCTCGGCGAGGGCAGGGAACGCCGACGGCGCGATGCGCACCGGGGATCCGGGAGGCGAAGCGACTCTTGGGGATGCGCCAGGTCCGCCTCGGTCGGCTCTGAGCTCGCGACTCACCCGCCGACGGGCGCCGGCTCGAGGACGACCACCGCCGTCTCGTGGGGGCGCCGCGACGCGAAGCCGTCGAGGTTCCTATCGATCTCACGCCAGCCCTGCCACAGGCGTTCGCGCTCGCCGTCCACCGCAGCCCTACCGATCACCTCGCGCCGGACTCCGCCCGCCAGCTCGACGACCGCCTCGGGCTGGTTCTGCAGGTTCAGCCACCAGGCAGGCTCGGGCGCACCCCACCCGTTCATGGCCATCGACACGAGGTTGGGACCGTCCTCGTAGTAGCCGACGATCACGCTTCGCGGCCCGCCGCTGCGACGCCCCGTCGTGGTGAGCCGCAACGCGCCCCACTTCCCCGGGCGCGGAGCCCAAAGCCCCTTGCGCCCCCCAGTTGCCCGGAAGATCCACCGATGGACGTGCCAGGCGCTGACGATGAACCACCGAGGTGGAAGTCGTCCCTTGCTTCCGGCCATGCCACTTCCTCCTTCCGCCCGGCCATCGTGGCACGTATGCCCGGACGACATCGCACGATTCTTTCGGCGTTCGCCTGTAGCGATCGGGGCGTCTCGGTTGTTCATGCGGCATGATGGATCGCTCGCTACGGGTGCTTCGCGGCGAGGAGGTCGTGGAGACAGAGGTGGCCGAGGAACCGCGGAGCTTCGAGGTGTTCTTCGCATCCGAGCACGCGCGGCTGTTTGGGGCCCTCTGCCTCGTCACCGGCGACCGCTCCGAGGCGGAGGAGATCATGCAGGACGCCTTCCTCCGGCTGTGGGAGCGATGGGATCACGTCGCCGCGGTCGATGATCCGTCGGCCTATCTCTTCCGAACGGCCATGAACGTGTTCCGCATCCGTCGGAGACGGTCGACCGATGTTCCGGCATCACGTCAGTAGCACGACCACGACAGAGAACGGCCAACCGCTGCCGGGCCCCTGAAGTCTTCTTCGACGACGAGGGGAAGACTGATCCGCCGACCCGTGGTCGGGAGCCTTGCGGCCAAGCCCCGCCGGCGGCCGGTCTCAAAGCGTGCCACGGTTATCGCTACGACGGACTCGATTTGCGCGCCCGCGGACGGCTCACTACGCTCGCCCGCAGGTCAAACCCGTGGGGCAAGCCCGGCTCCGAACGGACGGATGGGGAGGCGGTGTTCTATGCGGAGGCTCTCGTCGGCTGCCGTGGCGGCGACGCTCATCGTTTCGATGCTGCAGGGTGGTACCCCGGCTGGCGCCGGTGGCGGGGGAAGCAGTTACTATCTCGCGCTCGGCACCTCGCTGGCGGTCGGCTTCCAGCCCGGCAGGGGCGAGACCCCGAACGGGTATGTCGACGATCTGTGGCGGCGCATCGGGGAGCAGATCCCGTCGCTCGGCCTTCGGAACGTGGGTTGCCCCGGCGATACCAGCCGCAAGATGATCACCGGGAAGACCTCGCTCTGCGACTACGCGGCCGGGTCGCAGCTGGACGCGGCGGTCGCTTTCCTGGAAGCGCATCCGGGGCAGGTCGCGTTCATCACGCTCGACGTCGGTGCGCAAGACCTCGTCGAACGATGCCTCGAGAACACCGGCTTGATCGGAAAGGCGTGCGCAGTCGACCTGCTCCCCCGGCTGCAGTCACGGCTGGCGCGCATCGTCGATGCCTTGAGCACGGCGGCCGGACCGAGCGTGCCGATCGTCGCCATGACCTACTACAACCCGTTCCTGGGGCTCTGGGGTCTGGTCCCGGGAGGACGTCACCTGGCGCGAGCCAACCAGCGGGTCTGGGCTCTGCTGAACACCGCGTTCACTACCGCCTACGGGGACGCAGGCGTCACGGTGGCGGACGTGGCGGCCACGTTCCAGATCGACGACTTCGAGAACACCGTCGTGGGTGCCCGGCAGGGGCCAGATCCCCGTGAACGTCGCCCTCACCTGCAGGTGGACGTGGTTCTGCTCGGCGAAGTTCTTCCCCGATGTGCACCCGAACCAGACGGGCTACCGGAAGATCGCGCGCACGTTCGCTCGAGAGCTCCAGGGTCTACTGCCGTAGCGGATCCCCGGTTGCAGGGGTCGTGACGCTGCGTCACAGCCCAAGGAGATGAGCTCCCACAGCGCCGATGCAACACTTTCGGGTCCTCGTACGTCCTGGTGATGTGGGCGCGAAAAGGACGACGATGGTCGCGGACATGGGAGCCGAGCAGGGTCGTGCGAGCCGGCTGGCCGAGATCTACGTGCGGTCGGCCCCGGCCGGGTTCCGGCTCGCCTACCTCCTGACGGGCGACCGGGCGCTCGCCGAGGATCTCGTCCAGGAGGCGTTCCTTCGGTTCGTCGGTCGCCTGCACCACCTGCGAGAGCCCGAAGCGTTCGACGCCTACCTCCGCCAGACGATCGTCAACCTGTCGAAGGACGCCTTCCGCCGCCGTGCGATCGAGCGGTCTTACCTCGAGCGGCAGACCGCCGAGGTGCGCGAAGGACACACCGACCGTGACGTCGCCACGTACGAATCGATGCGCACGGCACTGCTCTCGCTTCCCCAGCGGCAACGGGCGGCGATCGTCCTGCGCTACTACGAAGACCTCCACGAGTCAGAGATCGCCGACCTGCTGCGCTGCCGACCGGCGACCGTGCGCTCGCTCGTCGCGCGCGGGCTCGAGGCCCTCCGCGCCATCCCCGAGGTGACGACATGACCGATCAAGACGTCCGCGAATTCCTCGAGCGCATGGCGGCCGAGGAGCCGACCCAGTTCCTCGACGCGGCGCCGCTGACCCGTCGGGCGCGACGCCGCGCCGCGAGGACCGTCGTCCTCTGGGCGGTCGGGGTTGCGGCCGCGATCGCCGTGTTGTTCGCCGGCGCGGCCCAGCTGCGCGAGGCGTCACCGAAGGTCCCAGTCGATCCCCCCGAGGAGCCCTCCGCGGACCTCGGGATCTTCGAACCGGTGGCCGGCCGGATCGTCTACCACGCGGACTCCAGCCTCTGGGGCGTCGACCCGAGCGCGCCGTCCCCTTCGACGCTGGCGCGGGTCGAGGGAACGGACGACGCCGGCCGCGCATCGTCCACGATGCCGCTCGGCTGGTCGAGCGACGGCACCGAGCTCCTGCTCCTGCGTGAGGATCCGACCGACCAGACGTTCCCGTATCGCCGCCACCTCTACATCCTCCACGCGGACGGGACCGAGACCCAGGTGACACCCGAGCCGGTCGATGGACGCCGCCATCTCGCCCGACGGGTCGCGGGTCGTCTTCGCCGACCGAAGGTCGGACGGCTTGTACGTCGTCGACGCCGAAGGCGGCCAACCGGTTCGGATCGCCGACGGGGCGAGACACCGACCTTCTCGCCCGACGGGACGCAGATCGCGTACCTCGGCCTGCCGAGGAGTGGATGTTGCGTTCAAGCGGGGCGCGAGCATGTGTGGGTGGCGAACGCGGACGGCACCGACGCGCACGAGATCCTGGCGGACGAGCCGGCGTTGGCCGATGGCGCGTCGGACCTCTCGTGGTCGCCGGCGGGCGACCGCATCGCGATGGGGAACGCCCGAGAGGGCTACGTCGCGATCTACACCTTCGCCCCCGATGGCTCGGACTTCACGAAGGTGATCACCGGCGGGATGAACGCGTTCTGGTCGCCCGACGGGTCCCAGCTGGCGTACATGCTGCCCTACGGCGATCCGCTCGCAACGGGAAGGCCCCTCGCGATCGCCGACGCGGACGGCTCGAACGTCCAGGTGTTCGACTTCGGCGGCGTAGGGCCGTGGCATCCGGGCACGCTCGAGAACGGTGTCGAAGCGCCTGCATCCCCGTCACCCTCCACGTCGCCGCGGCCGTCGCCTTCGCTGCGATCCACGAGGTTGACGTCGACGATGCACGGGATCTCGATCGATCACCCGTCCGGATGGCAGACGAGGCCGGCGACCGAGCCCTGGACTGGGGAAGCGCTGAACTTCGACTCGCCGGCGGCTGACGTTATCTTCGACCCTGCGCTGGGGAAGCGCCTGTACCTCGTTGTGGCCTCCCAGCCGTACGGCGGTCTCAGCCAAGACGAATGGAGGAACAAGGCCATCGCCTGGCTCTGCACCGGGCAGGGGATGGCCGCCGGAAGTTGGACGGTCGACGGAGCCGATGCCTTCGTCCTGGAGTGCGATTCCACGCGACAGGCGGCCTTCGCGTTCACGGCCACCCGCGGCTATCTGATCCGGCTGGTCGTACCGCGCGACGACCCGGCGCTCGCCAGGACGTACGACTTCGACTGGTTCAAGCCGATGCTCGAGTCGGTCGACCTGCGCCCGGAAGCGGTCCTCGGCGTGCCGGTCACGTCGGCGTCGCAGTGAAGGAGAAGACGGAATGCGGACTCACCGCGAAAAGGTCGCGACGGTAGCCCTCGTCTTCGCGTAGGCGGGATGCTCATCGGAACGCCAGCCTCGGTCCAGCCTCGGAGGCACCCGTCGCATCGAACTCCCCGATCGATGGGGCGGAGCCTTCCCGATCCAGGCGTTCGCCGGCCTTGTTGACGATGGACATCGTTGCCGTTGATATCCTGGCTGGTCCTCCTCAACCACCTCTCGCCGGCGGCGTTCGATGGGCGAACCAGAAAGGAGACGAGGATCGCTCAGCGCCCACTCATGTTCGTGACTCAGACATCGGTCACGTCGAAGGCCCAGCCCGAGGCAGTGTTCGACGTCATCAGCGATCTCGATGCGCACTTGGAGTGGTCTGGAGAGCGGGCGGCAGACGACACCTTCAAGCTGCTGACCCTCGAGGCATCGGAGCGTGCGGCATCCGTCGGTACCACGTTCACGTCGACCGGAGCCAACTTCAACGGCACATTCCATGATCGGTCGGTCGTCACGGAATCGGCGAGACCGAACCTGTTCACCATCGAGACCGATGCCCGTCTGGATCGCAAGCGGGGCAAGACCTGGGAGGTTCACTTCCAGCATCGCTACGACGTCCAGCCAGACGGTGAAGGGTCGCGGATCGTCTACACGGAGACGATCCAACGCGTGAACTACGTCCCTTACTGGTTGAAGCCGGGGGTTCGTTCCATCTTCCGACCCCTGGTCAACGGGGCAGACAAGAAGCAACTGTCCAACCTCGCCCGGCTTGCCGAGGAGCGTTCGGGCATCTGACCGGGAAGGTCGAGTCGCGGTCGGTCTGTGGAGTGTTCTCTTGGCTCCATGACCCCGGGAAACATGCATCTCTCGGTGGAGCGCCCACAGCCGAAGACGTACCGCCCTAGGAACTGACCGATAGGGATGACTAGCATGGAGGCCGAAGGCGCCAAGCGGATCACGGGCGGGAACATCCAAGCTTCTGGAGAAACAGGATGAGCGATACGAGCACTGGGAAGGTGGTCGTGAACAGGTCGATGTCGCTTGATGGCTTCATCGCCGGTCCCGGCCACGCGATGGACTGGGGTGGTGATCGCCCACTCGCCGACTTCGTGGCGCCGGACGATGTCCGGGAGATCGCGGCGGCGACCGGCGCCATGCTCATCGGCCGGCGGACCCACGAGGTGGGCAAGAGGATGCAGGCCGAAGAGCCAAGCAGCGTCGACTACCCCTTCTCCGGACCGTTCTTCGTCCTGACGCACGAGCCGCCTGACCCGCCGGACCCTGAGGTCACGTTCCTCAGCGGCGATATCGGGGAAGCGGTCACCACGGCCCTGGACGCTGCGGGCGGGAAGAACCTGGAGATCCTCGGCGCCGACGTGGCGGGCCAGTGCCTGCGGCGGGGGCTCGTCGACGAGATCTTGGTCTATGTGATGCCTGTGCTGCTCGGCGACGGCATCCGCTTCTCCTCCCCGGGCCTGCCCAGGATCGACCTGGAACCGGTCAGTAGCACGCGGTCGCGGGACGTCACCATCCTCCGGTTCCACGTCCGCAGGTAGCACCGGCGCTGCATCGTCCTCTGGCTGCCTCGGCCTCGTAGAAGGCCCCGCAGGGTGAACCGACTCAGAGCTCGTCGAGGGCCGGTCGGTGCCCGTCGAGGGCGAGTTGTCCCCGGGCCGCCCATCCTGCCGCGTCCCCGGCGAGGTCCCACAGGCGTCGCTGGAAGTGCTCGATCTCCTCAGGGCTGAGCAACGATCCCCAATCGCGGGTTCCACCGGATCGGAAGAAGCGCTCGGGGGACACCCACATACCCAGATGCGCTTCAGGAGCGGTGTCGGCCGCGCGCGACCTCATCGAAGAGAGCCCGGCGGCCTCGACGAAGCCGGCCATCGTTCCTCGTCGATCGGGACCGTGAGGGCCGCGGCCACCCGTCGCATCTCGCCGACCGAGATCAGCCCACAGGTCGGCGTAGTGGAACAGGTGGACGTTCGGCGCGTGCCTCTGCGCGTCCAGTACGTCAGGATCTGGTTGCAGTAGTCGGCCAGCCCGTACGGGCCGCTTCCCGTCGGTTGCCTGTCGTTGTCGATGAACCACCGTAGGTAGTCGCCGATGTCCTCGGGTGGTGGCTTCGGCTCGGGCATGGCCGGGTCGACCGGGCCCACGGCGGCGATCCGCAGCTCGACAGCGCGGTCTCCGCGCTCGTTCTCGAGATGGTCTGCGTTGGACAGGGCGACGTCGAGCGGATGGCGGATCACCGCGATGTAGGTGACGGAATCGACGCCGAGGTACACCGTCGAGCGGCGTGTGGGTCTTGATGAAGCGCCGATGCGTCTGGGCCGTCGAGGAGACCGAACACCTCATCGTCGGTGCGGATCAGCATGTCGAGCCAGGGCGAGAGCAGGCTGATCGGCGCCCCCAGGTCGGTGCGGTCGAGGAGCAACATCCCGACGATCGTGCTGCATCCACGTCGTCCCGGATTTCGACGGAGTCGAGATCACGACGTCGTCGGGCCGGAACGCGAACCGCTCCCATCGTGCGCTGTCTGCCATGAAGCCCTGATACCGACGAAGCGCGCGGCGATGCGGGTCAGGCATCCTCTCGTCCCCGCCCTCCGCGCGGGCCTCGTGCCCGCGAGCCCGAGCCTACCCGTTCGAAGACACGTCGTTGTTGGGCTTGCTCCTCGTGTTCTTGATCGGATATTTGCCGCGTTCTTCCCGTTGACTAAGGAGCTCCTCGAGCGGCCGGCTCCCGATGTCGCAGCAGACGACAGTCGTGCTGGACGCGCCTTCATGAGAGGCGCGACCCAGTGAGGATTCTGGTTTGAGTTAGGACGGTGCGGGGTCGCCACGGCTCGTGCTCGTGCGCGAGCCAGACCAGCTCGGGGTCGAGCGCACGCACCAGCAGCTGGCCTTCGGTGGGCGGCTCGTCGAGCTCGCCGAACCAGACCGCCACGTCGCCGCCGATGACGACCGGACGCCCGCCGGTCTCGACGACGACCACCTGCGTGCCGGGCGTGTGGCCCGGCGCCGGGAGGAGTCGGACCCCGGGAAGCAGCTCGAGCTCGCCGTCGACCGGCACGTACCGCACGCCGGGCGCCTCGACCCACTCGCGGATGGTGTAGTCGTCCTGGCTGCGCGCGTCGTCGAGCTCCCGACGCTGGACGTAGATCGGCTTGCCGGCGAAGAGGTGGTTGCCGCCGCAGTGATCGCCATGCAGGTGCGTGTTGACGACGATGTCGATGCCGGCGAGATCGAGGTCCTGCTCGCTCAGCGGCCGGAGGCGGGGATCCATGTCGGCCAGCAACGGGTGCAGCTCCGTCATGCCGGTGTCGACCAGCACGCGCGCATCGGGATGGTCGATGACGTGCACGTAGACCGGCATCCGCTCGCCCTCGACGTGCAGGTCGGCAACGAGGACCGGCGTGATGGTGATCGAGGCGGGGGCGTTCATCGCGCAGCCGTTCTCTATCGCTCGAGCATTCCCGTGGGGTCGCCGATCTGCTCGGCCAGCCCGATCATGATGCCCTCGGGGCCGCGGACGTAGCAGAGCCGGTAGATGTCCTCGTACTGCACCACCTCGCCGACGAGTTCGGCGCCGTGGGCCTGCAGGCGGGCAAGGACGTCCTCGATGTCGTCGACGGCGAACATCACGCGAAGGTAACCGAGCGCATTCACCGGGGCGGGTTCCGGCGTCCTGCGGATCACCGGCGGCGCGTGGAACTTGCTCAGCTCCAGCCGGCCGTGGCCGTCCGGGGTCCGCAGCATGGCGATGTCGCACTTGACGCCGTCGAGCCCGATGGTGCGGTCCACCCACTGTCCCTCGACCGTCGTCTCGCCCTCCAGCTCCAGACCAAGTTCGAGAAAGAACGCGATAGCAGCCTTGAGGTCGTCGACCACGATGCCGACGTTGTCCATCCGCTGGATCGTCATGTCCTCA
>CAWHQA010000002.1:0-4741 GCA_963831325.1 uncultured Actinomycetes bacterium
GATGTCGGACTCGGGCCCGACGCCACGTCCTACCGCTCGGGAAGCTGCCGCGGCAACCCGAACCACGGAAGCACCGTGTTCTCGAATCGGGTCAGGGCCCGGATGCGATCGCCGGCAAGCGTGAGGACGAAGAGGCCGACGCCGTGGCGCGCGCCGCCGGCGTCGCGGAGGTAGGCGCCGAAGGCCGGCTGCCCGTTCGCCCACGTCGGCACGAGGTCGAATCGGCGCCCGGCGTCGAAGATGGCACCGAAGAACCGCGCCGCCGGCTCGCGACCCTCGTACTCGAATGGCATCGGCGGCATCGAGATGAACACGTCGTCGGTGAGCAGCGCGATGAGGGCCGCGAGGTCGGCCGACTCGTAGGCGTCGGCGAATTGCGCAGCGAGCGCGGCTTCGGCGGGTGACCCCGCGCGGAGGCGGCGGCTCGTTCCGCGGCATCCGGCGCTGCAGGGTGGCCCGCGCACGCTTGAGGGCACTCGTGACCGAGTCGACGGATGTGTCGAGCATGGCCGCCACCTCGGATGCGGGATAGCCGAGCACGTCACGCAGCACGAGCACGGCCACCTGACGCGGCGGAAGGAGTTGGAGCGCCGTCACGAATGCGAGCGAGATGGACTCCCGCTGTTCGTAGCGAGCCGCGGGGTCGGGCGGCTGGTCGATCACACCCTCGAGAAGGGCGTCGGGGATGGGCTCGAGCCAGGCGACCTCGCCGAGGCGGGTGGGCTCAGGCGGGTCGACTCGCGGCACGTCCCACTCCTTCGCCGGTCGTCGCGCAGCCGCGCGCCGCGCGTTGAGGCACCGGTTGGTGGCGATGCGGTACAGCCAGGTGCGGAGCGACGAGCGGCCCTTCGAACGCCGCGAGGCCCTGCCACGCGGCGAGCAGGGTGTCCTGCAGCGCATCCTCGGCGTCGCTGATCGAGCCCAGCATCCGATAGCAATGCACCTGCAGTTCGCGCTGGTGCGGCGCGACGAGCTCACGGAACGCCTCGCCGTCACCCTTCCTCGCCCGCGCGAGCAGGTCATCCGCCACCACGCCCATGATTCGTCACCGCCTCGGGAGCGTCCTGCTCCTCACTGTATGGACACCGGCCGTCACACGGAATGGGCGGTCGCCGAAGCCCAGTTCGCGGCATCCGTGGGGTCTTCATCAGCGACGAAAGGAAACCCCATGTTGCTGGAGAACAAGATCGCGGTGGTCTACGGAGCCGGAGGGTCGATCGGAGGTGCCGTCGCCCGCGCCTTCGCCGAGGAGGGGGCGGAGGTGTTCCTCACCGGACACGCGCCGGGACCCGTCGAGATGGTCGCGGCCGACATCCGTGCTGCCGGCGGATCCGCCGAGGCTGCCGTCGTCGATGCGCTCGATGAGCGCGCGATCGACGCGCACCTGCAGTCGGTGGTCGAGCGGGCCGGCCGGGTCGACGTCTCGTTCAACGCCGTCGGGATCCCGGATGCCGGCGTCGTCGGCGTACCGCTCGTGGACGTCGACGTGGAGCAGTTCGCCAGGCCGATCGACGCCTACACGCGGTCGTACTTCCTCACGGCACGCCTGGCGGCACGGCGGATGTCGCAGGCAGGGTCGGGTGTGATCATGCGAGTCACGGCGCTCCACTCGCGCACCGGGATCCCGCTCGTGGGCGGCTACGGGCCCGCGATGGCAGCGATGGAGGCCCTCACGCGCGACCTCTCGGCTGAGCTCGCGCCCCGCGGCATCCGTGTCGTCGGGATTCGGCCGCAGGCGATGCCGGAGTCGAGCACGATTCGCGAGGCATTCGAACCGCGCGCCGCGGCTACCGGGTTGACGTGGGCGCAGTGGGAGGAGCTGCTCGCGAGCAGGACGCACCCGCGGCGCCTCATGTCGCTGCACGAGATGGCCGGCGTGGCCGCGTTCCTCGCGTCCGACCGCGCAAGCGGGCTGACGGGCACCATCGTCAACCTCACGATGGGGAGCCTGGACGACTAGCGAGGCCGCGGCCTCGCGAGATCACGCGTCAGTCGACTCGTGCGAGGAATCGAGTCGAGGTGCGTCCCTCGATCCCGATCGGGTCGAAACGGTGTGACTCGCTCGACGCAGACCCGTTCGACCGATCGACGCCGGGGATTCAGAACCGGCCAAATGGCCCGATCCGGTTGCCGCCGTACCGAAACTCTTGAACGGTGGTTCTCACCAGATTGTTTGGTGCTGTGACCAAGGGGGATGCGAAATGCGAGGTAAGGCGTTCCGGTGCCGCCTCGGTATCCACAAGTGGGTGGTGCGCCGGGAACCCGACATCGAACCGTATTTCGAGTGCGCGCGTTGCTCGAAGGTGCAGGTGACTGAGCTGCCCATGGTCCCGGGCGGGGACATGATGTGACGCCGCTGCGAGGCAACGCACGGCTCGACACATCTCGGAATCCGGCGAGCGCGCACAATTGGGACATGGTCGAGATCTCCGATGACGACTTCGAGCGCATGGTCGCCGAGGAGTTCGACGCGCTTCCCGACGAAATGGTCCGTGGGATCGAGAACGTCGCGATCACGGTCGAGAATCAGCCGCTGGGGGAGCGACCGCGGCTGTTCGGGCTGTATCGCGGGCATCCGCTGACCACGCGCGGGGTCTACGGCTTCGGGGAGCTTCCCGACCGCATCACGCTGTACAAGAACAACATGCAGGCGCACAGCGCCGACCTCGACGCGCTGCGCTCGCGGGTGCGCATCACGCTCGTGCACGAGATCGGTCACTACTTCGGGCTCGACGATGCTCGGCTCCACGGAGCTCGGCTGGGCGTAGGTTCGACGAACACCCTCTGCGCCGATGGCGAGACGTGCGAGGCTCTGGCACGATTCGAGGCATGGTCGACACGAGCAGGGAGGGCCGCGAAGCCGCGACGACCCGCGGCCTGCCGCCCCAGCACGGGGTGGTCGCCCGCGTCCTGCACTGGCTGACGGTGCTCGCCCTGCTCGGGCAGTACTGGTCGGCTACGCGATGACCGGCTCCGAGGGCCTGCTCGAGCCGTGGATCGACGAGGTCTACGACGGCGACGAGGATCTGCTGCTCCCCGTGCACGTCGCGATCGGGTGCAGCATCCTCGCGCTCACGGCTGTGCGCTTCACCTGGCGACGCATCGTGACGCTGCCGGCGTGGCCGCCGACGGTCACGCCTGTCGAGCAGCGATTCGCCTCGGCCACCGAACGTGCGCTTTACGCGCTGCTGTTCATCGTCCCGTCGAGCGGCCTGGCCCTCATCCTGATCTCGGGTGAGGACTGGGAGGTCGGCGATCGAGCCGAATGGATGTCGCCACTCGACCTCGTCGACGACGGGGTCTTGGCCACCATCCACATCGGCTCGCAGGTGCTCCTGCTCGTGGCGATCGCGCTTCACGTGGGATTCGTGCTCAAGCACCAGTTCGTCGACCGCGACCGGTTCCTCCGCCGCATGCTCTGACGGGGACGCAGGTGTCTAGTCGAGACAGGCCGTGCTCGACGTGGCGGCGACCGACGCCGGCAGCACCGGGACCAGCGCCTTCACCACCTTGAAGAACTCCTCGCCGGTGCCGCCGTCTCCGTTGCCGATGAGGGCGAGCACCGCGCCTGAGCCCTCGAAGTAGTGCACGTGGGCGCCGTATCCCGGCTCGGCGCCGCTGTGGTTGAGGTCGAGGAGGCATCCGCGAGTCGGGGTCGATGTGGACGCTCACGCCGAGCCCGTACCCGTACCCCTCTGCGGTGGCCCCCGGGGCGAGGTCGCCGATGCGTGCCGCTTGCATCTCGGGCGTGAGTCCGTAGCCCTCGCCAAGGGCGAGCCCCCAAGTGTGCAGGTCGTCGATCGTCGAGAGCATGGCGCCGGCGGCCCAGGCCTCGTGGTTGGTCCAGTCGGTGGTGTCGGTGGGTTGGGGAAGAGCCGGGCAGAACCACGAGTAGCCGCTGTTGAACGGCTCGGCCAGAACGGCATCGGGTGCGAAGCGGCTTCGCGTCATCCCGAGCGGCTCCATCAGGTGCTCGTCGATCAGCGTGGCGAGATCGGTGCCGGTCGAGTGTTCGAGGATGCGTCCGAGCAGGAAGGTGTTGTATCCCGAGTAGTTCTCTCCCTCGCCGGGGGCGAAGCCCGCGCGCGGCGTCGACGCGCCGATGGCGATCATCTCATCGGGCGTGATCGTGCGAGTACGGATCGGCGCAGATCCGGTCGAGCTGCGCCTGGCCCGGGCTGCCGATGCCGCTCGACATGTTCATGAGCATGCGCACGGTGATCTCGTTCGCGAGCGGGAAGTCGGGGTACCACTCGTCGATCGTGTCGTCGAGGGTGAGCCCGGCCTCTCCGTCGCCGATGACCTGCAGCGCGACCGTGCCGACGATGGTCTTGGTGATGCTCCCGATCTTGGACTGGTTGGCGCGGTCCATCGGCAGGTTCGAGTCGAGGTCCGAGACGCCTCGGGTGGCGACCCACTCGTCTTGGCCGGGAATCCACAGCCCGACGATCACGCCGGGCATTCCGGATGCCGCGAAGCCCTCGTCGAGCGCGGCATCGAGCTTCTCGCACGCAATTCGGGGTCGAGGGGCGGTGGTGGACGCGGTCGGCGGGGCAGAGGCGACGTTCGACGCCGTGGCGAAGCATCCGCTCAGCAGGAAGACGGTGACCGCCGCGACCGCGACGACCGCCCATTTCGGATTCCGCATGACCAGGCCCCTCGGCGTCGCGCGGGACGCAGCTCAGATCGCGCCCGGCACGGACACGAGACATCGTGACCATGCCGTCGCCCCTCGCTGAGG
>CAWHQA010000003.1:0-4833 GCA_963831325.1 uncultured Actinomycetes bacterium
GGTCAGCGCCCTCTCTGCAGCAGCTCGTCGGATTTCTAAGTCGAAGGTGCAGGCACCGAGATGGCACCCGCCTCCCCGGCCGCCTCCCGGCCGATGGCGTCCACGAGCCCCGCTAGCTCTTCAGCGATTGAGTCGAACCGATGACCGTACCGGTCAAGCGTGATCGTGATCGACGAATGTCCGCACATCGCCTGGATCTGTTTGGGGTGGGCGCCAGCCTTGATCGCGATGGCCACGGCCGTGTGCCTGAGTTCGTGGATTCGAAGGGCTCAAGGGCCGTGGCCCGTACGGCGGGCCTCCAGACCTGCTTGCGGAAGTAGTTCAAGCGAACCGGGCCTCCCCGTGCTGCGGTGAAGACGAGCCCGTCGCTGCCATCAGGGAAGGCACTCAGGTGCGCCGCGAGCTCTTCACAGATGAAGGTCGGCAGAGCGAGGGCCCTCTTGCTGCCTTGGTCTTGGGCTCACCGACATGAGCTCACCCCCGCTGAGCTGCGTGAATGTGCGGGTGATGCTGAGTCTTCGGTGAAGCAACTCAAGATCAGTGACCCTGAGGGCTGGGGCCACCTACGCGGGGACCGCAGAATCCGAGGACCTCACCGAAGTAATGGTCCTCCACCTCGTTCCCTGTATTGACACCGCAGAATCGAACCGTCTGGTCCTTCGAGGCTTCGCGCGACGACGGTGGACCGACTTCTGCCGATCCACCGTCGCTCGAGGAAGCGACGCGGTCGCGCTCCAGCTAGAGGCGCTGGTGCAAAGCGCGGGTCTGTGCGTCCTGTGGCGAGATGACGGGTGGTTCCTGGCCCTTCGACGGGATGCTCGCTTCCGCGTACTCGCCGCCCTCACGGGGGCCGGTCCTCATGCCCGCGAATGCTCCCGCGTAGTGGTTGCCCTCCGCGGCGCGCGGCTGGATCCGCGTGGCCGCTCCGGCGTCGAAGGCAACCGCCGGGCCCGCCGGATACGTGGCGACGTCCTCGCCGGTGTTCATCCCCACCCCGAGACTGAGCGCCGCGATCACGAGCACCACGACGCCGATCGCCACGAACAGCCACACCGGCTGTCCCTGGATCTGTTCGTGAGTCCTGGATGCTTCCATGACCCCTCCCTTCGGTCGGGAGCTGCGTTGTTCGCAACCCTCGGGACGACCGTAGGCATCGAGGCCACGCCGGTCGGTGCGCGAAGCCACACGGAGGACGTGAAACGGGTCACACCATGCGAAGGGAGCAGTTCAGCGCGACGGACTACGGTCAGACGTTTGCCCATGCTCGTCCGACGCTCCTCGCCGGCGGCTCGGACTGCGCGAGGTTCACGTGACAGGGCGACGAGCTCACGCTTCGGGCGTCCGGCGAGTGGTCGAAGTGGAGTGCACGCGGGGCAACACATCGAAACGGGTGTAGGTCTAGGCTTGCAGCTTGATGCCGGGTGTCGCGACCGGGTGCCACCGGAATTGTGCCCCAACCGGCCTCGCGCTCTGAAGGGAGGCGCTCGCTGTCACGCGCCTACGAACCCACGGCTGCACTGGATTGGGGCCGGATCACCGTCGCGGACGGCGTCGAGATCGCTTACACCGAGCGTGGCTCCGGGCCGCCAGTCGTCTTCGTGCCGGGCTGGACGATGTCCGGCGAAGTGTTCGAGCACCAGTTGACCGAGCTGGCGTCGGCCTACCGCGTGATCACGTTCGACCCCCGCAGCCACGGGCGCTCGACGGTGACGGCGGAAGGCAACAGCTACACACAGCAGGGCAGCGACCTCATCGCAGTCCTCGATGCGCTGGGCCTCACCGGGGTCCACCTCGTGGGCTGGTCCTACGGGGGGTTGGCGTCCTACGCGGCGATCGATCAGGCGGGGGCCGATGGCTTTCGGTCGTTGACCGTGATCGACGAGACGCCCAAGCCGCTGGGGACGGACGCTAGCAATGAGTGGGCGGAGATGGGTTTGGATGATTTCCTTGACGGATACGTGGCACCCATCGTCGCCGACCCCGAGGCGTTCGCTGCGGACTTCGTCGTCTGGCTGACAGATCGGGCGCTCGAGCCCTCCGAGCGCCGGTGGCTGGAAGCTATGCATCTCGCCACTCCGCGCCACGCGGCCGAGTCGCTTCTGGTCAGCGCGATGCTCAGCGACTATCGCGACCTCGCCCGGTCTCTCGACTCGCAGATCTCGTTCGCGAACGCCGTCAGACGCGACTGGCTCGACGAGGCGAGGCTATGGCTGTCCGAACAAGCGCCGCACGCCGTGCTATGGGAGATGCCGTCCCACTTTGGGTTCTGGGAAAGCCCAGCCGCCTTCAACGAGCGGCTGGTCACATTCCTCGCGACCGGTTGCTGAAGGCGCCCCGCCGGCACTCCGCCGACGACCTGATCAGCCTGCGGCCGTCCGAGCGACGAACAATACAGTCCCGAAGACCTCGTCTTCGTCATTGGGGGACTCCCACTCCGCCGTGACCCGCACGTCGCTGAAGCCTGCCGCCTTCAGCCGTCCAACTAGCTCCTCGGCGACGACCGGATTGCAGATGTCGCCCTCGTGGAAGGATCGGAACCCTGGGCTGTCGAGGCTGTCCGAGCCGACGAACACCCCGCCCGGCTTCAGTACCCGCGCGACCTCGGCGAGTAGCGCGTTCTGAAGATCTTCGGAGGGGACGTGGTGCAGCATCGTGAACGAGGCCGCGGACGTGAAGCTCGCATCGTCGAACCGCAGGGCGGTCGCGTCGCCGACCACGACGTCCACATTGGTGCCTTCGAATCGACCGGCTAGCGCCCTCGCATAGTCCACATCAGCCTCGACCGCGGTGACCCGGCTCGCCTTCTTCCGCAACACGTCGGTCGCCAGGCCGAAGCCTGGTCCAATCTCCAGCAGGTGCTCCCCGAGATCGGCTGAGACGAGGACCTTCGGCAGCAAATCGGTCGCCAGGTACTCGCCCCATTCGGCGCTGGAGCACAGTTCCTCGTGAGCCTCGTTCACCGACCCTCCAGACTCAGCGAGCCACGACGATGCAGCCTAGCGCCAGGCGGCTGATGGCGAGGCGGCGCCCCGGCACTTGGAACGAACCTCCCTAGGAATGGAGCGGAGACCGTTCCCGCGTCGTCCGTGAGCTGACCGCCCGCAACCCAGCATGGCCGACGCGCTCATGGACCTGGAGGCCGACGACCGACCTCCGGGCCCGGTTCGAGATGGAACGGCTGCGGGATTGTGGCGGCGACGCCTAGATCGGGTTGTGTTCTTGACGATCACCTTCGCGCGGATTCGTAGCTCTCCGCGCGAACTGAAGGCGGTGGTGCGCTTTCCTTCCTCCGGGCAGCCGCCAGTGCGCCGATCGCCGCGATGATGCCGATCGCGCCGAGCGCGACGCCGATCATGCCGAGCGTGCGTGCGCTCGAGGCGGCGTCCTCGGCGGATGCGGCGGCGGCCTCGGCCGCGGCAACCGAGTCAGCGGTCCGGGTCGCTTCCTCGTCGATCCGCGTGGCGAGCTCATCGTTCGACGGAGCCTCGACGGCCGGGAACGAGGCCTCGCCGGCATCGGCGACCGACGCGAACGTCTCGGGGCTCGAGCTCATCTCCTCGTCGACCTTCTCCCCGTCGATGGTGCCGGTGAAGTGGAACGTGTACTCGCCCGGCTGCGACGGCACGAAATCCGCGTGGTAGTCACCGGGATCGCCGAACACCACCTGTCCGCCCTCGATGAAGAACGCGGGTTCCAGGTCCATGGGCTCGGAGGTCTCATCGCCGAAGGTGATCTCGACCTGCACGTCGCCCGGCTTCAGGTCGGTGACGGGCTTCCCGTCGTGCTCCACGATCAGCTGGACGGCGTTGGGCTGGCCGGCGAAGGCCGGCTCGGTCGCGAAGCCGATCGTGAGGAGGAGGTCGCCCTTTCCGGCCTCACCGTGGGCATGGGCGGTGCCCGCGGGCACCATGATCGAGCCGGCGATCGCTGCGCAGAGCGCGGCGCGCCGAACGGTGGAACGTCGCATGTGTACTCCCTCCCGTGGGTAGCTCTCTGGACCTCTCGTAGACCGAGCGCGTGTGGTCGGGGCTGCTCACCGACCTCGCTCAGGCTTGACGCGATCGAAGTCTATGTGAAGCGAACAAGACTGCCACATCGTCGCCGGACGTGTCCCGGTCGCCGTGCTCTACGCTATCGCGTTCATGATTGCCTTCGGGCTCATCGCGCTGACGCTCGTGAGCGTGACGACGCTGACGTGGGCCTACAGGTGAGGCTCCACCGTCTACTCGGCGCATCCAAGACGGGCGAGAACGCCAGCTACGCACGCTTGCATCAAGAAGCCGCGCCAGAATCCGTAGTGAGACGCTCGGGCTGACTCACGTTGGTGGCCCGACGTGGAGACACCGAGATGGCACCGGACCCGCGACCCGGACGTCCGTTCCAACCCGCAGAGCTACACGCGCCGGCGAGCACGGCGACCAGCGCGAGCGCCGACGAAATCCTCCCGGGTTGCGCCGGATCGTCGTGTTCGTGCGCGCCTCCATGGTGACCAGGCGGAGGCTCTCTATCCCGACATGGGCGGTTGGGAGCCTGGGTGACGAGAGTGGCGGGAGCCACGACCTCGCATCCGAAGGAGCACCCATCCCGCTGCGCCGATCAGAAGCACGGCCACCACGGCAACGATGGCCCAGTAGGCCCCGTCAGAGCCGCCTCCGTAGGTGTACGCGGCGAGCGATCCGATCATCGTCTTCACCTCCTCGAGGGATGGTTCCTATCGGGGATTAGTCGCCGTGCCCACCGGGGCTCGGGCATGTGCGCATGTCCACAGGTTCGTCACATCCGCACCGAATGGACTTCAACCTCGTCCACGACCCGCCACAGAGCCGGCTCTGT
>CAWHQA010000004.1:0-192397 GCA_963831325.1 uncultured Actinomycetes bacterium
GGTCTCGCCCGAGATCATCGAGCCCGAGTCGAACAGCGGAGCGCCGCCCGCACCGAGGCCGATGGAATCGGTGGCGGTGTGCGCGCTCGGTCCTTTGAACACCCAACGCACCACTTGGCCTTGTGCAGCCTGCACGTTGGCTGGCTTGAAGACGTAGTCCTTCACGGTCACCGTCGCCGCAGACGCGCTCACCGTGAAACTCGCCGCGCTCGTGCTCGTCCCACCGGGACCGGTCACGCTGATCGGTCCCGTCGATGCTCCCGATGGAACGGTCGCCGTGATCTGGGTGTCGGAGACGACCGAGAACGTCGCGGACAAGCCGTTGAACCGCACGACGGTGGCGCCCGTGAATCCCGACCCGCTGATCGCCACGGAGCTTCCAGGCCCTCCCGACCCGGGGGCGAAGCCTGAGATCGTGGGTTCTCCTGTCACCACCACTGACCAGACGAACGCATCCGTGGCTTCCGCCCCCAGAGTCATCGATGGCCGTCAGGGCCACGCTGTACGGGCTGCCGGCAGCGGCGTCCGCAGCGATCGTTCCGGAGACGAGCCCGGTCGCAGCGTCGATCGTGAGGCCGGGGGGTAGTCCGGTGGCCTCGTATGTCACGGCATCCCCGTCTGCATCCGAGGCCCCAGCTGCGACCGTCACGGTATCCGATTCGACGCTGAAGCGGTCTCCGAGGTCCTGGTCGAAGACGGGGGGGGCGTTGATGACCGTGACGGAGCTCGACGTCACCGCCTCGCTCGAAGCGGCGCCGTCGGACGCAACCACACGCACCTCGAGAGCATCCCCCCGGTCTCCGTTTCCGACAAGAGAGAGGTCCAGGACGCGAGACGTGGCGCCACTCAGATCTTGGCCGTTCAGCAGCCACTGATAGGTAAAGGTGATCGTGTCGCCGTCGGGGTCGATCGCATCGACAGCAGCGATGAGCTCGTCCGTCGTGGAAGGGGATGGAGGTGAGATGTTGATGCCTTCGATGGAAGGCGCCTCGTTCGTCGACGTACCTCGCTCGAGCCACCCGAGATCGGGTGCTGCCCCGTTGTAGGAGGAGGTCGGCTGATCCATCACGACGTCGCCGCGCCACTCGAAGTGTGCGATGCCCGCATCGATCGCGGGGCTCCCAGGCCCAAGGCGATCATTCCCACCCAGCAGCGGATCGGCGAAAAGGCTCGTCGCCTGATCGACCGAGCTCGCCTGGAAATCTGCGGTGTTGTTCCAGAAGAGGTTGTAGCTCGCGATCGAGTCGGCGTCGACGTTCTTCATCGCGAGGACATGACCTTGGAAGATGTTGTTCAACGCGATCAGGTTGTCTCCCCCGGAGATCCCGTGGTCGTTGCCGACGAACGTGTTGTGGAAGACATGGATGCGTTCGCGGATGCTCGCTCCGCGGAAGTCCTCACCAGACTGACCATTGTCCAGCAGCCCGATCCCTGCTTTACCGTTCCCTCGGATCAGGTTGCGCTCGATGGTGAAGACCCGGTTCGTGTCCTGGAAGTAGTCGATGAGTTGGATCCCGTCGGTGTGGCTCTGAACGATCCGGTTGCCACGGATCGTGATCGCGACCGTGTCTGCGATCGGATCGTCGTTGACTCGGATCTCGATGCCGTCGCCCCCCGACTGCAGGATCTCGTTGTCCTGGATCGTGAAGTCTCTGATCGCATGATTGATGTCGATGGCGTCGTCGATCGAAGCCTCGAACACGTTGTCCGAGGCGATCCCCCCAGCCCCCGAAACGTATTGAAGACTGTCTACGTTGCCGGTGAGATAGGAGTGGTCGACGTATATCGGGCTCCGCGTGAAGATCCCGTCCTTCCCGTTGCGGATGACCAGCCCCGTGAACGTAGGGCCGGGAGCGACCCCCGCCTTGACCGTGATGACGGTCCCCCTACCACCGTCCAAGATCGTCGTGTTGCTCCGCGGATCGGCCGGATCGAAGCTCACGGCCACGATGGAGACCGATCTATCGATGATCAGGTTCTCGTTATAGATGCCGGAGGCAACCAAGACCGTGTCGCCCGGAGACGCCGCGTTGATCGCGGCTTGGATGGTCGGATGATCTTGCGGAACCTGCAGCGTCACAGAGGCGTCTGCGGGACCGATCCCCGCCAGCAAGCTCACCGAAAAGGCGGTGATCAGGAAGACGGAAATGACGCGACCCTGGGGTTTCGCTTCAAGCACTCCCTTGCTTAACACTCATGGGTGCCATCCGTCAATGTACCTACTACGAAAGACCTAGACGCCTGACTCCGCTGGAGCCTCACCGAGGAGAGCTCCCTCCGCTCACACGCTGCATGGCAGGGTAGCCCTGTGCCTCAGGGGGTGGAGTACTCGACGTGGAGCACCGGAGCGAGCGACGCACCGGCGTTGAAGGACTCCGCGGTTCGCTTTCCTGTGCCGCTCTGGCCCGAGATGATCAGGGCCAATGCGCCTCCACTCCAACCGGCCCGATTGACGATCTCTTGCACCACCAGTGAGAGGTCAGGCGTCCGTTGCTTCGGCCCGCGTTCGCCGATCAGCGTCCAGGGATCAGGCGTCCACGAGACGTCGGCCGCTGTGCGTGGACGGCTCGTGATGCCGAAGGCCGCGGTGGTGAACGTGCCGGCTGAGTCTGTGGCGTGGCCCTCGATCGTGAGAGTCACGACCGTAGAACTCTTCTCGTCGGCTCGGAACTGCACGTACGCGTTGAGGATCGTGGCCCCCTGGGGCACCGCGACGCCTTGGAAGCGCAGCCCAACGGTCTGAGGGGCCACGCCCACGGCCATCGCGAGGTCACCACTGACGCGGTTGACTGCCCCCGAGGCTTCCTCTTCCGCGTCGTCGGCGCTCGCCGAGACAGCGATGTCCAGGGAAGCGGTGCTCCCTGCGCTCACCGTCACGAGCACGTCGTCGCTTCCTTGGAGCTCCGAGTCATCCGCCGTCAGACGAAGGACATACTCGCCGGGCGCCGAGAACGTCACATCGGTCGTCGGCGAGGTCGGGTCGGTGAACGACGCTGTCCCGGGCCCGGAGATCTGGGTCCACGATGAGGTCAGTGCCCCGCCCTCGGGAAGCCCGTCATCTGAGATCGAGCCAGCGAGCGACAGGCTGTTGGGCATCGTCACGGTTCTATTGGGCCCGGCATCGGCCACCGGAGCATCGTTCCCCGAGGAGGGGAGCGTCACGGATAGCTCATGGAGCTTGCCGTCGTTCTCGTTCGGGTTGGTGTTGTTGTCCACGCCGCGGGCGACTACGTACATGTTCATCTTCGAGGGATCGGCAAGTGAGGGAGCGAGCACCACGTCCTCGGCGTGTTTCGGGTTGGCCACTGAGAGATCGATCGTGTTCAGCAGAACGCCGGCCTTCGTCGTCTCGAAGATCCGCCTGGTCTTGGGGTCGACGATCAGGAGCGTATTCCGCGCCGGGTCGTAGGCGAGGCCCTCGGACCCCATGGCTCCGAACTGGGCGGTGTCGAAGTGGTTGAGGGCGACGTCGTCGCCGGTGGGAGGGATGCCGTCGAACACTCCGTTGGTGCCGGGGGAGACCCGGCAGACCTCGCGACCGGCACCGTCCGATACGAACAGATGCCCTGAGCTCGTGTCGAAAGCCACGTCTTCGGGGTCGTTGCAACCCAACGGGGCCGTGTCGAACGAGCCGATCTTCGTGTCATCGGCCGTCCCGAAGTCGCCATCGGGACCGTCGGTGAACTCGAAGACCTTCCGCTTGATGTCATCGGAGAGGAACAGATGGCCGCTGACCGGGTCGAACGACAACCCGGTCGGTTCCCTGGACGAGGTGGGGCTGGTGCCGGTCAGGTCGCCGGTTCCGGTCAGCGAGCCCTGAAGGTTGAGTTCGAAGAGGTTGGCGCCTTGGAAGAGCGTCATCTCCTCGACCTCGGAATCCGAGATCACGAATCGGTTCTCACCCGGATCCCAGGCGATACCCGAAGGATCGGGGCTCGGCGGGGACAAGGTGGACAGCTGGACCGTACGCTCGAGCACCGCTACCACGACCGCAGCGGATGCCTGTGGTGGCGCGATCGCGATCGGCGCGATGAGCGCGCACGCCATGAAGGCCACGACGGCGAATGTGCTGGCCTTCCAGGGGTGTCGTTGCATATCCCGTAACCCTACGATAGCCCGTCGATCGTCCCATCATGCGATCTGCGTACCGAACGTACGCGACGCCCCACTGTTGGTGACTCGAGGGTCCCGGATCCTCGTCCGCCTACGTCACCGAGATCGCGACAGGCAAGGAGAACAAGGATGCCCTGCCTGTCGCCTCGTTCTGTAGCCGCGACCGGAATTGGTAGGTACCTGTGCCTTGATCGGGTGTGAACGTTCCCGAGGGGGCGGTCTGGAGCGCGCCGAAGCTCGCCCACTTGCCCCATGGCGCTGAGCTCTGGGATCGGAATCGGTACTGGACCGAGAATCGGAACCCCGGCTTGGTCGATGATGACCACCTCACCGTGAAGCTTGTGGTGGTGGTCCCCGAGGCCGGTGATACGACGAGTGGCACCTTGATGGTTCCCGTCATCGGGGAAGGCTCGGAGTTCGTGGAGGCGTAGGGGTAGGTCCCGGCCGCCTCGAAGGTGAACTCGTAGGTCTCGCCGGCTGCCCTCGAGCCCGAGTCGAACAACGGGCTACCGCCGGTACCGAGCCCGATGGACTCGGTCGCGGTGTGCGCGCTCGGTCCCTTGAACACCCAGCGCACCACCTGGCCTTGGGCAGCCTGCAGGATCGCTGGCTTGAAGAGGTAGTCCTTCACGGTCACCGTCGCCATGGCTGCGCTCACCGTGAAACTCGCCGCGCTCGTGCTCGACCCTGTGGGACCGGTCACTCTGATCGGCCCCGACGACGCTCCCGATGGAACGGTCGCGGTGATCTGGGTGTCGGAGACGATCGAGAACGTCGCGGACAACCCGTTGAACCGCACGACGGTGGCGCCCGTGAATCCTGACCCGCTGATCGTCACGGAGCTCCCCGGGGGTCCAGACGTGGGAGTGAAGCCTGAGACTGATGGGGGTAGTGGGTTCGCTGCCTCGCGCTCGAACCAACCGAGATCTGGTGCCGCACCGTTGTAGGAGGAGCCCGGCTGATCCATCACGACCTCACCCCGCCACTCGAAGTGTGCGATGCCCGCATCGATCGCCGGGCTTCCCGGCCCGAGGCGATCATTGGCGTCGAGCAGCGGATCGGCGAACCGGCTCGTTGCTTGCACGACCGAGCTCCCCACGAAGTTCGTGGTGTTGTTCCAGAACAGGTTGTAGCTCGCGATCGAGTCGGCGTCGACGTTCTTCATCGCGAGGAAATGACCTTGGAAGATGTTGTTCAAGGCGATCAGGTTGTCTCCCCCGGAGATCCCGTGGTCGTTGCCGACGAACGTGTTGTGGAAGACATGGATACGTTCACGGATGCTCGCCGCCCGGAAGTCTTCACCGGACTCGGCGTTGTCCGTCATGCCGATTGCCGCCTTGCCGCTCTCCTTGATCAGGTTGCGCTCGATGGTGAAGACCCGGTTCGTGTCCTGGAAGTAGTCGATGAATTGGATCCCGTCGGCTCGGCTCTGAACGATCCGGTTGCCACGGATCACGATCTCGGCCGTACTGGGGATCTGATCATCGGTAAGGCGGATCTCGATGCCATCGCCCCTCGACTGGAGGATCTCGTTGTTCTCGATCGATGAGGTCTCTGGTCGGATGGTTGATATCGATGGCGTCGTCGGTCGAGGCCTCGAACACGTTGTCCGTCACGGCGCCCGATGCCCCAGCGACGGATTGGAGGCTGTCGACGTTCCCGGTGAGATAGGAGTTCTCGAGGGATATCGCACTCCTCACCAAGATCCCGTCCAGCCCGTTGCGGATAACGAGTCCGGTGAACGAAGGGCCAGGGGTGATCCCACTCTTGACCGAGATGACGGTTCCCCCTCCGCCATCGAGGATCGTCGTGTTGTTCCGCGGATCAGCCGCGTCGAAGTTCTCGCCGATGAGTGAGATCGACTTGTCGACGATGACATTCTCGTAATAGGTCCCTGGGCCGATCACGATGGTGTCGCCCGGTAAGGCGGCGTTGACCGCAGCCTGGATGGTCGGATGATCCTGGGGTACTCGCAGTGTCACCGCAGCGCTCGCCGGCGGCACTACCGCGCTCAGGAGTGATGCTGCCAGAACAGCAGGAAGCAGGGTGCGAAAAGCACGGGTCGGTGACGTTCCGACGAGCATCCCTCGACGATACTCAGTCCATTGGTTTTAGGTCAAGAGTGCTACGGCAAATGTACTTCACCACTCGGCGATCGATGGTCAGTTGCAGGCGACCGGGCCCCCGCTGTCGAGCACCGTTCCGTCGATCCCGACGTACTGCCAGGAGTACGAGGAGCTCGCGAGTGTGAGCTTCAGCACGCCGAAGTGCGCGGCGTTGCCGGCCTCGAGGTTCGGATCGAGCTCGCCCAGGGGCGTGAGGCTCCGGCCGCCGGTGCCGACGATGAATTGCCTGATCCCGTCGGGGTACTACAGGTCTCCGAGCGGGGCGACCGCGTCGGCGCCGCGACCAGCGCGGCAGTCGCTACGGTTCCCGCGCCCGGGGACTCGTGGTCGTCCGGCTAGTCGATCAGGCGACACAGCTCCTGCTGCACGGCTGCGGGGCCTGCGACGATGTCCCCGCGCAGCCAATCGGGGCCGCCGTGCCAGTCGGTAACGACGCCTCCTGCTTCCTGGACGAGCAGACCGCCGGCCGCCACGTCCCAGGTCGAGAGCCCGAGCTCGAAGAAGCCGTCGAACACCCCGGCAGCCACCCATGCGAGGTCGAGCGCGGCCGCCCCGGGGCGCCTGAGATCCTCGAACCGATCGAGGGCCGCTTCGAAGGCCCGTCGGTACCTCGGCAGCAGCTCCCTGCGCCGGAAGGGGAACCCGGTCGCCACCACCGCACGCTCAGCAGGGCGATCCGAGACGCGCAGCCTGGTGGGCGGAGCGCCTTCGACGTGTACCCAGGCTCCCTGGCCACGTCCAGCGATCCAGGTCTGACCGAGGAACGGCGCGCAGACCGCGCCCGCCACCGGGGAGCCGTCACGCACGAGCGCCACCGACACGCCCACGGCCCAGAAGCCATGCGCGAAGTTGGTGGTGCCGTCGAGCGGATCGACGATCCAGGCGTCGTCGAGGCTCACGCCGCCGGACTCCTCGCCGTGCATCCCGATACCGCCCCCCTCGGCGGCCAGCACTTCTGCGATGGCCCGCTCGGCGGCGAGGTCGACCTCTGTGACGTAGTCGCCGGCCACGCCTTTGGTGCGAACCGAGGTCGCGCCCTCGAGACCGGCCTGGCGGACGATCTCGGCGCCCCGTTCCACCGCCATCGCCGCCACCGAGGCTTCACGCGACAGCGACCCCATCGAGTGGGGACGCTAGCACCCCACGTCCATCGCGTTCCTCGACTGGGGAGGCAGGCCACCTCGAGGCCGCCCAGGAATCTCACCCTGGGCCGCGACCATTGCATGTCTCGTCGTCTTGACTGTTGACTCTCGGGCAACTGCCATCACGCTAGAGCGTGGGGAGGTTGAGCATCGCCGCTCGACCGGTGTCAAGGATCAACCAGAGCCACCCTAGCGAAGTCTCACGCTTCCCATGGCGTAGGCGAGGTCCTGACGTACGTCGATTGGAGCAGGTGCTCTAGGGTTCCCTCAACCTAGCCTGGTGTGGTCGTTCTACGGGGAGGATGTCGGAGATGACGTCACCAGGATCGGATCACAGGGCTGCGCATTCGTGGGTTCGAGCCGGCATCGTTGGGCTCGCGTTGGCGCTCGTGACCGGCGTTCCCCAGGCGGGGGGGCAGCCGCCGCCCCTAGCAGCCAACGCCACCGACATCGTCATCATGCTGAAGTCGCCGCTCGGGCCGACGAAAGACGTGCCGGCACTGCGTCGCGCTGCCGAGGCGGCACGCAGGCGGTTCCTCGGGGCCCTGCCGGCCACGATCGATCTCACGGTCATGCTCGAGTTCGAGACGATCCCAGCTCTCTCCGCGACAGTCGGCCCCGACGTGTCGCTCGACGAGATCCGGATCCAGCCCAACGTTCGCAGCGTCGATCTCGACCTCGGTGCAGGCGGGGGATCGCTGGCGAACACCGTCCCGATCGTCGGGGCGGACGACCTCCATGCGGCCGGCACGACCGGCGCCGGTACGACCGTCGCGGTGCTCGACTCCGGCCACGACAGCGACCACCCCGACCTCGCAGGCAGCGCCGTGCACGAGGCATGCTTCGGGTCGACCAACAGCGGGGCCGGCGTGGGATTCTGCCCGAACGGCTCCGATCGCCAGACCGGCGCCGGATCCGCTGAGGATGACGCCGGCCACGGCACACACGTGACGGGCATCGTTACGTCCGACGGCGTTGTGAGCTCGATCGGCGTCGCGCCCGGAAGCGGGATCGTCGCGCTCAAGGTGACCGACGACTGCAACTTCGCGGGATGCTTCTACGCCTTCAGTGAGATCACCGCCGCTCTCGACTACCTGGTCGCTCACCCGGAGCTCGGTGTCGATGTCGTCAACATGAGTCTCGGCACCACCACGCGTTTCGCCGGAAACTGCGACTCGAGCACCGCCTACCTCATGGCCGGTGCGACGGCCGTGAACAACCTGCGCGCGGCTGGGGTCTCGCTTTTCGCCTCTGCGGGCAACAACGGCTCGACGACCAAGATGACGGCCCCGGCGTGCCTGCAGAACGTGACGTCGGTGGGTGCCACGGACACATCGGACGCGATCGCAAGCTTCAGCAACACCAGCACGACCACCGACATCCTCGCGCCAGGCGTCAACGTCGTCTCCGACGCGATCGGGGGAGGCACGACCACCGCGAGCGGTACGAGCATGGCCAGCCCGGCGAGCGCGGGATGCGCCGCACTGATCGCCCAAGCGGTGCCGACGGCGTCGCCGGCCGACGTCGACGCTGCGCTCAAGTCGACCGGGACCTCCGTGGCGCGTGGAACTGCGTCGTTCCCGCGCATCAACTGCGCCACGGCCCGCCAAGCCCTCGGCGGCACTTCGACCCATCAGCTCTCGGTCACGACGACGGGAACGGGAACGGGCACAGTGACGAGTTCGCCCGCCGGCATCGCCTGCGGCTCCACGTGCCAGGCGAGCTACAACGACGGTCAGCAGGTCACCCTCACGGCGGCGCCGACCTCCGGTTCGACCTTCAGCGGCTGGAGTGGTGCGTGTTCCGGAACCGGCTCCTGCATCGTGACGATGAACCAGGCTCGATCGGTCACCGCGACGTTCACGGCGTCACCGACCTCGTGCGGCTCGACCGTCAACGTGAGTGTCTCGGCCACGTCGTTCACGCCGAAGACCGCCAAGGCGCAGCAGGGCGGCTGCGTCGTGTGGAACTTCAACGGTCCCGGCAACCACTCCGCGACGGAAACGAAGCTGCTCGGCCCGGGCAGCACCCCGCTGTTCAACTCGGGCAGCAAGGCGCCGGGAACGAACTTCTCCTACACGTTCGTCGCGGCCGGTGGCTACAACTACCGGTCGACGGTGGCCGGAGATCCTTCCACCATGGCCGGCGTCGTCAAGGTTCCGGTCAAGCTCTCGGCGACCTCGGGTGGTGTGAACACCTCGATCACCGTCACGTGGGCATCGGCGAGCACGGCTGGATACCGCTCCGACGTGCAGCTCCGCTACAAGCCGGCGGGGGGGTCCTACGGCGCGTGGACGAACTGGCGTGTCGACCAGACAGGGCTGAGCGACACGTTCATGGCCAGCGCCGCCAACGGTGCCGGTGTCTACCAGTTCAGGGCGAGGTATGAGAACGCGGGGACCGCGAAGGCATCGGGATACTCGACCGCGGTGACGCTGACGATCAGCTAGGAGCCTCGAGCTCGACGGAGATTCCCCGGTTCATCACGTAGGCTCGGCGACGTGTCGGGCCGCTCCGAGCCTCACTGGACAGCGAAGACGGCGAGCCCATAGGGCGGGTACGCTAGCAGCGCACGTGCACCGTGCTCCTCGGGAGGGAGGCTGGCCACCTCAAGGGCCGCCGAGGCACCCCGCTCGTTGACGCTCGTGCGTGTGCCCTGTAGCTTTGTTCCTCGCGTCCCGGCTCGGCGGGCCACCGGCGCGTTCGACTCCTCCGGAGTGCATCACCGAAAGGGCAGACCGGCGTTCGCGCTGCGCCCCGATGGCGACGCATGAGGCCCGCGGGTTCGGCTCAGGCCGTGCTCCGGTACCGGGCTCGCGCCGAGTTCCGGTGTTGACAACGACAGAGTGCAGACGAGAGATCTATGCCCACGATCGAACAACTGGTGCGCAAGGGGCGCAAGTCCCCCACAGCGAAGACGAAGGCTCCCGCGCTGAAGGAGTCTCCGCAGCGGCGTGGCGTCTGCACACGCGTCATGACCTACACGCCCCGCAAGCCGAACTCGGCGCTGCGCAAGGTCGCTCGCGTCAGGCTCACCAGCGGGTACGAGGTCACCGCCTACATCCCCGGCGAAGGCCATAACCTGCAGGAGCACTCCATCGTGCTCGTCCGCGGTGGCAAGGTGAAGGACCTGGCAGGCGTGCGGTACACGATCGTGCGCGGCACCCTCGACACCGCCGGGGTCAGGGGACGCAAGCAGGCCCGCTCCCGCTACGGCGCCAAGAAGAGCGGAGAGTAGTCATGCCGCGCAAGGGCCCTGCCGTTCATCGAGAGGTCGCCTCCGACCCCGTGTATCAGAACCCCCTGGTCACGCAGCTCATCAACAAGGTGCTGCTCGACGGCAAGAAGACCGTGGCCGAGCGTGCCGTGTACGAAGCGCTCGAGCAGATCAGCCAGAAGACCGCCAACGACCCCGTGATCACCCTCAAGCGCGCCGTCGAGAACGTGCGACCGATGCTCGAGGTCAAGTCGCGAAGGGTCGGTGGCGCTTCCTATCAGGTACCCGTCGAGGTCAGGCCACAGCGGGGCACGACGCTGGCTCTGCGCTGGCTCGTGAACTACAGCCGGGCGCGCCGAGAGAATTCGATGGCGGAGCGGCTCACCGCCGAGATCATGGACGCGGCCAACGGCACGGGTACCTCGGTGAAGCGCCGCGAGGACATGCACAAGATGGCCGAGGCCAACAAGGCCTTCGCGCACTACCGCTGGTGATCGATGAACGATTCCGGAGCCGGTCCCTAGGGGCCGGTTCTCGACTGACGGGGGGCCGGTGATGGTCCCCGCGGAGACGATGCAGGTGGCAACGACCGAACAAGACGTCAAAGCCAAGGGGGCGAAGGGATTGAACATCCGTGAGTACCCCCTCGCTCGCACGCGCAACATCGGCATCATGGCGCACATCGACGCCGGCAAGACCACGACCACCGAGCGCATCCTGTACTACACCGGCAAGGCGTACAAGATCGGCGAGGTCCACGAGGGCACGGCCCAGATGGACTGGATGGCGCAGGAGCGCGAGCGCGGCATCACCATCACCTCTGCGGCCACCACCTGCCAGTGGAAGGGTCACTGGATCAACATCATCGACACGCCCGGTCACGTCGACTTCACGGTCGAGGTCGAGCGCAGCCTGCGTGTGCTCGACGGGGCGGTCGCGGTCTTCGACGCCGTGGCCGGCGTCGAGCCGCAGTCCGAGACGGTCTGGCGTCAGGCCGACCGTTACGGCGTGCCTCGCATCGCATTCGTGAACAAGATGGACCGCACCGGCGCCGACTTCCGGCGCACGATCGACATGATGGTCGACCGTCTCGCGGCGGATCCGCTGGTGCTGCAGCTGCCATGGGGCTCGGAGTCCGACTTCCATGGGGTGATCGACCTCGTCCACATGAACGCCCACTACTGGGAAGGCGACATGGGTGAGGAGTGGAAGGACACCGAGATCCCCGAGGAGTACCGGGCCGAGGCCGATGCCGCGCGCCACGTGCTGTTCGAGAAGCTCGCAGAGCACGACGAGCACCTGATGGAGAAGTTCGTGCTCGAGGGAGAGCCGACCGTCGAGGAGATGCACAAGGCGATCAGGGCGGCGACGCTCTCGGGCGAGAGCGTCCCGGTGCTCTGCGGCTCAGCGTTCAAGAACAAGGGCGTGCAGCTCGTGCTCGATGCGATCGTCCATTTCCTGCCGAGTCCGCTCGACGTGCCACCGCTCGAAGGCCACAAGCCCTTCAAGGAAGACGAGCACATCGTGCGCGAGCCCGACGATGCCGAGCCGTTCTCATCGCTGGCGTTCAAGATCATGAGCGACGCCTACGTGGGTCGCCTCACGTATCTGCGTGTCTACAGCGGCGTGCTGCACAGCGGCTCCCACGTCATGAACTCGACGAAAGACCGCAAGGAGCGCATCGGCCGCATCCTGCAGATGCACGCGAACCACCGCGAGGACAAGGAAGCTGCATACACGGGCGACATCGTGGCGGTCGTGGGCCTGAAGCACTCGACCACTGGCGACACCATCTGCGATCCCGACCAGCCGGTCGTGCTCGAGAACATCACGTTCCCGATCCCGGTGATCTCGGTGGCGGTCGAGCCGAAGACCAAGGCCGACCAAGACAAGCTGGGGAGCGGCCTCATGAAGCTGTCCGACGAGGACCCCACGTTCGTCGTGAAGTACGACGACGAGACCGGCCAGACGGTGATCTCGGGCATGGGCGAACTGCACCTCGACATCATCGTCGACCGCCTCAAGCGCGAGTTCTCGGTCGACGCGAACGTCGGCAAGCCGCAGGTCGCCTACCGCGAGACGGTGCGGAAGCAAGCGCACAAAGTCGAGATGCGTTTCGCGCGCCAGACCGGCGGCAGGGGGCAGTTCGCCCACGTCGTGATCGACCTCGAGCCCACAGGCCCCGGGGGCGGGTACGAGTTCATCAACAAGATCGTCGGCGGCAAGATCCCGCGCGAGTACATCCCGGCGGTCGACCAGGGCATCCAGGAGGCGCTCGACAACGGCATCCTGGCCGGCTACCCCATGGTCGACGTGCGCGCCACACTGACCGATGGGTCCTATCACGAGGTCGACTCCTCCGAGATGGCGTTCAAGATCGCCGGCTCCATGGCGATCAAGGAAGCCGCCCGCAAGGCAGACCCCGTGCTGCTCGAACCGGTGATGGAGTTCGAGGTCACCACGCCCGAGGAGTTCATCGGCGACGTGATGGGCGACGTCACCGCGCGCCGGGGGCGCATCGAGAACATCGACGAACGCAGCGGCCAGAAGCTCGTTCGCGTCATCGTGCCGTTGGCCGAGCTGTTCGGCTACGCCACCGAGCTGCGCTCTCGCACGCAGGGTCGCGCCGCGCACAGCCCGATGCAGCTGCACGCCTACAACGAAGTGCCGACGCAGGTCGGCAAGGAGATCGTCGCCCGGGTCATGGGCGAATAGAGGGGAAGAGGAGCCAGAGATGTCGAAGCAGAAGTTCGAACGGACGAAGCCACACGTGAACATCGGCACGATGGGCCACATCGACCACGGCAAGACCACCTTGACCGCGGCGATCACCAAGCGTCAGGCCGAGAAGGGCATGGCTCAGTTCACCCCGTTCGACGAGATCGACAAGGCTCCCGAGGAGCGAGAGCGCGGCATCACGATCGCGATCGCCCACGTGGAGTACGAGACCGATGCCCGCCACTACGCCCACGTCGACATGCCCGGGCACGCCGACTACGTGAAGAACATGATCACCGGCGCCGCCCAGGTCGACGGCGCCATCCTGGTCGTGTCTGCCGCCGACGGCCCCATGCCCCAGACCCGCGAGCACGTGCTGTTGGCCCGCCAGGTGGGGGTGCCCTACATCGTGGTGGCCCTCAACAAGTGCGACATGGTGGATGACCCCGAGCTGCTGGAGCTCGTGGAGCTCGAGGTCAGAGAGCTCCTCGCCGGCTACGAGTACCCCGGCGACGACGTCCCGGTGATCCAGGTCAGTGCCCTCAAGGCGCTGGACGGCGACGAGGCATGGCAGACCAAGATCGACGAGCTGATGGGTGCGGTCGATGACTACGTCGCCGAGCCCACCCGCGACACCGACAAGCCCTTCCTGATGCCGATCGAGGACGTCTTCTCGATCACCGGCCGCGGCACGGTCGTCACCGGCCGCGTCGAGCAGGGCCGCCTCGCCAAGATGAGCGAGATCGAGATCGTCGGCATCCGCGACACCCGCAAGACCACCGCCACCGACCTCGAGATGTTCCGCAAGCTGCTGGACGAGGTCGTGGCCGGTGACAACGTCGGCATCCTGCTGCAGCGGCATCGACAAGGAAGACGTCGAGCGCGGCCAGGTGCTCGCCGCACCGGGCTCGATCACCCCGCACACGAACTTCAAGGGCCAGGTCTACATCCTGAGCAAGGACGAGGGTGGACGCCACACACCGTTCTTCAACGGCTACCGCCCCCAGTTCTACTTCCGCACCACCGACGTCACCGGCTCCGCGGCGCTGCCCGAAGGGGTGGAGATGGTGATGCCCGGCGACAACGTGGAGATGACGGTCGAGCTCATCGCCCCCATCGCCATGGAAGAGGGGCTGCGCTTCGCGATCCGCGAAGGCGGCCGCACCGTGGGCGCCGGCCGAGTGACCGAGATCGTCAAGTAGTCCAGCTCAGACTAGATATCGCGAACGACGGACGAGAGGCGCGACTACCGTGGCAGGACCCAAGATCCGCATCAAGCTCCGGGCCTACGACCACCGCATGCTCGACGTCGCCGCTCGCGACATCGTCGAGCACGTGACCCGCACGGGTGCGAAGGTCGTCGGGCCGGTGCCGCTGCCGACGGAGCGAGCCATCTACACGGTCATCCGCTCTCCGCACAAGTACAAGGACTCGCGGGAGCATTTCCAGATGCTCACGCACAAGCGGCTGATCGACATCGTCGACGCGACCTCCAAGACGGTGCAGGAGCTGCAGCGTCTGAACCTGTCGGCCGGGGTCGACATCGAGATCAAGCTCTGAGGGCGACATGGCAACCGACATGACCAACGGCGCACGCAGGCGAAGAACGGTGTGTCCACACGCGTCCCCCGAAGCGTGAAGGGCATCCTGGGAACGAAGCTGGGCATGACCCAGATCTTCGACGACACCCGAGCCGTGCCGGTCACCGTGATCCAAGCAGGCCCGTGCGTGATCGCTCAGATCAAGACGCAGGCGCGCGATGGGTACGACGCCGTGCAGCTCGCCTTCGGCGAGATCCGAGCCAACCAGGTGACGAAGCCGATGAAGGGTCACTACGACGCCACGTCGGCCGAGCCGCACCGGCATCTCGTTGAGCTGCGCACCGACGACGCGGGTTCGTACGAGCCGGGACAGGAGCTGCGAGCCGACGTCTTCGCGGCCGGCGACATCGTCGACGTCGTCGGCGTCTCCAAGGGCAAAGGGTTCGCGGGTGTCATGAAGCGTCATGGCTTCGCCGGCCTCAAGGCGAGCCACGGCACCCACCGTGTGCATCGTGCGCCCGGCGCGATCGGCGCGTGCGCGACGCCGAGCCGGGTGTTCAAGGGCATGCGCATGGCCGGCCAGCACGGGAACGAGCGGGTCACGGTCTTGAACCTGCAAGTGGTGCAGGCCGACCCGGGACGCAACCTGTTGCTCGTTCGGGGAGCTGTGCCGGGCGCCGAGGGTGGACTCGTCATGGTTCGTTCTGCGGTCAAGGCTCCGGCGACGGCGAAGGGTGCCTGAGGTGGCGACGGTGGACATCCTCGATACGCAAGGAAACAAGACGGGGTCGCGCGATCTTGCCGCCGGTGTCTTCGAGGCGCCCGTCAGCGTGCCGCTCATGCACCAGGTGGTCATCGCCGGGCTCGCCGGCATCCGCGCGGGCACGCACTCGACCAAGACCCGCGGTGATGTCTCGGGCGGCGGCAAGAAGCCGTGGCGCCAGAAGGGCACCGGCCGCGCGCGACAGGGTTCGATCCGCTCGCCCCAGTGGGTGGGCGGTGGCGTGTCGCACGGTCCGCACCCACGCGACCATTCGATGCGCGTGAACAAGAAGATGCGCAAGGGGGCGCTCCGTTCGGCGCTCACCGACGCGTCGCGAAGCGGCAAGCTCGCCGTCGTCTCCGAGATCGTGTTCGACGAGCCCAAGACCAAGCGCGCCACGGCGCTGCTGTCGGCGCTGGAGCTCTCCGGCAAGGTGCTGGTCGTGCTCGACCAGCCGACCGACGAAGGCGCGGCCGAGCGGTCGTTCCGCAACCTCACCGACGTGAAGATCGCTTACGCAGGCGGACTTGGCACCTACGACGTGCTGTGGGCCGATCGTGTGCTGCTCACCACCGCCGCCGTCGACGTGATCGAAGCCTCGGCGCACAAGGGCTCCACGCCCGACGCGAAGGAGGGCTCCACGCCCGGACGCGAAGAGGGCTCCACGCCCGACGCGAAGGAGGGCTCCACGCCCGACGAAGCCGAGCCGGGTGAGGCGCGATGAGATCGCACCGTGACGTCATCATCCGCCCGGTGGTTTCGGAGAAGTCCTACGCCGGACTCGAGCAGAACACCTACACGTTCCTGGTCGACAAACGAGCGAACAAGACCGAGATCAAGGAGGCCGTGCAGGCGATCTGGGAGGTCCGAGTGATCTCGGTGAACACGCTGCACCGCCGGGGCAAGGTCAAGCGGCGTGGGTACACCAAGGGCAAGCGCCCCGATGAGAAGCGCGCCATCGTCACCCTCGCTGAGGGCGACGCGATCGAGATCTTCGAGGGTGGGTAAGCATGGCCGTTCGTAAGTACAAGCCGACGACGCCCGGACGACGCGGCGCGAGCGTCTCGTCGTTCGACGAGATCACGCGCTCGACGCCCGAGAAGTCGCTGCTCCAGAAGAATCACCGCAAGGCCGGACGCAACGTGCACGGCCGCATCACGGCGCGTCATCAGGGCGGCGGCACGAAGCAGCGTTACCGGGTGGTCGATTTCAAGCGGAACAAGGACGGCGTGCCTGCCAAGGTCGCCCACATCGAGTACGACCCCAACCGCAGCGCGCGCATCGCGCTCCTGCACTACGCCGACGGCGAGAAGCGCTACATCCTTGCACCGCAGGGCGTGCGACAAGGCGACACGCTCGTGAGCGGTCCCGACGCCGAGATCCGGCCGGGCAATGCCCTCCCCCTGCGCAATATCCCCGTGGGCACGGTGGTGCACGCGATCGAGCTGAAGCCGGGCGCGGGCGCCAAGCTCGCTCGCTCGGCCGGTGCGAGCGTGCAGCTGATGGCCAAGGAAGGCGCGATGGCGACGGTGCGGCTGCCCTCGGGCGAGACCCGATTGGTGCCGGCGGCCGCCAAGGCCACGGTCGGCACCGTCGGCAACCCCGAGCACGAGCTGATCTCGCTCGGCAAGGCGGGACGCGCCCGCTGGAAGAACAAGCGTCCGACCGTCCGCGGCGTGGCGATGAACCCGGTCGACCACCCGCTCGGCGGAGGGGAAGGCAAGTCCTCGGGTGGCCGGCATCCCACGTCGCCGTGGGGGAAGAAGGAAGGCCGCACGCGCAAGAAGAACAAGGCGTCGAACAAGTACATCGTCCGCCGTCGTGGGAAGGGGCGTGGCTAGTGCCCAGGTCGGTCAAGAAGGGTCCGTTCGTCGATGAGCACCTCATGGTCAAGATCGACGACATGAACAAGCGTGGCGACAAGCGCGTCGTCAAGACGTGGTCGCGCCGGTCGACGATCGTGCCCGAGATGCTCGGGCACACGATCGCCGTGCACGATGGCCGAAAGCATGTACCGGTGTTCATCTCGGAGTCGATGGTGGGGCACAAGTTGGGCGAGTTCGCGCCCACGCGCACCTTCCGTTCTCACTCCAGGGACGAGCGCCGGACGGGAGTGAGATAGGTGGAAGCGCGAGCCAGCATGAAGTACGTGCGCACGTCGCCTCGGAAGATGCGGCGAGTGATCGACATGATCCGCGGCCAGCACGTGGTCGAGGCGCGTCGCATCCTGCGTTTCTCTCCGCTCGGGCCGACACCCGACGTGGAGAAGCTGCTGAGCTCGGCTATCGCGAACGCCGAGCAACAGCCCGGCGTGATCGCGGAGAACCTGACGGTGTCGCGGGCGTGGGTCGACGAGGGCCCGACGTTGCGCCGCTACCGGCCGCGTGCCTACGGGCGCGCGACCAGGGTGCGCAAGCGCACGTCGCACGTGACGCTCGTGGTGGCGACGATGGGAGAGGAAGGCTAGTGGGTCACAAGGTCAACCCGTACGGGTTCCGGCTGGGGGTCATCTACCCCTGGAAATCCAACTGGTACGCCGGCAGGCGTGACTACGCCGTGCAGGTCCACGAGGACATCTGGATCCGCAAGCACATCCGTTCGCGGTTGTCCCGCGCCGGCATCAGCTCGATCGACATCGAGCGCAAGGGCGACCAGATCTGGGTCTTCATCCGCACCGCGCGTCCCGGCATCGTGATCGGCCGCAAGGGCGCAGAAGTCGATCGGCTGCGCAAGGACATCGAGCGCTACACCAAGAAGCGCGTCGACGTGAAGGTCGAGGACATGAACCAGGCCGCGAGTGAGTCGCGCCCCGAGACCGACGCCACCTTGCTCGCCCAAGGCGTGGCCGAGCAGCTCGCAGGGCGCGTCGCGTTCCGCCGCGCCATGCGCCGGGCCGTCCAGACGGCGATGCGCTCGGGCGCGCTCGGCGTGCGAGTAGCGACCGGGGGCCGCCTCGGTGGGTCCGAGATGGGCCGGCGTGAGTGGTACCGCGAGGGTCGCGTGCCCCTGCACACCCTGCGTGCAAAGGTCGACTTCGGTACGGCCGAGGCCAAGACCACGTTCGGCATCATCGGTGTGAAGGTGTGGGTCTACCACGGCGACGAAGTGCCGGACCGCGAGCAGCAGACCGAACGCGCCCTCGCGAGGGCGCACGCGTCGGCACAGCAGGTGGACACGGCTGGGCGAGGCGGATCGACACCCGCAGCGCCCGCCGCGACCGCGCCAGTAGAGGCGGCGCCGGCGCCAGAAGGTCGGGCGGCACCCGCGCCAGAAGTGGCGGCACCCGCGCCAGAAGTTGCCGTGCCCGACGTGGTCGAAGCGCCGAGCATCCGAGGCGCCGCAGGAAGAGAGCACGAGCTGATGCTTGCGCCGAAGAAGGTCAAGCACCGCAAGGTGCACCGTGGCCACCGCCGTGGCATGGCCAAGGGGGGCACCGAGATCAACTTCGGCGACTACGGCCTCGTGGCTCTCGAGGGAGCCTGGATCACGAACCGTCAGATCGAGGCTGCCCGTGTCGCGATCACGCGGCACATCCGCCGAGGCGGAAAGGTGTGGATCAACATCTTCCCCGACAAGTCGGTGACCAAGAAGCCCGCCGAGACACGCATGGGGTCGGGCAAGGGAAACCCCGAGGGGTGGGTTGCCGTCGTTCGGCCGGGTCGCGTGATGTTCGAGCTGGCCGGGGTGCCCGAGTCCCTCGCTCGCGAGGCGATGAAACGCGCACAGCACAAGCTGCCGATCAAGACGAAATTCATCACCAGGGACGGGGAGTAGAGAGCGATGCCCAGCAAGGCTGCAGAGCTGCGAGAGCTGCCCGACGACGAGCTCCTCGCGCGCGTCGACAACGCCAAGGAAGAGCTCTTCAACCTGCGCTTCCAGCAGGCGACCGGCCAACTCGACAACCCCACGCGCATCCGCGAGGTGCGCCACGAGGTGGCGCGCATCGCGACCGTGCTGCGCGAGCGGGAGATCGGCACCGAGCTCGGCGCGACAACGGACGAGGCGCCTGAGGAGGACCAGTGAGCGACGAGCAGACCACCGATGTGACCATCACGGAACGAGGGCGTCGCAAGGTGCGTACGGGCGTGGTCGTGTCGGACAAGATGGACAAGACCGTGTTGGTTCGGATCGACCGCAAGGTGACGCACCCCCTGTACCGCAAGACCGTTCGGCGCTCGTCGAGGCTCGCCGCCCACGACGAGCAGAACGATGTGCACGTGGGTGACACGGTGCGTGTGATGGAAACGCGCCCGATCTCGAAGAGCAAGCGGTGGCGCGTCGTCGAGATCGTCGAGCGAGCCAAGTGATCTCCGACGAGAACACGAAGAGACGAGGAACGAGGAGCCGGCGGTGATCCAGCAGGAAACGCGCTGCAAGGTCGCGGACAACACGGGGGCCAAAGAGGTCCTGTGCATCCGCGTCCTCGGCGGCTCGGGTCGTCGTTACGCGGGGGTCGGCGACGTGATCGTCGGCACCGTGAAGGACGCCCTGCCCGGCGGCGGCGTGAAGAAGGGTGAGGTCGTCAAGGCCGTCGTCGTGCGCACGGCCAAGGAGCGCCGGCGCCCCGACGGGTCGTACATCCGCTTCGACGACAATGCCGTCGTGATCATCACCGACCAGAGGAACCCGCGCGGCACCCGCATCTTCGGACCGGTGGCCCGGGAGCTGCGCGAGAAGCGGTTCATGAAGATCATCTCGCTCGCACCGGAGGTGCTGTAGCCGATGCCAGGGGTCGACATCAGGAGAGACGACACGGTCCGCGTGATGGCGGGCAAGGATCGCGGCAAGGAAGGCCGCGTGGTGCGAGTCATGCCCGGCGAGGGCCGGATCATGGTCGACGGCGTCGCGCTCGCGAAGAAACACCAGCGCGCGGCAGGCAGGGCGAGCGGCTCCAGCCAAGCGATCCAGCAGGGCGGCATCATCGACGTCGAGATGTTCATCGACATCTCCAACGTGCAGCCGGTCTGCTCGAGTTGCGGCAAACCGACGCGCGTCGGGCACAGGATCGAGAACGACGGCACCAAGGTGCGCATCTGTCGGAAATGCGAGGCGGAGCTATGACCGACGACTACACGCCGAGGTTGAAGCAGCGCTTCCGCGACGAGCTCGTGCCCGCGTTGCAGTCGGAGCTCGGCCTCGACAACGTGATGCAGGTGCCGCGCCTGGACAAGATCGTGGTGAACATGGGGATCGGTGACGCGGTGAAAGACGCGCGTATGCTTGACGCTGCGGTCGAGGATCTCACGATCATCACGGGCCAGAAGCCCGTCGTCACCAAGGCGCGCAAGTCGATCGCAGGATTCAAGCTCCGCGAGGGCATGCCGATCGGCGCCAAGGTCACGTTGCGAGGCGATCGCATGTGGGAGTTTTACGACCGCCTGGTGTCGCTCGCCCTGCCGCGCATCCGGGACTTCCGGGGCATGGGGCCGCGCTCGTTCGACGGTCACGGCAACTACACGATGGGCGTCACCGAGCAGCTGATCTTCCCGGAGATCGATTACGACAAGGTGGCACAAGTGACAGGCATGGACATCACGATCGTGACCACCGCGACAACCGACGACGAGGCACGCAGCCTGTTGGTCGCGCTCGGCTTCCCGCTCGCGGGGCTCGAGCAAGCCGCGCAGGCAGGCTAGGAGATACACACATGGCCAAGAAGGCATTGAAGAACAAGCAACAGCGCCAGCCGAAGTTCCGCGTGCGCGGATACACACGGTGCCAACGATGTGGACGCGCCCGCGCCGTGTACAAGCGGTTCCTGTTGTGCCGGATCTGCTTCCGCGAGCTGGCGCACGCGGGTGAGCTTCCGGGGGTGACGAAGGCGTCATGGTGACCAAGCAACGGCGGTTCTCGAGCAACGTGAACGACCCGGTCGCCGACCTCCTCACGCGTATCCGCAACGCGAACCTCGCGTTCAAGGACGAGCTGGCGGTGCCCGTGTCCAAGGTGAACGGGGCCGTGCTCGGCATCCTCGAGGCCGAGGGGTACATCGAGGGGTTCGAGCGCGACGGCGAGGGAGTGCATCAGGCGTTCCGCGTGCGCTTGAAGTACAGCAAGCAGCGCCAGCGCACGATCAGTGGCATCACCCGCATCTCGACGCCAGGCCGCCGGGTGTACACGGGGCGGGACAAGCTGCCACGGGTGCTCGGTGGGCTCGGTATCGCGATCGTGTCGACATCGCAGGGAGTCATGACCGACAAGGACGCTTCCCGCAAGGGCATCGGTGGCGAGGTGCTGGCCCACGTCTGGTAGGAAGCGATGAAGGAACGGACACGATGAGTCGGATCGGAAAGCAGCCCATAGAGATCCCGAACGGGGTCGACATCACGGTGGGAGAGGGCAACCTCGTCACGGTGAAAGGTCCTCGCGGCGAGCTCTCGCAGGCGATGCACGCCAACATGAAGATCGTGGTCGACGACGGCGCCGCCCGCGTCGAACGCCCCGACGACCAGGGTTTCAACCGCGGGCTGCATGGCCTTACGCGCTCCCTGGTGGCCAACATGGTCGAGGGCGTGACCAAGGGCTTCGAGAAGAAGCTCGAGATCGTGGGTGTCGGCTACCGGGCGGCCATGAAGGGGAAGGACATCGAGGTGCAGGCGGGCTATTCGCACCCGGTGATGGTGCCGGTGCCCGACGGCATCGAGTTCGAGGTCCCCGCTCCGACGCAGATCGTGGTGCGGGGCAACGACAAACAGGCGGTTGGCGAGATCGCCGCCAAGATCCGGAAGATCCGCAAGCCCGAGCCGTACAAGGGCAAGGGCATCCGGTACGAGGGTGAGTACGTGCGCAAGAAGGCCGGCAAGGCCGCGAAGACAGGTGCTGCGTGATGGCGAGGAACGAGAAGCGAGCGGCGCGAGAGCGCCGCCACACCCGGGTTCGCAAGAAGGTCGCCGGCGATGCCACGCGGCCTCGTCTGGCCGTGTACCGGTCGAACAAGTTCATCTACGCGCAGCTGATCGACGACGTCTCCGCTCGCACGCTCGCCCAGGTGAGCGACCGCGAGGTCTCGGGCGACGACAAGACGTCGCGCGCGAAAGCCGCCGGCGAGCTGCTGGCGAGCCGGGCGAAGAGCGCCGGCATCGAGCGCGTCGTGTTCGACCGCGGCGGTCGGCTGTACCACGGCCGGGTCGCCGCGCTCGCCGACGGTGCGCGTGAGGGAGGACTCCAGATCTGACATGAGCAGGCGATACGACTCGAATCAACAGGACCGCAGCCCGTTCGAGGAACGGGTGATCTCGATCAACCGAGTGGCCAAGGTCGTCAAGGGCGGTCGTCGGTTCTCGTTCGCCGCGCTCGTCGTCGTGGGTGACGGAGCCGGTCGGGTCGGGCTGGGGTACGGCAAGGCCAAGGAGGTTCCCGCCGCGATCGCCAAGGGCGTCGAGGAGGCCCGCAAGGCCATGTTCGATGTGCCGATGATGGGCACCACCATCCCGCATGAGGTGATGGGCGAGGCGGGCGCGGGCGTGGTGATGTTGAAGCCCGCCGCTCCCGGAACTGGCGTGATCGCCGGGGGACCCGTCCGCGCGCTCGTCGAGGCTGCGGGCATCAAGGACATCCTGTCCAAGTCACTCGGCAGCTCGAACCAGATCAACATCGTGAAGGCGGCTGTCGCCGGGCTTCAGTCGCTTCGCAGACCCCAGCAGGTCGCGGCCCTGCGAGGTCGCGACGTGCACGAGGTCGCGCCCAAGCCCATGCTCGAAGCTGTTGCCGCAGCCGAGGTGCGTCTCCAGGCCGCGCGTACGGCGGCGCTCGAAGAGGTCTACTCCGACCAACCGTCGTCGCGCGACCAGCGCCGCGGACAGGGACCGCGCGGGGGCCGTCGATGAGCCGGCTCAAGGTGACGCAGGTGCGCAGCGTGATCGACCGGCCGCGAGACCAGAAGGACACGGTCCGCCGGCTCGGCCTGCACCGCATCAACGACACGGTCATCAAGGACGACCGCCCGGAGATCAGAGGCATGATCGACAAGGTCCGCCACCTCGTGAACGTCGAAGAGGTCGAGGGCGCCTGAGGCCGCCTTCAAGGAGAGGAACCCACATGAAGCTCCACCACCTGAAGCCCGCCGAGGGCGCGAAGAAGGCCCGCAAGCGCGTGGGGCGAGGCCGGGCCGGCGTGCGTGGCAAGACCGCGGGGCGCGGCACGAAGGGGACCGGCGCCCGCAAGAACGTGCCCGCGTGGTTCGAGGGCGGCCAGATGCCGTTGCAGCGACGCGTGCCCAAGCTCAAGGGCTTCACCAACGTGAACCGCGTGGAGTACGCCGTGGTCAACGTGGAATTGCTCTCGAAGTATTACGAGAGCGGCGAGGTCACACCCGATGCCCTGATCGCGCACGGTCTCGTGCACAAGGACATGCCGGTCAAGGTCCTCGCTCGTGGTGACATCGATCACGCGCTCACGGTGAAGGCACACGCGTTCTCCGAAGCGGCGAAAGCGAAGATCGAGCAGGCCGGCGGGCGCGCCGAACTCATCGAGCGCTAGTTGCCGGGGTACGATAGACGCCCGTGCTGAAAGCTTTCCTCAACGCGTTCCGGCTTCCGGACCTTCGAAACAAGATCCTCTTCACGCTGTTCATCATCGCCGTCTATCGGTTCGGGTCTTACGTGCCGGTGCCGGTGGTCGACTTCGCGCGCATCCGCTCTGCGCTCGATGCGGGCGAGGGCGGCTTCCTGCAGTTGATCAACCTGTTCTCGGGCGGCGCGCTCGGGCAGATGGCGGTGTTCGGGCTCGGCATCATGCCGTACATCACGAGCTCGATCATCATGCAGCTGCTGACCGTGGTGATCCCGAAGCTCCAGACGCTGCAAGACCAGGGCGAGATCGGCGTCAAGAAGATCAACCAATACACGCGGTATGTCACGGTCGTTCTTGCGATCCTGCAGTCGACGGGCATCGTCTTCCTGTTCCACTCCGGGGGCACGGGGCTGCCCGATCCTTTCCCGACCGGCACGTTCACCCCTCCGAACATCGCGCTCATCGTGCTCACACTGACCGCGGGCACGGCCATGATCATGTGGCTGGGCGAGCTCATCACGCAGCGGGGCGTCGGCAACGGCATGTCGATCCTGATCTTCACGAGCGTCATCGCATCGCTGCCGGGTGAGGGCAATGCCATCCTGCGGCAGGGTGGCCCCCTCAAGTTCTCGGTGATCATGTTGATCGGTCTCGGCATCATCGTGGCGGTCGTGTTCATGGACCAAGGGCAGCGCCGCATCCCGATCCAGTACGCCAAGCGCATCGTCGGGCGCAAGATGACGACCGGTGGCAGCACCTACCTGCCACTCAAGGTCAATCAGGCGGGCGTGATCCCGATCATCTTCGCGACGTCGGTGATGTACATGCCGGTGCTGCTCGGCAGTATCGTGCCGTGGCAGGGCTTCCAGAGCTTCGTCACGAAGTACCTCAACGCCAACGACCCGACGTACGTGTACATGGTTGTGCTGGCGACGATGATCGTCTTCTTCGCCTACTTCTACACGGCCATCAGCTTCGATCCGGTGAAACAGGCTGACAACCTCCGCAAGCAAGGCGGGTTCATCCCCGGCATCCGCCCGGGCGGGCCGACCGCGACCTACCTCAACGACATCCTCGTACGCATCACGCTGCCGGGCGCCCTGTTCCTCGCTGCCATCGCACTCGTGCCGACCATCGTGTTCCGCTTCTGGGACTTCCAGCAGTTCCCGTTCGGTGGCACGTCGGTGCTGATCGCGGTCGGGGTGGCGCTCGAGACGATGAAGCAGATCGAATCCCAGCTGCTCATGCGGCACTACGAAGGTTTCCTGAAGTAGGCGCCGATGCGGCTGGTGCTGCTCGGACCTCCGGGGGCTGGCAAAGGAACGCAGGCCCAGCAGTTGATCGAGCGCTTCGACATCCCCCAGATCTCGACCGGTGACATCCTGCGTGAGCACGTGCAGCGGGGCTCCGGCCTCGGCATCAGGGCGCGCGCGTACATGGACCGAGGCGAGTACGTGCCCGACGAGCTCGTGGTGCGTATGGTCATGGATCGCCTTGCACACGCCGACGCAGAGCCCGGCTTCATCCTCGACGGGTTCCCGCGTACCGTGCCCCAGGCTGATGCGCTCGAGGCCGCCCTCGACCAGGTCGGCAGGCCGTTGTCGGCGGTGCTGCGGTTCGCGATCAGCGACGACATGGCCGTTCGGCGCCTCTTGAACCGGTGGACCTGCCCCGCGTGCAAGCGCACATACAACATGGAGTTCAAGCGCCCCGCGAACGACCGCGTCTGCGACGCCGACGGCACGGAGCTCGAGCGCCGCTCCGACGATGACGAGCTCACGGTGCGACGTCGGCTCGCCTTGTACCGCGAGCAGACCGCGCCCCTCGAGGCCTTCTACCGAGAGCGGGATCTGCTCATCGAGATCGACGCCGAGGTGCTCGAAGGCGAAGTCGCCGATCGCACGACCCGCGCGCTCGAGGACCGCACATGATCATCCGGAAGTCTCCGCAGGAGCTCGATCGCATGCGGCGCGCCGGGCGTATCGTTGCCGGCACGATCTCGGCCGTGCTCGATGCTGTTCGCCCAGGTGTGACCACGGCCGATCTCGACGAGGTCGCCGAGACCTACATCCGCGGGCAGAACGCGACGCCGTCGTTCAAGGGCTACCGAGGCACGTATCCGGCAACGATCTGCGCATCGATCGACAGTGAGATCGTGCACGGCATCCCCTCTGCGGCTCGCACGCTCGAGGAAGGTCAGCTGCTCTCGCTCGACTTCGGTGCGATCTGGGACGGGTTCCACGCGGACTCAGCCGTCAGCGTGTTCGTGGGTGGGGTGTCACCGAGCGAGGAAGCGGCGAGACTCATGAAGACCACCGAGGAAGCGCTGGACGCGGGCATCGCCGCGGTGCAGCCTGGTGGTCGTCTGTCCGATATCGGCCACGCGATCGAATCGGTGGCCGGGTCGGCTGGCCTCGGCATCGTGCGGGAGTACGGCGGGCACGGCATCGGCCGCTCGATGCACGAGGATCCGTTCATCCAGAACTTCGGCCGGCCCGGCCGGGGACCGGAACTGCGCCCAGGGCTCGTGATCGCGATCGAACCGATGCTGATGCTCGGTGACGAGCGGACCCGCGTGCTGGCCGACGAGTGGACCGTCGTGACCGTCGACGGTTCCCTGGCCGCTCACTTCGAGCACACCGTGGCCATGACCGAACACGGTCGTGAGGTGCTCACCCTCCGCGACTGACCTGCTGTCATGGACGTTTCCGCTGGTCGGCCCCTATACTGACCTCTCGCGCCTCCCGGAGGGTGTTGCCGCACGTCCCGGGCGTCGGGGCGAGAACCCGTTCGAGAGGGAACTGCTGGAGCGTGCCGAAGAAAGACGCGATCGAGGTCGAGGGAACGGTCATCGAGCCGCTGCCCAACGCCATGTTCCGGGTTGAGCTCGAGAACGGACACAAGGTGCTGGCTCACATCTCCGGGAAGATGAGGATGCACTACATCCGCATCCTGCCCGGCGACCGGGTGCTGGTGGAGCTTTCGCCGTACGACCTCACACGAGGCCGTGTGGTGTACAGATACAAGTAGGCGGGCGCGACTCGATAGGGTGATGAGCAGATGAAGGTCCGACCCAGTGTCAAGAAGATGTGCGACCGGTGCCGCGTGATCCGGCGCAGGGGCAACATCTTGGTCATCTGCACGAACCCACGGCACAAGCAACGACAGGGCTAGGAGCGAGGAGCAGGCATGGCTCGGATCGCAGGCGTCGACCTTCCGCGTGACAAGCGGCTCGACATCGCGCTGACCTACATCTATGGCATCGGCGACCCCGGTGCGAAGGCGATCGTGACGGGATCCGGCGTCGATGGCGCGACCAAGGTGCGCGACCTCGCCGAGGACGAAGTGCTCAAGATCCGCGCGTACATCGATGCGAACCACAAGGTCGAGGGTGACCTTCGGCGTGAGGTAGCCCAAGACATCAAGCGCAAGATCGAGATCGGGTGCTACCAGGGTGTCCGTCACCGGCGAGCGCTGCCGGTACGGGGTCAGCGCACGCACACGAACGCTCGCACCCGGAAAGGCCCGAAGAAGGCGATCGCCGGCAGGAAGAAGGCGACCAAGAAGTAGCGTCCAGCTAGGACGACGACGTAGGGAGCTGCACACGCATGGCGAAGCCGAAAGTGAAGAAGACCAAGCGTCGCGAGAAGAAGCACGTCGTTCACGGACAGGCACACATCACGTCGACGTTCAACAACACCATCGTCACCATCACCGACCTGCAGGGCAACACGGTGTCGTGGGCCAGTGCCGGCAACGTCGGTTTCAAGGGTTCGCGCAAGTCGACCCCGTTCGCGGCGCAGCTCGCCGCCGAGAAGGCCGCGCGCGCGGCTCAGGAGCACGGGTTGCAGAAGGTCGATGTGTTCGTGAAGGGCCCAGGTTCCGGGCGCGAGACGGCGATCCGTTCGCTGGCCGCGGCTGGACTCGAGGTCACAGGCATCCAAGATGTCACGCCGGTGCCGCACAACGGCTGCCGGCCGCGCAAGCGCCGCCGGGTCTAGCCGGGCGGCGCACCCCGCGGCGATCCGGTCGCCGCGGGAAATACGACGCGGGGTAGGAATGGATGATCCCCCGCCGAAGGAGGAACCACCGCATGTTCATCGTCGCAAGGCCTCAGATCTCCGAAGAGGTCGTCTCGCCGATCCGCTCTCGGTTCGCGATCGAGCCGCTCGAGCCGGGGTTCGGCTATACCGTCGGCAACTCACTCCGTCGCACGCTGCTCTCGTCGATCCCCGGCGCCGCCATCTCGTCGGTGCGCATCGATGGCGTGCTCCACGAGTTCTCGACCGTCCCGAAGGTGACCGAGGACGTCACCGACATCATCCTGAACCTCAAGGAGCTGGTGGCTCGGTCCGAGCTCGAAGAGCCGACCACCGTCTACCTGAAGGCCAAAGGTCCGGCCGAAGTCACGGCCGGCGACATCGCCCCGCCGGCGGGAGTCGAGGTGTTGAACCCCGACCTGCACATCGCCACCCTCGGCAAGGGTGCGAGCCTCGAGATGGAGATGACGGTCGAGCGTGGTGTCGGCTACCGCATGGCCGACAAGAACAAGAAGCCCCGCGATCCGATCGGCGTGATCCCGGTCGACTCGATCTTCTCGCCGGTACGCAAGGTGAGCTACGCGGTCGAGAACACACGTGTGGAGCAGATGACCGACCGCGACCGCTTGATCCTCGACGTCGAGACCGACGGCTCGATCACGCCTCGTGAGGCGGTGGCTTCGGCCGGTGGCACCCTTCTCGAGCTGGTCACGCTCTTCAGCGAGCTGGCCGAGGCCGCGAGCGTCACCGTCGGGCCTGCTGAGGACGACGAGGTGCCGGGGGACTACGGCATCACCATCGAGGAGCTCAACCTGTCGGTGCGCTCCTACAACTGCCTCAAGCGCGAGGGTATCAACGCCGTTGGCGACCTGGTGTTGAAGAGTGAGTCCGAGCTCATGGACATCCGCAACTTCGGTCAGAAGTCGATCGACGAGGTGAAGGCCAAGCTCGAAGAGCTGGGCCTCGGACTGCGGGAGGAGTAGCAGGTGCCCAAGCCCAAGAAGGGCCCTCGCCTCGGATCGAACCCGGGCCATCAACGACTGTTGCTCGCAACGTTGGCGGCCCAGCTGTTCACGCACGAGGCGATCGACACCACCGAGGCCAAGGCCAAGGCGCTGCGCCCGTACGCCGAGAAGCTCATCACCAAGGCGAAGAAGGGCGATCTCGCCGCCCGCCGCGACGTGCTGAAGGACATCACCGACCGTGATGTGGTGGCGCGCCTGTTCCACGAGATCGGGCCGCGTTTCGAAGAGCGCAGCGGAGGATACACGCGCATCCTGAAGCTCGGGCCTCGCAAGGGTGACGCCGCGCCGATGGCGCGTATCGAGCTGGTCGATCGCGGCGACTAGCGAGCAAGCCGACGGCGAGGAACGCCGCGGCCGTCGGGCATACTCGGGCGATGCGTGAGCGCATCATCCGATTGTTGCTGGCTTACGACGGCACGGGGTTCCGAGGGTGGGCGGCTCAGCGCGATCCGGCCATCAGGACCGTCGAGGGGGTGTTCACCGAGGCGCTCGAAGCGCTGCTGAGGGAGACTGTTCGTCTCTCGGTGGCCGGACGGACCGACGCCGGGGTTCACGCTCGTGGCCAGGTTGCCTCGTTCACTACGACCTCCGGTCGGGGCACACGCTCGATCCGCGATGCGCTCAACGGACGACTCGGACCCGAGGCGGTGGTTCACTCGGCCACCGAGGTTCGAGCGGGATTCGATGCCCGCTTCTCGGCGACGGCTCGGGAGTATCGCTATCGGATCAACATCGGCGATGTGCCCGATCCGTTCCTCGCTCGCTTCGAATGGCACCACCCGTGCGCTCCCGACCTTCGGGCCATGCGTGTCGCCGCTCGACACCTTGTGGGTGAGCGCGACTTCGCCTCTTTCTGCCGGCATCCGGGGGCGGGCAGGCCGACCGTGCGCGATCTCCAGCGGGCGAGCGTCATGCGTCACGGCGACGGTCTCGAGCTGGGATTCCGCGCGAACGCGTTCCTCCATCAGATGGTGCGCGCGCTGACGGGCACCCTCATCGCCGTCGGCCGGGGCGAGATCGACCCTGAGACGATGCCGGCGATCCTCGACGCTCGGGATCGAGCTGCGGCGCGACACATCGCCCCGCCGCATGGGCTCACGCTCGAACGGGTCGTTTATGGCCGACGAGCACGCCGATGAACCTCGCGGACCTGCGCGTCTGCTTTGACGCCGCTGCGCTCGCGAGGGTAGTCTGACGCGTCGGCCGGGAGCCTTCCTGGCCGATATCCACGTCTATGAAGACCTACTCTCCGAAGCCTGAGCACATCGAACGCCGCTGGTACGTCATCGACGCCAGCGGCAAGGTGCTGGGCCGCGTGGCGTCGGAGGCTGCAGCGCTGTTGCGGGGCAAGCATAAGCCGATCTTCGCTCCGCACATGGACACGGGCGATCACGTGATCATCGTCAACGCCGACAAGGTCGAGCTCACCGGCGGCAAGGAGTTGAAGAAGTTCGCGTACCGGCATTCCGGGTACCCAGGCGGCATCACGGCGACTCGCTATGACGACCTGATGCGGGACCGGCCCGTGTTCGCCGTCGAGAAGGCGATCAGAGGCATGTTGCCCAAGAACCGTCTCGGACGCTCGATGATCCGCAAGCTGCACGTCGTGCCCGGCCCGGAGCACCCGCATGCTGCGCAGCAGCCGGTCGCCTACACCCTGGGTGAGCCCCCGATGTGGCCGGGACTGCCGGCAAAGCGTGCTCCGAAGGCGCCGACCCGTGCGCCCGAGGCACAGGCAACGACCGAACCGATCCCGGCCGCGACCACCGACGACACCGAGGAGTGAGTACGTGGCTGTGACCCCCGCGAAGATCTCGACAGGCCGACGCAAGGAGGCCGTCGCACGGATCCGACTCGTCCCGGGCACCGGTGAGTTCGCGATCAACGGCCGGAACCTCGAGGAGTACTTCCCGACCCGCGTGCACCGCATGGTGGTGCAGTCCCCGTTGCGGTTGGCGGGTCGCGACAAGGAGTTCGACGTGGTCGCCACGATCAAGGGCGGTGGCGTGAGTGGTCAGGCCGGCGCCATCCGGCTGGGTATCGCGCGCGCCCTGATCGATCTCGATCCCGAGCTACGAGCGCAGATGAAGGCCGAGGGCTTCCTCACCCGCGACGCGCGTGAGAAGGAACGTCGCAAGTACGGGTTGAAGAAGGCCCGCAAGGCACCGCAGTACTCCAAGCGCTGAGGCGGCGGGCGGGTCCGCTCACGCCTCCGGGGTGGCAGGCGCTGCCCTCGACGAGGGCTCCTCAGGCGAAGTTACCTCGAAGTCGTCGTCGAGGGCGTAGGCCCCGGAGCTCACTGCCTCGACCACCTCGAGCGCGGCAGCTTCGTCCTCGGCGGGCACCCAGACGTAGACCGAGCCGGCCCGATAGGGTCCCTCACCCTCTCCCTTCACCATGGCGATGATGCCCTCGGCCTCGAGGCGTCCCCGCATCATCTCGCCGGCGACGGGATCGGGGCTCGCGAAGACGCGAGCGAGTCGATCGTCCATGTCGACCATACTCGCATGAACCGCCCGGACGTGGTCTCCGAACGAGCGGGTCGTTGGTGGCGATTCTCATTGACGTTCGTCGATGCCTCTGTCAGAGTTGGTTCATGCATCGACGAACATCGATGGATCGCAGCGGCCGGATCGACCCATGACCGTGAGGCCGATCGCGCTGATCGAGGCCGCCGCGCAGTGTTGCGTGCCGATCGCCGCCGATGACATGACGACCAGCGAGGCCGCCACGACAGCAGCTCTGTTCAAAGCATTGGGCGACCCGCATCGGGTGCGCATCGTGAACCTGCTCGCGACGGTGCGCCAGGCCGTGTGCGTGTGCGACCTCACCGAGTTCCTCGGCCTGTCGCAGCCCACCGTGAGCCACCACATGCGGAAGCTGGTCGATGCGGGGCTACTCACGAGGGAACAGCGCGGGGTCTGGGCCTACTACTCCCTGCGCGGCGACGCGATCCGACGGCTGGGAGAGGTGCTGCGCTTCGGTCCGCAACGAGCAGAGGAAGGGGCACGATGAACGAGCTACGGGATGAGGTTCGTGATCGCTACGCGGCGGCGGCGAAGGTCGTCGGCACCGGACGGGCGGCCGACGACAACGGGGCCGACATCACCAGCTGCTGCGAAGGGTGCGCGCCCGACGATGGGAACGGTACGACGCTCTACGATCCCTCGACCCGGGCCGACCTTCCTGAAGGAGCCGTGCTCGCGAGCATGGGCTGCGGCAACCCGACGGCCGTCGCCGAGCTCCACGAAGGTGAGACGGTGCTCGACCTCGGCTCGGGAGGCGGCATCGACGTGCTGCTGTCGGCGAAGCGAGTGGGCGCGGCGGGCAGGGCGTTCGGTGTGGACATGACCGACGAGATGCTCGAGCTGGCTCGCGCGAACGCTGGGAAGGCCGGTGCCGAGAACGTCGAGTTCCTGCGGGGGTTCATCGAGGAGATCCCCTTGCCCGATGGCAGCGTCGACGTGGTGATCTCCAACTGCGTGATCAACCTGTCGACGGACAAGCCGAAAGTGATCGACGAGATGTTCCGGGTGCTGAGACCGGGCGGCAGGCTCGGCGTCAGTGACGTCGTCGCCGATGATGAGCTCACGCCTGCCGATCGGGGAGAGCGAGGTTCATACGTGGGCTGCATCGCGGGCGCCCTGTCGTTCGCCGAGTACCGATCCGAGCTCGAGCGAGCCGGCTTCAGCGACATCGAGGTCACGTCCACGAACGAGATAACGAACGGCATGCACAGCGCGATCGTGCGAGGTGTGAAGCCCTCGCGGTGACCTTCGTCGGAGGGACCCGATGAGCGAGACGCCGGAGGTGCTCTTCGTCTGCGTGCACAATGCCGGTCGGAGCCAGATGGCGGCCGGGCTCCTCGCGCACCACGCAGATGGAAGGGTCGTGGTGCGCTCGGCGGGCAGCACGCCCGCCGATGAGATCGATCCAGCCGTGGTCGAGGTCATGAGCGAGCTCGGCATCGACATCACCGCTGCCTTCCCGAAGCCGATCACCGACGATCTCGTGCGAGCATCCGATGTGGTGGTCACGATGGGATGTGGCGACGCATGCCCGATCTACCCCGGGAAGCGCTACGAGGATTGGGACCTCGAGGATCCTGCGGGCAAGGACGTGGAGGCCGTCCGTTCGATCAGAGACGAGATCGAGCGTCGCGTTCGATCACTGTTGCCCGAGCTCGTGCCCTGAACAGGAGGGAGTGCGCAGGCACTCGTCGCTGGGGTAGCCTCGCGCCGTGACGCAGCGGCTGTTCGGCACCGATGGCGTACGAGGTCTGGCGGGCACCGAGCTCACCGAAGACCTGGCGTACCGCCTTGGCCGCGCCGGTGTGCTCGTGCTCGGGCGCAGGGGGCAGGGCCATCCCTCGTTCGTCGTCGGGCGCGATCCGCGCACGTCGGGCGAGTGGCTCGAAGACGCACTCGTCGAAGGGATCAGGGAAGCGGGCGGCGATGCCATCATGGCCGGCGTCGAGCCGACGCCGGCGATCGCGTTCCTCGTGACCGACCTTCAAGCCTCGAGCGGTGTGGTCATCTCTGCCTCCCACAACCCGCCCGAGTACAACGGCATCAAGTTCTTCGATCCATCCGGCACGAAGCTTTCCGACGAGATCGAGGATGAGATCGAGGCGGCGCTCGACGAGATCAGCCCGGCGCCCGCCCGGTCCGGAGACACCCTGCCGATCGGCGATGGGCGAGCGCGGTACCTCGCGCATCTGATCCAAGGGGCATACGCGAGGCTCGACGGCATGTACGTCGTCATCGACTGCGCTAACGGTGCCGGATCGGAGCTCGCGCCCTCACTGCTGCGGCAGCTCGGCGCCAACGTCCATGCGATCCACGCCGATCCCGACGGCAAGAACATCAACGACGGCTGCGGTGCGCTCTATCCCGAGGTCGTCGCGAACGAGGTCGTGCGACTCGGGGCCGACGCCGGCGTCTCGCTCGACGGCGATGCCGATCGCGCCCTGTTCTCAGACTCCGACGGCGCGATCGTCGACGGCGACCAGGTGTTGGCCGCCTGCGCGCTCGCCCTCCGCGAACGTGACGCGCTCACCGCGAACACTGTGGTGACCACTGTGATGGCGAACCTCGGCTTCCACCATGCGATGCGCGAGGCCGCCATCGACGTCGTCTCGTCGAGGGTCGGCGATCGGTACGTCGTGGAGGACATGCGGCGCACCGGTGCGGTCATCGGCGGCGAGCAGTCGGGACACGTGATCTTCCGCGACCTGGCGGCCACGGGCGACGGAACGCTGACGGCGATCCGCTTCCTATCGATCGCTGCCGCCTCAGGCCGAACGGTCCGCGATCTGGCGTCGGTCATGCACCGGTATCCCCAGCGCATGATCAACGTCGACGTCGCCGATCGTTCGATCGCCGAGACCGGTGTCGTGCGCAACGCGGTCGCCGAGGCGGAAGCCGCGCTCGGCCTCGAGGGACGGGTGCTGGTGAGGCCCTCCGGCACCGAACCGCTCGTGCGCGTCATGGTGGAAGCCGGCTCCGAGGACCTTGCGAGCGAGCACGCCGAGCGCATCGCGGACGTCGTGCGAGCCGCCGCAAGCTGAAGCTGCTGCGGCGGCGCTCGGGACGCCGCTCGCTGGCCGAGAGCCCCTGTAAGGTGAGTCGGATGTGCGGCATCGTGGGGTACGTGGGGCCCGACGAGGCCCTTCCGATCATCGTCGGGGGCCTCCGGCGGCTCGAATACCGTGGGTATGACTCGGCGGGCGTCGCCGTGCTCGATGGTGACCTTCGCGTCGTCAAGCGCGCGGGCAAGCTCGTCGAGCTCGAGGCGGCGCTGGGTGCCGAGGCCCCGCCGACCGGGTCGGTCGGCATGGGGCACACTCGGTGGGCGACGCACGGGGCGCCCACCGACCGCAACGCCCACCCGCACCTCGATTGCACCGGTCGGGTGGCCGTGATCCACAACGGCATCGTCGAGAACTTCCAGTCTTTGCGCGCTCGGCTCGAGAAGGAAGGGCACGCCCTCGTCTCCGAGACCGACACGGAGTGCGTCGCGCACCTGATCGAAGAGAAGCTCCGCTCCGGACGCTCATTGACCGAGGGCGTGCGAGACGCGGTACGCGAGCTCGAGGGCGCCTACTCACTCGTCGTCTGCTCGCTGCAGGATCCCGAGGTGCTGGTCGGCGTGAAAGTGTCGTCGCCGCTGATCGTGGGGGTCGGCGACGGCGAGACGCTGCTCGCCTCAGACATCCCGGCCGTGCTCGACCGCACGACCACCGTGATCCCACTCGACGAGGGCATGGTGGTCGAGGTTCGGAGAGGGAGCGCGACCTTCACCGACCTCGAGGGTGTGCCGCTCGACCCGGAGCCGATCACGGTCGACTGGGATGTCTCGCGCGCTCGGAAGGGAGGCTACGACACGTTCATGCGCAAGGAGATCGACGAGCAGCCGGCCGCGATCCGCGACACGCTCGTCGGCCGAACCGTCGGAGGGCGGCTGGCGCTCGACGAGCTCCATGTGAGCGACGACGTGCTGCGCGAGGTGAGCAAGGTGTTCGTGGTCGCATGCGGCACCGCCTTCCATTCGGGGCTCGTCGCGAAGTACGCGATCGAGCACTGGACCCGCTTGCCGGTCGAGATCGAGATCGCGAGCGAGTTCCGCTACCGCGATCCGGTGCTCGGGCCGGACACGCTCACCCTCGCCGTCTCGCAATCCGGCGAGACGATCGACACCCTGGAAGCCGCACGCCACGCCCGACGTCAGGGCTCGCAGGTGATCGCCGTGACGAACACCGTCGGATCGTCGCTCGCGCGTGAAGCCGATGGCGTGCTCTACACACACGCCGGGCCGGAGATCGGGGTCGCCGCGACCAAGACGTTCGCGACCCAGATGGTCTCGCAGTATCTGGTGGCGCTCTACCTGGCGCAGGTGCGCGGCTCGAAGTTCCCGGAGGAGATCGCCGAGGTGCTCGCCGAGCTCGACGAGCTGCCGGCCAAAGTGCAGCGCGCCATCGGTCTCGACGAAGAGGTGCTCGAGCTCGCGGAGCGCTACCGCGACGCCCGAGACGTGCTGTTCATCGGCCGGCACACGGGCTACCCGGCCGCACTCGAGGGCGCCCTCAAGCTCAAGGAGCTCAGCTACGTGCATGCAGAGGGCCACCCTGCGGGCGAGCTGAAGCACGGCCCTATCGCCCTGATCGAGGAAGGTGTGCCGGTGGTGGCGGTCGCCACGCAGTGCCACGTCTACCCGAAGATGCTCTCGAACATCCAGGAAGTGCGCGCCCGCGGCGCCCGAGTGATCGCGGTCGCCACCGAGGGCGACACCGAGATCGGCGCTCTCGTCGACCACGTGCTCGAGGTGCCGGCGACACCCGAGCTCATGTCGCCCGTCGTCGTCACCGTTCCCATGCAGCTGCTCGCGTACCACGTGGCCACGCTGCGCGGCTGCGACGTCGACCAGCCTCGCAACCTCGCGAAGAGCGTCACGGTCGAGTAGCGTCGCGGCATGCACCTGGTGATGCCTCGTCACCGTCACGCCGCCAGGTTCGCCGTCGCGCTCGTCGTGGCGCTGTCCGTGTTCTCGTTCGCTGACGGCCCCGCACATGCGTGTTCGTGTGCGTCCGGCGACCCTCGCGATGCGTTGCACGACTCCGACGCGGCGTTCGTCGGAGCGTTGAAGTCGAGGGACGACAACGGCGATGGCAGGAGTGTCTACACCTTCTCGGTGAGGAGATCGATCAAGGGCGGGCTCGGCTCACCGGTGGAGGTGGAGTCGGCGACGGACGGGGCCACCTGTGGGTTCGAGGTCAGGGTGGGACGGCGCATCGGCATCTTGCTGCATCGCCAAGGTGATGGCGACTGGTCAGGAGGGCTCTGCACCCAGATCGATCCAGACGTGTTGATCGCGGCGGGGCGGCCCTTGCCGCGGCCGGACGGTGAGGGGCCGATCAGGCTCATCGTGGGCGGCAACTTCGGCGAGGCTCGCGTGCTCGCCCTCGACGGGTAGGTCGCACGCTCGGGTATGGATACGGCGACGGCGCCGTGCTTTCGGTCGCGATGTGCCCCGGCATGACCCGGTTCGTGGAGTCCCTCGCGCTCGGTCGCACCGGGTCTCTCGTCGTGCGCGACACCGCGACGCTCGAGGTGGTGCGCGAGGTGCCGCTGATCAACGGCAGGTTCCCGAGTATCTACGAGGTCGCGTGCTTGTCTGACGACGCCGAGCTGCTTGCAGCCATCGACGCGCGCAGAGGCGTGACAACCGTTCACGTCGTGCGAGGCTCCCGCGAACGTGTAGCGTTCAGCGGCGATCACACGCAGGCGTGGTTCCAGGGCGCACGTGCCTACGTCAGATCGGGCAGCGCCGTTGCACGGCTCGGGCTGTGGGGCGGCTCGCTCGAGCCGGTCGCACAGGTCCCCACCGGGCTGGATTCGATCGCGGTCAGCTACGACGAACGTCACGTCGGCGGGGTGCTCTACGGAGGGTCGCGCCGAGGGGAACCGCCGAGTGAGGTGGTCGCGGTCCGTTCGGTCGACGGAGCGACTGATGTCTTCGCGCTCCGGGGGTGGAACGACTCCGGCGACGTGCACTGGCTCGACGATCAACACCTCGTGTACCTTCCAGGTGGCGCCGATGACGATCGCGCTCACGTGTTCTCGCTTCCCGGGCTCGTGAGGGTCGGGGGTTTCCGAGGGTGGTACACCACACGTCTTCCATCGTGCACGGGTGTGCCCGTGGCGTGGGGTGGGGCACGCTGTTCAGCGCCTGCCTTCCTGACGGCCCTGTCCGAACGATGGATCTCCTCGGTCCAGAGACCTTCGCCGCGGTGTCGGTGTCGGGGCGGATCATGCCGGCGCCGTCACTCTCGCGCTGACCGCGGCATCGGGGTCGCCGGTCGCCCAGGGGGGCATGAATCGGGTCGCGCCTGGCTCTAAGCTTCCCGAGTGGAGATCGTCGGGCTCGGCGTCGATATATGTGAGATCGCGCGCATGGAACAAGCGCTTGCTCGCCATCCGACGATGCGGGTGCGCGTCTTCACCTCCGATGAGATCGCGTACTGCGACTCGAAGGCGCGTCCCGCAGAGTCGTACGCAGGCCGTTTCGCTGCTCGCGAGGCAACCATCAAGGCGCTCGGCGGCTACCGAGGCAAGCGCTGGCATGACATCAGCGTCGGACGCGCCCCATCGGGGGCGCCGAGCATCGTCCTCGACGGTCTCGCCCGGCGCCGCGCCGATTCGCTCGGTGTCGAGCGCGTGCTCATCACCTTCACGCACGAGAAGACGAATGCGGTCGCGTTCGCGGTCGCTGTGAGTTCATGAGCGCCGGCGCGAGGTCGATCGGGGGACTCGGTGAAGCCTGTCCTCACGCCACAGGAAGCCGCCGAGCTCGATCGCGAGACTCAAGCGAGCGGCGTTCCTGCACTCGAGCTGATGGAACGCGCGGGCCGGGCCGTGGCTCGGGCGGCGGTCGAGGTCGCCGGTCGTACCTACGGGACCCGGGCGGTCGTCGTCTGCGGCTCCGGCAGCAATGGGGGCGACGGCTTGGTGGCTGCGCGGCACCTGACCCGATGGGGTGTGAAGGTTGAGGTGTGCTCCCTCGAGTCGCCGGGGGATCGTTCGGGCTCCGCGGCAGCGAACGGCGCCCGGCTGGGGGAGCAGGGGCTCACCGACCGAGTCTGCTCACCCGCCAACCTCGCAGATGTCCTCGTCGATGCCGATGTCGCTGTCGATGCGATCTTCGGGACCGGCTTCCACGGCCGACCTGAAGCGGTCTGGGCAGACGCGATCGCCGAGCTCAACACCTCACCCGTGCCCGTGGTCGCTGTCGACGTGCCGTCGGGGATCGACGGTGCGACCGGCGAGGCTCGCGGCGAGGCGGTGTGGGCGGTGCTCACCCTTGCGTTCGGTGCGGCCAAGGTCGGAACGGTCCTCCTGCCCGGCGCCGAGCATGCCGGCACCGTCCGTGTCGTCGACATCGGCCTCAACGAACCGATGCGCTTCGGGGTCGGACTCACGGAGCCACAGGATGTCGCGGAGATGCTCCCCGTTCGAGAGCTCGGGGGACACAAGAGGAGCTCCGGCGTGTTGCTCGTCGTCGCGGGGTCCCGAGCGATGACGGGTGCTCCGGCGCTGATCGCACGAGCGGCTGGACGCGTCGGGGCTGGGCTCGTCGAGGTGGCGACGCCGCAGGGGATCGTCTCCACGGTCGGGTCGCAGGCGACCGAGGCGATCTTCCTGCCGGTGGCGGAGACCAGCGAAGGCACAGCCTCGTTCGACGCGCTCGATCAGCTGCTCGAGGCAGCCGAGCGAGCCGACGCCGTGGCGATAGGACCCGGACTCACACGCCACGACGAGACTGCGAAGCTCGTTCGCGCCCTGATCGACCGCTGCCCCGTGCCGGTCGTGCTCGATGCGGACGGTCTGAACGCGTTCGAGGGCGACGTGGAGCGTCTGGGAAGGCGAGCAGGCGACGCCGTCCTCACGCCGCATGATGGCGAGTTCGCCCGCCTCATGCTCGCTTCGGTCGAAGAGATCGCGCCTGATCGCGTGGGCGCGGTACGAGCGCTCGCCTCGCGATCGGGCGCGACCACGCTGCTCAAGGGCACGAGGACCGTGATCGCGCCTCGCGAGGGCGTCGTCAGGGTCAATCCGACCGGGAGCGTAGCTCTGGCCACGGCGGGCACCGGCGACGTGCTCACCGGTGTGATCGGCGGACTACTCGCCCGCGGGCTCAGCACGGTTGATGCCGCGATCGCGGGCGCCTATGTGCACGGGCTCGCTGGTGTGCTGGCGGGGCGCGCCCTGGGCGAGGGCGTCCTCGCACGCGATGTGGCCGAACGACTCCCAGAGGCCCTCGGGGCCGTCGCAGGCAAAGATCCGATGCGAGGAGCGCCTTCGTGACCCGCGTGCGGCCGACGTGGATCGACGTGGACCTCGACGCGGTCTCGCACAACGTTCGAGCGCTCTCGTTCGAGGGCAGCGAGGTGATGGCCGTCGTCAAGGCCGATGCCTACGGGCATGGCGATGTCGCCGTCGCGCGCGCAGCCATCGACGCGGGAGCGACCTGGCTCGGTGTCGCGCTGGTGGAGGAAGGACTCGGGCTCCGGTCCGCCGGCATCGCGGCACCGGTGCTGGTGCTGTCGGAGTGCCCGCCCGGTGCGGAGGTTGCCGCCGTCTCGGCGGGGCTGACGCTCACCCTGTGTTCCGACGTGGGTCTGTCTCGTCTCTCTGCGGTGGTGCCGACCATGCATGAGCCGATCGGCGTGCACGTCAAGATCGACACCGGCATGCACCGGGTCGGTGTCTGGCCGCCCGATGCGACGGCGCGGTTCGTCGAGCGCACGACCGCTGCGGGTCTCGTCCTCGATGGGCTGTGGACACACCTCGCATGTGCCGATAGCGACGAGGTGACCACGAAACGTCAGCTCGACCTGTTCTTCGAGACGGTCGAGCAGGTCCGGCGTGCGGGGAACTCGCCGCGCCTGCTCCACGCGGCGAACACCGCGGGAGCGGTCGGCTTCCCCGTTGCGCGACTCGACCTGGTGCGCACGGGCATCGGCATCTACGGCGTCGCACCGGCGCCCGGGGTCGGCACTGAGCTCGGGTTGCGGTCCGCGCTCACCTGGCGCTCCGCGGTCGCCTTCGTGAAGCGGCTGACCGCTGGCACCCGTGTGTCGTACGGCCACCATGACGAGCTCGCCCGCGACGCGTGGGTGGCCACGGTGCCGGTGGGCTATGCCGACGGCTACCCTCGCATGCTGTCGTCGCGCGCCGATGTCTTGATCGGTGGCCGGCGATGCCGAGTGATCGGGAGCGTGACGATGGACCAAGTGATCGTCGACTGCGGAGATCTCGAGCCCGACCCGGGCGACGAGGTGGTACTCATCGGTGCTCAGGGCTCAGAGAACGTCACGGCGTGGGAGCTGGCCGGTCACGCCGGCACCATCGCGTACGAGGTGCTTGCTCGCATCGGTACACGCGTGCCTCGCCGTCACCACCGCGAGGGCTCCCCATGAGGAGGCGCACGGCTCTGATCACCGGTGGCGTCGCCGCCGGCGCGATCGCCGCCGGCGCCGTACGCCGCACGGTGCTTCACCGCCGGTCCGATCTCGAGCATCTCGATGGCCCTCTGTGGGATCTGCCGCCGGACGATCTCGGCCCGGTGCGCTCGTTCGACGGCACCCAGCTCGCGGTGCGCGCGGCGGGAGACCCCAAAGCGCCGATCTTGCTGTTCGTGCACGGGTTCAGCCTCGATATGACCACATGGCGAGAGCAGTGGGTCGATCTCTCGGCGGACCATCGCTGCGTGCTGATGGACCAGCGTGGTCACGGCGCGAGCGAGCACCCCACCGACGGCGACCTGTCGCTGCGCTCGATGGGTCGTGATATCGCAGCCGTGCTCGAAGCGGTCGCCCCGGGGCGCAGGGTCGTCATCGTCGGCCACAGCATGGGCGCTATCGCCGCACTCGCGATGGCCGAAGTGCGCCCCGACCTCTTGGCGACGTCGGTCGCCGGCCTCGTGCTCGTCGGCACTTCCGCGTCGGAGCTCGTGCGTGGCGCGATGGGATCGATCACGGACATCGTGCGACCGCGACTCGGGTCGCTGCTGACGGCCGCCCGGCGCGTCGACCGACTGCGCAAGGCGGTGCTCGCGAGTCCGACCGACCTGCGGGGCGCTGTCGTTCGCCTCACCCAGTTCGGCCCTGATGCTCCCCGCCACGTGGTCGACCATGTGGTCCAGCTCGCCGAGCGGGCTTCCTCGGAGGTGTGGACCGAGGGGCTCGCCGAGCTCCTCGAGACCGACCTTCGTCATGTCTTGACGCGGGTCACGATGCCTGCCTTGGTGGTCGTGGGGGAACACGATCGGGTCACGCCTGCGGCGAGCGGTGTGCAGCTCGCGGCTGCATTACCCGCGGGTCGATTCCTTCTGGTCGAGGGCGCTGGCCACATCGCGATGATGGAACGACCGGTGGCGCTCGATCGGGAGATCCGTGCGTTCGTACGCTCCGTGTTGCCCGGCGATCATGCGCCCCGCCCTCGTCGACGTGCGGCCTCGAAGGTGCGGGGAGACCGATGACCCGGACGCTGACCGAGGTTGGGGCGGAGGCAGCCGGGTGCACGAAGTGCCGACTCTCACAGGGTCGCACGCAGGTCGTGTTCGGCGTCGGGGACCCGAGCGCGGATATCGTTTTCATCGGTGAGGGTCCCGGCTTCCATGAGGACAAGCAGGGGGAGCCATTCGTCGGCGCGGCAGGGCAGCTCCTCACGCGCATGCTGGGCGAGATCGGGTTGACCCGTGAGCAGGTGTACATCTGTAACGTCGTCCTGTGCAGGCCACCGGGAAACCGTGATCCGCAGCCCGACGAGATCGAGGCGTGCACGCCGTGGCTCGTGGAACAGCTTTCGTTGATCCAGCCTCGCGTGGTCGTGACCCTCGGCAACTTCGCCACACGGTTCGTGCTCAACACCCAGACAGGCATCACGCGGTTGCGCGGCCAGGTGCACGAGTGGCACGGGCGCACGGTGATACCGACGTTCCACCCGGCAGCGATCTTGCACGGTGGCGGCGAGAAGTCGCGACAGTTCGAGATGCTGCGTGAGGACTTCCTGCTCGTGCGCAGAACGCTCGACGAGATGGACGTCGCCGAGGCCTCGCCGGCGGTGCGAGACGAGGCTGCCGTCGATGTGCCCGACCTGGACCAGCTGGAGTTGTTCTGATGATGCACATCGCGGTGCGGACGAGCTCGGCTGAGCAGACCCGTGAGGTCGCTGAGGCGCTGGCCTCTCTGTTGCGATCAAGAGACGCCGTGGTGCTCATGGGTGAGCTGGGCGCGGGGAAGACGACCTTCGCCCAAGGCGTGGCCCGTGGCCTGGGCATAGAGGAGCAGGTGTCCTCGCCGACGTTCACCCTGATCAAGGAGTACTCAGGCATCCTCGACCTCGCACACGTCGATGTGTACCGCCTCGAGAGGCTGCAAGACGTGGTCGATCTCGGGCTCGAGGAGCTGGGCGGTGGCGATGACGTCCTCCTCGTCGAATGGGGTGACACGATCGAGGAGCTGCTCCCCGACGAGCGGCTGCGCGTCGAGCTCACCACCGAGGAGTCCGATGAGCATGTTCGAGCGATCTCGATCTCCGCCACCGGCGCCGGGTGGCGCGACCGGTTCGCCGAGCTCGAGGCCGCCGTGCTGCCATGGGCGGTGGACGCGTGATCGTCGTCGGCATCGACACGTCGACACCGCAGACGTCCGTGGCCATCGGCACCGAGAACGAGATCCTCGCCAAGGCCTCCGTGGCGGGCGCAGCGCGTCAGGAATCGGTCACGCCCTTGCTGAAAGAGCTCTTAGAACGAAGCGACCTCGCGCTGTCCCAGATCGGCGGCGTGGCGGTCGGCGTCGGGCCCGGGTTGTTCACGGGTCTGCGCGTGGGGGTCGCGACCGCCAAGACGCTCGCACAGGTTGCGAACGTGCCCGTCGTGGGCATCACGAGCCTCGACGCCCTGGCGTACGCGACCCGCTACTCGCCACGGCTGATCGTGGCGGTTATCGACGCCCGACGTCGGGAGGTGTTCTCCGCGATCTATCGAGCGGTGCCGGGTGGCATCGTGCGCGAGCGTGAGTACGAGGTGCATGCACCCGACCGGCTCGCCGCTGAGCTCCAGGCTATGACGGGTGAGGTGTTGGCCGTGGGCAACGGTGCGATGCTGTACCGACATGTGCTCGAAGAGATCGGGAGCCGCATCGAGTTCGCATCGTCCATCGCGGCACATCCAGAAGCCGCCGCCCTGGTCGAGCTCGCGGTGCCACGGCTCCTGCGAGAGGAGCACGATCGACTGTTCGACGTCGTTCCCCTGTACCTGAGGAAGTCGGATGCTGAGATCGCGTGGGATCGGCGAGCACGGGGCCTCTAGGGTCGAGATCGGGCGCATGCGCCGCAGGCACCTGCGCGGCGTCATGGCGATCGAACGCCAGGTCTACGCACGCCCCTGGAGCCCGAACCTCTTCATCGCGGAGATGACGGAGCCGAACGATCGCTGCTACCTCGTCGCGCGATTCGACAAGTCGATCGTGGGGTACGCGGGATTGATCTGCTACGGCGACGAGGCACACGTGACGAACATCGCGGTGGACCCCCAGCAACAGCGCCTCGGCATCGGGACCCGTCTGCTGCACGAGCTTCTGACCCAAGCGATCGAGATGGGTGGCCACGCCGTGTCGCTCGAGGTTCGGGTCACGAACTGGGGCGCGCAGCGCATGTACGGCCGGTTCGGGTTCCGCCCGGTGGGTATCAGGCGCAACTACTACCAAGAGCTTCACGAAGATGCGCTCATCATGTGGACGGACGACATCCGGACTCGTCAGTATGCGAGCCGCTTGCAGGCGGTCGCGGTGTCGATGTCCGGACCGGTGGCGCCGGCGTGATCGCCCTCGGCATCGAGACATCATGCGACGAGACCGCGGTCGCCGTGGTCGAGGATGGGTTCGCGGTGCGCTCCAACCTGATCGCGTCGCAGGTGCTGCTGCATGAGCGGTTCGGAGGCGTCGTCCCCGAGGTCGCAGCCAGGGCTCACGTGGAAGCGCTGAATCCGCTGCTCGAAGAGACGCTGAACGAGGCGGGTGTCGGGTTCGACGAGGTCGATGCCGTCGCGGTGACGGCGGGCCCGGGGCTCGCCGGCGCGTTGCTGGTGGGTATGGCCGGCGCGAAGGCGATCGCTCTCGCGGCCGGCGCAGACCTGATCGGTGTGAACCACCTCGAGGGTCACTACTGGGCGAACTTCCTCGAGCACGGACCACCCGAGCCCCCCTACGTCACGCTGATCGTCAGCGGCGGCCACACGATGCTCGTGCACGTGCCGGAGATGTTCCACCACGTCGTGCTCGGGCAGACGCTCGACGACGCGGCAGGCGAGGCGTTCGACAAGGTCGCGCGGCTCATCGGACTGGGGTTCCCGGGAGGGCCGGCGCTCGACGCCATGGCTCGCCAAGGCGATCCGCATGCGATCAGGTTCCCGCGGGCGATGGAGGACTCCGGTGACTACGACTTCTCCCTGAGCGGGCTGAAGACCGCCGTGCTGCGTCACGTCAAGGCGTCGCATGCTGCGGGGCAGGATCTGCACCTTCCGGACCTGGCGGCGAGTTTCCAGGAAGCGGTCGTCGATGTGCAGGTCTCGAAGACGATCGCCGCGGCCACCGCCATGGGCGTGTCGACGGTGCTCCTGGGCGGCGGCGTGGTCGCGAACACGCGCCTGCGCGAACGGCTCGCTGCCGCCGGCGAGCGTGAGGGCATCCGGGTGTTGTTCCCGTCGATGCCGCTGTGCACCGACAACGCTGCGATGATCGCGTGCCTGGGAGCCGCGAGATGGGCTCGCGGGGAACGCGCCTCGCTCGACATCGCCGCCGATCCACAACTAGGGTTGAGCGTGTGAGCACGATCCTGGTGACCGGGGGCGCTGGGTTCATCGGTTCGCACCTCGCAGACCGCCTGTTGGCAGAGGGGCACCGCGTGATCAGCGTGGACGACCTCACGACGGGCCGTATCGCGAACCTCGTCGACGCTCGTGGGTATGGCAAGGAGTTCACGTTCTTCAACATGGACGTGCGTGCCGACGGCCTTCGGCCGCTGTTCGACCGGCACAAGCCCGAGGTCGTCTTCCACCTCGCGGCGCAGTCGGGTGTCCGACCGTCGATCGGCGATCCGGTGCTCGACGCGTCGATCAACCTCATGGGCACCCTGAACGTCTTGGAGTGCGCGGCCGGGGTCGAGACGCGCAAGGTCATCTATGCCGCGAGTGGCGGCACGATCTACGGCGAGCCGCGCCGTCTGCCCGCCAAGGAATCGAGCGCCCAAGGCTCGCACCCCCTCAGCCCGTACGGCATCTCGAAGAAGGTCGTGCTCGACTACTTGGGCTTCTACCAGCGCTACCGAGGGCTCGAGTACACGGCGCTGGCGCTCGGCAATGTGTACGGGCCGCGGCAAGACCCACACGGTGAAGCGGGTGTGATCGCCATCTTCGCGTCGAAGATGCTGGCCGGCGAACCCGTGACGATCTACGGCGACGGCAACCAGACCCGCGACTACGTCTTCATCGACGACGTCGTGCACGCCTTCGTGCAGGCGATCGACCGCGGGCCGGGCAAGCTCGTGAACGTCGGCACGGGACTGGAGACGAGCGTCAACCATCTCTGTCGGTTGCTGGCCGAGATCGTCGGGTACGAGCAGGAGCCATCGTTCGGCGCCTTGCCCCCCGGTGAGCTGCGTCGCATCGCCCTCGATATCGGCTCGGCGTCGCATTCGATCGCATGGAAGCCGTGGACCCATCTCGAGGACGGCCTCGCCGAGACGGTGGCCTACCTCAAGGGGGTGTGACGGCGATGGGTGACGCGCCCTCCGGAGTCGGTTCCCCCTCGGTGAAGGAGTTCTGGCGAACGTTCGCCTATGCCACCGGCGTCGACCCGACCTATGAAGCATGGGCCTTCGGTGGCGACGACACTCCCGCCCTCGCCACCGAGCTCGCGTTGCTCGTGCGCGATGGCCCCAAACGCGCGACGACCGGCTTGCTGGCCGACTACGAGCGCGAGGGTGAGGCCCTCCCGCAGGTCGGCGAACACAGCGTGATCCTTGACGGAGCGGGCGAGCCGGTCTGCATCATCCGCACGACACGGGTCGAGATCGTGGCGTTCGGTGAGGTCGACGAGGAGTTCGCCTGGGTGGAAGGCGAAGGAGACCGATCCCTCGAGTACTGGCGTGAAGCACATGTGCGCTTCTTCGCACACGAGGGCACGACGATCTCCGATGCCGATCTCGTGGTGCTGGAACGCTTCGAGCTAGTCTGGCCAGCGATCGCACCCGACGGCACCTTCGTGGTGCACGCGCTCGACGCCCCGCTGATCCCCGGCGAGCTCGACGCGGCGCAGATCCTGGCCGGCTCTCCCGAGGTGACCGAAGCACTGTTCACTGCAGCCTCCGACGAGCGGGTCGTGCGTGGCGTCTGGCGGATCACCGAGGGCACCGTCACCGACGTGGAGCAGGACGAGATGTTCGTTGTGCTCGAGGGGCGGGCGACGATCGAGGTCGAGGGGGGACCAACGATCGAGGTCGGGCCGGGCGACGTCTGCGTGTTGCAGCGGGGAGATCGAACCACCTGGACCGTGCACGAGGCGCTGCGGAAGGTCTTCCAGATCACGCTCCCCGAAGAAGAACACACCGCGATGCAGAGGCCTGATCTGTCGTGACCGAGACCACATCACGGGCCACGCCGGACGCAGGGGACCGTGGCTTCGTATGCTGGACGCCACACGATCTGGGCTTCGGCAGCCGAACGAGGTCGTTCGCGCGGGCGATTCTGCCCGAAGGGTCTAGTACCGTTGCCGTAGCCAAGAATGGCGAACATCGGGTATCACTACGCAACGCGAACCATTCCGACCGACGGACCCCCCGGCGTTGGCGGCCAGCGAGATCGGCCGGAGAGACGGGTCGGTTCGAATGACGAAAGGAACACGAGCGATGCAGAGGCGAGCGGTCGTCGGCGGCGCCGGCGGATTCATCGGGCACCACATGGTCCGGTACCTGAAGGACAAGGGGTATTGGGTCCGAGGCGTCGACATCAAGGAACCGGAGTACGAGGCCTCGTCCGCCGATGAGTTCATGGTGCTCGACCTCCGTGAGTGGGAGAACTGCGTGAAGGCCACCGAAGGCGTCGAGGAGGTCTATCAGCTTGCCGCCGACATGGGTGGCATCGGCTACATCACCGGGAATCGGGTCGAGATCGCGCGCAACAACGTCTTGATCAATGCGCACATGCTCGAGGCGGCGTACAAGAACGGCGTCGAGCGTCACTTCTACAGCTCGAGCGCGTGCATCTACCCGATGTACAAGCAACACGACCCAGACGTCACGCCGCTCAAGGAAGAGGATGCGTATCCGGCCGACCCCGAGGAGGGCTACGGCTGGGAGAAGCTCTACTCCGAGAAGCTCTGCCAGTACTACCAAGAAGAGGGAAAGCTCAAGACGCGAGTGGCCCGCTTCCACAACATCTACGGCCCCCTCGGCACGTACGAGGGTGGTCGCGAGAAGGCGCCCGCTGCGATCAGCAGGAAGGTTGCGCTCGCGGCCGACGGCGACGACATCGAGATCTGGGGCGACGGTCTGCAGACACGGTCGTTCACCTACGTCGACGACTGCGTCGAGGGCATCTTCCGTATCGCGCAGAGCGATCACTGGGAGCCGCTGAACCTCGGCTCCGACCGACTCGTCACGATCGACCAGCTCGTCGATCTCGTGAGCGACGTGGCCGGCAAGACGCTCGTGAAACAGCACGACCTCGACAAGCCACAGGGTGTGCGCGGTCGCAACTCCGACAACGACCGCTGCAAGGCGGCGCTCGGATGGGCTCCGGAGGTCACGCTCGAGGACGGTCTGAAGTCCACCTACGCGTGGATCGAGGGCCAGCTCGAATCGACCGGGCGGCTGCCGGTCAACGCCGCGAGCTGACCCGAACATCGCTGTACCGCAAGGCCGAGGGGCCCCCTGCTGGGGGCCCCTCGCGCGTTGCCCGATCCTCGTGCGTGACGGCCGTGTCAGTCCGATGGTAGCTGGGGTCCGCTGCGGGAACACGACCACCGACCGGCTCGTTGTCAGTAGGCGTGACCGACACCACGAGCACGATGCCCGCCCTCTACCTGGGCCACGGAGCTCCACCTCTGCTCGATGACCAGCGGTGGACGAGCGAGCTGAGCCGATGGGCCGGCGAGCTTCCGAGGCCGAAGGCCGTCTTGATCGTGTCGGCACACTGGGAATCGGCGCCGCTCACGCTCGGTGCGACCGAGACCGGCACGCCTCTGACGTACGACTTCTACGGGTTCCCTGAGCGCTTCTACCGCATGACCTACCGTTCGCCGGGCGCGCCCGGCCTGGCCGCCCGCGTGAAAGCGCTCATGCCCGACTCCGAGACCGTCGCCGAGGAGTCCAGCTACGGACTCGACCACGGGGCGTACGTGCCGCTCATGGTGATGTATCCGCAAGCCGACGTGCCCGTGCTGCAGATCTCGATGCCGTCGCTCGATCCGCAGGGGCTGTTCGATCTCGGACGGCGGCTGCGACCGCTCCGCGACGAAGGCGTGATGATCGTCGGGTCCGGCTTCCTGACACACGGGCTGCCGTTCCTGCGCGACTGGCGGGCCGACGCCGCGCCCCCTGGGTGGTCGCGGGAGTTCGACCTGTGGGCGGCTGAGGCGCTCGAGCGGGGCGCCGTCGACGAGCTCATGGACTTCCGGCACAGCGCCCCCGGCATGCCGTACGCCCATCCCACCGTCGAGCACTTCGCGCCGCTGTTCGTGACGCTCGGGGCGGCGAGTGACCCCGAGGGTCCGCCCGACACCGTGATCGACGGTTTCTTCATGGGACTGGCGAAGCGCTCCGTGCAGATGGCTTGACCCGATGCGGCGTTCTTCGACGTTGACCCTCTGGCACTCTCGTGGCTATCCTGTTAGCACTCACCCAGCGTGAGTGCTAACGCCGACGGAACGGACCACCGACCGCAAGGAGGAGCAGAACACCATGGCGGACTTCAAGCTGAAGCCACTCGACGACCGCATCATCGTGCAGGCCAACGAGGGTGACCAGACCACCGCTTCGGGCCTCGTCATCCCCGACACAGCCAAGGAGAAGCCCCAGGAGGGCACCGTCATCGCGGTCGGACCGGGCAGGTTCAACGAGGACGGCGACGAGCGGGTGCCGATGGACGTGGCGGCAGGCGACACGGTCATCTACTCGAAGTACGGCGGCACCGAGGTCAAGGTCGAGGGCGAGGACTACCTCATCCTGTCGGCCCGCGACGTGCTCGCCGTCGTCTCGAAGTAAACGACTTCGGAGCCGGCCCAGATGCGAGAGCGTCGGGATCGGCTCTGTCTGAAGCAGAACGAGAGACTGAGGAGGATCACGTGGCATCGAAGCTGCTGAAGTTCGGTGAGGAAGCGAGGCGCGGCCTTGAGGCCGGCGTCGACAAGCTCGCCGACGCGGTCGCGATCACGCTCGGCCCCAAGGGCCAGAACGTCGTGCTCGACAAGAAGTGGGGAGCTCCCACGATCACGAACGACGGCGTGACGATCGCGAAGGAGATCGAGCTCGACGACCCATGGGAGAACATGGGCGCGCAGCTCACCAAGGAAGTCGCGACCAAGACCAACGACGTCGCCGGTGACGGCACCACCACCGCGACCGTGCTCGCCCGAGCGATGGTCAAGGGCGGCATGAAGAACGTGGCAGCAGGCGCGAACCCGATGGCGCTCAAGCGGGGCATCGAGAAGGCCGTCGAGAACGCTGTCGAGTCGATCGCGAACGAGGCCAAGGAGGTCGAGTCCAAGGACGAGATCGCCCAGGTCGCCTCGATCTCGGCCGCCGACCCGGCGATCGGCGAGACGATCGCCGAGGCGCTGGACAAGGTCGGGAAAGACGGCGTCATCACGGTCGAGGAGTCGAACACTTTCGGCATCGAGCTCGAGTTCACCGAGGGCATGCAGTTCGACAAGGGGTACATCTCGCCCTACTTCATCACCGACGCAGACCGACAGGAAGCCGTGCTCGAGGATCCCTACCTCCTGCTCGTGAACAAGAAGATCTCGAGCGTGCAGGAGCTCGTTCCCGTGCTCGAGAAGGTCATGCAGGGTGGCAAGCCGCTCGCCATCGTCGCCGAGGACGTCGAGGGGGAGGCCCTCGCAACCCTCGTCGTCAACAAGATCCGCGGCACGTTCAACGCCGTCGGCATCAAGGCGCCCGGGTTCGGCGACCGCCGAAAGGCCATGCTGCAGGACATCGCGATCCTCACGGGCGCGCAGGTGATCTCCGAGGAGGTCGGCCTGAAGCTCGAGAATGCCGATGTCGAGCTGCTCGGCAGCGCTCGCAAGATCGTGGTCACCAAGGACACGACCACGATCATCGAGGGCCAAGGCTCCGCCGACGACGTGACGGGCCGCATCAACCAGATCAAGGCCGAGGTCGACAAGACCGACTCCGACTGGGACCGCGAGAAGCTGCAGGAACGCCTCGCGAAGCTCTCGGGCGGTGTCGCGGTGATCAAGGTCGGTGCTGCCACCGAGGTCGAGCTCAAGGAGAAGAAGCACCGCATCGAGGACGCCGTGAGCGCGACCCGCGCCGCGGTCGAAGAGGGCATCGTCCCGGGCGGTGGCGTCACACTGATCCGCGCCGAGGCGGGACTCGACAAGCTCGACCTCGAGGGCGACGAGGCCACCGGCGCTCGCATCGTGCGGAACGCGCTGAGCGAGCCTGCCAGGCGCATCGCACAGAACGCCGGCTACGAAGGCTCGGTCATCGTGCAGCAGCTCCGGAGCGAAGGCGACGGCAAGGGCTTCAACGCCGCCACCGGTGAGTGGGTCGACATGGTCAAGGCCGGCATCATCGATCCGGCCAAGGTCACCCGTTCCGCGTTGCAGAACGCGGCCTCGATAGCGGCGATCGTGCTGACAGCCGAGTCGGCGGTCGTGGAGAAGCCCGAGGACGAGGAAGCCGCGGGCGACGCCCACGGCCACGCACATTGAGCTAGTCTGGTCAAGACTAGTAAGCATGCACCGCCGTGGGGCGGGCCTCCTGGCCCGCCCCACTCGCATGCCGGGTGCTCGGACTGACTCGCACGACGGCCACGCGCGGGCCTACACTCGACCCCGATGTTCGAGCGTCTGCTCCGCGACTGGAACGGTGAGCACGTCGTCATCCGTTTCGACGAGCCATCGGGTGCGTGGATGCTGATAGGCGTGCATTCCACGGTGCTCGGCCCCGCGATGGGCGGCACCCGGTTGAAGGCCTACCGATCGCCGGATGAGGCGCTCGCCGACGTGCTGCGACTGTCGCAGGCGATGACTATGAAGCAGGCCGCCGCCGGACTCGACCTCGGTGGCGGGAAGGCGGTCCTCGCCGTGCCAGAGCTTCCCGCTCCGGGCTCGCCTGAGCGGCGCGACCTCTTGCTTCGGTACGGAGATCTGGTCGCATCGCTGGGTGGCACGTACGTGACCGCGGCCGACATGAACACAGGCGAGGCCGACCTCGACATCGTGGGGGAGCGCACAACGCACGTGCTCGGTCGGTCGGTCGCCTGCGGGGGGTCGGGAAGCTCTGCGGGCGCGACCGCGCTCGGCGTCTTCCACGGCATCCGCGCGAGCGTTCGTCACGCGTTCTCGGACGGCGACCTGGCGGATCGATCCGTGCTCGTGCAGGGGGCCGGGGCCGTGGGCGCGCGCCTGGCTGAGCTGCTCCGCGACGCCGGGGCTCGGCTGGTGCTCGCCGACCTCGACGGCGACAGGGCCGCTCGTGTCGCGGAGCAGCTGGGTGGGTCGTCGACGCCCGCCCATCACGTGCTCGACGCTGAGTGCGACGTCTTCTCTCCTTGCGCGACCGGCGGGGTACTCTCGGCTGAATCGATCCCGTTGCTACGGTGCCGCGTGGTCGCCGGCGCAGCGAACAACCAGCTCGCCACCCCGTGGGACGCGGACCGACTGCGGGATCGCGGCATCCTCTACGCGCCCGACTACGTGATCAACGCCGGCGGTGTCATCCATCTCGCGGGGTATGAGCGACTCGGCTGGGACGATGCGCAGATGACCGCGCGTCTAGCCGGCATCGGCCAGACACTCACCGGATTGTTCGAGCTCGCGGATAGGGAGGGCATCACGCCCGCCTCGGCGGCCGACCGATCCGCGCGCGACCGCATCGCCGCCGCTCGCTGAGACCTCAGTAGGGTCAGACGAACGGCTTCTGCTGGCCGCCGACGCCCATGCCCACCAGGAGGCCTGCGCCGAATCCACCGTTCACCGATGCGAGCAGCCAGAAGGGCCAGGCGGGGGCGCCATCGGGCACACCGAAAGCCGCGTTGACCGCGAACACCGAGGCCGTGCCGACCTCGAGCACGGCGAACGCCCATGACCACCACCACAGCTCGTCGATCCTCTGAGCCACCAGAACCATCAGCAAGGCCAGCACGATGCCCATGACCGCCGCCGCCCGCACCCACACGTAGTCGTCGAGGACCGGTTGGCCGAACGCGCCCTCGAGTACCCAGCGGGGGAACAGTCCCGTTGCGAGACTCCATATGAACCAGAGCGCAGCCTGCACCTTCAGCGCTCGTCGCAGAAGCGTCACGGATGCGTTCCTCGTCTCGTCGGCCTCGTCTCTTCGGCCAGTGCTGGCCCGCGGGGTGGGCCGGGTTTCGACCGGTTGATAGGATACGCGCACCGCAGAGGCACCCCCTCGCGTCAGCGCGTCGGCGCGCAGCCTCATCGCGGTCCGGCGGATCGTTCCGATACACGAGAGGACGCGGCATGACGGAAGCGCTCAAGCACCGAAGGGGTAGTGCATGACGGAAGCGCTCAAGCACCGAAGGGGTAGTGCATGACGGAAGCGCTCAAGCACCGAAGGGGTAGTGCATGACGGAAGGACCCAGGGTCGCGATCATCGGCCTCGATTGCGGCGCCCCCCAGCTCCTGTTCGAGGATCTCGCCGACGAGGTGCCGAACCTGAAGAAGATCTTCTCCAACGGCATGTATGGCGACCTGGCGAGCATCACCCCCCCGATCACCGTGCCGGCGTGGGCATGCGCGATGACCGGCAAGACCCCCGGCCAGCTCGGCATCTACGGGTTCCGCAATCGCAAGGACACGAGCTACGACGGACTGCAGGTAGCCACCTCGTTGAGCGTGAAGGAGCCCGCGGTCTGGGACGCGCTGGGCGCCGCCGGCAAACGGTCGCTGCTGATCGGGGTGCCGCCCGGCTTCCCGCCTCCGAAGGAGTTCCCGGGATGGCGTGTGGCCTGCTTCCTCACGCCGCCGAGCGCCGAGCGGTACGCGTTCCCGGCCGAGCTCGAGACCGAGATCGAGGAAGAGCTGGGGGAGAACGAGTACATCTTCGACATCCCGAACTTCCGTCAGCAAGGCGCCGACTTCGTGATGGATCAGATCTTCAAGATGACCGAGCGACGCTTCCAGGTAGCTCGTCGGCTGATCAAGACCAAGCCCTGGGACTTCTTCATGATGGTCGAGATGGGCCTCGATCGGCTGCACCACTGCTTCTGGCAGTTCTACGACCCGAGGCATCCCTTGTACGAGGCCGGCAACAAGTACGAGACCGCGTTCCATGACTACTACCGCTATCTCGACAAGGAGATCGGCTCGATCCTCGAGGTGCTTCCCGAGGACGTGATCACGATCGCGATGAGCGACCATGGGGCCAGGCCGATGATGGGCGGTCTGTGTTTCAACGACTGGCTGATCCAGCAGGGCTATCTGGTCTTGAAAGATCCTGTTCGCGAGATCACACCTATCGCGAAGGCCGACATCGACTGGCATCGCACGGTGGCATGGGGCGACGGCGGCTACTACGGGCGCTGCTTCCTGAACGTCAAGGGGCGTGAGCCGAGCGGCATCGTTGAGCCGGCCCGCTACGAGACGCTGCGGAACGAGATCATCGCGAAGCTCGAGGCGCTGCCCGGCCCAGATGGATCGCCGATGGGCACCAAGGTGCACAAGCCTCAAGACGTCTACCCCGAGGTGCGAGGCGTGGCCCCCGACCTGATCGTCTACTTCGGCGACCTCGATTGGCGCTCGGTGGGCGCCGTCGGCAACCCCAGCATCTACACGTTCGAGAACGACACCGGCACCGACGGCGCCAATCACGATCGCACCGCGTTCTTCTCACTGGTCAACCTCCCCGGCCAGGCGAGAGGCCGCGTCGAGGGTATGAATCTGGTCGACGTAGGTCCGTCAGTGCTGTCCCTGTACGACATCGAGGCGCCTGCCGGCGCCGCCGGAAGGAGTTTCCTGCAGTGAGCGAGCAGTCACGGACCGAGCAACAGGGCTTCACCGTCTGGTTCACGGGCCTCTCCGGCTCGGGCAAGTCGACGATCGCCGAGATGCTGTTCCACGAGCTGCGAGCGCGCGGGCTCAAGACCGAGATCCTCGACGGCGACGAGGTGCGCAAGAACCTCTCGAAGGGCCTCGGCTTCTCGAAGGAAGACCGCGACACGAACATCATGCGCATCGGCTTCGTCGCGAACCTGCTGACCCGCAACGGCGTCGCGACCATCTGCTGTCCGATCAGTCCCTACAAGGAGACCCGCGACGCCTGTCGCGAAATGATCGGCGAGTTCGTCGAGGTGTACGTGCACGCGACGGTCGATGAGATCGCGGCGAACCGTGACCCGAAGGGCCTCTACAAGAAGGCGCTCGCCGGAGAGATCAAGGAGTTCACCGGCGTCAGCCCCGACGCGCCGTACGAGGCGCCCGAGCATCCGGAGATCAGGGTCGACACCATGTCGCAGAGCCCCGAGGAGTCGTTGGGGTACGTGCTGGGCCGTTTGAAGGAGCTCGGGCGCATCGACGACGACGCGGTGATCGTCACCGGCGACCGTGCCCACTCAGGTATGACAGACCTGCGTGTGAGCGAGGCCGGCACCGTCGTCAAGGAGCATTGACACGTACGACGCGATCGTGTGCGGCGGCGGCACCGCGGGCGCCGTCGTCGCTGCGCGACTCGTCGAAGCCAAGCGCCGGGTCCTGCTGCTCGAGGCAGGACCCGACTACGGCTCGTTCGCTGCCGGTGGGTGGCCGGCGGAGCTGCTCGACTCGCGAACGCTCCCCTTCTCCCACGATTGGGGGTACACGTGCGGCGACGAGCTCCCTGGTCGATCGCTCGACTACGAGCGTGCGCGGGTGATCGGCGGCTGTTCCGCCCACAACGGCTGCACCGTGTCGTGGGGACATCGCGCCGACTACGACGGCTGGGCTGGGCTCGGGCTCCGCGGGTGGGCCGCTGATGACCTGGCGCCACTGTTCCACGAGGCGTCGTCGCGCCTTCGTGTGCGGCGGTTCTCCGATGACGAGATCGCGCCGTATCACGGCGCGTTCATCGAGGCCGGCGTCGCGATGGCTCTGCCGGAGATCGACGACCTCGAGTCGCTCGACGGCGTGCCGAGCGTGTGCGCGGAGCCCTCGAACAGCCCCGACGGCATCCGATGGAACGCCGCGTTTGCCTACCTCGACCCGCTACGTTCCCTGCCGGGGCTCGTCATCGATGGCGACACGTTGGTCGACCGGGTGCTCGTGGAGAACGGCCGCGCGGTCGGGGTGACGGGCCGCGGGCGCGCAGGAGCCTTCGAGGCCCGGGCCGAGCTGGTGATCGTGACGGGCGGCACGTACGGATCACCCGCCATCCTGCTGCGCAGCGGCATCGGTCCCGCCGGAGAGCTCCGCGGGCTCGGCGTCGACGTGATCGAGGACCTGCCGGTCGGGCGCAACCTGCACGATCAGCCGAGCTTCGAGTTGCTCTTCTCGCCGAGCGATGAGCTCCTGCGCCGCACGGAGGAGTTCGAAGCGACCGGCCGCACCGTGCCCGACGAGCAGGGGTTCGCGAAGGGTGAGAGTGGGCGGGCGCAGGCGCTGGGGGAGCCGTTCGACCTGCACGTGTTCCCTGAGATCTCGCTCGACGGGCGCCTCGGTGTCTTCGTCGCGGTGCTGACGCCTCGCAGCCGCGGAGCGATGACGCTCCGCAGCCTCGATCCCTTTGCTGCTCCGAGACTCGATCACGCCTACCTGAGCGACCCTGAGGGCCACGACCTCGAGGCCCTGCTCGATGGTCTCGAGCTAGCTCGATCGTTCGCTGCGACCGAGCCCTTCGCCTCGATGCTCGACCGTGAGCTCGAGCCCGGCCACGCCGCCCCCGCGCGCCATGATCTCCGCGATGCGGTGCGCACCGGGGTGATCCACTACTGGCACCCGGTCGGCACGTGCGCGATGGGCGCCGTGACCGACGCATCCGGGCACGTGCTCGGCGTCGACGGGCTTGTCGTCGCCGACGCATCGGTGATGCCGGCGGCTCCGCGAGCGACGACGAACGTGCCGACGGTGGTCGTTGCCGAGCGGATTGCGGGTTTCCTGACCGGGGCGCCATGACCGGACCCCGGCCGGATGCCACGCAGATGCCCTGAAGGTGTCTGTTACCCTGCTGACATGTAGGGAGTGACGCCCATCGGGGGACCGGTGGGCGTTCTGCGTTTCCGTTCAACGGTTCTCGGGCGAGGCAGGGGTGGGAGAAGGCATGGAGTTCGAGATCGGCATCGGCAAGTCGGCCAGACGGGCATACGCGTTCGATGAGGTCGCGATCGTCCCATCGCGGCGTACCCGCGATCCCGAGGACGTGAGCATCGAGTGGGAGATAGACGCGTACACGTTCCCGCTTCCGATGATGGCGAGCGCGATGGACGCCGCGGTCTCACCGACCACCGCGATCGCGATCGGCAAGCTCGGCGGGCTCGCATGCTTGAACCTCGAGGGTCTCTGGACCCGCTATGAGGATCCAGACCCGATCTACGAAGAGATCTCGTCGCTGCCCGACGAGAAGGCCACGCGGCGCATGCAGGAGCTCTACTCCGAGCCGATCAAGGAAGACCTGATCGGGCGCCGTATCGAGGAGATCAAAGCGGGTGGCGTCACGACGAGTGCGTCGATCACGCCGCAGCGGGTGGAGCGCTACGCGAAGCTCGTGCTCGACTCCGGCCTCGACATCCTGGTGATCCAGGGAACGGTCGTTTCGGGCGAGCATGTGTCGAGCCAGCAAGAGCCGCTCAACCTGAAGGAGTTCATCCCGGCATTCGACATCCCGGTGATCGTCGGTGGCTGCGCCTCGTACGCGACCGCGCTCCACCTGATGCGGACGGGCGCCGTGGGCGTGCTCGTGGGCGTCGGACCGGGCAACGCGTGCACGAGCCGGGGCGTGCTCGGGGTGGGAGTGCCCCAAGCGACCGCGATCGCCGATGCCGCAGCAGCGCGGCGCGAGCACCAGCACGAAACCGGCCGGTACTGCCACGTGATCGCCGACGGCGGCATGCGCACCGGCGGCGACATCGCCAAGGCCATCGCATGCGGCGCCGACGCCGTGATGATCGGGTCGCCGATGACGCGCGCCTTCGAGGCGCCGGGCCGCGGCTTTCACTGGGGTATGGCGACCTTCCACCCGACACTGCCCCGGGGAGCTCGGGTGCAGACTCAGCAAGTGGCGTCGATCGAGGAGATCCTCACCGGGCCGGCGCACGAGAACGACGGCACGTTCAACCTTTTCGGCGCGCTCGCGACGTCGATGGCGACGACCGGCTACCAGACCATCAAGGAGTTCCAGAAGGCCGAGCTGGTGATCGCCCCATCGATCAAGACCGAAGGCAAGCTCTATCAGACCCAGCAGCACGTGGGCATGGGGCACTGACTTCAGTCGTGAGTGAGGCTCGCCCAGTCTTGGTCGTCGACCTCGGGGCACAGTACGCGCAGCTGATCGCTCGGAGGGTTCGCGAAGCCCACGTCTTCAGCGAGATCGTGGCCTACGACGCCACTGCAGACGAGCTGCGCGCTCGCCACCCCGTCGGCATCATCCTGAGTGGCGGGCCCGCGAGCGTGTACGAGGAAGGCGGGCCTCAGGTCGACCCGGGACTCTTCGAGATGGGCGTGCCGGTGTTGGGCATCTGCTACGGCCACCAGCTCATGGCCCGGATGCTCGGCGGAGAGGTCGCCGCGACCGGTCAGCGAGAGTACGGCGGGACCTCGCTCAGGCTCGACGATCGCGGCGGCGGGGTCCTTCTCCAGGATCTGCCCGATCGCAGCACCGTCTGGATGTCACACGGCGATGCCGTCACGGGGGAGCCCGAGGGGTTCCGGGTCACCGGGTCGACAGACCAGATCCCGATCGCCGCCATGGAGGATCCATCCCGCGGCTTCTACGCCGTGCAGTTCCATCCCGAGGTCTCGCACACGCTGTACGGGCACGACGTGATGAAGCGGTTCCTCTACGACGGATGTGACCTGCTTCCGGACTGGACGCCGACGAACATCATCGACGATCAGGTGGCGCGCATCCGGGCTCACGTGGGCGAGGCTCAGGTGCTGTGCGCGCTGAGTGGCGGCGTCGACTCAGCTGTCGCAGCACTGCTCGTGCACCGCGCGGTGGGTGATCAGCTCACATGCGTGTTCGTCGACCACGGGCTGAATCGTGAAGGAGAGCCCGATCAGGTCGAGGAGACCTTCGCCCGGCACTTCCAGGTGCCGCTGGTGCATGTGAAAGCGGCAGACCGGTTCCTCGCGAGATTGGCTGGCGTGACCGACCCCGAGGTGAAACGCAAGACGATCGGTGAAGAGTTCATCCGTGTCTTCGAGGAAGTCGCGCGCGAGGTTTCTGGGGCGCGGTTCCTCGTGCAGGGCACGCTCTACCCCGATGTGATCGAGTCCGGCTCGAAGACCGCCGCGAACATCAAGAGCCACCACAACGTCGGCGGCCTCCCCGACGACATGGCGTTCGAGCTCGTGGAACCGCTGCGCGACCTGTTCAAGGATGAGGTGCGATCGGTGGGTGTCGAGCTTGGGCTGCCGGAAGAGATCGTGCAGCGCCAGCCGTTCCCGGGACCGGGACTCGCGGTGCGGATCGTGGGCGAGGTGACCGCCGAGAACCTGACGAAGGTTCGCGGCGCCGATGCGGTGGTGCGCGAGGAGATCAAGCGTGCCGGTCTCGATCACGAGACGTGGCAGGCATTCTGCGTCTTGCTCGCGGACGTGTCGTCGGTCGGGGTGATGGGTGACGGCCGCACGTACGAGAATCCCGTGATCGTGCGGGCGGTCACCAGTGAGGATGCTATGACCGCTGACTGGGCGCGGCTTCCCGACGACGTGCTCGATCGCATCTCGAGTCGCATCGTCAGGGAGGTGCCGGGCGTGAACCGGGTGGCCTACGACATCACGTCGAAGCCCCCCGGCACGATCGAGTGGGAGTAGATCCGCTCGGGCCTGTCGAGAGTCGTGGGTAGGGTGCGAGTGCGGACTCGCGTGCGACACCTGACCCAGAGGTTGGGAGAGAAGCCATCTTCGTCACCGATACCGAAATCGGTATCGAAGGGGCGTCGGAGACTCACGCAACCGAACCGATATCGAATTCGGTATCGACCGCGCCGGACCTTCCTGACTTCACAGCGATCATCATGGCCGAGATCGCGGCTGCTGAAGCTGCAAACGAAATCTCATCCGCACGAGGTTCACCCATCGGTGCCGGAGAGCTGGTTCTGACGGCGAGGGAGCTGGCAGGCATCTCGCAGCGGCAGCTAGCAGCCCGGTTGCACACATCACAGCCGACCATCGCCACCATCGAGTCCGGGAATCGGATCCCGACGATCAGGACCCTCATGCGCGTCGCGCAGGCGACCGAGTTCGAGCTCGTGCTCGGGCTTCGCCCTCCAAGCGCCGTGGCGCCTAGGGTGCTCGGGGCGTTGGTGATGAGCGAGGAGGACGGCCTTGCCGACTATTTCATTGACCTCGCCGTCGCCGTTCGAGGGTCGGGTCCGCCCGGTCGCTAGCCGACGACGCGGCGGGCGGTCACGATGAGGCGCTCGCTGCTCGAGTACTTCGGGTTGCAGGTGGTGAGCACGAGGGTCGGGCGAGGGGTCTGCGTGAGGACCCGGCCCGAGCCTTCCGAAGGGACCACGAACACCTCGTCCACTTCGTAGCGGAACGTGCCGTACCCGGTTCGCACCGTGATCTCATCACCGGGTGCAAGCTGTTCGAGGTCGAAGAACGGCGCCTGGTACGTGGTTCGGTGACCGGCGATCCCCACCCTGCCCTTGTCGTCCCAAGGGTCGGCGGTGTCGGGGTAGTGGCCCGGGCCATCCTTCAGATCCTCGTAGCTCGTGCCCTGCACCACCATGAAGTTCAGGTCGATCGCCGCGATCTCGAGCTGCGCGTAGGCGTCACCGAGCGGTACCCGGTCGGGCGCCGTCGATGGGTCGGCCGGCTCCTCGACCTCGCGCTGGAACTCCGTCCGCAAGCGATCCTGAGCCTGGGCGGTGTGCAGTCCCGTGCCCCAGAGCGACCAACCGACATAGCCGGCGAACCCGGCGGCAGCCATCAGGCACGCCATGCCGAACCAGTGCACGATCGTGCGCCATCCACCGCGTTCTTGTCGCTCTGCCGTCATGACCCAACCGTACCGTCACGCCCGGCCTGCGTCGCCCATGCCACCTACACTTGCCTGCGTGAACGCCGTCTCCCCCTTGCTCGAGGGCCTGAACGACATCCAGACCGAAGCGGTCCTGCACACCGAGGGGCCGGTGTTGATCGTGGCGGGGGCCGGTAGCGGCAAGACCCGAGCGCTCACTCACCGCATCGCCTACCTGATCCGCGAACACGGGGTCTCGCCGTTCGAGATCCTGGCGATCACCTTCACGAACAAGGCCTCACGAGAGATGGCGGAGCGTGTCGAGGGCATGCTCGGCGAGCGCGTGACGAAGGGGATGTGGATCCTCACGTTCCATTCCACGTGTGCGCGTCTGCTGCGCCGAGAGCACGCGCACCTCGGGGTGCCGAGCGGATTCACGATCTACGACGACGGTGACACCGAGCGCCTGATCGCCGGCATCCTCAAGGATCTCGACCTCGACGCGAAGCGCTATCCGCCGCGCGCGATGGCGAGCGGCATCTCGAGCGCGAAGGACCGGGTGATCGGGCCCGATGACTTCGCGAGCATGGCGAGCAACTTCTATGAGGAGACCATCGCGAAGGTCTACCACGCGTACGAACGGCGCAAGCACGATGCAGGTGCACTCGACTTCGACGACCTGATCACCGAGACCGTGCGGCTCTTCCGCGAGCACCCAGAGGTGCTTGAGCACTATCAGGAGCGGTTCCCCTACCTGATGGTCGACGAGTACCAGGACACGAACCGCGCGCAGTACGAGCTCGTGAATCTGTTGGCGTCGAAGCACCGCAACGTCTGCGTGGTCGGTGACGCCGACCAGGGCGTGTACAGCTGGCGCGGGGCCACGATCCAGAACATGCTCGACTTCGAGCGCGACTACCCCGACGCGACCGTCTTCCTGATGGAGCAGAACTACCGCTCGACCCAGAACATCCTCGAGGCGGCGAATGCGCTGATCGAGCACAACCAGCAGCGCAAGCCCAAGTCGCTCTGGACCGAGGCGGGGTCGGGAGAGTTGATCGTGCGTTTCCGCGCAGACGATGAGCACGAGGAAGCGTTCTTCGTGGTGGACGAGATCGAGCGCCTGCGCGAGACCGAAGGGTATCGGCTCTCCGACGTGGCGGTCTTCTACCGCACGAACGCCCAGAGCCGGGTGCTCGAGGACGTGCTCATGCGAGTCGGCACGAACTACCGCGTCTTCGGCGGTGTGCGGTTCTATCAGCGAAGAGAGATCAAGGATGTGCTCGCGTATCTGCGCCTGCTGATCAATCCGCAGGACGTGATCTCGTTCCGTCGTGTCGTGAACACTCCCAAGCGCGGCATCGGCGACGCGACCGTCGCGGCGCTGGAATCCTTCGCAGAGACCGAGGGCATCGACGTGCTCGAAGCGTGCCGGCGCATCGACGAGATCGCCGTGTTGCAGACCAGGGCCAAGGGCGCGGTCGCCGGCTTCAACCAGGTGATGGAAGCGATCCGTCGCCACCCCGACGACGGCGCCGGCCCGGCGCGCATGGTGGAGCTCGCGGCCCTCGAGTCCGGCTACCTGGGCGAGCTCGAGGCGGAGCGCACCGTCGAGGCGCAGGGGCGCATCGAGAACATCCAGGAGCTCGGTGGCGTCGCTGCCGAGCTGCTCACGCGTGAACCCGACGCCGGTCTCGAGCAGTTCCTCGAGCAGGTGTCGCTGATCGGTGAGCAGGACGAGTACGACGAGGACGCATCGAGCGTCACGCTCGATGACGCTGCACATCGCCAAGGGCCTCGAGTTCCCGATCGTGTTCATCGTCGGCATGGAAGACGGCATCTTCCCGCACTTCCGGTCGATGACCGACGCCGCCGCCCTCGAGGAGGAACGCCGGCTTGGCGTACGTGGGCATCACGCGAGCGCAGCAACGTCTGTACCTGACGCATGCCTGGAGCCGGACGCTCTACGGGCAGACGCAATACAACCCGCCGTCACGATTCCTGAAGGAGATGCCGGAGCACCTGTTCGATGTACGCGAGAGCGAAGGCTCGGCGACGGGCTACGGCGGGCGGTACGTCGGGGAAGCCGTGGAAGCCGCGTGACCGCCGGCGGGGATCCCGGGCCTGGGTCGGGTGCCGGCGGATACCCGGGCGCCGGCCGGGGCGGCGGTCGTGTGATCGGCGGGCGGAGAGAGCACGACGACGACGACCGGCCCGCGCCCGACTGGACGCCTCCGCAGCCCCGAGGTGGTCCGACCCGTGAGGTGCCCGTGATCGCATCGGGCGACACGGTCGTGCACGAGCGGTGGGGCGAGGGCATCGTGCTCACCGTGAGCGGCAACGGCGACGGCGCCGAGGCCACGATCTCGTTCCCAGAGGTGGGGGAGAAGCGCGTGCTGCTCGCCTACGCGCCGCTCACGAAGGCTGTCTGAGTCACCTCGAGAGCCGATCGAGCACGTTGCGCGTGACCCGCTCGACGATCGGATCGCCGCCCACGAGCCCGCAGGTCCAGTCGGTGACGCCGGCGTTGAAGACGGTGCCGCCGCCGTCGGCTTCGTGAACACGCCGATGCACGGCATGGTTGTTCGTCACCCGGTGTACCTGGTCGCGCCAGCCCGGCGCCGAACACGGCCATCGCGGTGTTCTCGAGCTCGCCCGGCTCGTGCGCGTACCGGCTCGGCTGCTCGTCCTGCGACCACAGCCGCGCCGGGGCGGTGGCCAGGATCTCGAGCCCGTCGGGCGCGCCGTCGGCTCCGGTCGGGACGGGCAGGCCGTCGGGACCGGTCGTGAGCTCGCACGCCGTCGACCTCGTAGGCCGACGATCGCGTCGGCGCGGCCGAGCTCGTCGCCGTAGCGCAGATCGGTGCCCTCGAACGCCCAGTGCTCGGGCCGCCACACCGTGTAGGCGCCGCGACCCGCGGGGCACGCCGAGGCCGTAGCGCGAGTAGCCGCCGCGGGTGAACGTGAGGCCGATCGTGCGCGTCTCCGGCCACGCGATGCGCCGGTCGCTCCACGCGCCGGTGAGGAGGCGCTCGTCGGGGGTGCCGACGACCGGGTCCTCGTCGGCCCGGTACTTGAAGCAGGTCATCGCGCGATGCGTCGTCGTCGAACCGCACCTGCCAGAAGCACGTGTTCCCGCTGAGGATCGCCGCGTTGCCGCCGGCGTCGGTGAACGCGTCGAGCGCGTCGCGCATGCCCCACGACCAGTACTCGTCGTGGCCGACCGAGAGGTAGCAGCCGGTGGCCGTCGAGCACCTCGGGATGCTGCTCGAGGTCCTCGGAGGTCGCGACATCGACCTCGTAGCCGCTCGACTCGGCCCAGCGGACGAAGTCGCGCTCCCACGTGGCCCAGCCCGAGCCCCCGCTCCACACGGACAGCCCCAGCGGTTCCGCCCACTCGAAGTACCAGAGCGCCTCTCGGTCGGGCTCGGGCTGCATCTTCCGGCGCATCGGCTCGCGGCTTGTCGAGGAAGCCGCGCGCCAGCGGGCGCTCGAACGAGACCCTGGTGCCGCCGGTGTAGAGGCTCGGTCCGCCCCAGTCGTTGTAGGCGTTCCACGTGGTGGTGGAGAGCACAAGGATCATCGGCGCTCGAGGAGCGTCCTGCGCAGGTCGCACGACCAGGAAGGCGTCGGCCCGCTCCTCGCCGGCCGTGAGCGTTACGGAGTAGTAGCCGCTCCGCCAGCCGTTGCCGACCGGGATCTCGAGCGCCGCGGGCCAGCCGCACCCGCTGGCCGAAGCATCGTCGGGGATCGGGTGGGCTTCGGCTCGCTGGTCGTTCGCGCGCCACACGACCTCGCGTTCGGCACCCTCCCGTGCGACTCGAACGTCGAACGCATCAGCGTCCGTCGAGACATGCAGAGGGAGTGACTGCCCGGGGATCGCCGATCGCGGGAAGCAGTACGCCTCGAGCACGCCCGATCACCGGTAGAGGACGAGATAGCCGGCCACGAGGATCACCACGCCTGCAACGAGCGGTGCGATCACCCACCCCAGACCCAAGCGGCCACGGTAGGGTCCGAGCGTGCCGACCTTCGTCGTCGGCTTCAGGCCGGGCGGGCGGATCTGGATCTTCTTGCGAGCCACATGTCCAGTGTACGGAGCGGGCTCGTGCCTCAGGGACACGACTCGACATGCAGGTACTGGCGGCACTCGTCGACGGAGAGCTCCCTCGTCACCTGCGTCCTCGCGATCCTGATCAACGCGTCGAGGTCCAGCTCCCAAACTCGGACAACGCCGTCGGGAGCGGCCGACGCGAGCTGTGTGCCGTCGGGACCGAACGCGACGCCAGTGACGAGGAAGTCGTGCCCGCGCAGCACCAGCTGCTCCGTTCCATCTTCCGCATCGAACAGTGCGGCATGCAGCAGGCGCCCCCCTCGCGAGCACGGTGGCCTGCAGCGAGGTCGCAACCTGCGACCGGGCGTCGAACGAGCTGCGTCGCCACAGAAGCGGATCGTTCACGTGGCGACGTGAGATGACCAGACCGACCTCATCTGCGACGGCTACGACCTGTGCGATCGGCCGGTTGCCCGAACCATTCCCCGCTGACCTAGCCGCCCTCCACGACATGAGTGACCGGTTGGCGCAGCACCGTCTTCATCTTCTCGGGCGCCACGCGCTTCGGATCCGACAGGTAGATCTCGTGGAAGGACTCGGTGGCGACGAGGTCGTGCTCGGGCAGGAAGTCGTGGTGCAGCCGCGCCATAGTGGGGATCGCGTCCTCCTCGCGGCCGACGTGCATGATCTGGACGGACGTCCCCTCGTCGAACCGATCGAGCCTCAGGGTGTTCGGCGGTTCCCCGAGCCGTTCCGACGCGGCGGTCCTCCCCCGGTCGAACAGCTCCTCATCGATCCAGTCGGCCATGACGATCATCTGCCGCCACATCCACTTCGCCCGGTCTCCCGAGATGAAGTCCTTCATGTCGTCGGCCCACCACAGGACCTCCAGCGGCGGTTCAGCGTAGCTCCCGCCCATCCGTTCGCGGGCGATCGGCTTGATCGGAGCGATCAGGGATAACAGCCAACGCGTGCCCAGGCGGAACACCTCGGGTGGAATGGTCCCCCGCCCCCTTCGATCATCACGAACTGCATCTCGGGCACGTGCACAAGGACGAACCTGTCGGCCGGCGGTAGTAGAGCTCCTTCAGCCGCTGCAGCTCGTCGCTCGTGCTCATGGCGCTCTCCCTCGGCGCCGAGGATACCCAATGACGCGCCAGAGCTGGACGCCCCTGCAGAGCCACCGAATGCGCTGATCGGTACGGACTACCTCAGCTCACCCACCCGATACAGGCGCCACGGTCCGGTACCCCTTTCAGCTCGTGTTCCCCGGCGTCTTCGAAGATGAGGCCGCTCCCCGCAACCAGATCCTTGACCGTCTGGGAAACGAGCACCTGCGAGGGACCGGCGAGGGCGCCCACGCGGGCGCCGATCACCACGCCGAGGCCAGCCACGTCATCGCCCTCGATCGCGACCTCGCCTGTGTGCAATCCCGCCCGTATCTCGATCCCGAGGGGACCGACCGCCGCGGCGACCGCCGTCGCGCAGCGCACCCCGCGTGCCGGCCCGTCGAACGTCGCGAGGAACCCATCGCCCATCGTCTTGATCTCTCGTCCGCGGTACCGGGCGATCTGCGAGCGCACGATCTGATCATGACGAGCACGCACATCGCGCCAGCCGGCATCACCGAGCGCGGCCGCCTGCACGGTGGAGTCGACCACGTCCGTGAACAGCACCGTCGCGAGGACGCGATCGAAGTCCGCCTGCTCGACGCGGAGCGACTCGACGAACGCCGCTATGTGGGGGACGAGATCGTCGAGCGGGTACAAGTGGTCGTCTCCTGGGAGTTCGACGATGCGCGCGCCGGGTGTGTGCTCCGCGGTGTACCGCCCCTCCTCGACCTTCGTCATGCGGTCGCCGGTCCGATGCAGGACGAGTGTCGGAGCCTGGACGGACGGGAGGATGTGGCGGACGTCGGTCTCCATCACCGCGCGATCGCGCGCGATCGCGTCTCCCGGGCTGGCGGAGAGCCGGAGCTGCCTCCCGTACTCTCGCACCGACGGTCTCGTCGTGCAGGAGCGACGGGGACAGCATCTCGACGACCTCACGGACGAAGGCGTCGGTGCCCCACGCATGCTCGACCCGTTCGAAGTACTCCTCGTACATCTCTCTGCTCCAGCGTCGCGGGGTAGTCGGGCGCCGGTGTTCCACGCACCATCGGAGCCTGCACGATCACCCCCGACGTGCGATGCGGGTGCGTCGCGGCGAACGTGAAGCAGAGCGACGCGCCGCTCTCGATCCCGAACAGGAACGCACGCTCCGACGACGCTGCGTCCATCACGGCGCGGATGTCGTCCATCTGCGCTTCGATCGTGGCTGCTTCGCCGGTCCACGAACGGTCCGACGTGCCGCTGCCACGCCGATCGAAGACCAACACTCGGCCGATCGAGGCCAAGCCCCGAACGAACGAGACGAACGGGGGGAAGTCCCAGGCGGCTTCGATGTTGGAGTAGTCGTACGGGACGAACACGATGTCCACAGGACCGGAACCCACCACCTGGTAGCCCACGTGGATCCCGTCCGCCGCGCGCGCGTACCGTGTCTCGGGCGCTTGGGTCATGACGTCACCCGGAAGAGGCGCCAGCGGTCGGGCACGCCCTTCAGCTCGTGCTCGCCTGCGTCCTCGAACGTGAGGCCCGAGCCGGCCACGAGATCCTTCACGGTCTGTGAGACGAGGACCTCCGAAGGTCGCGGCCAGCGCGCCCACCCGCGCACCGATCGCCGCAGTCGGTCCGCCGAGATGGCCGTCGATCACCTCACATTCGCCGACGTGCACGCCTGCGCGGATCTCGAGGTCGAGGTCCCGCACGTTCCTCGTGACCGCGTCGGCACACCTGACAGCCGCGGCTGGTCCCTCGAACGTGGCGTAGAAGCCGTCGCCCGCGGTGTCGACCTCGGCGCCGTCGAACGAGGCGAGCTCCGCTCGCACGAGCGCGTGATGCCGTTCGATGACCGCCTTCCACGCATCCACGCCGAGGCGGAAGGCGGTCTCCGTGGATCCCACGATATCGGTGAACAACACGGCCCTCAACGCACCACCCGCCGTTGCCGCTAGGGGAGTGACTCCGATGAAGTCCCTGATCGCAGTGACGAGGGGAGCCTGGTCCCCGGCGGCCGAGTAGCGCTCCGTGCCCGGCAAGGAGACGAGCCTCGCTCCCGGGATGGCCCGTGTCACATACTCGGCCTCCTCGATCCCCTCCTCGAACGCTCGGACGAGGCAGAGCGTCGGCACCGAGATCGAGGGAAGAACTTCACGGATGTCGGTCTCGTAGTAGCGACGAAGCAGCTCGACCGCGTCGCCCGGTGCTGCCCAGTGGCGCTGGAGGCGGGCGTACCATCGGATCAGGCTTCGGTCACCGGCGAGCGACGGCGCAACCGCTTCCATGAACTCGGCCGCATTTGCGTCGGTTCCCCAACCTCGACGAACGGCCTCGATGTCGGCGTTCGCCTCTTCCTCGGTCGCCCCCCATGGATAGCCGTCGACCTTCGTCCCGCGAGCTACTGGATCGAAGAGGCACAAGGCCCGGACGCGACGTGGATGGGTCGCGGCGAACAAGGGGGCGACCACGTTCCCCGCACTGACGATGACCGTCGAGCGAGAGCCCGCCGCATCGAGCACCGCGACGATGTCCCGTGCCTCGGTCTCGAGATCGGGAAGGCCGGCGTATCGATCCGAGAGCCCGGTGCCGCGCATGTCGTGACGGATCACGCGCGAGAAGGTGTTCAGCTTCGTGGTCAACGCCGGGATCAGGGGATGCTCCCACTGCAGCTCGAGCCCGCCGTTGAAGCTGTGGATCCACAGGATGTCGACGGGGCCATCACCCACGACGTGATACGCGATGTGCACCCCGTCCTCGGTGAGCGCGTAACGGGTCTCCGGGGCGTCCACCTCAGCTAACCACCCGGTACAGGCGCCACGTGTCCGGCACGCCCTTCAGCTCGTGCTCGCCAGCCTCATCGAACACGAGCCCCGACCCGGCCGTGAGGTCCTTCACGGTCGATGACACGAGCACTTCTGATGGACCCGCGAGCGCGCCGATCCGCGCGCCGATGGCGACCCCGATGCCGCCGATCTTCCCGTCGATCAGGTCGCATTCCCCCGTGTGGACCCCGGCCCGGATCTCGAGGTCGAGCCGGTTGCTGGACGACGCGATGGTCAGCGCGCAGCGCACGGCGCGAGCCGGGCCGTCGAAGGTCGCCAGGAAGCCGTCTCCGGCGGTGTCGATCTCCACGCCGCGGTGTCGAGCGAGCTCCGTTCTCACGAGCGCGTAGTGATCCTCGAGGACGTTCCGCCATCGTGCGTCGCCGAGCTCTGCCGCGCGCGCGGTCGAACCGACGATGTCGGTGAAGAGCACCGTCGCCAGCGCTCGATCGGGATCGGGTCCTCGTCGGGTTCCCGTCAGGAACTCCTCGACCTCGTCGAGCAGGGCATCCTGATCACCCGCCCACGGAAGGTGGTCATCGCCGCTGAGCTCCACGAAGCGCGCACCGGGGATCCGCGAGCTCAGACTTCGTCCGGCATCGACCGATTCGATCGCGTCGCCCGTGCGGTGCAGCACCAGGGTGGGGACGGCGATGGAGGGCAGCACCGCGCGCATGTCGATGTCACGCCAGATCGACTCGATCGCCACGACCGCGGAAGGGCTCGCGGCGAGCCGTTGGTAGGTCACGAACCATTCCCGGACATGCGGGTCGTCGTACGCGCTCGGGGCGGCCCATCGCAGGATCGATTCGATGTAGTCCCGGTGCCCCCAGCCCTCGCCCAGCTCCTGAAGGTATCGCTGCCACTCGTCCGAGCTCCATGCCCACGGTTCATCGGGGGTGCGGGTGCCCACAGCCGAGGCTCCGTAGAGGATCAGCGCCGACGCTCGATCGGGATGCGACGCGGCGAACAAGGCGCAGAGGTCGGCGCCGTCGGCGAAGCCGAAGAGCGCCGCTCGCTCGATGCCCGCGTCGTCGAGGACCGCGCGGAGGTCGGCGACGAGCACCTCGATCGGGGGCAGGTCGCTCGCGGAGAGGCGATCCGAGAGCCCCGTTCCGCGCCGGTCGACGACGACGAGTCGCGAGAACGAGGCGAGCCGGCTCAGGAACCGTGCGTACCGAGGGTTCCCCCAGTTCAGCTCCAGGTTCGAGGCGAAGCCGGGAACGTAGACGAGCGCCGACTCGCTCTGCCCGATGAGCTGATACGCAAGCGCGATCCCGTCGTTCTTCGCGTAACGCGTCTCTGGGACGTCCACGTCAGCCCGCCACCCGGTACAAGCGCCAGCGGTCGGGGACGCCTTTCAGTTCGTGCTCGCCGGCCTCCTCGAACGTCAAGTCCGGATCCCGCCACGAGGTCCCTGACGGTCTGTGAGACGACCACCTCCGAGGCGCCGGCCATCGCTCCGACGCGCGCTCCGATCACGACGGCCATGCCGCCGACCTTGCCGTCGATCGTCTCCACCTCGCCCGTGTGCACGCCTGCCCGTACCTCGATGCCGAGGGGGGCGATGGCGGCGGCGATCGCGCCCGCACAGCGCACGGCCCGAGCAGGCCCGTCGAAGGTCGCGAAGAATCCGTCGCCCGCTGTGTCGACCTCGATGCCGCGGAAGCGGGCGAGCTGCCCGCGCACGCGACGATGGTGCGTCTCGAGCAGCTCCTTCCAGGCTCGATCCCCGAGCTCGGCGGCCTTCTCGGTGGAGCCCACTACGTCGGTGAAGAGCACGGTGGCGAGCGCGCGGTCGAGTCCGGCTTCCAGGTCGCCGAGGTCCACGACGAACCGTTCGACCTCGTCGAGGATGTCGTCCTGCGGGCCTACCCAGGGGAAGTGCACGCTGCCCGGCAGCTCGACGAACGTGGCGCCGACGATGAGCTCGGCGGTGCGCCGGCTCTCCTCGATCGGGAAGTCGAGATCGCCGGTCCTCGCGATCACGAGCGTCGGCACGTGGATCGATGCGAGCGCGTGTGTAGCGTTGATCTCACGGTTCATGCGTTCGAGCGCGATCGCGGCGGAAGGGCTCGCAGATCGGCGCATGTAGGAGGCGAGCCACGTGATCAGTCGCTCGTCGCGCTCGAAGCCCGGCGCACCCCATGCCCCGATCTCGTGGCGGGCGAACTCTTCCGTTCCCCATGCCCCCTCCATGCGCTCGAGGTAGGCCGCGCCATCGTCCTTGTAGGCCGGCGACCTGATCGTGAAGTCGGCTGCGGTGCCGTAGAGCGCGAGGGCCACCGTTCGCTCCGGGTAGGTCGCGGCGAAGAGCATCGACATCGGACCGCCTTCGGACACCCCGAACACCACCGCCCTATCCGACCCTACGGCGTCCATCACGGCTCGCACGTCGTCCATACGCGTCTCGAGGTTCGGCAGGCGATCGTCGGGCACGCGGTCGGACAGGCCGACACCGCGCTTGTCGAACAGGATCAACCGCGAGAACGTGCTGAGGTTATCGAGGAACCTCGCGAAGTCCGGTTCCTCCCACATCGCCTCGACGTTCGAGAGCCAGCCCATCACGAACACCATGTCGACGGGCCCGTCGCCGACGACCTGGTATGCGATGTGCACGCCGTCGGCGGCCTTCGCGTACCGGGTCTCTGGGATGCGCATGCGTGGATACTCCGCCCGCGGCGCCCTGCGCCGCAAGCCGAGCAGTGGCACCCTGCGCCGCAAGCCGAGACCGTGCGCCATCGCTAGACTCAGCCGCGATGGCGGCGACCTATCGCATCGTGGTGGCGAAACCGGGGCTGGATGGCCACGACCGGGGGGCCAAGGTGGTCGCACGGGCGCTCCGCGACGCGGGGTTCGAGGTGATCTACACGGGCATTCATCAGACGGCCGAGCAGATCGCTGAGACCGCGATCCAGGAAGACGCCGACGCCGTTGGTCTGTCGAGCCACTCGGGCGCGCACATGACGCTGTTCCCGAAGGTGGTGACGCAGCTCCGCGAGCGTGGCGCCGGCGACATCCTGGTGTTCGGGGGCGGCGTGATCCCGGTCGACGACATCCCAACGCTGAAGGAAGCCGGCATCGCCGAGATCTTCACGCCTGGGGCGAACACGGGCGACATCGCCACGTGGCTCCGCGAGCACCTCGAGGACCCGTCCCGCTGCGAACTAGTCCAGACTAGACTACCGATCCGAGGAGCTCCATGGACCTGTACGAGCACCAAGGCAAGGAGCTCTTCCGTGCTCACGGCATCGTGACGCCGCGCGGCATCGTCGTCGAGACGGCCGAGCACGCCGCCGACGCCACGCGCGAGCTCGGCGGGCGCAGCGTGGTCAAGGTGCAGGTGCAGATCGGCGGAAGGGGCAAGGGCGGAGGCGTGGTGCTCGTCGACTCGCCCGAGCATGCAGCCGAGGAAGCCGCCCGCATGCTCGGCTCGGACTTCAAGGGCCATGCGGTCACGCAAGTGCTCGTCGAGGAGCTGTTGCCGATCGCCGGCGAGTTCTACACGTCGATGCTGCTCGACCGTTCCACCGGCGACTACCTCGCGATGATGACCGCCGAGGGCGGGATGGACATCGAGGAGCTCGCGAGAACGCGCCCCGAGGCGCTCCGCCGAGTGCACATCGACCCCATGCTGGGCATGAGGGCGTTCCACGTGAGGGAGCTGGTCGGCACGCTGCCGATCGGCGCACGTGAAGGCGCGGCCGACGTGCTCCGCCGCATGTACGAGCTGCTGGCGGAGCGCGACGCCACCCTCGTGGAAGTGAATCCGCTCGTGCAGCTCGACGACGGCTCGGTGGTCGCGCTCGATGCCAAGGTGACGATCGACGACAACGCGCTGTTCCGTCACCCGGAGGTCGAGGCGTACGAGGACGCGTTCCCCATCGACCCGGTGCAAGCGCGGGCGAACGAGAAGGGCCTGCAGTACGTGAAGCTCGAGGGCAGCGTCGGCATCATCGGCAACGGCGCCGGCCTCGTCATGTCGACGCTCGATCTGGTCGCACAGGCGGGGACCAGGGCGGCGAACTTCCTCGACGTCGGCGGCGGGGCGAGCGCCGACCAGATGGCGACCTCCCTCGAGGTGGTGCTGAGCGACCCTGCCGTGAAGGCGGTGCTCGTCAACATCTTCGGCGGCATCACCCGCTGCGACCTCGTCGCCCAAGGGGTGCTCGGCGCGCTCGAGCGGGTCGAGGTCACGGTGCCGCTCGTCGTGCGGCTCGACGGCACGAACGCCGAACAGGGGCGAGCGATCCTCGAGGAGGCCGCGCACCCGCAGATCGTTGTTGCGGTGACGATGCAGGAGGCGGCCGAGCGCGCTGCAGCCCTCGCGAGCGGACGCGCGGCATGAGCATCCTGGTCGGCGCCGACACGACACTGGTAGTCCAGGGGCTCACGGGCAAGGAAGGCACGTTCCACACGCTCCGCAACCGCGCCTACGGCACGAACGTCGCCGCGGGCGTGACGCCCGGCAAGGGTGGACAGCAGGTCGAGGGCATCCCTGTGTTCGACACGGTGGCCGACGCCGTGCGCGAGATCGGGGTCAATACGAGCATGATCTTCGTGCCGCCACGATTCGCGGCCGAGGCGATCCTCGAAGCCGCCGACGCCGGTGTCGGCCTGGTCGTGTGCATCACCGAGGGCATCCCGGTCAAGGACATGGCGCACGTGCGGAGCTATCTGCACGGCCGCGAGACCACGCTGGTCGGGCCGAACTGTCCGGGGGTGATCTCGCCCGGCGTGGCGAACGTCGGCATCATCCCGCCACAGGTGTGCATGCCCGGCAGGGTCGGGTTCGTGAGTCGATCGGGCACGCTCGTCTACCAGATCGTGCACGAGCTCACGCAACGCGGTATCGGCCAGTCGACGTGCGTCGGCATGGGCGGTGACCCGGTGCACGGCATCGGGTTCATCGAGGCGCTCACGGCGTTCGAGGCCGACCCCGAGACCGACCTGATGATCATGACCGGGGAGATCGGTGGTGACGACGAGGAGCGGGCGGCAGCCTACATCGCCGAGCACGTGAACAAGCCCGTGGTGGCCTACATCGCCGGGTTCGAGGCACCGCCGGGCAAGCGCATGGGCCATGCGGGCGCGATCGTGACCGGTTCCAAAGGTACGGCATCCGCCAAAGCCGAGGCGCTCGAGGCCGGCGGCGTGCCGGGTGGCTCGCACGCCGAGCCAGGTCGCCGAACTCGCACAGGCGGCGCTCGCATGACCCTCACCGAGGTCGTGCACGTGCCGCCGACCTCGCTCACCCGCGACCTCATCGCGCTCGACACCTGTCGCGGTGCTCCGCGCGACGGCAGCTGCGCTCGCCGTCGCCGCGCTCGGCCAGGTGCCACCTTCGCTGTTCAACGTCGCCGGAGGGGGGCTGGCCGTCGAGACACAGCTTCGTGCGGGCTGGCTCTACACCATGGCCGGTCACGCGGTATCGATCAGGGCGATCGGTTCGGGAGGCTCGGTCGACGGGGTGGGAACGGGTGTGGTCAGCCTGCGACTGGGCATGCTCACGATCGCGGCGGTCGCGATCGTCATGCTCGTGACGGGTGCACGGGCGACGGCACGCAGGGTCGAAGACGCCGGCGCCAGACGCATCGTCGCCGGGGCGCTCCTCGCCGTGCCGTACGCGGTCTTGATCGGCGGTGTCAACGCCGGCGTCGGACTGCGCCTGGACACAGGCGGCGGTTTCCTGCCGAGCGCGACCACGTTCGCCGCCCCTGTATGGGAAGGGTTCGTGCTCCCGGGAGCCCTCGCTCTGGTCGCAGGCGCGCTCGGGGGATGGTCGGTCTCTCAGAGCTGGCATCGGCCCGCGGGCCGGGTCGCCCGCGCAGGGGTGTGGGGGTTCGGCTGGGCGATCGCGCTCAGCTTCGTCGGTGTGCTGGTCTTCGCGACCGTGCGGCCGGAGGGCCTCGAGCGCTACTCGGTCGAGATGTGGTCGGCCGGACCGCAGCGAGCGGCGCTCTACATCGGCCATCAGGCGCTGCTATTGCCCGATCAAGCGATGTGGGTGGTGGCGCCATCGATGGGAGCATGCGTGTCCCTGCGCGTCGACGAGGGCGCGCACGACGTGCTCTGTCTCGACCGCATCCCGCGCGCCCCCGACCCGGCGATCTGGCTGCTCTCCGAGCTCGGACGGGTCGACGGATCGCCGCCGGTCGCGCCGATGCCGTGGCAGGCCTGGCTCTTCGTCGCCGTGCCCACGGCGGCGATCCTGCTCGGCTTCCGTCGACTGGGCCGTTCGGCACCGTCGTTCGTGCGGGCGGTGGCTCGAGGGCTCTTCGCCGGCGCGGTGTTCGCAGTGCTCGTGACTGCGACCTCGCTCGCCGGATCGCTCTGGCTCGCCGTGCAGGACGGCGACGCGACTCGCTCCGTCGCGCTCGGCCCCGACCCACTGATGACGGCGGCGGTCGCGCTGGCCTGGGGTCTAGGGGGTGGCGCCGTCGTCAGCGCTGCGAGCCACGCGTCGCGGCGGCTCAGCCGCCGAGGCTGACCTCGGTGAAGTTCGTCTCGATCTGGGTGAACCTTCCCCATGCGGCTGCCCACCCGGCGTCGTCGCGCGGGTACCTCTCCACCGGCGTCGCCGGCGCCTGGCGATCCCAGATGCCGAAGAACGTGCGCCCGTAGCCGAGCAGATACCGCGAGCCCGAGTGGGTGTACTGCACGGCCGCCACGTCGTCGGGATCCATGACGATCGTCTCGGTGGGCGTCGCCGGGCCCGGTGATGGCGTGCTGCCGCCAGCTTGGTCGACGCCGGTGTTGTTCGGCTCGAGGGCGACGAATCGCAGCCACGCCTGACGCCATCCGTCGTCGGTTCGTGGGAATCGTTCCGAGGGCTGCGCCGGCGCCTGACGGTCCCAGATGCCGAAGACGTCAGCGGTGTAGCCGAGCACATACCGGTACCCGGAATGTGTGTAGCGGACGTCGCCGGCAACGGTCGCCGACTGCGGCACAACCGGGTCGCTCACGGGCGCGGGCTGCGCGTCTGTCGGCTCGTCCGCCACCACAGGTTGCGCGACGGTCGGCTCGTCCGCGACCACTGGTTGCGAGGGGGACGACGGCCCCACGTCCGGGGTGGGTGAGGACGCCGGTTCCGACGGAGTGGGCGAGACCGGCCCCTGCGGGTCCGAGGAACTCGATGTGCCGCCGCCGGCTGCACAGTGAGGTCGCTGTGGCAGTAGCGGCACTTGATCGCCTCGGACTGGATCATCTCCGCGCAGTAGGGACATTTCTTCACGGCGGTTCCCCTCGTGGTCGGGAGTCTGCTTGACCCAGGCAGGCTACCTGACTCGTCTCGGCTGACACATCTCGACGCGGGGTATCCCCGGTGGTCCGTTCGATACCATGCCCACGAGATGGGGGAGCGCATCGCCGTGCTGGTGTCGGGCAACGGTACGAACCTGCAGGCGTTGCTGGACGACCCGTTCTGTGGTCCGCGCATCTCGCTCGTGCTGGCCGATCGCTCCGGCATCCGGGCACTCGAACGCGCGGAGGCTCGCGGAGTCGAGACGCTCGTGATCGAGCCAGCGGGGTTCGGGGAGCGGTCAGCCTTCGACGAGGCGGTCGCCGGGGCTCTGAAGCGGCACGGCGCCGATGCCGTCGTGACTGCCGGGTACATGCGGCTGCTTGGCCGTGCGGTGCTCGAGGTGTACGTGGGTCGGTGGCTGAATACTCACCCGTCGCTGCTGCCGTCGTTCCCAGGCATGCACGGTGTGCGCGACGCGCTCGGATACGGCGTCAAGGTCACCGGCGTGAGCGTGTTCCTCGTCGACGAAGGGGTCGACACGGGACCGATCGTGCTGCAGGAAGCGGTGGAGGTGCGCGAGGACGACGACTGGCGCTCACTCGAGTCGAGGATCCTCGAGGTGGAACATCGATTGCTGCCGACCGCGGTGCGGGCTCTGGTCGAGGGCCGCCTCGTGGTGGAAGGTCGGCACGTGACGATCGTGGAAGCAGCCCGATGAGCGATGTGACGCCGGTGCGCCGCGCCATGCTGGCGCCCTACGACAAGTCCGGGTTGGCTGCGTTCGCGACGGCCTTGGTGGAACGGGGCGTGGAGCTGGTCGCCTCCGGTGGCACTGCGAGCGTGCTGATCGATGCGGGCATCGCCGTCACGTCCGTCGAAGCGGTCACCGGCTCTCCCGAGATGCTCGATGGTCGCGTGAAGACCTTGCATCCCGCGATCCACGCCGGCCTGCTTGCCGATCGTCGCAACCGTGAGCACATGCGCCAGCTCGACCAGATCGGCATCGCTCCCTTCGACCTGCTGATCGCGGGGTTGTATCCGTTCCGCGAGACCGTCGCCGCCGGTGCAGGTTTCGACGACGTGATCGAGAAGATCGACATCGGCGGGCCGGCCATGGTGCGGGGGGCGGCGAAGAACTTCGAGTCGGTCGGAGTGGTGGTCGACCCAGCCCGTTACGACGCCGTGATCGAGGAGCTCGACCGTGAAGGCGGACTCACGCGTGGGACACGTGCGGAGTTGGCCGCGGCAGCCTTCGCTCATACGGCCTCCTATGACGCGGCGGTCGCCGCCTGGTTCGCCGAGCAGCGGGCCGGCGAGGAGCTCCCTTCGTACGTTGGCCTCGCCTTCGAGAAGGTCAGCGATCTTCGCTACGGCGAGAACCCGCACCAGCGCGGCGCCCTCTACCGCCAGGCGGCGGGCGCAGGGGTGCTCGGCGGCGCCCGAGTGCTGCAGGGCAAGGACATGTCGTTCAACAACTGGCTCGATGCATTCGCTGCCTACGAGCTCGCCGGAGCGCTGCCCGATGGTTCGGCGGTGATCGTGAAGCACAACAACCCGTGTGGGGCCGCGGCCAGGGGTTCGCCATCCGATTCCTATCGGGCAGCGTTCGAGTGCGACGAGGTCAGCGCCTTCGGTGGCATCGTTGCGTTCCACGGCGAGGCGGGCGTCGACGCGGCGACGGCGATGGCAGGGGTGTTCACCGAGGTCGTGATCGCCCCGTCGTTCACACCCGAGGCACGCCTCGCGTTCGCCGAGCGAACCAACCTGCGGGTGGTGGAGGCGCCGCTTCCCGACGGATCGGGCCTCGATGTGCGGCCGCTGCCCGGCGGCGCCCTCGTGCAGGATCGCGACGCCGTGAACGAGACGCGGGCAGATTGGAAGGTGGCGGGAAGCCGGGAGCCCACGGCGCAGGAGTGGGCAGACCTCGAGCTCGCGTGGACCATCGCGTGGCGCGTGAAGTCGAACACGATCGTGCTCGTGAAGGACGGCGCGACCGTCGGCGTCGGCGCGGGGCAGATGTCGCGCGTCGACTCGTCGTGGATCGCGACCCGCAAGGCCGGCGATCGCGCGAAGGGCGCCGTGGTCGCGAGCGACGCGTTCTTCCCGTTCCCGGACGCGCTCGAGGTTGCGGCCGATGCCGGTTGCACAGCCGTCATCCACCCCGGAGGATCGAAAGGCGACGAGGCCGTGCTCGCCGCCGCCGAGCAGCACGGCATGGCCGTTGTGCTCACCGGCACACGACATTTCCGTCATTGACCGACCTTGGTCGGGCGTCAGAGCACGCGGGTAGGATTCGCCCCGTGACCGCCCGCATCCTCGACGGCAGGGCCATCTCGGAAGCGATCCGCTCGGAGGTGAGTGAACGGGTGCGCGCGCTCGCCGACAGGGGTGCGGTGCCCGGATTGGCTGCAGTGCTCGTGGGCGAGGACCAGGCTTCTCGCATCTACGTCGGAGCCAAGCACAAGGCGTGTGCCGACGTGGGGATCCGCTCCGAGCAGGTCGATCTGCCTGCCTACGTGACCGAAGGTGAGCTGCTCGCGACCCTGCGCCGCCTGAACCGCGACCCCGATATCCACGGGATCCTCGTGCAGCTGCCGATGCCGGCGCACCTGCACGAGCTCGAGGTGCAGCGCACGGTCGCGCCCGAGAAGGACGTCGACGGTCTGCACCCCTGGAACGTCGGCATGATGGTGCGCGGCGAGCCGACGTTCACGCCTGCGACGCCCTACGGCATCATCGAGCTGCTGTTGCGAGAAGGCGTCGAGCTCGAGAGTGCAGAGGTCGTCGTGGTGGGCCACGGGGGTCTCGTGGGCGCCCCGCTCTCGATCATGCTCGCGCACGACTCGATCCGGGGAAACGCCACGGTGACCAGCACCCACGTCAAGACCCGCGATCTGGCGACGCACACCAGGCGTGCCGACATCCTCGTCGTCGCCGCCGGGGTCCCGCAGCTGATCGGCGGCGACATGATCAAGCCCGGTGCGACGGTGGTCGACGTGGGTGTGCATCGCACGGCCGAGGGGCTGGTCGGCGACGTCAAGCACGACGAGGCGGTCGAAGTCGCGGGGGCCATCACTCCCGTGCCCGGCGGGGTCGGACCCATGACCGTCGCCATGCTGCTGGTGAACACCGTGACCGCTGCGGAGCAACAGGCGTACGGTCGGTGAGCGCCGCTCGCGGGTCTGCCGGCGCGGCGCCCGCGGCAGGCCGGCTCGCCGCGATCCTGCGGTCCGGCTCGTTCGCGGTGACCGGTGAGATCGTGCCTCCTCGGGGTGCCGACGGTGCCGCGGTCACGGCACATGCTCGCGCGCTCGTCGGCTCGATCGACGCGGCGAACGTGACCGACAATCCGATCGCGAGCGCGCACATGTCGGCCGTGGCGGGCACGGCGTTCGTCTCGCGGGCGGGCGTCGAACCAACCCTGCAGCTCACCTGTCGCGACCGGAACCGGCTCGCGATCACGTCGGACCTGCTGGGAGCCTGGGCGCTCGGAGCGCGCAACGTGCTGTGCCTGTCGGGCGACCCCATGCATGTCGGTGACGACGCGGGCGCGCTCACGGTGACCGACGTGTCGGTGCTCGATGTCGTGGAAGGCGTACGAAGGTTGCGCGACGAGGGCCTCGCGATGAACGGCGCCGAGGTGGCCGATCCACCGCGGTACACGATCGGGGTCGCCGAGATGCCGTTGGCCGATCCCTACGATCCGGCCCACCTGGAGCGCAAGCTCACGGCCGGCGCCGACCTGCTCTTCACCCAGATCACCTACGACGTCGAGGCCCTCAGCGCCTGGGCAGATGGAGCTCGAGCCAGGGGAGTGTTCGAGCGGGCGTCGGTGCTGGTGGGCATCGTGCCGCTTCGGAACGCGAAGGGCGCTCGCTTCATGCAGGAGCAGCTTCCTGGCGTACGTGTGCCGCCGGCGATCATCGACGCGCTCGAGGCCGCCGGCGACGACGCCGCAGCGCTCGGGCTCGACCTCACGGTCGATGTGGTTCGCGGCATCGAGGAGATCGAGGGCATCGGCGGCGTTCACCTGATGGGCATGGGGAACGACGATGCTGTGCGAACAGTGGTGGAGCGAGCCGGGCTGTTCCCACGGCCGACCGGCGCTCTGTAGGCGTTCCTCATGGGTCGGCCGACCGCACCCGCGACGCTGATGATCCGGAACGCTCGTGTCTACACGGTCGATGCCGAGCTGCCATGGGCAGACGCCGTCGCCGTCGAGGGCAACCGCATCTCGTGGGTCGGCGGCGACGAGGGTGCCGCCGCCAGGACCGGGCCCGGCACGGAGGTCATCGACGCGGGCGGCTCGACGGTGCTTCCAGGGTTCATCGACTCGCACAACCACGTGCGACTCGGCTCGAATCCGCTGGAAGTCGGGCTCGCCGGGGCCTCGACGCTCGACGATGTGAAGGGGCGTATCCGGGCGCACGCTGAAGCCCACCCCGAGCACGCGTGGATCGAGGGTGTCGGGTTCAACTACTCCGTGATGCCCGGCGGGCGTCTGCCGACCTGGCGAGATCTCGAAGGGCTCACCGGCGGGCGCCCGGCGTTCGTGTTGACCTACGACGCGCACAACGCGTGGCTGAACCGTGAGGCGATGGAGCTCCTCGGCATCGACCGTCGCGGCACGACGCTCGCATGGGGCCACGCGCGTATCGACCAGGGGAACGGTGAGCCCACGGGCATCGTCGGCGACTTCGCCGTCATGGGAATCAGTCGGCTCGGTCAGCGAGCGCTCGAGGCGTTCCTCCCCGGGTACGAGCCCGGGCTGCAGTACGAGCGGACGCTCGAGAGCCTCGATATGGCCACGGCGTTCGGCATCACGACGGTCGTCGAGCCGCAGAACTCGCCCGACGATATGTGGATCTTCGAGCGCGCTCGTGACGAGGGCCGGCTGCGCTCACGGCTGGTTGCGGCGAGTTCCATCCGGTCGGTACGAGCGACGCTGATCGCGACGAGTTCGGATCCGTGCGCGAGCGATACGACGACGATCGACTGCGTGTCGGACCCATCAAGCTCTACATCGACGACGTGGTCGAGCCGTGGACCGCCGCGATGCTGGAGCCCTACGCCAACAAGCCGGGGGAGCGAGGCGACACGTTCTGGCGGCCCGAGGAGTTCGCGGAGCTGGTGATCGAGCTCGAACGCAGAGGGTGGTCGTGCCACGTACACGGCACGGGCGATCGAGGGCTGCGGGTCGCACTCGACGGGTTCGAGGCGGCCAGGCGCGCCAATGGTGATACCGGCGCTCGGCACGGCATGGTGCACACCGAGTGCCTGCACCCCGGCGACGTGCCGCGGTTCGGTGCTCTCGGCGTGATCCCGATCATGCAGCCGCGCCACTGCGCGCCTGAGATCGTCGCCGACTGGCGAGCCAACGTGGGTGAGCAGCGATGGCGGCACGCGTGGGCGTTCCGGAGCCTCCGCGACTCAGGGGCCACGCTCGCGTTCTCGAGCGACTGGAACGTCGCCGAGATGGACCCGATCGTCGGCATCTACACGGCGATGACCAGGGCAGACCTCGATGGCGTCGAGTCGTGGGTGCCCGAAGAGACGGTGGACCTCGAGGGCGCGATCCGCGCTTACACGATGGGCGGCGCCCAGGTCGTCTCCGCGGAGGATCGACGCGGGTCGATCACCGCCGGGAAACAGGCCGACCTCGTCGTGCTGAGCGGCGATCTGTTCGCGGAAGCCGACGCCGACCCGAGGAACGTGCTCGATGTCCATGCGACGCACACGATCGTCGACGGGGACGTCGTGCACCGAACCTAGGATCCGGTGACGAAACGGCGTCGGAGTTCGAGTCTTCCCTTCGCACGAGGATAGGTTGGCGTCGATGGCGACCTTCGTGATCGTCCACGGCGGCTGGGGTGGCGGTTGGGAGTGGCGTGCCGTGACGGACGCCTTGATCGCCATGGGTCATCGTTCATTCGCCCCGACCCTCACGGGGTTGGGAGAGAGATCACACCTGGTATCGCGCTCTATCGGGCTGGCGACCCACGCCGAGGACGTCGTTCAGGTGATCCGCTGGGAACGAGCTTCGGACGTGCTGCTGGTGGGGCACAGTTACGGAGGCATGGTGACGACCGCCGCAGCGTCGAAAGCCCCAGACCTGGTCAAGGGCATGATCTACGTCGACGCCTTCATCCCGGAAGACGGGCAATCCGAGACGGACCTGATCGACCCCGATTGGGTCGAGTCCATGCTCCTGACGCCGGCCCTCGACCGTGGAGACGGGTGGCTGGTCCCATTCCCTTTCCCAGACGAACTCGATGGCTACCCCGCCGACGTCGCCGATCGCTATCGGGGCAGCGAGCACCCGCTCGCGACGCTGACGGATCCTGCAGCCGTCGATCCTCGCGTCGCGATGCTCCCCTCCGCCTTCATCCACTGCACCGCGAAGGCTCCCGATGAAGACATGTTCGCAGGGTTCGCTCAAGGAGCTCGGCAACGTGGCTGGCCCGTCGTGGAGATCCATAGCGGACACGATGTCCAGATCGAACGGCCGGACGCTGTGGCAGGAGCTTTGCACGACCTCGCCGCCTCGATGTAGGGACTAACTCTGACCTGCAATCCCAATGAGGTGCTCACGGCTGGACGCCACCGACCGTGAGGGCGCGCAGGGTCCCGTCCGCGGCGGTCACGAACAGCGCTCGACCTTCCCAGTCCGCGGGCCCCTCGAGCGAGGATCCGATGCGGACGACCGCGGATGGGGAACAGGCTTCGTCGCAGGCCGTCGGGAACGCGTAGAGGTTCCCGTCGCTCGAACCGACGTAGACCACCCCCGCAGCCGTGATCACGGAGGATGTCGGGGAACCGTTGATCTCGCCGACCCAGAACGGGTCGCACGCTGCGCCGTCCGAATCGGCAACGTTCGGGAACGGCGGCCAATCCTCCTCCGGGCGCGCCCGAGACGAACACGACGCCGCCGTCGACCGCCGGCGTCGTCGGCGCGTCAGCCCGAGCTCGCCATACCGCTCGGCACCGTCCCGGGCAATCAGCGCGGAACCCGTAGAGGTAACCGGTGCTCGATCCCACCACGACCAGCCGATCTCCGACCACCGGTCCGATCGACATGCTGCCGGCGAACTGCGATTGCGTCGGCTCACACACACGGTCACACCGCGTCGGGAACACGACCGTATCGATCGCCCAGGACCGTCCAGACGGAGCCGTCCGTGACTGCAGGAGCGACCGGCGACCCGGGCTGTCCGTACGACGTTATCCGCCCGGTCCATGCGGGATCGCACGGACCCGGAGGCACAGCTCTCGAACGCGAGCAGGCGGTCGTCGCCGGCGTTGACGTAGATCACGCCGTCCGCGACGGACGGCGGCGAACCGACGTCGTCTCCCGTGTACGCCTTCCACGACGGGAGGCACGTCGCGCCCTTGGTGCCGCAACCCGTCTCGAAGGCGGCGAGGACCCCAGCCGTGGTGTGAACCACCACCTCGTCTCCGAGGATCGCCGGCGCCGACACGATCGAGCCGCGGAGACGTCCCACCCAGACGACCTGGCCGCCTCGGACATCGAGCGCGTACAGCACACCCGATCCTGTCCCCACGAACACGCGGTCTTCGTGGACCACTGGCGCCGTCGGCGCGTCACCGACGCCGGCCGTCCACGCGACCTCGAGACGACCGACCGTGGAGCGGTCGATGGGAGGCGGCCGACCGATGCCCCAGCTCGGACAGGCGGGAAGAACGCCCAGGTCGCGGCGCCGCTGACGAGCAATGCCACCGCGATGGTCGCAAGACGCTTCGCGCGTTGCCTCCGATCCCGGCGCCGCACGAGCCGATCGAAAGCCCCGGGGGCGGGTTGATACGCGTGCTGCCGGTGCCTGAGGGCGTCGCGGAGGTCACTCACGGGGCATCACCTGTCGCTGTCGGCGGAACCGAGGGCCTTCCGGAGCGCCGCGCGGCCCTGTTGGGCGAGCTTCCGGGCGTTCGCGGGCGACACGCCCATCGCCGATGCGGCCTCGCTCGAGCTGAAGTCGAGCAGTTCGGTCAGCACGACGGCCGTCCGTTGCCTCGTCGAGAGCGCGGCGAGGCCGCGGTCGAGGTCGGAACGGGCTTCCGCGCCTTCGACGTCATCGCTCGGCAGCAACCGGCGAGCCATCCGCCGGCTCGCGGTCAGCGCCCTCCGCCGACGCATCCGGAACACGTTCATCGCGGTCCTGTACAGGTAGCCGGTGGGAGAGGCGAGCGACTGCACGAGGTGCCAGCGCTCCCACACCCGGAGGAAGGCTTCCTGCATGACGTCCTCGGCCTCCTGGCGATCGCCGGTCACGAGGGCAAGCGCCCCGAACAGCCGGCCATGTTCGACCTCGAAGAAGTCCTCGAAGCTGACCGACAGCGCAAGCGGCTCGTCGACGATCCCGTCGTCGGTCCGCTCTTCCACCGCCGGAGGCCTGAGCCCCCCGTCCGCTCTCGGTCATCCGCAACATGAATGCGCATGGCGAGCGATTTGTGAAGCCCCGGAGGACCAAGTGATTCACAAGGCATCGCTCTCGCGCATTCATGTTGCCGCGGGGGGACAGAGGAGACCCGGTGGACCGAACGTTCGTGCGTGGCTGGTCGTCGTTGCGGTGCTCTGCGCTCACCCTCGTGGGCGGCGGCGTGCACGGGAGGCGACGGGGTGTCGGATCCGAGCGGCACGCCGTCGAGTCGCCGTCGAGTCGTCTCGAGACCGTCACCCCGATCCCCGAGGGCCAGTCCCTCATGGACCCGGGGAGCTACCTGGCCCAGACCGAGCCCGCCATCACCTCACGACCACCACGCCTTGGTACGGAGCCGCCAACGTCCCCGGGTTCGTCGTCATCGGCCAGCTCGACCACTTCCCGTACGCGGAGCTCTACCTCGCTCAACCTCGAGGAGGTCGTTCGGAACCCGGGCGATCCGGGCGATCCGTGGAAGCTGCGTCCCGCCCGGATGACCTCCTCGGATGGCTCGTCGACGCGCAGGGATGGAGGTGGTCGGCGAGGTCGTCCCGGTCGAGATCGACGGGTTCACGGGCCGGCAAGCGAACATCCGCTTGCCCTCGGACGCCGGATGTGCTCCGAAGCACACGCGCCCGTTCCCCGAGGCGTGCCTGCTCGTTCTTCGCGATCGCCGGGGAACCTGCGGTGCTTCGCGTTCGCGAAGGGCGATGGCGTACCGGATCACCGTGCTTCCCGACGTGGCCGGCGAGACCGTGACGCTCCTGTACTCGGACTACGCCCCACACTTCGACGAGCGGGTCGAGGTGGCTGACGAGGTCGTGCGTTCGATCGAGTTCGACGTTTGAGCGAGAGAGGGAGGAAGCAGCGGATGAACACCATCAAGCGTGGAACGATCATGGTCGTGCTGAGCACCTTGCTCGCCGCCGCGTGTTCATCGACCGGCGAGGAGCCGAGCCCCACGCAGCCGCCGACGAGCGATCCGGTCGTGATCCGGTTGGGGACCGGCGATCCACGAGGCCGACCCGACACCCCGGTCGTCGAGCGATTCGCTGCGGCGGTCGAAGAGATGTCCGATGGCGGCATGCGCGTCGAGGTCGTGTGGGAGGCGGGCGACGACACGAGTGATCCCGACGGCTTCGAGAAAGGTGTCGTGCAACTCGTTCAGGACGGTGAGCTCGAACTCGGCTGGATCGCCGCACGGGCGTGGGACACCGTCGGCGTGACGAGCTTCCAAGCCCTGCAGGCGCCTTTCCTCATCACGGACCAGGAGCTCCTGACCGAGGTGCTCGCGGGCCCGATGCCAGACGAGATGATCGCCGGTCTGGAAGACGCCGGCGTGGTCGGACTCGGCCTGTACCCGGACGGGACTGCGGTATCCGCTGGGCTACGCGGCGCCGATGGCCTCGCTCGAGGACTTCGACGGGGCCGCCATCCGGCTCGTCCCGTCGGAGGCCACCGAGGCCCTGGTCCGGGCGCTCGGGGGACGGCCCGTGTACGGGCTTGCGGGCGATGCGTTGGACGCGGCCATCGCGAGCGGCGATGTCGACGGCACGGAGGTCTCGTTGGGCCTGGCCGCATCGATCGCGCGGAGTGGCGCCGGGATCCGTGGTCACCGGCAACGTGGTGCTGTTCCCCCGCGTCAACACGCTGTTCGCGGGGCAGGATCTGATGGCTTCGCTCACCGACGAGCAGCAGGCGATCCTCGCCGCGGCGGCGGATGAGGCGCACGAGTTCGCCACGAGCGCGACGACCGAAGACTTCGGAGCCTTCTGCGAGGCAGGCGGCGAAGTCGCGATCGCGTCGGAGGCTGACGTGGCAGCGCTTGCAGCGGGCCGCGAGACCCGTCTATCGGATGTTCGAGGCCGATCCGCAGACGAAGACGTTCATCGATGAGATCCAGGAGCTGAAGGAGGGGCAGACGGTCGTCAAGGCGCCCTCGTCCTGTGGCGGAGACTGACCCTCGGCGGAGGCAAGTAGGGTCGGGAGCATGGCAACCGAGGGACGGTTCATCCCGGGGATCGAGCTGTCGAGACGCTTCTATGAGGAAGTGCTCCGCTCGGCGATCGTCGAGATTCCGCACTCTGCCGCACACGTGGGCGAGGGCTCGGACGTCCTCGGCTACGACACCGCCCGTTCGACCGACCACGGCTGGGGTCCGAGGTGTCACGTCTTCGTCGATGCAGAAGACGTGGGCGATGCGCTCGCTCAGATCGTCGCGTCGCTCCCCGACACGTTCCTGGGATGGCCGGTTCGGTTCGGGTGGGATGACGTTCCGGTCCAACACCATGTCGAGGTCACGACGCTCGGCGCGTGGCTCATGGAAGAGCTCGCCGTCGATCCTCGTGCCGACCTGACCACCGAGGACTGGTTGCTGCTCCCGCAGCAACAGCTCCTGCACGTCACGGTGGGTGAGGTGTTCCACGACCCCGAGGGGAAGCTCGCCGGGGTTCGCGCGCAGCTCGGCTGGTACCCGGACGACGTGTGGCGATACCTGCTCGGGTGCGCGTGGAGAAGGATCGCGCAGGAGGAGGCGTTCGTCGGACGCACGGCCGAGGTGGGCGACGAACTCGGCTCCCGGATCGTGGCCGCGCGGTTGGCACGCGACCTCGTACGACTGTCCTTCCTGATCGAACGGCGCTACACCCCGTACGCCAAGTGGCTCGGCACCGCGTTCGCTCGTCTCGAAGCGGCCCCGGACGTACGTCCCGCGCTCGAACGAGCGTTGGAGGCGCACGGACACGACGATCGCCAGGCCGGACTCGTTGAGGCCTACGAGGCGATCGCCCACCGATTCGTCGCGCTCGGTGTGGTGTCCGGTGCCGAGGAGCCCGTCGTCCGGGCGTTCTACGGCCGGCCGTTCCTGGTGCTGATGGCCGATCGGTTCGCCGACGCGTGCTTCGACTCGATAGACGATCCGTGGCTGCGCTCGCTGCCGCCGGTCGGGAGCGTGGACCAGTTCCTCGACTCTACCGATGCGTTGTATCCGGAGCGGTCGCGGCGGACTCGTCAGATCTTCACCCCGGATCGATCGACCGCATCCGAGTAGGCGCACACGATGACTTTCGAGTCCACCTGGCGGGCGGATCTTCGAGTCGATCAGACCGGCGGCAGGACGAGCCGTGGGGATAGACGTCCAGGGTAGATTGATGAGATGCGACGTGCGAACGACGAGACAGAGATCGGGGATCGTTCGCTCGCCCGAGGTCGGGGCTGACCTCCGATGGATCCGAACCACGAGATCTTGTTCGAGCCGGTTCGCATCGGGCCGAAGACGTTGCGGAACCGGTTCTACCAGGTGCCACACTGCTCCGGTTTCGGAACGGAGAAGCCGTGGACCCAGGCTGCCCATCGCGGCGTGAAGGCCGAAGGAGGCTGGGCGGCCGTCTGCACCGAGTACGCGCCGTTCTCTCCGGGTTCCGACGAGGCGCCGCTCATCGCCGCGCGCTTCTGGGACGAGGACGATATGCGCTCGCTCCACCTCATGACCGATACGGCGCACGAGCACGGGGCACTGGCCGGCATCGAGCTTCACCACGCGGGCGCCCACGCTCCGAACAACGTGACGCGCTGGTTCTCGCTCGGACCGAGCCAGCTCGCGTCGGACCTCGAGCCCCACGTGGTGCCGAAAGCTATGGAGCTTCGCGACATCCGGGCGGTGCAGCACGACTGGGTGGCCGCCGCCCGGCGCGCCCGCGACTGCGGCTTCGACATCGTCTACGTCTATGGCGCGCATTCGTACCTGCCGATGCAGTTCCTCTCGCCCTTCTACAACAAGCGAACCGATCCCTACGGAGGATCCCTCCAGAACCGCGCACGCTTCTGGCTCGAGATGCTCGAAGGGGTCCGGGAGGCAGTCGGCGACGATTGCGCGATCGTCACTCGTATCGCGGTCGATGCGCTCGGGCCGGCCGGCATCGTCGTCGACGAGGCGCTCGAGTTCGTGAAGCTCGCCGACGCGCTCGTCGACCTGTGGGACGTGAACGTGGGGTCGATCGCGCTCTGGAGCAAGGACTCCGGCTCGTCGAGGTACTTCGAGGAGGGGTACCAGCTCGAGTGGACCGGTCGCATCCGCGAGGCAACGACGAAGCCGATCGTCGGCGTCGGGCGCGTCACGAGCCCCGACCTCATGGCCTCGATCATCCGTTCGGGGCGGTGGGACCTGATCGGGGCCGCTCGCCCGTCGATCGCGGACCCGTTCCTGCCGGACAAGATCGCCGAGGGACGCACCGACGAGATCCGCGAATGCACCGGCTCGAACGTCTGCATCATGAAGGTCGACGGATTCGGACACCTGGGATGCCTCCAGAACGCGACGGCGGGGGAGGAGCATCGACGCGGTTGGCACCCGGAGCGATTCGACCGTGCCGCGAACGCCGACCTCCCGGTGCTCGTGGTCGGCGCAGGACCGGCCGGCATGGAATGCGCCGTCACGCTCGGCAAACGCGGCTTCGAGGCGGTGCACCTGGTCGAGGCCGGGCGCGAGCTCGGGGGTCGCATGCGGTGGGTGCGGCGCCTGCCGACCCTCGGCGACTGGGGTCGCATCGTCGACTACCGCGTGGTCCAGCTCGACAAACTGCGGAACGTCGACGTCGTACGCCGGAAGCGGCTCACCCCCGAGCTCGTCCTCGACTACGGCGCGCGCATCGTGATCGTGGCGACGGGCTCGCAGTGGTCCGGCTCAGGGATGCAGGCGGCCACCCACGAGCCGATCGAGGGAGCGGACGCGGCTCTGGCCCACGTGCTCACTCCCGAGCAGGTCGCCCTCGACGGCAAACGTCCGCCGGGCGGACGCGTCGCAGTCTACGACGCCGAGGGCTACTGGTGCGGCGTCGGCATCGCCGAGCTCCTGGCGAAGGAGGGGTTCGAGACCCACCTGGTCACCTCGCTCGAGGTCATCTCCCCGCTCTCCGATCTCACGCTCGAAGGCCCGATGCTCCGCATGCATCTGCACGAGCTCGGCGTCACCATGCACCGCGGAGTGACGATCGATCGTGTGGAGACCGGACGCATCTCGGGCGAGGATGAGTTCGAGGAGGCATTCTCGCTGGAGGTGGACGGCCTCGTGCTCGTGACGCAGCAGATCTCCGACGACGCGCTGTACCGGGAGCTGATGAGCGATCCGGTGGGGCTCGAGGCGGCAGGCATCGACGCCGTGTACCGCATCGGCGACTGCGTCGCCCCCCGCATAATCTCGGAGGCCATCTTCGACGGTCATCGTTTGGCTCGCGAGATCGACGGACCACATCCCGAGACCCCACTCACCTTCGACCGAGAGCGCCGCATCCCCGTCATCGACCCTCTGGCGGTTCGCTGAGGGGTGGCTTGCGTTTCCCTTGCGATTGCGTTCTGCTTGCGCTACGTTTCATAGGATGGTCGCAGCCGCTGATGTCCTCGCCGACGAACTCGTTCGCTGGCTCCCCGACGCCCTAGGGGGAGATGAGCGTGCAGCGCGCAGGTATGCCCGCGCGTGGCGAGACCTCGTCGCCGCCCTCATCGCGGAGCATCCCGAGGCGTCCGCAGTCGCGACGCCGGTCCTCGGTCACGTAGCCCTGACGGCACCCTTCGATCCGGCGGGCCCTCAGCACGCGCTGATGTCGGCGGCGTCCGGCATCATCCCGGGCATGGCCTCTCCCGCACCCCCGCCTCGAGCGACGATCACCACGCTTCCCGACAGGGCTGACTACCAGCGGTTCTCGCGCTACGTGCTGTCCGAGGTCTCTGGTGCGGGCACCGGGCTCGAGGGCCTGCTCGCGGCGTGGCAGATGACAGTCACCGAGATGGCGGCGCTGTTCGCGGTTCGGCGCCAGGCAGTGGGGCAGTGGATGGACGACGGCGTGCCGGCCGTTCGCCTCCCCAAGCTCGCCACGATGCTGCGGGTGGCCGATCTCCTCGAGCGGAACCTGCTCGTCGAGCGCATCCCGGCCGTGGTGCGCACGCCTTCCGACCGCTGGAACGGAGCGACGATGCTCGAGATGATCGCCGCCGACCATCACGAGGAGCTCCTGGCAGACGTCGCTCGGTCGTTCGACTGGGCCGCCTCGGCGTGACCGGCCCCTCCTTCCGCCATGTGCGCCGGAGCGGGCGATACCTGCGAGTGGCCGATCCGGCGTGGCGCCGCCCCCTCGACGCCAGGTTCGCGGCTGAGCGCGGCGGCCGGTGGAACCCGCCGAACTCGTTTCCTGTCACCTATCTGTGCCGCACGCTCGCGGTGGCCAAGGCGAATGTCGTTCGACGCTTCGAGGGTTTGCCCTACGGCGTTCTCGACCTCCATCCGGATCGGCGACCCGTGCTCGTTGCGACCCATGTGGTACCGCACCGAAGCGTCGATGTCGTGTCCGACGTCGGCTGCGGCTCGGTGGGCCTGCCGACTTCCTACCCATTCGACCGACGAGGCGCTCGGATCGAGTGGGCCAGAACCCAGCTCATCGGCGATGCAGCGCACGACGCCGGAGAGCGCTCGATCGCCTGTCGAAGCGCTGCGCTTCCGCGAGGGGGATCGGGTGAGGAGCTCGCGTGGTTCGTTCGCTCTCGAGCAGACACGCTTGAGCTCATCGAGCGTCGCGACTTCGACGACTGGTTCTGAGGGCCGGCGCCCGCCCTCGGTCGATCCGGTCAGTCTCGACGGAGCACCACGCCATATCCCTCCTCGTCGCCGACCTGTTCTTCGAGGCGCCACCCTGCGCCCTCGACGAAGGCCTCGATCTCCGAAGGCGGGATGTTGATCTGGTACCACCAGGGAGTCGCGAGAGCCCCGTAGTGGAGGCGGAGCCGTACATGGGGATCGTCGCTCCCAGGATCGACGGAGTCGCCTATCAACATTCCGCCCGGCGTGGTCACGGCTGCGAGCCGAGTGAGCAACCGCCGTGTCGATCCCCGATCTCCTGCGAGGCCGAGGTTCCCGCACATCAGCAGGAGCGTGTCCCACCGCTCTTCGCCAGCGAGTCGTCTGAGATCGGCAAGACGGACATCACGGATGCCTCGGGACCGACATACGGCGACGGCACCAGGCGATGAATCCACGGCCGACACCTCGTGGCCTAGGTCTTGCAGGCAGAGTGAGTGGCGACCCGCACCCGCACCGAGGTCGAGTATTGCTCCTTCGGCCCGACCAACCACGTGCTGTTCCCACGACGGCCAGGCCTGCTGAGGAGCGAAGAAGTCCGCCGGTTGCAGGTCCGCGGGCCGAACCGAACCGTCATCGCTTTCCAACAGAAGTAGATCGCCTGCCCGTCCCTCGTGGTGATCGACGAGCGCTCGACCGAGTGCGTCCTGGGTTGCATGGACGATCGTCATCTCTGCATGCCTCTATGCAGTGCACGCCGGGATGTGGAGGAACTGTCGGCACTCCTCGTCGGTGAGCGACCTCGTGACCTCCTGCCCCGCGATCTCGAGCAGGCCGTCGATGTCGAGTGCCCAGATCCGAACCTCGCCCGGGCTCTGAGAGGCGAGCATCGTGCCGTCGGGGCTGAAGTTCACGGTCCGGATCGCGCTCCGATGACCTCGGAGTACGAGGAGCTCCTCTCCCGATCCGGCATCGAACAGTCGGACCGTGCCGTCGACGCCTCCTGTCGCCACGCGCGAGCCGTCGGGGCTGAAGGCGACGTCGAACACCGGGCCCGAGTGCCCTCCGAGCATCACGAGCCGGGCGCCGGTCTCTACGTCCCAGATCGTCGGCGACCCTTCACTGCCGTCCTTGGCACCATCCGTTGCGATCCGATGCCCTGTGTGGTCGAAGACCGCGTCGAACCCTGCCGCATCGATCGTTCCGACCACGCTGCCGCGCTGCCAGTCCCAGATGACGACCTGTTGTCCCGTCGGTCCGTCGCCCGTCGTAGCGATCAGGCGCCCGTCGGGGCTGAATCGCGGTTCCCTGACATCGAATCCTTCCTTCTCCAGGACACCGACCTGGCGACCCGTGCGATCGAGGATCGCGCTTGCCACGACCAGATGTTGCCCGTCGGGGCTCCAGTCGAATTCACCGTCGGACACCTCCGCGGCGAAGAGCTTGCCCCCGGTCTCCGTGTTCCATGCCGTCACGGTCTTCTTGAAGATCGCGATCGCCGAGCCATCCGCGGTGAGATCGAACCAGTGCTCGCGCACTCGAGGTCCGATCGTTCCGAGGGGACGCTCCGTCTCCAGGTCCCAGATCGTCACCGAGCCGTTCGGTCTGGCGGCAGCGATGCGCCGTCCATCTGGCATGAATTCCACGTCGCCCAGAAAGCCCACGCCGGGGAAGGTCGCCACCTCGGTGTCGCCATCTGGGCCCACGTCCCAGATCCTCGCGCCGGCGTCGTCGGCGCCACCCGCGAGCACCCTGGCGCCATCGGACGAGAAGGCCACGCCACGAACTCCGCCCGCCATCTCTCGTGCCGAAAGGGACAGAGTCTGCGAGGCGGCGCCGGCGCGGATCTGCCACACCCTCGCGGTGCCATCGCTGCCGCCTGTCACCAGGTTGCGGGAATCCTGGGCCCAGGCGATGCTCTCGACGAACCCCGTGTGACCGGCCAAGGTGAACCGAAGGCTCCCAGTCTCCGCGTCCCAGACGTCGCCGTTCCCTGTCACGGAAGCCGTGGCGATCGAGCGCCCGTCGGGGCTCCACGCGACCTGGTTCACCGGATAGCCGCTCCCCGATCTCGCGACAGGCCGGAGTGCAGGGAACAACTCCCGGCCCGACTCGATGTCGATCACGACGACCGCGCCCGTCGCCACTGCCATGGCGCTCCCATCGGGGCTGAGCGACGTATCACCGCCGAAATCCGCGAAGGGGATCCGAAGCGTCTCCGTCACTCGATCTGCGAAGGCGTCCATGACACGCACGATGCCTTCCCCTGGCCACGATGCGGCGACCAACCCGTCGGCACTGAACGAGGCGCCCCAGACCTCGCCCTCGCCCAACGCGCTCGCGAGCAACTCCCCGGTCGAGGGGTCCCATACCTTCAGCGCTCCGTCGTCGCCCACGGTCGCGAGCAACGAGCCGTCCGGACTGAACGCCACGTCATTGATGTCACCATCGTGAGCTTGGAACTCGCGGACCGCCTCTCCCGTCGAGTCATCCCAGATATCGACGACCCCCGAGCCCTCGGGACCTTCGGTGACGAAGACCCCAGCCGGGCTCCACGCAACTGCTTCCCCCACGCTCGGCACCGACAGCACGGTTCGCGAAGCGCCCACCGCCTGATGCAGCGCCTGCTCGGCTTCCTGGAGCACCGTTCCGTCGGCCGAACGAGTGGTCTCCACCGCTTCGATGGCGAGGAGGATGCCTCGCTCGGGATCCTCATCGAGACTTGCGATCGAGGCGGCCGCGAGCTCGCGGGCGATCGCGATCCTGGTCTCTCGCCCCGCCCGCTCGCTCTGGCTGGTTGCGACGAGCGTGAGCGATCCTGCGACGAGCGCTGCTGCGGCGAACACGGCCACGAGTCCGCGGAGCCGGAATCGCGATCGTCGTTCGATGGAGGCCTCGTGCTTCCGCCGTTCTCGCTCGACCGCGCGCTCCCGGTCTCGATGATCGACGCTCGCCTTGAGGTACGCCCGGTCTGGCTGCCCGATCGACAGGCTGGTGGCGGCCGCCCACGCCTCGATGTGGTCGAGTCGGGCGCCGCGGATGAGGAAGCTCGGCTCGCGGCTCGAGCCACGCCACTCCGCGGCGGCTCGAGCCAGCCCCTGGTTCTGACGGAGGTCGCCGCGTGCGTCGTCGATCCATCCGCGCAGGCGCTTCCACGAGGTCAAAAGCGCCTCGTGCGCGATCTCGGCCGTAGGTTCTCGCGTCGCGAGGTCGCGATCGAAGGTCAGCAGGCGATGGCGCCCGAAGGCGTCGAGCACTCTGTTGATCGCCTCCGGCTCCACCTCGAGGGAATCGAGCTCGCTCCGTGCGACTCGTCGTCTGGTGTCGGGCATCCCCTCCCCGAGCGTGACGAGTCGCAGGAACACTTGCCTGACGGCGCGTCGACCGGCGGCGTCGGTTGCCTCCACGATGCGATCGGCCCGGGCGGAGAGCGCGCCGGCGATCCCGCCGATCTCCTGGTATGCGCGGAGGGTCAGCAGGTCGCCTTCCCGCCGTTCGAACAGCTCTGTGAGCGCGTACTGGAGCAGCGGAAGCGCGCCTGGCTGATGCGCGACGTCGGCGATCATCTCGGCCACCAGCCCGGGCTCGTACGAGGCGCCGACCTGCTCGGCAGGGGCACGGATCGCCTGCTCGAGCTCGTCGGGTGAGAATGGCGGAACCGCCTCGGACCGGGCCGCGAGCAGGTCGCCGAATCGCGGGTAGACGAGCGGCCGGTCGTAGAAGTCAGCCCGGAGTGTCAGGACGACACGCAGCCGACTCTCCGGGTCTGCCGTCGCCACTCGCAGGGACTCGAGGAAGAGCTCACGCTCGCGCTCGTCCGTCGTGATCGTGAACGCCTCCTCAAACTGGTCGACCACGAGGAGGACTTCAGCATCGCCGGGTGCGACGAGATCCAATACCTCGAGCAGACCGCGTGAGCCTGCCTCGAGCAGGTCGCGCATGCGGGAAACTGGGCGCACGGCGATCCGCAGCAGCGCGGCTTCGAGCTCGTCGATCGGGTGCACGCCGGGGAACATCTCGGTGACGAAGAGATCACGCGGTTCGCCCAGCGCGCCTTGCCGGAGCGCTGGGACAAGCCCCGCGCGGACGACCGATGACTTCCCGCCTCCACTCGCTCCGACCACGGCCACGAATCGGGATCCGGTGACTGGCTCCTTCAGCCTGGCGACGAGCTGCCGCACGAGCGTGCCTCGTCCGAAGAAGTCACGCGCGTCGGCTTCGCTGAATGCCTGCAAGCCCTTGTAGGGATTGCGTTCGTCTGCGGCCTTCGGCGGTTGCCGCCTCTTGGGTTCGAGGGCGACGCGGGCGGACTGCGCGAACTCATCCGCACTCGGCGCATCTGTGCGGGTCTCTGCCCGCTGGATCGCTCCGTCCAGAGGCGCCGGCACGCTCTGACCCAGCAGTTCGCTCGCGAGCCGAGCCAGCTTGCCCACATCTAGGAGCTGGTCCGCGGCGCCCCCGACGCCGATGGGGAAGCCCCCGAGATAGGCGTTGCCCTCAGGATCGAAGAGGATGTCGGACGGCCCCACGGCGCCGTGTGCGATGCCTTGGCGGTGCGCGAACGCTATCGCGGAGGCGACCTGCTCGATGATGCGGAGCGCGCGGTCTCGGTCCAAGGACTCGCCTCGTTCCCCCAGACCTCGAAGGCTGCCACCTCGCAGGTACCGGGAGACGACGTATGCCCTGCCGGGCTCCCGCCAGTAGTCATAGATCGGGACTATGTGGGGATGCTCGAGTCCGGCGACGGCCTGGGCCTCCGGATCGAAACGTCGCACGAACGCTGGGTCGTCGGCGATGCGCTCGTGGAAGAGCTTGATGGCCACGTCGCGCCCGACGTGCGGTTGGATCGCGCGGAAGATGCTTCCCGTCGGCCCGTCGTCGATCTTCTCGAGCAGCCGGTATCCGCGGAGCTGTTCCCCTCGAAGATCGAGCCCGGGATCCTGCTTGAGGATCCGCCCATGGAGCCTCGTGAGCTCGGGCGAGGGATCGATCCCGAGCTCGTCGGCCAAGATCTCCCGCGCACGCTGAAAGGCAGCAAGGGCCTCGGCCTGACGTCCATCGCGGTAGAACGCCATCATCAGCAAGCCCCACAGACTCTCCCGCAACGGGTGGCGGGAGACCATGCCCTCGAGCTCGCCGATCGCCCGGGTCTGCGCTCCTCCCGCCAGGAGTCCCTCGACCCGGTCTTCTTGCGCCTCGAGCCGAAGATCGTCGAGCCGGGCGGCCTCCGCCACCAGCGAGGACCGGTCAGCGATGTCGGCGAGAGCCGGTCCACGCCAAAGAGCCAGGGCGTCGTCGAGCGTCGTGACGGCCACGTGCGGGTCGATCGCGAGCGCCTTCTTCGCGTCTCTTACCAACGTGTCGAACCGTGACGCGTCGAGCTCGAGTGGATCGAGCCTCAGGACGTACCCGGGTGGCCGGCCCATCAAGCGTTCGTCTCCGAGGGTCCTTCGAAGGTTCGAGACGTAGGTCTGCAGAGTGTTCCGCGCCTTCTCGGGAGGCTCTTCGCCCCAGATCTCATCGATCAAGGTCTCGGCCGGCACGACCTGATTCGCGCGCACCAGCAGGTTGGCCAGCACGGCGCGTTGCTTCGGCCCACCGAGGGGGATCGGGCCGTCCCCCGCGTCGACCTCGAGGGGCCCCAGGACGCGGAACTGCATCGGCCGACCGTACACAGAGCGTTCGTTCATGCGCAACGCCGAATCTGCATGGCGGTGGTCAAGAACGACGCAAGGCCGAGCTTGCGCCGTCGTTGCTCGATCCCTGCGTGGGTTCCGAGGGTGGCCGCCGAGAGTGGCCCTGAGATCCCAACGGTGGGATCGCGGAAGGGAAGGGGAGACATGCAGAGCAAGATGAGTATCGGGGTCCTGGCCGGGATCCTCCTGGTGTCGGTCGCTCTGGTGGGTGTCTCGTACGGAGATACGACTCGGATCACCGACCCGCAGGTGATCGAGCTGGTCAGCGGCGACCCCCTGAAGGAAGCATCGCAGGGCATCTTGACCCAGCTCCGCGAGGTTGCGCTCGACACGGAGGGCGCCCGAGTGGGCACGATCCGGTGGAACTGCGCCAACGGTGCCGACTGGCATTGCACGCTTGTCTACGGGCTGAGGGGTTCGGCGGCCGAGCGGGGAACGGTGGTGGCCACGGGGATCTTCCGTGGGTTCAGCGGCGAGTCGCTCGCCGTGACCGGCGGCACCGGCGCCTTTGCGAACGTGCGCGGTGTCGTGGTCCTCACTGTGGTCGACGAGGAGTTCGTCCACACGCTCGACCTGATCCCGTAGGCGATGGACGGACCTCACCGTGACGGTCCGGGCTCAGGCCGAGGTCGCGCCCGCCTCGGCTGGGCCCTGGCCGTCGTCGCGCTGGCGGCGGCGCTCGCGCTGATCGTGGTTGCCGTCGTGCGACTCGTCTGAAGCCACAGGCCAGCTTGGCTCGACGACGACAGTCGGATCGTGACCCAGACAACAACCGGAGGTGGCGAGGATGACCGCTCACGTGGATCGGCGAACGTTCCTGAAGTACTCAGCAGCGGCAGGCGCTGCAGCCTCGGCATCCACGGCGCTCGGCGTCGCGTGTACGACCGGCGGACCGGCTGCATCGGCGGCCGCCGCCGGCGACACCTTCCGCTGGAACGAAGCGACCATCGCAACGCTGCAGGCCGCGATGGAGACGGGCGAGACGACCGCGCTCCAGCTGACGCGCGACTACATCGGGCGGATTGAAGCGATGGACTGGAGCGGTCCACAGCTCAACTCGATGATCGAGGTCAACCCAGAGGCGGAATCCATCGCAGCGAACCTCGATCGCGAACGCCGCGACGGGCACATCCGCGGTCCGCTCCACGGGATCCCGATCGTGCTGAAGGACTGCATCGCCTCCGATGACCGGATGCAGACGACTGCGGGGTCACTCGCGCTGGTCGGAGCGAAGGTTCCCCGAGATGCCGGGGTCGTCGTGAAGCTCCGTGCTGCCGGCGCGATCATGCTGGGCAAGTCCAACATGTCGGAATGGAACGCCTTCCGAGGGTGGCCGACGCGAGGAGGCTGGAGCGCACGAGCGGGCATCGGGCTCAATCCGTACGCCTTGTCGTACAGCACGGGCGACTCGAGCTCGGGGTCCGCCGCCGCGGTCGCGGCGAACTTCGCGGCGGGCGCCGTCGGGCTGGAGACCTACGGATCCATCGTGATGCCGGCCTCGCTGTGCAGCCTGGTCGGCCTGAGGCCGACGATGGGTCTGATCAGCCGTTCGGGCACGATCCCGATCTCCACGAGCCGCGATACCACCGGGCCGATGGCGCGGACCGTCGCCGACCTGGCAGCGATGCTCGGCGCGATGGCAGGCGTCGATCCGCTCGATCCGGTGACCCGTCGCAGTGCCGGGCGTGTGCCGGAGGACTACGGGAGGTTCTTGGACGTCGATGGACTTCGCGGCGCAAGGATCGGGATCTGGCGATCCAAGCATGTCTGGAAGGACGAGCTCGTTGCGGGGGTGGTCGAGCCGCTCATCTCGGTCCTTCAGGAACTGGGAGCCCAGGTCGTCGATCCCGTCCATATGCCCGAGTGGAAGGATGCGACCGGCTGGCATGCATCGGTCATGTTCAGCGAGTTCCGACCCGGCGTCGACGCGTATCTACACGGGCTTTCCGATACGACGATCCGATCGCTCGCCGACGTCGTCGCGTTCAACGAGGAGCATGCCGACCAGGAGCTTCAGTGGCTTTCGCAGGGGCTGCTCGAGGGCTCACTCGAAACGCTCCCGCCGACCGATCCCGGCTCCGATTGGGCCAAGTCGAAGCGCCTCTCCTCTCGACTCGGCCGGGCGGCGTTCTCGAGCGCCATGGACGAACACCGGCTCGACGCGGTGTTCTGCCCCACGTTCGTTGCCCCCTGGGCGATCGATCTGCTCAACGGAGACGACCCGCTGACGGGCAACGGCACCTCGGGTCCTTCGAACGCTGCTGGGTACCCTCACATCACCGTGCCTGCGGGGTATGCGGGGGAGCTCCCGGTCGGCGTGTCGTTCATGGCTCGCGCGTGGGATGAACCGAAGCTCATCAGGTACGCGTACGCGTTCGAGCACGCCGTGCAGGCACGGCACGCTCCCCAGTTCCTGGATGGCTACGGCGTGCGGGACTTCGTCGCTCGGTAAGGCTCAATGAGCGGAACGGCGAACAGGCTTCTGGAACGCTACAGGCCCAGGTGCTATTGCACCACAGCATGTATTCATGCGTCATCGCATGATACGATGCGTCCATGCCTAAGACGATCCAGATCCGCGATGTCGACGATGAGGTGTACGCCGCGCTAGCACGCCGGGCTGCAGAGGCGGGCATCTCCGTCCCCGACCTGCTCAGGCGAGAAGCGGCTCGCCTCGCCTCGCGCCCGACGCTTGAGGAGTGGCTCGCCCGCACCCGGCGCAGACCTTCGGGAATCACGCGATCGGATGTCATCGAGGCGTTGGACGAGCTCCGAGGGCTCTGGCCCGATGCTAGTCGTTGACGCCTCCTGTCTCTATGAGGTCGTCGCCGACGCTGCCCAGGCCGAACAGGTCCGGGCTCAGCTCGCGCTCGACCCCGATCATGCCGCACCTCATGTGGTCGACGTCGAGGTGCTCAGCGTCGTCCGTCGCGACCACCTGCTCGGCAGGCTCGATGCGACGGCTGCCCGCCAGGCCGTGGAGGACCTGCACGACTGGCCGGGCGAACGATTCGGGCACCGCAGCCTGCTCGAGCGCGCATGGGAGCTGCGCAGCACCGTTCGCACATGGGACGCCATGTACGTGGCATTGGCCGAAGTGCTGGATGCCCCCCTCCTGACCCTCGACCAGCGTCTCGGTCGAGTGCAAGGGCTGGCGTGCCCGATCGTCGTGATCGATGGAAGCGAGTGATGGCGATCATCGACGAGGCTGGATGCCCGCCCGGCGATGCCTAGGCGGGCGTCGGACACGAGCCGACGTGCAGATACTGCTGGCATTCCTCGTCGGTGAGCGCGCGCGTGACCCGCTGGCGCGCGAGACCGAGCAGGTCGTCGATGTCGTGCGCCCAGACCTTCATCGTGTAGCAGCCGCCGACCGTAACCAGCCGGCTGCCGTCGGGGCTGAAGTCCACCCCCGCGACCGCGCAATCGCGGTCGAGCGTGAAGAGCTGCTCGCCCGTCTGCGCGTCGAACAGCGTCACGCCACCCGTGAAGCTTGCCCGCGCGAAACGGGAGCCGTCGGGACTGAACACCACCCTGCCAGCTCCGCGGTCATGGGGGAGTGCCATCACCTGATCGCCGGTCTCGGTGTCCCAGAATGCGTTGGTCGAGACGACCCGTGATCCCGTCCGATCGAACGCGATCTCCCATGGACCGTCGTCCGGGATCCTGGTGATCACCTCGCCACGATCCCAGTCCCAGACCCACGTCTCCTCGGCGTTCTTCGTCGTGGCCACGAACCGGCCATCCGGACTGAACCGCGCGTCGAACACCTCGTCCCATCCCGTGGGCAGGGTCTCGACGACGTTCCCTGAACGATCGATGATGTGCGCGAACCCGTCGGTTCCCGCGGCGACGACCAGCTCTCCGTCGGGGCTCCAGCCGCCCGACACCACGCCGTCGCTGCGCATGGGGAGGACCTCCTCGCCGGTCGCCACGTCCCATACACGCATCTCGTTGCCCGACATGATGGCGACCAGCTCGCCGTCGGGACTCACGTCGAACGACGTCTCCTTCGGATGATCCTGATCCTCGTTGTGTCCGAGGGTCCTCACGAAACGCCCTGACGCGACATCCCAGATCTTGACGAACCCCCCGTAGCCGTAGGCATTCGTCGCAACCCGCTGCCCGTCCGGCATGAACTCGACGTCCGACCAGTAGACGCCACGGACCGGGAAGTTCGCCCACTCGGCGTTTACGGGCTCGAGGCTCCAGATCTTCAGGGCGGTCTGTTCGTCGCTCGCCATCACGGCTCCGCCGTCGTGGGAGAAGGCCAATCCGTCGATCGGGCCGTTCATCTCGCCTCCGAGCAGCGTCGATATCTCGTCGGCGATGCCGCCCTCTTGGATGGACCACACGATCGCGGTCCCATCGGACGGTGCGGGCGCGACCAGGCGACGGGAGTCCGGGCTCCATGCGGTCTCGCCGTCCACCCCCGGCAAGTGACCGAGGAGACGTCCGCTCCTCGCGTCGAACAACGAGATGCGGGCGTGGATACGCGAGGCGATGTAGTCGCCGTTGGGGCTCCACGACACACCCCAAGCTCCCCAGAACGGACGATCGAGCACGCGTATCGTGCGGCTCTCGAGGTCGGAGACGGTGAGCGCTGCTCCACCGAGGGCGATCTGGTCCCCGTGGGGGCTGAGGGCGGTCAAACCCCCCATCCATCGTTCCATGGGATTCCGGAGCTTCCGCACGACCTCCCCGGTCTCCGAGTTCGCGACACGGACGACGTCCTGCCGCGGCCATCCGGCGGCCACACGAGAGCCGTCGGCGCTGACCGAGAGGCTCGTTGCCTGGCCGTCTCCCGAAACGGACCACAGGAGCTCGCCGGACAGGGGATCCCACGCCTTCAGTCGCCCGTCGACTCCGGTGGTCGCCAGCATCGAACCGTCGGCGCTGAATTCCACGTCGGTCACGTCGCCGTCGTGGGCTGGGAACCTGAGCACACTCTCGCCGGTGGAATCGTCCCTGATGTCGATCGTCCCCGATCCCTCGGGATCTTCGGTGACGAAGACTCCGTCCGGGCTCCACGACAGGGTCCCGCCGATCCCGGGCACGGTCAGCACGGATCTCGACGCGCCGACGGCCGTGTGGAGTGCCTCCTCGGCCTCGGGCAGGACGGACCCGTCCTCGGATCGGGTCAGGTCGACCGCCTCCATCGCCAGCAGGATGGCGCGATCGGAGTCGGTGTCGAGGGAGGCCTCGGATGCCGCCACGAGCTCCCGGACGCTCGCGATCGTCGCCTGGCGTCGTGTCTCGGTGCCCCGGTTCGTCGCCACGATCGTGAGTGATCCCGCCACCAGTGCCGCGACCGCGAACACCGCAACGAGGCCCCGCAGGCGACGCACCGACCTCCGCTCGAGCGACGCCTCGTGGTCTCGCCGCGCCTGCTCGTGCCAGCGCGCGCCGTCGCGGTGCTCCATGCTCGACTTGAGGTATGCACGCTCCCCCCTCCCAACGGAGAACCGGGTTGCCGCCGCCCATCCCTCGACCTGGTCGAGCCGAGACCCGCTCATGAGGAAGCTCTGATCGCGACCGGAGCCCTGCCACTCGGCGGCCGCTCGGCTCAGCCGATCGTTCTGCCTGATGTCGTCTCGGGCGGCGTCGATCCACGAAGCCAGGCGGCTCCACGCGCCGAGCAGGGACTCGTGCGCGATCTCGACGGTCGGCTCACGGGTCGCCGGCTCGTGGTCGAAGGTCAGCAGCCGGTGGTGGCCGTAGGCTTCCAGCGTCGCCTCGACCGCCGCCTCCGAGACGTCGAGGGCGTCGAGCTCCCCGAGCGCGACCCTCCGGCGCGTGTCCTGGCGTCCCTCGCCGAGCGTGACCAACCGCAGGAAGACCTGCTCGATCGCCCGCCGCCCCTCGGCATCGGAGGCCGTGTAGAGGCGGTCCGCGCGCGCTGATGAGGGCGCCCGTCACCCCGCCCATCTCCCGGTACGCGGACAACGTGAGCCGATCCCCATCCCGTCGCTCGAAGAGCTCCGTGAGCGCGTACTGCAGCAGCGGCAGTCCCCCGGGCTGGTGCGCGACGTCGGCGATCATCTCGGCGACGAGGCCCGACTCGAGGAGGGTGGCCTGCCGTTCCGCCGGTCTGCGGATCGCTTGCTCCAACTCGTCGGCGGTGAGCGGCGGAACCGTCTCGTTCCGCGTCGCCAAGAGCTCGCCGAACCGCGGGTACATGAGCGGCCGGTCGTAGTGATCCGCTCGGAGCGTCACGATCACCCGGAGCCTGCTGCTCGGATCGAGCGCCGCGACTCGCAGCGCCTCCAGGGTGAGCTCGCGCTCCCGCTCGTCGGTCGTCAGCGTGAACAGTTCCTCGAACTGGTCCACCACGAGGAGCAGCTCCGTATCGGCCGGCACGATGTGGTCCGACGCTTCGAGGAGCCCGCGGGGCCCGTTCCGGAGGATGTCGCCGAGCCGCGTCGGCGGACGCGTCGCGACCCGCACCAGCGCCGACTCGAGCTCATCGAGCGGGTGCCTCCCGGGGAACAGGTCCGCGACGATCACCTGCCTCGACGTCGGCATCCCGCCTTGCCGCAGCGCCGGCACCAGCCCCGCCCGCACGACGGAGGACTTCCCGCTGCCGCTGGGCCCGACCACGGCGAGGAAGCGAGCGCCGGCAACCGGGTCGTTCAACCTCGTCAGGAGTCGCTGGATGAGCTCCTCTCTCCCGAAGAAGTCGCCAACGTCCGCCTCGGTGAACGCCCGAAGTCCCTTGTACGGGTTGCGCTCGTCCGGCACTCGGCTCGGTGGCGCCTGTTCGATCGTCGAGGACCCCGCGCGCGACGCCGACGATCGCGTCCGCTCCTGGGGCATCGGTCGCTCCGACCCCCGAGTCGAGGATCTCGGCGAGCGACGCCGGCACCTCGTTCCCCAGCAGGTCGCGCGCGAGCTCCGCGAGGGCGCGGCGATCCTGCTCCGCGTCCGGCGGGATGCCCTCGCCGACCCGGAAGTCCCCCAGGTAGGCGTTGCCCTCGCCGTCGAACAGGACGTTCGACGGGGAGACGGCGCCGTGCGCCGTCCCCTGCCGGTGCGCGAACGCGAGCGCGGAGGCGACCTGCTCCACGATGCGTAGGGCGCGGTCGCGGTCCAGGTGACCGCCGCGCTCATGGAGCGCCCGCAGGCTGCCGCCGCGCATGTATCGGGACACGAGGTACGCGCGGCCGGGTTCGCGCCAGTAGTCATGCGTCGGCACGATGTGGGGGTACTCGAGCGCGGCGGCGAGCTGGGCCTCCCGCTCGAACCGCAGGACGAACGCCGGGTCCATCGCGATCTGCTCGTGGAACACCTTGACCGCCACGTCCCGGCCGACGTGCGGCTGGACCGCCCGGAACACCACGCCGAACTGCCCCGCACCGATCCGCTCGAGGAGACGGTATCCCCGCAGCGGCTCGCCGCGAAGGGCCAGGGCGGGGTCCTGCTTCAGGATCCGCTCGTGCAGCTTCGAGAGCTCCGGTGAAGGGTCCACGCCCAGTTCGTCCGCCAAGAGCTCGCGCGCGCGACCGAACGCGTTCAACGCCTCGCCCTGCCGACCGTCCCGGTAGTAGGCCAGCATCGCCAGACCCCACAGGTTCTCGCGGAGCGGATCGCGCGCGAGGAGCGGCTCGAGCTCCGCGAGCGCCTTCGCCTGCGCGCCGGTCGCGAGCAGCGCCTCGATCCGAGCCTCCTGCGCGGCCGCCCGGAGCTCGTCGAGCCGAGCCGCCTCCGCGAGCAGCGATGGCTGCTCGTTGACGTCGGCGAGCGCAGGGCCACGCCACAGGGCCAACGCGTCGTCGAACGTCGCGATCGCGACGTTCGGATCGACGGGCAGGGACTTGTTCGCTTCGGAGACGAGCGCATCGAACCGATCCGCGTCGATCTCGGCGGGTTCCACGACCAGCAGGTAGCCGGGCGGACGGCCCTGCAGGCGCCTGTCGCCGAGCGTCTTCCGCAGGCTCGAGATGTAGGTGTGCAGGATGTGACGCGCCGTGTCGGGCGCGTCCTCTCCCCACACGTCGCCGATCAACGCGTCCACCGTGACGACTCGGTTCGCATGGACGAGCAGGCTCGCGAGCACCGCTCGTTGCTTCGGCCCACCCAGGGGCATCGGGCCGTCCCCCGCGTCGACCTCGAGGGGTCCGAGGACGCGGAACTGCACGGGGCGACGGTACACAGGGCTCCGATCCATGCGCAAGACAGGAGCCTGCGAGATGCCGCTCAAGAACCGCCCAAGACTCCTCTGTGCCGTCCTTGTGCAGCCCAGAAGCGCCCCTTGGGTGCCCCCCTTGAGGATCGGCGTGTCGCTCTCGGTGGGAGAGCCGGAACGGGAAGGAGAAAGGGGATGGTCCACGGTGCCGCGGCAGGGGTCAGCCGGATGAGGAGAGGAGAGGAGAGGAGAAAGGAGCAGCACATGACGAGGAAGCTGAGTGTCGGGGTGCTCGCCGCAGCGCTCTTGCTGTCGGGGGCGCTGGTCGGCGTCTCATTCGGAGGGGGGGGAGGAGGCATCCCACAACCTGAGGTGCTGGAGCTGACGTTCAAGGACAAGCGGATCGAGTTCTTCGCACTCGACACCTTCGACGGGAAACAGAGGGGCCAGCTCACGTGGGTCAAGCGGTCGCTCTCGGACGTGGATGGCAACCCGGTCGGGACCCAGCGGGTGGAGTGCACGGCCATCATCGATCCCGGATGGATCTGCACGATCGTCAGCACGATCCAAGACGGTCCGAACACCGACAAGGGGACCATCGTCGCCACCGGTGTCTACAACGGGCACGCTCCCTTCAGCACCTTCGCCGTCACGGGAGGAACAGGCGCCTACGACAACGTGGGCGGGCGCGCGAAGCAAGAGGACGACAGCTACACGCTGTTCCTGGTCCCATGACGCACGCGGCGGGGGCTCCGGGCGGCCGGCTCCCGGAGCCCCCACCACCGCCTCGCGGAACGACGGCTTCCACATCTTCGTGAACCTGATCCTGTGCATGCGTGGTTCGGGCGGCGATCACGTGGATCCGCATATCGAACGGGAGGAGGCGACGGCCGATGGAGCCCGACGACGACCGGACGGGAACGGAACCAGTCAGCGATCAGGACGCCGCGTCCGGAGGGATCCGTCGGCCGGGCCTCCTCCCGTTGGCGCTCGTGACGCTCGCGCTGATCGCGGTCCTCGCGCTGATCGCGATCGGTGTGGTCCGGCTGTGGCAGTCATGAGAGGCGTGGCTGACGTGATCGAACACCGAGCGGTCGGACGGACGACCGTGGGGAGGGGAGGTCGTCGTGAACAGCAAGGGTAGAGGTCTGGCGGTGTCGCTGCTACTCGTACTTTCCGGCTGTACCGGAGCCGATGGCCCCCCCGGGTCTCCGCAGGTGGGCGACGGCAGTCAGACGCCGGTCGTCGGGACGACCGGAGCGAGCCCGAGCGGAACCACCGGAGATCTTGTCGCCGCCGACGTCGAACCGGAACCCGGCCTGTACCGCGTGGACCCCGCGACCGGGCAGGCAAAGCTGTTCTTCTCCGCTGCAGGGGCGCGTGAGCCGGAGCGCTCACCCGAAGGCTCAGCGATCGTGTACCAGAGCTCGGGAAGGCGCGGGATCCCACAGATCTTCATGCTCGAGGACGGGGAGGCTCGCAAGCTGACCCACCTGCCGGGCGGGGCGGCGGAGCCGACGTGGTCGCCGGACGGATCGCGGATCGCATTCGCGGGTGCGGTGAGCGAGGGGGACGACGCGGACATCTTCGTGATGGAGCCCGATGGCAGCGGCGTCCGCCTGCTCGCTCGAACGAACCGACATGACCGCCGCCCCGACTGGTCCCCAGATGGTTCGCGGATCGTCTTCGACACGTACGGGAAGATCTGGGTGGCATCCGTCGCCGACGGCCACGTGACACAGATCCCGATCTCGACCCCGCAAGGCTACCCGGTAGCTCCGATCTGGTCGCCGAACGGCCGATGGATCGCCGTCACGGGTTACGACGCGCATACCATCAACGGGCTCGTCCACATCACCCGTCTGTGGCTGGTGCGTCCTGATGGCACGGGCCGTCGAGCCCTCGAGAAGGGGAAGCCCAACTTCTACGACTCGCAGCTGGAAGCGAGCTGGTCGCCCGACGGAAGCTCGATCGCGTTCGCTGGCGGGAAAGGGCGGGGAGCATTGACGTCACTCACACTGGGGATCATCGACGTCCGGACAGGGAAGGTGCTCTACATCCCCGCAGTCCGTCACGTGATCGATCTCAGCTGGAACGCCAAGGGCTTCATCCTCGCGAGCGTGGCGGAGGCCGCTCCTCCATCCCCTCCGATCAGTGGAGTTTCAAGCTACCCGACTCGGGATCCCTGGCCCGGCCTCGGGTAGAGCCGCGCCCTCGGCGGGCACGCTCGGCGATGCCTAGGCGGGCGTCGGACAGGAGCCGACATGCAGATACTGCCGGCATTCCTCGTCGGTGAGCGGTCTCGTCACATTGCGACGCGCGACCTCGAGCAGGTCGTCGATCTCGAGGGCCCACACACGGACGATGTCATTGCGGCCGCTCGACACGAGCATCGTGCCGTCCGGACTGAAGTCCACCCACGAGGAGCCGCCTGCGTGGCCTCGTAGAACGAGCTGCAGCTCGAACGAGGTCGCGTCGTAGAGCCGGACGCCGGAATCGACCGACGTCGCCGCGATCCTGGTTCCATCCGGGCTGAAAGCCACGTCGATGATCTGTTCGGTCAGCTCTTCGAGTCTCTCGCCGCTCTTCGTGTCCCACACCTCTGCCGGTCCAGGTTCGGAGACCGTGATGATCCGAGCACCGTCGGGGGAGAACGCGAACGAAGGATCACCGATACCGCTGATCGTCGTGACGACCTTGCCCCGATCCAGGTCCCAGATGGTCGTGCGCGGCTCGAGTCCGAGGATCTCACCATCGGGGAGGGCACTCAATGCAACGGAACGTCCGTCGGGACTGAACCTGGCGCCCTCGATCCGATACCCGTCGTCCTCACGAAGGACTTGGACCTCTCGACCGGTCCGATCGATGATCCCCGCCCTGCCGTCCCTGCTGGCCACGATCAGATGACGTCCGTCGGGGCTCCAGTCGACCGCCATGACGTACCCGTCTCCCGACACATCAAGTGTCCTGTTCCCTGACGCCACGTCCCAGACCTCAGCGGCGCCCCCGCCGAAGGAAGCGATCGACTTCCCGTCCGGGCTCACCTCGAACTGTGGATGTGGTTTCCCGAAGCGCCACCGCGGACCGAAGCGTTGAACGGTGCGCCCCACTTCCAGGTCCCAGATCGCGATCATTCGGGGGCCGTCGTCCGTCCTCGCGACGCGGAGTCCGTCAGGCATGAATGCCACGTCGCTGAAGAAGTAGACGCCTGGCATGTTCACCACCTCTGCGTCACCGGACATGCTCACGTCCCAGATCTTGACGGCGGTGCGATGGGCATCGGCAGTCATCACCTGTGTTCCAGACGGCGAGAAGGCAACGCTCGCGATCGCTCCGGGCAACCGAGGCGAAACCGACACCTCCTCCAGAAGCTCCCCGCGCCCGAGTACCCACACCTTCGCGGTCAGGGTGCCTCCCGCCACCAGGCAGGTGGCGTTCGCGATGTCTGGCCTCACACGGCACATCGAGCTCCGACTCCAGCCCAGGCTGTTGATGACCTCTCCGTGATCGAATCCGAAGAGGGGCCGCCCGGTCGCGTCATAGACGCTGCCGTAGTTCCAATCGCCTGTGGCTATGTAGCGACCATCCGGGCTCCATGACACGACGTCGCCGAATTCCCTGAACTCGGTCCGATGACCGGTCCGGAGCTCGATGATCGCGGAGTTCCGGTCTGAGTTCCGGCCGATGACGGCGACCCGGTTCAGGTCCGGGCTGAGCGCGAGGAGTCCCCGGGGGACCTGGGTCGACTGGATCACCCGGTTCGTCGCCACGCTCGCGATCCGAACGGTGGTGGTGTTGCCTCGCCAGCTAGCCGCGACACGCGAGCCGTCGGAACTGAACGTCGGGTTGAGCGCGACCCCACTCTCACGGATCGAGTGTTGGAGATCGCCGGTCGTCGGGTCCCACAACTTCAGGCCTCCATCGGCCCCGGTCGTGGCGAGCATCGTGCCGCCCCTGCTGAAGGCGAGGCCGGTGACGGCGCCGTCGTGAGCGTCGAGCGCTAGCAAGCTCGCGCCGGTCTCAGCATCTCTGATCTCGACGATCCCCTCGCCTTCGGCGCTCTCGGCGGCGAACACTCCTTCTCGGCTCCAGGCGACCGCGCCCCCGACGCCCGGCACCGTCAGGTCGATCCGGGATGCTCCGACCGCCTGGTGGAGGGCATCCTCGGCCTCGGGGAGGACGGAGCCGTCGAGCGAGCGGGTCTTCTCGACCGCCTCCATCGCCAGCAGGACGCTGAGCTCGGGATCGAGCTCGAGGTTGGCGACCGAGGCGGCGGCGAGCTCCCTCGCGTTCGCGACCCTTGCCTCGATCTCTGCCCGAGCGGCCTGGCTGTCGCCCTTTGGCGCTGGCTCGTCGCGATGACGGTGAGGCGTTCCGGCGACGAGGGCGGCGACGCTGAGCACCGCGACGAGCGCCCGCAGCCGGGAACGGGATCGTCGCTCCGTCCGCTCCTCTCGCTCGCGCCGCGCCCGCTCCTGCTCGGTCTCCCGGTCGCGCACGTCGACGCTCGCCTTGACGTACTCGCGCTCGGGCCGGCCGATCGCGAGGTCGGTCGATGCGGCCCAGGCCTCGACCTGCTCCAGCCGGGCGCCGCGCAGCAGGAAGCTCGGGATCGCGGCCGGACCCCCGCCACTCGCCGGCCGCCCGAGACAGGCGCCGGTCCTGGCGCAGGTCCTCGCGCGCGTCGTCGATCCAGGTGCGGAGCCTGGCCCACGCCGTGAGCAGGGCCTCGTGCGCGATCTCGACGGTCGGCTCCCGGGTCGACGGCTCCCGATCGAAGGTCAGCAGTCGGTGCCGGCCGTACGTGTCGAGCACCGTCTCGACGAGCTCCGGCTCCACGTCGAGCGCGTCGAGCTCGCTCCGCGCGACGCGACGCCGCGTGTCCTGGCGGCCCTCCCCGATCGTGACGAGCCGCAGGAACACCTGCCGGATCGCCCGCTGCCCGTCGGGCTCGGTCGTGGCGAAGATGCGATCGGCTCGTGCGGACAAGCGCCCCGCCGACCCCCCCGATCTCCTCGAAGGCCGCGAGGGTCAGCCGATCGTCGTCGCGTCGCTCGAACAGCTCGGTGAGCGCGTACTGCAGCAGCGGGAGCGCGCCGGGCTGATGGGCGACGTCGGCGATGATCTCGGCCACGAGGCCGGGCTCGGCGGTCGATGCCGACCCCCTCGGCGGGCCGTCGGATCGCCTGCTCGAGCTCGTCGGGCGTGAGCGGGGGCACCGCCTCGGTCCGGGCCGCGAGCAGCTCGCCGAAGCGTGGGTACGTGAGCGGCCGGTCGTAGAAGTCGGCGCGCAGGGTCACGACGACCCGGATCCTGCTCTCGGGATCGAGGGCCGCCACGCGCAGGGACTCGAGGAACAGCTCCCGCTCGTGCTCGTCGCCGGTGAGGGTGAAGACCTCCTCGAACTGATCGACGACGAGCACGAGCGTCGCGGGTGCGGGCAGCACGAGGTCCAGCGCATCGAGGAGGCCTCTCGAGCTCTCGATCCAGCACGTCGTGCAGCCGTGAGGCCGGGTGCGTCCCGATCCGGACGAGCGCCTGCTCGAGCTCGTCGATCGGGTGCGTCCCGGGGAACATCTCGGCCACGAAGCACTCCTGTGGCGTCCCCGAGGGCGCCGCTGCCGGATCGCCGGCACCATCCCGGCCCTGACCACCGAGGACTTGCCCGCGCCGCTCGGGCCCGACCACGGCGAGGAACCGGGCATCCCGCGCCGGTCTCGGCGAGCCGGCCGAGCAGGCGCGCGGTGAGCTCGCTCCGCCCGAAGAAGTCGTGGGCGTCGGCCTCGGTGAACGGCCTCAGGCCCTTGTAGGGGTTGCGGACGTCGGCCGGTCGAGGGGTCCGGGACCGTCTCGGCGCTCGTCGCGGTCGAGCGTGCCGCCTCGACGAACGCCTCCGCGCCGGGGACCTCGTCCGTGAGCAGCGTCCGCTCGACGAGCTCCCCGAGCCGGTGCGGCATGTCGTCGCCGAACAGGCTCTTCGCGAGCCTGGCGAGCTCGCGGACGTCGTCGGCCGGCATCGGGACTCGGTCCGACGCCGACCCGGAAGTCACCGAGGTAGGCGTTGCGCTCTCCGTCGAACAGCACGTTGGAGGCGCTCGACCCTGCCGTGGGCGACGTGCTGTCGGTGTGCGAACGCGAGCGCCGACGCGATCTGTTCGACGACGAGCGATGCACGATCCGGCCCGAGCCGCTCGCCCCGGGCCTCGAGGGCGGCGAGGCTTCCTCCCTTCAGGTAGCGCGAGACGACGTACGCGCGGCCGGGCTCCCGCCAGTAGTCGTAGACCGGGACGATGTGGGGATGCTCGAGCGCCGCGGCCGCCTGGGCCTCGCCGTTCGAACCGCCGCACGAACGCCGGGTCCGACGCGATCTGCTCGTGGACGATCTTGACCGCGACGTCGCGGCCCACGCGGGGCTGGATCGCCCGGAAGACCACGCCGGTCGGGCCTTCGCCGATCTTCTCCAAGCAGCCGGTATCCGCGCAGCGGCTCGCCGCGGAGCTCCAGGCCTGGATCCTGCTTCAGGATCTGCTCGTGGAGCCGTGCGAGCTCCGGTGACGGATCGATCCCGAGCTCGTCGGCGAGGATCTCTCCGCAGGCGCTGGTACGCGCCGAGCGCGTCGGCCTGGCGCCCCTCGCGGTACAGGGCGAGCATGAGCTGTCGCCAGACGCGCTCCCTGAGCGGGTGCTGCCCGACCAGGATCTCGGCTTCTCCGATGACACGCGCTTGCTCGCCGATCGCCAGCAGCGCGTCGATGCGCTCCTCGCCGGCGACGAGCCTGAGCTCGTCCAGGCGTGCCGCCTCGGCGCGGAGCGCACCGTTGTCCGCGACATCTGCGAGCGCCGGACCGCGCCAGAGCCCGAGCGCCTCGTCGAGCACCGTGGCGGCGATGCCCAGGGTCGATGACCCCGACCTTCCTCGCGTCGTTGACGAGCTTGTCGAACCGGGCCGCGTCGAGCTCCGAAGGGTCGAGCCGCAATCGATAGCCAGGGGTCTGACCCTCGATGCGGTCGGCGCCGAGCATCTTCCGCAGGTGGGAGACGTACGTGTGGATCGTGTCCCGCGCCGACTCCGGCGCTTCGTCTCCCCAGAGCTCGCTCACGAGAGCATCGGCAGGAACCAGCTCGTTGGCCCTGACGATCAGATGCGCGAGAACCGCCCGCTGCTGCGGTCCGCCCAGGGGGAGCGGCTCCCCAGCGAGAGCGACTTCCAGAGATCCGAGGATCCGGAACTGCATCCGCCCGGCGGCCTGCCGTGGCCGACTATCCGGGGTGAGGTCGCCGACTCGCTCGGTGGCGTCGCTCGATCCCGGATCGATGAAGGGAGTCTGCGGGTCGACCTCCACGGGAGCGTGCTCCATCTCCCTCATGCGAGCGAGTATCGATCGTTGCGCGCGAGAGCGCCAGTGAGCTGATCTCTCTCGGGGCCACGCACCGGAATGACCACGCATGCAGCCTCCAGGTCAGGCCTTGATGGATCCTTGATAACGCGGCTCAGAGATCGCTTGGACCCGCCAGCGAAAGTCTCGCCACGGAAGGAACAGGCAGCTCATCCGGGGGGGACACATGCCCAACATACGGAAGCTGGGGCTCACTGCTCTGCTGCTGGTCCTTGCGGTCGCATGCGGATCTTCCGCGGTGCCTCCTCCCGCGGTCGATCCCTCCGCCGGGGTCGCCGTCGGCGCCACGTCGCCGACGCAGTCAGCGATCGAGCCCGTGCCGAACGACGACCGGAAGTCAGACATCTACGTGGTGGACCCCGAGACGGGAAAGACGACGCAGCTCCTCTCCGCGCGAGGCTCCCAAGAGGACGCCGAGTTCTCGCCCAACGGCAGACGGGTCGCCTACGAGAGCCGCGGTCCAGGGGGCCAGTCCCAGATCTACGTGCTGGAGCCCGACGGGACCGAGCGGAAGCTGACGGACCTGAGGCTTGGGGCTTCCGACCCTGCCTGGTCCCCCGACGGGACCCAGATCGCATTCTCCGGAACTCGTGGAGGAGCCGGATCCTCACGTTTCGACTCTGACATCTTCGTGATGAAGGCCGACGGCAGCCGCATCCGCAGGTTCGCCGGGACCCCCAATGACGACGGCCACCCCGACTGGTCCCCCGACGGTTCGTCGATCGCGTTCCACAGCGGCTACCGGCCGCGCTCCAAGAGCAGCTCCGACCCGCCTCCACGGGGAACGATCCTGGTGGCATCGGTCGACGACGAGAACATCACCCGACTCACGTCGAGCTACGGAGGCGGCCAACCTGCGTGGTCACCGGATGGACGATGGATCGCCTACAGCCGCTTCTCACCGGGGAGCTCGAGTGGAAGCGGGGGATGGGCGTACGCAGATCTGTGGACCGTGCGGCCTGGTGGCTCTGAAAGGGAGCATATCGGCCACCGCCAGTACAACGCGTTCTGGCACAACCCGAGCTGGTCTCCGAACGGGGGCTCGATCGTCGTGGAAGCCGGCGGGAGCATCGGCATCGTCGACGTCGAGTCGGAGCGCCTCCGGGTCCTGATGGATGCCCCGGAGGTCGACCCGAGTTGGAGCCCGGACGGGATCCTGGTGAGCCTGTCTCCTGCTGACGCTAGCGCGATGCCCCGGGCGGCCGTGGCGACCGTGTGGACTCCGACGTGGGAACCGTCGTGGAGCGGACCCCCTGACACGACGGTCGTGCTGACGGGATCAGGCTGCGAGCAGGTCGGCGGCGCCAACGTGCTCGATCCCGGCGTGCTCGCGGTCGAGTTCGTCAACGAGTCGTATCGCGAGGCAACCTTCAAGGTCGTGCGGCTGCCCCACGGACGACGACTCGCCGATCTCCGGACGCTGCCCCTCATCGGAGGGGGATGGGGTGAGCGCAACATGCCATCAACGACAGATATCTGGTCGAGCCCGCGGGAGGTCGCCTCCGGCAGGTGGGCGGTCGTCTGCTTCAAGGATCTGATCGACGCCCCGAACGGCTTCCAAATCGTGCCGGCCGGCGTCGTCGGCCCAATCGAGATCGGGTGAGGAATGCGCTGCCTATCCGAGGCAGCCGGACGAGGAAGGAGAGGAACATGACGAGGAGGCTCAGCGTCGCGGCGCTCGCCGCAGCGCTCTTGATGTCGGGAGCGCTGGTCGGCGTTTCCTTCGGAGGAGGGGGTGGCATCACCCAGCCTGAGGTGATCGAGCTGTCACTCACCATCTGTGGACGCCCTAACTGCACCGGCTGGGAATTGCGTCATGCGGCATGGGGGCAGGGAACGGGGCTGCTCACGGTGGCCAGAGATCCACTCTTCGACGTGGACGGCACCCTGGTCGGGAGTCAGCACGCGCAGTGCGTGGTCGGCGACTGGGTGTGCACGTATGTGCTCCAGCTCAAGGCCGGCCCGTACACCGAGCGTGGCACGGTGGTGACCACGGGCATCTACCGCTGGGAGAAGGGCAGCACGTTGGCGGTGACGGGTGGCACGGGCGCCTACGAGAACGTTCGCGGATCCGCCACGTTGGAGAACCCGAGGGGCCCGGACGACGTCCTCACCCTCAACCTGATCCCGTAAGGAAGGACGGCTGGGCTCCGGGTCGGCTCCCGGAGCTCACCGTCGGCCCAGGGGATTCGGTGGAGGTATGCGAATCCTTGAGCATTCCTTGTCCACGCTTGGACCGGGTTCCGACCGGTCCGAGCGAGCCTGGCGCGAGAGAGCGGAAGGAGGTGAGAACCCATACGTCGACAAGGAGCCCGCAGCCCATCGCAACGATTCAACGAATGGAGGAGTGAGATGAAGGGACGCAATCTCTTCAGACATCCTGCGCGCCGGCTCGGTGTGCTGATCGCCACGGCGGCCGTGTGCACGGGCCTCGTCGTGCCCGCGTCCTTGCCGGCAAGCGCGGTGGCGTCGAAGAACACGGTCGTCGAGTGGAACGAGCATGCGACGAACGCGCTGATCGTGACCGGGCTGCAGCCTCCTGGCGTGTCACTGCTGCACCTGGCGATGGTGCACGGCGCGATGTACGACGCCGTGAACGCGATCGACGGTGGGTACGAGCCGTACCTGGTGTCGCCGAAGGCGAAGCGCTGGTACTCGAAGCGAGCAGCCGCCGCCACGGCCGCCTACAAGGTGCTCGTGAGCATCGTGCCCGACCAGAAGGTCGATCTGCGGGCGCACTACGACGCGACGCTCGCCGGCATCTCCAGCGGGGCGGGCAAGGCCGGCGGGATCGCCGTCGGCAAGGCCGCCGCAGCAGCGATGATCGAGGAGCGGTCCAATGACGGACGGTTCGGTGCGCCGGGGTTCCCGGTCGGCACCGACCCGGGAGAGTGGCGCCCGACGCCGACGCTGTTCCTGAACGACCCTGCCGCCTGGGTCGCCGACGTGGATCCGTTCCTGTTGAAGAGCAAGTCGCAGGTCCGCACCGAGGGGCCGAACGAGCTCGACAGCACGGCATACGCGAAGGACTTCAATGAGGTCAAGGCGATCGGATCGGCGTCCAGCACGACGCGGACCGCCGAGCAGACCGACGTCGCGTTGTTCTGGGCCGACCATGGCGCGGCGTTGTGGAGCCGCATCTTCCGGCAGCTGTCGGAGGGCGAGAACCTTTCGACCGTCGAGAACGCGCGATTCTTCGCGATGCTCTACCTGACGGGCGCGGATGCGGCCATCAACTGCTGGGCCGACAAGTGGCACCATGGGTTCTGGCGACCGGTCACCGCGATCCGTGAAGCGGCGTCGGACGAGAACCCCAAGACCGCCCCGGACGAGGAGTGGTTGCCGTTGATGGAGACGCCTCCGTTCCCGGAGCATCCTTCCGGCCACGGGTGTGCAAGCGGCTCCATCGCCCAGACGCTGAAGGCGTTCTTCGGAACGGACGAGATGAAGTTCAGCGGGCTCAGCGCGGTCTCGAAGACGACGAGGAAGTTCACGAGCTTCTCGCAGGCGATCGAGGAGATCGTGGATGCACGGGTCTACTCCGGGATCCACTTCCGGACGGCCGACGTGCAAGGCGCACTCTTGGGGAAGAAGGTCGCCAACTACGTGCAAGAGCACTTCTTCGAGTCAGAGTCGGACGACTGAGGAACGACAAGCGGTCGAGCACGGGCGGGCCGTCACCGGCGGCCCGCCCGTCGCACTCCGGGATACCTCGGCCATGCACGAGGATCGGCCGGGGGCACTGCTAGGCTCCCTGCACCCTCGACAAGGAGAGCCTGTCCATGCGCCGTGTGATCGTCCGTGCCCTCGTGCTTGCGTTGCCCCTGACCCTGCTTGCCGCCTGCAGCAGCGACGACCCTGTGGCTGGCGGCAGTGACATGTCGGCCGACGCTCCGGCGGAGGCCACCGCGCCCGCCGAGTACATGGAGGGTCTCTGCGCGGCGATCGTCAGCTACCAGAGCGATCTCGAAGCGGAGAACGCATCGTTCCAGGAGCAGTTCGCAGGAGGTGCGACGCCGGCCCCCGAGGACACCAAGGACGCTTTGGCGGCGTTCTTGGGCACGGCCGGCACCCGCACGGAAGAGTTGGTCGACGATGTCAACGCGCTGGGCACGCCCGACGTCGACAACGGCGAAGGAGTGCGCACCGCACTCACGTCCGCCTTCGAGAAGGTCGTGGAGCTGTTCAACGACGCGAAGACCGAGATCGAAGGCCTCGCCGCCGATGACCCCGCAGCGCTCGTCGAGGGCTTCACAGCCGCTGTAACGAACCTGCAGGAAGCGGCAACGGGTATCAGCACATCGTTCGACGATCTCTCGAGCCCTGAGCTCGACGAGGCCTCGGCCGATGCGCCGTCGTGCGAGGGCGTCGTCTAGGAGCCACGCCGCGAGCGCAAGTTCTAGGACCGCTCCTCGATGGGCACCCAGACCTGGTCTCTGGGGCCGACATAGGTCGAGCCCGGCCTGATCACCTTGTTGTCGGCGTACTGCTCGCGCACGTGCGCGGTCCAGCCTGCCATGCGGGCGAGCGCGAAGATCGGCGTCATGAGGTCGGTCGGGATGCCCAGCGAGTGATATACACCCGCCGCGTACAGGTCGACGTTCGGCCACAGCTGCTTCTGCTCATAGACGGCCACTTGCAGCGACTCGAAGATGTCCGCCCACCGCTCGTCGCCATGGCGGGCTCCCACCTCGCGCGCGAGTTGTCTGAGCACCGTCGCTCGGGGGTCCATGGTGCGGTAGACGGCGTGGCCGAATCCCATGACCTTCTCGTGCCGCTCGAGCCGGTCCTTCACGTACGCCCCGACCTCGGCGCCTGCCGCGATCTCCTCGGCCATCTTCATGGCCTCCTCGTTGGCGCCGCCGTGCAGCGGTCCCTTCAGCGCTCCGGTCGCCCCGGTGATCGCGCTGAACATGTCCGACAGGGTCGAGGCGATGATGCGAGCCGTGAACGTCGAGGCGTTCATCGTGTGATCGGCGTAGAGCGTGAACGTGGTGTCGAGCGCATCGGCGTCGTCGCGTTCGGGCTCGTCGCCCGAGAGCATGTACAGGAAGTTGGCGGCGTGCGGCAGCTTCGGGTGGGGCGGCACGAGCTCCAGGCCGGTGCGCATGCGCTCGTAATAGGCGATCATCGCGGGCGTCTTCGCGATCAGCCGCATCGCCTTGCGGTACTGCGCCTCGGGTGATTCGTCCCAGCCGTCAGGGTCGTAGGCCGAGGCCGCCGAGATCGACGTGCGGAGCATCGACATCGGAGACGTCTGCTGAGCGAGCGTCGACATCAACTGCGCGAGGAACGGGCTCAGCTCACGATTCTCGATCAGGAGCTCATCGAGCTCGTCGAGCTCGTCCTGGTTCGGAAGCCGAGCATGATGCAGCAGGTAGATGACCTCCTCGAAAGTGGCGTTGGCTGCGAGGTCGCCGATCTCGTAGCCCGCGTACCACAGGCGCCCCGCCTCGCCGTCGATGTCCGACACGGTCGTGTCGGCGGCGACGACTTCCCGAAGGCCCTTCTCGCTCACCCTGGCCACATCCTTGGGTCGGGGGCGCACCGAGCGCACGCCACGGGCCCGCGTCGAGCCCGCGGGCTTCTGACAGGATAGTCGGCGGCCCGACGACGGACCAAAACGTGCCCGATCCGCAGTTCGACCGCGACCAGGAGGGACGTTCAGGCTTGACGCATCGCGTGACGTTGATCCCCGGCGATGGCGTCGGTCCGGAAGTGATCGAGGCCTCACGGCGGGCGATCGAAGCGACCGGCGCGGCGATCGAGTGGGAGCGCATGCCGATGGGTGCCGGGGCCTACTCGCGCACCGGCAACGCGCTCCCAGCCGAAACGATCGCGTCCATCCGTTCGAACCGCGTGGCGCTCAAGGGTCCGATCGAGACACCCGTCACCAGCGGGCTCCGCAGCTCGAACCTGGAGCTGCGCCGCACGCTGGACCTCTATGCCAACGTGCGTCCGTGCAGGCTGTACGCCGGAGTGCCGAGCGTCTACGACGCCGTCGATCTGATCGTCGTGCGCGAGAACACCGAGGGCATGTATACGGGCCTCGAGTTCGAGATGGGCACCGTCGCCGTCAAGGAGTTGATCGGGTTCGTCGAGGATGCGACGGGCCGGCGCATCCGCGAGGATTCCGGCGTCTCGATCAAGTCGATCAGCGAGCGTGGCAGCGAGCGCATCGTTCGGTTCGCCTTCGAGGAAGCGCGCCGACGCGGCCGCACGAGGGTCACGGCAAGCCACAAGGCGAACATCATGAAGTTCAGCGACGGACTCTTCCTCGAGGTGGCTCGGCGGGTGGCGGCCGAGTTCCCCGAGGTCGTCTTCGAGGATCGCATCATCGATGCCCTCTGCATGCAGCTGATCCAGGCACCCGAACGTTTCGACGTGTTGGTCATGCCGAACCTCTATGGCGACGTTGCGGCTGAGCTCTGCGCCGGGCTCATCGGTGGAACGGGGGTCGCCCCCGGTGGGCATTTCGGCGGGGCCGGCGGACTGGAGCTCGCGGTGTTCGAGGCGACCCACGGCACCGCGCCCGACCTGGCCGGCACCAATACGGCGAACCCGGTGGGTGTGATGCTCAGCGGAGCGATGATGCTGCGTCACCTTGCGGAGATCGAGGCTGGAGACCACCTCGAAGCGGCGATCGCGAGCGTGCTCTCGGAACGAGAGTATCTTCCGCGGGACCTACGTGCACCTGATGACGATCGTCCGCCTGCGGGCACGTTTCAGTTCGCCGACGCGGTGATCGCAAAGCTGTAGCCTCTGCGCGCAGCGCCACGTCACCCAACGGTCTGGCGCCACTCCCGGTCGAGGATCGCGTAGACGAGCTCGCTCTGCCACTCGTCCTTGACCCACTCGTTCTCGACCAGGTGCGCCTCGAGGCGCATGCCGAGCTTCTCGAGCACTCGTGCCGAGGCGATGTTGCGCGCCTCGACCCGGCCGACGATCCGGTGGAGCCCGAGGCCATGGAACGCGATGCGGAGCAGCGGGCGGACCGCCTCGGTCGCATACCCCATGCCCGCGCGGTCGGGGTGGATGATGTACCCCACCTCACCCTGCCGGTGCTCGTCGCTCACGAACTGCAAGATCACGTCGCCGACGAGATCACCGGACTCCCTGATGACGACGGCGAGCGCGAGCACATCGCCCTCGGAGCGGATCGAAGCGCTCGCGGCCTTCCGCTCGAGTGTGGCGCGCACCTCGTGCTCGGCTTGCGGCTCCCAGTAGAGGTAGCGAGCCACATCGGCGCGGGAACGGTACGAGTACAGGGCGTCGAGATCGCCTGCGGTGAACGGCCGTAGCGTCAGTCGCTCGGTCTCGAGAGGCAGCGCCGTCTTCATCGCCAGTGCATCATGCCCGATGACACCGTGCTCCGGGGGTCAGCGCCGGAGCCCGGGGCTGAGCGTTCAGTAGCCTTGGTTCTCGCACAGCCGGCAGATGGGGAGAGTGCTGTTCATGAGGATCACCGTGGTGGGAAGCGGGTTCGTCGGGCAGACGACCGCGATGCGCACGCTGGAGAAGGGTCTCGGCGACGTCGTGTTGATCGACATCGTCGAAGGCAAGCCGCAGGGGCTGGCTCTCGACATGAAGGAAGCGGCACCTGTCGAGGGGTATGACCCCACGATCGTTGGCACGAACGACTACGCCGACACCGCCGGCAGCGACATCGTGGTGATCACGGCGGGGTTCCCGCGTCAGCCGGGCATGAGCCGCATGGACCTGCTCGGCAAGAACGCCGCCATCATGAACGCGGTGATCTCGAGCGTCGTGCCGGGCTCTCCCGACGCGATCATCATCGTGGTCTCCAACCCGCTCGACGAGATGACGTACCTCGCAGCTGAGTCCTCCGGTTTCCCGAGGGAACGCGTGTTCGGCATGGCGGGCGTCCTCGACTCGGCTCGCTTGCGGTACTTCATCAGCGAGATCACGGGCGCGCGGCCCTCGGACGTCGAGGCCATGACGCTGGGCTCGCATGGCGACGCGATGATCGCGCTTCCCCGACACGCGAAGGTCGCCGGCACGCCGCTGCCCGAGCTCGTCGACGAGGCGACGCTCGAGCGACTGTTCCAGCGGACCCGTGACGGTGGTGCGGAGATCGTGGCGTTGCTGAAGAGCGGCTCTGCCTACTACGCACCGAGCGCCTCGGTCGTGGCCATGGTCGAGGCGGTCGTGAAGGACACGCACGCGACGCTGCCCGTCTGCGCCTGGACGACCGGCCAGTACGGCATCGATGACGTGTACGTGGGCGTGCCGGCGAAGCTCGGCCGCGGGGGCATCGAACAGATCGTGGAGCTCGATCTCAACGACGATGAGCTGGCGAAGCTGCGGGAAGCGGCCGAGGGCATCCGCGCGAAGTGCGCGGACCTCGCGAAGCTCTAGTCCCAGCTGCTCCGGTCCGCGACGCTCGATCCGGCATCATCGGCGGGGATCGCGGTCGGTGACTCGCTGTCGCGGCTCGCCCACGACATCACCAGCAGGCCTCCGGCGAGAGCGAGCACGCCGCCGGCGAGCACCACGAACGGTCCGGGTGCGAGTCGCGTCTCCACGAGCTCCTCCACCTGCTCGCGCTGCGCCGCCGAGGCGTTGCCTGATGGGTCGAGATCGGCGAGCACGTCGTCGACCACGGTGGGCTCGAACCTACCGGCCGCGGTCAGGACGCCGATGCCGGCGACCGTGATGGCGAGGAACGACGCCGCGAGGATCGCACCGGTGGCCACGCGCCGCGCCCGACGCGAGGACGTCAGCCGCGTGATCGCGAGGCCGCCGAGCACCACGACGCAGGCGGCGAGCACGACCAGCCCGTCGGGGAGGTCGATGCCGTAATAGGTGGGCGACAGCGCGTCGGGAAGTCCCGCGAGCGACGAGCGGATCCACGGCATCAAGCCCCCGACCCCGATCAGCATGCCGCCGAGCGCCGTCAGGCCGAACCCTGCAAGGCGCAGCGCCGCGCCGTCGGTGTCGGCGGCCCCGCGGGGCTCTTCGAGCGAGCTCGTCCATGTCTGCATCGTGGCATCCCATGCGTTCGGTTCCAAGCAGCCAACCCAAGAGCCCGCGCGGGTACCATCGAACGCATGTCGACCTTCCGTGAGCAGCTCCGCCAACACACGAGCGCGTTCTTCACCAACTGGCGCAACCCCGACTACGGGTTCGCCGAGAAGGTCACGTTGACGTTCAAGAACCGCGCGAAGGGCCTCGTGAACGGGGGCTGCTGCGGGAACCACGGCCAGCCCGGCTGTTGACGCCTCGATGACGGGGACCTCGGTCGAGGCCCCGACGGGGAACATCACCACCCTCACGAACACTGAGCGGCCCGGCGGGCCTGGATCAGCTCGGGCCGTGTTCCCATGCCGTGACCTGGGTCGCGACTTCCCCGGCGACCTGCATCGTCGTCGAGGATCCGCCGAGATCGGGCGTTCGCACCTCTCCGCGCTCGAGCACCTGGTCGACAGCCCACTCCAGATTCTCAGCGGCCGCGAGCTCCCCCATGTGGCGAAGCATCATGGCGCCGGAAAGGATCATCGCTATCGGGTTGGCCTTCCCCTGGCCGGCGATGTCGGGCGCACTGCCGTGCACCGGTTCGAACACCGCGTACTCCCATCCGATGTTCGCGCCGGGGATCAGCCCAAGGCCGCCGACGAGTCCCGCGCACAGGTCGCTGATGATGTCGCCATAGAGGTTCGGCAGGAGCAGCACGTCGAACTCGCCCGGTTCCTTGGCGAGGCGGTTCGTGAGATGGTCGATCTGGATCTCCTGCCATTCGATATCGGGGAACTCGTGCGATTCCTGCTCGGCCGTCTTCAGGAAGAGCCCGTCGGAGTAGCGCATCACATTGGCCTTGTGGCCGACCGTGACCCTCTTGCGGTTGTGAGAGCGCGCATACTCGAATGCGAATCGGACGATGCGTCGTGTGCCGTTCACGCTGATCGGCTTCACGGTGATGCCGGCGTCCTCACGCAGCTCGTATCCGCCGAGGGCGCGGAGCTCTTCCCGCAAGGCCATGGCCTCGGGCGAGCCACGCTCGAACTCGATGCCGGCGTACAGATCCTCGGTGTTCTCCCTCACGACGACGAGGTCGACCTTCGCGTGGCGGATCGGCACGCCCGGAAGCGCGCGAGCCGGTCGCACGGCGGCGAAAAGATCGAGCTCTTGGCGTAGCGCCACGTTCACACTTCGGAAGCCGTCACCCACCGGCGTCGTGATCGGGCCCTTCAGCCCCACGCGGGTCGAGCGGATCGCCTCGAGAGTCTCTTCGGGAATCAGCTCGCCTTGTTCCTCGAGCGCCGCAGTGCCCGCCGAACGCTCGATCCACTCGATGCCGACGTCGGCCGCGTCGAGCACGAGCCGGGTCGCGACAGCCACCTCGGGCCCGATGCCGTCGCCTGGGATCAACGTCACGCGATGTGCCATCGCGCGCAACGATACCGGGTGTCTTCAGGTGATCAGGCTCGGTACATCTCCCACGCGATCTGCATGCGGTCCGCCTGGTCCTCGCTGAACTCGAACATGCAGGCGTCGGTGTAGACCATGAAGTTCGACGTCGGGTCGAGCCCCGGCGGTGCAGGTGTCGCGGTCCACCGGGCATCCGAACGCCGGCGAGGCTTCGAAGGGAGTGTCGTTCACGAAGTCGCCGGGAGCGGTGCACCCGTTCTGGAAGGTATGGAACAGATGGATCCACAGCCCGACCTCGCGTGTCAGGGTGTCACCCTCGTCGTAGGGACCGAAGGTAGCGCCCGGCATCGTGCGATAGTCGATAACCGGTCCTACGCTGGGAAGCGGGCGATGCGCTGTTGGTAGGCGTTCGCGCCCGCGGGCGCCGGCCTTCCTTGGGAGTCGAGCACACACGAGCCGTCGGCCTGACGCTGCCAGTTGCCGGCGACCCTGACGAACTCACCGCCGACCCATTGGGCCGAGTCGGACGCCTGCATCGCGGTCCATGCCCCTGCGTAATGAGGATTCGGCGCAGGTGTCCAGTCCTGGAACAGCTCGCCCTGGCGGGATCGAGTGCGGCGAGCCGGGGCTGGCAGTAGTCGCCGTCGCCGTCGTCGATCCGCGTCCAATGGCCCCCGATGATGAGCTGGTCGGCAGCGCCCACCGAGTCGAACCAGCCCACCGTCTGCGCCGACCCGCTGGTGTCGGTGACCCAGTCGCGGTCTCCCGTCGCGCTGTCGACCGCCATCACGAAGTCCGATCCCCCGGCCGCGAGGTACGTCCTCACGCCCGTCGCGAGGATCTCCCACCCGAACGCCTGGCTCTCCTCAGGCGTGCCCCAGCCTTCCAATAGACCGTTGGGCTCTGCGACCGAGCGTCCGGGCACCCACGACTCGTCATAGGCGCCGTCGGCGAGCAGATGCACGAACGCCTTCGACGGGGTCTGGGGGTCGTTCATCCAGTCGCACTTGCATGCCAGGAAGAGTCCACCCTGCGGAGCCGTGGCGATGTCGACGACCTGCGGGACCCGGGTGTGCGTGCCCACCGGGTTGGTGCCAGGCGTCGCAACGACCGCTTCCTGGGTCGCCGGTGTCACACGCCAGAGCTTCTTGCCGCCGGCATACACGACCCCGCCCGCGCGATGGACCGAGAACAGCGGAGGTGTGGAGTAGGCCTGGATAGTCTGACCGGTCTCGCCGTCGAAGGCGATCAAGTTCACGGCGCCCCGGGCGCCGAACCTTCCCGCCGCGTAGACGGTGGAACCGTTGACATGAAGGTCGTAGACGATCGAGCCAGTACCCGGCAGCTCTAGGGAGACGTCGATCGGTGTTCCGTCGAGCTCGAACGCCGCGATGTTCGTCTCGATTCCAGGGGTGCCCGAGTAGGGCGGCTTCGAGCTCGAATTCCCGACCACTTGCGAGAACTGGCCGGCGACCCAGACGGTCGTTCCGGACTGCACCGTCGCGCGCACCTTGCCGTTCACGCCGTAGGCGAGGGTCGGTGCCTCGGAAGGCGACGCGAGTGCAGGGATCACTCCCAGTGCGGATACGGCGAGCACTGTGGCCGCCGTGAGCAACCGCGGCAAGCGTCCCCGTGAGCGAGGTCGCGACTGCGTCCAGTTGGATGAGCGGGCATGGCGCAGCGCTGTGACGGGGTTTACTCGGGGTTCCTCTCGGGCCGGAGGGGGACTGTCTCGTCGGGCAACCCCAAGCATCGCGGCGCCGTCGGCGACCGTCAAAGACCTAGGTCGTTCAGCCTATCCGCGGCGCGCGCTGCTAATTCGGGAAATCGATACTGACGCTTGCGGGAGTGATACTGAAGGCTGCGGGAAAGTGATACTTGACCACCGATCAGAAGCGGTCGAACAAGATGGAGCGCTCACTTCCTGAGTCAGTGAGACGATCCCGTGACCAGCGCGTTTGTGAGAACGGCCTGGTCAGCCTCGGTGTCAGGTACCTTGCATGACGGGCGGTGACGCTAGGTGTATGCCCCTACCGTGTGTATGCCCCTACCGTTGTCACCCGCGTTGTCACGAAGGGTCCATGTCGCGCTTTCCGCGGAGTGACCTTCGGGTGTACGGTCGCATTCAACGCCCGCATGCGCCCGCAGGAGGGGGAAGGACCATGCGAAGGATCCTCACGGCCATGGCGGTCGTTGCGGTTGTCTTGCTCGTTGCCGGGGTCGTCGCAGCGGGGGCGGGCAGCCAGGGAGAAGAGCCCCACCAGTTCACGGTCGTCGAGAGGCCGAGAACCGACACGGTCATCGACATCGGCGCCGCGGACGACTCGACTGGGGACCTGCTGACCTTTAGCAACAAGCTCTACGACGCGTCGAACACTGACGCCGTGGGCAGGGACCAGGGAAGCTGCATCCGGATCGACCCAGAGAAGGGCACGTGGCAGTGCTCCTTTACGAACTTCCTCGAGGGCGGGTCAATCACGGTCGAAGGCGCGTTCTTCGACACGCGTGACAGCGTGTTCGCGGTCACGGGCGGCACCGGAGTCTTCCGCAACGTGCGTGGTGTGATGCGGCTGCACACCCGGAACGATGGGAACTTCGACTTCGTTTTCAAGCTGAATCAACCGTAAGCCGGGTAGCTCGAACGATCCTTGGAGTCGCTCAGGGCTGATCCTGAGCGACTCCAGCGACCGCTTCTGATGTCATCATGCCGAGGTCGACGGTTTCATCCCCTCAAGGCGTCGCGCAGCGGTGAAGTGAATGGCGCGGGGAAATCCTGGCGGCTCCACCCTTGTGGAAAGGATGGAGCCACCTCCTGTGTGAGCACCCGGAATCAGTCGAACGCCAAGGACGCACCCAGGCTTCACCATTCCACCGCTCGCCATCTGCGCCCACCCAGAGCCGTCTGCCCCTTAATCATCGTCCGGAGGCGGAAGTCGTCCCAATGGACGCTGTAGGCATCACTGCTTGGTCAAGGCGAGGAGACGCGGCATGTCGCAATGCCTGCCGATCCATGCCCCGTCGATGTGCGACGGCGGCACTAGCTGGGCATCTGAGGCATCTGAGCCGGGCGACGGAAGGTTAGATCCCGGTGATGTCCTTCTTGTACTGGTCCTTTCCGAGGACGCCGATGCCCCGAAGCCGACCATCCCGCCGGGGATCACGAGCCGCACCGACGACACGTACTCGGATGAGTCGAGCCTCCATCCGACCGACTCGACCATCTGCAGATCCCTGCGATGTCATCACCGGGCGTCCCGTCGGCACACTCGACACGCGCCGTCGTTGGCCTACTTCACGATCCTGGATGGGATGTTCATCCCCGGCTTCTACTTCGAGGCCGTGCGTGACACACTCGCCTCACGCGGCGCAAGGGTCAGCTACGCGATCCTGCTTCCATCTCTCCCTAACGTCACCGACAGGGCGACACGCCGTGTCCGTCAAGGTGCAGCCAGCCCGCTCCGAGACGAGACAGTGGCCGAGCCCCACTGGCAGTTCTTCGAGGAGAGCGGTGCCCTTCAACGCCACGTGATATCGACAACGAGAGCCAATCTCCGGAGCAGACGGCCGACGGACGTTATGGCCCGTCTTGAGAAGGGCCAGCTCGACACTCGCATTTCCTAGTCGCCTCAGTCCTCGTCGTCGGTAGCCAGACTTCGAAGGTCTACGCATGGTCTGCTCCCAGTGCGTCCCTCATGAGGACCAGGGTTACGAGAAAGTGCCTCGTGTGTGGGAACAACCTCACGCCGCCTCGCACACCTGCCACCTCATCCTGCGCATGGTGTTTGCTTGCCGCTCGAGGCGGTCGCGACCGTTGCGACTTCTGCGGTCGGCCAACGTTTATCACGGCCTCTGGAGAGCCGTGGTTGGAGAACGTGTAGTCGGGGCTCTTGCACTGGTTTTTGTCACGGAAGCATCGCGCTGGGAGGTGTTGTTGCCGCGCGACCCGTGATCCCAGTTGGCGGGAGACTCGGGAGAGCTACGGTCAGGTCAAGCCGGTCGCTTGCGTGCCGACATCTTGTGGGTGCAGGCAAAGGGAATTTCGGTCAAGAGCAAGGCGCTCATCGTGATGTCGGTTCCCCTACTCATGTTGGGAGCCACCACGGCCTTGACCTACCGCGCACTGAAGCAGTCAGAAGACACGGAAGCCCGCGTGGGACACGCCTACTACGTGAAGGAGCGAATCCAGAGAGTGCGCGATGACCTCGTGGACGTCGAGACAGGCGTCCGTGGGTATCTCCTGACGAGTGAGTCCGATTTCCTAGATCCATACTGGCGAGGGTCGAATGCCCTCCCGCTGGATCTCCAACTCTTGCAACTCGGGGTCGAGGGTGAGTCGGCGTCCGACCTCGACATGCTCAGGCTTCGCGTGCTCGCCAAGCACCGGGTCGACATCTTGGAGCGGCTACTCTCGGGAATCGAAGATCACTCAACTGAGGCCCCCAAAATGGTCAGGCTTCTCCGCCGGGGAAAGCTCGTGATGGATGATGTCAGGGCGCTCCTCGGGAAGATGGCGACGCAGCAGCAGGCGGGGATCGTGGCGGCGCGGGGTGACCTCGAGCGAGCCCGACGCGGCGCACTCCTGGTGGCGGTTGGGGGTGCGCCTTCAGGTATGGCTCTCGCACTGCTTGTTGTGCTTCTTTTCAATGGGCGTCTAGTGCGGAGACTCGAGCGTGTGCACACAAATGTCCGGCGGCTCGAGCTAGGCGAAGGCATGGCTCTAGACGACGATTCGAATGACGAGATCGGACGCCTCGGCCGAGCCCTGGTCAAGAGTGGAACGCTCGCGATCACGTTGCGGGAAGAGTTGGAACACCTCGCGACCGTCGATTCGCTTACTGGACTGGCGAATCGCCGTGGGCTGATGCCCGTGCTCGAGCACCAGCTTGAACTCGCTCGGAGGCAACACGAGGCGGTGTCGATCCTGTTCCTCGACATCGATGGGTTGAAGGGGGTGAACGATAGGCTTGGCCACCGTCAGGGCGACGAGATGCTCGCGGAGGCGGCGGCGCTGCTTCGCGACACCTTCCGTTCCTCCGATGTTCCCGCTCGCATCGGAGGTGATGAGTTCTGCGTGATGCTGACCGCAGAATCAGCTGCCCAAACTGACATAGCGTCCTTGCGACTTCAAGCTGCGCTTGACTTCGCCAATCGCTTGCCTGGACGGCTCTACCCTGTATCAATGTCGATGGGGATCGCGACCTTCGATCCCGAACGACCTGTCTCGGCTAGCGATCTCATTGCCGAGGCAGATCGTCGAATGTATGAACACAAGCGGTCGAAGCGGCAAGATGGATCCGAACTCTTCGGCGTCAGATGAAGTGTGGATCGGCCTGACTCGTGGACATCGACTAGAGGTACGAGTCCACCGCCTGCTTCGGAAGCGTGGCCCTGGTTCAGTTGCGGTCCGACCAACTAGCGACGTCCACCTCGTTGCCCTCGGCGTCGGCCAGCGTCCACCACATGGGGGCGTCTGATCGCTGACCAGGTGCCCCCCTCGCCGATGGCCACTGCGACTCGTGCCTCCGCCTGATCGTGTGGCACATACACATCGATGTGAATTCGGTTCCGATGCGGAGGCGGCGCGTCCATCTGCTGGAGCATGAACGGCGGCCCCTGGAAGTAGGGGGAGACGGTGTTTCAGAAGCGGTCGAAGAGGATGGACCGCTTCACTTCCTGGATCGCCTTCGTCACCTGGATGCCGCGAGGGCACGCTTCCGTGCAATTGAAGGTCGTGCGGCACCGGAAGACGCCGGTCTTCTCGCTCAGGATCTTCAGGCGCTCGCGGCCCGCCTCGTCGCGCGAGTCGAAGATGAACCGGTGGGCGTTCACGATCGCCGCGGGGCCGATGTAGCCCTCGTCGCCCCAGAAGATCGGACACGACGTGGTGCACGCCGCGCACAGGATGCATTTGGTCGTGTCGTCGTAGCGCGCGCGTTCTTCGCTCGACTGGATGCGCTCACGCTCCGGTTCGCCCGAATCATTGATCAAGAACGGCAGCACCGACTTGTAGCCGTCGAAGAAGGGGTCCATGTCGACGATCAGGTCCTTCAGCACCGGCAGCCCGCGGATCGGCTCGATCGTCACCTTTGATCCCACATCGTCGACGAGTACCTTGCATGCGAGGGCATTGCGGCCGTTGATCAGCATCGCATCACTGCCGCAGATGCCGTGGGCGCACGACCGGCGGAAGCTCAGCGTGCCGTCGTGGTACCACTTGACCTGGTGTAGCACTTCGACGAGACGTTCGAGCGGATCGGCTCGCAGCGTGAACTCGTCCCACCAGGAATCCTGCGACACCTCGGGGTTGAACCGGCGGATCCGCAGGGTGATCTCCACGGTCCCAGGGGCGCCGCCGCCGGCCCGACGCTCCTCGGACTCCTGCAGCACATCGGCCGGCGTCGCCATCAGTATTTCCTCTCCATCGGCACGTAGGGCCCCATCTTCACGGGCTTGTGCTCGAGCCGGATCGAGCCGTCGTCGTTGCGGTAGGCGAGCGTGTGCTTCAGCCAGCTCGCATCGTCGCGCAGCGGATGATCGTCTCGGTAGTGGGCGCCGCGGCTCTCGGTTCGGGCTCGGGCGCTGACGACGAGCGCCTGGGCGCAGTCGAGCAGGAAGCCGAGCTCGACCGCTTCCATGAGGTCGGTGTTGTAGAGCGCTCCCTTGTCGGTGATCGCGATGCGGGCGAAGCGGTCCTGCAGGCCGCCGATGATCTCCTGCATCTTCGACAGGCTCTCCTCGCTGCGCACCACGAACGCGAGGTCGAACATGCTCGTTTGCAGTTCCTTGCGGATGTCGGCGCCGTTGTCACCGTCGCTCCGCCCGAGGATCGCGTTCAGTGAGGAGAGGGTCCGCTCGGTCGGACGCTCGGGGGCGTCGGAAGCTCCGAGTGCTTCGCATGGCGGGCGGCATCGGCGCCGGCGCGGCGCCCGAACACCACCAGGTCGAGCAGCGAGTTCGTGCCCAGGCGGTTGGCGCCATGCACGCTCACGCAGGCACACTCGCCCACCGCGTAGAGCCCCGGGATCGGCGTCTCGTCGGCGCCCGTCGACCACGCGGCCGTCGACGTCGGTCGGGATACCGCCCATGGCGTAGTGCGCCGTCGGCTGGATCGGCACCGGCTCCTTCGTGGGCTCGACCTTCAGGTAGACGCGCGCGAACTCGGTGATGTCGGGAAGCTTCTCCTCGATCACCTTCGGGTCGAGGTGGGTGATGTCGAGGAAGGCCCAGTCGCCATTGGGGCCGCCGCCGCGGCCTTCCTTGATCTCCTGATAGATCGCGCGGCTCACCATGTCGCGCGGCGCGAGATCCTTGATCGTGGGGGCATAGCGTTCCATGAATCGCTCGCCGTCCTTGTTCAGCACGATGCCGCCCTCGCCTCGCGCGGCCTCGCTGAGCAGCACGCCGAGCTTCGCGAGGCCCGTCGGGTGGAACTGGAACATCTCCATGTCCTCGAGCGGCACGCCGCGGCGCCAGACGACGGCGGGGCCGTCGCCGGTGAGCGCATGCGCGTTCGAGGTCACGCTGAACATGCGTCCGTAGCCACCCGTCGCGAACACGATCGACTTCGCCCGGAAGACGTGGAGCTCACCGGTCGCGAGCTCGTAGGCGACCACGCCTGCCGCGGCGCCATCGATCGTCGCGGAGCAGGTCGAGGCAGTAGAACTCGTTGAAGAAGCGCACGTCGCGCTTCACGCACTGCTGGTAGAGCGTCTGCAGGATCATGTGGCCGGTGCGGTCGGCCGCGTAGCACGCGCGGCGCACCGGACGCTCGCCGTGCTCCGCGGTGTGGCCGCCGAACCGGCGCTGGTCGATGCGCCCCTCGGGTGTGCGGTTGAACGGCAGGCCCCACCGCTCGAGCTGGTAGATCGCGTCGACCGCTTCCTCTGTCATGAGCTGAGCTGCCGGCTGGTCGACGAGGTAGTCGCCGCCTTTCACGGTGTCGAAGGCGTGCCACTCGGGGTGATCTTCCTCGGTGTTGCCGAGCGCCGCGCAGACGCCGCCCTGCGCCGCGCCCGTGTGCGAACGGGTCGGATAGAGCTTGGAGATCACCGCGGTGCGGACCTGGTCGCTCAGCTCGATCGCGGCGCGCATGCCGGCCCCGCCGGCGCCGATCACGATGGCGTCGTAGGTGTGAGTCGTGGCCATCGCTACGCGCTCCGAGCCGTGGCCATCGCTACGCGGCTGCGATTAGTGGCCATCGCTACGCCCCTGCGACCGGTGTGAACGTCACGACGATGATGGTGCCGAGCACGAAGAGCGTGAATCCGAGCACGTAGAAGACCATGTTCATCGAGAACCGAACCGCGGGGGAGCGCACGTAGTCGAGCGTGACGTTGCGCAAGCCGTTGATGCCGTGGATCAGTGCGAGGGTGAGCATCATCCAATCCCACGTGCGCCACAGAGGACTCGCCCAGCGGTCGGCGACGAAGTTGTAGTCGACGCGTTCCACACCGTTGGCGGGCAGGTGCATGATCAGCGTGTGGCCCACGGCGAGCACGAGCAGCACGATGCCGCTGATCCGCATGAACAGCCACATCCAGAGCTCGAAGCCGCCGACCGGCCGCTCGCGTCCACCGGCGTAGCTGCGCTGCGGGGATGGCGGCGTGCCACCGTCGCGGGGGGGGGGGCGTTCGATCGTGGTCGCCATCAGCGCGCTCCGCTCACAACAGGTCGATGATCTGCCTGCCCATGATCGCGGTGACGACGAGCGCCGAGATCGCGAACACGAGCGCCGACGTGCGGCCGACGGCCTTGATGTGGCCGGCGAGGCTCGGGAAGAAGTCGATCAGCGTGATCTTGATGCCGTTGATCGAATGGAAGAGCACCGCGAGGACGAGCCCGAGCTCGAGCACGTGCACCGCCGGATTCTTGTACGCATCGGTGACCCGGTTGTAGGCCTCGGGACCCCAGCCGACCAGGGCGGTGTCGACGATGTGCGCGAACAGGTACAGGATGACGGCGACGCCGGTGATGCGGTGGAACATCCACGACCACTGACCCTCGTGACCTTTGTAGACGGTCCCGAAGTCGCTCTTCTGCTTCTTGCTGAGTCTGGTCGCCACGGCTGATCACCCTCAGGCTAGCTCGCGCCCCGGCGAACGAACGTGCCGAAGCGTCCAGCGGACGGCGCGCAGTCTACTCCGTCGTGGCAGGCCGCCCATTGGAGCGTTCGTGAACCACGGGGGCGATGACCGGCAAGCGTCACGCCAGGCGCACTGCCACCAGCACGCCGTCGCGGATCGGCAGGATCGTCGTCACGTAGCGCTCGTCGGCGGCGACCATCGCGTTGTGCTCGCGGATCGCCTCGGTGACCTCGTCTGGCGGCTCGCCGTCGGGCGGCACCCGGCCGTACCAGAGCGTGTTGTCGCAGATGTAGAGCCCGCCGACGCGCACCCGGTCGCGCGCGGCGCGCCAGGCATCGGGATAGCCGTGCTTGTCGATGTCGTCGTAGACGACGTCGAACTCACCGTCGACCGCGGCGAACGACGTGAGCGCGTCGCCGACGTGGTAGCGTCATCGCGGTCCCAGACACCCGCGCGCCCGAGGTAGTCGGCGGCCTTCCGCTCGTTGGCGGCGTCACCGTCGGTGAGGTGGATCTCGCCCTCGGCGCCGGTGGCCTTCGCGAACCAGTACGCGGAGTAGCCGAACCCCGAGCCGAGCTCGAACACACGTCGGGCGCCGATCGAGGCGGCGAGCATCCACAGCGTGACGCCGACGTTCCGGCCGACGATCGGGAAGCCGACGCTCGCGCGCTTCGGCTTCCATCTCGAGCAGCACCGGCTCGTCGTAGCGAGCGTGCAGCGATGCGGTGTAGGCCTCGATGCGAGGGTCGACGATATCCATCGACCCACGCTACTCGACGCTGGCACGGGCCATGAACCGGACGTGGGTCGTCGGTCGAGCTCGCGACACGACGTCGATTGCGCTCCGCCGTGGTGAACCGAGAGACTTCCTGCGATGGAGCCTCCGAGGAGCTTCGCCACGTCGTCCGGCGCTTCTTCGATGCCGTCCACGAAGGGGACGAGGAGGCCGTGAGCCGCCGGTTCTCACGCGAGCCCGGATTCGAGCGGTTCGGTCAGATCCCGCGGAGTGGTGGCAGGACGGCGAGGCATCGACGCGGGTGTGGCTGCAGCAGATGCGCGAGCTGGGCGGCGGCTTCCCCTGGACGCTGGTCGGTGACGTGCACGCCATGACGGAAGGAAGCGTCGGATGGGCGGGCGCTGCGGGCGGAGTGGGCGACGCCGAACGGGCCGCAAGACTTCCGCCTGTCCTTCGTCCTGCACCTCGAGCACGGCGAGTGGAGGATCGTCCACTGCCACGGGTCGGTGCCCTCGCCGAACGAGGAACACGGCTTCCTGCTGACGACCTCGGTCGACGACATCGCCGAGTCGGTCACGAGCTCGCGGCCGGACCTGTCGGCCACCTCCGCCGCCGACGGGACCGTGACGATCGCGTTCACCGACATCGAGGACTCGACACGGCTGAACGGCCTCCTCGGGCGACGAGCGGTGGCTCGACGTGCTGCGCGCCCACAACGGCGTGTTGCAGGACGCGACGTCCGAATTCGGGGGCACGGTCGTGAAGAACCAGGGCGACGGCTTCATGCTCGCCTTCCCTTCGTCGCGCACGGCCATCCGATGTGCGATCGCGATCGAGCGAGGCATCGCCGAGCGCTTCCAGCGACCCGGGCTCGCCGGTGCGCGTGCGGATCGGGCTGCACGTCGGCGAGGCGCTCCGTGAAGCCGACGACTTCTTCGGGCATGCGGTGGCGTACGCGGCTCGCATCGCCTCGTCGGCGAGAGGTGGAGAGATCGTCGTCTCCTCGCTCGTCCACGATCTCGTCGGGCACGACCGGCGAGTTCCGGTTCGTGACAGCCTCGGACGGTGGAGCTGAAGGGCATCGCAGGGTCGCACAGCGTCTATCCCGTCGAGATTCCTGCGCAGGCGTGAGATCGAGGATGCCGCGCTCGGACTACCGTGTGGACACCTGCTGAACCGCAGGGTGGCATGGGAGGAAGATGACGGTTCCACACGACGAGCGCCGTACCGATCAGGCATCGAGCTGCAGCTCCGTCTACACCGCAGACGATCTGGAAGCGCAGGGCTTCGATCCCGGCGCGCGACCTCGGCGAGCCGGGCGAGTACCCGTTCACGCGCGGCGTGTATCCCGACGATGTACCGCCACCGCCTCTGGACGATGCGCCAGTACGCGGGCATGGCGACCGCCGACGAGACGAACGCGCGCTTCCGGTACCTGCTCGACGCAGGGGCAGACGGGCATCAGCGTCGCGTTCGACCTGCCGACGCAGATGGGCCTCGACTCCGACCATCCGCGGGCCGAGGGCGAGGTGGGCAAGATCGGCGTCGCGATCGACTCCGTCGACGACATGGCGCGGCTGTTCGACGGGCATCCCGCTCGATCGCGTCTCGACGTCGATGACGATCAACGCGACGGCGCCGATCCTGCTGCTGCTCTACGAGCTCGTCGCCGAGGAGCAGGGCGTGCCGTCGACCGACATCAGCGGCACCGTGCAGAACGACATCCTCAAGGAGTACGCGGCGCGCGGCACGTACATCTACCCGCCCGAGCCGTCGATGCGCCTGATCACCGACCTCTTCGCCTACTGCGGCGAGCGCGTGCCCCGCTGGAACACGATCTCGATCAGCGGCTACCACATGCGCGAGGCGGGCTCGACCGCGGCCCAGGAGATCGCGTTCACGCTCGCCGACGGCATCGCCTACGTGCAGGCCGCGCTCGACGCCGGGCTCGACGATCGACGAGTTCGCGCCGCGCCTCTCGTTCTTCTTCGCCTGCCACATGCACTTCTTCGAGGAGATCGCGAAGTTCCGCGCGGCCCGGCGCATGTGGGCGCGCATCATGCGCGAGCGGTTCGAGGCGCGAGGACCCGCGGAGCTGGATGCTGCGGTTCCACACGCAGACCGGCGGCGCGACGCTCACCGCGCAGCAGCCCGAGGTGAACATCGTGCGCACGGCGCTCGAGGCGCTCGCCGCGGTGCTCGGCGGCACGCAGTCGCTGCACACGAACTCGTTCGACGAGGCGCTCGCGCTGCCGACCGAGCACAGCGCCACGATCGCGCTGCGCACACAGCAGGTGATCGGCTACGAGACCGGCGTGACCGAGACGGTCGACCCGGTCGCCGGCTCGTACTACGTGGAGTCGCTCACCGACGAGCTCGAGCGGCTCGCGACCGACTACATCGAGAAGATCGACGCGATGGGCGGCGCCGTGCGCGCGATCGAGGCGGGCTTCTACCAGGACGAGATCCACGAGGCCGCGTTCCGCATCCAACAGGGCATCGAATCGGGCGAGCGAGTGGTCGTCGGCGTGAACCGGTTCGTCGAGGCCGACGAGCAGCCGATCGAGCTGCAGCGCATCTCCGAGGCGGAGGTCGCGAAGCAGGTCGAGCGCGTGCGGGCGCTGCGCGCGGATCGCGATCAGGCGGCGCGTCGACGCGGCGCTCGCCGCGGTGGCCGAGATCGCCGTCCGGCACCGGCAACCTGTTGCCGCCGATGAAGGAAGCCCTGCGCGCCCGAGCGACGCTCGGCGAGGTGAGCGACACGCTTCGCGAGGCGTTCGGCGAGTATCGCCCGAGCTACTAGTCCATACTAGATTAGCTGGTGTGTGGGGTTGACCTCTCAGTACCCGGCGAACACTCGCCATTCGCCGGGCACACCCTTGAGCACATGGGTTCCGCGGTCCTCGAAAGCCATGCCCGAGCCGGTGACGAGATCCTTCACGGTCGACGACACCAACACTTCGCCCGCGCCGGCGAGCGCCGAGATGCGCGCGCCGATGTGCACAGCGATGCCCTGCACGTCCCCGTCCGATAGCTCGAGCTCTCCGGTGTGCACACCAGCGCGGATCTCCAGGCCGATCGCGCGCACCGCCTCCGCCGCGGCGCCCGCACACTCGATGGCCCGGCGCGGCGAGTCGAACGTGGCGAGGAATCCGTCGCCGGCTGTGTGCACCTCTCGCCCGCCGAACCGGTCGAGAGAGGAACGCAGCACGCTGTGATGTCTCGCGAGCAGCTCACGCCATTCCCGGTCGCCCAGTGCGGCGGCCCGCTCGGTCGAGCCCACTATGTCGGTGAACAGGACGGTCGACAGCACCCGGTCGTGGCGAGGTGGCGGGCGGGTCCCCGTGAGGAATCCTTGGATCTCGTCGACGATCTCGTCGACGTCACCCGCGAAGATGATCGTGCCGGTGCCCGGCAGCTCCACCAGACGAGCGTCCGGCAGATCGCGAGCGAGCGCGCGACCGTTGGCGATCGGCAGGATCTCGTGGGCGGCCTTGTGCAGCAGCAGAACGGGGACGTCGACGGATGAGAGCAGATCCGTGATGTCCCACGTCATCGTCATCATCATGAACGCTTCCATCGGGATGCCGCTCGAGGCGGCGCGGTTGTACCGGCGGAACCACGACCGGAAGGTGGGATCGTCCATGCGACCGGGGGCCACGATGGATATGTGAGTCTCCATATCGATCTCGTGATTCGCGGCGGCCATCCGTGCCAGCACCTCCGGCTCGACGCCGTAGTCGTCCTGACCTGTCCGCGTGAACCTGGGGGTCGACTCGAACGCGATCACCGAGCGGGCCCGCTCCGGATACCTTGCCGCGAACGCGAGCGCCAGCGTACCGGCGTCGATCGTGCCCATCAGGGCTGCGCGCTTCGAGCCCGCGGCGTGCATCACGGTCGCGAAATCCTCGACCTGTGCTTCGAACGCCGGCAGCTGATCCAGGCCGTCCGACATGCCCATTCCCCGACGGTCGAACCGGATCAGCCGCGAGAATGATCCCAGCCGCTCGAACAGCCGTCGAAGCTTCGGGTCTTCCCACGCGATCTCGAGGTGAGCGACGGTGCCCTGCATCATCACCAGGTCGATCTCGCCGTCGCCTGTGACCTGATACGCGATGTGTACCCCATCAGGTGCGAGCGCGTATCGCGTCTCAGCAGTGGTCATGAGGCAAGTCTCGTCCCTCCCGCGCGGTGGCACAACCGCGGGTTCCGCAGGGTGGGGCGACGTGCGAACATGCCGTACGGAGGCTCAGTGAAGGACACCACCACGCTGGAACGCGCTCGACTTGCTCTCGCGGATCATCAATGGGCTGAGGCCTACGAAGCCTTCACGAGTGCCGCAGCCGATCAAGCGATAGCGGCCGAGGACATGGAGAAACTCTCGGAGGCGGCGTGGTGGACGGCGCATCCGGCGGAGTGCATCGACGCTCTCGAGCGAGCGTACGCCATGTACTCCGGCCAAGGGAATCCAAGGCGTGCTGCCTACGTCGCACTGCACCTCGCCGACCAGTGGAACGAGCGGCTGCAGCCGGCGCAGGCCGCCGGCTGGCTGCAACGGGCAACCCGGCTGCTCGACGGGCAGTCCGAAGGGGTCGAGCACGGCTACCTCGAGCTTGCCTTGGCGAAGAGCAGTGGCAGCGTCGAGGAGTTGATCCAGCATTCGGAGGCCATCCTCGACATCGGCACGCGCTTCGGGGATCGGGATCTGCAAGCATTCGGGTTGATGTGCCAGGGCATGGCGCACATCCTCCAGGCGCAGGTGGAACGCGGCATGTCGCTGATCGACGAAGCCACCGCGGCGGCCGTCGGGGGCGAGCTCACCCCGTTCGCGACCGGCATCGTCTACTGCTTCACAATCGTCGCATGCCGTGATCTCGCGGACTACCGACGAGCCGGTGAATGGACCGCGGCGACCAAGCGGTGGTGCGAGCGCCAATCCATCGGCGGATTCCCAGGGCACTGCCGGGTGCGACAGGCGGAGATCATGCGTCTTCGCGGTGCGTTCGCCGACGCGGAGGAAGAGGCTCGTCACGCGGTGCAGGAGCTCACCTCGTTCGGGGAGCTGCCGATCGCCGGTGTTGGCTTCCACGAGATCGGTGAGATCCGCTTCCGGATGGGCGATCTCGACGGCGCCGAAGAGGCGTTCGCCGAGGCTCATCAGCGTGGGAACGACGCGCAGCCGGGGATGGCACTCTTGCAGCTCGCTCGGGGCCGATCCGTCGCGGCTCGCTCGTCGATCCGCGCGGCGCTCGCCGATCAGCCGATCGCACTCACGAGGGGTCGGCTGCTTCCGGCCCGTGTCGAGATCGCGTTGGCCTCCCATGATGTGTCGGAGGCGCGCGAGGCCGCTGAAGAGCTAGGCGAGATCGCGTCCGCATATGACGCCCCGCTGTGGAAGGCGAGTTCGCATCAGGCGCTGGGAGCCGTGCTGATGTACGAGGGCGACGCGGTGGGAGGGATCGCCGAGCTCCGGCAGGCCGTCGATCGGTGGACCGAAGCCGATCTGCCGTTCGAGGCTGCGCAGGCACGCCGAGACCTGGCCATGGCTCATCGGGCCGGCGGCGACGAGGCGTCGGCTGTCCTGGAGCTGCAGGCCGCGCACTCGACGTTCGAACGCCTCGGCGCAGCGCTCGAGACCGAGCGCTGCGTGGCCTTGATGCATGCCGGCTCCGCCGAGGCGGGTCGACGCGTGGCTCGGACGTTCATGTTCACGGACATCGTCGGCTCCACGAGCCTGCTGGAGGCGATAGGTGACGAGGCATGGGAAGACGTGCTGCGTTGGCATGACGACGACACTGCGCTCGGCGATCGACTCGAACCACGGCGAGGTCGTGCATGGGACCGGCGACGGGTTCTTCGCGACGTTCGAGGACGCAGGCTCTGCGGCAGCGAGCGCGGTCGCGATCCAGCAACGGCTCGCCCAGCACAGGCACGAGCACGGGTTCGCTCCACAGGTCCGGATCGGACTGCACGCCGCGGAGGCGACCCTCATCGCCGATGACTACGCGGGGCTGGGCGTTCACCAGGCTGCGCGAGTCGGCGCGCTCGCCGAAGCCGGAGAGATCGTGATCACATGCGAGACGCTCGAACGAGATCCGATCGGATTCCCGGTCTCGAAGGAACGGGAGGTCTCGCTGAAGGGGATCGCTCAGCCGGTGCGGATCGTGGGCATCGATTGGCGGACGACCCGCTAGGTGGATGTCGACGGCTCGGCAAGTCGGTGACACAACACCCGGATCACGCCCAGCGCGGTCTCTGGACGTTCCCGCAAGATCGACTCGAACTGCGGACGTGCGATCGTCAACAGGCGCACGTCGCCCCGCGCGACGAGCCCCGCGATGCGCGGTTCGTTCGTGATGACCGCCATCTCGCCGACGACCTCACCCGACGACCTGGTAGCGACGACGCGCTCGCTCTGACCGGCGCCGTGCACGACCACTGCGACCTCACCGCTCACGATGATGTGCATCGCGTCACCCTGGTCGCCCTGCTCGGCGATCGTCTCGCCATCGGAGAACGCGTGTTCCTCGGCGATCGCAGCGATCGGTTGAAGGTCCGCCGGCGGGAGATCTGCGAACAGCGAGACCTTCCGCAACATCAACACCCGCTCCATGGGCGACATGGTGGTCAGCATCCGTGTCATCGGTCCTCCTTCGGGATCGCGCTCGGGTGTGGTGAGGAGCTTCGCGCACGCGCGGATCCAATCGTCGGGGTCGCGCTCGAGGCGCTCGAGCAGTGAGCGCCGATCGAACGGGGTGGCTGCGCCGTCCCACATCGAGAGCAGGGGCACGACGATGTCGCGCGCGCCCACGCTCTCGATCACCTCGAGCGCGTTCGCGCGTTGAGCGGGATCGGTGACCGAGAGGTTCTCGAGTGCCACCGACATCGCGTGCCGGCCACCCAGCACGGCTGCGGCTCGAAGACCGAGCATCGCGTGACGATCCGACCTCGCGAGCAGGGAATCCCGCAAGAGCACGAGGCGCTCGTCCGACGGGTCCTCGACGCTCGAGGCGGCTCGGTGGCTGTCGATCGCTCCTTCAACCATGTCCTTGGCGAACCGACGCACGTGATCCGCCCTGCCGTCGATCGGCACATGCTGCAGGGCCGAGACCGCCCCTTCCCATCGTGACGGCGACATGAGCGCGTCGACCACTGCCTCACCGGCAGCCGGTCCTCCGCCGGACAGCGCAACGGCGGCGGCTTCCCGCACGATGCGTTGCTCGTCGCCGAGGGCCGCGATGAGCGCACGCAACGCCCGCTGATGATCGATCCTGGCCAGAGCTCCCGCGGCCTCCGCTCGCACGATCGGCACGGGGTCCGACAGGCCCGTCTCGGCCAGGTCGAACACCGTCGCGACAGGGCCGCCGATGGCGCGGAACGCGGCCCTGCGCACGCCCTCGTCGGGATCGGCCGCAAGCTCGGCGAGCGTCGCGGTGGCCCGCTCCGTCGCGCCGAGCTGGAGGAGGGCGGCCGCCGAGTTCGCTCGCACGTGCGGATCGGCATCGCGCAACGACGTTTCGAGCACGTGTGCGCGGCTGGCATCGTCTCCGAGCGTCGCGATCGCCTCGATCGCCGCGAGCCGAACGCTCGCATCAGGGTCGCCGGCGCGTTCGACGATCGCCCGCATCGAGCCGGTACTGGAGCTTCGAGCGAGCGACGCGATCGCGGTGGCTCGGACGCTCGCATCGTCGTCTCGCAGGCATGCGAGCAGGGGCGCCGCCACATCATCGGCATCCGCATCGCCGAGAACGAATGCGGAGACCCGGCGCACACGAGGATCGAGGTCGGCCAGGCCTTGCACGGCCGCGGCCACCGCCGACCTATCCGATCGCTGCAGCCCGAATGGGTCCGCGCTCGCAGGGTCGGCGAGGAACACGTGCGGCCTTCCCTCTCGCAGGGCCTTCACGAGCTCGATGGGATACGCGCGGCGGACACCGAGCATCGCCACCGTCGCGATCACGGCGCTCGTGAATCCGACGCCGTAGAGCATCGCCGGGGAGAGAGAGGTGCCGACGAGCGCGATCACGCCCGCGAGCACCGTGCCCACCTGCGTCGGCCCACCGTAGAGGAACGCACGCGTCTGGTCGCGCCTGTCGGTCGGCACGGTGTTGATGATCGCTTCCGACGAGCTCATGGCGCCGCCGGACATCCACGCGACCTGCACGAACCGGAAGACGGCGAGGAAGGCGAAGCTCGGATCGATGGCCAGCACGCCGAACGCGGCGACGTAGATCAGCGGCAACACGAGCATGACCGTCGGCACGCCGAAGCGTGCGAGCAGCCGGTTCGTCACGAACAGGGAAAGAAGGAAAGCGACGCCCGTCGACAGGCCGAAGAAGACGCCGAAGAAGCCCGCGAGCTCGTCGGGATCGGGGTAACGGGCGGTGGCGGCGCGTGAGAAGGGCAGGTAGAGCGAGAAGAACAGCAGCGAGAACAGGATCGAGCCCAGCGCCATCCATCGCATCAGGGTCGAGCGGCTCGCGTACCGGAAGCCGCGCACCATCTGCCCGAAGGGGCCGGCGTCGCCTCGGTGAGGCCGACGCCGAGGTCCGCGCGCGTCCTCGCCTCCGAGGACGAGCAGCCTCGCTCCGGTCACCACGACCACCGCGAGCGTCGCGATCCAGACAACCAGCAGGTCGGGTGAGCCGATCCACGCTGCGAGTGGCTTCGTCGCCAACCCACCGATCACGTAGCCGAAGACGCTGCCCGCCCCGATCAACGGGAAGAACCGCTTGGCCTGACGCGTGTCGGTCATGATGCCCGCCAGTCCCCACACCGCCAAGCTCAACAGGAACTGTGCGGCCCCCTGGAGCAACCAGAGGGCCTGCGTGATCCAGACGACGTTCGCGCCCAGCGCGATCCGCCCGGCCGCGGCGGCAAGCGCCAGCACGACCGGTACCGACAGGCACGCGCGACCCCGGCCGAGGCGGCCGAGCGCCGCGCTGAACGCGATCGTCAGCACGAACATCGTGACACCGAGCACGAGGTACATCGCCGGCAGCTTCGACACGCCGTAGCGTGCGAAGAAGAGAGCTTCGATGCCGCTCTGACCGATCATCAGGCCCGCCGAGGCGAAGAACGATGCCGTCATCGCGAGGCCGACGGGCCTGCCTTCGCCCGCTCGGAGACCGAGCAGTCGCGCGATCCTGCCCTCACCAGCCATCGGCTGCATCCTCGCAGCGTGAAGGAAGCAGCGCTACCGGTCCTCGCGAGGATCCTCGTGCCCGTTTCCAGCGGGTCAGAGGAGCTGCACCGTGGCATGGCCGGCGGCGGCGAGACCCGCGACGAGGAAGCCGGTGCCGACGATGCGCCGTCGGCCGGTGCGCATCAAAGACGACCCGACGACGAGGCAGGCGATGCCGACGCCCAGCTCGATCGCCCACGTCACGGTCTCCACGCCGGCGGACCCTAGCACCGGCGTGCCGGGCCGCGTCCCGTAGGCTTCGAGTCATGGACGTCACGATCGTGGGCGGCACCGGGGCGGAAGGGTTCGGGTTCGCCCTGCGCCTGCTGGGAGCCGGGCACGGCGTCACGATCGCCTCGCGCTCCTCCGAACGGGCGGCCGAGGCTGTCGCGAAGGCGAAGGAGGCGCTCGGATCGGGTATCTCCGTTCACGGCGCCGAGAACGCCGAGGGGGTCGCCGGGTCCGGAGTCGTGATCGTCACGGTGCCGTTCGCCGGCATGATCGAGATCTACGGCTCTATCGCGCCGGCGCTGCAGCCAGGCCAAGTCGTGCTCGACGCCACCAGTCCGCTCATGGCGGCCGTGGGTGGCAGGGCGTGGGAGGCGATCCGTCCGTGGCAAGGCTCAGCCGCCGAGCTCGCGGCGTCCCTCGTGCCTGAGGGCGTGCCGGTGGTGGCCGGCTTCCACACGGTCGCGGCGCATTCGCTGGCGGCGCTCGATCGCGATGTCGACTCCGACGCGCTGCTCTGCTCCGACGACGACGACGCGAAGCGCCTCGTGGGCGAGCTGATCGCATCGGTGCCGGGCATGCGATGGGTCGACGCCGGCCCACTCGCGAACGCCCGGCTCACCGAACCGCTCACCGCGCTGATCATCTCGATCAACCGCCGGTACAAGATTCGCGACGGCGGGTTCCGGATCACGGGCCGCGACGCGTGGGGCATTCGGTGATGAGTGTGAACACGGTCCGGTCGGTCACGGGCCGTGCTCGGCGGGCATGAGCTGCCCCGGCCGGCTCGTGCCGATCGACGACACCTCGCTGTGGGTGGTCGAGCGTGGTCCCGACGATGGCCTGCCGTTGCTCGTGCTGCACGGAGGTCCGGGGCTCGACCACCACGAGTTCGCCGACTACCTCGACCCACTGACCGAGCGTGGCATCAGGCTCGTGCTCGTGGACCTGCGCGCGTGCGGTCGGTCGGAACGACCGCCGGAGCAGACATGGACGCTCGAACGGTTCGCACAGGACGTTGTCATGCTCGCACGGGCGATGCGTCTCGACCGGTACGCCGTGCTCGGGCATTCCTTCGGAGCGTTCGTGGCCCTGCAGAGTGCGGTGGACTTCCCGGGCGCAGCCGCTGCCACGATCCTGTCGGGCGTCATCCCGTCGATGCGGTTCCTCGATCGCCTCGACGACAACCTGGAGTCGTTCGAGCCGGATGAGCTTCGGGATCGAGTGATCGCATCGTGGGCGCGGGAGTCCGACGTCTCGACCGCCGAGGGGTTCGAGGAGATCACGCGCGACCAGTTCCCGTTCCATTTCGCGGACCCGCTCGACCCGCGCATCGATGACTACCTGGAGCGCACGGCCGAGACGGTCTACCAACCGGACGTGCTCCGCCACTTCGCCGCCGCCGGATACGGAGGGATCGAGGTCGAGGAACGGCTCGACGAGGTGACCTCCCCGGTGCTGGTGCTCGCCGGTCTCCACGATCGAACGTGTGTCGTGGAGGCGGCAGAGGTCACGGCGAGCGGTATCGCCGATGCGCAGCTCGTGGTCTTCGACGGGAGCGGCCACATGACGTTCGTCGAAGAGACCGAGCTCTTTCTCGAGGCGGTCGCGAGGTTCGTCGGCGAACCGATGTGATCGAGGGCGGGGCTGTGTTCGGGCGACGAGCGCGAGCGGCTCAGTCGATGACCGCGAGCACCTGACCGGTCTGCACGACCTGGCCGGCGCGGATCGGGAGATCGGTGACCTCCCCGTCACGCGTCGCAGCGATGTGATTCTCCATCTTCATCGCCTCGAGGATGCAGATCACCTCCCCCGCGCGGATGTCCTGCCCTTTCTCCACCAGCACCTTGATGATCGTGCCCTGCATCTCGGCTCGGACCTCACCGTGCACGTGCTCTTGGTGCGCAGCCGTGTGGATCTCCGGTGGCTTCGGTGCAACGTCGCGGCGCTCGTCGAACACCCGCACGGGCACGCGGCGGCCGTCGACCTCGACGAGGATGTCGGCCGGCCTTCCCTCGCGTCCGTGCGGGCCTTGCTGTCCGAGCTCGGGATGTGCCGGGAAGTCGGCCTCGGCGAGCGCATGCTCGGCCCAGGTGGTGGTGTGCGTGCCGGTCTTGAATTCCTTGGACTCGAGCATCCACCGATGCGCGGGGATCGTGGTGGGTACGCCTTCGACGGTGTACTCGCCGAGGGCCCGGAGCATGCGCCGCCGGGCCTGTTCGCGATCGGTGCCGGACACGACGAGCTTCGCGAACATCGAGTCGTAGTCGCCGGGGATCTCCCGCCCTTGTCCGAACCCGGCGTCGACACGGACGAACGGACCGGCCGGCTCTTGGTAGCGCGTGATGCGCCCCGGCCCGGGCATGAAGTTGCGTCCCGGATCCTCGGCGTTGATGCGGCATTCGATCGCGGCTCCCCGGGGCGAGACCGTGAGGTCGGCCACCGACTCGCCCATCGCGATGCCGATCTGCAGAGCGACGAGGTCGAGACCGGTGACCATCTCGGTGACCGTGTGCTCCACCTGGAGACGCGTGTTCATCTCCAGGAAATAGAAGTCGCCGTCCTCGTCAACGATGCACTCGATCGTGCCGGCGTTCACGTAGCCGGTCTCGCGAGCGAGCGTGATCGTTGCGTCGGCCAGGCGTTGGCGCATCGCGTCGTCGATCGCGGTCGACGGGGTCTCCTCGATCAGCTTCTGGTGTCGCCGTTGCACCGTGCAGTCGCGCTCGCCGAGGAACATGATGGTGCCTTGGGTGTCGGCGAGGATCTGCGCTTCGACGTGGCGCGCGCGATCCACGTAGCGCTCGAGGAAGACCTCCGGCCGCCCGAAGTACGACTGCGCCTCCCGGGCGCCGCGCTTCAGCGCTTCCTCGAGGTGGCCGGCGTCGCGCACGATGTGCATGCCCTTGCCGCCCCCGCCGAACGCGGCCTTCACGAGCAATGGGAAGCCGATGCGCTCGGCCTGCTTGCGAGCTTGTTTCGCGTCGACGGGCTCGGGTGTGCCGGGCACGACCGGCATGCCGCTCGCGTCGGCCGCCCGGCGAGCTGCGGCCTTGTCGCCCATGATCTCGATCGCCTGCGGCGATGGCCCGACGAAGGTCATGCCTGCGTCGCCGACCGCTTGTGCGAACTGTGGCCGTTCCGACAGGAAGCCGTAGCCCGGATGCACCATGGTGGCCTTCGACCGGCGCGCGACCTCGAGGATCGCCTCGATCGATAGATACGACGCCGATGCCTGCGCGGGCCCGATCCGGAACGCCTGATCGGCCATCTCCACATGCAAGGAATCTCGATCGGCGTCGGAGTACACGGCCACGCTGGGGGTGCCGAGCTCTCGGCACGTGCGCATGATGCGCACGGCGATCTCGCCGCGGTTCGCGATCAACACCTTGGGCTTCATGGCTGCCTCATGGGCTGGTCCCCGACGGACCCCTCGGCCCGCCCGCGATACTCTCCGGGCTCGCCGAGGGAGTCAAACCTCGGCCTGACGACCGACCTGCCTGAAGACCGATCCGCCTGGAAGCGAGGAAGATGACGTCGACGGAGCTGGAGCGAGCCTTGCAACTGGCTGGTCTGTCCGCGCCCGCACACTGGCAGGAGGTTACCGGGTCGACGAACGCCGTCGCGGCGCGGCTCGCCGACGACGGGGCACCCGAGTGGACCCTGGTGGGCGCCGGTCACCAGACGGCCGGGCGCGGTCGCCTGGGACGAGCGTGGGTCGATCGGCCGGGCGGATCGCTCATGACGTCGCTCGTGCTTCGTCCGGCCATGCTGCCGGAAGATCTCGGGCTCCTCACCCTGCTCGCCGGCGCCGCGTGGGCGGAGGTCGCAACCGAGGTCAGCGGTCTCGAGGTCCAATGCAAATGGCCCAACGATCTCTTGGTCGGTGACGCCAAGGTCGGGGGAGTGCTCGCTGAGTCGTCGGTGACGGGTGACGAGGTCCATTGGGTCGTGCTCGGATCGGGGCTGAACCTGGCGGACCCAGGGATCGATGGCACCGTCGGCTTGGGGAACGACGTCGATCGCGAGGCGCTGCTCGGCGGATTCCTGTCGCGGTTCCGACACGGCTATCACGCCCCACCCGCGAAGCTCGCCGCCGAGGTCGTGTCGCGATGGTCGGGGGTCTCCTGCACGCTGGGTCGCCCGGTCGCTGCCGTCGGCACCGATGGCGTTCGCCGGGAAGGTGTCGCGGTCGCGGTCGACACTTCCGGACGGCTGGTCCTCGAAACGACCGACGGTCCCGCCGCGGTTGCGTCCGACGAGGTCGAGCACCTCCGCTGAACATTGCGCTCGCTCGACCGGAAGCGCCATGTTTGCCGGTCGGCTGAGCCTCGGCTAGCGTCTCGCCATGTTCCCTCGCAAGCTGCTGATCCCGGGAGAAGACGTCGTGCTGGAGCTGCGACCACATCCTGTGTCGCTGGTTGCGCCCGCGATCGTCGCGATCCTCGCCACGGCGGTCGCCGTCTGGGTCAACGGCCGTGTCGACGGCCTTCCCGTCTGGATCGCGTGGGCCGCGTGGCTCGCATTGATGCTGGGGTACGTCGTGCCCAAGGTGGTGGCGTGGTGGACCTCGATCTTCGTCGTCTCGACCGACCGGGTGATCAGCCGCGAGGGATTCATCGCCAAACGCTCGATGGAGATCCCGCTCGAGCAGGTGAACGACGTCCGGTTCGAGCAGGGCATCTTCGATCGCATCGTCGGCGCCGGCACGCTGTTGATCCAGTCGGCGAGCACGAGCGGCACGAACTCGTTCGACAACATCCGCCGGCCGGAGGATGTGCAGCGGACGATCTTCCATCAGGGGGAGCTCAACCAGCAGCGTTCCGGTCGCCGTTCGATATCCGCACCGGATGTCGACACCGATCCGGACGCCCGCCCCCCGTCTCGCCCCGACAGCCCCACCACGTCTCCGCTCTCACCGTCGGTCACGACCGAGCTCGAGCGGATCGCCGACCTTCGCGCTCGTGGGGTCCTGACCGAGGAAGAGTTCCAGTCGCAGAAGGCCCGCATCCTCGGACGGGGCTGACCCGCCATGATCGGCGAGATCGACCACATCTATTACTGGGTGCGCGACATGGACGTCGCCGTATCGTTCTACCGCGACGTGCTGGAGCTTCCGCTCGTGCGGCGCAACGGCGACGAGTGGGCCGAGCTCGATGCCGGCCCGGTGCGTCTCGCCCTGCACGGGACCGCCGATCCGACCCCCACGAGCGGCACGGTGGTCTTCCGGGTCGGCGATCTCGACGACGCTCGCATCGCGCTCCGTCAGCGCGGCGCAGATGTCGACGAGCACGTCGGGGAGGTCGAGGGGCTCGCGCGTTTCGCGACCGTGAGGGACCCCGACGGCAACCCCGTTCAGTTGATCGAGTACCTGACATGAGCTCGGAGCCCGCCTTGGAGCGCCCCCAGGCCGATGCAGAGCCGGCCCTGGAGCCCTGTCCTCGATGTGGACGGGCTCTGCCGCCGCGTGCCAACTTCTGCCCGAACTGCGGCGCGCCGGTCGCGGTGCCGGCCGCGTCGGAGCGACGTGTCGTCACGGTGGTCTTCGCCGACCTGGCCGGGTCGACCGAGCTCGCCGCCACGCTCGATCCCGAACGGTTCCGCGACGTGCTCGCGGCCTTCCACGGCATGGTGACCGACGAGATCACGTCGCTCGGCGGGCGGGCAGAAGGCTTCATCGGCGACGCGGTGCTGGGCGTGTTCGGCATCCCGATGCTGCACGACGACGATGCCGAGCGTGGCGTGCGAGCCGGGCTCGCGATCGTGGAGCGCGCAGGCCGCATCGGCGCCCGGCTGGAGCTGCCGGTGCCCGTGCGGCGTGCGGGTCGGCGTGAACACCGGGCCGGTGGCGGTGGGCACCGCGAGCGACCGCAACATCGTGATCGGCGCCGAGGTCAACATCGGCGCACGCCTGCAGCAGGCGGCCCGGCCTGGCGAGGTGCTCGTGGGCGAACGCACGCGCCTGCTCGTCGGCGACGCGATCGAGCTCGGCGAGCGCCGCCTGATCGAAGCGAAGGGATTCGACGAGGCGATGCCGGTGTGGGAGGCACTCGGCGTCGTCGGGCCGCAGACGCGCCGTTCGATCTCGCTCGTGAACCGCCGGCGCGAGCTCGCCCTGCTCACGGACACGTTCGAGCGGGTGCGCGTGCGCGAGCGCGCCCACCTCGTCACGCTGCTCGGCGAGCCCGGCATCGGCAAGACCCGCGTCGTCGAGGAGTTCCTCGCCGGCCTGCCCGAGGGGGTGCGCGTGCTCGCCGGACGCTCGAGCGTCTTCGAGGAAGAGGTCACGTTCTGGCCGCTCGCGCAGATGGTCTACCGTGAGATCGGCGCCGACCGCAGCGCCCCGGACGACGAGGTGCACGATCGCCTGCGTTCGTTCGTGGGCGAGTGGGTCGAGGGCGACGACGTCGACGAGGCCGCGCGGCGGCTCGCGATGGCGCTCGGCATCGACGCCGACCGCGAGGATCAGCGCTACCACGCCGCCGAGGTGCGCCGCGGTCTGCTGAGCGTGCTCGCCGGCCTCGCCTCGCGCGGCCCGGTCGTGCTCGTCTTCGAGGATCTGCACGAAGCCGACCCGGTGCTGCTCGACCTGATCGAGCAGCTCGTGAAGGAAGCCCGCAAGGTGCCGCTCATGGTGCTCTGCGTCGCGCGATGGGAGTTCCTGGAGCAGCGGCCGAGCTGGGCCGGCGGCATCGCCGACAACGTGACGCTGTGGGTCGAGCCGCTCACGCTCGGCCACGCCGCCGAGCTCGCGATGGAGGCCGGCGGCCTGCGCTACGACGACGCCGAGCGCGTCGCGCAGCACGCCGGGCGGCAACCCGTTCTTCATCGTGGAGATCGTCGGCATGCTGCGGCGAGAGGAACGCGACCTGCCTCCGTGGGGGCCCGCGCCGAGCGGACGGCTGCTGCCGGCCACCGTGCAGGCGGTGATCGCGGCGCGCATCGACCAGCTCTCGCCGGCGGCGCGCGAGCTGGTGCGGCGTGCATCGGTCTTCCCTCAGGGGCGCTTCGACCTCGACGAGCTGTCGCTGCTGGTCGAACCCCGCCAGGAGCTGCTCGACGAGGCCGAGGACGACGAGCTGCTGATGCGCGACGAGGACCGTCCCGGCGTGTGGCGGTTCGGCTCCGACGTGCTGCGCGACGTCGCCTACGACTCGCTCGCCAAGCGGGAACGCCAGCGGCTGCACCTGCGCGTGGCGAACAAGCTCTCGGAGGGCGACGACCGATCGTTACCCGCGCACGGTGGCGTTCCATCTCGAACAGGCTGCACAGGCAGCGCTCGACCTCAATCCGGGCGACCGCACCCTGGCCGAGCGCGGCGTCGATGCGCTCGCGCACGCCGGCGACATCGCGCGGCGCCGCGATCGAGTCGCGCTCGGCCGCCGACCTGTACGAGCGCGCCTTGGTCATGGCCGGACCCGATGATCGCTGGAGGCGACCGCGAAGCATGGATCCTGAGCGTGCTCGGCGAGGCCCGGTACTGGCTCGGTGAGTTCGACGCCGGCGGGTGCGGCCCTGCACCGGGCGCTCGCGCTCGGCGGCGAGTCGAGCGATCGTGTGTGCGCGCACGCCTCGCGGTTCCTGGCCGACATCACGCTCACGATCGGCGGTGACGCCGATGCCGCCTCCGCGCTGTTCGAGCGCTCGCTCCAGGCCGCCCGACGGCTCGGGGAGCCGCGCGTGCTCGCCCGCACGCTGCTCATGGCCGGGTGGGTGCCGTTCTGGGCGAACGACCTGCTCGAAGGCCGAGGCGATGTTCCGCGAGGCGCTCGAGGCCGCGCGATCGGCCGACGGAGGCGACGCCTGGGCCGAGTCGCGATCGCTCGTCGGCATCGCCAACGTGATCTCGCCCGTCGGGGACGAGGAGGAGGCGCTGCGCGTCGGGCATCGAGGCGCTCGCCGTGGGGGAGGACGCCGGCCAGGCGTTCACGGCGGCCGTCGCGCGACGAGACCGTCGCGGCATCGCTCCGCCGCCTCGCTGCGCCTCGACGAGGCGCTCGAACATGCCGACGCCGCGATCCGCACGTTCCGCGAGCTGGGCGCGCGGTGGGAGCTCGCGAGCGCGCTCGGCAACCGAGGCTCGATCTACCGCATGGCCGGCCGGCTCGAGGAGGCCGAGACCGACCTGCGCGAGGCGTTCGTGCTCTGCCGCGACCTGCAGGAGCGGGCGCTCGTGACCTGGATCGCGGCCGAGCTCGCGCGCATCCTCGCCGTGCGAGGCGATCCGTCGGCTGCGCGCCAGGTGCTCTACGGACCCGTCCGCGCAGCTGGCCGACGGCGACGCCGGCGCGCTCGACCGCGTTGCTCACGGCCGAATGCGTGGTGGCGCTCGTGGAAGGCGACGAGGCAACCGCCCGCGCGAAGGCGAGGATCGCGATCGAGGCGGAGGCGGGCCCCGGCGACGGAGGCGAACGTGCACGCCGCCCAGGTCTGGTGGGCGGGCCGGCTCTTCGGAGCCGGCGATGCCGGGGGAGAGGAAGCCATGCACGAGGCCCGGGATATGCTCGAACGCCACCACTGGATGCAGGCCCTGCGTGAGCCGGATCTCGCCTCCGACCTGCGCCGATAGGTCGAAGATCTGCCCGGGGAGGCCTTGGGAAGCTCAAGGGCACGGCGAGTCCGGCCCGAGGATGGTTGCATCGGCCTCGATCCCGGGGGAGCCTGTGAGGGCATCGGGCCGGTTGCCAACCCTTCCCTCGGTCCGGTATGGGTAGACGCTCACACATGACGAGAACGCACTCCCCTTCCCCCCGCTTCCCCGTGGCGTTTCGCGTCGTCGCGGTCTCGACCGCGCTCGTCGCCCTGGTCGCGGTGGCCGCCACGAGCGGGTTCGCCGACCCCAAGGACGAGCTGCAGGAAGCCCGCCAGCAGCGGCGTGAGGTCGAGGCGCAGCTCTCGGCCGCCCAGGGCGAGCTCTCGACGATCGAGGCCCGCCTCGCCGACGCGCTGCTTCGGCTCGAGGACGCGACCGGCCGGCTCGAGGAGGTCACGGCGAACCTGCAGGCCACTCGCGAGGAGCGCGACGAGGCCGAGGCTCGCTTCGCCCGCATCGAGCTCCGGCTCAACGAGCGCGCGGCCGAGGTGTTCATGGAAGGGCCGGCGTCCGACGTCGGGTTCTACCTCGGCGCGACGTCGCTGTCGGATCTGTCCGACCGCATCGAGTTCGTCGACGTCGTGCAGCAGGACGACGCCGATCTCGCGCAGGAGGTCTTGAACGTGCGGAACGAGCTCATCGCGGCCGAGGATCGCCTCGAGGAGCTGCAGTCGGAGGCGCGCCGCGAGCAGGCCAAGGCCCAGGCGCTGCAGGACGAGGTGCAGGCCGAGCTCGAGGCGCAGCAGGCCGTGCTCGCGAACGTCGAGTCGTCGCTCGCCGGTGCGAAGGCCGACGAGAAGGCGGCCGAAGAAGGCCTACCAGGAGTGGCAGGCTCGAGCTCGCCGCGACCGGATACGGCGGCCATGGTCGGTGGCGCTGCCCGAAGCGTGGCAGGGCGTGTTCGATGCGTGTCCCGTGGACCAGCCGCGAGGGTTCGGCGACGGGTTCGGCGCGCCCCGCTACGTAGGTGGCTACCACCTGCACAAGGGCGTCGACATCGTCGCGCCGCATGGGCACGCCGATCCGAGCGACGTTCGACGGCGTGGCGAGCGACGCCACGAACATCTACGGCGGCACCGCCGTCTACGTGAGGGTCAGTACGGGGCGACCTACAACGCCCACATGACCTCGATCGCGAAGCTCGGGCCGGTGCAGGCCGGCGACGTGATCGGCTACGTCGGCAGCACGGGCCTCGCGGGCGGCGAGACGAACCACAACCACTTCGAGTTCCGGCCCGAACGTGATGCCCTCGAGCTGGCCCGCGAGCTACTACGGCTACTCGATCATCGACGACGCGATCAACCCGTACCCGCTGCTCGTCGCGGCCTGCGGCTGACCCGATCCGGACACGCTAGTCCATGCTGGACTAGCTCGCGCCGCGGCTCCTGATCAGCAGACCGAGCCCGATCACGAACACGACCCCCGCGGCGACCAAGAGCGCGACGGCGAGTGGCGGCGTTCCGACCCCCGCCCGATCCCGTCCCGGACGGGCTCGGTGAGACCGGCGCCGGCACGCCCGCAACCACGACGTAGCCCGAGACCGGGCAGGTCGGCTTCCGCTTGCTGCTGGCCGGGTGTGTCGGTCGTCTCGAGCGACTCCCAGGTCTCGCCGTCCGACGAGAAGAGCAGCTCGTGGATGTTCGCATGCAGCGTCGAGGTCGCCGGGTACGCGAGGATCGCCTGGATCGGCCGATCGAAGCTGCGGATGCGGTCCCCCGAGGGGAGTGATGTCGCGCTGACCCGATAGGCGTTGCCGAAGGCCGCGAGGTCGCCGCCCGGCGGTGCGAGCTCGGCGGGATCGACCGGCTCCACCACCAGCTCGACCGACCTGCTCCGTCACGGGCGCCACGATCGAGCCATCGTCGATGACCACTACGATCTGGTTGTCGTCGGTGAACAGCACCTGCGTGCCCACCTCGCCCTTGCGCAGCGGAAGCTTGAACCGGTCCGAGCTCGGTTCCTTGTTCGTGGACTCGAGCTCCGGCGGCGGCGAGACCCACCGGTAGTCCACGGGGCCGACACCGTCGAGCAGGGGCCCTCGGGCCAGCGGCGAGAGCGACCCCGACCAGGCGGCCAGCGCCGCGTAGGTCACCACCACGACGAGCCCTGCGATCAACGCGCGCCGGGCGTCACGGTTCACCCGCCTCACGCCGGGATCGAAGGTCACGGCGCGATGTCCATGGGCAGCACCTCGTGGGTCGCGAGCTAAGGGGGCCACACGACCATGTGCTCACCGGGGACCATCCATTCCCAGATGACGGCCGCGGCGGCGACGTTGTCGCCGGCCGTGGCGGTGCCCGGCTCACCGAAACGCAGGCCGCTGCCGTTGGGCAGGCTTCCCAGCGGGAAGGTCGATCGCGAGCGCCGCGTCGGCGATCGCCTCGGGAGAGGGCCCGGCGGCTGTGGGCATGATCTCGGCGAACAGCGCCCACGCGGCGGAGAAACCCGCGAGCGCTGCCGGGCTCATCTCCTCGTGCCAGCGCTCGTCGTAGGCGGTGCGCGCTCGTGCGAGGAGATCGGCGCCCTCGGGCCGCAGCGTGGAAGGGTCGATCGCGTCGCCGCTGGGCTTGTCCGAGGCGAAGAGCCCAACGGCGCCCTGGCCGAGGGCCGCACCGAACTCCGGCATGCAGTACGACGAGGAGGTGCCGATGCTCGCAAGCAGGTCGACGTCGTTGCGAACGAGTGCCCGGCGCAGACCGATCGCGTCGACGAGGTAGGCAGAGACGAAGAGCACGTCGGCGCCGGAACGTCGATGCGCAGAGCGAGCGCGTCGTAGTCGACCGTACGCAGGTCGTACCCGAAGCTGCCGACGACATCGAGGCCGAGCTCGCGCGCGGCCTGCGAGGCGCCGCCCGCGACCGACCGGCCGTAGACGTCGTCGACGAACGAGATCGCGTACCGCAGTTCGTCAGGGTCGCGCCCGAACGCTCGGCGAGGGGACCGTTCATGAACGCGATCGCGTTGCGGCCGAGCACCGCGCCGGTCGGCGGCATGCGGAACGTGCGCACCCCCTGTTCGGACCGCGCGCTCAGCATGCCGACGGCGCCCGTCTCCCAGAAGAGCATGCCGTTCGCGGCGGCGGTCTCCGACGCAGGCGCCGAGATCGTGCTTCCGTAGCTGCCGATCACGACCTCGATGCCGTCGGCGCCGAGACCCTCGATGGCGCCCGGCGCCGCCTCGGCTGCCGAGACGTCGGTCGAGACGATCTCGATCGTGCGGCCGTCGATGCCGCCGTCGGCGTTCACGAGCTCCGCCGCGAGCAGCGCGCCTCGGTGCTCGTCGATGCCGCCCTGGCCCTGCGAGCCGGACAGCGGATAGATCGCGCCCGACTCGGATCGCCTCGTCGCCCGGGCTCGCCGAGCACGCGACTGAAGCGTCAGCGCCGCCGCGGCCAGCAGGGCGAGCCGGCGCCTCATCGCAGCACCGTCATCACCACGTTGGCGGCTGCGTGCGTCGCCGCGGGAACGGTCCAGCTTCCCGATGCCCAGCGCTGCCACGAGAGCAGCAGCCCGGCACCGAGATCGACGGGGAAGACCGCCACGCCGTAGAGCGGCACGTGCACGAGGGCGAACGCCAGCGCGGTCACGCCGATGGCCACGACGGCCCCGCGTCGTTCGAGCGCCCCGTACGCCGCCCTGCGGAACAGCGCTTCCTCGGCGACGGCGGCGAGCAGGGTGAGCGGCAGGGCCCAGGCGACGAGCGGGGAGGCGCACGGGGCGTCCGCCTGTCGAGAGAGCGAGCGCGATAGCGGCGAGGCCGACTCCGAGCACGAGAGCGGGGTGAAGTCGCGCGTCGCCTCGTGCAGACAGGCACCAGCAGCGACCCGGCGAGGATCGCGACCAGGGTCACGGTGAGGCCGCGACGCGCCCGGTTGCGCCGAGCGACGGGAGCCACGTGCGCACGAGCAAGCAGCGCCACGCCGGCGGCGACCAGGCCGAGCGTCGCGATGTCGGCGTTCGCGAAGCCGCGCGCTGCGACCGGCTCACGGCTTCGCCTCGAAGGAGACGGCGGCCAGCACCCTCGGGTCGAACGGCGCGTGGTCGTTGGCGACGAACTCCACCTGCAGCAGGTGCTCGCCGGGTGTGAGATCGGTCAGCGGCTGCGACGTACCCGAGGTCATCGAGACGAGCGCGCCGTCGAGCATCACGTGCAGATGACCCTGTCGGGCCGGAGGTCGGTCGAGGTCTGCTCGACGATCTCGGCGCCCTCGCAGGTCGACCTCGAGCTGCGCGGTGTCGCCCGCGACCCGATCGCCGTTCTCGGGGCTCACGATCGTGAGCACGCCCGTGCTCGTCGGCCGTTCGGCTGCCACAGTGGGCGCCGTCGGCGTCGAGGGCGAACCGCCGTCGCTCGTCGCTGCCCCCGCACCCGGTTGTGACGAGTGCGAGGACGACGGCGAAGGCGCGAGCGATCGCGCGGTTCGCGCGATCGAGCGGCGGTTCATCGTTCGGCCTCGTTCACGGTTCGATCTCCTGTTCGTGGATCGCCTGCAGCACGGTACCGCCTTCGGTGGTGGCGACCACCTCGAACCGCCACCGTCCGGCGTCGACCTCGGCCGGAGGCCGCGAAGTGCCCGGGGTGAGGCGCGTGACGTCGAGCGCCTCGCCCTGCCCCTCGGGCCCGACCGCGACGACCACGAGCCCGGAGAGCGGGAAGCTCGTCGCCCTTGCGGTCGAACGCCGTCACGTGGAACTCGTTCGCGCCGGCCGCGCCGGGGTCGAGGTAGACCTGCAGCTGCTCGCCCGTCGACGAGCGTGAACGTCTCGATGTCGGGCAGCCCCGGCTGCCCTGGGCGACGGTCGAGGTCGTCGGGGGGGCGCGCGTGACGAGGACGAGCGGCACCTCGGTCGTGCGCGCCCCGGATCGCACCTGGACCACCGGCGTCCCACGCTCCGGCGAGCGAGAGCTGCGTGCCGGCGCCCGTCCAGGTCGCGGCCCGCCATCGTGGGAGATCCCCTCGGCTCGAGAGGAAGCGTGGCCGGCTCGATCTCCGGACGTCCGATCGCCGACATCAGCACGGTCACCTCATCGGCTTCGATGGGCGTGCCGTCGTCGTAGTCGACGATGCTCGCCTCGAACGTATTCGGGCCGGCGCCGCCGGGTGACGCAGTGAGCGTGACCCGCGTCGTGGTGGCGAAGTCGGCGCCCGACGCGGCGATCGATGGTGCCTCGGGCCGGGCCGGCCGGGCGTTCTGCCCGTCGGGGTTGAGGCTCGTGAGTGTTCCGGTGAGCCCGAAGACGCCGAGCGCGGCGACGATCTCGATCGCGACGCACCTGCCGCAGCAGCGTGCCGTCGGTCGCGAGGCGCGGGATCGACCGGCGGCGGTTGAACGCGCCGAGCGCCGATGAGCAGCGGCTGCGAGCGCGACCTTCACGATGCAGGGCCGTGCCGTAGCTCGTGCTCGGTGAGCATCGCGCGCACGTCGCCGATGCCACCGGCCTCCCCGACGGTGCGCGCCATGCCGGTGAGCACGACCGCGAGCAGCGCCCAGCCCGCGATGCGCGAGAACCGCGTCGCCTCGGCGACCGGAGCGGAGGCTCGCCGGCGACGCTGCGCTCGCGCACGAGCAGCAGCAGCGGCACGAGGCCGCCGATCCACACCCCGATCGCCAGGAAGTGCACGAACTGCGCGATCTCCGCCGGCCACGCGGGCACGAGCGCCGCCGCATGGCCGCTCGTGGCGCGCACGAGCATCGCGTCGCCGCGGCGATGCCGATGGCGACCAGGGGAGCGCGGCCGGCGGAGCGGCTCGCCGACCTCGAAACGCCCGCAGATGCGATCAGCGACGCGACGAACGTGAGCCGCGGCGGTGGCGAGCAGCCAGACGTAGGAGCGACCGGCCGCCGACGCGAGCAGGTCGCCGACCGACGCGCCGACGACGTCGGCTTCCGCGATCGTCATCGCGATCGCGCCCACGAGCGCCGCCGCGCCCGCGAGCGGCAGCAGCACGCGTCGGGCAGGCACCACGCCGCCGAACGCCGCGAGGCTCGTGACCGCCGCTCCCACCGCGAGCGCGAGGCCGGCGTAGAGCAGCACCTTGCCCGCGACCGCGAGCGGCGATGGGGCGGGGGTCGACGGGGCGGCGGCCTCGGGCGCGGCGGCGACCTCGCCGAGGTCGCGCCGACGCCGAACGCGAAGACGCCCGCGGTGAGATGGCCGTCGGCGGTCGGAGACGACGACCCACGAGACGGTGTAGACGCCGTCGCCGAGGTCGCTCGGCAGCGCGACCTCGAGGGATCGCGGCGCTGAGCCTCGCTGCAGCGGTCCCGTCTCGATCGTCGGTGCCGCTGGCGTCGAGCACGGTCACCGACGACAGGTCGGGGTCGGGCGGTTCGGTGAACGACATCGTGATCGAGGCCGGGGCGGTCGCGAGCACCTGCCGTCGGCGGGGTCGGAGGACTCGAACGCCGCATGCGCCGACGCGGCGGTCGCGAGCGCGAACAGCATCGCTGACGCCGATCGCGCACACTGCGCCCGATGCGATGGCGCTCCGAAGGCCGAACCTGACGGGCGCTCATGGAGCCTCCGTCTCGAACCGCACGGCCGCCGTGACCCTCGGGTCGAACGGGGCGTGATCGGCGGCCACGTACTCGGCCTGCAGGGTATGGACCCCGGCGAGGTCCCCGCAGGTCGACGACCTGCACGAGCCCGTAGGTCATCGAGACGAGCTGCACCGTCGAGCACGAGGTGCACGTGGCCCGGTGTCGGGCGTGAGCTCGCGTGCTCGTGTCCTCGACGATGCGTCCTCCCTGCAGATCGAGCACGACCTCGACCTCGTCGGCCGCCACGACCTGGCCGTCGGCCGGGATCGCGAACGACAGGGTCGCGGTCGACGACGGCCGAGGCCCCGGCTCGACCGCGCCGAGACCGGCGATCCGCCGGCGTGCGCGGCGGGAACATCGCCCTCGGGACGACCGCGGCCGACGACGACGAGCGCCGCCGCGGCCGACGAGCAGCCCCGGGCCGGCCCAGGCGGGCAGGCGGGGGAACCCCTTCCCCTTGAGGCGGGACCACCCCACCCACCCGACCCAGAGCGCGCCGAACAGCAGCACGACCGAGAGCGACTCGTCGACCGCACCCGCGATGGGCGAGCATCGCCGTGGCCTCGGGTCCTCCTGCGGCTTCCGACGCGCCATCGCCAGCGCGGCGATCGCGACGATGATGCCGATCGCGCCGAGCACGATGCCGACCATGCCGACCGTGCGCGCGCTCGACGCGGCATCCTCGGCCGATGCGGCGGCGGCCTCGGCTGCGGCGACCCCGTCGGCCGCTGCTGCGTCGCTCTCCTCGTCGATGCGCGTGGCGAGCTCCTCGTTCGACGGCGCGTCGACCGCCGGGAACGACATCGGCGGCCAGCGTCCTCGACGGCCGAGAAGGTGCTCGGGGCCGGAGGTCATCTCCTCGTCGACCTCTCTCGCCGTCGATCGTGCCGGTGAAGTGGAACGTGTACTTGCCGGGCTGCGACGGCACGAAGTCGGCGTGGTAGTCGCCCGCCTCGCCGAACACGAGCTGGCCGCCCTCGAAGAAGAACGCCGGCTCCATGTCCATGGGCTCGCTCGTCTCGTCGCCGAAGGTGATCTCGACCTGCACGTCGCCGGGCTTCAGGTCGGTGACGGGCTCGCCGTCGTGCTCGACGACGCAGCTGCACGGCGTTGGGCTGGCCGGCGAAGGCCGGCTCGTCGGCGAAGCCGATCGTGAGGACGAGGTCGCCCTCGCCGGCCTCGCCGTGGGCGAACGCGGGCGCGGCCGGCAGCACGATCAGACCGGCAGACGGCCGCGCCGAGCGCGGCGCGCCGCGAAGGTGGAACGACGCATGGGATGCTCCTTCCCTGATCCGTGCACCGCCTGCGCCTGGCCCGAGAGACGCGGGCGCGGAAGGCGATGCAGTTACGGAGTGTCGTTCAGGGAAGGGAGGGAGGGGCGCGGCTCGCGGTCGCTCGCATCGACGGGCCGCATCGCGGCATGACCGCCGCCGCGAGCGGCGTGGCGATCACGAGCGAAGGAGCGGATGACACCGCGGGCGCGCGGCCGAGCGACTCGGCGACCTCGGCGGCGCGCTCGGTGAGCCTGAGCGCGAGCGCGCCGGCGACCGCCATCACGAGCTGCACGCCGATGCCGATCACGAGCAGGGGACCGTGCGTCAGGTCGTGCAGCGACGCGCCCGACAGCAGCCGCTCGCCGACCTCCATCGCGACGAAGGCGCTCGACTGCACGCCGGCGAGCCGAACGACGTCGCCCGCGAACGAGCCGCGTCTCCCGCGGCGGGTCAGCCGGGTGAGGAACAGGCCGACGAGCCCGATGCGCGCCCGCGAGCAGCGCGACCTGCGTCGCGTAGCGGCAGGTAGCCGTGGCCGGTGGCGTGCAGCAGCTCGTCGCGCGCGTGCGCATGCGGCGTGTCGAGCGCGTAGGCGAGCCAGTGCCCGAGCACGAGCCCGGCTCCGGCCACGCCGAGCGTGGCGCACGGTGCGGTGAGGATGCGAACCGCTCATCGCCACGATTGTAGGCCGAGCGCTGACATCGGACGGGACATGGTCGCCCGCGGGCTTGTGTCTACTTCATGTTCATCCGTAAGCTCGGCGCCGACATCGAAGGCTGGCAGCGGCGGGGACGGAGGACCGTGGAACCGAGTGACGTTCGAACCGTTGGTGTCGTGGGCTGCGGCCTCATGGGCTCGGGCATCGTCGAGGTCGTGGCCCGCACCGGCATCGACGTCGTCTACCTCGAGCCGACCGATGAGCTGGTGCGTCGCCGGCCGCGTGCGCATCGAGGCCTCGACCGGCCGCGCGCTCGAACGCGGGCAAGCTCTCCGCCGAGGACCGCGACGCGATCCTGAGCAGTATCAGCGGCGTCGACCGACGTCGCCGCGTTCGCCGACGTCGACCTCGTGATCGAGGCCGCGACCGAGGATCCAGCGGTCAAGCTCGAGACCTTCCGAAGGCTCGACGAGGTCACGCGCGACGACGTCGTGCTCGCCTCGAACACGTCGTCGATCCCGATCGCGACGCTCGGCGCCGCCACTGGGCGGCCCGACCGGGTGATCGGCATGCACTTCTTCAACCCGCCTCCGGTGATGGGGCTCGTGGAGCTCACACCCTCGCTGTCGACCAGCGAGCAGACGATCGCGTTCGCACGCGGGTTCGGCGAGCGCCTCGGCAAGACGGTGGTCGTGGCGAAGGACCACGCCGGCTTCATCGTCAACCGGCTGGTGATCCCGTACCTGTGCGCGGCGATCGGTCTCTACGACGAGGGCTTCGCGAGTCGCGAGGACATCGACACCGCGATGACGCTCGGCATGAACCATCCGATGGGACCGCTGCGCCTCGCGGACTTCATCGGGCTCGACACCGTGCTGCAGATCGCCGAGGTGCTGCACGGCGAGTTCCGCGATCCCAGGTACGCCCCGCCCCCGCGACTGCAGCGCATGGTCGACGCCGGACACCTGGGGAAGAAGAGCGGCCGCGGCTTCTACGAGTACGACTGAACGTGCGCCGTTGACTCGCAGCACACCTGCCACTACGTTCGACCACACCGCCGAGGGGAAAGAGGTCACGGGCATGCAGATGGTTCGTCGGGTTGGTCTGAGCGTGATGTCGCTGATCATCGCTGTCGCCCTTGCGACGACCGCGTCTGCAACGTCTCCCGGTGGCAACGGCGACATCGCCTACACGACACTCGGCAGAATCCTTGCCGTGCGAGCGATCGATCCCGACGGCATGGGGGACCACAAGATCTCGATCGGGCGGATCTCGGCCGGAGACGCCGAGTACGTGGCGACCGGCGACGCCGCTGTGATCGTCGAGTATCCGGGAAGGCGTAGCCGCCTCGTACACGTCGATCTCGCGACCTCGGCGCGCACCGTCGTCCTGCCTGCCACCGAGGCGCCGCGCGGCACGATCTTCTCTGTCGGCGTCTCGCCCGACGGCTCGGCGGTGGTGTTCTGCACGATGCAGAGTCGAGGGTGGCGTCTCTACACGGTTGGCATCGATGGCTCTCAGCTGACGCGCATCTCGAGCGGCACCGATGACTGCCACGCCGATTGGGGTTTCAACGGCCGTATCGCCGCCACACAAGAGCTCGGCTCCGGCGCCCAGCGGCTCTTCACGATGATGCCCGACGGCTCGGATCGCCAGACCGTCGTCACGTTCCCGGTCCCCAAGAGGAGATGGAACACCATCTACTTCCTCGTGCCGAGCTGGTCGCCCGACGCGTCGAGCATCGTCTTCGGTGCACAACGCAACGATCGGAACCCCGACATCTGGTCGATCGATAACGACGGATCCAACCTCACGAACCTCACGGCTACCTCGACACGCGACGAGTACGGGCCGCTCTTCTCGCCCGACGGGTTGTTCGTCGCCTTCACCCGAGGTCAGCCGTCCCGCCGCGTCGTGGATCCGAGTGACCTCTGGCGCATGGATGCTGCCGGCGGGAACGATGTGCGGCTCACGCAGACCGAAGGGCGAGACGAGTACTCGCGCTCCTGGCAGGCGCTGTAGCCCTCGGCGGCTTCGATGGTCCTGATGAGGACTCGGAGGGATAAGCTCGGTGCCGTGGAGAAACCGAAGAGCGTCGACGCCTACTTCACGAGCCTCGACCCTGCGCGCCGCGCCCCGCTTCAGAAGCTCCGCGAGACGATCGCGGCCGCGGCTCCCCGAGCCGAGGAGGGCATCACCTACGGGATGCCAGGCTTCCTTGTCGACGGTCGTGGTCTGGCCGGCTACATGGCGTTCGACCGGCACTACAGCTTCTTCCCGATGAGCCCCGCCGCGGTGGACGCTCACCGCGAGGAGCTCGGCGATCTCGTTACGGGAAAGGGAACGATCAGCTTCGAGTACGGCCGCCGTCTGCCGATAACGCTCGTGAAGAAGGTCGTAAAGACGCGTCTCGCTGAGGTCGCCGGGGAGCCGTAGAGATTCCCAGCGTGCCAGAAGGCCCGATCCAGCCCGCCTCATCTCGCCCCCCTACCGAGGCTCTCGAGCGGGACCGGTGCCCGTGGGAACCGCGGACCGGCCGCACTATTCAGGGGTTGTCCACGGTGCCGGGCCCTCCAGTCGATCCCGCGCTGTGTCCTGAGCCGCCGCGTGGGCCTCGCCGGTGAGTGCGGCGAGGAACTCGTCGCGGTGCAGCGAGAGCAGACGTGAGTCGGCGAGCGCCACCACGGTCGCCGTGCGGGGTACGTCGCGCAGCAGTGCGATCTCACCGAACTCCTCGCCGGGACCCAATGTCGCGACGTGCGCTCCTGCCCGAGACACTTCCACCGAGCCGGCCGCGACCGCGTAGTAGCGATCGCCCGCATCGCCCTCGCGGATGATCTCAGCGCCGGCTTCCACATCAACCGGCACAGCGTTGCGGGCCACCCGTTCCAACGCGGGGCCTGGCAACACCGAGAAGATCCGTGTGCGTCGCAGCACCGCCAACTCCTGCGCGGGCACTCGGACCCCGACGTCGAGGTCCGTGAGGCGGCGCCCAACGACGAGCGTGATCACTGGCAGCACCAGACCACCCACCACCAGGGTCCAGCGAGGTCCGAACGAGACGACGACGATCGAAGCTGCGAGCGCTCCGAGCCCCTCGCCGCCCATATACATGGACTCCAACACACCGAGCACCCTCGTGAGCTTGGCGTCGGGGATCAGCCGTTGCAGCATCGTGATGCCGGCGACGTTGCTGAGCGCCATGCCCGCCGACGAGAACGCGAACAGTGGACCGGCAGCGACCGGCACGATCGCGGTCGCCGCGACCGGAACACCGGTGACGAGCAATCCCGATCGGAACGAGCCCGCCAGGCGCCGGCGACCGGTGACCACGACGGCGACCGCCGCACCGACTATCGATCCGACGCCGATCGAGACGTTCAGCAATCCGACACCGGCGTCGCCGGTGCCGAGCACCTCGAACGCCAGCACCACGATCAGCACGTCGATCACGCCCAGCACGAAGGTCCACATGCCGAGCAGTCCGACGAGCAGCCGAGCGCGGGGGTCGTGCCAGGCGGTCCGGACTCCCTCGGATACCTCTCGGCGCAGGGAAGGCCGCATGGTGGCCGCGCCTCCACCAGGGGCCCGGCCTTCGACGGCTGGGATCGTGGCAACCAGCCCAGTGCCGAGCACCAGCAGGACCGTCAGCGCAGCGTTGACTGATCCAGGCCCCGACAGCGAACCGCTGACCGCGAATGCGATCGTGGCGAGCAGGGGCCCGAGGAACGCGCAGGCGCTCTCGATCATGCCGGTGGCCGCGTATGCCGCCGTCAGGTCTCTCGGCGTCGGAGCGAGCGCCGGCAGCACCGCGTTGTGCGTCGGTCTGACCAGGGTGAGCAGCGCCGCGGAGACGGTTGCCGCTGCGTAGACCACGATCGGAGATAGTCCCGCAAGCATGGAGAACGCGGTCGTGCCGGTGCCGAGCGCCAGGCCGCCGTGGGCGAGGACCAGTACGCGTTCCCGCCGGTATCGGTCGCCGAGAACCGACCCGATCGGGGCGACGACGGCCGCGAGCACGAGGGTGAGCGTCGACACGAGGCCGACCCTCGCGGTGCCTCCTTCCGCGAAGGCGTACACGATGAGCGCGATGTATGCCGCCCATTCGGTCGTGCTGAACGCGATCAGCGCCAGCAGGGCCTTCGCGAGCGAGGGGGTTCGGAACGACCGGCTGAATCCGCGGACCGAGGCGCGCAGCTCAGCCACCACGGCCCCCAAGGTGTCGGTGAGGACCTCGTCCGCAGATGCACCGCCGTCGGTGTCCACCGGGGCACCGTACTCCCGCGGCACGGGCTTGCGGCAAGGCCATCGTTCCTGCGAGGCTCCGTCTGTGACGGCGAACGACAACGCCCCGCTCCTCGCGAACTCGGCCCTTTTCGTCGACCTCGCACCGAAGGCGCTCGACTTCCTGGCGGATCGGGCCACACGCCTGGACTTCGAGCGCGGGCGGCACATCTTCCGCCAGGGTGACGAGGGCGACACCCTGTTCGTCATCGCAGAAGGCCTCGTGAAGGTCTGGGTGTCGTCGGGGGAGGGAGGCGAGATGGTGCTCGCCACCCTGCGATCCCCCGATGCCTTCGGGGAGCTCTCGGCGGTCGACGGCCGGCCTCGTTCGGCCTCGGCGACGGCGCTCGAGCCGACCACGTTGGTGGCCCTCGACCGGGCCACGCTGCTCGACGCGGTGCACCGCCACCCCGGGGTCGCCGACGGCATGTTGCGAGCGCTCGGCGGGCTCGCGCGCCGCATCACCGAGCAGACGTCCGACCTGGTCTTCCTCGACCTGGCTGGGCGACTCGCCAAGACGCTCGCCATGCTCGCCGACCGCGACGGTCGCGCCGAAGGCGATGCGGTCGTGCTCGCGCTTCCGTTCACACAGACCGAGCTCGCGGAGATGGTCGGGGGGTCGCGCCAGAGCGTGAACCAGATCCTGAAGTCCTTCGAGACGCGGGGCTTCCTCGAGGTGCGCGGACACGAGGTCGCGATCCCCGATCTCGACGCGCTCCGCCGACGCGGCGCCCGCTGACGTCAGTCCGACTCAGGAAGGAGAGCCCGAACGGCCTCGTCGCTGAGCTCGACCTGACCGTCGGCGACCACTCGTCCCAGGAGCTCGGCCCACCCCGAGTGCACCTCGTGCGCGATCGCCGCGGTGCGTCGCGCCTCGTCGAGCCGTCCCGCGCCGGCCATCGCCACGGCTGCCCAGAAAGCGATCTCCGGATGGTCGGGCTCGATCTCGAGGGCGCGCAGGCGCTCCTCGAGCGCGCCGCCCAGATCGCCTTCGAGCTCGAGCTTCTCCGCGCGCTCGGCGTGGCCGTACGCCCGCCACAACCGCACGACGCGTGCGAGCTCGTCGACCGGGGTCGCGTGATCCTCGATGCGCAGGTCGATCACACGGTCGTCCCACTCGTTACCGGTCGGCTCGGCTTCGACGACGAGCATCGCGGCCGATTGCATCCCGCGGATGTCGCCGCGCTCGCCCTGGGCTGCCCCGAGGGCGGCCAGCAGCCGGTCGGCAAGGTCGCTTTCGGCGCTTCGGTAGGCATCGGCCATGGCGGTCCAGACCGTGTCGCGTTCCATCATGTTCGCCTGAACTGAGAACCCGTCGCCGGTGAGGTGGCCGAACTCGCGGATGCAATCATCGCCGGTGTGCACGCCGACCTCCCCCGACGCATCGACGAAGGCGACCTGCCGCACCGCTCGGGCTTCGTCGGCATGAACGAGGGTCTCGAGTGCCTCCGGCGCGCTCCGCCCGCGACGCATCAACTCGAGACCGAGCGGTCCGTACGACCGCTCGGCGAACGACTGGGTCGCGACCGCGCCGACGCCCGCTTCGGCCCACGAGACCACACTGCCGACCGAGAACCAATGGGATTGCACGGCCACACCGAGCCGCCCGGTTTCAGGGTCGCGAGCGACGATCGAATAGGTCATGACGCTTCCCCTCCTCCCGCCATGAAGTCGAAGGCGCGAACGTACCGCAGCGGCCGGTTACGTGGCCGAACTGCCGTCCATCGTGACGTATGTCACAGATGACATACTCCTGTCCATGTACGAACCACCGTGATGGCGGATCAGATCGTGATGGAGCGACTCAAGGGCCTGGCAGCGGAACGCGGGGTCTCGCTCAGCATGCTCATCCGGGAAGCCCTGGAGGAGAAGGCGGGCGAGTATCGACCGAAGCCCTCGTTCCTAGGCATGTTCGACTCGGGAACGTCAGACACGTCAACAGCGATCGCCACGGATCGCCTTCCGTCATGGGACGACTGATCCTGGTCGCAATCAGATACCGGAATCGGTATCAGATCAGAGTCGAGCGACCGGAGGCACTGCCTGATACCGAAATCGGTATCGCTCGATGACGAGCTGACACCCCCGGGCCCAGCTGCGGGTCTAGGCTCTCGGCCAACGAGTTGTGCCGCGCCAGCTCACGCTAGGGAAACTCCGGGCGGACGGATCATCTGGACCTACGGCGATCGGAGGATACGACGGTGGGTGCTCGAAGCAACGCTTCCAATGGCAGAAGCGCGAGCGGGCTTGCTCCCAGCCGACGTCCGCGGAGCGCCCTCGTGGCGACGCTCCTCGTTGCCGTTCTCACCGCCGCGTCAACGACGATTCCGGCCATCGGAGGCGTAGGGGCTCCCGGTTCCGACGGCATCGGTGACAGCTACTTCCCGTTGTACGGCAACGGCGGCTATGACGTCGAGCACTACGACCTGAATGTCCGGTACTACCCGGCCTCCGACCGGCTGGCCGGGGATGCGACGATCACCGCGCAGGCAACCATGGACCTCTCGCGGTTCAACCTCGATCTCGTGGGGCTGCAGATCGCTTCCCTCACGGTCGATGGCGCCGACGCGACTTGGACGCGCGCCCAACACCACGAGCTCGTCGTCACGCCGCCGGTGATGCTGGCGCAGGACAGCACGTTCGTCGTGCGTGTCGCCTACGGCGGCGTCCCGAAGCAGTTCAGCGTATCCACCCACGGAGGGGTGGTGCGAACCGACGATGGCGCGCTCTTCATCGGCGAGCCCGAGTCCGCCGCCGCATGGTTCCCAGTGAACGATCATCCGAAGGACAAGGCGACGTACGACATCGACCTCACCGTGCCCTACCGGCTGAAGGCGATCTCGAATGGGATCTTCCTCGGCCGGGCTCCGGCGGGCGACGGCCGAACGACGTGGTCGTGGAAGGTGATCGACCCGATGGCGAGCTATCTCGCGACGGCTGCGATCGGCCGGTTCCAACTCGATCGCCGCGGCACCGGCAGCGGCATCCGCGTGCTCGACGCCCTTGACCCGCGGGCCCCCAACGAGGCTCGCCTGGCGCTCCTGAAGGAAGAGCGGGTCGTGCGTTTCCTCGCGAATCAGTTCGGGGGGTATCCCTTCGACGACCTCGGCGGCATCGTTGATCGCCACCGGCTCGGATACGCGCTCGAGACGCAGACGCGACCCGTGTACGACTCCCGCTTCTTCAAGGGCTTCGTGAACATCCACATCGTCGTGCACGAGCTCGCACACCAGTGGTTCGGTAACACCGTGTCGGTCGACGACTGGCAGCACATCTGGCTGAACGAAGGCTTCGCGACCTACGCGGAGTGGCTGTGGATCGACGGGAGCGGGCTCGCGACGCCGCAGGTCCTCTCGAACGCCTGGTGCGACTCCTTCCGCCGGGCCGATCCGTTCTGGAAGGTGCTTCCGGGCGATCCCGGTGCCGACAAGCTGTTCCACCTCGCGGTGTACGGGCGCGGAGCGATGACATTGCAGGCCTTGCGTAAGGCCGTGGGCTCGGCCGCGTTCTTCGAGACCCTGCGCACCTGGGTCGCGGACCGTGCAGACGGCACCGGCACCACGGACCAGTTCATCCAGCTCGCCGAGAACATCTCGGGCATGCAGCTCGATGCGCTGTTCGACGAATGGCTCTTCACGCCCGAGAAGCCGCCGTGCGGCGGAGGCGCGGCCCGTCCGGGTGAGATTGCGCCCGCGATCGCACAGCTCTTGGCCGAGGCACGCCTGCGTCGCTGAAGTCTTCGGGTCGATCTCCGTCCGATGAGACGTATGTCACAGATGGCATACTCCCTGCATGGTACGAACGACGGTGATGGCAGACCCGATCGTGATGGAGCGACTCAAGGCCCTCGCGGCCGAGCGCGGCGTCTCGGTCAGCGCGCTCATCCGCGAAGCGCTCGAGCAGAAGGCCGGTGAGTATCGACCGAAGCCCCGGCTCGGCATCGCCCACTCCGGTGGCGGCGACATCGCCTCGAGCGACGCGACGAGAGCCGTGCCGCCTCGCTGATGCTGATCCTCGACACCAGCGTGCTTCTCGCAGCCCTCGATGCCGACGAACGCACCCATAGAGTCTGCAGTTCATTGATCGACGGCAGCAACGAACCGCTCGTGATCCCCTCGCCGGTACTCCCCGAACTCGGCTATTGGGCCGAGCAGCGGCTCGGCGTCGACACGATGATCACCGTGCTCGGCGACGTTCGCCGGGGCGCATACGTGGTCGAGGAGCCCACATTCGACGACTTCGCTCGGGTTCAGACGCTGCTCGATCGATATCGCGACCTGCGCGTGGGGTTCGTCGATGCGGCGGTGCTGGCACTCGTCGAGCGGCTCGAGGAGCCCAAGCTAGCGACCCTCGATCACCGCCACTTCGGGGCGATGCGTCCGCGCCACGTCGACGCGCTCGAGCTGCTGCCGGGCTGAGTTTCGGCCGCAGCATCTACATCACGAAAAGCCGTCATCGCCGGGGAGGCCCGTCCGGGCGAGGTCGGAACAGCTGCTCTGTTCCGAGCACTCGCCACGGACCGGCTCACACGCCGCTTCCTCAGTGGTCGCAGCCACCGATCCTGATCCGGTAGGTGACGCTGAACACCTCGTCGGGGACTCCGAAATCGACCGCAGTCTTGATGACGTGCCGGCCGCATTCATCCTGCGGTGGCAGGGTCATGACCGTGCCGGTGAGCGACGTGCGCACGCCACCCGTGCCGAGGCCGATCTCGTCGTAGAAGCTTCCGTCCTCTGACCACACGGTGAACGCGCCGAGGTTGAACGTCTTGCCCGAGAGTCCGACCCGCTCGCCGTCGAACTTCACCCATGACGAGACGGGGGCGAAGCCGTCGTTCGCGGCGGCGATGATCTGTGCGTCGGTCGAGCCGTCGGCCGGGATCGTCGTGAACCATGCGGCGTGCGAGAACACGATCGCCGTGTCGAGCGGAACCCGGCACCTGAGCTCCATGTCCTGGCCGATCGGCGGCGCCATGAAGAACGCGTTGCCCACGCGGTCGCCGCAGTCTCCCTCGAACGCCAACAGCAGCGGGCTCGGGCTTTCGCCGAGCGCCCAACGCGCCAGCGATCGGGCTCGGGTGAGGCCGGTCTTTTGAAGGTCGTCGCCATCGGTGCTCGCGTGAGCGGGAACGGTTCCCCCCATGACGAAACACACCATCGTGGCGAGCAGCAAGAGCCGCCGGATCATCGCATTCCCCTTCCCGGTACTACGTAGGGCGGGCAGCCGACACGACGCTACTCCCCGGGCGTGCCTGCGCGCAACCCTTCGAGCCGGCACATCGCCGGCGCAGGGCACATCGAGGCGCTACTAGCGGCGTATCGTTCGGCCGTGCAGGTGTGCAGGAAGTGCGGCGAACGCAATCCCGACCGGGCTCGGTTCTGCATGAGGTGCGGCGCCTCGCTCGACGACACCCAGCGCCCGCTCGAATCGCGGAAGGTAGTCACGGTGCTCTTCGCCGACCTCCGTGGATCTACCGCGATCGGGGAGCGCCTCGACCCCGAAGCCGTTCGCCGGGTTCTCACGAGGTTCTACGACGCCGCGCGCGAGGTGATCGAGCGCCACGGCGGCACAGTGGAGAAGTTCATCGGTGACGCGGTCATGGCTGTCTTCGGAGTGCCGCTCGTGCACGAAGACGATGCCCTACGAGGGGTGCGCGCGGCGGCCGAGCTGCAACAAGTCCTCGGGCACATGAACGACGAGCTGCTCCGCGCCAAGTACGGGGTCGGCCTCGAGCTGCGCATCGGCGTGAACACCGGCGAGGTCGTGGCCGGCGACCCTTCCACGGGCAGCTCGTTCGTGGCCGGCGATGCCGTGAACGTCGGCGCCCGACTCGAGCAGGCGGCGCCTCCCGGCGAGGTGCTCATCGGTTCGGAGACACAGCAGGCGGTCGGATGGGCCGTCGAGGTGGAAGCCATCGAACCGCTCGACCTGAAGGGGAAGTCGGAGAAGGTGCCCGCGTATCGGCTCGTGGCGCTGCGCTCACCGGACCAGGTGCCCGAACTGCTTCCCTTGATCGGCCGCGATCGGGAGCGACGCCGGCTCGATGACGCCCTCGATGCCGCCCTGAGCGCATCGCGCGCCGTGACCGTCACGTTGTCGGGTCCGCCGGGTATCGGCAAGACCCACCTCGCCGAAGACGCTCTCGAGCGGTGGCACCGAGAGCGCGGCGTTCGAGCCGTCGAGGTGCGATGCGTCGCCGAGGGGGAGGGCAACCCGCTCGGCCCGATCGTGGCGTTGATCCTCGGGCTCCTGAACGCTCCGGCGGGCGCTCCGGCCGACGATGTCGCCGCGGCGATCCGACTTCGACTGGACGAGCATGAGCGCGCGCCGGTGGTCGCGACGGTGGTGGCGGGCCTCGTGCGCGGCGGCGGGGCCCGCCCCTCGATGGTCGACGTGGCCTGGGCGGCGGCCGAGCTCGTGTCATCGGTTGCCCGCGAGGCCCCGGTGGCATTGCTCATCGACGACGCTCACCGGAGCGACGATGATCTCGATGCTGTGCTGCACGAGGTGACGACGCGCCCGGATCGGCCCGTCGTGCTGGTACGAACGGTGTTGCCCGAGTTCTCGTCGGGCACGACCGAAACGATCACGCTGGATCCTCTGGGGGACGCCGCATCGCGCGAGCTGCTCCTCTCGGTCATGGGCGACACGCCGGCCAACGACCGCATCGTCGCTCAGGCCGACGGCAATCCCCTGTTCCTGATCGAGACGGCGCGCATGCTCCGCGAAAGCGGCCCGCAGGACGCCTCGGAAGCCCTTCGGGTGCCGACGACGATCAGGGGGTTGCTCGCAGCCCGCATCGAACGACTTCCTGCCGCCGAGGCGCGGCTGCTCGAGACGGCTTCGGCTATCGGTCGCGTCTTCCCGCTGGAGGGCGCCGCATCGATCGCGCGGATCGGGCTCGATCAGGTGAGCGCCGCAGCGACGTCGCTCGAGGGTCGGCACCTGTTGACCGAGGTCGGAAGCGTGCACGGCGCCAACACCTCGTTCTCCCATGCCCTCGTGCGTGAGGTCGCCTACCAGAGCATGACGAAAGAACGGCGCGCCGATCTGCACGAACGTTACGCTGCGTGGCTACAAGCCCGAGGACGGACCCTTCCGTCGGTCGTCGCCCATCATCTAGAGCAGGCATATGTGCTCCGCAGCAGCTTGGGCGTGCCGGGTCCTGACGAATGGCGGCTCGCAGCCCGGGCAGCGACGGCATTCGCGGCGAGCGGCCTGCACGCCATCGCGGGGGAGTCGCGTGCAACAGCGATCGCAGCCCTCAGCCGAGCGCGCGCGCTCGTAACCGCGATCCCTGCCGGGGCCGGAGCGTCCGAGGTCGCGCTCGAAGCGCGATCCTCGTCGGGTCGCTTGGCGGTCGATCTCGGGGACTGGGAGGCCGCGATCGAGCTGCTCGATCTCGAGTCGCTCGGTCCGACCGAGGGGCACGGCGACAGCTATCGCCTGGGTCTTGCTCTTACGCAGGCACATCGTGGCCGGGCCGATCACGCCGAGCTGCGGCGTGGCCGCGCGCTGCTCGAGAGCCTGCTCGACACGGCCCCAACGGCAGACGTGGCCGCCTCGCTCGCCGGCAGTTGGAAGGGCATCGACGACGAGCGCGCCCTCGATCTGTATCGATCTGCGCTCGATCTGGACCCGGGGGATCCGTATGCGCTTGGAAACGTCGTGGAGTTCGAAGCTGTGAGCAGCGGATCGCTCGACGTGGTCCGCGGCATGGGCACTTTCCTCGATGCCGCAGCTCGTCGATGTCGCAGCCAGATCGAGCGCGGTGAGAACCAGCCTTGGGCAAGCTTCGATCTGGCCAAGTTCGCCCTGCTCTCAGGCGCACACGACGACGCCTTCGAAGCGGCCTGTCTGGCCGTCGCGCGCAGTTCCGCCCGATTCATGGTCGAGACATCGCTTCGGTCGCTCGAGCGGTTCTCGGCGATCGACGGCTCGATCGCCGGTCTGCAGCGGGTGGTCTCGCTCTACCGCCTCGCGCTTGCCGCCGGCTTCGGTGCTGATGAGGTGGTCCCGTCGTTGCCCTCGACTCCTGACGCTCGATCGTTCACCCGTCCGGTCGTCATCATCGCCGGAGGATCCTCGCTCGAGTCTGAGGCCCAAGTGCTCCGGTTCGGTCCGCTGGTGCGCGAAGCCATGCGCGGGGGAGGGGGAACGCTGGTGTCCGGCGCGACCCGTCAAGGCGTGAGTCTGATCGCAGGCGACATCGCGGAAGATGATGCGTTCCGGGCCATCGGATATCTGCCGGCCTCGATACCGGCTAACGTCGAGGTCGATCACGAGCGGTACGCGGAGCTGCGACGCACGACCGGCGAGGACTTCAGCGTCGCGGAACCGTTGCAGTACTGGAGCGACGTTGTTGCGAGCGGCATCGACCCTGCCGACGTCCGGGTGCTCGCGATCGGCGGCGGCGGCATCTCGGCCGCGGAGTATCGCATGGCGTTGGCGCTCGGGGCTCGGGTCGGCGCGATCAGCGGAAGCGGCGGGGCGGCGTCGGAGCTGTTGCGCGACCCGTGGTGGGCGGCGACGACGAGGCTGGTCGAGCTTGCGCCCGAGGTCGAAGCGATGCGCGAATTCCTCGGGTAGGGAGAGGAGGCTGCGTTGATGAGCAAGGTCGCCCGGGATGTCTTCGTCAGCTACCGACGTGATGACGCGGGCGGGTATGCGGGACGCCTCGGCGACGCCCTCGCGGATCGGTTCGGAGCCGACCACGTCTTCCTCGATGTGGTCAGCATCGCGCCCGGTGCCGATTTCGTGGCCGCGATCCGGGAGGCGATCTCGGCGTGCGATGCATTCGTGCCCGTCATCGGACCCGGCTGGGCGGATTCCCGCGATGGTCGGGGGAACCGCAGCTCGACGACCCGGATGACGTGGTGCGTCTCGAGATCGAGGCGGCACTGGAACTGGACGTCGCGGTCATCCCTGTGCTGGTGGGCGACGCGTCGATGCCGACGGCCGACGGGCTCCCACCGGGACTGCTCGGCCTCGCGAAGCGGAACGCCGTGCCGATCAGCAACGCTCGCTGGTCCTCCGACGTGTCCCGTCTCATCGCGGCGCTCGTGGGCGGGACCAGGACGCAGGACCTGGTGTGGGTTCCGCCACGAGATCTGCAGTACGCCCACCGTGAGGATGCGAGCATCGCCTTCGAGGCTTTCGGCCGCGGACCCGTCCTGGTGTATATGCCGAGCTGGGCATCGAACATCGAGTCGAACCACCGGCACGCGCCGTACCACCGCTGGCTCTCGGATCTTTCGCAGATGTGCCGTCTGATCGTCGTGGATAGTCGCGGACGTGGATGTTCCGACGGGGTCAGCGAGAGTCTCGAGGTTCACGTGGAGGATCTCATGGCCGTGCTCGATGCCTCCGGCTCTCCGCGTGCAACCTTGTTCGGCGTCCAGGAGACGAGGTTGATCGCCCTGCTGGCTGCGGCGAGACATCCCAACGCATCACCCGTCTGGTCCTCTTCGACGCCAGCGCCTCGTACGCTCCGACCGACGACGACGCGTCGTCATGGGTCGACGAAGACTGGGAAACGGCCGTCCGCACCGAGGACATGTGGGGGACCACGGCCTACACTCATTCCTGGGCCCTGGCTCACACGCCCTCGCTGGTGGGAGATGTGGGCGCTCGAATGGCTGACGACCCTCTTCCGCCTCACGTACGGTCCTCAGAGTCTGCACGTGCAGACCCGGATGTTCATGCGGGCCGACGTTCGCGACGCATTGCCTTCGGTCGTGGCTCCGACGCTCGTGCTTCGGCGCGAGCACGACGCCATCTTCAGCGAGCAAGAGTGCCGGTACGTCGTGGACCGGCTGTCGAAAGCGCCTAGAGGAGCTCTCAGGTCGAGATGCGATGCCGTGGGCGGGTGACACTCGACCGGTCACCGAGGCGATCGCACGGTTCCTCAAGACCGGCTAGGCGAAACGGCAGGTGACCTTGTCGATCAGTCCGCGATGGCGAACGTGGCGAGCACGCGATCCACGGCCGGCATGAATCTCTCGAAGCTACGACGGTCGGCTGAGAACGCGTTCACGACGATGGTGGAGCCGCCCGTTTCCAGGACGATCCATCGGTCGACTCCCCGGGGCCGAGAGCGTTGACAAAGTCGTCAGTCGTGAGAGGTCCGGTCTCGTGTCGTGCCGACATCGCCAAAGCGTGACGCATCCTCCACAGGTCGGCCATGGGTTTTCGCGCGGCACGGAGACCACCTCGGTGTCGACGGAAACGCCATCGATGTCCCCGACGCTCATGGGTGTGGGGGAGGTGGTCTCCAGGTCGGGGTGTCTTGCGAGCCATCTCGGCAGATCTTGTGGAAAGGGCAACAGATTCCTTCGCTCGTCCCAATCCTTGAATGGGTCGAGCCGCGCCCTGGATTGAGGGAGATGAAGCTCAATCCGCTGAAGGGATCGTCGATCGGCTGAAGCTGCACGAGGTACCAAACCCAACATCCTTCTCGTCCGGAGCCAGCTCTGCCGTGACGAACCAATCGTCCTCCAGGTCGAAGGAGAACTCCGGGTACGCGTGCTCGAGTGTGTATGTGCCGGGCGTTACGACACCGTTCGAGACGCGCTCTCCATCGGCATCGACAGCACGACCGGACCGCTCTTCGAAGCGCCTACGAGTCTCCGCTGCGACTCGAGCCTCAGGGCCCAAGGAATCGGCCAGCCGTCGCCGGGCGAGCGAGATGAGTTCACCGATGCTGCCACAAGCATCGCAACGATCGATCCTGACGGACGTCTCGTTGGTGCTCACGACCCTGGAGCCGTCGCCGGTGAAGAATGCAATGCGCCCGGTCCACCGCCTCCCCCGAACGAGGCGAGCAAGTCACCGGAGTTCGGGTCCCACACCCGGGTGGTACCGCCGTCGTCGGTCGTCGCGACCCTCTGACCGTCAGCATCCCACCACACGCTGTTGACCACTCCGTCATGGCCTGGGAGCCGCCGCAGCAACTCACCTGACTCCGGATCCCACACGCGTGCGACTCCGTCATCCGAGCGTGTGGCCACACGCTCGCCATCAGGCGAGAAGACCATACCCAGAACCTCACCACCATCCTCGAGGGAGGCGATTCGACGGCCTGCCCGGGCGTGCCACACGATCGCGGTCGAGGCGACGGTTCCCGCGAACCGGCCGTCTGTACTGAGGGCGAGGCCGACTCCACCCGATCGGAAGAGGCGGTCGTCGTGCCACAGTTCTTCGCCCGAGCCCGCGTCCCACATGCGGACCGTTCCATCACCCACACCCGATGTGAAGACGAGGCCATCCCCACTGATATGGGCTTCCCAGACGCCTCCGAACTCATTCGGCTCGCCATGCCTGTACATGCCGAGTTGCTTCCCTGTGCATGCATCCCGCAGGCGAGCCTGCCATCGTCGCTCCACGTCAGGGCGCGATCAGAGCTCGCGAAGAAGTCGGCTGCCATGTACGTCTCGTCGTGGCCACGGAGCTCCGTCACCAACCTTCCGGAAGCCACGTCCCACACACGGCCCGATTCCGTCCAGTCCCTCCAGAGACGAGCAACCGTCCGTCGGTGCTGAGGGAGGCGGTGGTCAGCGGTGCGCCGGCATCGAGCCGCATGGTCTCGCGTCCGGTATCGGAATCGACAGGTATGCCGCACCATCCCACGTCGATACCGCGATCCGCGGACCCGAGGGGTCGGCGGACGCGAACGAGATCTCGCCCTTGACGACCGTCCGTCCGGTCGACACATCCCAGATCCGAGCCGTCCCGTCACGGCCCCCGGTCACCACGCTGGCGCCATCGGGAGAGAAGCGGGCATCCAGGACCTCGCCCGCATGACCTCGAAGGGTTGCGATCGACGTGCCGTCGTCCGCGTCCCAGACCCTCGCCGTTCCATCCGTGGCTCGAGGTGACGACAAGGGCTCCGTCGTTGCTGAACGAAGCGGTACCGATTTCACCCTGGTGTCCTCGGAGGACGGCGGGCTGCCGTCCAGCCCGGGCGTCCCACACCCTCGCCGTCTCATCCTCCCCGGCGGTGACGACGGAGCGACCGTCGGGGGAGAACGTAGCCTCGACGATAGGCGTGGCTCCCGGGTCGAGATCTGCCAGGAGGCGTCCCGATGCTGGCTGCCCAGATCTTCGCAGTCCCATCCTCGCTGGCGGTCGCTATCCGCGATCCGTCGGGGGAGTAAGAGGCGCTGTACAGGCCGTCGACGTGTCCTTCCAACACGCTGATCGTCCGACCGCTCTTCGCATCCCACAAGCGAGCTGTGTCGTCATCACTTGCCGTCACGATGGTCGTGCCTCTAGGATCGAAGTCCACGTCGTAGATCGGCCGGGAATGTCCACGGAACACGCCCACCAACCGGCAGGTCGAAGGATCCCATGTTCTCGCGATGCCGTCTTCCCCGGCGGTGACGACGCGAGCGCCGGACGCATCGAACGTCGCATCGTGCACCGCCCCACCGCCGTGACGCAACGTGCAGACTTCGTCGCCACTGTCTGCATCCCACACGATAGCGGTGCCATCGAAGCTCGCGGTCACGGCCAGCGAGCCGTCGGGGGAGTAGTCGACGGATTCGATGATGTCGTCATGTCCAGACAGCACGACCGGTGCTCGCGAGCTCGCCGTGTCCCACAAGCGGGCGGTTCCGTCTGTACTCCCGGTAAGGATCCTCCGCCGACTGGGCTGTATCGAACGGAGACGATCGCAGCCTCGTGTCCGCGCAGGGTTCGCCGAACCCTCGAGGTCTCCAACGATCGCCGGAGCGCATCGACTGCCTCGGCGGTCTGGGCACTCGCCATGGCTTCGGTCGCTAGCACGAGCGACCGTTCGGGGTCGACGGCGAGCTGACCCATGGCCGAGGCGGCGAGTTCCCTCGATCGTGAGTGGGCCGCTTGCTCTCGCGCCTCGCCCCGTTGCACGAGCGCGAACGCGCTGAGCGCGAGCGAGACGACGAGTGCCGCGGCCACCGCGGCGATGGCGCCGCGCTGACGCCGGGTGGCGGCCGACCTGGATGCCTGCACGTACCGTGCCTGCGCGGGGGTGGCCCTCGGCTCCGACCCCGATGCCACGACCGCCTCGGCTTCGGCGATCTCCGCGCCCCGCAGCAACAGGGCCTTCGTGTCGTCCTTCCGTTCCCACTCGCCGGCCTGCACCCCGAGCTTCGTGTGTGCTCGTACGTGCTCGAGGTCGGTCCGAAGTGCCTCCACCGCTCGGTCCACCGCGCCGCCGAGGGCTCCGTCGGTGGCATCGATCCAGTTGAGCGCCGCGAGCGGCCCCGGCACCGATGCGGCATCGGTGGATCGCACCATGACCGGCACGATCCGCTTACCCGCCCCCCGGGCGAGCTCGAGCTCCTCCGCACAGACCTTCGAGTTCGCGAGGGAGGGGGAGACGACGACCAGGTAACCGTCGGAGGACTCGATCGCCGATCCGATCTCGGCCATCCACTCGGCCGAGGGTGGGATGTCCTCGAGGTCCACCCACGCCTTCAGCCCTCGTGCGTCGAGGCCCGCCACGATTGCTACCACGGCCTCCCGGTCGGCGCGGGAGTAGGAGACGAACACGTCGTGGGGCTGGGTGGACTCGCTCGACTCGGCAGCGCTCAACACGTGGCTCGATACTGCGCGAAGGGGATGAGGTCTTTCCACTCGGCCTCGGTGAGGTTCCTGCCGGCCGCCGAGCACAAGTGCTCGGCGAGGAGTTCGACGTCGTCGGACCACGCGACCGACGGGAGCACCAAGATGCTTCCGTCGTCGCTGGCCGCCACCAAGCTCGTTCCCTCGGGATCGAACGCGAGTGAGTTCACCCAATCGCGTTGCTCTGGCAGTCGGTCCCCGATGACCTCGCCGGTGCTCGCCTCGAACAGCGCGACTTCGCCCGCGACCGTGCCTGCGGCGAGCACGTTTCCATCGGGGCTGAACGCCACGCTCTGCACACCGTCGCCCAGTGTGAGCTCGAATTCCGGCTCGCGGCTCTCGACGCTCAGCACGACCACGTCGCCACGGAAGTTGCCGATCGCCAGTCGTTCGCCGCTCGGATCGAAGGCCATGGCGTACACCGCACTCCGCTGCTTCAGCACGGGTTCGCCCACGACACTTCCATCGGAGGGGTCGCGGAACACCACCGTGCCGTTGAGGCTGCTCGTGGCCAGGATCGAGCCATCGGGGCTGAAGGCGAGCGCGTAGATGAATCCCTTCTGACCAGGCACCAGCTCGCCGATCGGTTCGCCGCTCTCGGCGTTCCAGAGCTGCACATCGCCTTCGAGGCTGCCGGTCGCGACGGTCGAGCCGTCGGGGCTTATCGCCACGCCCGTGAGGAACGGCCCAGGCGCCTGAGTGGGCTCGAGGATCTCGAGCGCCAGCGAGTTCCATCGGCGCAGATCGCTTTGGAATGCGGCTGGGTCGAGCGCGGTACCGACCAATGTCTCGCCGTCGGGGGAGTAGGCCACGCCGTACGCGCCCTGTTCGTCGAACGTTGCGATCGCCTCGAGCGTCCCGGTATCCCAGACGGTCACCCTTCCGGTCGTGACACCACCCCCGTCGAGGTACTCGATGGGATAGGTCGAGGCGAAACTCTCGCCGTCGGGGTGGAAGGTCACCACGTTGACCGGCCCGCCGCCGCCCGCGAGCCGGTGCTTCACATCCCACACCACGACGGTGCTGTCGGAGCTCCCTGAGATCACCGAGCCGCCGTCGGGCGTGAACGCTAGGCCGTTGACCCAATCGGTGTGAGCGCGCAGCGGCTGGCTCACCTGCTCCCCTGTGTCGACGTCCCAGAGGCGCACCGTGGTATCCGCGCTTCCCGACGCAAGCGTTCGCCCGTCAGGGGAGAACGCGACGTCGTACGCGGCGTCATCGTGGCCTTGCAACTGCCAGAGCCGTTCTCCTGTCCCCAGATCGAATACGAGGACCTCGCCCGTCGCGGCCTGAGAGCGACGCGCGAGCGTGGCGACGGCCACCGACCGTCCGTCGGGGCTGACGTCGAGTCCCCACGCTTCCTCGGCCGACAGCTCGAACGTCGAAACCTTCTGGCCGGTCTTCAGGTCCCACGACGACATCAGCCCGCCTTCGGTGCTCGCGATGATGTCGTCGTTGTTGCCCGCGAACGCGAGTCCCCATACGGGCTGACGACCCACGCGGATCGGTGCGCGCATGATCGGGGTTCCGGAACCAGCGTTCCACGCGTGCACCGTTCCCTCACTGGTGCCGCCGAGAACGATCCGTCCGTCGAGTGAGAACGCGACGGATGTCACGTCACCGTCGTCGACGGGAAGCGGTTCACCGATCGCCTCGCCGGTAGTCGGATCCCACAGGTCCACGCTCCCGTCAGTCCCACCGGAGGCCAGCGTGCCGTCGGCGGCAAACGCCATGGAGAACACCGAACGGTCGTCGGCATCGATAGATTCCCCGGTCGGTTTACCGCTCTCGGCGGACCAGATCGAGATCTGGCCGTCGTTGTCGCTCGCGGCGATGATCGACCCATCAGGTGCAACCGCCGCCGAGTTCACGCCGTTCGGCCCTCGCAGCGTGTGCTCGATCCAGATCGAACGCTGCGCAGCGACGTGCAATGCATCGAGTGCCTCGGGCGTTGGCGCGGTGCGGTAGGCCTCGAGGGCGAGCAGCATGCCAACGTCGAGCCGATCGTCCATGCTCAGGAGCGCCTCGGAGGCGAGTGCCCGTGAGTTGGCGACCTGGGTCTGCGACTCCGCACGGTCACGTTGCTCGACCGCCTCGCCCCGCTGCACCAGCGCGAACGCGCTGAGCGCGAGCGAAACGACGAGCGCCGCGGCCACCGCTCCGATCGCAGAGCGCTGTCGCCGGGTGGCGGCCGCCCTGGACGCCTGCACGTACCGTGCCTGGGCCGGGGTGGCCCTCGGCTCCGAACCTGAGGCCACGACCGCTTCGGCCTCGACGATCTCCCCGCCCCGCAGCAACAGGGCCTTCGTGTCGTCCTTTCGCTCCCACTCGGCGGCTCGCACCCCGAGCTTGGTGTGTGCACGAACGTGGTCCAGGTCGGTCCGTAGCGCCTCCACCGCTCGGTCCAACGCACCGTCGAGGGCTCCGTCGGTGGCATCGATCCAGTTGAGCGCCGCGAGCGCCCCGGGCACTGAGCCCGGATCGGTGGGGCGCACCATGACCGGCACGATCCGCTTGCCGGCCCTCCGAGCGAGTTCGAGCTCTTCGCCACAGACCTCGGAGCTCACGAGGGACGGGGAGACCGCGACCAGATAGCCGTCAGAGGCCTCTATCGCGGCTCGGATCTCGGCCATCCATTCCGCCGAGGGCGGGATGTCCTCCAGATCTACCCACGCCTTGAGGCTCTTTGCCTCGAGACCCGCCACCAGCGCCACCACTGCCTCCCGGTCTGTGCGGGAGTAGGAAACGAACACGTCATGGCCCTGGGCAGGCTCGCTCGATCTGGCCTGCGCGGGCACACGCGGCTCGGTTTCGGTCACGAGGAACCTCCCGCCGGGAGCCTAGTTCATGACCTAGGTCTGGCGATAGCGTGCTTGAGGGGACTCAGGAAGTCTCGAAAGCGACAGGATCGGCGAGTCCAAGTCGGCATCCCCCCGGTATGCGACGACCCCGGATCAGGGGGTCCAGCCCACACGCTCCCACTGGTGGGCGGCGAGCGCCTGGACCCAGCCCTCGTTCGAGAGCTCGTCCCCGCAGCCGGGCAGCTCGATCGACTCGGGGGCGACGAAACGGACGGCCGAGGGACCGTCTGGCACTAGCCGTCCGGAGAACGAGTACCCGACGCACTTCGGGGGACCCGCGCTCGTGTGATGAGCGTGACCCTTTCCCCCGATCGCTCGATCGAGCCGCTCCAGTCGTCCAGGTCGCCGTTCGACGACCGCACGTGATATCGCCAGGTGTCACCCTCGAAGTACCAGGTGTAGACGCCCGCAAGCCATCGATGGTCGTTCGGTCCGAACGGTGGGCTCGGGAAATCCTCACGCTCGAGCTCGACGCGGAAGGCGCCCTCGGGAACCGGTGACTCCGGAAGGGCCGACGGTTCGGACGAGGCCGGACTAGCACGCGTGTCGGGGCACCGATCGACGTGGAGGTACTGCCGGCACTCGACCTCCGTGAGGTCGCGCGAGAGCCTCGAACGGGCGAGGGCGACGAGCTCGTCAACTTCGAGGGTGAACACGCGGAGCGTGCCATCTTCGCTCGCCGTGGCGAGCTCGGATCCATCGGGACTGAAGGCGATGCCCCAGATCGGTGCCGTGTGTCCTCGGAGCGCCAGGAGCTCCTCGCCGGTCTCTGCGTCCCAGACGTAGGCGATCCCGTCACCGCCTCCGGTCGCGAGCTGCGAGCCGTCAGGGCTGAACGCCACCGACTGGACGAACCCGACTCCCCCCATGGAGGCGAGCTCTCGACCCGAGGCGCTCAGTACAGTTGCGCCGTCTCCGCCGGCCGTGGCGATCCTCGAGCCATCCGGGCTGAAGGTGACCGAGCTCGCGAGCCCTCCACCCGACTGCACACGCGTGAGCTCCTCTCCCGATGATGTATCCCACACATAGAGCGTGGCCAGGCCGCTCAGGCCCGCGAGCAGATCTCCGTGCGGCGCGAACGCCACATCCACCATGCTGTCTCGCGCGTTGCTTGGCTCGCCGAGCGTATGCATGGTCCGGCCAGTAGCTGCGTCGAACACGGCAGCGGTACCGAGCTGCCCGGCAACGGCCACCCGAGTACCATCCCCCGATAACGCCATGGCGTTCGGCCAGTTCTCGTCGTCGCCATGGGTCGGGAAATGACTCACCACCGACCCATCGTCCGTCTGCACGATCTGGACGTCATCCTTCGGCGTGAGGAACGCCATGGTGCTGCCCCCGGGACCGAACGTCCCGTTGCGGAACCCGTCTAGGTAGCCGCGGACGAGCTCTCCCGTTTCGATGTCCCACAACCAGCCGCGCCCATACCACTCCGTCGTGAGCAGCGAGTTCCCGTCTGGGTGATACGCGAGATCGTTGAGGCCGGCGGGCTCCTCGATGCCGAGACGCTCGGCCGTCCCCGCCCGTGAGACGTCCCAGACCCGGGCTGTCCCGTCGGTCCCGCCGGTGAGGAGCTGGGTCCCATCGGGGCTGAACGACACGAGCGCGATCAGCCCCCGGTGTCCCGGGAGTGCGAGCACCTCCTCGCCGGTCTCGGCGTCGAAGACGCGGGCCACACCATCGCTACCCCCTGTGGCGACCAGGTCGCCGTCTGAGCTCCAGTCGACACCGATCACGTTCCCGGGACTCAGGATCCGCACCTCGGGCACGCGATCGAACCCGCCCTCGATACGAAGGTCCCAAACATTCACGCCTCCTTCGTCCGAGGTCACGAGCCGGGTCCCATCGGGGCTGAACGACATCTCCTGTGGGCAGACGGCATCCAGCGACAGCACCTCCCGACCGGTACGCGCGTCGAGGATCACGGTCCGGTCGCGCGCGTTGGCGATCCTGGTGCCGTCAGGGCTCATGAGGGGTGTCGTGCACATCCCCCAGGGCTGATCGACTCGGAGGGTCTCGGCGCCGCTGTCGACATCGACCACCCGCACGACGCCACCCACGACGTTCCCGTCGGGACCCGTGGGCAGCTCCCCGATCACGACCCGTTCACCGTCGTGCGCGAAGCGAGCTCCGGCGAGGATCCCGTCTTCAGCCTGCGGGATCACGGCCTGCACATCGCCGGTGGCGACGTCCCAGATGCGGACACCGTCCTGTTCCTCATCGGAGACGCTCACGATCTGGGAGGCGTCGGGGCTGAACGCCACGTAGTTGAGGTCCGAGGTGTGACCCGAGAGTCGCTGCACCTCCGCACCCGTCTGCGCGTCCCACAGGATGGCGTCGACCCCCTCCTTTCCGCCGGCCGTTCCGCCCGTGAGCAGGAGCCGCCCGTCGGGACTCCACGCCACGTTCCCGGTGGAGGGATCGACGATGGTCAGGAGCTCACGGTCGGCCTCCACCGCATCATGCAGCGCCTGTTCCGCCTCGGGGAGGACGGCCTCATCGTCCCGCGTCGCGTCCACCGCTGCCAGAGCCAGGAGGATGCTGAGCTGCGGATCTACCGAGAGGTTCGCGGTCGAGGCGGCCGCGAGCTCTCGAGCCGTCGCCACGCGCGTCTGGCGTTCGGCCCGACCACGCTGGACGAGTGCGATCGCGCTCAAAGCCAGCGAGACGACGAGCGCCGCAGCCACCGCCCCGATCGCAGCACGTTGACGCCGGGTGGCGGCCGAGCGCGACGCCTGCACGAACCGAGCCTGGGCAGGGGTCGCCCTCGGATCCGAACCCGAGGCCACGACCGCTTCGGCCTCGGCGATTTCCCCTCCCCGCAGCAACAGCGCCTTCGTCTCGTCCTTCCGTTCCCACTCGGTGGCCCGCACCCCGAGCTTCGTGTGTGCCCGGACGTGGTCGAGGTCGGTCCGAAGGGCCTCCACGACCTGGTCCACCCGGTGGTCGAGCGCGCCGTCGGTGGCATCGATCCAGTTGAGCGCCGCCAGGGTCGTGGGCACCGAGCCTGGATCGGTGGGGCGCACCATGACCGGCACGATCCGCTTACCGGCCTCGCGCGCGAGTTCGAGCTCTTCGGCACAGACCTGCGAGCTCGCGAGGGAAGGGGAGACCACCACCAGGTAGCCGTCGGAGGCCTCGATCGCGGCTCTGAATCTCGGCCATCCACTCGGCCGATGGCGGGATGTCCTCGAGATCCACCCACGCCTTGAGTCCCCGTGCGTCGAGTCCCGCGACCAGCGCCACCACGACCTCCCGGTCCGCGCGGGAGTAGGAGACGAACACGTCGTGGGGCTGGGCAGGCTCGCTCGACTCGGCCTGCGCGGGCATGCGCGGCTCGGTCTCGGTCACGAGGAACCTCCCGGCCGGAGCCTAGCCCACGGAAATGTCCTGCACGAACGCCAGGTGGGGCCGCGCTCGGCGTCCGCGGCCGAGTGAGTCCTCTAGTCCCCTCGAATTCGGTGGCTCCTTGGTCAGCTGTTGACTGATCAGGATGCCATCGCCCTGGAGGCCTTGGCTCATGAGACCATTCGTAGGCTTCACCCGCCCGCGCGGGGCGCCTTGACTTGGCCAACGCCGCGGGAGTAGACATCGCTGCAATCCGGCATCAGCCGCGAATGGGGGAGCTATGAGGCGGACATGGATCGGGGTCGCTGCTCTGACCGCGCTGGTTCTGGTAGCGCAACCGGCGGCGGCGACCTTCCCCGGGGGCAACGGCAAGATCGCCTACTTCGATTACACCGGTGAACCACTCCACATCTACTCGATCGATCCGGACGGTTCAGGACGGATACAGCTCACCTCAGGCTCGATGGCTAATCAGTACCCGGCGTGGTCGGCCGACGGCGCCACGATCGCGTATGTCCGCTCACGCGGGATCGAGACGGGCCGTCATTCCATCCTCACGATGAACGCTGACGGCACAGGCGACACCGTCCTGTTCCGCGCGAAAGACAACCGGAAGGAGATCCTCGATCCGGCGTGGTCCCCGGACGGCACCCAGATCGTGTTCTGCGCCGAAGGGCGTCAACCACCTGCGCTCTTCGTCATCGACGCCGACGGGACCGGCCTGACGAAGCTCACGCGCGGACGACACTTCGACTGCCACCCGTCGTGGTCCCCGGACGGCAGCACGATCGCGTTCGCGACGATCAGGGGACGGCACTTCTCGATCGCGACCATGGCCACCGACGGGTCGAACAGGACGCTGTTGGTCCGCCGTGGGTCGAATGACGTGCCCGATTGGTCGCCTGACGGATCCCAGCTGGTGTTCTTCCGGGTGCACGGGCGCCGCAGCGACGTCTTCATCATCGATGCGGACGGCACCGGGCGAACCCAGTGACCCATTCGACGAAACGGTGGGAATGGACACCGACAGTCTCGCCCGATGGCCAGCGGATCGCGTTCGGACGAGGACAGGGCCGGACGATCTTGCACGATGCCGACATCTACTCGATGGCGACGGACGGCACCGACGTTCAGCGGCTCACGAGCACGGATCGTTTCGACGAGATCTGGCTCACCTGGCAACCCACGTAGGCCTGGCCACGATCGTCCTGCCGTCCTCGGCATTGGTCATCGCCCGATCTCGATGGTTCCGATGATGGGTCGGAGTGCCGCGAGGGTCCGCTCGAGTCCCTCGCGCGACTCCGCGCGGATCATCACGAGCACGATGCCCTCCTCGGTCTCGATCTCGATCCATCGCTGTTCGTCGCCACGTGAGACGCCGACGAACAGGTCGTGGGCAAGTGGACCCATTCGGTTCGTGACCGTGATCGGCATGATCGGCAGGCAGTCGGTGCACATCGGGGGCAGGTTCTGCTGCTGTACCGAAGCGACGCGAAGATCGATAGCCGTTCCAGCAGCTCCGCCGAGCGTGGTGTCTTCGACCCGGCGTAGATCCAGGTGCGGATGATCGTCGACCCACGCGGCGAGGTCGTCGGGGAATGGGACGATGTTGCGACGCTCGTCCCATTCCTTCCATCCGTCGAAGACGCGCCCGGGTTCGAGGTGGACGAAGAAGATGTTCACGGCCGCATCGTCGGCCTTCGAGAGCAGGACCGAGGTCGCAGTCTGTGCTTCGCCTTCGTTGGCCCAGCCGATATCGGTCGTGGCGATCCATCCTTCGGGAACGCTGAAGGACAGGCTTGGAGCGAACCGGTGGCCGAGTAGGCGCCGGCTGGGAGCGGTCCGTCGCTGTATGTCCTCGCCATGCACGTCGACCAGTCCTGCCGGCCTCGATGCATCGTCGGTGGCAGGCTCCGAAGCTGTTCCCAGGAACGCGCTCTCTTCGGCGGCTGTCAGACCCCGCGTGGTCCGCTCTTCCGCGAGCTGAAGGAGTTCCTCCACGGGCACGCAGGCGTCGCAGCGATCGACCCGAACGCCGTTCGCATCGTTGGTCACGATGGTGCGATCTCCAGCGACGAAGAAGGCCATCGTGGCGCCGTAGGCGGCATCGAAGGAGGCGACCAGCTCACCCGACACAGGGTTCCAGATGCGTGTCGAGCCCCCGTCCTCGGCGGCGACCACCCATCGGCCGTCGTGACTGAACCTGGCATCCACCGAGCTCTCTTCGCTCTGCATCGTCGAGAGGACGCGACCCGTCCGCGCGTCCCATACCCGCACCGGTCCGTCATCGCTGCGGGTGACGACCATCCGCCCGTCCGGGGAGAAGCGTGCGTTCTGGATCAGGTCGGGGGCATCCAACGAGGCGACGACGCTGCCGTCATCGACATCGACGATCCTGGTCTGGCCGGACACGATCGCGAGCAGGTCCGCGTCCGGGCTGAAGTTGACCGACATCCCAACGGTCCCACTCCAGAGATCCTCGATCGACCACCGCTCTTCCGCGGAAGCCGCATCCCACATCCGGACGACGCCATCGCCGCTGCCGGCGGTCACGACGTTGAGAGCATCCGCGCTGAGGGTTGCATCCCAGATGCCGCCACTCTCGGCGTTGCCGTGTTCGAAGGACGCCGTTTCCCTGCCGGTGACGGGATCCCAGAGCCTCGCCGTGCCGTCGTCGGAGAACGTGAGCGCGCGATCTCCGACCGGGACCGGGACGGGGACGGTGAATCCCGGTCGATGACCGACCAGTTCCTCGATCTGCTCGCCGGACTCGATATCCCACACGTGTGCGACGCCGTCGAACCCTGCGGACGTCACGAGTGACCCGTCCGGCGAGACGGCGGCACCGATCTGGAGTTGACCGGCATCGACGTTGATGAGTTCGTCCCCGACTCGGCATCGATCACGATGACCCGACCCCCCATCGTGACCACGGCGACCTGGGTGCCATCCGGGCTCTGCGTCATCCAGAAGACCTTCGTATCGAGCACGGTTCGCCCGGAGCTCGGTTCCCAGATCCGAGTCGTCCCGTCCTGCCCACCCGAGGCAACGAACGTTCCGTCGGGAGAGAAGCGCGCGTCAAGGACGGCGCCGTCGTGGCCGCTGGAGCACGGCGAGGGGGGAGCCGCTCTCTGCATCCCAGACACGCACGGTGCCGTCCTCGCCGGTGGTCACGACCTGGGATCCGTCGAGGCTGAACGCGATCGTGTTGAGGCCACCTTGATGCCCGCGAAGGACGAGCGTACGACCGGTCCCTCCGTTGACGATCCGAGCGGTTCCATCTTCGCTGGCGACACCGATCGATCTGCCGTCGGGGCTGAACAGGGCGTCGACGACAGCTCCGTTCATGCCGCCGACCTCTCGCAGCAACCTTCCCGACCGGGCGTCCCAGAGCTTCACGGTCGCATCCTCGCCAGCGGTCAGGATCCGCCGGGCATCGGGCGAGAAGCGGGAGACGTAGAGACCATCGGTGTGACCCTTCAGCGTATGGGCGAGGTCCTCACGGCGTAGGTCCCAAACCTTCGCGGTGTCGTCGTCGCTCGCTGAGGCGGCCAACGAACCGTCGGATCTTACGCTCACGTCATAGACGGGGCGATCGTGCGTGCCAAGGGTCGTGAGGCGCTCGCCGGTCTCGGCGTCCCACGCGAGCACGTTCCCATCACCGTCTCCGGTGATGACCGTCTCGCCATCGGGAGTCAGCTCGGCATCGAAGATGCCACCTCCGGTACCGAGGAACGTGGCCACTTCCCTCCCCGAGTCCGTCTCCCAGATCTTGGCCGTCCCGTCGTAGCTGGTGGTGAGGACGCGGCTGCCATCCGAGCTGAAGCTTGCCGCGGCGATGAGATCCGTGTGTCCTGCGAGGACGAGCGGGTCCGACCGGATGCGAGATCCTGTATCCGAGCCGTGCCGTCGTAGCTGGCGGTGAGCAATCGATCGCCGTCGGGCGAGTACTGGACGACCGATACAGGACCGTCGTGTTCGGTGAATGAGGAACGCACCCGCGACTCATCGATCGATTGCCGCATGGAGTCGACGGCTTCGGGGGTCTGTTCCACCTTCAGCGCTTCGGAGGCGAGCAGGAGCGAAAGTTCAGGATCGGTTTCTAATTGGTCGATGGCTGCCGACGCCAGCTCCCGAGAGCGGGATTCAGCGGCTCGTGCGACCGCCTCCTGCTCGTTCCTCACCGCTGAGCCACGTTGGATCCACGCTGCCAGACCGAGGGTCGCAGCCACGAGGGCGACGCAGACCGCGATCGCGATACCGGTACGTTGGCGACGACCCGATGCCTTGCGGGAAGCGAGTACGAATCGGGTCTGCAGTTCCGTCGGCCTCGGTTCCCGATCGGCTGAGGCGAGCGTCGCTTCCGCCCCCTCGAGGTCTCGACCTCGAAGCAGCAACGAGCCATCCTCCCCCTTCGCCTTCCATTCCGACGCCTTCACGGTGAGGCGGGTGTGAGCTTTGACGTGGTCGAGGTCGGTCTCGAGGGCTTCAACGATGTCATCGCAGGCGCTTTCGAGCGAAGTCGAGTCGATCGCATCGATCCAGTTGAGTTCGGCCAGGAACGTCGGGACGGACTCCGGATCGGTTCGTCGGATCGCCACGGGGACGATCCGTTTGCCTGCCGAACGGGCGTGCTCCAACTCCTGGGCGCAGACCTTCGAATGAGCGAGATCTGGGAGAGACCACGACCAGGTACCCATTAGCTGAGAGCGATCGCGGCTTCGATGGTGGCCATCCAGGCAGCGGATGGCGGGATGTCCTCAAGGTCGACCCAGGCTCGCTTCCCGCGGGCGGCGAGGCCTTCAACTATCCGTCGAACGACCTCCCGATCGGCCCGGGAATAGGAGATGAAGACATCATGGGTGGCGGTCCGTGGGTCGTTCGCACCCTCAGACGGAGCGATGGGCCGAATGTCCTTCGCCAACGGTCCCGCTTTCTCCCGCTCTACCCATCGCACTCCGCGGAGGCAAGGCCATCGTGGCAGGTCGACCGAAGCTTCGTTGTCGGGTAGACGACATCCTGGGCGTCGGGTGCCCGACCGGTCAACATCCGCTCATCAATGCCTCGGAGGCCGATCTCCCCGCTCAGGATCGACGAGGAAGAAGGCGGTTGGATCTTCTCGGTCGGGACTCGGAGCGTCGGCGATCAGGCCTTCAGGAGACGGTCGATCACTTCGGCTTCCGCGTGGAGTCGGGTCAGCAACCTACGGGCACGGTTCGATCTCTGCAGGGAGGCCGCATCGGAGACCAGCGTGCGTTCGACGTCGTCGTGTGACTGTCGACGCCGTTGGGGCTTCGTCTCACGGATCCGTCGCTGCATCGCGATCACCTCCTGCCCAGAGGTTCGCAGCGGCCCATCTACCGGACTGTCGTCTGAGCGACAGTCGAAGTATCAGATCGCTGACCCGCTGGTGGAGCGAAGCAGCACCGAGGCAACCCGGCCTCGTCGAGTTGGATTCCGACGAGGACGTGACCGGGCAGGCCTTCAGGCGCCCCTGAACGGCCGCTCGTGGCACCCAGGAGAGTCTGCCTTCACGGGCGGGCTCTTCACTTGCCCACGTTCCGCGCGAGCGCCATCAGCACCGTCTTCGCCTGGAACGGCGTGAGCTCAGGGTGCTTCGCGAGGATCAGCGTCGAGCACCCCGCGATGTGCGGCGCCGCGAACGAGTTCCCGGTGGCGACGATCGTCTTCCCTTCGAGCCACGGGACCTCGACGTCGATGCCGGGCGCACCCCATTCCGCCGGCGGCGTGGGGTTGTAGTCGAACGCGAGGGGGTCGTCGACGTCGTCGTGCGAGGCGACCGAGAACACCGACGAGTACTCCGCCGGGAAGCTCGGCCCCGGCATGTTGTTGATCGCGCAGACGAGCATCACGCGGCGGAACGCCGCCTCGTCGGCGATGCGATGGAACACCGAGTAGTAGTCGCGCTTGCCGGTCGACAGCGAGAGGTTGATCACGCGCATGTCGTTGCGCAGCGCCCACCGCAGGCCCGCCGCGAACACGAACCCCTTGCCGGTGAGCTTGCCCCCGAGCACCCGCACGCTGTGGATCTCGCAGTCGGGCGCCATCTTCCGGATGATGCCGGCGCAGGCGGTGCCGTGGCCGAACAGGTCCTCGTGCGGTCCCTCGGTGAAGCGCACGTTGCCCGGGCGCCTCGGGGTCGAAGTCGACCGCCACCGCGCCCTCGACGGTGTCGCACCCACGGGTGATCCGCGTCGATGCCCGAGTCGAGCACGGCGACCTTGACTCCCTCGCCGGTGCTGTCGCCCCACGCCCACTCGGGCGTGATCTCGTGCGGCACGTCGACGTCGATCTGCTTGAGCGCGCCGGGCTGGAACGCCCACGACCACGCCGGGCGCATGCGCTAGCCCCGGTTCCCCTGGGCGTACATCAGGAACGTGTAGAGCAGGTCGGTCGCGGCCTGGCGCTCCTTGGGCCCGAGGGCGCCGATCTCGGCGAACAGGTCGAGCAGCTCGGCGAACTCGCGAGCGGGCCCTCGAGCCTTCTCGGCGATGCGCTCGAGCGCCGCTTGCAGGTCGCCGCTCTCGGCTGCGCGCGCAGCCGCCTTGAACATCACCCGGCCGAAGCGTGCGGAAGAGGCGCGTCGGTCTCGATCGTGACCGCGGCCTGGCGGGCGAGCGTGGAGACCAGCCGCGACTCGTCGTGCGCGCCTTCCCTGCCCTCGGGGGCGTCGAGGATCTCCATCACGCCCATGACGCCCGGCGTCGGTCTCCAGCGGGATCGCGAACACCGTCGAGGGCGTGTAGCCGGTCGCCTCGGCGATATCGCTCGCGAACCGCGGGTCGCTCGGCGCGTCGGAGATCGAGATCGACTGACCCGACGAGAAGGCCCATCCGGCGATGCCCTTGCCGGCCTCCATCTCCATGCCGACGACCTGGTCGCCGGCCGCGCCCGAGGCCGCGACGAACGTCAGGATCTCGCGGTTCGGGTCGAACGACGCGATCGATGCGGCCTTCGCGCCCGGTCATCTCGCGCACCGTCTCGACGATCCAGTCCAACAACTCCTGGTACCCGGGTGGCTGGATCGCCGGACCCAGGTTGGACGCGGCCTCGGCGAGCTGGCTGAACAGATCAGGACGATCGGGCGCTGAACCGGCATCGTCGCTCATCGTCGCGGATGGTACAGGCCGCCGCGCGGCCGCGAAAGGGTGTCGCCAATCGGACAGCTCGAGAGTCGGGTGCCTGACAGTCGGCGTGGGTTGCATGAACCATGATGCAGGGGTCAGGATGAGCCCCAGAAGAGAGGGCTCCCACCCAGAAGGAGGGTCGGAGATGTCAGACCAGGAGAAGCGCGAAGGCGCCGAGGACGACGCCGAGGGCCAGGCACCGAGGAAGCCTCGACGAGGACGACGCCGAGGGCCAGAAGCTCCAGAGGCCGAAGCTCGCCGAGGACGACGACGCCGAGGGCCAGGTCCTTCAGAGGCCGCAAGCTCGCCGAGGACGACACCGAGGGCCAGGTCTCAGAGGCCGAAGCTCGACGAGGACGACACCGAGGGCCAGGTCTCAGAGGCCGAAGCTCGCCGACGACGACACCGAGGGCCAGGTCCTTCAGAGGCCGAAGCTCGACTGACGACGACACCGAGGGCCAGGTCCTTCAGCAGGCCGAAGCTCGCCGACGACGACGGCCTCGCCGCCCTGTAGTCGCCTCATCTTCTAGACGCCGAAGGGCCGCCTCCGGGCGGCCTTTCGCATGTCCGGCCCTAGGCGTGTCCGAGCTCCTCGAGCGGAGCCCGTCACCGCAAGCCGGTTCGAGATCGCTGCCAGCAGCGTCGTCGAGATGCGAGGGCCTTCGTTGATGATGCGCAGGAAGTCCTCACCCGGGATGCGGAACAACGTCGTGTCGCTGGCCGCGGTCACGGTGGCCGTTCGGGGACGCTTCTCGAGTAGGCCGATCTCGCCGAAGTAGTCGCCCTCGCCGAGCGTGGCGACGACGCGTGTCGCATCGCCTTCGTCCACGCTCACCTCGACCTGACCGGTCACCACGGCGAAGAGGTCGTCGGGCTCGTCGCCTTCAGCGATCACGACGGCGCCGGCCGGAACCTGTTCCTCGGTGCCGGCGGCCGCCAATGCTTCGAGCTGCGACGCGGTGGCGGCTTCGAAGATCCCGAGCCGCTCGAGCAACGCGACCCGCGGCGCGAGCTCGGACGCACGGGCCGCGGCGCGGGCGTCGAGCCGCCGTGCCATGGGAAGCATCGCGACCGTGAGCACGAGCAACACGCCGCCCGCGAGCGCAGTGGCGACCCCGAGACCGAACAGGTCGATCGTGATCGGGGCGGCGAGCGACCCGAGAGCCGTGCCCCCCACCGTCGCGGCGCCGAGGATGCCGAACACGCTTCCGAGACGTTCCTCGGGCACGACCCGCTGCAAGGTGGTGGTGCTGACGACGTCGGCGATGATTACCGCGGCGCCCTCGATCGTGAGCAGCAGGTACGCGGCGACGGGCGCATGCACGACCGAGAGCACCGTGAGCGGGATGCCCGCGACCAGCACCGAGAAGACGAGGATGCCGGACGTGTGGCTGCGCGAGGCGAGCTTGCCGGCGCTGGCCGTGGCGAGGATGCCGCCGATGCCCGGCGCCGCGAACAGCAGGCCCGTCGCGTCGAGGTCGAAGCCGAGGAAGTCCTCGGTGATCGGGCCGAACAAGCACGATCTCCTGCCCGAACGTGAACCCGAACGCGATCGAGAGGCCGACGAGCAGCATGGCCTCGTGCGACGCCTTGATCGCGCGCGCGCCTGCGACCATTCGCGATCGCAAGGTCGACTCCACCTCGACCTCGCCGACCTTCCCTCGCACCGTGATCCTCGTCACGAGGAACGCCGAGACCAAGAACGTGAGCCCGTTCGCCGCGAAGGCCACCGGCGGCGGGCCGAGGAGCAAGAGCACGGCCGAGAGCGCCGGACCGAATGCCAGAGCGAAGTTGTCGATCGTGCCAGAGAGCGCGTTGGCGGCGGCGAGGTCGTCCTCGGTCACGACCGACGGGGTGATGGCCGTGACCGCCGGATAGTAGGGAGCCGAGAACGAGTTGTTCACGAACG
>CAWHQA010000005.1:0-85524 GCA_963831325.1 uncultured Actinomycetes bacterium
AGGAGCGATTGCACGGGGTGCACCTCAGGGTTCGACACGTCCGAATGCACGGACAACACAGTGATGAAGTGGTTCATCGCCCTCGTTGGCATCGCCTTTGCCCTCGTCGTGTTGGGGGCAACCCGACTGGTCGGATGGGTCATGCGGAGCAGGGCCGTCCGTCTGCCGACCCGGGACGGATAAGGTCTCGCCGGCAGGTCGAAGGGGCGAGGGTTGAGTGATGATCGAGCTCGTGGGGCACGATCCTGCGTGGGCCAACGCCTACGCGTCCGCGGCGGACAGATACGCGCCGCGCTCGGGGCTACGGCCGTGAGTGTCGAGCACGTGGGGTCGACCGCGATCGCGGGCATCGTCGCGAAGCCGAGGATCGATGTGCTCATCGTCGTGGGGACGGTACGACCCGAGGCCGTCTACCAGGAGCCTCTCGCCTCGCTCGGATATGCCTACGACCATCGAGACGAACTGCACGTCCTCTTCACGGGCTCTCGTGACGGGACGCCGGTTCAACCTGCACGTCGTCGAACGCGACGCTGAAGAAGCGACGAGGATGATCGTCTTCCGCGACTACCTTCGCTCGCATCCCGAGGAGGCGCGCCGCTACGAGCATCTGAAGAAGGACCTTCGCCGAGCGATTCAGCGACGATGACGCCTACGCCGAGGCGAAGTCCTCGTTCGTGCAGGAGGTTCTCCGCCGAGCGCGATCGTGACGGCGAGTTCGAACCCATCTCAGGAAGGCCGAGCGCGGCGGGTGACAGGGCAGGCCGGTAGGCTAGGCGCGATGACCGAGTACGAGGCCGTGATCGGGCTCGAGTGCCATGTCGAGCTCAGCACCGAAACCAAGATGTTCTGCGGGTGCCGCAACGCTTTCGGCGCGCCACCCAACACGAACGTCTGCCCGGTGTGCTTGGGACATCCTGGTTCCCTGCCCGTTCCCAACCGCGAGGCGATCCGCCGGATCATCACGATCGGGCTCGCTCTCGGCAGTGAGATCGCGCCGCATTCGCTCTTCCATCGGAAGAACTACTTCTACCCGGACATGCCGAAGAACTTCCAGATCAGCCAGTACGACCTGCCGATCTGCGTGGGCGGGCACCTCGACGTGGAGCTGCCCGACGGATCGATGAGCCGCGTCGGCATCACGCGCGTGCACATGGAAGAGGACACCGGCAAGACCACCCACGCGAGCTCGAGCGGACGCATCCACGACGCCGATGCCGCGCTCGTCGACTTCAATCGCGCGGGCGTGCCCCTCGTGGAATGTGTGAGCGAGCCCGACATGCGCTCGCCCGAGGAAGCCGGCGCCTACCTGCGCGAGCTGCGCGCCACCCTCGAGTCACTCGACGTGAGCGACGTACGCATGGAGGAAGGTTCGCTCCGCTGCGACGCCAACATCTCGATGCGGCCAACCGGCGAGACGGAGTTCGGCACGAAGGTCGAGATCAAGAACATGAACTCCGTGCGCTCCCTCGAACGTGCGCTCGTCTACGAGATCGCACGCCAGACCAAGGCGCTCGAGGCCGGCGAGCCCATCGTGCAGGAGACCCGCCATTGGAACGAGGACGCCGGTGCGACCGCGACCATGCGCTCCAAAGAGGAAGCTTTCGACTACCGCTACTTCCCCGAGCCCGACATCCCGGCGATGGAGCCCGCGGCCGAGTGGATCGAGGAGCTCCGTGCCGCGTTGCCCGAACTGCCGCGCGCCCGGCGCGATCGCTACGTCGACGAGCACGGGTTGAAGCCCGACGTCGCGCGCGTGCTGGTCGGCGATCGAGCGGCCTGCGTGCTGTTCGAGGCCACGGTGGCGCTCGGGTCTGACCCGGCGGTGGTCGCGAACTGGGTGACCCAGGATCTCGCAGGCTTCGCGAACAAGCACGGCCTCGAGGCCGCCGCGCGAGCCACCCCGAAGCACCTCGCGGACGTGCTCTCGCTGCTCACCGACGAAACGATCAGCGGCGCAGGAGCGAAGCAGGCACTCGAGGAAGTCGTCGAGACCGGCGACGATATCGACGCGATCGTCGAACGTCGAAACCTGATACAGGTCTCCGACTCGGACGAGCTCGGCGCGATCGTCGACCAGGTGCTCCTCGACAACGCCGACGCGGCGACGAAGTTCCGATCGGGAAACGAGAGCGTGATCGGCTTCCTGGTCGGGCAGGTCATGAAGGCCTCGGGCGGCTCCGCGAATCCGAAGCTCGCGCAGAAGCTGTTGCGCGAACGCCTGCAGAGCTGAGGGTCACGCGGTGGCCCGGGCCCCTGCAGGCCGCCCGAAGCGCATCCCCCTGTGGCAGCTCGCCCTCTACGGCATCTCGAGCCTCGCCCTCGGCGCCGTGCACCCGTTCGCGCGCATGTGGCGTTCGAGCGATCCGATCGACGGTTATGCGCTGAACCATCTCACGAGCGTGGCCGGCGACGCGATGCTCGCGATCGCCCTGGCCGACTCGGTGTTCTTCTCGCTGCCGGTCGGCGAAGCGAAGCTCCGCGTGGCCGCCTACCTCGGTGTCACGATGTTGCCGCTCGCTCTCGCCGGGCCGCTCCTCGTGCCGCTGCTGGACCGAGCGGGGCCTCGCCGATTGATCGCGTTCGCCTCGGCCGCGGGCCGTATGACCATCGCGATCTACGCGGCCCCGCGGTTCGGCACGCTGGTGTTGTTCCCGGCGGCGTTGGGCTTGCTCGTGCTGTCGAGGGTGCACAGCATCACCAAGAACGGGCTCACGATCGCGTACGCCGGCTCCGGTGACGGCTTGATGCAGGCCAACGCCCGGCTCGGCCGCCTCGCCGCGGTCGGAGCGATCCTCGCTGCGCCCGTCGCATTCGGTGCCATCCGGCTCGGTGGGTCTCCGGCGGCGATCTACGCTGCCGCCGCCGTCTACGCGGTCTCGGCGTTGCTCACGCTTCGGCTGCCGCATCCTGGCCGCCAACCACGTCCTCGACAGCCAGCGCGACGCAGGCAGGTCGGTCGGCGAGGCGCCGTGCCGGCCCTCGGGGTTCCGGCGGTGGGGGCGGTGGGCATGCGCGCCGCGAGCGGGTTCCTGCTCTTCCTGCTGGCGTTCTCTCTGCGCGTCGATGATGCCCCCGTCTACTGGTTCGCCGTGCTCGCTGGGGCAGGCGTGCTCGGCACATTCGTCGCCGATGTGGTCGCGCCCCGGGTGCCCCGGACCACCAGGGAGGAAGCTGTCGTGATCGCCTCGGTGAGCGCTGCCTGCATCGGCGCGGTGCTCGCGTTCGAGCTCTTCGGCCTGCCTCTGCTCACGGTCTTCGCGCTCGTCGCGGGGTGTGCCACCGAGTTCGGCCGGCTCGCCTTCCAGAGCTTGATGCAGCGCCATGCTCCACCAGGCGCGCAGGGGCGGGTCTTCGTTCGCTACGAGGTGATGTTCCAGCTCGCGTGGGCAGGAGGTGCGTTCGCGCCGGTGCTGCTGTCGATCGATTTCCGGGTCGGCATCCTGTGCTTGGCCGCCTTCTACGCCATGCTCGGTGTAGGCACAGTGCTCCGGGCGCGTCTGCGGGCAGCAGACGTCGATGATGCGTCTTCTCCGGTGCTCCCGCCTCCGCCCGCCTGAGCCGTCGGCTCGCCGTCAGCCTCTGTGGCTCTGCGGCGTAAGCTCTGTGCGAGCGCGTCCGCCGGGGCGCCCGTCGAGCATGGAGGTGCACACGTGTCTGAGTGGATCACCGTCGGCAAGCCCGACGAGGTCGCCGAGGGCGATGCGAACGCGTTCGATGTGAACGGGGCCCAGATCGCGGTCGCCCGTGTCGACGGAAACCTCTACGCGTTCAGCGACATCTGCACACATCGTCAGTGCAACCTGTCGCTCGGGGGCGAGATCGACGGCACGACGATCGAGTGCGAATGCCACGGGAGCATCTTCGAGATGACCAACGGCGAGGTCGTGCAGGGACCGGCGACCGAAGCCATCGCAACGTTCCCCGTGTCCGAAGACGGTGGCGAGCTGAAGATCGAAGCCTGAGGGCGGTCTCGAAGCATGACCCGCACCTTCGTGATCGTCGGCGGTTCGCTCGCCGGCGCGACAGCGGCCGCCACCCTGCGTGAGGAGGGCTATCGACGGCCGGCTCGTACTGATCGGCGCGGAGCCGCTCGTCCCCTACGAGCGACCCGCGCTCTCCAAGGAGTTCCTGCGCGGCGAGCAACCGCTCGAGGATCAGTACGTGCGCCCCGAACAGTGGTACGGCGACAACGACGTCGACGCGCGGTTCGGCGCTCGCGCGGTGCAGCTCGATGTGGCCGGCCGCGAGGTCGTGGTCGCCGGTGGCGAGCGTGTCGCCTACGACGCCCTGCTCGTCGCGACGGGAAGCCGCAACCGCAAGCTCGACGTGCCTGGTTCTTCGCTGCCCGGCGTCTTCGACCTTCGCACCGCCGGTGATGCCGAGCGCATCAAGGAAGCCGCTGCCGGCGGCGCACGTGTCGTTTGCGTGGGCATGGGCTTCATCGGTGCAGAGGTCGCCGCTTCGATGCGCACGCTCGGCCACGATGTCACGGTCGTCGAGGTCTTCGAGACCGCCTTGTTCAGGGTGCTCGGCCCGGACATCGGCCGGGCGCTCGAAGGGCTCCATCGAGACCACGGGGTGCAGATGCTGTTCAACGAGGCGGTGGCGAGCTTCGAGGGCGACGGACGGCTCGAAGCCGTCGTCACGAGCGGCGGACGTCGCATCGACGCCGACGTCGCGATCGTGGGCGTCGGCACGGAGCCGAGCGTGGAGCTGATGGCCGGTACCGGGCTCGACCAGGGCGGCGGCATCCCCGTCGGACCGACGCTCGAGACCTCGGTGCCCGACGTGTTCGCGGCCGGCGACGTCGCGCGCCACGAGCATCCGGTGTTCGGGCCGATCCGCGTCGAGCACTTCGACAACGCGATCAAGATGGGCCAGGCCGCGGCGCGGAACATGCTCGGCGCCGGCGAGGTCTTCGCCGACCCGCACTGGTTCTGGAGCGACCAGTACGACTCCCAGGTGCAGATGGCCGGGTACGCCGCGACATGGCATCGAATGGTCGTGCGCGGCTCGATCGAGGATCGTTCGTTCTGCGCATTCCTGCTCGATGCCGACGGGGTCGTGCGCTCGACCGTGAGCCTCGACTGCAAGCGTGACGTCCGCCGATCGTTCGGGCTGATCTCGGCGCAGGTCGCGCCCGACCCCGACGCGCTCGCCGATCCCGACATGGACCTCCGCAAGCTCGTGCCAACGCCGCTCGGAAGGAGGCCTGAGCCGATGCAGATCGGCAGACCCCGCGATCGGTCACCCCATCTGAGACCTCGCCCTGCAACGCCGCATCCGTGAGACGCGGCGAGATCGAACGGTGAAGGCGATGGCGCGCGCCCGCGGCAAGCGCTCGATGCTCGACCGCGTGCTCGGGCGAGAACCCGGCGAGCGACCGCTCGCCGATCGAGCTCGATCCCGACTCCTTCGTCGACCGCGGCGACGACGTCTGGAAGGCCCTGCGGTTCTGACCGCCTCATGGCGTCAGTAGTCTGAGACGAGACTAGTCGGTCGTGAGGTGGTCGGCGAGCTCGTCGGGAGAGCCTTCCGCATCGACCACGCCGTCGCGGAAGAGCACGACCCGGTTCGCGTAGCGCAGCGCCTCGGGGTTGTGCGTGGCGGCGAGCACCGCGCCACCGCGGCCGATCACGTCCCACAGAGCCGCGAGGATCAGGTCGGCGTTCTCGGTGTCGACCTCGGCGATCGGCTCGTCGGCGAGCACGACCTCGGGCTCGGCGATCAGCGCGCGCGCGACCGCGACGCGTTGCTGCTGGCCGGCGGAGAGCTCGAACGTGCGGTTGTCGATGCGATCGGCGAGGTCCAGTCGCTCGAGCCAGCCGCTCGCGCGTTCCCGGGCCTCGTCGAGGGGCGCGCCGTTCACCCGCAGCGGCAGCTCCACGTTCTCGACGGCCGAGAGCGTCGGGAGCAGGCCGAACGACTGGAAGACGACGCCCATGCCGCGTCGGCGGAGGTCGCTGCGCTCGGCGCGCGACATGCAGACGGATCGGCTCGCCCTTCCAGCGGACCTCGCCCTCGTCGGGATCGTCGAGGCCGCTGAGGGCGCCGATGAACGTGGTCTTCCCGGACCCGCTCGGGCCCATCAGGGCCACGAAGTCGCGCGGGGCGAGCGAGAGGGACGCGCCACGCACGGCGAGCACCCCCTGGGCCCCCGGGTAGGTGCGAACGATGTCGTCGCCCTCGAGCAAGGGGGCTGCGCCGGCCGTGCGGCGTCCTCGCGACCGATCGGCGACGCGCTCGGCGACATCGCTCTCGCTCGACATCGGCGGCTCCCGAGCGCCCCCATGTCGCGCGGAGGTCGTCGGCGTCAGGCATGGCCGGTCTCGCTCCGTCGTCGCAGCCGGACCTCGTCGGCGGAGACCTCGGCCTCCAGCTCCCCGTCGCCGAGCGCCGCGACGGCCTCGTCGGGGAGGCGCACGCGGCCGTCGTCGCCGACCGGATCCACGGAGGCGCCCTCGTGCAGCACGCGCCCGTCCCGCACGCGGATGCGCCGGTCGGCGGCGCGCGCGGCCGTGAGGTCGTGCGTCACCATCACGATCGTGACGCCGAACTCGCGGTTCACCGCTCGGAACGCGTCGAGCACGGTGGCCGCGCTCTCGGAGTCGAGCTCGGCGGTCGGCTCGTCGGCGAGCAGGATCGAGGGGGTGTTCGCGAGCGCGACCGCGATCGCCGCCCGTTGCTGCTCGCCGCCCGAGAGCATGCCGGGCGTGTGGCGGAGCCGTTCGCCGAGACCGACGAGGCGCAGGAGCTCGTCGGCGTCGCGCCGTCGCCCGGGTCGTCGTGGCGGTCGATCGCGGCCGGCAGGCTCACGTTCTCGCGCACCGTGAGGTACGGCACGAGGTTGCGCGCGGTGCCCTGCCACACGAAGCCGATGCGGTGGGCGCGGTAGCGCGTGAGCGCGTCGACGCCGAGCAGCCCGAGGTCCTGTCCGTCGACCTCGACCGAGCCCGCCGAGGCGCGATCGAGCCCGCCGATCAGGTTGAGGATCGTCGACTTCCCGGCGCCGCTCGGGCCGACGACCGCGAGGAACTCGCCCGGCGCGATGTCGAGGTCGACTCCGCCGAGCGCGACCACCCCGGTCTCGGCGATGCGGTAGACCTTGTACACGTGGCGGAACCTGATCAGCACCTCGCGATCGGACGGGCGTGAACAGCTCGGGGCTGACCATCGTCATTCCGCCTCACCTCGCAACACGCCGGTCACCGACGATCGCATCAGGGTGCGCATCGCCGCGCCGAGCGCGAGCGCGCTCGCGACGACGATCGTCGACGACCGCCGCACCGAGCGCGGGCCAGTCGAGCACCAGGACGGGCGCCGGGTAGCGAGACCCCGAGGCTCGTGCCGACGTAGGGCATCACGAGCCGCAGGAGCCAGTAGCCGATCGCCGAGCCCGGCGAGGAGCGCGAAGCCGAGCAGGGCGGCCTGCTCCAGCACGAGGGTGGTCCGGATCTGCCGCCGGCCCGTGCCCATCGCCCGCAGGGCGGCGAACTCGTAGTCGCGCCGGCGCATCGTGAAGTACAGGCCCGCGGCGACCCCGATGATCACGAGCCCGACGCCGGCGACCGCCGCCGCGAAGTTCATGCCCACCGCGAGCGACTGCGGGAGCTGCGCGAGCAGTCCCTCGATCGGCGCCGTGGCGTTCACGACGCCCGGCACCCATCCCGCCTCGGCCAGCAGCGGCGACGGGTCCTCGGGGGTGTTGGCCCACACCTCGTTCAGCGTGACGCCGGCTTCCGGGATCGAGAACTGCCGCTCGAGCAGCCCACGGACCGGCACGACCACGAACGGGGCGTTCGGCACGACCCCGGGGAACTGGCTCGCCACGGCGACGGGCTCGACCTGCAGCCGTTGGCCGGCGAGCCCGACCTCCACCATGCCTCCGGTCTGCGTCGCGACGTTGTCGGAGACGAGGGCCGGCAGGGCGGGCGCGGCCGGCATGAGCCCGCCGACCACGTTGCCCGCCCCGGGGCGGAAGAGCGTAGCGCACGAGCCGTCCTGGTCGGGCTCGAGCGTGCCGGTGCTGCCGCGCCAGGTCGTCGGCTGCCAGGTCGCGAGGTCGAGCGCCTGGTCGCCGAGCCTGCGGCGAGCCGATCGCGACCTCGATCTCGTCGGGCAGGTCGGTGCCGGTGTCCGCCTGGAACGTGATCGACAGCAGCACGCTCGGCATCGGGAAGCTCCAGAGCGACGTCCTGCGACCCCGCGACGAGCGCCTGCGACGACGTCGTGAGCCGGTCGTCGGCCGCCACCGACGTCGCCTGCACGCCGCAGCTCCTCGGCGGCACGCGGCACCTCGACCGTCATCGTGAGCTCCGTCGCGCCCTCGGGCACCGCGACCCCGAGGGGCTCGGTGTCGAGGCGCTCGAGGATGTCGTCGAGCGACGTCGAGGAGAAGTCGTCGCGCCACCAGCCGGCTTCCTCGAAGCGTGCAGGGTCGATGCCGAGGGCGGTGGGCGGCAGCGAGAAGCTCGCGCTCGAGAACGACGGATCGGTGCGCACGACCGCCATCGTCTCGGGCGGCATCGAGCCGACGGCGGCGAGCACCTGGTCCGGGCGGCGTGGCGCTGACGCTCCAGTCGGCCCCGACCTGCACGTGCGCGGCGTCGCTGTGGTTCTGCAGCACGATCGCCCGGTAGGACGTCGCGAGCACGAGCAGTCCCATCGACAACAGCAGCAGCAGCGCCGCCGCGAAGCCGGTGCCGGGGGAGCGCCCGAGCCGGCGTCCGGCGAGGTAGGTGGGGAGCCGGCGAGCGCGGCCGATGCGCCCGTCCAGCCGGTGCAGCACGAACGACAGCAGCCGCAGGGCGATGAACGAGGCGGCGAACAGCAGCAGCGTCGGCGCGGCGAGCACGAGGGGCTCGATCGCGCCCTCGCCCGCCTCGGGCTTCGTGCCGCCGCGCAGCTGGATGAAGGCGAAGATGCCGAGCGGCAGCACGATCAGCTCGACCGGCACCCGGGCCAGCAGCGGGCGATCCTCGCGCGATGCTCGGCGGCGTTCCTCGATCACGGTGCGCGAGACCGCCGGCGCCGAGAGCGCCAGCAGCACGAGCGCGCCGACCAGCGCCACGGCGAGCCCGAGCCAGATCGCGCCGTCGTTGAACCGGGCGGGGAACTCGACGCCGGGGAGCTGCTCCCCGTTGAACCGTCCGGCGAGCTTGGCGAGCCCGAGCCCCAGCAGCAGCCCGAGCGGGAACGCGACCGCCGCGTAGAGCAGCGCTTGCACGCCCTGCGCCGCGAGCAGCGTGCGGCGGGAGAAGCCGCGGCTGTGCAGCACCGCGAGCTCGAACGTCTGGCGCGTGAGCGTGAGCGAGCCCACGCCGGCGAGCACGGCGAGCGTCACCGCCCCGATCTGGAACACGACGAGCAGGATCGGCACCCGCAGGTTCTTCACGCGCAGGTCGACGAGGTCGAACAGCGTGTCGAGGCCGCTCACCATGCGGGCCGACGACAGGCCGGGCTGGGCCTGCATCGCGTCCTCGATCTCGGCGAGCTGCGCCGGCACGCGCGAGGCCTGCTCGAACGGCACGCCGTCCAGGGCGAGGAACGCGTCCCACGTGATACTCCGTCGTGAGGCCGAGCGTGCCGGCGGCATCGAGGTACGTGGCGCGGTCGACGAGCGCCGGCGGCGGGTCGGTCGAGTCGGGCGCGGGGAACGGGCTGCGGCCGCCGTACCAGAACGGATCGTCGCGATCGGGGGAGTCGAACGTGCCCGAGATGCGCAGGTCGAGCGACTCGTCGTTGGGGCCCGACGAGAGCGACGCTGTCGCCGGCCTCGCAGGTCGAGGGCGGCCGCCGTGCTCGCAGGCAGCGCGATCTCGCCGGCGCCGGGGGCTCTCCCTCGATCTCCAGGTGCTCGGGGGCGCCCTCGCGGAAGAGCGAGCGGCACCGACGGGCCGTCGGCTCCGCCGAGCCGCACCGTGCCCAGGCCCTGCGGCACCACGGTGTCGACGGGCACGCGCCGAACGCGCCGGTGATCGCGGCGTCGGCGGCGACCCAGTCGAGGTCGGCCACCGCCGAACAGCTGCAGCCGGGCGTTCGTGACCGTGACGCTCTCGCTGCCGAGCGAGGAGGACAGGATCGCCTCGCGAGCGGCATCGGCGTAGATCGGCCCGGCGACCAGCACGCCGACGTGAACGCGAGCGTGACGACGACGGCCAGGCCCAGCAATCGCTGGGCCACGAAGCGCTTGAGCAGGAACCGAAGGGTCGCCATCACCGCAGGTGGCGCCCGTCGGAGCGCCCGCACGATGATACGGACCTGCGGTTCCTTGCCGCCGTAGCGCGATTGCGGAATCGTGCCGTCTCCCGCGTGTTCGCCGGGGCCTCGAAGGCCCCTGCTAGGCTGACGCTTCGAGCCCAGAACGACACCTCGAGGAGTTGATCCGCACCGTGGACAGGCCCGAGATCATCCTGGCTCCCGGCCCGACCCCGATCCCGCCCGAGGTGCTGCTCGCCCAGGGGAGCCCGCTCGTCTACCACCGCGGGCCCGGGCTTCGGGAACATCATGCGCGACGTCACCGACGCGGCTGAAGGAGCTCTACCGCACCGAGGCCGCCGACGTGCTGCTGATGACCTCGAGCGGCACCGGCGGCCTCGAGTCGGCGATCGCGAACTGCTTCTCGCCCGGCGACGAGGTGCTCGTGCCGCTCGCGGGGTTCTTCGCCGAGCGGTTCAAGACGCTCGCCGAGACGTTCGGGCTCACGGTGCGCACGGTCGACTACGAGTGGGGCGAGCGCGTCCGGCCCGACGAGGTCGCGGCGGCGCTCGCCGAGCACCCGGTCAAGGCCGTGCTGCTCACGCAGTCCGAGACCTCGACCGGCGTGATCCAGCCGATCGAGCAGCTCGCGAGGGTCGCGAACGACGCCGGCGCGATGGTGGTCGTCGACGTCGTCTCGTCGCTCGGCGCCGTGCCGTTCGAGTTCGACGCCTGGGGCATCGACGTCGCGGTCGGCGGCTCGCAGAAGGCGCTGTCAGCGCCTCGCCCGGCATCGCGTTCGTCGCGATCAGCGAACGCGCCTGGGAAGCCTCGCGCGCCGGCGACGAACCCGCGCTTCTACTTCGACTGGGCGACCTACAAGCGCTTCGCCGACCTTCCCGCACCCCGAGAACCCGTGGACCCCCGCGATCAGCGTGATGCAGGGGCTGCAGGCCGCGCTCGAGCTCTACTTCCAGGACGGGGTCGAGGCCGCGATGCGCCGGCACCGGATGCTGTCGCGCGCCGTGAAGGAGGGCGCGAAGGCGCTCGGGCTCGACCTGTTCGGCGAGGGGCTCGACGACAACTGGACCGTCACCGCGATCCGCGCGCCCGAGTCGGCCGACGCCGACACGATCAGCGACACGATCCGCGCCGAGCACGGGTGCGTGCTCGCGCCCGGACAGGGTCCGTTGAAGGGGAAGGTCTTCCGCATCGGGCACTTCGGGTACTTCAGCGAGCTCGACATCATCCGCGGGCTCGCCGCGCTCGAGATGACGCTCGAGTCGCTCGGGCACCCCGTGAAGCGCGGGCGCCGCGGTCGCCGCCGCCGAGACCGTGTTCATGGAGGCGCCGCGAGGCGGCGCGTGAGGGTCCTCGTCACCGAGCCGCTCTCGGCGCAGGGGCTCGAGCTGCTGCGGGCCGACTTCCAGGTCGACGAGCGCCCCGACCTCGCGACCGGCGACCTCGCCGCCGAGATCGCGCCGTACGACGCGCTGATCATCCGCAGCGCCACGCAGGTCACCGACGAGGTGCTCGCGGCCGCGACGCAACCTGAAGGTCGTCGCCCGCGCCGGCATCGGCCTGGACAACGTCGACGTCGACGCGGCGACGCGACGCGGCGTGATGGTCGTGAACGCGCCGCAGTCCAACATCATCAGCGCGGCCGAGCAGGCGATGGCGCTGCTGCTCGCGCAGGCCCGGAACATCCCGCAGGCGCACGCGGCGCTGAAGGCGGGGTCGTGGGAGCGCTCGAAGTGGGAGGGCGTCGAGCTCGCCGGCAAGACGCTCGGGCTGGTCGGTCTCGGCCGCGTCGGGGCGCTGGTCGCGCCAGCGCGCCGCGGGCTTCGGCATGCGGGTGATCGCGTTCGACCCGTACGTGAGCGCCGATCGCGCCAAGGAGATGGGCGTCGACGCGATGCCGTCGCTCGAGGCCCTGCTCGTGCAGGCCGACTTCGTCTCGATCCACCTGCCGCGCACGCCGGAGACCGAAGGGCTGATCGGCGAGCACGAGCTGCGGCTGATGAAGCAGGGCGCTCGGCTGATCAACACGGCCCGCGGCGGCATCGTCGACGAGGAGCGCGCTGGCCAAGGCGATCGAGAGCGGTCACCTCGGCGGCGCCGCGCTCGACGTGTTCGCGACCGAGCCCACCACCGACTCGCCGCTGTTCGCGCTCGACTCGGTCGTCGTCACGCCGCACCTGGGCGCCTCCACCAAGGAGGCGCAGGACAAGGCGGGCACCACCGTCGCCGAGATGGTGCGGCTCGCGCTCACCGGCGAGTTCGTGCCGTACGCGGTGAACGTCTCGGCCGGCGCCGAGGTCACCGAGGTCGTGCGGCCGTTCGTGCCGCTCGCGGAGCGGCTCGGCGCGCTCACCGCCGGGCTCGCCGAGGGCGGCGTGCGATCGATCGTCGCGTGCTACCTCGGCCGCATCGCCGAGTCCGACACCCGCGTGCTCACGCTCGCGATCCTCAAGGGCATCCTCGGCGGCACCGTGCACGAACCCGTCTCGTTCGTGAACGCGCCGATGCTCGCCCGCGAGCGGGGGCTCACGGTGAGCGAGATGCGCTCGACCGTCTCGCAGGACTACGTGAGCTCGATCTCGCTGCGGGCCGAGACCGACGCCGACCCCGTCGCGGTGTCGGGCTCGATGCTCGGGCGAGACCACGAGCGGGTCACGCAGGTGAACGGCTTCGACATCGAGGTCACGCCCGCCGGGCACATGGTGTTCTTCACCTACGTCGACCGCCCGGGCATCATCGGTAAGGTCGGCACCCTGCTGGGTGAGCACGACATCAACATCGCCACGATGGACGTCGGTCGCAAGGCCGAGGGTGGCGAGGCGCTGATGTGCCTCACGGTCGACACCGAGGTGCCGCCCGAGGTGCTCGAGCGCGTCGCGGGCGAGATCGAGGCCCACCAATTGCGAACGGTCACGCTGCCGCCGGCCTGAGCCGTCAGCTTCGTCGTTCAGCGCGGAATCGCTGTGGTAGCGTGCTCGGGCCATGAAGCGGATGTCTTCGATCACCGGTGATGCGGCCGGTGCGCGTGCCCTCGTCGGGCCGCGCGCCGCGCGGTAGCGCACCGCCCCGTCAGGATCCCCGCCCCGCACCACCTCGCAAGGAGCTCCGCTTCATGAGCCAGACCCCCGACACCGCCGTCCCGGAGCCTCGCCACGTGCCGTCGGCGCGCGAGCGCGCCGCCGTGCGCCGGCTCGCGACCGCGCGCCTGATCTCGCTCACGGGCAGCGGTGCCGCGTTCGCGGCGCTCGCGTACATCATGTTCCAGCTCACGGGCGAGTCGCGCTGGGTGTCGTGGACGCTGCTGCTCACGTTCGGGGCCCAGGGAGTCTTCGCGCCGCTCGGCAGCGCGCTCGGCGATCGCTTCGACCGCCGGAAGGTGCTCGTGATCGCCGATCTCGCCGCCGCCGCGGGCTTCGTGGCGCTCGCGTTCGCGCAGACCCCCGGCCAGCTGCTCGTGATGGCGTTCGTCACCGCCACGCTCGAGTCGCCGATCTGGTCGGTCGTCGGCGGCCGCGGTGCCGAACCTCGTCGGGCCCGAGGATCTGACGTGGGCGAACGGCATGGTCGCGGTCGGTCGCAACATCGGGAACCTCGTCGGTCCGATCCTCGGCGGCGTGCTCGTCGCCGTGATCGCGCCCGACTCGACGCCCGAGCAGCTGCAGACCGCCGGCTACTGGGTGTTCGGGCTGAACGCGGTCTCGTTCGCCGGCTCCGCGTGGCTGATCGCGCACGACCCCGGGGTCGTTCTCGGGCGAGCGCGGCGAGGACGATCGGTTCGGCGGCCTGCAGCGACGGCGTCGTCTTCCTGCTGCGCGACCGCGTGCTGCGGGCGATCACGCTCGCGTGGGTCGTGCTGCTGCTCGGTGCGGGCTTCACGCTGGTCGCCGAGGTCGCGCTCGCCGAGGAGCTCGGCGCGGGATCGATCGGGTACGGCCTGCTGAACGCCGGCTGGGGCGGCGGTGCCGCGCTGGGCTCCTTCCTCGCCCAGCGGTACCTGCGGGAGCGCTACGAGGCGCGCGCGCTGATCTGGGGCGTCGCCCTCGTCGGGCTCTGCCTCGGGCTGATCGGCATCGCGCCGTGGCTGCCGCTCGCCGTCGGCCTGATGGTCGGTGCCGGCACGGGGGAAGGCATCGGCGGCGTCGCGGAGCAGGGCATCCTGCAGCGGCGCACGCCCGACCACGTGCGGAGCCGGGTGATCGGGGCGTAGCGAGTCGGCGATCCTGATCGCGCTCGCGATCTCGTTCGCCTTCGGCGGGGAGGTCGTCGACGCGATCGGTCCCCGCGGCGCGTACTTCGTCGGGGGGTCTGAGCTGCCTCGCCGCCGCGCTGGTGCTCGTGCGCCCGCTCGGCCGCGAGCATCGGGACTCGGTCGGTGGCCGACGTCACCGCCTGACGTGGATCTCGTTCCACCTGAATCGTCGCTCAACCCGGCAAAGCGGCGCTCGACCTGCGCTGTCGTGCCGGATATCCGACCGTGGCGACCGGCGATTTGATTTGAATGGCCAGTTCAGGAGTATCGTACCTCCCGTGGCGGTCCTGTCCCGACCGCGCGGAAGGGGCTGGACGGCACACGATGTCGTCCACGAACGGCTACGACGCGATCGTCGTCGGCGGCGGCCACAACGGGCTGGTCGCCGCCGCGTACCTCGCGAAGGCCGGCGCGCGCACGGTCGTGCTCGAGGCGCGGCACAAGATCGGCGGCGCCGCCGACACGATGGCGCCGTGGCCCGAGGCGCCCGAGTTCAAGGTCACCACGCTCAGCTACGTGATGAGCCTGATGCCCGACACGATCCTGCGCGACCTGCGAGCTCGCGCGGCACGGGTACCGCGTCGACGCCGGTCGGGCCGTACTTCCTGCCGTTCCCCGACGGGCGCTGCATCGTGCAGTACGACGACGACGCGCAGAAGAACTACGAGGCGTTCGCCAAGTTCTCCAAGCGCGACGCCGACGCGATCGAGCAGTGGGACGCGTGGATCGGCGGGCTCGCCGAGGTGCTCGGCCCGCTGCTGATGACCACGCCGCCGAGGCTCGGGTCGCTGCAAGCCCGCGCGATCTCACGGAGCAGCTCCGGCTCGCGTGGCGGTTCCGCGGCCTCGACGTGCGCGGGCTCGCCGACGTGACGCGGCTGATGACGATGTCGGTCGTCGACCTGCTCGACCGGTTCTTCGAGTCCGACCAGGTGAAGACCGTGATGGCGCTGAACGGCCTGATCGGCACGTGGGCCGGGCCCGTACGAGCCGGGCACCGGCTACGTGATGGCGCACCACTCGATCGGCGACGTCGGCGACGGCCACCTCGGCGCGTGGGCGGTGCCCGAGGGCGGCATGGGCGCGGTGAGCGACGCGATCGCGTCGAGCGCGCGTTCCTTCGGCGCCGAGATCCGCACCGAGGCGCGGGTCGCGCGGATCCTCGTCGACGGACGGCGCGGCGACCGGCGTCGTGCTCGAGTCGCGGCGAGGAGCTGCGCGCGCCGCTCGTCGTCACGGCGATCCATCCGAAGATCACGTTCCTCGAGCAGATCGACCGCGTGCGAGCTGCCGGCGGACTTCGTCGACGACATCGAGCACTGGAAGACGCGCAGCGGCGTCGTGAAGATCAACGCCGCGCTCGATCGCGCGCCGGTCGTTCACCGCGATGCCCGAGCTCACCGACCTCACCGGCGGGTTCGAGCTCGCGCACTCGGTCGCGTACCTCGAGAAGGCGTTCGAGCAGGCGCGGGCGGGCGAGCCGGCGACCGCGCCGTTCAGCGACGGCGTGATGCCGACCGTGCTACGACCGCACGCTCGCGCCCGAGGGCAAGCACGTCGTCTCGCTGTTCACGCAGTGGGTGCCGCACGAGTGGAGCGAGGAGCCGCACCAGCGACGAGCTCGAGGCCTACGCCGACCGCGTGATCGCCGGCTACGACGAGCTGGCGCCCGGCTTCGCCGACTCGGTGCTGCACCGCCAGGTGATCGGCCCCTACGAGATGGAGCAGGAGTGGGGGCTGATCGGCGGCAACATCTTCCACGGCGAGCTCAGCGCCGAGCAGCTGTTCCACATGCGCCCGGCGCCCGGCTACGCCGACTACCGCACGCCGATCCGCGGGCTGTACCAGTGCTCCAGCGCCACGCACGCCGGCGGCGGCGTCTGCGGCATCCCCGCCTACAACTGGTCCGCGAGATCAAGAGGGACCGCCGCCGCGGCGCTCCCGACGGAAAGGATGACCCACCCGATGGCCGAGCAGAACTCGTCGTTCCCGTTCTACTTCGCGAGCTGGTACAGGAAGTCGCCGTACTTCCAGCGCACCGTGGAGGCCGGCTGCACGAGCTGGGATCTGTACAACCACATGCTGATCCCGACGCTCTACGACGACGACGTCAAGGAGTACTGGCACCTGGTCGAGCACGTGACGCTCTGGGACGTCGCGGTCGAGCGCCAGGTCGAGATCACCGGTCCCGACGCCGCGCGGTTCACGCAGCTGCTCACGCCGCGCGACCTCTCGCAGACCCAGCCGGAGCAGTGCAAGTACGTGCTGATCTGCGCGCCCGACGGCGGCATCGTGAACGACCCGATCCTGCTGAAGCTCGCCGAGGACCACTTCTGGCTGTCGCTCGCCGACTCCGACGCGCTGCTGTACGCGCTCGGCGTGCAGGCGTTCGCGGGCATGGACGTCGAGATCCGCGAGCCCGACGTGTCGCCGCTGCAGATCCAGGGCCCGCTCTCGAAGCCGCTGATCCGCAAGCTCTTCGGCGACGACGTCGCCGACCAGCGGTACTACTGGCACAAGCAGACCGAGCTCGACGGCATCCCGGTGGTCGTCTCGCGCACGGGATGGAGCGGGGAGCTCGGGTACGAGGTGTACCTGCGCGACTCCTCGCGCGCGCTCGACCTGTGGGACGCGATCATGGCCGCCGGCGAGGAGTTCGAGCTGCGCGCGATCGCGCCGAGCGACCAGCGCCGCATGGAGGCCGGCATCTTCAACTACGGCAACGACATGGACATCACGAACAACCCGTTCGAGATCACCGGGCTCGAGCGGCTCGTCGAGCTCGACAACGACAACGAGTTCGTCTCGCGCGACGGCGCTCGAGCGGATCCGCGACGAGGGCGTGCAGCAGAAGCTCGTCGGCGTGACGATCGACGGCGACCCGCTCGGCATGTGGCTCGAGGACTTCTGGCCGGTGGTCGAGGGTGACGAGAAGGTCGGCCGGCTCGTGAGCGCCTCGTACTCGCCGCGGCTCGAGCTCAACATGGGCTTCGCCTGGGTGCCGATCGGCAAGGCCGCCGAGGGCACGCGCATCGAGATCACGTCGCCCGACGGCCCGATGACGCGCGACGGTGTCCCGCTGCCGTTCCTCGACCCGAAGAAGGAGATCCCCGCGAAGAGCTGAGGCGGCAGGGACCCAGCGCCCGTTCGCCGCGACGAAGTCGCCGATAGGCGGCAGCTCACGACAGCGTGGATCATCCGCCGTACGTGCGGACGTCTCTCTATGGCCGCGGGGAACCAGACAAGCCGCACGGTGTATCGAACGTGTATGGGTTGTGAGGAAGGAAGGATTGGGTAGTGCTTGAGCGCAGGTCGCTTCTTGTATTGGCCCTCTAGCTCGTTGCGCCCTTGGGCTGTACTAGCCGGTCCGCCGACGACGTTTCGACTGGTCGGACAGTGGAGAGGCAGTAAACCGACACCGCGAGCCAGCGGAGTTCAGTTTCGACGACACAGCGGCGCTGTTGGCTGAGCGCCGGAGCTGTTTAGAGTCCCTGCCGGAGGACAAGCGGGAAGGCCTGTTAACGGAGCGTGCATTCGGGAAACTCCTCGACGCGCGAATGGAAGCGCATCCGCAATGGCGCGAGCTCAGCGTCCATCTTGCGAGCATGGACATGCCGGACGGGCACTTCGAGATTTTCGGCCAGCCCACGAACGGGGTCGAGGTCACGGGTCCTGAGACGGGCAACTGCTTACCTGTACCTCGCCACGAGCGGCGGCTATGAAGGCGGAGCCTGCTTCTACCCAACGCGGCCCTAGGGGGATCAGCTCGCGCGACGCGCGGCCACGATGCTCAGGCTAGCGCGCCTCGGGGAACCAGACGCGGAACGACGCGCCGCCTCCGGACCGGTCCTCGACCCACGCGCGGCCCCCGTGCAGTTCGGCGAACCGGGAGACGAGCGAGAGGCCGATTCCCACCCCCGGGGACTGCGGGTTGGCGCTCGGTCCGCGTTCGAATGGCCGGAACACGGACTCACGAAGCTCGACGGGCACGCCCGGGCCGTCGTCGTCGATCGCGAGGAGCGTACCGCCTTCCTCGGCGTGCACCCGGACCCAGACATCGGCGCCGTGAGGAGCGTGCTTCGCGACGTTCGTGAGCAGGTTCTCCACGATCCGCTCGACCAACGAGACGTCCACGAGCGCATCGAGCGAAGCACACTCGACGTGCAGTGACCGACCATCGCGTGCGAGGTCTGACTCCTCGACGAGGCGGGTGACGATCGGCCCAAGGTCGACGCGCTCCAGGTTCGGCTCCACCACGCCGCGCGTGAGCCGTTCCACGTCGAGAAGATCGGTCACGAGGCGAGTGAGCTTACGAGCCCTCTCCGCCACAGCACCGATCAGCTCCCGGCGTTGCTCCCGCGACAGGCCCAGCTCCTCCTCCTGCTCGAGGGTGATGGCGCTGCCGAGGATCGCGGCCAGCGGCGTGCGCAAGTCGTGTGAGACCGCGGTCAGGAACGTGTTCTTCATGTCATCGGCCTGCTGGAGGCGCTGGACCGCACGCTGCTCGAGCTCGAGGGCGCGGGCCAGCTCCCGCTCGTGCCCCTTGCGTTCGGTGATGTCGAGCATCACGCCGAGCCAGAACAAGTGGGTTCCGTCGTCGGCGGTCACGAGCGCTGCCTCGTCTCGGATCCACCGAACGGTGCCGTCGCGCCCCACCATGCGGTAGTCAGCGGCGAACGGCTCGCCTGTAGCTTCGGACACACGGGACTGCACGACGGCATGTTGGCGGTCGTCGGGGTGAAGGAGCTGCTCCCACAACCCGGGGTGGTTCATGCGCTCCTCGGCCGTGTAGCCGAACCACTCCTCGTATCGCGGGCTGATGTAGTGCATGTCGTCGCAGTCGATGTCTTCGATGTAGACGATCGCGGGAAGCTTCGAGACCGTCGCTTCGAACCGAGCCGCCGCCCGCCTCAGCTCCTGTTCGCGGTCCTTCTGCTGCGTCAGGTCCGTGACGATCCCCTGCCACCATCCGTGTGTCCCGTCACCGGGATCGGCGTAGACCGCCTCGTCGCGGAACCAATGCCACGTGCCCTCGGCGTCGCGCATGCGGTACTCCGCTGAGAACGGAAGCCGATCGATGGCCCCCGATCCTTCCGGCGAACGCAGATGCCCCAGGTCGTCGGGGTGCACGATGCTTGCCCAGAACGAGTCGTCGGCCGTGAAGCGTTCGGGCGCGTACCCGAGCACGTCCTGCACACGCCGGGAGACGTACCAGACCCGGTCGCCGGGCTCGTCGATCTCGACGTACACGATGCCGGGCATGTGCTCGATCAGGAGCCGGAGATCGTTCTCGCGGTCCCCTCCGGAGATGACCGATGGAGCGTGCCCGATGGCCACGCCGAGTGAGGTCGCCGAGGCGGCCCGGTCGAGCGATCCGTCATTATCCATAGTTCTCTTCGAGGCATCGGCAGGAACGTTGGTCGGTTGAACCTCCACTCCCCAGGTATGCGACCCTGACGAGGTGGAATCACTCACCGGAAGCCTGCTCGTCTCGAACGCGAACCTGTTCGATCCGAACTTCCGGCGTACCGTCGTGCTGATCGGTCACCACGACGAGCATGGCGCGGTCGGGGTTGTGCTGAATCAGCCGCTCGGCGTCGCCGTGCGTGATGCGGTGCCACCGCTCGGTCGATCTCGTCGACGCCGAAGAGCCGCTGTTCGACGGCGGACCGGTCGAACCTGAGGCCGTGGTCGTGCTTGCCGACTTCGTCGATCCGGCAAGGGCGGAGCTGCTGGCGCTCGGCACGATCGGATTCCTGCCGCCCGAGTCGGGTGGTGACATCACGACGTCGATCCGGCGGGCGCGCGTGTTCGCGGGCTACGCCGGATGGGGCCCCGGTCAGCTCGAAGACGAGCTCGGCGAGGACTCGTGGGTCACCGCGCCGGCGCTACCCGACGACGTCTTCCACGAGGAGCCGGAGCGCCTGTGGGACGACGTGCTGCGACGGCTCGGGCCGGCGCTACGACATGCTGCGCCCGATGCCGCGCGATCCCTCGATGAACTGCCGGGTGCGACGGCGGCGCACCGGTGGGGTATCGTCCGCGGACGCGAGGGCCCACGCGACGGCCCAGGCGACAGGAGGAGCAGGCGATGGCATCGGAGACGTTCACGTTCTACATCCAGCCCTGGTATCGGAAGTCCCCGTACTTCGAGGCGACCAAGCGCCATGGATGCAAGAGCTGGGGGCTGTACAACCACATGCTGCTCCCGACGATGTACGACGACCCGGTGACCGAGTACAACGCGCTGCTGCACGATGTGACGCTCTGGGACGTGAGCGTCGAGCGCTGCGTCGAGATCCGGGGGCGTGACGCGTTCGAGCTGACGAACCTCATCACGTGCCGCGACCTGACCAAGGTGGACGTGATGCAGGCTCGGTACGTGCTGCTCACCACCGCCTGGGGCGGCATCGTGAACGACCCGGTGCTGCTGCGCCTGGCCGAGGACCGCTTCTGGCTGGCGCTCGCCGATTCCGACGCGTTGCTCTACGTGGCCGGGGTCGCGGCCGGCCGCGGCTTCGACGTGCACATCGAGGAAGCCGATGTCGCCCCGATGCAGGTGCAGGGGCCGCGTTCGAAAGACGTGATCCGCGATCTGCTCGGGGACGAGGTGGCGGACCTGCGCTACTACTGGTGTGCCGAGGGCGAGGTCGATGGCATCCCGGTCGTCGTCTCGCGCACCGGATGGACCGGCGAGGTCGGCTACGAGATCTACGGCCAGGACTCGTCCCGAGGCGACGAGCTGTTCGAGGCGGTCTACGCGGCGGGCGAGCCGTACGGCATGCGCGTGATCGCGCCGAGTGAGGCGCGACGCATCGAGGCCGGCATCTTCAACTACGGCTCGGACATGCGAACGTCGGACACGCCGCTGCACATCAGCGGGCTCGAGAAGTACGTCGAGCTCGACCAGCCGAACGAGTTCATCGGTCGCGATGCGCTCGCGCGGCTCGCGGAGAGCGGCGTCGAGCGCAAGCTCGTCGGTATCGACATCGGCGGCGAGCCGATGACCGAGGAAGGCGCGCTCAACGACTTCTGGCCCGTGCACGAGCGCGCGCGGCGAACGGATCGGCCGCATCACCGCGGGGGCATGGTCGCCACGTCTGGAGCGCAACGTCGGCTACGCCTGGGTGCCGTCCTCGCACATGACCGAAGGGACGGAGCTCGAGGTCGATTCATCGTCGGGCACGCGCGAAGCGGTCGTTGCGCAACTTCCGTTCGTCGACGCCGACAAACGGATCCCGGTCTCGTGAGCGGACGCTCCGTCTCGTTCGATCGCGCCGCCGAGTACTACGACGAGACCCGGACCACCGACGCCTCGAGCCTTCTCGCGATCCTCGATCTGCTGGAGGAAGAGGTCTGCAGCCGGGGTCCGGTGCTGGAGCTCGGGGTCGGGACCGGTCAGCTCGCGCTGCCCCTCGCCGAACGAGGCGCGCAGGTGATCGGCCTCGATCTGTCGGCCGACATGATGGCTGTGCTCCGTAGCAAGGCCACCCGCGGACCCGGTCTTCCGCTCATGCAGGCTGACGCGACCAGGGTGCCGGTCCGCGACGCCTCGCTGGGCGGGGCGTACGCGAGATGGGTGCTGCACCTCGTTCCCGAGTGGATGCAGGCGCTCGGTGAGCTCGATCGGATCGTCGTGCCCGGGGGCAAGGTCGCGATCGAGCCCGGCGGGTTCTCCGGGCCGTTCCGCGAGATCTACCTGCGGTACAAGCAGATGCTGGGCGATGCCGTCGTGGCGGTGGGTCTGTCCGCGGTCGACCGTGATGAACAGCTCGACCAGGGATTCGGCTCGCTCGGCTGGGTCGTGCGTCGAGAGGTGCCCGTGACCTACGACCGCACCGTGACGCTCCGCGAGGTCTTCGAAGAGATCCCCAGGAAGCGCTGGTCCTGGACCTGGCGGGTTCCCGACGACGAGCTCGTTTCGACCACACGAGCGGTTCTCGCATGGGCCGAGGATTGCTTCGGCGACCTCGACGAGCCGCTCCCGGGTGAGGCCACTCGCTGGCGGGTGTACGCCCGGGCGTCGTGACCGATTCGATCGCTTTCGATCGTGCCGCCGAGTACTACGACGCGACCCGCGGGCTCTCCGAGGAGGGGACGCGCCAGACGACCGAGATCCTGATCGATGCCTTCGGCGGCGCCGGTCCGGTTCTCGAGGTCGGCGTCGGCACCGGCCAGGTGGCGATGCCGCTTCGCGCCGGAGAGGTCGAAGTAGTGGGGCTGGATCTGTCGCGCCCGATGCTTGCGAAGCTGATCGCGAAAGCCGGCGGGGCACCGACGTTCCCGTTGGTCGAGGGTGACGCAACCCGCATGCCGTTCGTCGACGGCGCGTTCGCCGGCGCCTACCTGCGATGGGTCCTGCACTTGATCCCGGACTGGAGCGCGGCCGTTGCGGAGATCGCTCGCGTGGTCGCGCCCGGCGGCCGGTTCCTCGCGGCGCTGGGGTCCTACGGCGGGGTGCGCTCGGAGATCCAAGCTCGATTCGCCGAGACCACGGGCGTCACGTTGCAGCCGATCGGCCTGACGTGGGACGGCTGGGGCGAGCTCGATCGCGAGATCGCGACGCTGGGTGGTGACAAGCTCGATGACGTCACGTTCGTCGACCGCGACCGCAACAGCCTCGAGATCTTCGTGCAGGGCATCGAACGGAACATGTACTCATGGACGTGGGCGGTCAGCGACGACGCCGCCCGGGCCTTGGCTGCGGCCGATGCCCGGTCGTGGGCCGAGGAACGATGGGGGCCGCTCGACCGGCACCCCCCGGAGACGTTCGAGTGGCGGTTCGCGGTCTACCGACTGCCGTGAGTTCCTGGCCCGGTCAATCGTTCACGTAGTCGTCGGGGTGATCCACCACACCCAGCGCGTCGTCGCGGATGTGCATCGCTGTCAGCTCCGGCGCGATCGGGCCTTCGGTGGAGTCGGTGTCGGCTACGAGATCCTTCTCGCGATCGACCCCGTCGTCGCCACCATCGTCGATGATGTCGACGCTCGTGTTGCGACGTACGCGTTGCGGCTGCTCGCGACGGGTGCGATCGTCGATCGTGTCACCCTCGCGCTGCTCGCTCGCCGTGGTGTCCTCGTCGACGCCCTCGTAGCGGTCCATGTCGCTGATCATGTCTTCCAACGCCTCGCCCGCGTCGTCATCGACGTCGGTCGGCGAGGGGCCTTCGCTCGGCGTGAACTGGTTTCCATCGCTTCTGGCGTCGGTCATGGCCGTCACCGTACCCGGCTTCCATCGGGTCCACACCTTCGCGGGGATCCTTGAACGCCGGTATCCTTGGGGCTCACCGCCCGGCGCGGAACCACGCGCGCGACGTCACCAGTAGGAGGTCCGACCGTGCCGATCACCGAGGTCGAAAAGATCTGGATGAACGGCGAGCTCGTTCGCTGGCAGGACGCCACCGTGCACGTGCTCAGCCACGCCCTGCACTACGGCAGCGGCGTCTTCGAGGGCATCCGGGCCTACGAGACCTCGCGAGGTCCCGCCGTCTGGCACCTCGAGGCGCATCTCGATCGCATGTACTCCTCAGCGGGCATCTACTTCATGGAGATCCCGTACTCCAAAGCCGAGCTCGTCGATGCGATCAAGGAGACGATCCGCGCCAACGAGCTTGAGTCGTGCTACATACGACCGATCGCGTTCCGCGGGTACGGCGAGATGGGCGTGAGCCCACTCGCGAACCCCGTCGATGTTTCGATCGCCGTGTGGCCATGGGGCGCCTATCTCGGCGAGGAAGCGCTCGAGCAAGGCGTGCGGGTGAAGATCAGCTCTTGGAGGCGTCACGACCAGAACTCGCTGCCGTCTGCCGCGAAGGCCACAGGCGGCTACCTCGGCTCGATCCTCGCCAAGGTCGATGCGATCAAGTCGGGGCACGACGAGGCGGTGCTGCTGAACGCCGAGGGCTCCGTCACCGAGGGCTCGGGCGAGAACATCTTCGTCGTGAACGGCGGCATGCTGGTGACCCCGCATACCGGCCAGGGATGCCTCGCGGGTGTCACGCGCAGCGCGGTGATGACGATCGCGCGCGATCTCGGATTCCCGGTGCTCGAGCAGAACCTCGTTCGCACCGACCTCTACACCGCCGACGAGGTGTTCTTCACCGGTACGGCCGCGGAGATCACCCCGATCCGCGAGGTCGACGACCGAACCGTGGGGGCCGGGCACCGTGGACCGGTCACGAAGGCCCTGCAGGACGCGTTCTTCGCCGCGACGAAGGGTGACGACCCGAAGTACGCGGACTGGCTCACCTACGTGAACGACTGATCCGGGTCCCCGCTCCTGCACTCAGGGGTCGATCCGCAGCGTGCGCATGACGTCCCATTCCGCGGTGCCGACCACAGAACCGAGCTCGCGCGCCATGCCGAGCATGAGGGTGGGGACGGATCCGCCCTGACGAACGGGCACCCAGAAGGTGTACGTGACGCCCGGTCGCAGCGCGATCGCCCCAGTTCCCGGCGCGTCGAGGATCCGGCTCGCCGGGCCGGCGAAGAAGAACGAAACGAGATCGCCGCTCAGTCCACCGATGGACACATCGTCGGCCACTTCGATCGGTCGTCGGTCGGTGTGGGTGAGCAGCCACGCGAGCTCCCACGGCGGCTGCCAGTCGAGTCGACGCCCGACGACGCGGTCGCGCACGCGTGGCTCGACACGCGATCGGTAGTCCTGGAGCGAGCGTTCGTACCAGGCACGGTCACCCGCGCGGTCTCGGGGCCGGTTCGACGAGGCGGCGAAGGGTCGCAGAAAGGTCATGTCGAAGACCGCGATGGTGATCGATGCTCCGGGGGGTCCGGTGGAGATCGCCGCCACGCCGCGACCGGCAGGTCCCCAGATCGAATCCCCGGAGACCCAACCCTCGGGCAACGTCACCGACACGGCTTCAGACAAACCGGGAAGCCGGTATGTGCCGGGTTCCAGCGCGGTTCTGCCGGGGGCGAGAGAACCCGATGCCGCTACGCGGGAGACGGTGGAGCCGTCGTCACCGCCTTCGGCCGCAACGATCCAGGCAACGAGGCCGATCGCCCCGAAGAACGCGAGCGTGCCGACCCGCCGCCGCCGGCTGGGCCGAAGATCGACGACAGCTGGCGATGCGTCTTCGCCGGCGCCCTGTTCGGGCCCGGCGTCGGCCCGAGTTGTCGTTCGAAACGTGGTCTCAACCCTCCGCAGGAAGCGTCTCACGGGTGCAGGATTCGCGCTCGATGTCGGGCGGATCATCCCGCCGCCTGAAGGTCTCGCGGCACGATAGGCTCCCCGACGATGCAGGATCGCTTCCGTCTCCCTCGAGCCGTCGTGCCGGCGCGATACGACCTGGTCCTCGAGCCCGATCTCGAGGCCGCGACGTTCGCCGGGAGCGTCGAGGTCGGCGTCGAGGTGCACGAGCGCGTCGACGAGATCGTCGTGAACGCCCTCGAGCTCGCGATCGACGAGGCGACGTTGCGACGCGATGACGGTCGAGCGATCGCCGTGACCGATATCACGCTCGACGAAGAACTCCAGCGCGCCACCCTCACCCTGGCCTCGGCGGCTGAGCCCGGCCCGTGGACGCTGACGATGTCGTTCCGTGGCACCCTCAACGACCAGTTGCACGGCTTCTATCGATCGACCTACACCGACGATGACGGCACCCACACGATCGCGACGACGCAGTTCGAGGCGGCCGACGCTCGGCGTGCCTTCCCCTGCTGGGACGAACCTGACCTGAAAGCGGTCTTCGGCGTCACGCTCGTCGTGCCCGATGGTGTCGTGGCACTGTCGAACGGACCGGAGATCGAGCGTGAACCTGCCGACGGCGGCCGCTCCCGGGTGCGGTTCGCCGACACCATGTCGATGTCGACCTACCTCGTCGCGTTCGTGGTCGGTCGTCTCGAGATCACGGAGCCGATCGACGTCGACGGTGTTCCCCTGCGTCTCGTGCACCTTCCCGGAAAGGGACACCTCGCGCGGTTCGCGCTCGAGGCAGGGGAGTTCTCGTTGCGGTTCTTCACCGACTACTACGACATCCCGTATCCCGATCGCAAGGTCGACTTCGTCGCGATCCCCGACTTCGCGCAGGGGGCGATGGAGAACACCGGCCTCATCACCTACCGAGAATCCCTGCTGCTCGCCGATCCGGAGCACGCGACGCAGCCCGAGCTGGAAAACATCGCCGACGTGGTCGCTCATGAGCTGGCGCACCAATGGTTCGGCAACCTGGTGACGATGCGTTGGTGGAACGGCATCTGGCTGAACGAAGCGTTCGCCACCTTCATGGCGCTCGTCACCGTCGACGCGTGGCGCCCCGATTGGGAGCGTTGGACCTCGTTCGGCCGCTACAACACCTCGGCGAAGGAGGTCGACGCGCTGCGCTCCACCCGAGCGGTCGAATACCCCGTGCATTCCCCCGATGATGCATCGGGCATGTTCGACGTGCTGACTTATCAGAAGGGCGCGGCGATCCTGCGCATGCTCGAGCAGTACCTCGGCGCCGAGCGGTTCCGCGAGGGCATCCGGCTGTATCTGGCCCGCCATGCCTACGGCAACACCGAGACCCACGACCTCTGGCACTCGATCGAGGAATCGAGCGGGGAGCCGGTCCGCCGCATCATGGACCAATGGATCTGGCAGGGCGGGTATCCGCTGCTGACCGCCTCACCGTCGGATGAGGGCGTCTCGATCGGGCAACGTCGCTTCGTTGCCGACGGTGGCGGCGATCACGCGGTGTGGGACGTGCCGCTGCGTGTGCGAACGCTCGACGGCGACGAGACATCGGTGCTCGTGCCGGCCGACGGCACGGTGGCGCCGGCGCCCGTCGACGCCGCCGTCGTCGTGAATGCGGGGGGAAGTAGCTTCGTGCGGGTCCGCTACGAGGGAGGGTTGCTCGAACGGCTCACCGACCAGCTCGCGCAGCTGACGCATCTCGAGCGGTACGGCCTCGTCGACGATCATTGGGCAGCGGTGACCTCGGGCGCCGCGCCGGCTTCGGAGTTCGTGGCGGCCGCGTCGCGCTATGGCGACGACGACGACCTCGCCGTCTGGCAGTCGCTGATGCAGGGTTTCGGCTGGTGCGATCGCTTCCTCGAAGGCGAGCACCGCGAGCGACTGCGCGCCTACGTGCGTCGTCTCGTCACGCCGGCCATGGACCGCCTGGGCTGGGAAGCCGACGCCGACGAGCCCGACCGCACGAGTGCGCTCCGAGGTGCCTTGCTCCAAGGTCTCGGAGTGCTCGGCGCCGATCCGAACGCCGAGGCCGCCGCCCGAGAGTTCGAGGCCGAGGCCCGAGCGGGCAAGCCGGTCGACGCGTCGCTCGCCGCAGCTTCGGTGAACGTGGTCGCCTTCAACGGCGACGCCACCGACTACGAACACTTCTGGGCGGCATATCATGACTCGCCCACTCCCCAGGAGCAGTACCGATACCTGTTCGCGCTGCCGCTGTTCCGAGACCCGGCGTTGCTCGACCGCACGCTCGAGGCCACGTTCGGCGACGACATCCGCAGCCAGGACGCCCCGTTCGTGTTCGCATATGCGGTGACCAATCGCGACCTCGGGGACCGCGCGTGGGCGACCCTGCGCGAGCGGTGGGACGATACCCAGGAGAAGTTCCCGTCGCAGCTCACGATCCGCCTCGCCGACGGAGCTCGTTACCTCACGCGCCCCGAGCAGGTCGCCGAAGCCCAGGAGTTCTTCGCGGAGCACCCGATCCCGCAGTCCGCGAAGATGCTGGAGCAGATGCTGGAACGCCAGCGGATCGCGGCGGCGCTACGAGAGCGGGCTACCCCCGACCTTGAGGCGTATTTCTCCTTCGACTGAGGATTCGGCGCCGCGAGACGAGCGCTGAAGCGGGTGAGATCTTCTCACCCGAGCTCGATCGTCCCCACCATGCCGTAGGCGTAGTGGCCGGGGAAGTGACACCCGAACAGCGAGGACGTGGGACTCCCTCCGAACGTGACCGTCGTCGAGCGGGTCGTGCCCGCCGGTACCGAGACTTCTCCGGGCTTGGGCCCGTGGTGTGCTTCGGTCCCCTCTTCGTGCACGAACTGGACACGGGCATCGCCGACGATGAACTCGTGATCGATCGGATCGGCGTTCTCGAGGATGAAGCGTACGGTCTCGCCAGGCGCGACCTCGACGCGGTCGGGCTCGAACCGAGAGTAGTGCACCACGATGCGGATCTCGCGCTCGCCCGGCTCACCGTGTGCTGCTGAAGGAGCGCTCAGCTGCCACGCAGCCGCCGCTGCGAGTGCGACGGCAGTGGCGAGCCCAACCCACCACGTTCGCGATCTGAGGCGGGTCACGCGGGGTGCCCGAACCGAGGCCGCTGCCGACGGCTAGCGAGGAGGGTGAGGCCGACGAAGGCCATGACGGCCATGGCGGCTGTTGCAACGGCGACCCAGGGAAGTGCCGTGGGACGTGGAGATGGGATCGGGCGCGCGAGGCCGGCCGCGACCGGGTCGGGTTGTCCGAACCCGCTGGGGTCGATCGCGAGGTCGTGCGTGAGCTCGTCTGCGCGTTCGCTGACGCGGACGTACGTCAGCCACATGTCTTGCTCTGGGAGCCAGCCCATCCTCGAATCCGACCGGAGGTCTTGCATCAGCGAGTCCGAAGCCTGCTCGCTGGTCTGCAGGAGGAGCCCTCGTTGTCCTTCGGTGCCGTTCGAGTCGACCGTCTGCGGCAGGATCGCCGGCTGAAGGTCGGTCAACAAGAACACGTCCGCCTCGACGATCTCCGGGCCCTGAAGGCCGAGCGCCAGGATGCGCAACGGCACCCACGGCCGGGGTGTCGGGATCACGACGTGGATCGGTGTGCCCTCACCACGCCGCACGCCCTGTTCCGCAGCCCGTTCTGCATCGAAGCGAGCGGCGAGGAAGATCGGGCTCCGCTCCGCGTAGAACTCGAGCACCTCGGGAGCGTCCGGCGGCAAGAAGAATCCGTTGTCGCGCGCCCAGGTGCCAACAGCCAACGCGCCGCCCTTGAGCACCGTGATGTCGAGGGCGTCGATCTCGGCCTCGAGCAGCACTTCTGCCGACGCGGCAACGGCGACGTCGTTTCCCGCCGCCTCGAGCACAGGCGGCTGCGTTTCGATCAGCAGCCGCTGCAGAGTCCAGTCGCCGCCCTTGACGACCTTCGTCGGTACGCCGGGCAGCGGCACGATCGAACCGACCTCCTGGCCTTCACCGACGAACTCGAACGACGTGACGTAGTGTTCGACGCCCTTGTGGTACGCGGCGAGCGTGGTGGTGCGCACCAGATCGATCGTGTCGTTCGGTGCTATCAGTCCTCCGCACGCGAGCGCGACGCCAGGACCGGCAACGATGATCATGGCAGACAGAGCTAGCAACGCGGAACGACGAGCCGGATGCAGGGTGCGTGTCATGACGAGCCCCTTTGCTTTCTCCAGCGGCTACCGCGGCCTCGTTGCGGACCTCCGACGGACGCACCCTGCGGGATGGTTCCCAAGGACAGAGGCGCGGGTGAGGCACCGGCTTGACAGGGCTCCGCTGCCGCCAATACCGTTCGGATGCGAACGACCTTTCGGACGTTCCTCTGACGGGGGAGGGGAGCACGACGAGCGAAGCCGTCGTCGAAGGCATCGAGGTCTCGACCGACCACTGGATCGGTGGTCGGCGTGTCGGGTCCCCGACCACGTTCACCGATATCTCTCCGATCGACGAGCAGCCGATCGCCGAGGTCGCGCGCGGCGGCGCCGCCGAGGTCCACCAGGCGGTCGCGATCGCCCATGAGGCCACCGAAACGTGGGGCTCCATGCCGCCGAAGGAACGCGCAGAGGCGCTGCACCGCGTCGCCGACGGGGTCGAGTCGCGTGTGCCGGAGCTCGCGGCCGTCGAGACCCGCGACAACGGCTCACTCCTGCGCTCGATGCGGAGCTCGGTGATGCCGCGGGTCGCGCGCAACTTCCGGTTCTTCGCCGACCAGCTGCTCGCGCTCGAGACCGGCGTGAAGGACTACGAGGGCTTCGCCGAGCACGTCGCCTGGGACCCGAGCGGCGTCACGGTCGTGATCACCCCGTGGAACGCCCCGCTCATGCTGGCCACGTGGCGCGTGGCGCCCGCGCTCGCGGCGGGCAACTCGGTGATCCTGAAGCCCCCTGAGTGGGCGCCACTCACCGCGTCGATGCTCGCGGAGGTCGTGCGCGACGCCGGTCTTCCTGACGGCGCGTTCAACGTACTCCAAGGCATCGGGGAGGAAGCCGGCGCCGCCCTCACCGCCCATCCAGGCGTCGACCGCATCGCCTTCACGGGCAGTATCCCGACGGGAAAGCTCGTCGCCCAGTCGGCCGCCGCGAACCTGACCCCGGCCTCGCTCGAGCTCGGAGGAAAGTCGCCCTTCGTCGCGTTCGCCGACGCCGATCTCGACGCGGTCGTGAAGCAAGCCGTGAATCAATTCGACAACGCCGGCCAGGTGTGCCTGGCGGGCACGCGACTGATCGTGGAGCGCTCGCTGGCCGACGAGTTGCTCGAGCGATTCACCGAGGCGGCCGCTGCGATCGTGCAGGGCGATCCTCGCGACGAGGCCACTGACATCGGCCCGCAGATCACCCGCGAGCACTTCGACCGCGTCGACGGCTTCGTGCACCGCGCCAAGACCGACGGCGCCACGGCCGTCTTCGGCGGCGGCCCGAACGAGCACCTCGGAGGCCTTTACTACCGTCCGACGCTGTTCACAGGCGCGCCCGAGGGCTCGGAGATCCTGACCCAGGAAGTGTTCGGCCCCGTGCTCACCTTGCAGACCTTCGACGACGAGGACGAGGCGATCACGCTCGCGAACTCGACCGACTACGGCCTCGCGGCCATCCTGTACACAGGCGATGAGGCCCGGGCGGAACGCGTCAGCTCGAAGCTCGTGGCGGGGACGGTCTGGGTGAACTGCTTCTTCGTGCGCGACCTCGCGGCGCCGTTCGGCGGGGCGCGCGGCTCCGGCATCGGTCGCGAAGGCGGACCTTGGAGCTTCGATTTCTACGCGGACGTCAAGAACGTCTGCACCGCACCGTGGAACTAGCGAGGAGGATCAGACATGGGAGAAGTCGTCGGCGCGGCCCTCGTGGCCCACGTGCCCACGATCATGCTGCCTGAGGAGACGCGGCGTGAGATCAACGACGGCACCGAGATCACGCTGGTGCCGGGCCTGCACCGGATGAGATCCGACTGCCTCGATCGACTGAAGCCCGATACCGTGATCGTCTTCGACACGCATTGGGAGTCGACGTTCGAGCACATCGTGTCCGCGCACGATCGTCGGGAAGGCAAGTTCACGAGCCACGAGCTTCCGCGGGGGATGAGCCAGATCCCGTACGACATGCCGGGGGACCCCGAGCTTGCGAAGACGATCGCGGCCCAGGCCGATGGCCGCGACGACTGCTGGATCCTCGCGTGCGACGACCCGTACCTGCCGCTGTTCTACGGCACCGTCAACGTCTGGACGTTCCTGGGCGACCCCGATACCCGCTGGATCAGCGTGGCGCTGAACCAGTGCTGCACCACCGAGGACTTCTTACTGTTCGGAAAGCTGATCGGCGACGCGATCGCCCAGAGCGATCGCCGGGTGGTGCTGCTGGCGAGCGGCGGCATGACGCACCGGTTCTTCCCGTTCCAGGAGCTGCGGCAGCACGAAAGCTCGAAGGCGCCCGAGAACATCCTCGGCCAAGAGAGCTATGAGGCGGACCAACGCGTCGTTTCGATGATGCGAGCCGGTGATCACGGGGGCATCATCGACTGGATGCCCGAGTATCGGAAGGCCGCGCCCGAGGGGCACTTCGGCCACTACCTCATGATGGCGTCGGCGATCGGCGGCGCGCGCTGCCAGGCGCCCGGTGAGCTGTTCAGCGAGTACGAAGCATCCGTCGGCACGGGCCAGGTGCACGTCTGGTTCGAACGTCCGGCAGACGGCTGGACCGGAGGGGGAACGGCCGCCTGACGGCGGCCACGAAAAGGGGGGTCCACGTGTCAGAGCACGAGCAGGTATCGGGGTACGAACGGTTAGGGAAAGCGAGACTGTCGCTCGTCGATGTGCTCGCTCAATCGGTGGGCTTCATGGGTCCGGTGTTCTCGGCCGCGTTCATCATCCCGCTGATCATCGGCGTCAACTTCGCTGCCAGAGGTGCAGGTACGTCGGCCGTCGCTGCGGTGCTGCTCGCTGCCATCGGGGTCTTCGCGATCGGCTGGATCGTCGCGCAATACGCGAAGCGTATCCACGCTGCGGGGTCGCTCTACGACTACGTCTCGGAGGGCCTGGGCAAGACCCTGGGGGCCGCCGGGGGCTGGCTGTACTACGCGGGCACGATCATCTTGACCGTCGGCCTCGGTGTGCTGCTCGGCGGATTCATCAAGGACAGCTTGTTGACTGCGTTCGAGATCGATCTCGACCTGCCGATCTGGGTCTGGGACGCCGTCGTGGCCGCCCTGCTGCTCGCGGTGCTCTACCTCGGGGTGCAGATCTCGACGAGGGTCCAGCTCGCGCTCGCCATGATCTCGATCGCCGTGGTCCTGATCTTCTTCGTGACCGTGATCAGCAAGCTGGGAGACGCGAACGACTTCGCGAAGGTCGTCGATCCGAGCCCCGACGGCGGGTTCTCGGGCATCCTGTTCGGCGTGCTGTACGGCGTGCTGATCTTCGTCGGGTTCGAGACCGCGGCGAACCTCGCTGAGGAGACCGCCGAACCCGAGCGGTCGATCCCGCGAGCAGTACTCGGCGCGGTGGTGCTGGTGTCGATCTTCTACGTGATCGCCGCCTACGTGGAGGTCGCCGGGTTCGGCTTCGACCTCGCCGTCATCACGAGCCCTGAAGTCGCCGGAGCGCCGCTGTTCGCGCTCGGAGCTCCGGGCGGCGAGTTCGGCTCCGAGTTCTGGCTGAAGGCGCTGATCCTCGTCGTCTTCCTCGACATGCTCGCCGTCTACGTCGGTGCCGGCGTCGCTTCGACCCGCGGCATGTTCGCGATGGCTCGCGACCGGCGCCTTCCTGCGCCTCTCGCGACGGTGTCGGGTAGGTTCGGCACGCCCGCCGGCGCGATCGCGCTGCTGATCGTCATCCAGGGCCTGATGATCGTGGCCAGCGAATGGACGGAGATCTTCGCGCTCGAAGGGTTCCCGCACTACTTCGCACTGTTCGCATGGTGCTCGACCTTCGGCGGCTTCGCCCTGCTGGTCGTGTACCTGCTTGATGTCGATCGGTGCGTTGGCCTCGATCGGACATCAGCCGAACCCGGCCGGTGTTGCTATCGCGGCGATCCTGGGCATCGCCATCACGGCGGCGGCTATCTGGGGTTCCTTCTACAAGGTGCCCACACCGACGATCTGGGCGCCCCGGTACGCCCTGATCTGGTTCGTGATCGGTCTGATCTACATGGTCATCGTGAAGGGAAGAGAGCCGGCCAGCCAGGTGCTCGGCGACCTGCAGGAGCAAGGGGGCGCACGGAGCTGATCAACGCGTTCCCACCCTGTCGGGAGTCATGACCGACGAGCGGCCGCTGCGGCTCGATGCGCCTCGCGAAGAGGCGCTCGAGCACGCGGCGCGCCTGGTCGCCGAGGCGTGGCGCAGCTTCGACCGCTTCCGCCCTGAGGAACCGCTGCTCGACGAGCGCGTGCGTCGCCTGCTCGAGCGTGCGCTGCCGAGCGAGCCCTCGCCCGTGCACGACGCGCTCGACGACGCCGCGCGCATCCTCGACGAGTCGATCGCGCAAGCGCGACCCCGCTACTTCGCGTTCATCGGGTCGAGCGGGCTCGAGATCGGTGCGCTCGGCGACCTGCTGGCGCACACCTACGACATCAACCTTGCCGTCGACGCGCGCGCGGCCACGCAGATCGAGGATCAAGCCGTGCGGTGGGTCTCGGAGTTCGTCGGCTTCCCGTCGTCTGCGGGCGCGTTCACGAGCGGCGGCACCGTGAGCAACGTCACGGCGCTCGCGGCGGCACGCGAGCGCGCCGTGCCCGGTTCCCGGCACGAGGGACTCGCCGGACGACGCGCGGCGGTCTACTGCTCGCAGGAGGTGCACTACTCGGTCACGCGGGCTGTGGAGCTGCTCGGCATCGGGTCGGCGAACCTGCGAGCCGTGGCGATCGACCGAATGCGCCGCATGCAGCCCGACGCGCTCGCCGAGGCGATCGCGTCCGATGTCGCAGCGGGCGTCACGCCTGTCGCGGTCGTGGCGACCGCCGGCACCACCCTCACCGGGGCGATCGACCCGATCGAGGCGATCGCCGATGTCTGCGAACGGCATGGGGTCTGGTTGCACGTCGACGGGGCATACGGACTCCCCGCCGCGACCACCGAGTCGCGCGCGGCGATGTTCGACGGACTCGCGCGCGCCGATAGCTGCTCGATCGATGCGCACAAGTGGCTCTACCTGCCGAAGGCGTGCGGGGTCGTGCTGGTGCGCGACGACCACGCGCTGTCCGCGGCGTTCGCGCACGAGCAGGGGTACCTCCCGCACCAACAACACGAGCTGCACGCGGCCGACATCACGCTCGAGTACTCACGGCCCTTCCGTGCGTTGAAGCTGTGGCTGGCGTTCCGGGCGCACGGCGCGGCACAGTTCCGCGACGCGATCGAGCGCAACCTCGCCGAGGCCGACCTTCTCTACATCCGAGCGCAGACGACCGATGACTTCGAGGTGCTGGAGGCGCCGCCGCAACTGTCGATCGTGCCGATCCGCCACGTGCCGCCTGGCGTTGCCGATGTGAACGCCCACAACCAGGCCCTCGCGAACGCCATCCAGGCCGACGGACGTGTCTACCTGTCTTCGGCCCTGATCGACGATGAGGTGTGGCTGCGGCCGTGCTTCGTGAACTTCCGCACCACGGAAGAGGACGTGATCGCGTTGCTCGACGTCGCGCGTGAGCTGGGTGAGCGGATCGCCGAGGAAGGCAGCACGCTGTGAGTGGCCCGGAGCGAAGCGAGAGCGAGCCATCGCCGGGCGACAGGTACCTGCCGGGTGATGACGGCCTGCTGCCTGCCGAGCGCAAGGTGCGCGATGAGCTCGGGCACCTGCAGCTCGACTTCCGCGCGATGTGGGCGATCTCGAACCTGTTCCGCAGCTCGGCGGCGATCAGGCGGCACATGGAAGCGAAGGTGCTTGCCCCCGACCGCTTGAGCTGGACCTCGTTCGTCGGGCTCTGGGTGCTGTGGGTGTGGGGGGAGATGGAAGCCCGAGAGTTCGCGTCTGCGGTCGGCATCAGCCGTCCGACGGCCACCGGCGTCATGGGCACACTGGAGTCGCGTGGCTACGTGACGCGCAGGAAGGACCCGAAGGACGGCCGCATGGTGATCGTCTCGCTCACGCCCACCGGCCGCGACACCATCGGCGTGCTGTTCCCGAGGTTCAACGCGGAGGAGAGTGCGGTCGCAGCCCATCTCAGCGCGGTGCAGCAGGACGACCTCGCCGCCATGCTTCGGTCGCTGCTCCGTGCGGTGGCGCCCGGAGGTGAGGTTCAGTAGTCTAGAACGGACTAGATGGACGCGCAGCGTTCCGTCGCGCCCTCCACGATGCGTCGAAGCAGATCGGGCATCTCCGCCCGGTCGTCGGTGAACTGGCTCGGCTTGATACAGATCGTGCGGAAGCCTCGAGCTACTTGTTCCGGTATCTGGTCGAGCGCGTGGTCGAGGGGCGCAGGGTGGGACGGGTCGGGGAAAGCGCCGCGTGTGCCGCCTACCATCTCGAGCTCGCCGAGGTCGCGACCGGCGGCGGCGAACGCGGCGGCGAGCCGCGAGAGATCATCGTCGCTGGGGCTGCCGAGCGGGTTGAAGCCATGGCCGAAGGCGACGAGGCGCCGAAGCAGCCGATCGTGCACGCCCTGTCCGCCGAACCAGAGCCGAGGGCCGTCGGACCGGAAAGGCTTCGGCTCGAGCCACACGTCGTCGAACGAGTAGTGGCGACCGTCGAAGGAAGCCGGAGCGTCGCGCCACAGCCGTGACCACGCCTCGAGGTGTTCATCGAGCCGGGCGCCTCTGTCTTCGAACGGGACCCCGAGGGCGTCGTACTCGGCTCGATGCCAGCTGACCGTGGGCTGCACGACGAGCCGCCCGTGCGAGAGCAGGTCGAGTGTCGCAAGCTCCTTCGCGATCAGCAGCGGATGCCGCAGCGGCGGGATCACGGCGCTCGCGATGAGCCGGAGCGAGGCCGTCACCGATGCGATCGCGGCGAGCAGCAGCAGCGACGACGGCCACGGGGTTGCGGGATCCTGGTTCCCGGGAAGCGCGTAGTCCCGTGGATTCTCGGGCAGCCCTTCGGTGTAGGCGCCGAGCCCGAGCACGATGTGCTCGCTGACCATGACTCCGTCGAACCCTGCACGCTCGGCCTCGACGGCCATGGCGACCAGGCCGCCGAGGTCGCGCGCCGACACGAGCGTGTGGTTCTCGCTCAACACGAGCACCAGCCGCGGTCGCGTCATGCCATCAGAGTTCGGCGGCCGCCGTCAGGCCACCCTGAGCGGACTAGGCCATCACGCGGTCGATCGCGGCCTGGTCCTCGTTGCGGGCCCAGAACTCAGTGGCCTTGCCATCTCGGATGTGAAAGATCCAGATGGAGCTCGTGGAGGCATCCGCGGCGGGACCGTTCGCAGTGACATGTACCAGCGCGATCACGTGCTCGTCGTTGCCCACGATGTCGTGGATCTCGTCGAGCGAGAATCGGTAGCCCTGCTCCGCCATACGGCCGAAGCGGCCTACGATGTCGGCTCTGCCCGAGTAGTCCCCGGACCACTGGTTCGAGCCCGGCACGTGCCACACCGCGTCCTCCGCGATGCCTGCGGCCATCGTGTCGAGGTCGCCCTTCATCATGGCTTCCAACGACGTCCGTGCCGTCTCCACGTTGGGATGATCGGCCATGTTTCCCCCTTCCCGCGGGACATTGGTCTGGCGGGCCAGATCAGCTTGGCACCGGCCACGTAAGGGCGCAAGCTGACTACTTCGTCGTCACGCGCACCGGCATGCGCTTGATGCCGTTCACGAAGTTCGACCTGATGCGCTCGACGGGGCCTGTGAGCTCGATCGTGTCGAGCCGGGGGATCAGCTCCTGGAAGAGGATCTTCGTCTCGAGTCGCGCGAGGTGTGCGCCGAGGCAGAAGTGCGGACCGCCGGGACCGAACGTGATGTGGTCGTTCGGTCTGCGCTTCACGTCGAAGGTGTAGGGGTCGGGGAAGACCGCGTCGTCGCGGTTCGCGCTGATGAACCAGGTGACGACCTTGTCGCCTTCTGAGATGAGCTGGCCACGCAGCTCGACGTCGCGGGTCGCCGTGCGGCGGAACTGCAAGACGGGCGTGGCCCAACGCAGGATCTCCTCGGTGGCGCTCGGGATCAGCTCCGGCTGGTCGCGGAGGAGCTGGAGCTGCTCTGGGTGCTCCATCAGGGCCAGCATGCCGTGACTGATCGTGTGCCGGGTGGTCTCGTTGCCGGCGATCATCAGCACGCCGAAGTAGTTGTGGAACTCCGCTTCGTTCAGCACGCCCTCGCTCTGGGCGATCGTCAGCGCCTGCAGCACGTCGTCGGCGGGCTCGGCGAGCCGCTCGTCGCGCTGGCGGTCTGCGTAGGCGAACACGTCGAGCGCGGTGGGGGAGCGGAACGGGAAGAGCCGGTAGGCCTCGGTGTCGACCTTGTCGATCACGGCGAATGACAGATCGGGGTCCTGGTTCGCGATCATGCTGTCGCCCCACGCGATGAGCTGCGGCGCGTCTTCCTGCGGCACGGTGAAGATCGAGCAGAGGAAGCGGATGGGCAGGTCGCGGCTGATCTCGCTCACGAAGTCGAACTCCCCCTTGGGAAGCGCCTCATCGAGCACGTCGCGGGCGACATCGCGGATCCAGTCCTCGTACTTGCCGACGCCGCGGGCGCTGAATCGCTTCGAGCAGATCTTTCGGAGCTCCGTGTGGCGAGGCGGGTCGGTCTCGAGCATCGACTTGCGCACCTCGAGCTGTTCCTCGTCGAGCTCTTCGAGGGAAACCGCGCCGAGCTCGGACGAGAAGGTCTCCCAATCCATGTGCACGCGCGTGAGGTCGTCGTAGCGGGTGACGGCCCAGAAGCCCTTGTTGGGGGCTGGCTCGGGGTGCCAGATCACGGGGTGCTCGGCTCGCAGGTGGTCGAACCATTCGAACGGAACACGGTCGGCGTAGATGTCGGGGTTGACCAGATCGATGTCGCCGAGCGTGTTGCCCATGCGGTTCGGCTCCCCTCGTCCTGCCGACGATCCCGGAACGTGGCGCGGGTATTTTGCTACCAAACGACCCCGCGGGCAAACTCGATGCTCACGCTCAGGAACCTCTCGAGGAACTATTGGCAAACCCACTTGAGATGTGACGCACGTCACTGAACCGTTCGTGAGTCACGGGTAGGTTCGGACACATGTTCGAGCTGAGACAGACCGTAGGGCAGGGTTCGCCCGTGCTGAGCGACGACTCGCTCCTCGCCCAAGCAGATGAGGCGAACGCGACCGTGAGCAGAGCCCAGCGTGAGCTCTTCTCCCTGCTGCGCGAGATCGACCGCCGTGAGGCCTGGAGGGCCGATGGCGCCCAGAGCCTCGCGCACTGGGTCTCGATCCGCTACGGCATATCCGCCTGGAAGGCCGAGCGCTGGGTGGCTGCTGCCGAGGCCCTGGAGACGCTGCCCCTGGTGGCTCGAGCTTTCACCTCAGGCCTGCTCGGCATCGACAAGGTCGTGGAGCTCACCCGGTTCGCCACCCCCGAGTCCGAAGCAGGGCTGATCGGATGGGCGAAGGAGCGAGCCGCAGGTGCGATCAGGCACCGCGGGAACCTCGAACGACGCCGTGAGCGTGAAGTGACCTCTCCGCAGAGCGTGAGCGGTCCCTGCGCTGGTGGTACTCCGACGACGGCACCCGGTTCGGTCTCGACGCGGAGCTGCCTGCCGACCAGGGAGCGGTGGTCGCCAAGGCGCTTTCACGTCTGGCCCAGACGATCCCGCTCACCCCTGACACCGATCACCCCTCCCCGGCAGACGCACGACGTGCGGATGCGCTCGTCATGGTGTGCTCGGGCGCGATCGCCTCCGATCCGGACCAGGATCGGGCCACCCTGGTGGTGCACACCAGGCTCGAGACCTTGCTGGGTGCACCCGGTGCACCCAACGCCGAGATCGAGCACGGTCCGGTTCTCGATCCCGCCACAGCCCAGCGCCTGGCGTGTGACGCACGGATCCAGGTGATGGCCGAAGACCCTCACGGTCAGCCGCTCTCGCTCGGGCGCATCACCCGCACACCGTCAGCCGCCATGGTGAGGGCGCTCCGCTACCGAGACAAGAAGTGCCGCTTCCCGGGGTGCGGCAGGAGGCGGTTCACCAACGCCCATCACGTCAGGTTTTGGTCGCGGGGTGGCGCCAACGATCTCGGCAACCTAGTGCTGGTCTGCGGGTTCCACCACAGACTCGTGCACGACGGCGGCTGGCGGCTCACGCTCGATCCCGATGCCACCGTCCATTGGTTCCGCCCGAACGGTGTGCGCTACCGGGCGGGTCCGGCGCCCTGACGCGTGTGACAGGCATGTTGCATCCTCAGATGAACTCGAAGTAGCGACGGCGTTCCCACTCTGTGACGACATCGGCGGCGAGGAATCGTTCCCATTCCCAACGGCCGGCTTCGGCGTAGTGGTCGACGACATCGGGGCCGAAGGTCTCGGTCGCCCATGGACTGTCGCGGAACGCTGCGACCGCCTCACCGAGATGGGCGGGAAGCGGCGGTACCTCGCGTTGCCAGTCCCCGCCGATGAGCGGCTCGCCGGGGTCGGCACCGGTCGCGATGCCGTCGCTCGCCGATGCGAGCAACGCAGCGATAGCGAGGTATGGGTTCACGTCGGCGCCCGGCACGCGCCATTCGAGCCGGGCGGACTCGGGAGCATCGGTGAGCACACGGCACGACACCATGCGGCTGTCGTAGCCCCAGCTGAGGCCATTGCCCGAGAACTCGCCTCCGGCGACGCGCCGGTAGGAGTTGATGGTCGGCGCGTACCAGAGCATCGAGTCGTTCGCGTGCGCGAGCACTCCGCCGACCGCGGCTCGCAACGGGCCAGCGAGCGTATCGCCGCCCGACCCTTCGCCGTTGTCCGAACCCCCGCCGCCGAACCTGTTCACACCCTCGACATCGACGAGCGACAGATGCAGGTGGCACGACGAGCCGGTCGTGTCGGGGAAGGGCTTGGCCATGAACGTCGCGGCCATGCCGCTCGCGGCTGCCAGGTCGCGTATCGCAAGCTTGAAGAGCATGTGCCGATCCGCCATCTCGAGGGCGTGGCGATGCTCGAGGTTGATCTCCCATTGGCCGAGGCCCCATTCCACTTGGCTCGTGAGCGGGCCCAGATTCGAGCGGGCAAGTGCATCTCGAACGCGAGCGAAGAACGTCTCGTTCTGGTCGCCGGCTTGCACCGTGTAGTCGGCGCGGGCGAGCGTGGTCGGCACGAGCGATTCATACCCGTTCCTGCGCGCCTCGTCGTACGTGCCTCGATACAGCGAGAACTCGAGCTCGCTCGCAACCTGTGTCGTGAGCCCGTCCGCTTCGAAACGCTCGATCTGTCTGCGAAGGATCGTGCGAGGTGCGACTTCCACGAGATCGTCTCGTCCCATCTCCGCGAAATCGGCGATGCAGATAGCGGTCGACTCGAGCCACGCGGCCGGGCGCAGGGTCCCGAGGTCGGGAACGAGGCGCACGTCGTGCCAGCCGGTGTCATGGCCCGTGTACGACTGCGCGGGACCCGGCCACTGGTCGATGTCCCACCCGAGCACGCATGAGCTGAGCGGGACGCCCTCGTGGAGCAGCTTGCGGAACACATCGACGGAGAACCGCTTGCCGACCAGCCGGCCGGTCACGTCGGCCGAGGTCACGATGACGGTGCGGATGCCGGCGTCGCCCAGATCGTCGGGCCCGAATGCGTGCGCGCCACCGAGAGCGTTCACGGCATGAACACCCTGCGCGTCACCACGTCGTGGCTGCAGGACCTCATCGGGTCAGCCACCCGCCGTCCACGGGAAGCTGGACCCCCGTGATGAACGACGCGTCGTCCGAGAGCAGGAACGACACCGCGGCCGACACGTCTTCCGGCTCGCCCACTCGATCGATGAGCAGGCGCTGCGACATGAACGCCCACGCCTCGGCGGACCGTAGATCTCCTCCCGGGATGAACGACGTCGCGATCGGGCCGGGTGCCACGGCGTTGACCCGGATCCGCCTCCCGGCGAGCTCGACCGCGAGCGCCTTGGTGAGCATCTTCACCCCACCCTTCGACGCGTTGTAGTGCACCTGCGGATGCCCTGCCGACGACACGATCACCTCTGACTCGATCGTCGACATGTTCACGATCGCCCCGCCGCCGGCATCGCCGATCGCCGGCGCGATCGCTCGCGTCACGACGTACATGCCCTTGAGATTCGTGTCGAGCACGAGGTCCCACTCCTGCTCGTCGAGGTCGTCGAGCACCGACATGCGAACCAGGCCGGCGTTGTTCACGAGGAAGTGGATCGCGCCGAACGCTTCGAGCGCGGCGTCCCGGGCGGCTTCCGCCTGCGCAGGAAGACGCACGTCGAGCTCGATCGCGAGCGCCCGCCCTCCGGCGGACTCGATCGCGTCCACGGTCTGCCGCGCGCCCTCGAGCCGCACGTCGGCGACGACCACCTCGGCTCCCTCGGCGGCGAGTCGCGACGCGATCGCTCGTCCGATGCCCGATCCGGCGCCCGTGACGAGCGCGGTGCGTCCGGAGTGGTCGAAGCTCACGACGTGTTTCCTCGGACCGCCTCGAACGCCCTCGACGAGACGTCGACCGCGGTGCCGCCTCCGTCTGCGAGCAGCGTCGTGCCCGTCACGTACGATGCCTCGTCGCTCGCCAGGAACGCCGCGCAGCGCGCGATCTCATCGGGCTCGGCGGCGCGCCGCAGCGGGACGGGCTCGGTGGCGAGGCGGTATGCCTCCTCCCGGGAGATCCCGCGCGTGTCTGCCAGCTCGTCCATCGACTCGTCGCCCATCGGCGTGTGCACCCAGCCCGGGCACAGGGCGTTGGCTCGCACGCCCGCGGGGCCGAAGTCGACCGCGATGGACTTGGCGAGTCCGATCATGGCCGCCTTCGACGCCACGTAAGCGGCGCTCGACGGCGACGACACGAAGCCGGAGACCGACGAGATCAGCACGATGGAGCCACCACCTCGGGCTTCCAGGTGCGGCATCGCCGCCCGCACGAGGAAGAGGGCGCCCGACAGGTTGATGTCGATCGTGGTGCGCCAGCCGTCATCGCTCACGTTGCCGGCCGTGCCGCCGAACCCGACTCCGGCATTTGCGAACACCATGTCGAGCCCACCGTATGCCGTCACGGCCTGCTCGATGGCCGACGCAGCATGTGAGGGATCGGTCGCGTCGCCGGGCACGGCGAGCCCGCCGACTTCCGCTGCGAGCCTCTCGATCGGCGCGGGACGCCGCCCGGTGAGGGCGACCTGGCCTCCCTCCGCCGCGACCAAACGAGCGATCGCCGCGCCGATGCCCGAACCGCCGCCGCTGATGACTGCCACCTTGCCTTCGAAGCGCATGGAACCTCCTCGCCGAGCCGCGATGTCCGTCAGTGGTACGGCAGGTAGTAGCGGAGCTCCCAGTCGCTGACGTCGGTGGTCGAGGTGTCCTCGATCGCGCTCTCGTAGCGATCCCACTCGCCGCGCTTCAAGATCGTGAAGGCCTCGACGAGCTCGGGTCCGAGCGCCTGCACGAGTGCGTCGTCGGCGTTGAGTGCATCGAGAGCGTCCGACAGGTTCGCCGGGATCGACACATCGGTGTCGGGGTCTTCGCCGACCGGTTGCGGCGCCTTCAACTCGAGCTCGTCCTCGACGCCGAGGCGGGCCGCGTGCAGCACGGCGGCTCCCACGAGGTACGGGTTCGACGCGGCGTCGCCGGTGCGTTGCTCGAGCCGCGTGCCCTCGCCTCGCGCTGGTGGCACACGCACCGTGACGCTGCGGTCGTCGTGTCCCCAGTTCGCCCAGTAGCCGTTCAGCATGTCGGGCTGCAGTCGCTTGTAGGCGTTCACGTGCGGCGCCATGATCGCCGCCATGCCTGTGTGATGCTCGAGTAACCCTGCCGCGCAGCTGCGTGCGAGGTCCGAGATGCCGTCGGGGTCGCTCGGATCGTGGAACGCGTTCGAGCCGTCGTCGCGGCGGAAGCTGAAGTTCACGTGCATGCCGCTTCCGCCCCGATCGTTCAGGGGGCGGCCGATGAAGGTGGCGAGCTTGCCGTGGCGCTCGGCGATCTCACGGATGAGCAGCCGGAGCACGAACGCGTCATCGGCCGCCTTGATCGCGTCGTCGTATCTGACGTTGACTTCGAACGCCGCCTCATCGAACTCACTGTTCCAGGTCTCGACGTTGAATCCGCAGGCGAGCGCGGTGGTCACCATGGTGTCGACGCAACCCGAAGGGTCCACCGAGGTGCCCGTGCCGTACACGCGATGGCCTGGGAGCGAGACCGGACGCCATCCACCGCCACCGTCGGGTTCCATCAGATAGAACTCGAGCTCGAACGAGATCTGCGGCTGGAGCCCCATCGCGCGCCAGGCTTCGACGGCCTGTCGCAGCACGTGTCGGGGGTCGATGGCGCACGGCTCACCACGGAAGCGGGCGTCGCCGATGCCGATGAGTGTCTCCGGCTCCCACGAGTGCCGCAGCGAGTCGCGATCGAGGTGCACGTCGATGTCGGGCAGACCCACGTCGAACTGGGTGTTCGGCACGGCCAGGATCTCGCGGTCGTGGGTGAGTGGATAGACGCCGATGCAGAAGGCGGCGTGGCCCGACTGTGCCACGTCGCCGAACAGGTACTTGCCCCGCTCCAGCCCGTGGACGTCGGGGAAGAGCAGCCGCAGTCGCTTGCCGTCGGTTTCCATGACCCCGCAAGATACGCCTTCGGAGGGCATGGCGCGAAGGGACCGCGGCATCATGACGATCGGCGACACCATCTCGCTCGGCGAGCTCGAGCGCGATCCGTATCCGGCGTATCGGCGCTTGCGAGAGGAGGAACCGGTGAGCTTCGTGCCGGCCGTCGGCCTGTGGCTCGTCACCCGCCACGACGACGTGAAGCACGTGGCGATGCACCCCGAGGCGTTCACGGCTGCGACACAGCCCTCGACGCTCAACCGCACCATGGGCGAGAACATGCTCGGCATGGAAGGACCGGAGCAGCAGTGGATCCGCGCGATCACCGAGGCGCCGTTCCGCCCGCGCGACGTCGAGGAACGGACGCAGGGCATGATCCCCCGTCTGGCGGGCGAGCTGCTCGACTCGTTCGTCGACCGCGGCGAGGCCGACCTGTTCCGCGAGTACGCCGACCCGATGAGCGTGCGGTCGCTCTGTTACATGCTCGGGCTGGACCAGGTTCCCTGGCAGGACATCCTGCGCTGGAACGAGGGCCTCATGCCGGGACTCGCGAACTTCGAGGACGACCCCGCGAAGCAGGCGCCGGCCGATCAGGCCGCCGCGGCGCTGCACGAGGCGATCGGCGAGGTGCTCGATCGGCTCGCCGACGAGCCCGACGGATCGGTGCTCTCATGGATGCTGCATCACACCGAAGATGGCCGCCGCATGAGCCGGGAAGAGATCGTCGGGAACACGACGCTGATGTTGAGCGGCGGCCTGCAAGAGCCGCGTGACGTGATCGCGCTCACTCTGTGGGCGCTGCTCGAGAACCCTCGGCAGCTCGAGGAGGTGCGCGCCGACCGCTCGTTGGTCAAGGCGGCGGTGGAGGAGACGCTCCGCTGGGCGGGGCCGGTTGGGACCGCCACACGCCAGACGACCGAGGCGATCGAGCTCGCGGGCGTCGAGCTTGAGCGCGGCGCGCTGATCGCTGCGGTGCTCTCTTCTGCCAATCGTGACCCGCGCCGCTGGACCGACCCGGACCGGTTCGACATCCACCGCAGGGAAGGCGCCCATCTCGCGTTCTCGGCCGGCACGCACTTCTGCCTGGGTGCCTGGTTCGGGCGCCACCTCGCGCGGGTCACGCTCGATCTGGCACTCGACAGACTCCCGGAGCTCGAGCTCAACGCGGCCCGGCCGGTGACTTTGTCGGGCTGGGAGTTCCGCGCACCGGACTCCCTCTGGGTCAGGTGGCAGACCGCGTGAGTGCTACCTTCTCCGCGTGACTCGCTCGAGCCTCCTGAGGATCCTTCAGGTGCTGATCGTCGGCTACGTGCTCCTCGCCCTCGTCACGCGAGCGCAGGAGGCATCCGGCGCATATGCGTGTAGCTGCGACCGGGACTGCTGGTGCAGGAGGCCAGGGTTGAGCCTCTTCCGCTGGGTCTTTCCCAAGGGGCACACGAACCGTTCGCTCGCCGAGTGGAAGCGCTCACGGGAGACCCGCTGAACTCTTCATCCCAGCATGAGTGATCACCCCGTGCCTCGTCTCTTAGGGATCGACGCATGAGTCGCGCCGCGACGTCTCCGCGTCGTCCTGCTCGTGCCGAGGTGGTCGGGTCGCTCCTGCGACCGCGCGACTTGCGGGCAGCCATCGACCGCTTCTACGAGCCGGGGCACTCGGCCGCGCTCGACGAAGAACGTGAGCGGGATCGCAGCGAGCTGACGCAGATCGAGGACGAGGCGATCCGCGAGGCGGTGCGCAAGCAGCGCGATCGCGGGCTCGACGTGATCACCGATGGCGAGTTCAGGCGGTGGATGTTCATGAACTCGTTCTACGACGCGGTCAGCGGCGTCCGCACCGGCAAGACCGTGGCGTTCCGCAACGACCGTGGGGACGACGTGGAGCTCGCGGTCCACGAGATCGTCGCCCCACTCGAGCAGGTCGACTCCCCGGGCGCTCGAGAGGCAGCCTTCATGCGAGAGCTCGCCGGCGACATGCCGTTCAAGGTGACGTTCCCGGCCGCGTCCATCTTCGCTCACCCGTTCACGACGGTGGAAGGCGCGTACGGTTCGGTGGCGGACTTCGTCGATGCCGCGGTCGCGATCGAACGACGACTCGTTGCCGACGCCGTCGCAGCAGGAGCCGGGTACATCCAGTTCGATTTCCCTCTCTATCCGTATCTGTGCGACACCGTCTGGATCGAGCGGTTCACGGCAGCCGGACACGATGTCGACGCCTTGGTGGATACCGCAGTCGCCGCCGACGCGGCAGTGCTGGAGGGTATGCCCGATGACGTCACCGTCGGCCTGCACATCTGCCGTGGGAACTTCCGCTCGTCGTGGATGTGCGAGGGCTCGCTCGAGCCGGTCGCCGAGCGCGTCTTCGGTGAGCTGCCCTACGACTCGTTCCTCGTCGAGTGGGACGATGAGGGACGCGACGGCGGCTACGCGCCTGTTCGGTTCCTGCGCGACGGCTCGACGATGGTGATGGGTCTCATCTCGACCAAGATGCCCATCATCGAGGACGAGGGCGACCTACTTCGAAGAATGGAAGAGGCGGCATCGATCGCCGGCGGCATGGACCGGCTGGCGATCAGCCCTCAGTGCGGATTCGCCTCGACCATGGTCGGCAACGAAACCAACGAGGAGGCCCAGTGGAGAAAGCTCGAACTAGTTGGACGTATCTCGGACCGTCTCTGGGGCGCGGTCGCAGGGCGCCGAGCTTGACCTCGAACGCATGTTCGGACATGCCTCGCGCGTGGACACGTTGGACGGACGTAGAGCAACGAGGGTGAGGCGAAGATTCAGGTCTCAGAGGTTCGCGTGCGGTGGCTGCGGCCAAGTCGATCGCGTCAGCGCTTGACCTGACAGTCGACGACGCGGTCGTCCTTCACGACTCGAACAAGCTCGCACTCCGCCTGCTGCCTTGTGACGTCCTTGCCCGAGTCGCACATGTCGGGCAGGAGGTCGCACAGTTCGAGGTCGAGCTTGCTCAACGGCTCGCCGAAACCGAGAGCCCGGTGGCTGCTCTGGAGCCGCGAGTGGAGCCGCGCGCCTACGAGCGTGACGGCTTCGTGGTCACGCTGTGGACCTACTACGAATCGGTTGCACCTCCCGAGGTCTCACCAGCCGACTACGCAAATGCGCTCGAGCGGCTGCATGCCGGCATGCGGACACTCGATATCAGTGCGCCGCACTTCACGGATCGAGTCGCGGAGGCTCAACAGCTCGTTGCGAGCCGCGACCGCACTCCGGCGCTCGCCGACGCGGACCGGGAGCTTCTCAGCAACACGTTGCGAAGCCTGAGACGAGCGATCGAGGACGCGGCGCCGCCGAGCAGCTGCTGCACGGCGAGCCGCATCCGGGCAACGTGCTCAGCACGAAGAACGGGTTGCGGTTCATCGACCTCGAGACGTGTTGCCGTGGGCCTGTCGAATTCGACCTCGCCCATGTGCCCGAAGAGGTCAGCGAGCGCTATCCGGACGCTGATCAAGAACTGCTCCGCGAGTGCCGGATCCTCGTTCTCGCGATGGTCGCAGCGTGGCGCTGGGATCCAGGCGACCAGCTCCCGAACGGGCAACGAGCCGCGCGAGAACTCCTCCGCGCCCTGCGCGAGGGTCCACCGTGGCCGGCGCTCGACGTCGTGATGCGCCGACTCGAAGATCCGTAGGCTCCTGCCACATCGGAGTCCCCCTCTATCCGTACGCCGTGCGATCCGGTCTGGATCGAGCGGTTCACGGCCTCCGGACACGATGTCGACGCCCTGGTGGAAGTTGCAGTCGCTACCGAGGCGGCAGTGCTGGCGGGTATCCCCGATGACGTCACCGTCGGCCTGCGCAGCTGCCGTAGGAACTTCGGCTCGCGATCAGCCCCCAGTGCGGGTTCGCGAGCGTGGTGCTCGGCAACGAGACCAACGAGAGCGCCCAGTGGAGCAAGCTCGAGATGGTGGGCCGGGTGGCCGATCGACTCTGGGGCTAGGACCTCATGGGCTACGCTGCTGAGGCGTGGCTCACGAAAGCGTCCGTTCCTCCAGTGCCTCCGGCCATGTCCAGGCGCTCGATGGCCTGCGAGGCGTCGCTGTTCTCCTCGTCTTCGGGTTCCACCTTGGGGTGACGGGGTTCGGCGGCGGGTACCTGGGAGTCGACGTCTTCTTCGTGCTCTCCGGGTTCCTGATCACGACCCTGCTCATCGACGAGATGCAGGAGACCGGCGGGATCCGGGTGGCGTCGTTCTGGGCTCGCCGGGCGCGCCGCCTACTCCCGGCGCTGGTGCTGCTGCTCCTGGCGGTGGCCATCGCCACCTGGCTCTTCGCGACCTTCTGGGAGCGCGCGTCGCTGCGCGGGGATCTGCTCTGGGCGACAGGCTACCTAGCGAACTGGCACTTCATCGCGACCAGCAACTACTTCGTCGCAACCGGGGTCGAGAGTCCGCTTCAACACACCTGGTCCCTGGCGATCGAGGAGCAGTTCTATCTGCTGTGGCCGCTCCTGCTCACCGGGCTCGTCGCCGTCGTCGGCAGAGGCCGCCGCGTGGCAGCGGGTGTCATCGCCGCGGTCGGCGTGGTCGCTTCCGCGGGGCTGCTCGCGATCCTCTGGACCCCCGAGAGCGTCGAGCGAGCGTACATGGGCACGGATGCGCGGGTGTTCGAGCCGCTTGTCGGCGCGCTCGGCGCCGTCGCGGTCGCGGATCCACGTGTCAGGGTGCGCATCGAGCAGGTGAGCTCGCTGCTCCTGACCGTCGGCGTCCTCGGACTCGCCGCCGGGGCCATCCTGATCCGTCCCGAGACTTCGGCCTACTACCGGGGTGGAGCGCTCGGGGTCTCGGTGGCAACCGTCATGATCGTGGCGCCACTGTGGCTTGGCCGCGGAGGCAGGATGGAGCGCGTCATGGCATGGGGTCCTCTCGCCTGGCTCGGGGTCGTCTCCTACGGCGTGTACCTCTGGCATTGGCCCCTCATCATCTGGTCGGGCGCTCGCGAAGCGCGAGGGTTCGATGCAGTGATCCGGGCAGCGGCCGTCGTAGTCCTCACCGTCGGGGTCGCGGCCCTCTCGTATTACGCCGTCGAGCGACCCATCCGCACCGGGCGTCGCTGGGGACGGCACGTGCCCGCTGCAGAGAGGAGGCGTCTGCGATGGGTGCTGGGCGCCGTGCCGATCGCGCTGTTGGCGGTCGCCGGCATCTCCGTTGCAGCGACACACGTGCCGGCGCCGGCGCCCGGCACCCCGGTGATCATGCTCGCGGGTGACTCGGTGCCGCTGCACCTCACGTCCGCGATGGATCGCGAGGCGGTCGAACGCGGATGGCGGGTCGTGTCGACGGCGTTCGGCAGCTGTCCGGTCACCGGTGAGGTCGTGGCGAACCGAGCGGGCGAGCCCGTGCACAGGGCCAACGAATGCGAGTCGACGATCGTGCAGGCCCAGACCGAGACGATCGACAGCGCCGATCCCGACATCGTGGTGTGGTGGGACCGCTGGTCGATATCGAGCTTCCTCACATCCGCAGACGAGTACGTGCGCTCGGGAACGGCGCGTTACTGGCACCTGCGGCGATCGACGCTCGACGACGCGGTGACGCGCCTCGTTCGCGGCGGCGCGACCGTCGTCTTCGTTGCGACGGAGCCTCCCGGTCAGGCGGTGCTCGGGCGATGCACGAACGAGCGCTGCGACGAATGGGTGCGGTTCCAGATCGATCACTACGACGACATCACTGCACGGTGGAACGCCATGTTGGGTCGATACGCTCGACGCCATCCAGACCAGGCGGTGTTCGTGAGCATCACCGACATGATCTGCCCGGCGGACGAGGCTCCGTGCGACGATCGGATCGACGGTGTGGCAGCCCGGCCCGACGGGACCCATTACGAGGGCGAGGGTGAGCAGATGATCGTGAGCGCGCTCGCCTCGACGATCGCGTCACTGCTCGATGGGTATCGAGCGTGACCAACAGCGTTCCTCGTCGCGTGTTGGTGCTGAAGCCACACGAGCTTGCGGAGCCGGGGCTGGTTGGGGAAGCCCTGCGTCGACGCGGAGTCGAGCTCGTCGAGCATGTGCTGGCAGATGAGGGCCCCGCGCCGATGCTCGACGGATCGGACGCGGTTGTCGTGATGGGAGCGCCATGGTCGGTTTACGGTGACGAGGTGCGGCCGTGGATCGACGGGCTCATCGAGCGGTTGCGGCAGGCGGTGGCCATCGATGTGCCCGTGCTCGGCGTCTGCTTCGGCGCTCAGGCCTTCGCGGAGGCCAACGGCGGATGGGTCGCGCGTGCGCGAGACACCGAGGTGGGACTGCACGACGTTGAGACGGATGACCCTCACCGGGTGCCACCAGGGCCGTGGTTCATGTGGCACGGCGACACGTTCGGTCCGCCCGAGGGCGCGAGTGTGATCGCCCGAACAGCGGCGGGCCCGCAAGCCTACGTCCTCGGTCCGCACCTGCTCGTGCAGTTCCACCCGGAAGCCACGGCCGGCATGGTCGAGGCGTGGCTCGCCCACGACGACGCCGATTTCCATCGTGCAGGCGTCGATCCCGAAGAGACGGTGCGAACGATGCGAGCCGGCGAACGGCACGCACGCGAACGCGCTGACGCGATCGTGGGCCGGTTCCTGGAGGGGATCCAGGCCAGGGTCGACGCCAGCTAGCACGCGAGCGGCAGCCGGTCGCGGGGCCACGCCCGCAGCGCATACAACTGAACCAAGCCGCCCGCGTCGATCGCCGGTGTGCCGTCATAGCTGCCGATGCCGCCCGCCGTGAACAGGCCTGCGTCGTCGCGGCCTTCGCGCCAGGCGCGCCGGAGGTAGGCGTCGAGCGCTGGTCGGAGCCCGTCGAACGGGAACATCGCGTCGAGCGCGAGCATGTTGCGGAACCACACCGCGTTGAACACGGGCGCGTGTCGCCACGTGCGATCGGCGCCGAACCGGCGGAGCGACGACGTCGCGGTCACTCGGGCACGCTCGAGCTCGGCCCCGTCGCCGGTCGCTTCGTGCAGCAGCAGGTGCGCACCGACCGGCGCCCCCTGGTTGTAGGTCCACAGCGCAGCGTCTACGCGCCCACGCGCGTCGACGTTGTCGCCGTAGAGCCCCCCACGTGTGCGCAGGGTGCGATCGAGCCAGTCGAGGGTTCGAGAGGCGAACTCGAGCGTCCCGCGGTCGCCGTCGACCAGGTGCAGGCGCAGGGCGAGCTGAGCCGCCGGCGCCGCCGAGCACGTGTGACGCGGTCGCCGGCCTTCGACCCAGCGCACGCCACCGTCGGGGTCCTGTCCCTCTCGCACGAACCGGAAGATCTTCCAGGCCCGACGGAGCCACCGAGGCTCACCGGTCTGCAGGTGCAGCTGCGCGAAACACAATCCGATCCACGCGTTGTCGTCGAAGTAGCGGCGGCGATCGCCGGGCGCCGGCAGGTACCCGTCGCCGGCCGCGTACGGCCGCAATCCGATCACGAGCCGCTCGACCACGCCCACGTCACCGGTGAGCTCGGCGAGGTCGACCGCGGCCGCGAGCACCTGGCTGACCGGCCACACCGGCGCCAGCTTGCGTCCCGCTGGTCGTTCGCGGACGACCAGCGAACCTTGGTCGCCGGGGCGCAGGCACGCGACCGACAGTGCCTGCCAGGCCTCGAAGGCCCTCGTTGATTGGTCGACAGCCACGAGCGCTCAGGAAGCGCGCTCGAACAGCTCGACCACGTTGCCCGACGGATCCTCGACGAGGATCTGCCGTCCGCCCGGTCCTTCCACGATCTCGTTGCGGAAGACCGCTCCGGCTGCCCCGAGCTGGGCGACAGTTGCGTCGAGATCTTCCACTTCGATCACAACACGGTTCCAGCCACCCGGTGCAGGCTCACGTCCGTCGGGCATGGCCCGAGCTGCCGATGACGTGGGTCCGGCGAGCCAGAGGTTGAGGTCACCGAGCCGCAGGATCGCTATCGCCGGTCCGTAGCGCTCAACCACCTCGAATCCCAACCGGTCTGCGTAGAACGAGGTCGCCTCACCCACGTCTGACACCAGGTATCGCATGGTGGCCATCGGCAGACCTTAGTCCTTCCGTGGAGCACGCACGCCGCGGAATTCCCAGTCGCCGCCCATCGCGGTCGACAGCACTTCCTCGCTCTCGCTCGGCTGTGCGCCGACGTCGTCGCGCACGGGCACCGACCCCTCCACGACGGTGTTGCGGAGCACGCCGAGCCCTTCGACTTCCACCTCGACGACGTCGCCGGGCTGCGCCGGGCGTGAGCTCGCCGGTGTGCCCGACAAGATCACGTCGCCAGGCTCGAGCGTGATCGTGCGCGCGATGTCGGCGACCAGGTACCGCATGTCCCAGATCATCTCGTCGGTGTTCCCGCTCTGCGCGATCGCGCCGTTCACGCGTGTCTCGATGTGCTTGCCGTGGAAGTCCCAGTCGGTCACCACTCCCGGCCCGAGCGGACACAGCGTGTCGGAGCCCTTCACGCGCAGCATCGACCCGGCGTCGGTGTCGCGGAAGTCGTGCAGTCCGTAGTCGTTGCCGATCGTGTATCCCTCGATGTACGCGTCGGCTTCGTCGGGCGCGATGTGGCGACAACGCTCGCCGATCACGATGGCGATCTCGCCCTCGAAGTTCAGGTAGCGGCACCGCGGCGGGCGCACGATCTCGCCGCCGTGCGCGTTCAGCGACGAGATCGGCTTGTGGAAGTACGTCGGCGCCGCTCCGAGCGTCGCCTGGAACTCCGCCCGGCGGCTCTCGTAGTTCAGATGCACGCAGACGACCTTCGTCGGCACCGAGGGCGGCAGATGGATCGGGTCGTCGAGCGGCATGGTGCGGCCGTCCGGAGCGACGAGCTCGTCGCCCTCGCGTACGACCGTGGTCGCCATGCCGTCGAGCAGGATGCGCCTCGTCTCCATCGCGACGCAGCGTACGATAGGCGCCGTGTCGGAGCTGGGGGGATTCATGCTGCCGCGCACGCCGCAAGGGCGCGCGTCGATCGTGCCGAGCCCACCGTGGCACTACTCCGGCGACGTGCTCACGATCGAATACCGGACCGACCCCACGAACGTCGAGGCCCTGTTGCCGCCGGGCGTCGGCCTCGCGGACGACGATCCCGGGGCGGTTGCGATCATCTGGGCCGATTGGCAGTCGTGCTCGGACTCGAGGCAGGAGCTGCTCGACCCGGTGCGCTCCCAGTACAAGGAAGCCTTCGTCGTCGTGCGGTGCGCCCACGCCGGCGAGATGTACTCGCGGTGCGTGTACATCTGGGTCGACAAGGACTTCGCGCTCGCCCGTGGTTGGTACCAGGGCTATCCGAAGAAGCTCGGGCAGATCTGGATGACGCGTCCCGTTACGGTCGGCAGAGCCGGCCCGAGGCTCGAGCCCGGCGGCACGTTCGGCGCCACGCTCGCCGCGAACGACCGGCGCCTCGCCGACGTGACGCTCACGCTGACGGGTGAGAGCGAGACCGGCGGATTCGTGAACGCGCTGCCGATGCTGCACACACGGTTCATGCCGAACATCGATCCGTCGCTGCCGGCCTCGCTCGACGAGCTCGTCACGATGCGATCGCGCGACGTCGACCTCGGCCCGGTGTACGAAGGTGAGGCCACGGTGGCCTTGCACGAGGCGCCTGCCGAGGAGCTCGCGAGTCTCGAGCCCATCGAGATGATCGCGGGCTACTGGCGTCAGGTCGGCGCGACGTTCGTCGGCGGTTCTTCCGTCGCGACGCGCCGGTCAGGCTGATCGCCTGCTCGTCTCGGGACCGGTGAACCCGGGGTAGGCTCTGCGCGGAATAACCCGGAGGACGTGTCGTGAACGATCGCCAACGAAGGCTGTTTTCGCAGGTCGCTGCCGTCGTGGTCGGCGTCGTGTTGATCCTCTACTTCCGAGGCACGTTCTCCGGCGGTGACGACGACGGCACGGCGTCACAACCGCTCGGACCACGGGGCGACTGCGTAGAGCTCGCGGTGACCGCCTCCTCGGAGAAGGCCGCATTGCTCGGTGAGATCGCCGCCGACTACAACGACGCTGATCCGCAAACCGGCGGCAAGTGCGTGAACGTCGTCGTCACGTCGAAGTCCTCGGGCGCCACGATGGACGCGCTGTCGAGGGGATGGGACGAGGGCGTCGACGGTCCGCGGCCCGACGTGTGGTCGCCCGCCGCCTCCTCATGGGTGGTGCTGCTGCGCCAACGCACCGCGGCCGCGGATCGTCCCGATCTGGTGCCCGACGAGTACGAGAACGTGGCATGGAGCCCGCTCGTGATGGCGATGCCGCAGCCGATGGCCGAGGTCGCTCGGTTGGCCCAAGGCGCAGATCGGCTGGAGGACCTGTTCGACCTGGCGCAGGACCCCGCAGGGTGGGGCGCCTACGGGCACCCGGAGTGGGGGGCGTTCAAGCTCGGGCAAGACGAACCCGAACTTCTCGACCTCTGGCCTCCACGCCCTCGTCGGGATCGTACTTCGCCGCGACCGGGCTCTCGAGCGATCTCTCGATCGCTCGCATCGAGGAGCCCGAAGGTGCAGGATTTCGTCCGAGGTGTGGAGTCCTCGGTCGTGCACTACGGCGACATCTCGCTCACGTTCCTCGCGAACCTGCAGCGGGCCGACGACCGCGGCGAAGGACTCACCTACATCTCGGCGGTGACGGTCGAGGAGAAGTCGGTCTGGGACTACAACCAGGGCAACCCGGAGGGCGATCCGGAGACCCTCGGCGAGCACCCGCCGCCATCGGTCCCGCTCGTCGCGATCTACCCCGAGGAGGGAACGCTCGTCTCAGACCATCCGTTCGTGCCGCTCGACCGCGCCATGGGTCGATGATACGCAACGTGCTGCGGCGCAGGGGTTCCTCGAGTACCTGCAGGCCGACGAGCAGCAGCAACGGTTCACGGAGTTCGCCTTCCGGCGATACGACAGCCACACCCGGACCGCTCATCACGCAAGCCAACGGGTTGCTGCCCCAACAGCCGAACCTCACTCTCGACCCGCCTGCCCCCGATGTGCTCGATCGCATCCAGCGTTCGTGGGAGGACGTCCGCAAGAGGGCTCGCGTGCTGATCTGTGATCGACGTCTCCGGGTCGATGGGCGAGGCGGTCGAGGAGGCTGGCGCGTCCAAGCTGGAGCTCGCCAAGGAAGCCGCGATCGCCTCGCTCGATCTGTTCGCACCCGACGATGACGTCGGGTCTCTGGGTCTTCACGACCGATCTCGGTGGCCCGGGCGCCGCCGACGTAGCGGAACTGATCCCGATCGGTCCCCTCGAGTCGAACGTCGGCGCGATCCGTCGCGAGATCCGAGGGCTCACGCCGCTGAATGGGACGCCGCTCTACACCGCGGTCGAGGATGCCGTCGACCGAGATGCGAGCGGGTCTCGACGCCGATCGCATCAACGGCGTGGTCGTGCTCAGCGACGGCCGCAACGAGGATCCGCGCAACAACGATCTCAACGGGTTGTTGCGCGAGCTCGATTCGGAGCTCAACGTGCGCGTGTTCCCGATCGCGTACGGCGCGGACGCCGACCTCGGTACCCTCACGCAGATCGCCGAGGCGTCGCGGGCCGCCGTCTACGACGCCTCCGACCCCTCGACGATCGACAAGGTGTTCGTCTCGGTCATCTCGAACTTCTGATGGGGCTGCGTGAGGAGATCCGCGATCCCTGGGTCTACATCCTCGGCGGGCTGGCCGGCGGCGTCGCGTGGGCGGTAGGCGTTCCTGTGGTCGCCGCTGCGGGGGTCGGCGCGGCTGTCGGCGGGGTCAAGGCCGGCTTCGCTGCGCTGCTCGGGTCACGACCGGCCAGGACCACCTCGGAGCCGCTCCCCGTCACCGACCGCAGCCCGGAGCAGACCTGGCTCCAGCGAGGTGAGTCGGCGGTCGTCGGCTTCCGTGATCTGGCGAGGTCGTTGCCGGAAGGGCTCGCATCGACGAGGAGCGAGTCGATCGCGACCCAGGCCGACGAGTCGCTCGACGGCATGCGCCGGCTGGCCGGTCAGGCATCGGTGACCGAACGCGTCTCGGCTCGGCTGCACGTGCCGACGCTCGAGGCCGAGGCGGAACGGTTACGCATGCAGGTCGCGAACGCCGCGGACCCCGAGGTGGCGCAGGAGCGAGCCCGCTCCCTTGCGGCGATCCAGGAGCAGATCGACATCGCTCGCCGACTCCGACGGTCGCACGACTCGTTGCTGGCTCGACTGGAGTCGAGCGCCATAGGACTCGAGCGACTGACTGCCCAGCTGGCCGAGGTGGTGGCGCTGTCGGAAGGGGCCACCTCGGCGGTCGAGGGAGCGAAGCAGCTGGAATCACTCGCCGATGACCTCGAGGGGTTGCGGGCCGGTCTCGCCGAAGCCGAACAGCTCTCGCGGCGCGCCTTGAGCGCGTACGAGTCAGGCGGTAGCGTCGGAGACGTCGATTGAGGAGGGAACCCCGACATGTGGAAGTCGTTCAAGCGCTTCTGGGCATACCTGGGTGCGATGTTCGGACAGAAGGTTGAAGAGAAGGCTGATCCGAAGATCCAGCTGGAACAGGCCATCGAGGAAGCCAAGACGCGACACCAGGCGCTCAGCCAACAGGCCGCGTCGGTGCTAGGGAACCAGCGGCAGCTCGAGCTGAAGCTGAACCGATCGCTCGAAGAGGTGGAGAAGCTGCAGGGCTCTGCCCGCCAAGCGCTGATCAAGGCCGATGCCGCCAAGGGCGCGGGCAACGATGCCGAGGCGGCGACCTACGAGGAGGCTGCACAGGCGTTCGCGATGAAGCTCGTCTCGGTCGAGGGCGGTGCGCGAGACCAGAAGCAGCTCCTCGAGCAGGCGATGGCCGCTTCGGAGGGAGCCCGCAAGGCGGTCGAGACGAATGCCATGAATCTGCAGAAGCAGCTTGCCGAGCGATCAGCACTGTTGTCGCAGCTCGACAACGCGAAGATGCAAGAGCGCATGAACGAGGCGCTGCAACAGATGGACGAGCTCTCGCCCAAGAGCGACGTACCGTCGATCGCCGAGGTCCGGGACAAGATCGAGGCGCGGTACTCGAAGGCGCTCGGAGAGGCGGACCTCCGGAGCGGATCCGTCTCGGCCAAGATGATGGAAGTCGAGAAGGCTCAGCTCGACGCCGAGGCGGCGGCACGGCTCGAGTCGATCCGAGCCTCGCTCGGCCCCGGTGACGGCGGCGCCGCGCCGTCGTCGTCCACGATCGAGGTCGGCGAGACGAACGAGACGGATCCCGGGGCACCGACCGGAGGCTGACCGGAAGTACAGAGGGCGGGCGGTCTCGCGGTAGCCTCTCGGTCGTATGCGACTGCTGCGCTTCCGTCATGGCGACCGCATCGCGACCGGCGTGGCCGATACCGGCGACGACACCGTGCGCGTGCTCGCCGGCACGTTCTTCGAAGACCCGTTGCCGACGGGGGAGGAGCTCGCGCTCGACGAGCTGCACCTGCTCGCGCCGGTGCTTCCGTCGAAGCTCGTCTGCGTCGGCAAGAACTACGCCGCGCACGCGGCGGAGTTCGGCATGACGGTTCCCGAGGAACCGCTGCTGTTCCTGAAACCCTCGACCGCAGTGATCGGGCCCAACGATCCGATCACGTTGCTGCCGGTGAGCAACCGTGTCGACTACGAAGGCGAGCTCGCGGTGGTGATCGGTCGGCTCGCGAGGAACATCCGTGCGGAGGAGGCCTACAAGGTGATCCTCGGCTACACGTGTGCGAACGACGTGACCCTGCGCGACCTGCAGAAGACCGACGACCAGTGGGCGCGCGCGAAGGGCTTCGATGGCTCGGCCCCGCTAGGTCCATGGATCGAGACCGATATCGACCCGAACGACGCGGCCGTCGAGACGCGTCTGAACGGAGAGGTGCGCCAGCAGGGCCGCACGACCGAGATGGTGTACGGAGTCGCCACGCTGATCGAGTACATCACGGCCTTCATGACGCTGCTGCCGGGCGACGTGCTGCTCACCGGCACCCCCGAGGGCGTGGGGCCGCTGGCTGCAGGCGACATGGTCGAGGTCGAGGTCGAGGGCGCCGGAGTGCTCGCCAACACGGTGCGATGACCGAGGCGCCTGTCCGCTGTCGCTTCGCCCCCGCGCCGAGCGGGTCGCTGCACGTCGGCAACGTGCGGAGCGCGCTGTTCTCGTGGCTCTTCGCCCGCCACAACGCCGGCGAGTTCATCCTGCGGTTCGAGGACACCGACGCGAGCCGAGTCACCGAGGAAGCCGTCGCGGGCGTGCTCGAGGATCTGCGGTGGCTCGGCATCGATCACGACGAGGGTCCCGACGTCGGCGGACCGCACGCGCCGTACCGGCAGTCCCAACGCCTCGACATCTACCGTACCTACGCCGACCAACTGCTCGCCCAGGGCGACGCGTACCGCTGCTACTGCACCTCTGAGGAACTCGACACGCGCAGGAAGGCAGCAGCGGCCGCACACGAGTCGCCCGGCTACGACGGACACTGCCGGGCCCTGTCGCCGGATCAGATCGAGGCGTTCGAAGCCGAGGGGCGCGAGTCGGTGGTGCGCTTCCGCATGCCCGACCGCGAGTGGATGATCGACGACATCGTGAAGGGAGAGGTCCGGTTCGAGGCCGGACAGCTTCGCGACTTCGTACTCGTGCGTTCCGACGGCTCTGCGCTGTTCCTGCTGGCGGTAGCGGTGGACGACATGCTGATGGGCATCACGCACGTCGTCCGTGGCGACGACCTGCTCGCGAGCGCCCCGCGAAACGCCGCGGTGATCGAGGCGCTCGGGGCCACACCGCCCCGCTACGCGCACGTGCCTCAGGTGCTCGGCCCCGACCGGCAGCCGCTGTCGAAGCGCCACGGATCGACGAGCGTCGGATCGTTCCGCGAGCAGGGCTTCCTTCCCGAGGCGATGATGAACTACCTCGCGCTGCTCGGGTGGTCACCCGGCGACGATCGAGAGATGCTCTCGCGCGAGGAGTTGATCGAGGCCTTCGATCTCCATCGCGTCTCGTCGAACCCCGCCGCGTTCGACACCGAGAAGCTCACGTGGCTCAACAACCGATACATCCAGTCCCTCGACGACGACAATCTCGCAGCCCGCTGCCTGCACTTCCTCACCGAGGAAGGCCTGATGCCCGATCCGTCCACCCTGGGCGCGGCGATGCCGATCGTGAAGGAACGTATGAAGACCCTGACGGAAGCGCCGGTGCTGCTTCGATTCTTGTTCAGCGACGACCTCGAGCACGATGAGAAGGCCAAGGCCCTGATCGCGAAAGCACCCGAGGGCTACCTTGGGCGGGCGGCCGAGGTAATCGAAGGGGTCGAACCGTGGACCGCGGCCGCTCTCACGGCCGCACTCGACGGGCTCGCCGAGCGCGAGGGGCTCAGCCGCACGAAGGCATTCCAGCCCGTGCGCGCGGCAGTGACGGGGTCGAACGTCTCGCCACCGCTGCCCGAGTCGCTCGAGTTGCTCGGAAAGGTCCGTACCGTCGAGCGCCTCCGCGTGTTCGATCACTAGTCTGTACTGGACTAGCCTCTCCAGGAACTCCCTAACCCGACCGGTCCGAGATGTGGGCCGCTCGGCCGATGCGGCTGGGCCTTGGACCGCCTAGAGTGCCGCACCGTGGACGGTCCGCTGCGAGGGCGCGATTTCCGACTGCTGACGTTGTCGACCGGTCTGTCCTCGCTGGGTGACGAGCTCGCGCTCATCGCCCTCACGATCAAGGTGGCGGAGCTCACCGATTCCGGGTGGGCGGTGGCCGCGCTGCTGCTGTGCGGGCTGTTGCCGCTCGTGATCTTCGCTCCCTCTGCCGGCGTCATCGTCGACAACTTCGAGACCAGGCGGTCGCTCGCGATCGCCACAGCGATCCAGGCTTGCCTCGCCGTCGGGCTGGCGTTCGCGGGCGAGCTGCCGATGATCTTGATGCTCTCCTTCCTGCTGGGCACGGCATCGGCGGTCGAGACGCCGTCGATCTACACGCTGGTGCCGCGCGTCGTGGGGGACGAGCGAGCGACGGAAGCCAACGCCTACCTGGAAGGCGCGAGGTACGCGGGCATGATCGCCGGCCCGGTGCTTGCGGGCTCGCTCGCCGCGGGGGTCGGCACGCGCGCGGCGCTGCTCGTCGATGCGGGCACCTTCGTCGTGATCGCCGTCGCGGCGATGTTGCTGCGCGTCCGGCGGGTCGTCGTCGAGGATCACCGCACCGAAGACAGCGCGGCGCGCCAGGGATTCCGCCTGATCAGGAGCGACCAGGTGCTCGTCGTGGCGTTCGCCGTGATCGGCGCGGTGATCCTCTTCGCGGCGATGGACAACGTGGCCGAGGTGTTCTTCGCGCAAGACACGTTGCGGGCGGGTGCGTGGGGGTACGGACTGCTCGCGTCGGCGTGGCTCATCGGCATGGTGGGGGGCGCGACCTTGATCGCCAGGCGTCTCGCCGACGACCGGCTCCTGCGGTCGATGGCGCTTGCGGCCGTCGCGAACGGCGTGGCGGTGTTCGTGGCCGCCGCAGTGGGGTCGTTCCCATTGGCGGTCGCGTTGTTCGTTGCCGGGGGCGTCGCGAACGGCGTGGAGACGGTCGCCATGCGGAGCCTGATAGTGCACCGCGTGGCCGACAGGTTCCGAGGACGCGCGTTCGCCTCGTATGGCGCACTGGTAAACGGCATGCAGATCGGCGCGACGGCCGCCGCCGGCGCGCTCGTCGCCGGCCTCGGGGGTCGAGTGGCCTTGCTGGTGGGTGGTGGCGGCACGACGCTCGCCGGTCTGGCGGGCCTGCTCGCCTCGCGTTCGCTCGACCGGCGGGCTGCCGCGACCGCGGTGGAGCGTCACGCCGTCCGGATCCCTGAGGCGACGCCGGAGCGGCCGGTCATCACCCGGTTGCCCGACTCAGAGCCGGTGGAACGTTCGACGGATCACTGAGATCGGGCCATCAGCGTCGTGGACGTCTACTCTCTTGGGCGGGATCGGACCGCGATGGAGCCGGCGAGGTTTGTCTCGTGAGGGCCTTTGGGAAACGGAGGATCTATGGCATACGTGATCGCTGAACCGTGCATCGACGTCAAGGACCGAGCGTGCGTCGACGAGTGTCCCGTCGACTGCATCTACGAGGGGCCGCGCATGCTCTACATCCAGCCCGACGAGTGCGTGGACTGCGACGCCTGTGTGCCGGTATGTCCCGTGACGGCGATCTTCCCCGAGGACGACCTTCCGGGTGAGTGGAAGCAGTTCACCGCGGTCAACGCCGAATGGTTCGCCGACAGCGTGACGGGCCTCGGCTCGCCCGGAGGTGCCGCGCAGGCCGGTCCGGCCCCTACCGATCACCCGGTCGTCGCCGGCTGGGAAGCGGTCTGACTCGAGATCCGGATCCTTTGCGGGCATGGCGACACTTTGGACGCTCGGTTGCGATGCGGCCGAGCCGCATGAGATCGCAACGTTCTGGGCGAACGCGCTCGGATACGTGGCCGAGCCTGGCTACGACGACCCGGATGGTGCTTCCATCGTCGACCCGGACGGCGTGGGTCCGGCGATCGGCTTCCTCAGGGTGCCGGAGGGCAAGACAGCCAAGAACAGGATGCATATCGACATCCGGGTGGCAGGCGAGCCGCCGTGGGAGATGGCCGAGCGCGAGCAACTCATCCGTGCGAAGGCAGCCGAACTCGTCACCGCCGGAGCTCGGACCGTCCGCGAGGAGTCCTACGGCGAGCACCTCGGACATGTCGTGATGCTCGACCCAGAAGGCAACGAGTTCTGCGTCGCGTGACGGGTTGAATCATTCCTTCCCTGGCTTCGAGCCGAGTCACGGATACGTCGTCATCGCTCACCGGCGAGCCGATGGGACGTTCACCCTCCAAGGACCTTGCGGACCCACGAGCGAACTGGATCGCGAGACGTTCCGCGCCCTCGTTCGACTCGCGAGGGCCTCGTGCAACCGCAGTCCTGGAGGACCGCGGCATGACGGTCGTTGGCTAGCTCCACTCGGTTACGTTGAGGGTATGACTGAACGGATCTCACCGCGCGAGTTCCATGAGGCCGACTGGCGCATCGTGAGGGACGCCGCGTCGACGCACTTTCGCACCGAGTCCTTCGAGGCGGGTGTCGGCTTGTTGAACGAGATCAGTAGGCTCGCCCACGCTGCGGATGAAGACCCCGATGTCGACCTCCGGTCGGGCGGCGTGACGGTGCGTCTGAAATCGGACCTCGAAGGCCGGCTGAGCGAGCGCGACCTCGTCCTGGCCCGACAGATCTCGGCCGCGGCCCGTGAGCTTGGCGTGTCCGTCGATCTGACCGGGCTACAAGAGGTCCAAGTTGCGATCGACGCGCTCGTCATCCCCGATGTGATGCCGTTCTGGCGCGCAGTGCTCGGCTATCTGGAGGTGGGCGACGAGGACCTGATGGATCCCGACTTCCAGGGGCCGCCGTTCTGGTTCCAACAGATGGACGCGCCGCGCCCGCAGCGCAACCGGATCCACATCGATCTCTATGTCCCGCACGATCAAGCAGAGGCCCGCGTGGCCGCGGCGATCGCCGCGGGTGGTCACGTGGTCAGCGACGAGAACGCGCCCGAATGGTGGACCCTGGCCGACGCCGAGGGCAACGAGGTCGACGTCGCCAGCTGGCCGGACCTCGACTGAGCCGGCCTCTTTGCCCCGCTTCGAGGCTCAACCATCTGCCTGACCTTGATCGGTCTCGCCATGTCCCGGATCGGGATAGTCGGAACGACCTCGCAGGTGTGTCCACTCGGAAGAGCTCTTCCCCAGGCGCTGAGCGCCGATGCTCGATCGCCAGCGAGGGGGGTATGGGCCGGGATCCATGCAAACCTCCAACGAGACCTCGATCGCCTCGACATCCAGTGATGTGACGATCTCTGTGATTGCGGCCAGCGAGCCGCCGACATATGTCGAGTAGCCATCGATCTCGGTCACGACGATCCACGATCGGTCATCGGGCCACCACAGGTTCGGTGACAGACCGGAAGACTCGAACCCACAGGCCACATCCATGGGACCCCTGATCAACAGATACCTCCGCGCATGTGTGACGACCTTCGGGATCGAGGCAGGCGACGCATCCTCTGCTTCAGCGACTTCCCGCCGTCTCTTGGCGTCCGTTCGCCCTGTTGACTCACTCGAAAGCGTGGCGTGGACGGAGTTCCGCAACTCCAAACCCCTTCCACACGCAGTACCAGGAGGTCTCAGAAGTCGCGGTATGGGGTCTCAGCAGGCGAGCCAGGGCATCGCAGGTCTTGGCCGGCAGTTCGCCGTCCAGGGGCGCGAATCTGTCCATCTCATCGCGATAGACGAGGCGCGTATCGCTGGCTAGACGGACCGGTGGCTGGAAACGCCGAGCCGCATGGCACGTTCGATATCGCGGACCGTCGGGAGCCGTTCGAATCTCGCCGCCCGGACGGACGGACCGCCCGTCCGGGCTTCCTCCTAGGGGCAGCCCGCCCCGTCGCAGTCGTTGGGCGTGTTGCCGGTCACGGTCGACGAGATCAAGGTCAGTGACCCGTCGGAGTTGAAGATTCCCCCGCCGGTAGCCCCGGCCGTGTTCCCGATCACGGTCGAGGAGTTGAGCGTGAGGTTCCCGGTGTTGATGTCGAATCCGCCCCCGGTGTCTGTGGCCTCGTTGCCACTCACCTCGGATCTTTTCACCATGACGGTCCCGTCGACGTGGATGCCGCCGGCCTTGTTAGCGCTGTTCCCGCTCACGGTCGATCCGTTGATCGTGAGGGTGTCTTCGTTGAAGATGCCGCCACCGCCAATGGGCGCGTTGTTCCCGGTCACGGTCGATTCAATGAGCGTGAGGGTGCCGCCGTTGTGGATCCCGCCGCCGAGAAAGCCCGCCGTGTTCCCGTTCACGGTCGATTCAATGAGCGTGAGGGTGCCGAGGTTGTGGATCCCGCCGCCAAAATCCCCGGCGCTGTTCCCGGTCACGGTCGCGGAGTTGAGCCTGAGGGTGCCGTTGTTGCGGATGCCGCTGAACATCGAAGGCTAGCCGCCCGGAGCCAAGAGTAGGGTCAACCCCTATCGGATGAGCGGCAGGCGGACTCAGATGACACTCAGTCCCAGGGGCCGTGAAGTGGCCAGCGAAGTCAACCCGGGAGCGTCTGCCCGTACGCGAGGCAGCTCTTCTTCGGCCCCTTGTCGATGAGACTGGCGTCGAAGCTAGCGATGACCGGGAACAAGGGCGAGGTCGAGGAGAACGCAGACGAGCCTGCCTCGGACACCGCCCAGAGCGTCCCGTCCTGATCGAACTGGATCCCCTCCGAGCCCGGCGCGAACCCGTACCGAGTGCCGTTGTTAAGGACACCGCACTTGGACGTCGACGATGAGACCCACAGGCCCGGACTGTGGAAGTCTGCCCCTTGGGGGCCGCTCGGGATTTCGATCTGGTCGATGGCATCGGCCTTCTCGATGCTCTTGATCGGTTGCGGGGGGAACAGGTCTGGGACGTTGAACTCGTACATAGTTGAAGGCACCACAAGGCCGACCTTCTTGAACTCTCCGATCCAAAGCGTCGTTCCGCCCGCTCCATCAGCGGCGATGGAACCCTTGAAGTCCCCGACGCGTGTATCTCCGAGTCTGACCGTGCGTCGAAGTGGGTTCCCGCCCGAGAAGAGCGTCGCGTGGTCGAGCGCGTAGATCCTCGCAGTATCGACAACCCAGACGCGGCCTTGGTCGTCGAACTGGATCCCCCCTCCATGCTTGCAGCCGGTCGTGGACGCAAAGTCGGCGAAATCGAATGTCCCCGCTGCGTCTCCGGTCGCCAGATCGACCCCCACGACTCGACACTCGGGCTCCGTCCCCTGGACGTACCCGGAGATGAGTGCGGTGGTGCCGTCATCGGTCAGCGCGAGACCCTGGGGCACGAATCCGTCGTTGATGGTCGGGACCCACACAGCATCACAGACCGCGTCATCGTTCGGGAAACTCGCCAGCGTGCTCGCGTCCCGATAGGTGGGATCTTCACCGTCCACGTCGGAGGCGACGATCCCGTCACAGGTCGTCGAGCCACCCGGCGTCGATCCAGGATCAAGCGGATCAGAGCCAGCGGCGATCTCTTCTTCGTCGCTGAACCCGTCGTCATCATCATCGGGATCCGCGTTGTTCCCCACACTGTCTCCGTCAGTATCGACAGACTCGCCGGGGTCGAGCGGGAAGGCGTCTTCGCCGTCATCTACGGTGTCGTCGTCGCTATCCCGCTTACTCGGAGAGGTGCCCAGGCCTATCTCGTCACAGTCAGTGATCCCGTCCCCATCCGAGTCGACGCCGGTGCAACCTCTCGTCGCTGAGAAGTGCAGTGTCACGAACGAGAAGTTCCCAGTTCCCCCGCCAGGGTTGTCGACGAGCTTGATCGAGCCGGAGGCAGCCTCTTGATTGGGACTTAGGAGTTCGTAGTTGCCGCCCCAGCTCCCGCCTCCAGCTACCCCTGTCGAGCTACTGCTCCCGGGAACGCATCCCGCCTCGACCGAGCCGGTGGTCGTGTGCTCGATGACGGACGTGCCGCCATCGATTGACAAGAGGATCGCAAGCGACGTGCCAGTCGAGCCGATGGCCGCCGACCCTCCCGAGTAGGTGTTCGTTGTAACGTCTGTGGTTTCACACGAGAGGTCGAAGCCGTGTTCAGCCCAGTCGACGCTTGTCCCTGTGCCACTACCGCCGCCGGAGGTCGTTGCGGAGACGGTGAAGCCAGACGTTCGTTCGGTGTGCGGGGTGACCTGGCTGGAGGTTCCAACCACGGTGGCAGACCCGGTCCATTCCTCCGCTGCCGCGGCGAGGGGAGGGGAGGTAGCAAGAACCAGCACCAGGACCGCCGCTCCCACCACGGAACGTGCGAAGGTTCCACCGTGCTGACCCCGTGGCGTCGCCATACCTCTGTCCCTCCGACGAGAGCTGGGACGCGGGCCCCCGCTCACTCAACTGCTGGGTCACCAAATCTGCTCACCGACGATGAAGGTGTCAACCCCCAATGGGAGTACTCCTAATTGGTGCTCGCCGAAATCGAGGCTCTGCACGCGTGGCGACATAGGTCGGCGGCGAGAGCACACCTTCGTCAGTGGGTGGGCCGACCCGAGGCCATGTCTTCAGGATGATCGCGACCCGGGTGGGTAGACAGTTGGTAGACGATGGGCCTGCCCTAGGGAAGCTCAGGACGAGCCGCAGGTCCCTAACCTGCGGTTTCCTCGGTAGTCCCAACGGGATTTGAACCCGTGTCTCCACCTTGAGAGGGTGATGTCCTAGGCCTCTAGACGATGGGACCGCTTCAGCCCCCCAAGCTTATCCAACGCGACGACGGGCCTCCAACGTGCGTGCCGATCCGCGTTCCGATCAGGCAGACAGCCGTGCGTAGTTCGCTTGCTGCACGCCCGCCACCTGCGAGAACTGTCCACCCACGTGCGCGATGCCCTGCCGTACGGCGAGAGCCCAGACGCCGAGGTAGTTGCAGCACGGGTTCGGACGCCACACGGGGTCGGTGAGCCCAGTCGCGCGGTCGAGGGCCGCGAGCCGGGGGATCTGCAGGCAGCTTCCGATCGGCTCCTGGTTGGAACCGCACTGCTCGCGCGGTCCGTGTGCGATCGTCTTGAAGTGGCCGCCGACGAGCACGGTGCTCGCATCGTAGGCGGCGACGGCTTGGGCGGAGCCGGAGGTGTCGGTCTTCCATACCTGTGGCCACACGGTCGGATCGGCGCCCGGCGCCGGCGCCGAGTAGAGCGCGGCGAAGTCGGAGCCGCCTGCGCCGACGAGGAGTTGGCCGCCCGACACCTGGGTCGACATGCCGTACGCCTTGCTTCGCGACTCGACGCCTGCGACCGACCACGTTCGGACCGCGCCGGTGCGGGCGCTCACCTTCACGACGACCTTCTGCGGCGCTCCATCGATGAGATCGAAATGACCTGCGGCGACGATGTCGCCGTCGGGCATGAAGTCGAGATCGAGCATCTGTGGTGTCTCCCCGGGCGGCCGGATCGCCGGGTCGAGGGTGGGCACGACGTCGGCGAACGCCGGGTCTCGCCCACCGGTCGGGAAGTAGGCGCGCAGCCGTGATCCGCCCACGTAGATGCGATCGGGACCGGCGAGCACGGTTCGCCCGACGAGGGTCGTGAAGCCGCGGACGATGCGTCCGGTCGCGGGGTCGAGCCCGACGGTGTGGCGACGATCGAGTCCGCCGAAGCGGTAGAGGAATCGTCCGGTCACGTAGAGGACGCCGTCGGGCCCGAGCGACATGTCTCGAACCTGCGCGCCGCCACCACCGTTGAGGCCGCGCGGCACGACGGTCGTCGAGAGCATGCCGGTGGAGAGGTTGAGCGCGGCGATGTTGCCGGTCGGCGATGGGTTGGACCCGTTGCGATCGAGCACGTTGGCGAAGTTCCCGCCGATCCAGACGTGGCCGCGGGCGATGATGACCGACCGCACGGCTCCATCGGTCATCGACGTGTCATCGGGTGATGGCGTGGGCGTGCCGGCCCACGCTGCGCCGCCGAGGGTCAAGCTCAGGAACGAGGATGCGGCGACGAGAGCGACGGTCACCGTGGAACGGCTGCGAGAGAGCATGTTCGATCCTTCCGCACGAGGGGGTTCCGGCGACACTGGCGGCCGGCGCTGCATCGGGTGCGCAGCAAGGATACGCCGCGACGGCTGCCCTCGCGAGGTCCCTTCCCGTGAAGTGCATGCGAGTGGTACTTTCGCCACCCAGCAACACAGAGGAGGGGGAACATGGCACAGCGCGGGACGACCCGTGGCCCGACCACTCGAACCTCGATCGTCATGGTGTGTGTCGCGACCGCGGTCGCGATGATCGCGGCCCTCGGGCCGGCCGGCGCCGATACGGCGGCTCCGAGGGCCGAGCGCGGTGGTGGCATCATGCCGCGCGCGACCAGCGACCTCGACATGCGCCGGCAGGGATCGCCGGTGGGAGTCGCGCCGCGTGTGCTGCGAGCACGGGCCTCGCTCGGGCGCAGTCTCGGCACGCAAGGTGTGATGCAGAGCGACCCGACGACCGGCACCCTCCGTTTCGTCGGACGGCTCGACGGCTTCCTTACCGAGAGCACGAGCAGGCCGGCTGCTCGCGTCGTCACGCGCTACCTGCGGGCCAACCGCGTGGCCTTCGGACTCCGCGGCCGAGACCTGCGAACCCTGCGGCTGCGTGACGACTACGTCGATGCCCTCGGGACCCATCACCTCTCGTTCGTGCAGCGCGCTGGGGGGCTCACGCTGTTCGGCCAAGGCGTCAGGGCATCGGTCGCACGCGACGGCCGGCTCATCAACGTCACCGGCGGACCCATGCGCGGCCTGCGCGCACCCGCGGGCGGTCCGACGCTCGGCGCGACCGAGGCGATCGCCGCCGCGAAGACCACGGTCGGCGCCGCACCCGCGCGTGCCCGCACCGATCGGGCCGATCTCATGCTGTTCCCCACGGGGCGGGGCGCGAGGCTCGCGTGGCGAACGTTCACGCTCATCTCCCCGGTGCAGACAGACGTCTCGTTCGTCGACGCTCGAACCGGCGAGATCCTCTACCGGAACAACCTCACGGACTCGGGTGCCCCCGTGCCAACCGGCACGGCCGAGGCGTGGCCGTTCTACCCGAGCACCCTCGCCACGGGCGGTGGCGGTGTCGAGCAGCCCGTAACGTTCCCGGTGTTCGACGGCACGCAGCTCTTCGGTCCCAATGCCTGGGTCTTCAAGGATGTGCAGGACGACTCGGTGCCCGACCCAGAAGACCAAGTTCCCGCTGTGAGCGGACTCGACTGGTCGGGCTACGACCCCTTCCTCGACACGACGACGCAGAAGCAGAACTGCGCCCCGAAGCGAGCCTGCACCTGGGATCGCACCGAGGGCTTCAGCTGGAAGGCGAACATCAAGCACAGCGCGGTGCAGACGTATTACTTCCTGAACCACTTCCACGATCACCTGGCTTCGGCGCCGATCTCCTTCACGGATGCGGCCGGCAACTTCGAGTTCGGCGGCACGGGCGGGCACGATCCGGTGCTCACGAACGTCTCCGACGGTGCGAACACGGCCGGAGGCGGTTTCCCGGACCTCGGACACGTCGACAACGCGAACATGTTCACCCCGCCCGACGGGCTCCCTCCGACGATGCAGATGTACCTCACGGAGAAGCTGCCGCGGTTCGGCTTGGGCCGACTGCCGTCGGCGAACACCGGCGACGACGCCGAGGTCGTCTACCACGAGTACACGCACGGCCTGTCGAACCGTCTCGTGATCTATCCCGACGGGCTGAGTGGTCTCGATAGTCAGCAATCCGGTTCCATGGGGGAAGCCTGGAGCGACTGGTACGCCATCGACCTCCTTCGCCGCGAGGGTCACAAACCGGATACGGCGACGGTCGGCGACGTGGTGATGGGACAGATGACGTTCGCCGGCCAGCTGCGCACGGAGCCCGTCGACTGCCCGGTGGGGGCGGCACAGAACACCTGCACAGGCACCAGGGGCGCAGGGCCGGGCGGCTACACCTACGGCGACTTCGGCAACATCGTCGGCGGGCCGGAGGTGCACGCCGACGGGGAGATCTGGCTGCAGACGCTCTGGGAGCTCCGCGACGCGCTCGGGTCGAACGCGACCGAAAAGCTCGTGACCCGGGGCATGGAGCTCTCGCCGCCGAGCCCGTCGTTCCTCGATATGCGGAACGCGATCATCCAGGCCGATCTCGTCGCCAACGCGGGCGCCAACGCAGGCGCCATCTGGGGCGTGTTCGCCGGACGCGGCATGGGATTCTTCGCCTCGTCGGTCGGCGGCGGTGACGTCAACCCGGTCGAGGACTTCGCGTTGCCCCCGGACTGCAGCAGCGACCCCTGCGGCACGATCGAGGGCACGGTGACCGACGCGGTCACGGGCGATCCCGTCCAAGGCGTGACCGTGCAGATCGCAGGTCTCGCGTCGGGGTTCGCGAGCGATCTCGCGGACACGTCGAACGCCAGCGGCGTCTTCCAGATCACCGACGTGCCGTTCCACGACGCCTACCCCGCGCTGCAGATGCTGGGCGGCGGCTACGAGCCGAAGGTCGTGCGTGGAGTGGTCGTCGACGGCACGGAGACAATCGACGCCGCCGTCTTCTTCGACTTCGCAGCGATCAGCAATGGGGCTGAGCTCCGGAAGGCGTCGCCACCCGACTACGCGGAGTTCTGTGGCTTCGGGGCAGACGGCGCTTTCGACCTCAACCTCGGCACGGGGTGGCCTTCGGACGCCGTCGGGAGCAACATAGGCAGCGACTACACCGGACCGAGGCGAGCGACCGTCCGTCTATCGGAAGCGGTCGACATCGTCGGGTTCGGTGTGGCCTCGGGCGGCACCTGCGGCGACGGGCCGGAAGCGGGTGTCAAGCGCTTCCAGATCCAGACGAAGCGGACCAAGGGTGGCGCGTGGCGAACAGCGGTCGAGGCCTCGATCGGCGCGACCGGTCGCCTCAGGGCTTTCGAGCCGACAGCAGCCGATCGCAACGTGCGGTTCATCAGGTTCGTGATGCTGTCGAACCACGGCGACCCGCTGTTCATGGATGTGCTGGAGGTGACGGTGCGCGGCCGGGCCGCCTGAGCGCGGGAGGGGCCGGCCCGAGCCGGCCCCTCCGCCTCGTACCATGCGCGGACCGTGCCGCGCCGATCCGACCTCCCCACGCTCGCGGCCTTCGCAGGCGCGGTGGTGTTGGGCAGCGCCAACATCGTCGCCGTGCGGTTCAGCAACCGAGAGCTCGAGCCGTTGTGGGGTGCCGGCGTGCGGTTCGTGATCGCATCTTCGGTGCTCCACACGATCGGGCTCCTGACACGACGGCCGTTCCCCCGTGGTCCCTCACTGCGAGGCGCCGTGTCCTTCGGGCTGTTCGCATTCACCGGGGCGTATGCCCTTTTCTACCTCGGCGCGGTGCGGGTCTCGGCCGGCACCGCCGGCGTGATCATGGCTCTTGTGCCGCTGCTCACGCTGTTGCTCGCCGCGGCGCAGCAGATCGAAGGGTTCTCCTGGCGCGGAGTCGCGGGCTCGCTCCTCGCGGTCGCGGGCATCGGCGTGATCTTGTCGGGCTCGCCGGCGGGCGCCGCCCCGGTCGGGTCGGTGCTGCTGATCGTCGGGGCCGCGACCTGCGCATCGCAGGCCGGCATCGTCGTCAAGCGCACGCCGGACTCCGACGTGATCACCACGAATGGGGTCGCCATGGCGGTCGGCGCGGTGCTGCTCCTCGCGCTGTCGCTCGCGTCGGGGGAGTCGCACGACCTGCCGTCGAGTCCGTCGGTCTGGGTGGCGGTAGCGTTCCTCGCCCTCGTCGGGTCGCCGTTGCTGTTCATCCTCTACGTCTTCGTGCTGAACCATTGGACCGCAACGGCCGCCTCGTACCAGTTCGTGCTCTTCCCGCCGGTGACGATCGTGATGGGGACGTTGGTCGCCGGCGAGTCGGTGACCGGCGGTCTGCTGCTCGGCGTGCCGCTCGTGCTGGCGGGCGTCTACGTGGGCGCGCTGCGTGGTGGTGTCGACGCTCAGCCGAGCAGCTCGAGCAGTCCGCGACCGGAAGCTGTGAGCTCGGAGTAGACCTCCCGCCCCTGACGTCGTGCGTCCACCACGCCGGCACGTCGCAGCACGCCGAGCTGCTGCGATACGGCAGCGGGCGTGAGATGCAGCCGGTGCGCCAGCTCGCTCGTCGTCATCGGGACGGTGAGGACCCGCAGCAGGTCGGCGCGAGTACCGCCGATCAGATCGTCCATGGCCCCACCCCTCGCGTCTTCCGGCTCGTCCCAGAGCTCGGCGATGCCGCGCGGGGAGTACGACAGGGCCGGCTGCAGGTCGTCGCCAAGGAGCACCGCGATGCCGGGCCAGTCGAACACGGCGGGGATCAGCACGAGCCCGCGACCGCCGGGGTCGACGTCCTCACACATCAGCTTGTCGATCACGAGCGCGTCGCCGGCCAACGACAGTGAGGGGTGCAGGTCCGCGAAGAGCAGCTCTGCACCCCCGAGCGCCAGCTGCCGAGCCCGGTACGTGACGTCGGCTTCATGGAGCGATCGGATGCGTGGCCAGTGCGGCTCGATCGTGAGCTTCCAGTACTCGCGCATCTGCTCCACGAGCTTGCCGACGAACGGTGCGGGGTCTCGCTGGATCTCCTGGGTCAGCGGCGGGACCGGCGCGCCCTCCAGGGAGCTGACCATGTTCGCGAGCTCGACGCTGATGCGGGAGGGGTCGGTGCGCGACACCTGCTCCAGCTCCTCTTCGAACTGTGGGAAGGGTGTCGCGGGCGCGGGGGTCAGGAAGTCGGGGATGTACGGATGGACCTGCGCGGGCACGCCGGGCGGCGGCACCATCGCGAACAAGACGTCGAGTTCGCGTCCCTCGATCGCCGCGGTGGCTTCCTGCACCCACGGCAGATGCAGGGCGTGCTTCGAGGGATCTCGCATGGGCTTGTAGAGGCTCATGCCGAGTTCCCAGATGGGTGAGAACGCGAAGCGCGTCTCCGCGAGGTCGTCGCTCGAGAGATGGATGTTGATCGGCATCGATTTCGGGTTAGCTTAAATGCTTTCCCGTCCGAGCACAAGGCCCTATCCTGCGTCTTGAAACGTTGTAGCAAACGTTACAGCGAAGGTGCGTAGGAGGGGAGAGAGATGATCTTCGGATGGACCGACGATCTGCTCCGTCATCGTGAGCGGGAGCTGCGGGAGGCGAGCGAGAGCCTCCGCAACGGCCGGCGACGGGCATGGCGCTCACCGCGACTGCCCGGCCCCGGCAGCTAATTCTCGCCCTGATCCCTTGTGAAGCCGAGCTCTCCGTCGAACTCGAGCAGCTTCTCGATGTGCATCCAGGTGTGCCGTCGTGAGATGCGAGCCAGCAACTGGTGCACGTCCTCGTCCCAGAGGTCGCCCGGGTCTTCCCGGATGATGAACCGGCAGCGCCAGTGATCGAGCGTATCTGTGATGGCGCCGGTGGCCGGATACACCTTGGTGCCTCGGCTCGAGATCATCTTGAGTTCCAACCGTGTGCCCTGGGCCAGCTCGGTGAGCGAGGTGCCGAGCTCGTCGGCGGTGAGCGGTGACTCCACGAAGACGTCGAGACCGACGACGTTCCGCTCGGTTGGGCGCACGTAGTCGGGGTCCGAGCGGAGTACGGGCAGGTGCAAGGGCTCGACCTCGCGCACGGTCCAGTTCTCGGTCTTCTTCCCGAGGTTCGCGATGATCGCCTCGGTGTAGGTGCTCGTCGGCGTGCCTCGGTCGTAGCCGACCACGTCGCCCGTGAGCGTTCCCGACTCGAGCGTCACGAAGACGGCGTGCTCGATCGCCAACGCCTCGGCGAACAGCCCCAGGTAGCGCAGCATCAGCACGGCTGACAGGATCACCGCGGTCGGGTTGATCACGTCCTTACCGGCGTACTTCGGTGCGGAGCCGTGGACCGCCTCGAAGATCGCGACCTCGTTGCCGATGTTCGCGCTGGGGGCGAACCCGAGCCCACCGATCAGCGCACTCGAGAGGTCGCTCAGGATGTCGCCGTTCATGTTGGTCGTGACGATCACCTCGTACTGCTCGGGGCGCTTCACGAGCTGGTGCGCGGCGTTGTCGACGATCACGTGCCAGGACTCGATCTCGGGGTAGTCGGGGGCCACCGATTCGAACACACGCTTCAGGGTGCCCTCGGTGAACTTCATGATGTTGGCCTTGGTCGCGCACGCCACGCTCGGTGCGGCCCTCGCTACGGGCGTACTCGAAGGCGAAGCGCGCGATCTTCTCCGAGCCCTTCACGCTGATCAGCTTCAGCGCCTGCGCGACGCCGGGGGTCTGCATGTACTCGATGCCTGCGTAGAGGTCCTCGACGTTCTCGCGCACCATCACCATGTCGATGCCGCGCCCCGAGTACGGGGTGGTGACGCCGGGCATCTCGCGCACGGGCCGCACGTTCGCGTAGGTCTCGTAGAGCTTGCGCAGCGTCACGTTCGCGCTCTTCTCACCGAATCCGACCGGTGTCTCGAGCGGGCCTTTGAGCGCCACCCGGGTGCGCGCGATCGAGTCCATCGTCTCCTGCGGCACGCCCGATGCGACGCCCCGACGGAAGACCTCCGCGCCGGCCTCGGCTTCCTCCCAGTCGATCGGGGCGCCGGTCGCCTCGACGATCGGCGCGGGCGGCGGACACCACCTCGGGGCCGATGCCGTCGCCCGGGATCAGGGTCACTGGGAATCGGGTCGGTGCCTCGGTGTCGCTCATACGGGCCTCCTCAGCGGATCGGGCGCAGGTCGATGGTGCCGGGCCGGCGTCATCGTATCCGCGCCGACGTGGTGGAAGTCCGATGAGCGGACGTTTGCGGCGGGGTCAGGTGGCATCCGAGCCATGGCCGAGGTCGCGTGCGGCGGAATGTCCGCCGCCGTGGGTTGGCGGCCGTGGCTGCTGCGACGGTCGCAGCCGTGGCCGCTGCTGCGTGCACGGGCGGCGGATCGACGGCCGACGCCGGCACCGTCGATGGCTCGGTCACAGCGGGCCGATCGACCCGGGGGCCGGCATCATGAACCTCGACCACCTGATCTTCATCGTGCAGGAGAACCGCTCGTTCGATCACTACTTCGGCACGTTCCCGGGAGCCGACGGCATCCCGATGGACGAGCGCGGGCGGCCCACGCGTCTGCGTCGCGAGATCCCGTGCTCGGCGCAGTGCGTGCCGCCGTATCGCGACGCGCGAGCTCGTCAACGCGGGCGGTCCGCACAACCACGAGGCCTCGGTGATCAGCGTCAACGGCGGCACGATGGACGGCTTCATCGAGGCCGCGACGGGCCGCCGCTGCATCCGCGAGCGCGACGTCAGCCCGTGCGGCGAGATCTACGGCCCCGACGGCCAGCCCGACGTCATGGCGCTACCACGACGAGCGGAGCGATCCCCAACTACTGGGCGTACGCGCGCGAGTTCGTCCTGCAGGACGCGCATGTTCGCTCCGACCGATTCCTGGACCCTGCCCGCGCACCTCTTCCTCGTATCGGGCTGGTCCGCGTCGTGCACCGACCCGACCGACGCCGTTCACGTGTACCACCGATCTCGAGATGGGAGAGCTCTTCGACGGCCTGGCGTGGCACGAGCACCCGACGTTGTTCGGGTGGACCGACATCACCTGGCTCCTGCACCAGCACGACGTGAGCTGGGGCTACTACGCGGGCGGCGTGCTGTGCCGCCGCCCCGAGGACACGCGAGCCGAGTGCGAGGCAAGCGGTCCGGCTCGTCCGCAGAACGTGCTCACCGGGTTCGCCGACGTTGCCGAGACCGATCAGCTCGACAACATCAGGACCCACGGTGAGTTCTTCGAGGGGGTTCGCACGCAGACGCTTCCCTCGGTGTCCTGGATCGTGCCCGGGCGCGCCGGCAACAGTGAGCACCCGCTCACCGGAGCTCCGATCACCCAGGGACAGGCGTACGTCACGAGGTTGATCAACGCGGTGATGCGGAGCGATCTGTGGGAGCGGTCGGCGATCTTCTTGACGTGGGACGACTGGGGCGGCTTCTACGACCACGTCGTGCCGCCTCGGGTCGACGAGGCCGGCTACGGACTCCGCGTGCCGGGCCTTCTGATCAGTCCCTGGGCAGACCGCGACCTCGACATCGATTCCCAGATTCTGTCGTTCGACGCGTACCTGAAGCTGATCGAGGATCGCTTCCTGGGTGGCCAGCGCCTCGATGGCGAGAACGAGGGACGTCCCGATCCGCGCCCGACGGTGCGTGAGGAGATCGCTCTGCTCGGCGACCTCGCCACGGCTTTCGACTTCTCCCAGGAACCGATCGCCCCGATGATCCTCGATCCGCGGCCAGGGCGGGGCTCGTGATGGTCTCGGGTCGTTCTGCCGTCGCCACGGTGTTCGTGCTCGCCGGACTCGTCGCCGTGGCGTGCACGTCGGGGAGCGATCCGGTGACGTCGCGGCCGCCCAGTGCGACGCCGGTCTCTCCAAGGGGGTCGATCTCGGCCGAGCCGGTTGATACACGCTGGGTCGAGCCCACCGACGTCATGGGTGCGCCCGGCCTCGTGAGCGAGCCAGATCCGGGGACCGCGCCGCAGGGGGTCGACACACGCCCCCTGCGTTCTCCGCCTGGCGTGCAGCCGGCGGCCGACAGATCGCGCCCGTTCGACCCTGCCGCCGGCATCATGAACCTCGACCACCTGGTCTTCATCGTGCTCGAGAACCGTTCCTTCGATCACTACTTCGGCACGTTCCCGGGCGCCGACGGCATCCCGATGAACGCGAACGGCCGCCCGAAAGATTGCCTCGCCGATCCCGATGCCCCCGGCACGTGCCATCGTCCATACCACGACACGAACTTCATCGATCAGGGCGGTCCACACGGGGAGCTCGGCAGCCAGCTCTCGATCGACGGCGGCGAGATGGATGGCTTCGTGAACGCGCTCCGCACGATCGGGAACGGCTGCGAGAAGCATCCCGATGAGAAGCCGTGCCCGCGGGCGGTCGACGGACCGCAGGGGCAGCCCGATGTCATGGGGTACCACACGGCTGAGGAGATCCCCGTCTACTGGAAGTACGCGGAGACCTTCACGCTGCACGACCGCATGTTCGCGCCGACCGACTCCTGGACACTGCCTGCGCACCTGTTCCTGGTCTCGGCGTGGTCGGCGACGTGCTCGGACCTCGACGATCCGATGTCGTGCTCGTCGGACCAGAAGTTCCCGGGTGGGGTCTATGCGGACACGCCGTCGAAGATCTGGGCGCCCAAGATGGGAGAGCCACGTCCCTATGTCTGGGCACCGATCACGTGGCTCCTCTACCGCGCCGGCGTGAGCTGGGGCTACTACGTCGGCGAGGGCACCTGCGTCGCGCCGCCCTGTGAGCATCTCGACGGCATCCTGACCGCTCCCGTGCAGAATCCGCTCCCCGGGTTCACCGCGACCGCCGCGACCGGCCAGCTCGACAACATCCGCCCGAACACGGAGTTCGTGCGCGACGCCCGCACGGGCGACCTGCCGAGCGTGTCGTGGGTGATGCCGGAGCAGGACAAGGGGGAGCATCCACCCGACTCGATCGAAGTCGGGCAGAGCTACGTGGCGAAGACGATCAACGCAGTCATGCAGGGCCCCGAGGAGCAGTGGCTGCGCACGGCCATCTTCCTCACATGGGATGACTGGGGTGGTTTCTACGACCACGTCGAGCCCCCGGTCGTCGACGAGAACGGCTGGGGTCTGCGGGTGCCCTCGATGGTCATCAGTCCCTGGGCGAAGCCCGGATTCATCGACCACCAGACGCTCAGCTACGACGCATACCTGAAGCTGATCGAGGACCGGTTCTTGGGTGGGCAGCGCCTCGATCCTCGAACCGACGGGTGGCCCGACTCGAGACCCACGGTGAGGGAGTCGGTGAAGCTGCTCGGCGACCTCGCCGACGACTTCGACTTCACCCAGGATCCCCTTGCGCCCCTGGTGGTCGACCCCTGGCCGTTCCGCGACTGAGGAAGCGAGGCATCACGAGCGAGTTGGGAACAGTCGCCTCGGCACCCAGCAGGCCCAGAGACCGGACGATCGCGATCGGGGTTGCGGGTCTCGTCGGCACCGTGGTGGCGATCGGCGCCGTCTACCTGTGGGCCTACGCCACCGGGCGGTTCGCGACGCCGATCGGGTTCGACACCCCACAGGTGATCTGGCGAGCCAACCTGGTCGGCGAGTCGGGGCTCGGTTCGTTGGTCGGCTGGGCGCCGGCGGACCTCACGGTGCACGGCGACCGAACGGGCGCGCTCGTGTTCGCCTCGATCCTCGACGGGGTGTTCGGCATCGAGCCGTACCGGCTGATGTTCACCTTGCCGGCCATCGCCTCGATGCTCGTAGCGCTCGCCGCGGGCGGCTTCGCGATCGACGCGCTCGAGGAGCCTCCCTGGGCATTCGGCGTCTACGCGATCGGGGTCGGCGCGTCGACGCACATGGCTCGCATCGCGGTCGGAAGTCACGACAACGCGTTCGTCATGGGCATGCTGGTGGCGTTCGCCTTGACTGCCCTTCTCGCGACGGCCGGCCGTCCGGCGATCGTGGGGTCGATCGTGCTGTTCGCCGGCGCGGTGCTCGCACACTGGCGGTTCGCGGCGTTGTTCCTTCCGCTGTTCGTCACGCTGTCGATCGTGTTGCTGCCCGGATCGTGGCGGCGGTGGAAGGAGGGTGCTTCCTTCGCGAGCACGCCATCGGCGCGGTTGGGATCGGTCGTGACGGGCGGCGCGGTCGCGGGCGCCGCGTCGATCCTGTTGGCGCCGGAGTCGCCGCTTCGCGGATTCGATGTGAGCATCCGGATCGACCCCGAGAGGCTCGCTGCGAAGTCCACGAGCAGGCTCACCCCCCTCCGGCTTCCCGTCACGGTTGCTGCCGCGGTGGTCGGGGCGGTCATCTCGTGGTGGCCGAGCACCCCCCTTCGGCGTTGGGCGGTGATCACGATGGTCCTCTGGGCAGGGTCTGTGTTGGTTGCTGCGGGCGCCTATCACTGGCTCGACCAGCCGGTCCCGATCTACCGGGTGGCCGCGTACTCGCTCGGCATCCCGATGCTCGCGATGGCCTCGGTGGTGTGGGTCGGCCGGTTCCTCGTCGGCCGGCTCGGAGCCCCGGGTGCCGCGATCGCCGCGGTCGTTGTCACAGGGGCGCTCGCCTGGAGCATCGCGTCGGCAGGGTCGGTCTGGCATGAGGAGACCCCGATCATGTCCGAGGACAAGGTGGTGGCGATGAGCGATGCTTCTGCCTATCTCGATGCTTCGGGCAACGACGGGCCGGTCATCTTCCTCACCTCGACGCCGCGGCTGATCCCCACTCTCCGACAGGTGTATGCGGGCGTGCCCCCGCAACTCATCACACGCACCAGGATCTTCATGGGCACGCTGCCCGACCTTCTGGCCCGCCGGCCGACTACCGTGCAGTCGCTCGAGGAGGAGTCTCGGAGCACGCTCGCGGGCGCGCTCGAGGTCGCCGACGACGAGCCCGTGATCGTCTACCTCGACGTCTTCAATCCCCGCCTCGATGCGCCGACGGGCGCTCTCGAGGTGGCGCCCGGGGTCCGTGTGGCCGCGACACCCGGCGCCTCCGCCGATGGGCTCCGGCCGGCTGCGTCGAGGCCGCTCGCCGACGTCACGCCGTGGTCGCTCGCGTGGGTCGCCTCGGTGGGTCTCGCGCTCTCCTTCGTCGTCGGCCTCGGCTGGTCGTGGGCGCTCGTCCCGACGACCTGGCTCGGCCGACTGAGCGTGGCGCCCGCGTTCGGGGCCGCGATCCTCACCCTGGTCGGCACGATGGCGGACAGGCTCGGGGTGGCCTTCACGGGATCCGGGTCGCTCGCTATCGTGCTCGTCTCCGCCATGTCCGGCTGGCTGGTGGTCGTCGCGGGCACGCGCACACGCACCGACCCGGGCCCCGGCTGAAGGTCCGGCAAGCTCGCCGCTGCGCCCCGAGAGAGATCCGTCTCGGTTCCGCTGTAAGCGATCGAGGCCGGGCTACGATCGCCCGATGATCGGGACCGCGATCGCCCGCGCACGTCTCGTGGCACCGCTGATCGCAGCTGCGCTCGTGGCTGCGGCATGCGTCGGCGCATCGCCGGACCCGCAGCAGGCTCCGCCGCCGCCTTCAGCCCCTACTCCCGACCTGGGGCGGGCGCGAACGGCAACGGGGGAGCTCCCGTTGCCGTTCCTCGTGCCCGATCGGTTCCCGGTGGCGCCGGAGCGGGCCCCGAGCGGTGTCGACGCCCGGGTCCTGCGGGACCCGCCACCGCCCCGGCCGGTGGCCGACCCGTTCCGACCGTTCGACCCGGCGGAGGGCATCATGAACCTCGACCACCTGGTGTTCGTCGTGCAGGAGAACCGTTCGTTCGATCACTACTTCGGCACGTTCCCGGGCGCCGACGGCATCGCGATGGACGAGGACGGCACACCGACGGTCTGCGTGCCGGATCCCGTCAAGCGCGAGGTCTGCCACCGGCCCTATCACGACCGGAACCTGTTCGACTCGGGCGGGCCGCATGGCGAGCTCGCCTCGCAGATCTCGATCGCAGGCGGGCGCATGAACGGGTTCGTGCGCGCGTTCCGCATCAAGGGGAACGGGTGCGAGAAGACGCCGACCGTGCGCCCGTGCCCGAAGACGACATCAGGACCGAAAGGCGCCCGCACACCCGACCTCATGGGCTACCACACGGCACGTGAGATCCCGAACTACTGGTCCTACGCCGAGACGTACACGCTGCACGACCGCATGTTCGCGCCGACCGACTCGTGGACGCTTCCGGCGCACCTGTTCCTGGTATCGGGCTGGTCGGCGAGGTGCCCGGTCCCCGACGACCCCATGGCATGCACCTCGGATCAGCGGAACCCGGGTCGCCGACCCGGCCTCGAGTCGAAGAACTGGACCCCCGACGCGGGCGAGCCGCTCCCGTACGTGTGGGCGGACATCACCTGGTTGCTCTACCAAGCCGGGGTCTCGTGGGGCTACTTCGTCGGTCCGGGAAGCTGCGTGGTCGCACCCTGCCAGGACTTCGAGGCGACCGAGACGCGAGCCGTGCAGAATCCGCTGCCCGGCTTCCGCACGGTCGACGTGACCGGACAGCTCGACAACGTGTTGCCGAACACAGACTTCCTCGACGCGGCGCGTGAGGGCACGCTTCCGAGCGTCTCGTGGGTGATGCCGACCGAGAAGCGAGCCGAACATCCGCCGGACTCGATCGCCGAAGGCCAGGCATGGGTGACCGAGATCGTGAACGCCGTGATGCAAGGCCCCGAGGAACAGTGGCTGCGCACCGCGATCTTCGTGACGTGGGACGACTGGGGTGGGTTCTACGACCACGTCGAGCCGCCCGTCGTCGACGAGAACGGATGGGGCCTGCGGGTGCCCTCGCTGGTCATCAGCCCGTGGGCGAGGCCCGGGTTCATCGACCACCAGACGCTCAGCTACGACGCGTTCCTGAAGCTGATCGAGGACCGGTTCCTCGGCGGACAGCGCCTCGACCCTCGCACGGACGGCTGGCCCGATGCGCGCCCGACGATCCGCGAGGAGGTGGAAGCGCTCGGCGATCTCGCCGACAGCTTCGACTTCTCGCAGACCCCGCTGCCGACGACCGTGCTCGACCCGTACCCCGGCATCGGCTGAGATGCCCGGGGTCGCCGGCATCTCGTCGGGCTGGGGCGCAAGGATTCGAACCTCGACTAACAGGGCCAGAACCTGTCGTGCTGCCGTTACACCACGCCCCAACGTCGCTTCGGCATGCTAGCAACGGCGACCCCGTGCGGCCAGGATGCCCCCATGATGCGGCGGGCCGTCGAGAGGCGTTGCCTCGACGCATGCTGCGCCGCAAGCCGAGTCCACGACCTCGGCGTTTGACCCGACGCCGCCCGGAAGCATACGGTGAGCGCTCGGAACCTTGCTCGACCGGAAGGAGCAGCCATGAACAAGGGTGGCCTGGTCGCAGAGGTCTCCAAGCGCACGGGCCTGTCCAAGGCCGATGCCGGCCGGGCGATCGATGCGGCGATCGACTCGATCCGCGATTCGGTCGTGCGGGGCGAGCGCGTGACCCTGGCCGATTTCGGCACCTTCGAACGCAAGCATCGGAACGAGCGCATCGCGCGCAATCCGCGGAGACCGCAGACCCCGATCGTGGTTCCGGCCCGCGACCTGCCGGCGTTCACGCCCGGGAAGGACTTCCGCGTGCAGGTGGTGACGACGTCCGGCTCCTGAGCCGCTGGCGAGAGCCGCCTGCTGCCGCCCCTGCTAGACGAACGTGACGAGCCGCAGTCCTCGGGCCACCGGCGCGCCGTCGGCCTCGTCGAGGTCGAAGATCACGCGCTGACCGATCCGCAACGTGAGGATGCCCGACAGCTCGAGCGATGCGGAATCGATGGCTACCTCGGTATGGTCGTCCATGAGCAGCGAGCCGGTCACAGCCGCCAGATCGAAATCCTTGATCGTGCCCTGGGCCATCGTCCGTCCCCTCTACGTTCTGGTCACCACACGCGCCCCGAGATCCAGGTCGCGGCACACCTGCAGCGTTCGCCCCTCGCGCCGCGACTCCAGCACCGTGAGGATATCGCTCGGGAGGTCGAGGTCGAACGCGAGCTCCGTGGCCTCGACCACCGCGGCCGGCACGTCGGCTTCCGTCGCACCCTGCAGGTGCCTGCGATAGGAATCGTGGCCGAACCGAGCGCCGATCGATCGGGGGGGCCGGCGGACCAGCAGGTTCGTGCCGCCCTCGTCGGTCGAGGGGGCGACCACGACCGCCCCGAGCGTCCGGAGGGCGCGAGTCAAAGCCTGGTGTGTGACGAGCGGCGTGTCGGGAAGCAGCACCGCGAGGGTGTCGACGAGGCGACCCTCGGCTTCCTCTTCCACCTGGCGGATCGCATTGGCAAGTGGGGGGCGTTCCTCTTCGATCGCACGGGCGCCCCGCGACATCGCGATCTCGAGCACGGCCTCGTCGGGCGAGATCACCCAAGTCTCCCAACCGGTCAGGTCGAGGGTGACGTCGAGCACGTCTTCGAGCATGGCGAGCGTGAGGGCGCCGCGCTCCAGCGTCGTCAACACGGGGTCGAGTCGACCCTTGGCCTCAGCCAGGGACTTCACGGGGAGGGCGATCACACGCACGGCGGCAAAGCCTAACGTGCGCCCCGGGCGTCCGTTGTGCGATCTCAGGCTGGGTCCACATCGCGATAGGCTCTCGGCCTGCCGGCACCAGGCCGCCGAAGGGGCGCCCGGCCATCCGGGGGCCACCACGACAGGGGGGATCCGCACACGTGTCTACCATCGCCATGCGTCTCGCGCCGTCACGCTCGACCACCGTCGCCCGCACGGCCTTCTCGGTGGCCTGTGCGGTCGCCGGCAGCCTGGTCGTCGCTGGCCTCGCCCAGATCTCGTTCGTGTTGCCGTCGACGCCTGTGCCGATCACAGGCCAGACGCTCGGCGTGCTCCTCATCGGAGCCGCATACGGACCCACGCTCGGCGCCGCCACGCTCGGCCTGTACCTCGTGTGGGCCGTCGTCGGTCTGCCGGTGCTCGCCCCCGATCCCGACGGGTCGCACAGCAGCGGCATCGAGGTGCTGAAGTTGGCATCGGCGACCGGGGGGTACCTCTGGGGGTTCGTGATCGCGGCCGGGCTCACCGGATGGCTCGCCGCTCGCGGATGGGATCGTTCCCTACGCTCGTCGATCTCTGCGATGCTGCTGGGCTCGATCGCGATCTATGCAGCCGGCGTGCCGTGGCTGATGGCGGCGCTCGACGTGCCGCTGCAGCAGGGCCTGGAGTTCGGCCTCTACCCGTTCGTCGTCGGCGACACCCTGAAGCTGCTTGCCGCGGCGGGGTTGCTGCCGGCCGCCTGGGCGGCGCTGCGACGGCTGCGTCCCGGCGAGGAGGACTGACCCCTGGCCGAGCCCTGGTACCACGTCGCGAGGATCGTGTCGATCCCGCCGGTTCGGGCGTGGTTCTGGCTCCGCTACGACGGGCTCGAGCACATCGCTCGCACAGGCCCTGCGATCGTCGCCTGCAATCACATCTCTTACCTCGATCCGCTGACCAACGCGTCGGCCATCATGAAGGCCGGGCGCCGGCCCCGGTTCCTCGCCAAGGACGAGCTGTTCCATATCCCGGTGGTCGGAAGGGCGTTCACGGGTGCGAAACAGATACCGGTGGTGCGCGGCACGGGCGACGCGACCGCCGCGCTGCGCGCTGCCGAGGGCGCGATCGCCGAGGGAGAGGTCGTCGTGGTGTATCCCGAGGGCACCGTCACCGGCCGCGCCGACCACATGCCGATGCGGGGCAAGACCGGCGTGGTGCGACTCTCGCTCGCCACCGGTGTGCCGATCACGCCGCTCGCGAGCTGGGGATCGCAAGCGGTGTGGCAGAAGTCGGGCAAAGGAAGCATGAAGTTCGGCCGCCCCGTGTGGCTGCGGGCAGGCCCCCGATCGACCTGAACGGCGCGCGGGGTGGGCAGGGCGACGCCGAGTCGCTCCGAGCTATGGCAGCCGACGTGATGGAGGTCTTGACGGCGATGGTCGGACAGCTGCGCGACGCCTATCCCGAGCGCTGGTCCGACGACGGGTAGGCTCGCACGATGACCCATGAGCGGGGATTCTCCACCCGAGCTGTGCACGGAGCCGCTCCGCCCGTCGATCAGCAGACGCCGAGCGTCCCGCTGTACCAAACGTCGACCTTCCGCTTCCCGGACTCCGAGACCTACGCCGACACCATCTCGTTCCGCTCCCCGGGCTACACCTACACCAGGGGGTACGGGAACCCCACCGTTGCGGCGTTCGAGCACCAGATGGCGTCGCTCGAAGGCACCGAAGCCGCGTTCGGCTTCGCATCGGGCATGGCGGGGCTGCACACCGTGTTCTCTGCTCACGCCCAGGCAGGGGACCGCGTCGTGATGAGTGCCGAGCTCTATGGAGGCACGTACGGGCTCGCGACGACGGTGCTGCCTCGCAACGGCGTCGAGGTCTCGCTCGTCGATCCGCACGACCTAGGAGCGGTGCGGTCGGCGTTGGACGGAGCCGCCCTGTTCCATGTCGAGACGATCGCCAACCCCAACGTGACCGTCGCCGACCTCGAGGCGCTCGGCGCGGCGTGTCGAGATGCAGACGTGCCCGCATCGGTCGACAACACGTTCGCCTCCCCGTACCTGTGCACCCCTGCGCCGTTCGGGTTCGAGTATGTGTGCCATTCGGCCACGAAGTTCGTGGGGGGTCATCACGACCTGATCGCCGGTGTGGTGTGCTCGAGCGAACGAGGCCGAGCGCGGCTGCGCGACGTTGCGATCGACATCGGTGGCACGATGGCGCCGTTCGAGGCGTGGCTCTGTCTACGTGGGCTGATGACCTTGTCGCTGCGGATGGATCGGCACTGCTCGAACGCGATGAAGCTCGCCTCGGCGCTCGAGGGTCACGCGAAGGTCGAGCGCGTTCGGTACCCGGGCCTGGCTTCGCATGCCCAGCATGACGTGGCCGAACGGCAGTTCACCCGAGGACACGGGGGGATGTTGGCGATCGAGGTCGCGGGGGGAGTCGACGGGGCACGGCGCTTCTGCGACGCGCTCGAGCTCGCATGGATCGCGACGAGCCTCGGCGGCACCCACACGCTCGTCGGCCATCCTGCCTCGACGACGCATCGCCAGATGGACCCCGGCGCGCGCCGGGCGGCCGGCATCGCCGACGGCCTGGTACGGGTCAGCGTCGGCATCGAGGACGCGGACGACATCATCGATGATTTCGGCCACGCGCTGGAGAAGGTGTGACCGGGCGTCGACGCGTCGCCGTGGTGTTCGGCGGCCGGTCCGCAGAGCACGAGATCAGCTGCATCTCCGCTCGATCGGTGATGGACGCATTGGACCCTGAGCGGTTCGAGGTGGTACCGGTCGGCATCACGAGGGATGGCGTGTGGCACCTCATGCCAGGACCCCCCGCGCTGCCGTCGGAG
>CAWHQA010000006.1:0-63727 GCA_963831325.1 uncultured Actinomycetes bacterium
GGAGCGCGTCGGCGTCGCTGCCGGCACCCTCGCCGTTCGGCTCGTCAATCACCTCGTCAAGCGGGAACGAGGATTCGACTTCGCCGAGGAGCTCGAGCGCCTGATCTTGCTCGCCGAGCGGCGCGCGTTCGGGCCTTCTACCCAGGCGCTCGTCGACGAGGCGGAGACCCGCGACATCCCGGTGATCAGACTCAACGACCAGAGCTTCGTGCAGCTCGGCCAGGGAAAGTATCAACAACGCATCAGGGCGACGATGACCTCGCTCACCTCCGCGCTCGCCGTCGATGTCGCGGGCGACAAGCAGCTCACCCGACAGCTGCTCGAGTCGGCCGGGCTTCCGGTGCCCATGGGAAGGGTGGTGCGTCTCGTCGATGACGCCGTCGACGCCGCCAAGCGCATCGGGTTCCCCGTCGTGGTGAAGCCTCTCGACGGCAATCACGGGCGCGGCGTCGCCCTCGACCTCACCTCGGTGCGCGCGGTACGCGGGGCCTTCACGCGCGCGCTCAAGGAGAGCAGAGGCGGGCGGGTAGTCGTCGAAGGCATGATGAGCGGTCGCGACTACCGACTGCTGGTGATCGGGGGAACGATGGTCGCGGTCGCCGAGCGTGTGCCCGCCCACGTCGTGGGCGACGGCCAGCTCACCGTGCGTCAGCTCGTCGACGTCGCGAACGCAGATCCGCGGCGTGGGATCGGCCACGAGAAGGTGCTCACGCGCATCCGCATCGACGAGGTGGCCGAGGCGCTCGTGCGCTCACAGGGCTTGGCCCTCGACGATGTGCCCGCGGCCGATGCGATGGTGCTGCTCGCCGCGACCGGCAACATGTCGACCGGCGGAAGCTCCATCGACCGTACGTGGGAGGCTCACGAGGACAACGTCGACATCGCCGAGGAGGCAGCGCGCGTCGTCGGCCTCGACGTCGCGGGCATCGACTTCATCGCTCCCGACATCACGGTGCCGGTCCGGGAGACGGGAGGCGCGATCGTCGAGGTGAACGCTGCGCCCGGGTTCCGCATGCACACGCACCCCACCGAGGGAGAGCAGCAGTACGTCGCGAGGCCCGTGATCAACATGCTGTTTCCGGCCGGCTCGCCGTCGCGTATCCCGATCGTCGCCGTGACCGGCTCGAACGGCAAGACAACGACGGTGCGCATGATCGCGCACGTGATGAAGAACATGGGCCACAAGGTCGGGCTCACGTCGACCGACGGCGTCTACATCGACGGACGACTCACGAAGCGCGTCGACGCCAGCGGGCCACGGTCGGCCCTGACGGTGTTGCAGAACCCGCGCGTTGACTTCGCCGTGTTCGAGGTGGCGCGGGGCGGCATCTTGCGCGAGGGGCTGGGCTACGGGCGCAACGACGTCGCGGTCGTGCTCAACGTGACCGGAGACCACCTCGGGCTGCGAGACATCGACACGATCGAGCAGCTCGCTGCGGTGAAGCGCGTGATCGTCGAAGCCGTGCCGCGCGACGGCTACGCGGTGCTGAACGCCGACGACGAGCTCGTGCTCGAGATGCGCAAGCACTGCCCGGGCAACGTGATCCTGTTCACCATGAACGAAGATCATGAGCTCATCGAGCGGTGGGTTCGACGGGGACGCAAGGCGGTCGTGCTGATGCGCGACGCCAAGGGGGAGCAGATCGTGCTTCGCGACGGGCGCCGTTCGATGCCGGTCGGACACACGCACCAGTTCCCGGCGACGTTCGACGGTCGCGCACGCATGAACGTGCAGAACCTGCTCGCGGCCGTCGCGGCGGCGCATGTCGTCGGGTGCCCACCTGCACGACATCCGTCACGGGCTGCGTACGTTCACCACCGACTTCTTCCAGGCGCCGGGTCGGCTGAACCTGGTGGATCTCAAGGGCGTGACCGTGTTGCTCGACTATGCGCACAATGCAGCCGGCCTGCAGTACCGTGGGTGACTTCGTCGAACGCATGACGGCTGGCTCGCCCATCGAGCACCCCGGAGCGCCGTCGTGGTCGGCGAACCTGCGCGTGGCGGTGGTCGCCACCGCGGGCGATCGTCGCGACGAGGACATGCTCGAGCTGGGCCGGGTCGCCGCTCGCTACTTCGACGAGGTCATCGTGCGCGAGGACGTGAACCCACGCGGACGCGAGCGAGGCGAGACGGGGTCGCTCGTCATGAAGGGCATCGACGAGGCTCGCGTGCAAGGTGCACGCGTGGGCCACGCCGAGATCGTGACCGACGAGCTGGAAGCGTGCCGCTCGGCGCTCGATCGCAGCAGGCCCGGCGACCTGGTGGTGCTCTGTGTCGACGAGGCCGCCGCGGTGTGGGACGAGCTCGAGGCCCGTCGCTCGGCGGCGCGTCCGGTGGTCCTGGAGCAGCCGATCGGCGGCTGAGGCTCAGGGGGTGCGACGAGCTCGTCGGACCAGCGCTCGCACCATCGCAGGGTCGGCGCGGCGCGCGCCCAGCTCCTGGTCGAGCATCGCGAACATCTCGGGGCGCTGCGCGAGCGCGGTGACCGCGAGCACGTCGTGCTCGCCGGAGCGCTCCAGCATGAAGCGCAGGGCCGACACCTCGTCGCTCGAAGCAGGAACGTCGGCGGCACCGCCGTCGATCGCACCTGCCCGCAGCCGTTCAACGAGGTCCCCGGCGTCGCGCCCACGAAGGTAGCGACGGAGCTCGGCGACGACGACGTGGTCGGCACCCCGGGCCGCGCGGTAGCCGAGCCCATGCAGCAGCTCGTCGTCGCGGTCGCCTGCGGTACCGAACGCGAGCCACGTTTCGCACCCGGGGGCGCACAGACCCTGGGCGATCTCGGCGAGGCCGTCGATGCCCGCCTCGTTGTGGGCGTAGTCGAGCACGATCACCCGCTCACCGAGCACGTAGACGTTCGCACGGCCCGGGTTCGCCTCAGCGTCGGGCAAGAACGTGCGCAGGCCCTGCACGACTGCCTGCCGGGAGACGCCGATCGCGAGCGCTGCCGCAGCGGCCGACATCGCGTTGTGCACGTGCTGCGACGCGATGCCCGCAAGCGTCATCGGCACCTGCTCGAGGTCGACGAGCGCGCGCGAGCTTCCGCGCGCCAGCTCTGCGAGATGCCCGTCGAGCACCGTGAGGACCCGGCCGCCGTCGGCGAGGGCTTCCCGAAGCGCCGGATGGCGGGCATCGAGCGAGCACATGAACGGCCGGCCACCCGCGCGTCTGTTCATGGCCAGCACCCGCGGGTCGTCGGCGTTCAGCACGTGCCAGCCGTCGGCCTTCGTGATCGTCGTGATGGCGGCCTTGACCTCGGCGAGCTGGTCGATCGTGTCGACCCCGTGCAGACCGAGGTGGTCGGCCGAGACATTGGTGACGACCGAGACGTCGTTGTGGCTCGTGCCGATGCCGCGCAGCAAGATGCCGCCGCGGGCGGTCTCGAGGATCGCCACGTCGATGCCCGGTTGTGCGAGCGCCATCTGCGCGCCGCCGAATCCGGAGTAGTCGCCGGCTTCCACGAGCACGCCGTCGTGGAAGACACCGTCGGTCGAGGAGTAGGCGACGCTCTGCCCGCTCGTCCGAACGATGTGGGCGAGCAGTCGCACGGTCGTGGTCTTGCCGTTCGTGCCGGTCACGGCGATCACGGGGATCTCGGGGTCGGCCACGGTCGGTGCCGGCCCCGGGTCGACCGCCCCGACGCGCTCGGCCGCCTCGGCCGCCAGGCTGGCGAGCGACCGGCGTGTGCCCACCAGATCGCGCATGACGGCGGCGACCTCGCGGGCGAGCGCCTCGGCCGCGTCGCGTCGCCGCCACGGGAACGCGACCACGATCGCGTCGTCGCCGGGCCCGGCGCGTCCCCGTGCCGCGAGTCGCACACGCGCGGCTCGGGCGATCGTGCGGGTCACGTGCGCTCCGACCCGTGCCGCGAAGCGTCGCCGCTGCTCGCTCCCTCGTTCGCCCGGTCTGGGCCTGCCGGGCAGCGCCATGTCGGTCGCCATGCGCGTCAGCCGTGGCTCGGTCGCGCGGAGCCACCCGGGCACCGCCAGCGTGAGTTTCACCGCCGGTCGCGGGAAGTAGAGGTTCGGCCCGTCGAGCACCCGCAGCTCGACGATCTCGACGGGTTCAGCCATGGTCCGCCAGCGTAGCGGCGGGAGAGCGATCGCGAGCGTTGCGTTGTGGCGTGGTAGAAAGGCAGCCACGCCGACAGGAAGGAGCGGTCATGGCCAGCAAGGACAAGGGTGGCGGCAAGGGGTCGAAGACGGCGGCCAGCAAAACGTTGAAGGAGAAGCGCGCCGCGAAGAAGGCCAAGGGCAGCAAGTAGCCCACAACCCCACACGGCCGCTCGCGGCCGGGTTTCGCAGGTGCGCGAAGCGGATACCCTCGGACCACGATGTCCGCACCCGACAGACCCTGGTCCGCGCTCCGAGTCGCGATGCTCGCGCCGATCTCGTGGCGCGTGCCGCCTCGCCACTATGGGCCGTGGGAGCAGTTCGTCTCGTTGCTGACCGAGGGCTTGGTCTCGCGCGGGGTCGACGTCACGTTGTTCGCAACGGCAGATTCGATCACCTCAGCTCGCCTCGTCGGCACCGCGCCGACCGGGTACTCGGAGGACGAGACGCTCGATGCCAAGGTCTGGGAAGGCCTGCATATCGCGTCGGTGTTCGAACGTGCCGATGAGTTCGACCTGATCCACAACAACTTCGACTTCCTGCCGCTGACCTACAGCGGACTGGTCGAGACCCCGCTCGTCACCACGATCCATGGGTTCTCATCCGAGCGCATAGTGCCGGTATTCGAGCGGTACGCCGACAGGAGCCACTACGTCGCGATCAGCGACGCCGACCGCCACGAGAGCCTCGACTACGCGGCGACGATCCACCACGGCATCGAGATGGCCACGTTCCCGCTCGGCGAAACGCCCAACGACTCGCTGCTCTTCTTCGGCCGCATCCACCCCGACAAGGGCGTCGAGGAAGCGATCGAGGTTGCCGCGCGCGTGGGAATGCCCCTCACGATCGCCGGCATCGTGCAAGACGCCGGCTACTTCGCAGATCGCATCGGGCCACACGTCGACGGAGACCGGGTCACCTACGTCGGCTCGGTCGGCCCGGCCGACCGGGCCGCGCTGCTGGGCGGCGCGGTCGCGATGCTGCACCTGATCAACTTCGAGGAGCCGTTCGGTTTCAGCGTCGTGGAGTCGATGGCGTGCGGCACGCCCGTCGTCGCCCATCGTCGTGGCTCGATGTCCGAGATCGTGCACGACGGACGCAACGGGATGCTGGTGGACTCGCTCGACGAGGCCGTTGGCGCGATCGCCGATCTGCGGTCACTCGACCGGGCCGCCGTGCGAGCCTCGGTCGAGCGCCGGTTCGACGCGTCGCGCATGGTCGAGGACTACCTGGCGCTCTACCGTCGAATCGTCGATCCGAAGCGCACGCTGAGCCCCGTCGGCCGTGCGAGCTGAGGCCCAGAGCTCCGCGTTCCGACTCGGCGTCAACTACTGGCCCGCTCGCACCGCTATGGCGTGGTGGTCGAGGTTCGACCTGGGCGAGGTCGTTCGCGACTTCGACCGGATCGCTGCGAGCGGCATGGACTCCGTTCGACTGTTCCTTCGATGGGAAGACTTCCAACCCGCACCCGACCGGGTTGACCTCGACGCGCTCCGCCGGCTCGTCGCGGTCGCCGATGCCGCGGCGAACACGGGCTTGGGGCTCGTGCCCACCCTCTTCACCGGCCACATGAGCGGCGTCAACTGGATCCCGGGCTGGGCGCTCGGCGGGACAGGGCGCGACGACCGGTTCCGAGTGATGAGCGGAGGCAGGGTCGTCGGCGACGGAGCGCGCAACTGGTACGTCGATGCCGATCTCGCACGGGCGCAGTCGTTCATGGCGGGTGAGGCCGCGACCGCGATCGCTGGTCACGCTGCGATGTGGGCGTGGGATCTGGGCAACGAGCCCTCGAACTGCGTCGTGCCGCCCGACCGTGAGCACGGCAGGCGGTGGCTGGGGATGATGACCTCCGCGATCCGTGCCGCCGACGCGACGGTGCCGATCACGATCGGGCTGCACATGGAAGACCTGGAGCAGGACCGCGCGCTTGGGCCGCGTGAGGCCGCGGAGGTGTGCGACTTCCTCACGATGCACGGCTATCCGATCTACGCGTCATGGGCCGGCGGCGCGACCGACGAGCACCTCGTGCCTTTCCTGGCTCGTATGACCCGCTGGCTCGGCGACGAGGCAGACGTGCTGTTCTCGGAGTTCGGACTGCCGACCTTCCGACCTGGGGAGCGTGCACCACGACGGACCCATCCGCCGATGCTCGTCGAGGAGGAGGAAGCCGCTCGGTACGCGACCCGTGTGCTCGATGGGCTGCGACTCGCAGCATGCACCGGCGCGATGGTGTGGTGTGCTGCCGACTACGCGCCCGAGGTCTGGTCCGAACCACCGCTGGACGAAGCGACACACGAGCGGTCGTTCGGCGTGTGGCGATCAGACGGTTCGGCCAAGCCCGTGCTGGCTGCGCTCGCCGCCTTCGCGGGGAGGTCGCGGCTCGACGGCTCGATCGGCGCCGACGACCTCATCGACATCGACCAGCAGTCCTACTGGCGAGATCCGGCGGCCGAGCTCGCTCGCCTGTACGGCCGTTACCGCGAGATGCGTTCTTCCACGACGTGATCAGCGCAGAATCGGTGCTGCACGCCGTCGTTGTGAACGGAGCCGACCGACGGCCTGCCGCACTCCTCACCGATCGTCACGGCAAGCGGGGCGCCGCCCTGAGCGGACTCGCGCTCTCGGATCGTCTGTTGCAGGGAGAGCGCGACGTCGACGTACTGGCAGGTGAGGAGGAAGTCGGTCATGCGTGCAGTGTGCAGCGCCGTGGCCACGCAGGCATCGGCTGTTGGCCCCACATCTCTCGGCAGAGGTCTCCGAGCCCGCGTCGGCCGGGGGAGGCCGTCCGCGGTCGGGCTCAGGCGGTCGCCAACGTGCGGAGCTTGTAGTACGCGCGTTCCACCATGAAGCGGGAATCAGCCGACGACGGGTCGGCGAGCGCCTCGCGCAGCCAACCCTTGACCTCCTCGACCTCGACCGCTTCGGCGTTCATGCGGCTCGGGCGCGTGAACCGCTTGCTCCGCATCATGGAACCGAGCAGCTTCGCGGCGTCACCGAGCTGATCGTGTTCGACCAGCCGGAGCGCCTCTGCGATCTTGTCGACGTCGATGGGTGGTACCTCCGTTCGGTTTGCGAGCCTGCCCGTTGCCGCCTTGGCGCGGTGGAGTCTTCGAGAGTCCGGCCTGCACGAACTCGGCGTTGAGGTCGAGCGTCTTCGCGATGCGGCCCACCTCCATGCGTTGTTCGGGTGTCACGAACGTTACGCCTTCGCCGCCACGTCCGGCGCGCGCGGTGCGGCCGACGCGGTGCACGTAGGCCTTCTCGTCGGCCGGCGCATCGAAGTTGATCACGTGGGTGATGTCGTCGAGGTCGAGGCCACGTGCGGCGACGTCGGTCGCCACCAGCACATCGTTCGCACCGCTCGCGAACCGGCCGAGCGCCCGTTCGCGTTGGGGCTGCGACATGCCGCCGTGGAGCTCTCCCGCGCTGAAGCCTTCCTTGCGCAGGTTGCGCGCGAGCCGGTCGGCGCCCCGCTGCGTGCGCACGAAGATCAGCGTGAGCCCACGGTCGGCGGCGAGTTCGCGCACGAGCGCTCTCGTCTTCTGGGGGTGTTCCACCGCGATGAAGCGATGGGTGGCGTGGTCGATGTTCGGCCCGGCGTCGCCGATCTCGTGCAGCACGGCGTCGCGGGTGAACCGCTTCGCGAGGCGACCGACTTCGCCATCGAGCGTGGCGGAGAACAGCATGGTCTGACGGTCGGGCCGAAGCATCTCGAGGATGCGGGTGACGTCGGGCAGGAACCCCATGTCCAACATGCGGTCGGCCTCGTCGAGCACGCAGGCCCGCACGCGATCGAGTCGCAAGATCTTTCGGGCAACCAGATCGAGCAGCCGCCCTGGGGTGGCGATCACGATGTCGGCATGACGGGCACGCTTGGCCTGTGGACCGATGCCGACACCGCCGTAGACGGCCGCGACCTGAAGGTGCTTCACGTCGGCGATCGCGCGGAACTCCTCGGTGACCTGGCTCGCCAGCTCGCGAGTGGGGGTGAGGATGAGGCCGGTCGGGCTCTTGCCGCTCGGGTGTAGCCGCTCGACGAGCGGCACGGCGAATGCGAGCGTCTTGCCTGAGCCGGTTCGCGAACGGGCCAGCACATCTCGGCCCGCGAGTGCGTCGGGCAGCACGAGCGATTGGATCGCGAAGGGCAGCTCGAAGCCCCGCATGCGGAGTGCCTGGGCGACCGACTCCGACACGCCGAGCGTTCGGAAGGTGGGTTGATCGGGTTCGTGGTCGAGCGGTCTCGCGGTTGCAGCGTCGCTTCTCACGGTGCGATGTGTCCTCTCCTGGTCGTTCGTTCGGTGCGCGTCGAGGGCAGGCGCCTCTGCGCATGGAACCGCCCAGGAAGGGCGAAGCGTGCGAAGGATCGCGAGACATCGTCGCGCGCGCGTCTCATTCGAGATCGGCGCGTTCCGTATCAGGGTACTCGAAATGGCGTTCGCTTCAGTGGATTTGCGTTCACCGATCGATGGGCGGCACGATGTGGCCTCGACCGACCGGGGGAGGCATGGCATGCGAACGTCGAGGGTGATCGCGCTCGTCACGGTGGTGGCTGCTGTCGCGGCGAGCATCGCGATGGGATTCGCATCAGGGCAACGGCGCGGTGGCGGCGACACGACCACGTTGCCCGGATTCTCGCGCGTTGTGAGCCTCAGTCACACGAACGCTCCCGCGCGCACGCCACTGTTCCCCGGGGATCCCGCGTTCACCTTCTCGACGGTCGCAACCGTGGCCGATGACGGGTTCTACATGCAGTACGTGCGCGAGGGAGAGCACACGGGGACGCACTACAGCACGCCGTGCCATTTCCGCGACGACAAACCCTGCGCGGAAGATCTCGAGGCCGCCGACTTCGTGCTGCCGGCCGTCGTCGTCGACGTCCGCGATCAGGTCGCCGCTGACGTCGAGTACCAGGTCACGAAGGCGGATCTGCAGGCGTGGGAAACCACACACGGGCAGATGCCTTCGGGTGCGGCCGTGTTGCTGTGGACAGGGTGCGGTCGCTTCTGGGGACCCGACATCGCGCGCGACGAGGCGACGTACTACAACTGCGGGCAGCCGGGCTCGAGGTTCAGCCAGCCGGGGTTCTCGAAGTTCGCGGTGCGCTGGCTGATCGACACCGGCGTGCTCGCGAGGCGTGGCGCGCTCGGCACCGACACGTTCGGACCCGACCCGTCGAGCGATGCCCTCTTCATCGAATCGTGGCTCACCTTGAACCGGCACCGGTTCACCCTGGAGAACCTCACGAACCTCGGCGAGCTCCCGGCCACTGGAGGGTGGATCGTGATCGGTGGCCCACGCAACGGTCACGGCTCGGGAGCGGCCAGTACCGTCTTCGGCCTGGTGCCGTAGTTCCGGCGAACGAGACGGAGCCCAGGCAGCGGAGGTCAGGCTTCGACGGCGTCGCGCTCGATCGGACACGACATGCACCGGGGGCCGCCTCGCCCGCGTCCGAGCTCTTCGCCGTCGATCGTGATGACATCGATGCCACCGTCGCGAAGCTTCTGGTTCGTGTCGACGTTCCGCTCGTACGCCAAGACCACGCCCGGCGCGATCGCGAGCACGTTGTTGCCGTCGTCCCACTGTTCCCGCTCGGCCTGGAAGCGGTCGCCTCCCGTCTCGAATCGACGGATCGCGGGCACGTCGAGCGCGCGAGCGATGGCCGCGAAGAGGTCCGTCGCCTCCTCGATTGCCAGGCCGTGGGGCCGGGGTGACGACATACGTGTCATCGTCTCGAGTAAGTCGGGGAAGACCGTGAACGCGTCGACGTCGAGCATCGTGAGCACGGTGTCGAGGTGCATGCTCGAGCGTTGCGAAGGGATCTCGACCGCGATCACCTGGTCGCCGCGTCCGCCGCGAACAGCCGGGTCGCGAGGATCTCGACCGCGGCCGGGTCGGTCCGCTCGCCCATACCCACCAGGACCGCGCCGTTGCCGATCACCAGGGTGTCGCCTCCTTCCAGGAACATGGGGGCATGGGCTCGGTCGCTCCAGACCTCGAAGTCGGCGCCGGTGAACATCGGGTGGTGACGGTAGACGGCCGACAGGTGCAGCGATTCCCTGATGCGAGCGGGCATCGCCATCGAGCTGATCGACACGCCGCCGTAGATCCAGGCCGAGGTGTCGCGCATGAACAGGGTGTTGGGCAACGGCGACGCAACGAAGCCGCGAGCCATGCGCCGCACGATGCTGTCGCTCGTGAACGGCAGATCCTCGAAGGTCACCCCCGCGATCAGATGCTCGGCAAGCTCCGGAGAGGTCAGGGACATCAGCCACTCGTGCACCTCGGGTCCGAGGGTCGGGCCGAGCAGCGGCGGATCGAGGCTCTGCACGAGCTCCGCGCGCACCTCGGGTTGCTCGAGCACGTCGGCGAGCAGGTGCTCGAGGTAGACGATCTCGACGCCATGGGTCGCGAGCGCTGCCGCGAACGCGTCATGCTCCTGCTGCGCGCGGCCAACCCACAGCACCCCGTCGAACAGCAACTCGCGCGCGGTCCTCGGTGTCAGGCGCTTCAGCTCGAGACCAGGACGATGCAGCATCACCCGTCGCAGCCTGCCGACTTCCGAGCCGACGAAGCAGCGGCCGTTCCCCCGTGAGACGTCGGTCGTCACATCAGCCTTCTCGATGGGTACGCGACGCCGTAGAAGAACTCCGTACCCGTGATGGAGAGGTCGGCGCGCCAGCCGATCGCCTCCAGGGAAGCGGTCAGCTCCTCGGGCCGGTGGAAGATCTTCACGATCGTGTACTCCCGCCCGTCGGCGAGCCGTCGCCGGTGCGCGAACTCCGGCCCGCCGCCGATCTGTTCCCCGGATTCGAGTTCCGGTGCTCGGCTCCGGCGATGTCGTCGCAGAAGAAGACGCTGCCTTCGGGGGCGAGCCAGGAGGCGAGCCGGCGCCAGAACTCCTCGAACCGCGCGGGCGGGATGTGGGAGATGAGGAATGCGAAAACGATCAAGTCGAATTGCACACCCGCGGGCGGTGACCACGTGAAGAGATCGCCGTGTACATACTCGACGGTCGGGTCGGCCACGCGCTCGCGGTTGATCGCGAGCACCGGCTCGGCTGCATCGATGGCGATCAGCCGGCTGGCTCGAGGGGCGAGGTGCTGCGTGAACAATCCGGTGCCGCACGCCAGCTCGAGCACGGTGCCCGAGACATCGAGGTCGTCGAGAGCGGCTTCCAGCCGGGCCGTCTCTTCGAACCACCGGACGTTGCCCTCGGGGCCGAGATCGTAGGCACCCCGCCTGAACCAGATGTCGTCGTACTCAGGAGCCCGGTCTTCGTAGTACCGGCTCTGGTCCGCCAAGATCTGCTCGACCTCTCGCTCCATACGTTCGCGAGATTCTACGTGGTCGCCCATCGCCATTACCGTGCAGGGGTGAGAGACGCGCCCTTGCTACGAGGAAGCCTGCCGGTTCGCCTCGTCGCCCTGTTCGCCGGGTTGGTGCTGTTCGCGGTCGCGATCGTCTCGATGCTGGAATCGCAGCTCGGCCTGCCTCCGTGGGACGTGCTGCACATGGGCATCGCCGAGCACACGCCGCTGACACTCGGCAGGGCCGGGGTCGTCGTCGGCCTCGCGATCGTGGCAGCGACCTGGATCGCGGGCACTGCACCCGGGTTCGGCACGATCGCCAACGCCGTTGTGATCGGCGTCATGATCGACGTGTTCAGCGCGATCGATGCGGTCGCTCAGCTCTCGCACAGCCCGCTGTTGGCGCGCATCGGGCTCCTGGGGCTTGGGGTGTGGTTGTTCGGGGTCGGCTCGGCCCTCTACATCGGTGCGGGAATGGGGGCGGGCCCACGTGACTCGTTGATGTTGACGCTCACGAGACGCACAGGGTGGCGTATCGGCGTCGTTCGCGGTTCGATCGAGGTGACCGTGCTGCTGATCGGTCTCGGGCTCGGCGGCGTGGCGGGTGCGGGCACGCTGACCCTCGCACTGCTGGTCGGTCCGTCGGTCGAGCTGTCGTTCTGGCTGCTGGTGCGGTTGGGTCTCGCCGATCCCCAGGCCCACGCTCCCGAGTTCGGCCCGCTCGACGTGGGGTAGGTGGCGGAGACCAGAGCGATCAGCGGCAGCATCGCGGTGAGCCCTTGTCGACGTCCTGGATACGCCTAGGCGGTCGAGGCGGGCATCGGAGGCGTCGTCGGCACCACGACGGTCGCCGGTGACTGCGGGGTCCGCCTCGACGCTACCGCGAGCACGCCGAGCCCGGCGATGGCCGTGATGGTCCACACCAAGCCACCGGCCACCGGCACGAGCCCGAGCAGCCGTACGATGCCCCATCCTGCGAGGAAGGCGACGAAGCGCGACCTCGGCGCCTTCGCGACCATGCGACCGAGCGCGTGCGCCCCGGCGACGTATCCCACCGTGTACAGCAGCGCGAGCGCGAGCAGCAGGAACAGCCCCAGCGGGATGCCCACGATCGTCGCGAGCAAGATCACCGCGACGATCGGCAGCAAGAAGAAGAAGGCGAGGCCGGCGACGATCGAAGCACCCGTTCGTTCCCGAGCCGCAGACGAGATCGCGTCGTCGAGCCCTGGAGCCAGGAGCAGCAAGATCACGCCGAGCGCGAGGGTGGACAGCGAGTACGCGACCCACCACGCGAACCGGCTCGCGAGCCCCACGTCCGTGAGGTCGACATCGGTGCTGATCGACCGCTGCTCGCCGGTGATCGTCGCGCCGGGCTCGACGCTCGCCGTGCTCTGCGTGACGAGGTTGCCGCCTATCTCTGCCCCCGAACGAACCACCACGTCGCCGTTGAAGACCACGACGTCCTTGCGCACGGTGCCCGAGATCTCGACCCGCCCGTTGAAGACGACCAGATCTTGGCGGACAGTACCGTCGACGATCGCGGGTCCGTCGAAGATCACCGCCGTGCCGACGGATTCATCGTCGGCCACGTGCAAGCTGCCGTGCAGCACGATCTGATCGTTGTCGTCGGTCGCAGCGCCGGTCGTCTGCGCAGATGCGGGGCCCGCCAGCAGGACCGCGATGAGCAGCGCCCCACCCACGGTCATCGCTCGCCTCGTGGCTCGGGTCTTCATGGCTCCCCCCCCTGGGTCGACGTGGTGGATCTCGACCGTCCGACCGGGCGACTCTGCGACATCTCGACCCGCGAGGTCAAGCGCAGGTCGCTCGGCTCAGAAGATGAAGCCGAACCATGGGGCAGGGTCCGAGGCGAACATCGCGTCGGCCCGGGCGAGTGCGCCTGCCTTCAGCTCTCGCACCTGCTGGGCTCGTGCCATCTGGCGGAACGACGATCCACCCAGGTAGGCCGCACCGAGGGCCTGCACGCTGCAGGAGAACATCGGTTCCGCGTCTGAGCGCGCGCAGGTTGGCACGCCCGCCTCCACGACCAGCTCGTATCGTCCCGAGGTCTGGGGCCGGAACCCATCGTCGATCTCGAACACGAGCCGTCCGTCCGCGGCGTATCGACGCCCGGCGAGGGACGCCGGGACGTCGATCAGGCGCACCCACAAGCCCGTCGGAGACCATGAAGTGCATGCGCCGAGGTTCGGCGGCGATCCACAAGAGCTCCTCGTCGAGCGGACGGTCCCACGCCTTCACGGTGGCGATCAGGTCGACATCGAGCACGAACCGCCAGAGCGCTGCGGTGGCATCCGGGGTCGTGGCGATCAGCTGCTGCAGCTTCAGCTCGTTCCTCGGCATGCCGTGGGCCCAGTCGTGCTTGACCTTGTACACCGCGTAGCCGTCGGGCACGCCCTCGTCGTCCTCATGCACGCCGAAGAACAACGGCTCGTCCTCATCGCGCTTCGGCTCGTGGAAGAGCCAGCTCCCACCATCGGTCGTCGACCGCGATCATGCCCGGTCGGGCCGCCGCGACCTGGTCGTAGACGGGGCGCATGAGCGGCAGCGCCTGGTCGCGCGGCAGGGCCCGGACGCGACCGCCGGTGCCGGTGCCCGAGACGAAGCCGGAGCGATCCGGCGAGACCTCGAGCTCGATGCAGAACGAGGCCATGCCGTAACCGAACCGACCGTAGATCGGCGACTCCGAAGCCCAGAGATAGGCCAAGGGTTCCTCCCGCTCGGCGGCTTGGTCGAGCAAGGCGCCCATGAGCCGAGTGTTGACCCCTCGACGGCGGTGCGACGGCAGCACGCCCACCGCGGTGACGCCGGGTGCGGTCAACGAGCATGGTCCGGGCACCGTCAGCTGGGTGGTGCAGGCGCCGGCGGTGCCGACGATCTCGTCGCCGTCGAGCGCGACGAAGTAGCGGTCGGGCTCGGCGATCGATCGTTCCTGCTCGAGGTCCTCCTCGTTCCATCGACCATGGAATGCCCGCTCCAAGGTCTGCATGAACGGCGCGAGCTCGGCAGGCTCGATCGACCGGATCGTCACGTCACTCATCCGCGCATCTTGCCACCTGACGGGCTCGCCCGGTGGCTCCTCCGTCTATGGCCGGGGGATCGGCGCGATCCAGTAGTCGGTGTCGGGCGCTGGCGTCGTCGTGAACCTCGCGTTGACGAGGTAGAGGACGTCACCGAAGCCGTCGATCGAGGTCGGCACGTCGAAGTCGGGGTCGGTCGTGCGAGAGAGGACCCGTCCGCCTCGGAAGTCGTCGGACAGCCGCACCTTCGCCACCTTGTTCAGGAAGTTCTGTACGACGTAGACGATGTTCCCCTGCAGCAACACACCGTCGCCCATCGACACCTTCGGCCCACCGAGGTCGATCTCGCGGGTCCATCCCGACGGACGCACTTGGAAGAGCTCGCCGGTGTTGAGTTGGACCATCACGAACCTGGCCGCGCCGCGGTCGACATCGATGCCGTTCGCGTTGAACCCCTCCTCGTAGACGATGTCGCCCGTCAGCGGCCTCGCCCGTACGCCCGAAGGGGCGGAGGGCACGCCATCATCGGAGATCGGAACCCGGTACAGGAACGGCTCGAACGAATCGGTGAAGTAAGCCGCGCGCTTCGTGACCACCACGTCGTTCACGAAACCACCCGGTTCGAAGTCGTAGGTTCGGACGAGGCTACCGTCGCGCCGGTAGACCCAGGCCTTGCCGGTTTCCCCACCGGCGACCCACAGGTACCCGCCGCGAACGGCGACGCCCACGGCAGAGCGGCCGGTGCCGCCGGGCACGAGGACCCGAACGTCGCCCGTCTCGATGTCGCCGACGTAGATCGTGCCGTCGGCGAGCGAACCCGTGTAGAAGGTGCCGTTGTTCGTGATGGCGAGGCCCTCGGGCTGCGAGCCGTCTGGCAGCGGGATGCGTTCCGGGACCGCGGCGATGGCTGGCTGGGTCAAGCCCAGCGCCAGCAAGGTCATCAGGCATGTGAACAGCAGGTTCCGACGTCGCACAGTTCCCCTCCTCGATCTGGTCCTTCCCCGAAAGTGGGTCTTCGCTGTCGCCTACCCCGCCTCCGAGGCCTGCGAAACCGGATCGGGCAGAACCGGAGGGTGCAGGTCAGCGCCAGGCGAACCCGGGGGGCTTCGGCAGACAGAGCTGCTTGGTGCGACGACGGAGCGCGGTGAGTTCGTCTCGACGACCCGGCTCGGCGGCAAGGTTGTCCAGCTCCCAGGGATCGACGGCGAGGTCGTAGAGCTCTTCCTCTCCCGTGGCGTAGTGCACGAACAGACGGTCGCGGGTGCGAACGGCACAATACGTCGGAGCATCGGGCAAGCCTCGGTCCGAGCGGTATTCGACGTGTTCGATCAGGAAGTCCTCACGGACCTCGGCTGCCTCGCCCTCGAGGATCGGAAGCAGCGACCGCCCCTCGGCCCCGGGAGCGAGCACCCCGGCGAGCGAGGCGATCGTCGGACCGACATCGACGTTGACCGCCAGCGCGTCGGTGCGTTCGCCGTCGGTCAGCGGGTCGTAGCGCATCACGAGTGGCACGCGGATCGATTCCTCGTACGGGGTGAGCTTGTAGGTCCAGCCGTGCTCGCCGATCGCGATGCCGTTGTCGGAGGTGAAGATGATGAGCGTGTCGTCGAGGCGTCCGGTCTCCCGCAACGTTCGCACGACACCCGTGACCATCTCGTCGACCGACCTCAGGGCTGTCACCTGCTGCGCCCACGCTCGACGAGCTTCGAGCACGCGCTCGGGACGGGCCGGATTCAGAGCCCGGATGTACGCGGGCTTGTCCGACACGTCGTGCTCCGGAAGGTTCGGACCGGGCTGCCACGCGGCGACGTCGTCGAGCGCCGCGCCCGGCGGCGGCGTGCGAGGTGAGTGCGGTGCGAACGTCGACAGCATCATGAACATCGGGTCGTTGTGGGGGGCGGTGCGGATGAACCGCTCCGCGTACCTGCCGAGCACGTCGGTCGAGTAGGAACGATCGTCGGAGCCGTATGCACGGGGCCGTCCGTCGACCAGCAGGTCGTAGTCGTAGTAGAGATCGCCGGCGTTGCGGAACGCCGCCCACCGATCCCATCCCGGCGGCACGTAGGGAGCCGGCCACGACCCGTTGAAGTACTTGCCGATGAAGGCAGTCTCGTAGCCGGCATCGTCGAGCCAGGTGGCGATCGTCGAACTGTCGTCGAAAGCCTTGAGGCCGTTGGCTCCTTCGTTCGTGTACACGCCGGTGGAGTGTGAGTGCGCACCGGTGAGCAATGCCGAGCGTGACGGACAACACAAGGGGTTGGTCACGAATGCGTTGTCGAACGTCAGCCCGCGGTCGGCGAGAAGCCTCTGGACACCCGGCATCTGCGACAACGTGTCCCATCGCTGGTCGTCGGTGACGATGAGCACGATGTCGGGCCGTGAAGATCGGTCGTCGTTGGCGTCGGCCAGGATGGCGCTTGCCCCGAGACTCGCTGGCGCCAGTGCGGCGATCGCCAGGAACCAGATCGTGACCCGCTTGAACATGTCCGTTCCGACCCATCTCGCCGAGGAACGCCATGGTCATCCGAACGGACACCCGCGCGCATCCACCGGACGGGCGATGCTCCCGTCCCTTCGACCGGGGCCAGAGGTCCTATCGGCCGGCATCTCCGCAAGGCACGACCTGAACCCATGCATGCCTTCGTCGTGCAGGTCCGGCGTCGCACGGCGTCCGAAGCGCCATCGACAGAAGGAGATCGACATGAAGCTCGCCCCGAAGACAAGCATCTTGATCATCCTTGCGGCCGCGTTCGTCTCGTTCGTGCTCTCGGTGTCGCTGTGGTTCGGTGTGATCGGCGAGGAAGACCGTCAGGCAGGAGTGTTCGTCGGCCTGTGGGTGCCATCGATCCTGGCGCTCGGCGCCCTGCTTGGCCCACGGGGAGGAAGGCGGTGAGCCCGCTGCTCGGGTTGGCACAAGGCGTGATCTTCACGATCGGCAGCGTCGTCTTCATCGCGGTGTTCACCGCGGCGATCAGCCTGGCCTACGGACGGTTCAACGAGCTCGGCGACGATGATCGTGCGGGCGAGGGGTGACCTCCTGTTAGCGGCTAGCTCTTCGCCTCGTAGTACTCGTAGGCCGACATCGCCTTGCCTGAAGTCGAGCGCCACTCGCGTTCCTCGCCGGGGCGCTTGCCGAGGACCGTCGCCATCTCACGCACGTGCTCGGCGACCGAGCCGCAGCACGAGCCGATGTACCGCACGCCTGCTCGTTGCGCGTCGGCGGCGAAACGTGCTAGGTCGCCGCGCGGCAGCGTCATCGTGGTGAGCTCGGTGGGGAACTCGTCCCATGAAGTGAAGTCCGGCCGCTCGTCGGTCGTCGAGTAGGCGACCGGCTGGGCCGCGATCGGCACCGCGTCACCCGTCGCGCGCACCATCTCGATGGCGATCGGCAGTTGCTGGGCCGGCGCGTTCAGGCAGTTCACACCGACGATGTCGGCGCCGGCGTCGGCGAGCCGCTTCGCGCACTCGCCGGGTGCGTCGCCTTCGTAGGCCTTCGCGGGCAGGGTCTCGAACGACATCGTGACCATGACCGGCAGGCCGGTGAGCTTCGCCCGCTCGACGAAGAGCAGCGCCTCGCCGACGAACGAGAATGTCTCGCCGATGAAGAAGTTGGGAGGCCCGGCGTCGATCTGATCCGCGAGCTGGCGATCGAACATCGACCGGACATGGTCGGCGCTCGCGGCATCGCTCGGGTCGTAGGCCCACGTCAGTGAGAGATTGCCCGCGACGAGCGCGTCGGCTTCAGCGGCCATCTCGCGCGCGATGCGCACCGCATCGTGGTTGATCTCGTCGACGCTCCCTGCCAGGCCTACCGTCGCGAGCTTGTCGTCGCTCGCGTAGAACGTCATCGTCTGGAGCACCTCGGCGCCGGCACGCAGGAACTCGCGATGGAGCTGGGCGAGCGCCTCGGGGTGCTCGATGACGACTTCGGGCGTGAACGGACCGGCCTGCACGTAGCCGCGCTTCTCGAGCTCCAACAGGTAGCCGCCGTCGCCGAGCACCGGCCCCTCGGCCAATCGTTCCAGGATGCCGTTCGTCATCCGCGCCTCCCTTTCGACGGAGTCTACGAGCCGATCCCGCGTTTGGGTCTGAGAGGTACAGGATTCAGCCGGAGACCGCGGTGGCGAGCACGAACGGGTGCACCGGGCCGCTTCCGGCCTGGCGGAGGGCGCGCGTGACGACCGTGAGCGTCCACCTCGAGTCCGCCAGGTCGTCGACGAGCACGACGGGGCCATCGGGCATTCCGGCCGTGTCGCCGCGAGCCTGCACCTCGAACGCGTCCCAGACGTTCCGCACCTGCTGGGCGCTGTTCCGCATCGCGGCTTGCGGCTGGTTCTCGGCCATCTTGCGCACCACGTCGTGGAACGGAAGTCCGAGCGCATCGGCCAACCGCTTCGCGAAGTCCGGCACCAGATCGGGATGCGCCATCGACGGCACGCAGGTCACCCATGTGGGCGTGGGCTCCGGCTTCCAGCGATCGCGGATCAGCGAGGTGCCGGCGGTGACCAGCTCGTCGGCGAAGCTCTCGTCCTCGTTGCGCCCGGCGGCCACGAGACGCCCCCAGCCGCCGTCACCGACCACCGAGAGCGCGCGGCCCACGAGCGGCCGCTCGTCCTCGGCGAGGCGCCCCTTCGGCACGCCGAACGCGGCCAGGCCCGACGGCCACTGCTTCCGTGGTTCCACGAAGAGGTCGAACCCCCGCAGGTGCTCCCGGGCGGCCGCGCGCAGCTCAAGGGAGGGGTCGACGACCAGCGGGGCGCCCGAGCACCACATGCAACGCCCGCATGGCGCCGCACCTGGATCGTCGAGCTCGCGACGCAGGAACTCCATCAAACACCCGTCGTGCCGGGCGTATCGGCGCATGGCCTCCTGCTCATGGCGCCGAAGCACGGTGATGCGCTCGACCCGCTCGGCAGGGTAGGTCCACTCCGAAGCTGTACGCACGTACCCACTGCGCTCGTGCTCGACGGCGCCTTCCACCTCGAGCACCTTGAGCATCGACTCGAGCCGGACGCGGCGCACGTTCACGGCAGTCATCAGGTCGTTGAGCGACATCGGCTCGGGCGACTCGGTGAGCAGCGCCACGATCCGCTCAGCGTGCTCGCGGGGCGGGAACGCCGTCTCGATGAAGTAGTCCTGGATCTCGCGGTCCTCGATGCCGCAGAGCAACACCGCCGGTGCATGGTCGAGGGCGCGACCCGCGCGACCGACCTGCTGGTAGTAGGCGATCGGCGACCCGGGGCTCTGGTAGTGGATCACGAAGCCGAGGTCGGGCTTGTCGAACCCCATGCCGAGCGCGCTCGTCGCGACGAGCACCTTCAACTCGTTCGCGAGCAGCGCCTGCTCGAGCCGCACGCGGTCGTCGTTGTCGGTGGCGCCGCTGTAGGCCTCGGCCTCGATGCCCTGGCGGCGCAGGAACGCGGCCACCCGCTCGCCGTCCGCGATCGTGAGCACGTAGACGATGCCCGAGCCTTCCAAAGTCGGCACTGTCTGCGCCAACCACGCCATCCGCTCGGCCTGAGCCGGCACGTCAGCCACGGAGAGGGCAAGGCTCTCCCGGTCGAGCGTGCCGCGCAAGGTCAGCAGGGAGGCGCCGAGCTGGTCGGTGATGTCGTCGATCACCCGGTCGTTCGCGGTGGCGGTGGTGCAGAGCACGGGCACACCGTCGGGCAGCGCCTCGAGGACCCGCACGATCCGCCGATAGTCCGGACGGAAGTCGTGTCCCCAGTCGCTGATGCAGTGCGCTTCGTCGACCACCAACAGACCGACCGTGCGGGCGATGACGCTGAGCATCCGATCACGGAAGCGTTGGTTCGCGAACCGCTCGGGCGAGACCAAGAGCAGGTCGATCTCGTCGTTCGCGAGCCGCTCGGTGATCGGCTCGAACTCATCGGGGTTCGTGGAGTTGATCGTCTCGGCCTGCACACCGATGCGCCCGGCCATCTCGATCTGGTTGCGCATGAGCGCCAGCAAGGGAGACACGAGCAAGGTCGGACCCGCGCCGTGTTGCCGCAGCAGCTTCGTCGCGATGAAGTAGACGGCGGACTTGCCCCACCCGGTGCGTTGCACGAGCAGCACGCGCCCCCGGTCACGGGCGACCGCATCGATCGCCTCGAGCTGCCCAGGGCGGAACGAAGCATCGGGACCAAGCATGCGGTGCAGGTGGTCGAGCGGCGCCGAGGCGAGTTCCACTCGTGCACCGTAGTGCGCCGGTTCTGATGCCGTCAGTCCGCCTGGGTGCCGGAGCTGCGGTAGACGAGCGCCGCGGCGCGGAGCGTGTCCACGAGTTCCTCGAGCGGCGCGCCCTTGTCCAGCAAGGTGACCGCTCCCATGAATTCGGCCGTCCACTTGGCCTGGCGCTCAGAGAACGCGGTGAGGATCACCACTTGGGTCTGAGGGTCGTGGGCCTTGATCAGCACGGTGGCCTCGAGGCCGTCGACATCAGGCATGCGGAGGTCCATCAGCACCACTTCGGGATGCAATCCGGCTGCCTTCGCACCGGCTTCGGCGCCGTCGCGAGCATCGCCGATGACTTCGAAGCCGAACGCTGGAAGGCTGTCACGCAGCACCATCGTCGTAGCCTCGTCGTCGTCGGCGATGAGCAGGCGGATCGGGTCGTCGAGCAGGTCCTCCTGCGGCGATGCACGCCGGTCTCCGTGCTCTGGAAGCAGTTCGGACTTCATGGCATGACCACGCTCCTCCTGCAGGAACCCGACCGTTCCCGGTGCTCTTGCGGTCGGCAGACGGGCCTGGTTCCTTGAGGCTGGATCCCGCGGGGGCTCAGTCGAGCAGTGCGTCGAACGCCCTCATCGTGTCGGTCAAACGCTCCGCCAGTGTCTTCGCGAGCCATCGGTGCAGCGCCGCGGCGAGCTCCGGTTCCTCGGCTTCCAGCCGATCGATCGACGCTCCGCTCAGCCGCAGGACCACACTCGGTGTCTCGGCCACCACGTCGGCCGTGCGCGGAACCCCGGTGTACATCGCGACCTCACCCACCACCACCCCAGGACGCACCGCCCGCAGGCGTAGGCGTGTGCCTTCGGGCGTCACCATCTCGACGCTGAGCCGGCCCGATTCCAACACGAACACGTCGTCGGGCGGATCGTCCTGGCGGATGAGCGTGGTTCCCTCGGCGAGCGGCATGCGCTCGAGATAGGCCCACAGGTGCGGCGGGAGGCCGGCGAGCGCTTCGCCCTGTTCCTCGCCGCCGACCCGGTCGGCGGCGCCCTCGAGCAGACCGTCCTCGCACCACTGCAGGCCGCGGTCGAGGTCCGGCTCGAACCGCACGACCCCGTCGATCGCGACGATGCCGCCGCGCCGCAGCTGGTCCATCACCGGTGCCGAGGCGTCGGTGAACACGAGCTCGATGCTGTTCGCCTCAGCGAGCTGCACGACCTTGCGCAAGGACGTCACCGCCGAGGAATCGACGCCCGACACGCGCCGCAGGTCGACGAGCAGGAACCGCAGCTCCGCACCTTCCACCCGCTTGCGGATCCGCTCGAGCAATCCGCTCGCCGTTCCGAAGAACACGAACCCGTGCAGGCGCAGGATCTGCACCTGCTCACCGAGCGATCGGAGCGCCTCGCGCTCACCGAGCGGCCGGTCGACGTTGCTGTGATAGGTCTCGCCGAACGCCACATCACTGACCTGTTCGACCCGGCTGTACTTGGCGGCGAACAGCGCGATCGCCAGCACGAGGCCGACCGCGACTCCGGGCAACAGACCCCGCGTCACGACCGTCGCGAGGATCGCGAGCACGATGATGTACTCGCCCCTCGGCAGTGTGCGGCGCTTGTCCCACGCCCACTCGACGATGAACGCGAGGCCGACGAAGACCAGCACGCCGCCCACGATCACCCGTGGGATGATCTCGATGACCGCGGCGCCGAACACGACGGCCGCGAGCGGCACGAGCGCCGCCACGAGCCCCGCCGCCCTCGCGTTCACGCCCATCTGCCGACCGAGCGCGCTCAGGCTCAGCGCGTGATACCCGGGGATGCCGCCGAAGGCGCCGGAGACGACGTTCACGATGCCGGCGTCGCGGAGCTCCCGGTTCGAGTCGAGATCGGTGTGCAGCACCAGCTCGATGCCGCTCACGTTGAACAGCGCCGCGATCACGGCGACGAAGATCGTGGTCGCGATGCCCGCGACCTGTCCGAGGATCGCCGACCAGTCAGCGCCGCGCAGGGCGTCGGGCACGGTCGACGGCTCCCACAGCGCACCCGAGGGGAAAGGTCCGAGCAGCCAGAGCGCATCCTTCGCCTCCTCGAGCGAGGAGCCCGTGAGCGGTATCGCGACGGCGAACACCGCGAGTCCGATCGCGATGATCGCGGGGATCACGAGCGGCCGGTTCACCACCCGGGTTGCGATGAGCAGCACGATGCCGAAGACGAGCGCCGGGATCCAGCGAAGGAAGTCGTCGTGTCGCGTGAGGTCGTCGATCGTGCGCATGGCCGGCTGGGTGCTCGCGGCAACGCCGATGCCACCCTTGAACAGAAGCCAGCCCGTGCCCGCGAGGAAGCCGCCCACGACCGGGTACGGCACGTAGCGCACCAGGTTGCCGAGACGGAACAGCCCGAGCAACGCGAACGTGATGCCGGTCAGCAGCGTCACGATCATGGTCGCGGCCACGACGGTGAGGAAGGCCCGATCGAGGCTTCCGAAGGCGTCGAGGGCGGTGGTCGTGGCGACGAGCGCGAGCACAGCCGCCGCCGCGTCCTGCACGCTCCCGACGACGCCGCGGCTTCCGGCACGCAGGGCGAGGATCGCGAGCGTGATCGTCGCTGCGACCAGGTACAAGCCGATGCCGTTCGGCAGGAAGTACGAGAGGTACCCGCCGAACACCAGGGCGGCGAACGAGATGGCCAGCACCACTTCGACGGCGCCGATCACCGTCCCGGCGGCGAGCGCTGCCAGCGCGCTCACGGATCGTCGCTCCTCGGACACGGTCCCCCCTCGTGACGTTTTCTGCGGGGATGACCCTACGCCGCGGGCGGCTGGTCACGCTACCGCACCTCCGATCGCCCAGGCAGGCATATCCTTCGGGCATGTCCACATCGGTGCTCGTGCTCGGCGCCGGCTTCGGGGGGCTGGAGCTGTCAACGCGGCTCTCGGAGGAGCTCGGCGACCAGGTCGATATCACCCTGGTTGACCGTGCTGACGCCTTCGTGTTCGGCTTCGCGAAGCTCGACGTCATGTTCGGCGCGAGGACACCCGAGGCCGTACGCCTGCGCTACTCCGACATCTCCACGCCGCACGTTCGGTTCCGGCAGGAGACCGTCACAGCGATCGACCCCGCGACTCGACGGGTGACGACGGACCTCGACACCTACGAGGCCGACGTGCTGGTGGTGGCGCTCGGCGCCGACTACGACGTCGCGGCCACGCCGGGCCTGGCCGAGGCCGGCAACGAGTTCTACTCGGTCGCAGGAGCAGAGGCGCTGCGCGAACTGTTGCCCTCGTTCCGGTCGGGCACCGCGATCGTCGGCGTGTGCGGCACGCCGTTCAAGTGCCCGCCGGCCCCGAGCGAGGCCGCGATGCTCCTCGATGCTTCTCTTCGCGAGCGCGGCCTCCGCGACGACGTGAGGATCCAGGTGGTGATGCCGTTCGGCGTGCCGATCCCCCCGTCGCCTGACACTTCCGAGGCGATCCTCGCGAGGTTCGCGGAGCGCGGCATCGAGTTCGTGCCCAATCGGAAGGTCGCCGCGCTCGATCCGGCAACGAACGAGGCTGTGCTCGACGACGACTCGCGCCTTCCTTACGACCTGTTCCTCGGCATCCCGGTGCATCGGGCGCCGACGGTGGTCGAGGGCATGACGCACGACGGGTGGATCCCTGTAGACCAAGCAACCCTCGCCACACGCTTCCCCGGGGTCTACGCGGTTGGCGACGTGACGAGCGTCGGCACACCGAAGGCCGGCGTGTTCGCCGAAGACGCGGCCCGCGTGGTCGCCGACCAGTTGATCGCGCGCATCCGCGGCGAGGTCGAGCCCGCGGGCTACGACGGTGCCGGCGCGTGCTGGATCGAGTTCGGCGATCACGAGGTCGGTCGTGTCGATGTGGACTTCTTCTCGACCCCCGGTCACCCCACCGGCACGTTCACCGAACCGTCCGAAGCCACTGCAGCCGAGAAGGCCGAGTTCGGTGCGAGCCGGCGCGCTCGGTGGTTCGGCGATTGAGCCGCCTCGAAGAGTTGCCGCAACGCTCTGTCTGCGGCACCATGTGCGGTACGAGAGGAAGGAGGTGGTCCAACTTGCATGAACAGCTTGAGACCCTCGAGGTGACTGGCTGCTGAGCCGTCCCTCGCGGACGGGGCCACCTCCCCGCCCGCATGCCGGGTGACCGGCAGAATCCACACCAGCTCACCGACCTCGCGGGTTCCGGCTGGTCTACCGGACGAAGCCTCGTGAGAGGCTGAAGTATCCGTGAGGCGATAGGCAACCGAACGGGCCGGACCCTGAGGGTCCGGCCCGTTCGCGTTCGCCCTGCAAGGTGTCATGCTGTGACGGTGGGAGATGGTGAGCGCAGTGACGACGACGAAAGGCTCCTTGCGCGGGCCGAGGAGACCCTGACCGAGATCAAGGTGGCACAGGGGCTGTCGGAGCCGCATGCTGCGGTGCTCGCCGCGCTCCGGATCCGCTTGCGAGGCGATGAAGGCAAGAGCCTCGACGATCTACTTGCGGCCGCCGAAGACCGTGAGGGCCCGAGGCTCGACGAGGCGATCGAGCGATCGCAGACGACGACCGCTCCTTCGTTCGCCGATCTCATGGCCGAGGCTGACAAGCCGAAACGCACGCTCGACGATCTCCTCGGGTAGGCGGCTATGGCCGCCACGCGGGACAGCAATCGTTCGCCGCTCCCGGGAGACCGAGAAGCTCTCGCTCGGAGCTTCCGTCGGGGCGCATCACGTGCACCTGCGCGTGGTCTGTTCGCCGCGTGAACGCGATCTCGGAACCATCGGGCGACCAGGTCGGGTCGCCGTCCCAGGCGGGGTCGCGGGTCATGTACCTGTTGTTGGAACCATCGACCGCGACCACGAAGATCTCGGCGTTTCCGTCACCGATCGTGAGTGGATCGGCTCCATCCAGGTAAGCGACATACGCGATCAGACGACCGTCCGGGGACCATGCGGGGAAGTCGTCCGGCCAGGGGTTCCGGCTGACGTCGAGCTGATCGGAGCCGTCCGCCTCCATCACGTAGACGTCCTGATCGCCGTCGCGCTCGGATACGAAAGCGATCCGACCGTCGGCCGACCAGTGCGGTGAGTAGTCCGGCGCCGCGTTCCGTGTGAGGCGTTCGACGTCCGTACCGTCCGCGGTCGCCGTGTAGATGTCGGGGCCGCCCTCGCCATCCGCGAAGAACGCGATCCGCTCACCATCGGGTGACCAGGATGGACCGGCACCGGACAGCCCGAGGGAGCGCGGTGTTCCCGGCACTCCACCGCTTAGATCGACCAGGTAGAGGGATCCATCGTCGATGGACTCGAAGGCGATCGTCGATCCGTCTGGTGACCATGCGGGGCTGATCGCTCCCGCGACGTCCGGTGCGATCTCGACCGGCTCCGATCCCGGTCCATCGAGGAGGAACAAGCCGACGGTTGTTCCCGACGTACAGCACGCAACGACGATCCGAGTGCCGTCCGGTGACCAATACGGCTGAGCGACAGTTTCTACGCCATCGGTGACGGCAACGACGGAGGTTCCGCTGCCGTTCATCACATACGTGTCGTCTCGCCTCGCGGGATCAGAGTGGAAGGCGATCACCGGCTTTCCGGGCTCGCCGAACGACGCTGGGATGCCGCCTGTGGTCGGAGACTCGCTGCGGTTGCCCCGGGTCGTCGAGGTGCACGCTACGGAGATGATGACCACGAGAGCGACCCATGAGACGCGATCCCTTTGACTCACCGACTTCCCCACAACGGGCCCTGGAGCAACTCCGAAGTGTTCCCCGGTGCCATCACCACTCCCACCCGCGCGCGTCTCAACCACCGCGACTACCGCAGGCGAGGCTAACCCAGTTCTTGCCGGCGCACGAGTCTCTCCCCATCGAACGGTTCTATCCTTGACCGACACGTGAGGCATCGGAGCAACGGCTGAGACTCGGGCTCGAGAAACCTCGGATCGGATGCGTGACGTGCGGGCCGAGGGGGAAAGTCAGTGAAGATCACCAGTTTGGGGGGGAATGTGGCCAACTCGCATATCGGCAACGGTGACCGGCGCGGCGCGCCCGTCTCCGAGCTCATCCGTTCGCTCGTCGCGGACCTCGTCTCGCTCGCTCGTCATGAGGCGGACCTCGTCAAGATCGAGCTCAAGCACAAGGTGTCGACAGCGGGGGCGGCGGTGGGCATGCTCGTCGTCGCCGGACTCGTTGCCCTTTACGGCCTCGCAACGCTGATCGCCGCATCTGTGCTGGCGCTTGCGATCGTGCTACCGGCGTGGGCCGCAGCGCTGATCGTCGGCGTCATACTGTTCGCCGTCGCCGCGGCGCTCGTGCTGACGGGGCGCTCGAGGATCCGCGCCGCGACCCCACTCACCCCGAAGCGATCGATGGACGCTGCCCAGGAGGACATCGCATGGATCCGACAGAAGACGGAAGAGCTGAAGACCTCGTCCGAGTGACCGAGATCAGGCGGGAGGTCGACGCCCTGCGACTGCGCATCGCCGAGACGATCGAAGCGCTCGAGTACAAGGCCGACGTTGGTTCGCGCATCGGGGACAAGCTGAGCGCGACCGCATCGAGCGTGACCGCCCGGGTGCGGCAGAGCCTGCCCTCGTCGTCACGGAAGACACCCGCAACGCCCCACGAGGAGGAGCCGGCATGACGTCGAAAGGCGGATTCACCGACGACGAGTGGGCGAAGATGCGTCGCGCGCCTTTCGTGGCAGGCATGGCGATCTCGATCGCCGACCCTGGCGGCCCGATCGAATTGGCGAAGGAAACGATCGCCACGTTGAAGGCTGCTTCGACCCCCCCCGGCCAGGAAGAGCTCTTGATCGCGTTGTCGCAGGACATCATGGCGTCCATGCAGAACAAGCAGAAGCCACTCGAGGGGTTCAAGGTCGAGAACGCGGCTCTCGCCGGCGAGCAGGTGCTCGGTGAGCTCCGAGAGGTGGCCAGCCTCGTTCGCGCCAAGGCCTCGCCCGAGGAATCCGACGGATTCGCACGGTGGATCGTCGCTGTGGCGCAGGCTGCCGCCGACGCCGCGAAGGAAGGCGGGTTCATGGGCTTCGGAGCCGAGCAGGTGAGCGCCGGCGAGTCATCGATGCTCTCGAAGCTCAGCGAGGCCGTCGGAGCCTAGGGGAGAGGCCCTCCCTCGGGTATCGCCGACGATGAACAGGAGAGGTCGGCGATGAGGCTTGGACGGTGGGAGATCCAGCCGCTCGGGGGCGGCGCCGGCTGTCTCACGATGATCGTGATCTCCGTCTTGGCGTCGATCGTGCTGACATTGCTGGTGAACCTGCTTGCCCGTGGATGACCCAGAGGAAGAGAGCAGACCAAGGGAGGCTGCGGTGACCGAGAACGAACTGATCGAGCTCCTGCGCGAGCGCCAGAACAACGGAAGGACCGCCTACCTCACGTTCGGCGATCTCGTGGCGATGGTGCCCGAGGATCAGATAGACGAGTGGCGAGCCGTGCTCGCGAAATCCAAGGCCACCGACGCCGCTCGCGACGCAGCCGACGACGCGGAGTAGCGGTCGGCCGGTCTCGAGACCAACGCAGGCGTGCGTGACGCAACTAGGCTCTGCACCCGTGCGAAGCGGGAAAGGGGGTGGGCATGGCACAGATCACATTCGCGCTCAGGGAACATGGGACGAAAGAGATCCCGGACGATTTTCAGCCTACTCAGTACGGCGTGCAGTGGATGGACGACGTCGGTGATATGCATCTGGTTCCCTGGTCGGCCTTCACCGAGTTGCGTTGGACCCCGGCACAGCCAGAAACAGCCGTCATCTCGACCTGACCCCGGTCACGTCGGGCCGGCCGCGGAGGTCCGGCCACACGCGGCGATGCCCAGCTCCATCCGGAACGGCTCGAGACAGTCCCGTTGAGTCTTCGCGCGCTCCCCGAGGACTGCGAAGTCGAACTCCTGAAGTCGATTGTCAGAGCCAGACAGCTCGCCGAGGAGTCCCCAGAGGAGTCGCTTCCCCTCGATGCCGAGACTGAGCAGCTCGATCTCTTCGAGGCGCGCCACGTTGGAGCCCGAGCCGAGGAGAGGCGTGATCTGCTTGAGTCTCGTCAGGAACTCGGCCCCCAGCGCCCCAGCTTGTTTGACCAGGCTAGGTTGGGCCCCGACCTGCGTCATCACACGCTCGAGTACGCCGCGGTCCTCTTCTATCTCTTCGACCAGGTCCCCCAGATACTGTCCGAGGTCGGAGCCCTGGTGCGCTTGCCTGCAGCGCTTCGCGAGCTGGACACCGGCGGCGGAGCCGGCGAGGTGGTCGTTCAGGTACGCGCTCAGGGCCGGGTCCGCGTCGAGACCGCGGGACCCTCCCACTTCGGGGCTAGTGCGCTCGCGCTCTGCATCTGACCGGGGCTCTTGCATGCCGACGCCTCCCGACTTCTCAATCGTCTCGCTCGGACAACTTCTCATCATCCTCATTCTTTCCCCGGCTCGGAGCGATCCATTCAGTTCCGTCTGGCCACGTCTGACAGGGCGAGGAGGATTTGTGCACGGTAATTCGGGCCGACCTCGACAGGTGACTGCGGCCGCGTCGAGGGAGCCGCTCGCTGACCATGCCTCGGTCCTGCCGGAGTAGGTGCCGCTGAAGAGACCGATGGCCATGGCCGAAGGCGCGAAGGGACTGCGGTTCGAAACGTCTGTCACGGTGACATCGAAGGCGCCACCGCAGGCCGTTTACGACACCGTCGCTGACCTCAGGGCACATCTGGAATGGTCAGGTGAGCGGGCCCGCGACAACACATTCAGGTTGCTCGCGCTCGAGGCGCCCGATGGCGCAGCTCGCACCGGAACCGCTTTCACCTCCACCGGCGCAAACTTCAACGGCACCTTCCATGATCGGTCGATCGTGACGGAGACGTCACCGCCGAGCCGGTTCGCGATCGAAACGGATTCGCGCCTCGAGCGCAACCGAGGAAGAGTCTGGGAGGTCCGGTTCCACCATCGGTACGACATCGTGGCCGAGGGCACCGGCTCACGGATCGTCTACAACGACACCATCCAGCAGATGAACTACGTGCCGTACTGGCTACAGCCCTGGATGCGTCCGCTCACGAGAGCGGCGATCCACAAGGCCGACACGAAGCAGCTGGAGATCTCGCCCGTCTCGCGGAGGAAGGTGCAGGGCGATGAGGGATCGCGGGCTCCATGTATTGCGGAGCATCGACGATAACGAGTCCCCTGTGGGAAGCGGAAGTTGACGGAGTCGAGCACGCGGGCCTAGCTTCAACAAGAGATTCACCATCCGAACACCTAACGAGGAGGGAACGCATGCCGAGCCGTCTCAATCCGTACGTCGCATTCGATGGCAACGCCCGTGAGGCCATGGAGTTCTACAAGGACGTGTTCGGAGGGTCGTTGCGTGTCAATACCTTCGGCGAGTACGGCACCGATGACCCCGCGACGGCCGACAAGACGATGCACGCGATGCTCGAGACCGACCGTGGCTTCACCCTGATGGCCTCGGACATGCCTCCCGGCATGCAGATGACGCGCGGCGACAACATCACGATCTCGCTGAGCGGGGAAGACGCGGACGAGCTCCGCGGCTACTGGCAGAAGCTCTCCGACGGCGGCTCCGTCACGATGCCGCTCGAGAAGCAGATGTGGGGGGACGAGTTCGGCATGTGCGTCGACCGGTTCGGCATCCCGTGGATGGTCGACATCGTGCAAGAGTCGGCCGAGACAGACTGACCTCGGCGACGAACGTACGAGGTTGGCCGCGCGATACGAGGAGCAGGGGCTCACGACGAGTCAGGCGGGCTAGAGACGCTGCAAAGCCGCAGCCTGAGTTCGAGTCGCGGCGACGAGCCAGCATCCGGTTGCATGCCGCTGACGGTCTAGGAACGGGCCTCGGATAGACGCGCGGGGAAGGGGACCGGGATTGAGATCCGGGGCTTGGCGTCACTGTCGTCGGGAACCGGGGGCCGGCCTCTGCTTGGACATGAACAGCACGACGGTTGGCGTCCAGCCGGAGATTCCTTAGAAGCGCCTTCGCTTCCGGGAGGTGATCAATGGATCGGAACCTCCCCGGTCTGCTACCGAACCGCCAAGCTAGGGCGCTAGGGCGCGTCGGCCGCCCGCTGGAGCTCGGCGACATCGATCTTGCCCATCTTGAGCATCGCCTCCATGGCGCGGCGCGCACGCTCCGGATCCGGATCTGCGACCAGCTCGTTCAGTTGGCGCGGCACGATCTGCCAGGAGAGTCCGAATCGGTCTTTGAGCCATCCGCACGGGCCCGGCTCGCCTCCGTTCGCTGTCAGTGCATCCCACAGCCGGTCGACTTCGGCCTGGCCCTCGCACTCGATGACGAAGGAAACCGCCTCGTTGAAGCTGAAATCCGGCCCGCCGTTGAGGCCCTGGAACTGCTCGCCGTTGAGCGTGAAGTCGACAGTCAGGACCATCCCGGCCGGCCCGCTGGGCGTCTCGGCGGGAGAGCGCCAGACCTTGTCGACGCGGCTGTCGGGCAGCAGACTCGTGTAGAACTTGGCCGCTTCCTCAGCCTTGCCGTCGAACCAGAGGCAGGGAAAGAGCTTGCGCATCTTGTCCTCCTTCGATGAGCGCGGTCTCGGTATCAAGAATAGATATGAACTGGGCACCACATCCGAGATTGCGCTTGCTCGCCCGATTCGGACGCCCACCCGGGCAGCTTCACGCACGGCGCATCTGGAAAGGTCCACCTACCTGACAAATCCAGGACCGTGCCTAGAGGGAGGACGGCAAACAGGGGGTAGGCGGAGAACGTGCGATGTGGTTGTCTGACCACAAGGCCCATGCGTCGGGTATCCCGAGCCTTGGTGATGTGCTCAGCCGTCGTGTTCGTTGCGGTAGCTGTCGTCCTGGCCGATCGGCAGAGCGCTGCGGCAGGCTCCTCCCGGTGCTTCGGCCGGTCCCCGACGATCGTCGGCACGCCTGGGGACGACGATCTGCAGGGAACCCCCAACCGAGACATCATCATCGGGTTGGCTGGCGACGACGTGATCGAGGGGCTCGGCGGCCTCGACCGGATCTGTGGCGGCGACGGTGACGACGTGTTGCGCGGTAACCGCGACAAGGACTTCCTCGAGGGCCAGGGTGGCCGCGACCGTGTCCTGGGTGGTGGTGAGAACGACAACGCTCGGGGTGGGGGTGGCCGCGACCGGGTCGTCGGCGGGAGCGGGCACGACGCGGTCTCCGGCGGCAGCGGACGCGACCGGCTCCGCGGAGGGCCGGGGCAGGATCGCCTCAGCGGCTTCGAGGGCCGCGACCTCCTCGATGGCTCGGCCGGACGCGACCTCGTGACTTATTTCGACTCAGGGGCCGTCCGCGTGGACCTGGCGTCGGGTACCGCGAGCGGAGACGGGTCCGACGGTCTCGTCTCCATCGAGGATGCGCAGGGCTCTAACTACGACGACACGCTGATCGGCGATCGCGGTGCCAACGAGCTGGACGGTGGTAACGGCGCCGATGTCGTATCCGGTGCCGGTGGCCGCGATCACACGATCGGAGGGCGGGGCGACGACGTGCTCCGTGGAGGGCCGGGACGCGACCTGGTCGACGACTCGATCGGCGTCGCGCAAGGGACTTATGCCGACACAGGGCGCGATACGTTGCTCGGAGGTCGAGGCAGCGACGTACTGAACGCCGTCGACGAGGTTGCCCGGAACGATCGCCTGCTCGGTGGTGCGGGACGGGATAGTTGTCGCTCCGACGCGGGCGACACCTCGTCGGGCTGCTGACATCAGGCGAACCGGCGCAGGGGACTACAGCGCGACCTTCATCGACCGCCTGGCTGCGTGCAGTCCAATCGAGGAGCGCCACGCTTGACCGTTGAGTCGGCCCTGGAGTTTGCCTTCGAGCCACCGCTCGCTAGAGGTGCAGCCTGGGGCCGTTGGCGAAGGTGCGACACGCACGGAGCGCAGCTGCGTGTCAGCCAGGCTGGACCCGCGCTGGATGGGGACACGAAGCACCTGGGTGGAGATCAGCAGCGGAAGATCTTCACCTTCCTGCTGCGCGCGAAGTTCGCGTCCCCGGGGTAGGTGGCGATGATCCTGCACTGCCCGCGCTTGGCCCGCGCGAGGCTCGACCTGTAGCGGCTGTCGGTGAAGCCGTCGCCGTTGATGTCCGTATTGCCATTCAGCAGCGTGCGTCGGGTGGCGACTCGGACCCATCGTCCGCTGCCCCTGCGGTAGAGCCGGACGACCGCGTGCTTGCCTGGTCGTGAGGGCGAAACCAGTCCGCGAACGACAACAGCGTGCTTGGCCGGGCGCACCTTCACGACCACGGACGTCTGGGTGTCGTCGTTGACGATCGTGCCGCTGCCCTGCCCGTCGTCGATCGCACCACTCGACGGGTCCGTCAAAGTGAGGTAGAGCGTCTCGTCCTGCTCGAGCAGTCGGTCGCCGAGCACCGTGACATCCACCGTCATGTTGATCTGGCTCGCCGCAAACGACAGTGTGCCGGTCGCGGAAACAACCGTGTAGTCCGAGGGCGTGAACCCTGTCCCGTTCGAAACGGCATAGTGCACCGTCACCGCATTCGCCGTATCGTCGCTCCTCGTCACGGTGAAGGACAGGTTGGTGATCCCGGACGCGCCTTCCCGCGTCTGCACATCGAGAACATCGAAGACGGGGACCCCTGTGGGCAGCGGGTCGTTGTCGACGATCGTGACGGTCTGCGTCGCGTTGCCCAGGTCTGCGTTCTGAGGCGAGGAGATCGTCACGGTGAAAGTCTCGTCCGTTTCGGCCAACAGGTCTCCGATCACGCTGATCAAGATGGCCTTGTCGGTCTCACCGGGCGCGAACTGCAAGGTCCCCGATCCAGCCCCATAGTCGCTGCCCACCACGGCTCCCGTCCCGTCAGCGGTCACCCAGTCGACCATGACTTGCTGCCCGCTTGGCTCCGACAGGCTGACGTCGATAGTGGCGACCGTGGTGTCCCCGTTTTGGCCTTCGGGAACGGAGAGCGTCGAGGGCACCTGCACGACGGGAGGCAGATCGTTGTCTTCGATGGTCCCGACCCCTGTGCCGTCGTCGATGATCGCGCCGGTGGCGCCCGTCAGCTCAAGGAAGAAGGTCTCATCCGGCTCGTCGAGAGCGTCACCGACGATGGTGACGGACACGGTCTTGGTGAGCTTGCTCCCCGCGAACCGGACGGAGCCCGTCTTCACCAGGAAGTCCGCGGGAGCCTTCGCGACGTCGCGGACCGTCGTGAACGAGACCCTCGACTTGCCTCGTGCGCTCTGGGTGATCGTGAAGGCGAGTGTCTTGCTCGAACCTGACCCTTCCGTGATCGAGACGTCGTTCACGGAGACGGTCGGTAGCGTCGCCGCACCGACCGGGGAGGGCGAGACCATCGTGGGTAGGGGAAACAGCAGCACCGCTGCCAGAATCGCAGCGCAGCGCGCCATGACAGATCGCGATGATCGGATCACCCGTCTCTCCTCGTTGCGTTTCGGACTCATCCCAACATCGGCTCCGTGCCCACGACCTTGAGCCCGCTTGGCGGGCCGATCGGCGACACATCGGGCCCGCGGCGATGTTGGCCATCCGTAGAGATCGCGATGACGAAGTCGGAGAGTGAGGCGAGCAAGACGCTCAAGGCGTCTGGCCTGTTTCGGCGACGTCGCAGTTGATCCGAAACGGTGCCCATGCAACCCGGTCGCGCAACACCTGGATCGACGGCGGCCGGTCCTCAGTGCCGCTTCTCGTGGTGCCCTCGGAGCCTCGGGCGGCTAGGTCGGCGTCAAGTTGAAGCGCCGTGGATCGCGCCTCCGGGCTAGTGATGCGGTTACCAGCGGAGGAAGACCGACCGTACTTGCGTCGGTACTCCTCGTCGAGCCCATCTTCCAAAGACTGATTGACAGTTCCACGGTCACATCGGCTTCGACGCCGCCGGCGGATATCTGACGCGCTCGCCTCGATCGCAGCTCCCGATACCAGGCACGGTCCGGCCCGTTCACGGACCGAGCGAAGATGTCGTCTCCGTGGCGAACGACCCAGATGATCCGGGTCGCTGAAAAAGTGCCATCCGCTCCTCGGCGCGATCGCCAACTCGTCCGCGCCACCGAGATCGCTCAGTTGTTCAGGATTCCAAACGCTCAAGCTTCCCTCCAATCATGATTCTCCTCGAAGTTCCACGAATGCACGCGTCCCGAGGCGACGATGCCCGTCTGATCCCTGAACTGACCGCTGCCAGGGCTTCATATTCCTGAAACGCGGGAGATCAGCCCCCAGGGATCGATCGCCGACGTGCTGCCTCTTCGACGAGGCCCGTGCGGTCCACTTTCTCGGTGCCGCTGAGCGGGAGCTTGTCCAGGAACCACACCGCGCGAGGATGCTGGGCGGCCGGGCCGTGCTCGAGGGTCCAGCGTTTCACGTCGTCCTCGCTCAGGTCTCCCTTGGTCCTGACCACGAATGCCACCGGCACGGCATCTTTCACCTCGTCAGGCACCGGAACCACCGCTGCCTGGCGGATCGACGGATGGCACTCCAGCATCTGCTCGACAGCGCCTGGGTACACGTTCTCGCCTCCACACACGAACATGTCGTCCGTGCGGCCCACGAAGTGGAACCAGCCATCGTCGTCTCGCACCATCACATCGCCCGTGCGGCACCAGCCTTCGACGAGCTTGGCACGCGTCTGCTCGGGCGCTTTCAGGTAGCCGCTCATCACACCTTCGCAGCGCACCCAGAGCTCGCCGGGGTTCGCCTCGGCACCGTCGTCGCCGACCAGGCGCACCTCGACCGTCTCCAGCGGATAGCCGATCGACGTTCTGGGGGCCGGCCCGCCCGACGGATGGTGATCGCCGAAGATGGCGGCCACCTCGGTGGTGCCGTAGGAGTTGTAGATGGCGGCCTTCGGGAAGGCACTGCGTACCCGCTCGAGAAGAGCCTCGGTGAGCGGCGCGGAACCAATCTCGAGCCCGCGAACGCACGTGAGGTCAAGCCGCCCCAGCAGTTCGTGCTCGGCCATCATCAGCGCGAACATCGTCGGCACACCCGAGAGCGTCGAGCACTCCAGAGCCGCGGCCGCCTGGAGGTAGGCGCGCGCGTCGAATCGCCGCTGCAACACCACCTCGGCCCCGAGCCACAGCCCGAGCTTCGTCTCGCCGAGGCCATTCTTGTGGAACAGCTGCGCGGCCACCAGCGTCCGCGTCATCGTGCGACTCGTTTCGACGCTCGCCCATGACTCCAGCGTGAAGAGCTGGCTCCGGTGACTCAGTAGCGCACCCTTGGGCCGGCCGGTCGAGCCGCTTGTGTACAGCAAGATCGCTGTGTCGTCGGGATCGACCGGTGCGGGCGCTACCATCGGCCCGAGCAGGTCGTCGGCGTCGATGTCCTGCGTCGGTGGGGAGTCGGGAAGCCGCGACGCGTTGGCGGCGTCGGTCAACACCAGGCGGGCGTCGGCGTCCATAGCAACAGCGTGGAGCATGCCGTCGGGAAGCCGCGGGCTCAGCGGTACGGCGACCGCCCCGAGCCGCAGGATCGCGAAAAACGCGACCACCCAGCGAGCGGAGTTCTCGGCGAGGATGCCGACGTGGTCGCCGTGGCCGATGCTCCGTGCGGCGAGCCCGCCCGCCACCCGGGCCATGAGGCTGTCGAGCTCGTCGTAAGTGAGGCGCAACGTCGGGTCGACGGACAGATCGATCAGGGCAGGCCGGTCGAGGCCGAGCGAGGAATCGTGGAGCGTCGCGAGGCTCGTGGGCCTCGGCCCAACAGGTCTCAAGGCGCGATCACGACCTTGCCGAAGACCGCTCGCCCTTCGAGCAGCCGCAATCCTTCGATGGCCCGGTCGAGCGGTAGCACCCGGTCGATCACGGGCTTCAGGCGACCTCTGCGAACGGCATCGAGCAAGGCGATCAGGTCGTCGCGTTCCCAGCCGTCGGAGCCGCGGACGTCGAGTTCGCCGGTCCAGATGTAGCGGAGATCAGTGGGCGGGTCGTAGCCCGCCGTCGCGCCGCACGTGAGTACTCGTCCGCCCATCTTCGTGCAGCGGAGCGACGGCGCCCACGTGTCGCCGCCCGTGAAGTTCACGACCACGTCGTAGCCGCCTCCTGAGAACAACCGGCCGGTGGTGCGCCGAGCGTGTTCGACGATGTCGTTCACCGAGGAGTTCACAGTCTCGTCGGCGCCGAGCGCCTGCAGCCGCGCACACTTCTCGGCCGTGCTAGCGACCGCGATCACTGTGGCGCCGAGTGACTTCGCAAGCTGCACGCACGCGGTACCCACTCCGCCGCTCGCGCCGAGAATCAGGACGGTCTCTCCTTCGTGCACACAGCCGCGCGTGACGAGCATGCGCTGGGCGGTGCCATAGGCGACGGGCAGGCACGATGCCATCGAGGCATCCACGTCGTGGGGCAGCGCGATCAACTGCTCCGCACGCACGCAAACGAATTCGGCGCAGGCGCCCCACGCCGTGTCGCCGATCATCCCGGTCGAGCCGATCAGCGGGTCGATCAGGACGCGGTCGCTCTCGGTCCACTCCTGCACGTCGGGGCCGAGAACGGCGACGCGACCAGCACCGTCGCAGCCCGGCACCATCGGCATCGGTACGCGGATGCCCGGCATGCCGCGTCGGGTGAAGACATCGTGATGGTTCAGCGAGCACGCCTCCACCCTGACCAAGACCTCGCCCGGCCCTGGCTCAGGCGTCGGGACCTCGCCCAGTCTCAGCACCTCGGGCCCTCCGTGCTGCTCAAAGTGGACGGCCTTCATGGGGTAGTGAGCTCCATATTTCCAGCGGGGCCAGTGATGGCGGCGCTGAACCCAGGGGTCCCTGCGCGCTCGACCTCGAGGGCACCGAGGCCGAGGCCGTCGAGTATCGCGTGCAGTCCCGGCACATCGGGGTGGCGCAGGCGCAGCTCTCGCAACTCGCAGACGTCTGTCAGTCCTTGGAGCGGTGGCCCTTCCTTCCAGTGGATCACGAACGGGAGCGCGATGCCGTACGGCTCGGGCGGCGGGTCGACCGTCTCCCACTCGATTCGCTCCCCGTCGGCTCGGATGCGTGAGCCCCGCTCGATCGGACCCGATGCGACGCCGAGCTCGGCGAGCCGGTGACGCACATCGTGGAGCGGCGACCGCGTGCGCGCGACCCACCACCACAGGGCGCCGTCGGGATGGTCATCGCCGGGGCCCCAGGCTCGGGTTCCCTGTGCCGCATCGGGCCCGAGCACCTCGAGGAAACGGTTCCCGTCCATCGCGAACAGCGCGTTGCGTGTGCCGATCCCAGGATGTACCCCGCCATCCACGGGTTCGAGTCCGAGCGCCCGCGAGACGTCGGCGCCGACGCGGTCGACGTCTCCCCATACGATCACGTGGTCGAGCTTGAGCCCCACGTTGTGACCTGCCACCTCTCTCCTGGTAACTCGGGCGGGTGCCGCGAGCGTGTGATACTACCGCCCGCCCGCAGAAGGACCGACGTGACCGACGAGCAGACACTGCAACGCTTTCTGGACGAGGCGCCCTTGCACGCCCTGATGGGAGCACTGGCCGTGCGCGCGCTGGAGGAAGGCGTGCGCATCGAGGGGACCCTGTTCCCCTCGGTCGAGAACGGGGCAGGCACGGGCAGGGCTCACGGCGGGGCGCTGGCCACGCTGCTCGACACCGCTCTCACGTTCGCCGTGATTGCGGCGACCGACCGCGACTGGGCCACGGTGGACCTCCGGATGGACTACCTTCGTGCCGTGGGGCTCGGCGAGGTGCAGGTGGACGCGCGCATGGTGCACGTTGGTCGGCGAATCGCACGCGCGGAGGGCGAGCTCAGGGACGGGTCGGGCACTGTGTGTGCTCGCGCCGTGGGCACCTTCCTTCCCACCTGACCCTTCCCCGTCCGGTAGCTCCCTGCCCGCAGAGCGCCTCATCGGAACACCGGTCTCCTGAAGGCAGGGTGCGCGTGTAGAGGTTTCGCCGGGCCGATGGTCGGGTGGCTGCTCGTCGAGTCGTTAGCTGGGGTGGTCCAGAGACCGAAGCGAGACGGAAGAGCAGGCGGTCGTCAGCCCTGAGCGTCCATCGGCATTGAACAGGTAAAGAGGGGATCGGCGTCGACGCCCTATGTCTTCCCGAGGATGGTGCGCTGGAGGTCACCCTGGCACCGCTGGCAGAGGACGCTGCGAAAACTAGAATTGTCCGATGCTCGAGTGCGGAGGCGCACGTGTCCGAACTGCCTATAGGAACAATCACGTTCCTCTTCACCGACATCGAAGGGTCGACCCGATCGCTGCGTGAGCTCGGCGAGGGCTATCTTGCAGTACAGGATCTCCACGCGAACATCGTCCGCGAGGCCATCACGGCGGAAGACGGCAACGAGGTCCGGACCGAGGGAGACGCGTTCTTCGCGGTGTTCCGCACGGCGACCCATGCGCTCCGGGCTGCGGTCCGAGCTCAACGCGAGCTGGCGACCGCGAACTGGCCGCATGGACGCGGCGTACGCGTACGGATGGGCATGCATACCGGGGAGGGTGTGCTCGGCGGCGGCGACTACGTCGGGGTGGACGTCAACTTCGCCGCTCGCATCGCGGCCGCCGGACATGGCGGTCAGATTCTCATCTCGGATGCGACTCGGGTGCTCGTCGAACACACCCTCCCCGAGGGCGTCGCCATCCGTGGGTTGGGGACCCACGCGTTGAAAGACTTCGGTGACCAGCGAGCGCTCTTCGACATCGTTGTCGACGGCCTCGTCTGTGATTTCCCGCCGATCAGGACTCTCGCCGGCTCCGCCCCGACGAACATCCGGCCCGCGCGCACATCGTTCGTGGGCCGGGAGCGAGAGCTCGCCGAGATCGGAGACCTCCTCGACCGAACCAGGTTGGTGACGCTCACCGGGCCAGGTGGAACGGGCAAGACCCGCCTCGCGCTCCGGGCGGCCCTTTCCGAGCTCCAGCGGTTCCAGGACGGGGCGTTCGTCGTCGACCTGAGCGAGACGACGGCTGCGGCCCTCGTGCCCTCGACTATCGCGGTCACGCTTGGCGTGCGAGATGATCCCGGTCAGGACCTGTTCGCCGCACTCGACAACCACTTTCGCGGGCGCACGATGCTGTTGGTGTTGGACAACTTCGAGCAGGTCGTCGAGGCTGCACCCGTCGTCGGGCGGTTCCTCGACGCCGCTCCCGGGCTCACGATCCTCGCGACCAGCCGCGCGCAGCTGCACCTCACAGGCGAGCACGAGTATCTGGTGGAGCCGCTTCCGCTTCCTGATGCGGCCATGTCCGACCCCGGTGCGCTGATGGAGTGCGAGTCGGTGCGCCTGTTCGTCGAGCGGGCCGGTGCCGTGCGGAAGGGAGCTACGCTCGACGAGAGTAACGCCGCGGATGTCGCCGGCATCGTCGCACGGCTCGACGGCCTTCCTCTCGCCCTCGAGCTCGCCGCGAGTCGGATGAACCTGCTCAGTCCGCACGGGCTCCTCGATCGTCTCGAGCAGCGACTTCCGTTGCTCGAAGGCGGGCCCCGCGACCTTCCGGATCGTCAGCGGACGCTCTGGACAGCGATCGCATGGAGCCACGATCTGCTGGACGACGACGAGCGCCGTCTCTTTGCGCGGCTTTCGGTCTTCTCCGGAGGGTTCTCGCTGGAATCGGCCGAGGCGGTATGCGCAGATGGGCTCGTGCGACCGGTGATCGACGTGCTCGGGATCCTCGTCGACAACAGCCTGGTGATGCGGGCGGATAACGCAAACGGTGGGGTGAGGTTCAGGATGCTCGGAACGATCCGGGAGTTCGGCGCGGAGCAGCTCGACCGCCTCCCCGAGGCAGGCGAGATCCACCGTCGGCACGCCGAGCACGTCCGCGCGCTCATCGAGGCCGCGGAGTCGGAGTTCCTCAGTGCAGGCAGTCCGTGGCTGGGCCGCCTTGAGGAGGAGCACGATAACGTGCGTGCCGCTCTCGGCTGGGCGATCGAGATCGGCGACGCCGAGACGGGAATGCGGATCGCTGCGGCGATGTGGCGTTTCTGGCAGGTCAGGAACCGGATCGCCGAAGGGACGCGCTGGCTCGACGAGATCCTTGCCCTCCCCACGCCGGATGCTCGCTCGGCTGTTAGAGCGAAGGCACTCGGTGCGCGGGGTAGCTTGGCGTACTTCACGAACGACCGGAACAACGTGCGGGCGTTCTACGAGGAGAGTCTGGACATCGCCCGCGAGATCGAGGACCCGCGAACCGAGGCCGAGGCTTCGTACAACCTCGCATTCGCCCACATGATGGCTTCCGAACTCGTGCTCGGGAGGGCACTGCTCGAACGCGCCATCGAGTTGTACGGGGAGCTCGGCGAGCCGGTCCGCCAGGCCCATGCCAAGACGGCCTTGGGGATCGTCAGCATGGAAGAGGGCAACATGGAGGCGGGTAGATCGCTCACCGAGCAGAGCCTCAAGACGTTCGAGGAGGCGGGGGACCAGTGGGGCATCACATGGGCCTCAGGGCAGCTCGCCGCCGTGGCGCTGAGAACCGGGGACTACGAAGGAGGCCGATCGATGATGCTCCGATCGCTCGACCGAGCTGAGCGAGTAGGGGCGAGAGGGTGGAGCGCCGTGGCGGTTGAAGCCCTTGGCGTGCTTGCGATACACGAAGGGGATCCAGAGCGCGGGGTGAAGCTGGCCGGTGCCGCGGATCGCCTGCGGGAGGTGGCTGGCGGCGGAGCTCCCCGAGCACTAATCACGCTTGAGAATCCGCTCGAACTCGTCAAGAAGATGCTTTCCGCTGATCGGATCGACGCCTTGTGGCATGAGGGAAGAGCGATGAACTCGGCGGAGGGCGTCGCTCTCGCGCGGTCCGCGTCTGTCGTCTAACGAAGTCCGGATAGAGGCAGGTCATCTCGCTCTGGTGACGCTACGGGTTCCCGACGGTCGGTTCCTCATGTAGCCCAAGGCGGTGCCAGGCAGTCGGGGCGTGACAGTGAGTTCATCCAACGCGAGCGCCGCTTCAGCTGTCAGGAAGGCCTTTGCCCCGTGGAGCCTGTACCTCGCTTTGCTCCGGCATCCCCTTCAGCAACGGCAGGTCTTTGCATGTAGGGCTGTACCTCGGGTGCATGGAGAGCTTTTGGTGTGCTCCTCCTCGCTGGTCCACAAGTCGACTACCCAGATGTCGTTGAGAGTCCGCGGGCTCAGTGACGAGGTACAGCAGCCTCCGAAACTCAAGACTCGTTGGGCCGGGCACGCCCTTCAGCTCGTGCTCGCCGCCTGGTCCGGTGTTTGGGGCCGATGAGGCGTGCTAGCCCGCGCGTCGGCGAGACGCGATAGCAGGGGAGCGGCGCCGATCCCATCCAGGAACGCCTTCGCCTCGTCGATCGCATCGGGAGGAAGCGCATCGGCGCCTAGCACTGTCACGGCGTCGCCAGCCGTCATCGCGTGGTCGAACGGGAGTTGCATGGCCTTCCATACCCTAAGTGCGCCTTCGAAGCCGTCGACCGCCTCCTGGCGGCGCCCCTCGAGTCCCGCCATGGCGGCCTCGAGGCTCGCCCGGACGCCATCGACCCAGGCGCTTCGCAGCACCGTCGTCGCCTCTAGCGCCAACTGGATCCGCTCGGTCGCGAGCGGCAGCTGCTGGGTAGACCAGAGCGCGGACCGGCCCGCTGCCCACAGGGCGAGCATGCTGTTTGGCCCCGACGGTTGCTCGGCGATCGCCGCCATCGCGGCATCGAACCCTGCCCCGGGGTCTCCACCTTGGGTGAGGACCACAGAACGAACGCGGTGCACCCAGGCCCTGGCCATCGGATTCCCCCATTCCCCGACGGAGGCCATCGCGCCTGAGGCCATTTCAGGATCGCCGCGGTACGCGGCAAGCAGCGCTTCTCCGATCGACGGCGCAAACGCCTCGGGGGCCGCCATCCACGGCATCTCCTGCAGCCGAGCGAGCATATCGTCAGCCACCGCCCACTCTCCGAGCTCCACGGCGAACTCGACCCCGTTCGCAAGGATGTGAAGCTCACTCGTTCCATAGCCTGCCTTCCGGGCGATCGAGATCGCCTCAAGGAGGGCGTCGAACGCGCCTCGAGGGTCATCTCCCGCGAGCACCAGCGAGGCGGACCCGAGCGACTCGACGAGTTGTCGGAGATCATCGCCTCGGCGAACCGTCTCCACCCCGCCCCTCATCAGGACGCTTGCCTCGCGGTGGCGGCCGACGAGCCCGAGTGTGATCGCCTTTCTGGTCACAGTCCGCATGAGACGGGGTGTGTCCTCCAATGACTCGAGCAAGGCCAGCTGATCGTCCAGCGCCCGAAGAGACTCCTCGTAGTCTCCCCGGAGGTAGGCGATGGCTTCGGTCGCCGTCGCTACCTCCACGCGGATAGTCGGCTCCGCGGCGGCCCCGAGACGAGTGACCATCGACTCCCCGAGCTCGACGATGGCAGCCTTGTTGTCTGCGTCGAAGAACGCGTCCATCAATCGCCCGAGGATCTGCGCCTCAGCGATCGGGTCCCCGGCGATACGGGCGAGCTCGGCTGCTTCACGGAGGTATCGCTCCCGATCGTCAGATCGCACCGCGTCGCGGGCCGCATCGGCAGCCAGATTTAGAAGGGTGCGCCTTTCATCGCCGTCTTCGGTGAGCTGCAACGCCTGCTCGGTGAACGCGAGCGCTTGCTCGGGTGAACCGAGCGAGACGGCTCGTTCGGATGCCTGTGTGAGCCAGTCGCGCGCCCGGGCCGCCAGCGCGTCGGCATCGGGTCCTACAGTTGTAGCGTTGAGTGCCTCGACGTAGTGGGCGGCCACGATTCCGGCGAGCTCCTCATCTCCGGCAGCCTCGAAATGATGGGCCACCGTGAGGTGTCGGCTCCGGCGATCCGCTCTCGAGAGAGTGCCGTAGGCGACCTCGCGGATCAGGCTCTGCGTGAACGCGTACTGCCCCCGTTCGGGCGAGCGCGGATCCGCCTCCAGGAGCAAGAACTCCCGTCGTATCAGCTCGTGAAGCCGAAGTTCGAACGTTCCCGGATCCTGCCCGGAGACGGCGGCGAGCGCCTCGATCGTGAAGCTCTTCCCGAGGACGGCCGCGTTCTGCATCAAGGCCCGGTCTCGTGGGTCCAGGGCATCCAGGCGCGAGGCGATCAGGGCCTGGAGCGTCTCGGGCACCTCGAGATCCCGGAGCGGCTGGACAAGCTCGTATGCGACCTCTCCGGCGCGAAGGATCCCGCGATCGGCGAGCATTCGGATCGTCTCCACCGCGTACAGCGGAACGCCCTCCGCGCGTTCGACGATCCTGGTCGCGGCATCTCCGGGCGCATCCGGCACGAGTCCGCGAACCAGCTCCTCGATCGCCTCGTCGGAGAGCGGTTCGAGGTGGACCGACGTGAACGCGCGCTGACCCACCCCCCACCCCGGGCGCCGGTCAGCGAGCTCGGGACGCGACAGCGTCAGCACCAACATCGGGTGGGTCCGCGACCACTCGAGCATGGAACCCGACGAAGTCGAGCAGGCCCGGATCGGCCCACTGCAGGTCCTCGAAGACCATCACAACGGTGCCGGCGGCCGAGATCCGCTCGAAGAAGGTCCGCCACGCTGCAAAGAGCTCCTCGCCACCGCCGGGCGGTCGTTCCTCGAGCGCCAGGAGGAATGCGAGCCGGGGCTCCACCCAGGCGCGCTCGTCCGGGTCGGGGACGTGCTGCGCGACCGACGCCGCGAGCTTCGCGCGCGCCTCGAGCGGCGCATCGCCCTCGGCGATCTGTGCGCGCATCCGCACCATCTCGCCCGAGCGCCCAGAAGGTGATGCCGTCGCCGTAGGAGGGGCATCGACCGTGGTGCCACCAGATGGTCTCGGTGAGCCCGTCGGTGTACTTCTCCAGCTCCCACGCCAAACGCGACTTGCCGATGCCGCCGATCCCGGATGACCGACACGACCCGCGCCTTGCCGTCGCGGCCGGTCGCGTGGAGCATGTCCTTCAGCAGGCGGAGCTCCTCCGTCCCGCCCGACGAACGGGGGCTCGATCGCCATCCGGTTCGCGCCGCCCCGCTCGGCGACCACCCGCAGGGCCCGCCATGCGTGGACAGTCGGCTCCTTGCCCTTCACGGCGAGCGCGCCGACCTCCTCGAAGGCGATGGCACGGGAGGCGGCGCGGAAGGTCGCCTCGCCGACGTAGACGGCTGCCGGGCTCGGCGGCGGACTGCAGACGAGAGGCCGTGTTGACCATGTCGCCGGTGACCATGCCCTGGTGCACGGCGCCCGGCATGGTCGCGGCCTCGCCGGTGAGGACGCCGCCCCGCGCCTGGAGGGGCGACGCCGTCCGACCTCGCCCAGCGCCTCGACCGCGTCGACCAGCTCGAGCGCCGCGCGCACCGCCCGTTCGGCGTCGTCCTCGTGGGCCACGGGCGTGCCCCACACCGCCATCACCGCGTCGCCGATGAACTTCTCGACCGCGCCGCCGTGCCGCTCGATCACCGTGCGCGCGGTCTCGAAGTAGGTGTCGAGCAGCGCGCGCACGTCCTCGGCGTCGCGCTGCTCCGACAGCGTCGTGAACCCGACCAGATCGACGAACAGCACGGAGACGAGTCGCCGTTCGGTTCCCGCCGGCAGGCGTTGGGCGAGCTCGGTCGCCGACGGTCCCCAGTCGAGGAGCGAGGATCCGCATTCGCCACAGAACTTCACGTCGGAGGGTTCGGCGCGCCACAGGCGCGCACAGGTCCGAGCGAGAAGACGCCCCGCACTCCCCACAGAACTTGCGGCCCTGCCTCGTTCGGCGTTCCGCACGCTTGACAGTCCATCGACAGGCCGAATCTTAGGCTCGCACCACGAAGCGGTCATCCCGAAACCTGAACTGCCTCGAGGGGCGCCGGTGTTACCCCTGGTTGCCCAAGCCGGTTGAGTTACCTTCCGGCCCCCCGACAACCTGATCATCAGGAGATCTCATGAGCAGTCCTGGGTGGCGTCTCCGTACGCGAAACGTCCCGAACCGGACGACATGCGCGATCCAGATCCGAATCTGCGACACACGGTCTTCTGGCCCGCGGATCGAACTCGACACACGGTTGCTTTGCCCGTGCGTCGCCTCGGACCCGGCTGTCGCGGCGGAGGGCTACGATGGCCGCGTGCGAGGCGACCGAGTCGAGGTGACGGTCGACGTCGGCACCGGCGTGCAGACGTTCGAGGTGACGGCCACGCGCGCGGGGCGACGGGTCGAGGTCACGACCGGCCGCACGATCGTCGAGGTGGCGGAGATCACCCGCGGCGGCACCCCGGTGCGCACCGCGCGGTTCATGGCCTCCCGCGTCGTGGCGCTCGTCGAGCACCCGGCGGAGCGCGGGGCGACGGCCTCCGTCCGCCCGGGTCCGACCGCGTTGTGATGATCGAGGCCGAGCTGTTCGCGGCCGGGTCGCCCAAGCGACGTGTCAGTCGACGGAAGCCGCGATCGGGTCAACCCCGGTGTCTCATCTTGCGGACGTCGCCCGACGAAGCTCTCGGCGCCGACCCCCTGATCGTGGTCGGCGTACGGGCTCGGTACCGCGCGCACGTCGTCGAACATCTGAACGTCCCTCGCACGGGGCAGCAGCTCGACCGGACGGGCGGGTCAGCGGGGACCTAACCAGGCGGTCCGTCTCCGCGCCGCGACGGTTCGCGGCTACGGCAGGCGCCGGTAGAAGATGAACTGGAAGTACTTCGGCGGGTTTTTAGCTCGCCGATACTCTCGGCTCATGTCGGTCCACGTCGCGTGCACGGTGCCATCGGGTCCATAGGCAAGCCGGTTGTAGTCACCCATGAAGGTGGCGCACGAGAAACATCCCTTGACTTCCGCTTTGAAGAATACGGCTCGCGTGGGATCGGATGGCTGAGTGGACACCCGTGTCCGGGTCAACGCGGCCGGTGTCCCCCTCGACACGACGGTGTTGTAGAGGTGCGTAGTGCCTTGGTTGCGGGTGTGGTAGACGATCGCGATCTCATCGGTCGTGGGATGAGCGTCGACCCATGGGAACCACTGATCCCCAGGGTTCGATGCAACCGTGATCGGAGCGCTCCAGGTGTCCCCTCCGTCATTGGAGGTGGTGAGGAAGATGTCGGTGTTGGTGACGGCCTCCTTGCGATCCGGCGTGCCGTTGCGGTTGTCCGACCACACCAGGTACAGCGTCCCAGTCGGACCGGCGACGATGTTGCCGGCAGAGTTAACGCGAACCTGATATCCGGTGAGCGTCCGTCGCTTGTCCACGTTCACCGGGTAGTCGCTTCGTCCGTCCTCGAGGGTTGCCGCGATCACCGGATCGGACCACGTCACACCCCCGTCGACGGACTTGACGACGAGATACTGCGAGTCGTGGGTCTCACGCGGATTCGGGAACGCGTCGAGTGGTTCCTGGATCGCGGAGTTCTGCTCATTCTCGAACGCGACGTATACGGAGCCATCGGGTGCGGCTGTCGGAACGGAGTACTGGTCCTGGTCACAATCGCCGGTCGGGCCTTCGTACTGGATGTCGCAGAACGGCGCGGAGCCACTGATCTCCTGCGGGGCTGACCACGTGCGACCGCCGTCGTCGCTATGCGCCTCCATGATCGCCGACTCTGCGTACTCGCCGTTACGCAGCAAGAAGGCCGACCAGGTCATGTACGTCCGGCCGTAGAAGGGGGAACCGGGGTCTGTATCAGCGACGATCCACTCCTTGTCATTGAACAGCTGGCGGCGTGACGTGTCCTTGCCCTGTCCGTCCGCGACCACGACCGGTCGCCGCCACGTGAGCCCTCCGTCGCGAGAGATCGATACGACCACGTCACCGTCCTTCGAGAACCCGTCCCTCGTGATGAGGAAGTTGAGCGACGCGTGGATGACGTTGCCGGACTTCGGCTCGAACACGGTCACCGGGTCGCTCCCGATGCGCCTCGTGTCTTCCGCCGACAGGTTTCCCTGCGCCCATGTCTCGCCCCCGTCGAACGACGTGTAGAAGCCGTCGCAACAGGAGTCGTAGTCGTTGGAGCTCGCCACGATGTGATCAGGATCTTCTGGATCGACCTCGATGTCAGGCTCGTTGTTGGGGAGCTGGCTGTCGCAGTCCAGCTTCAGGTCCGGTGTGGCACCGGCGGCCGTCTGACACTCGATCTCAGAATGCAGGAATCCGTCACTGGTCGGATCTTGGAGGAAGCGGGACGCCCATAGCTTGAGTTCTCGCCCCGAGAGCCGGCCGAGCTCAGCAAAATCGGCCTTGCCCGACGGCACTCTCGCGGGTCCGGATTCGACCGAACGCCGCGTCGATACTTGCGAGCCACCCGGGCTGCCATTCACGGCCTCCGACAACAAGGGCGGGAGGAGCACCACGACCGCCGACATCGCGACGACAACGATCCGGGTTCTCCGCATGAAGGTCCCCCTTCGACCTGGACACCCGCGCGGGTATCTGAGGGCGATACTTGCATACATTTCAAGCGTGGAGCAACCGATGCCGCGACCACGATTGAGCCGGTCGAACTTGCTATATGCATGCGGCTCGGACGACGGTGCCCTGGCCCTCGATCTGGAGCCGCCTCCCTTAGGGCTTCGAGGTTGGACTCGCGTTGCGTCCGGCGAAGACTCGCGTCGAGCTGGTGACCTATCTCATCCTCAGTCACGCCCATACCGCTTCGCATAGCGGGCGATGAGCCCGCTCTTCTCAGTCCGCCCGATCACCGCGGTGCGTCTTGCGGCGTGCGCGACGCCGCGCTTCTCCCGTCTTGTCGCCGCCGCGCACGCTCTTGCTCGCGGATCTTTTTCTCTCGCCTCCGCTCGAGCCGACGAGCCTCATCCGGCGTGATGATGCCCTTCGAGCGGAGCCTGGCACGACCGGCGGATGATCTCACGCCAAGTGCGCCCACGACGTCCGGGGCGATGACCGGTGGGCCCATGCTCCGCACATTCCTCCCGACCGGCGGGCAGCTCAGCCGCCTGCCCTCGAGGAGCTGCGAGCCATCCGTGACGAGATCGCCGATCGGGTGCGCGCCGTCATGGAAGAGCTCGACATCCCGGAGCACGCGCGAGCCGAATCGAACCGGCACCTGGGTCAGCGACCATCATCTCCGACGCGTCAGCCCGATCAGATCCTGGCGACAGGCGAGGTCACAGGGTACGTTCACGGTTGTCCTGGACCGAGAGGCCGACGAGAGCCAGCCGGTCCGTGGCTCCGGTCGGGGAGGCCTATGTTGCGCGGCAACAAGGACATCAGAGTGCAAGCCTGCGAATTACCCCGCGACCGGCGTCCCGAGAGGTGGCGGACGACGCGAGAGATGCCGAACCTCCGGATGGTCGTGGCCGTGCTCGCGATGGCGATCGCGGGTTCGTCGACCCTGCAACCAGCTGTCGCCGTGTCGGCCGTCGGCGCATCGGGGCGCGGCGACCGCTGCACGATCACGGGCACGCCTGGGAACGACCGACTGCGCGGAACGCCGGGGGCCGACGTGATCTGCGGGTTCGGCGGGCGTGACCGCCTATTCGGCATGGCTGGCGACGACGTCATCCGCGGCGCCCAGGGTCGCGACGAGATCATCGGGGGGTCCGGGAGCGATCGTCTCAAGGGCGGCGCGCACGGCGATCTAGTGCGAGGGTCCTCTGGCGGCGACCGGATCTGGGGGAACACGGGGCACGACGAGCTCCGCGGGGGCATCGGGAATGATGACCTCAACGCGGTGGACGGTGACGGTGAAGATCTCGTTCGGGGTCAACGTGGTACTGACACATGCACGGCCGATGCGGGGGACACCACCGGTGGCTGCGAACAAGGAGATGCTGCGAAACCGCCGGCGGCGCCCTCAGGCCTGGACGCCATCGCAACGGCGACGCGGGTCGATCTCACATGGAATGCCTCGGCGAGGGCCGGCGGCTACAAAGTCTTCCGTGACGGCACCCGTCTCGCGACCGTGAAGAGGCGCGCCTACAGCGACGTGACGGTTCAGCCTGATACCACGTACTCGTACAGGGTCCGGGCATTCAATGACGGGGGCACCTCGGCGCCGTCGCAACCGTTGCAGATCACGACCGATTCGGCATCGAGTCAGAGCTTCGTCGTGATGTCCGCAGGCGACATCGCGTGTGACCCGGCGGGCGCCTCGTTCAACTCTGGCGGCGGTACGGCCAACAGATGCCGGCACAAGCACACTGCCAGGCTGCTCTCGGGGGCCGATCACGTACTGACGCTGGGAGACCAGCAGTACGAGTGCGGTGGTCTCAGCGCATTCAACGAGAGCTACGATCCGAGCTGGGGCGACTTCAAGGGGATCACCCACCCGATCCTCGCGGACGAGGAGTACGGGTCGAGGGGAACGGGGTGTGGGGCTGCAGGCCCCGACGGCTACCTCACCTACTTCGCCGATCAGCTCGCGCCGCATCAGGCATCGGCTTCGGATCCGAACCGGGGTTACTACAGCTTCGACATCGGCTCGTGGCACGTCATCGCCTTGAACTCCGAGTGCTCGAGGATCCCCGGGGCCTGTGGGCAGGGCGGCGCGCAGAACGACTGGCTGGAGAGCGACCTCGGCGCGTCAAGCGCCTCCTGCACGATCGCCTTGATGCACGAGCCTCGGTTCGCATCGACGGCCAACGGCGGAGGGCCGAAAGCCACCCTCAAGCCGTTCTGGGAGGACCTGTACGCCCACGCGGTCGAGATCGTGCTGAGCGGAGACAAGCACTTCTACGAGCGCTACTCACCGCAGGACCCGGACGGCAACGCGGATCCGAACGGCATCGTGCAATGGGTCGTGGGGACCGGAGGCAAGAGCCACGGTGGACTCGCTCCCGTCGGCTCGCGTCGCCCCAACAGCGTGACTGCTGTGTCGTCGACCTTCGGCGTGCTGCGGCTCGTGCTGAGGAACGGCAGCTACGACTGGCGATTCCTGGTCGAAGGATCTTCGCCCTACGCGGACTCCGGCACCACCTCCTGCCACTAGATCTGGGGACTTAGATGCAGCGATCTCTTTGGGGCGGAAGGGTAAGCCGCGGCATGACGGGGCCTCGTGAAGTCGGTGGGCCCCGCTTCTACTTCGGAGGCTCTCGAGGGCGACCCTACGGATGCGACATCCGGGAGACGACACCCGACGGGGGGCGCGACGTGAGCCTCATCGACCTCGAGACGGTATCCACGAGATGCGACTACGGGGGGACCTCGAATGGTCTCCCGATGTGATGCAGTCGGAGGGTTGGCCTTCGAAGAAGCGGCTCCCCGTGAGGGATGGACTGCCGTGTACCTGGTGGAGCCTGACGGGAGCAGTACCCGATCGGTGGCGGGATGGATGGATGGTTGGCCCTTCAGTGGCCTCACCTGGCGTTCAGCCCCGGTCAACGGTGGCCTCGAGTATTTGATGCATACCGATGGACTTGGTGCCCGGGGGTTTCCATCGCCTGTTGCCGAGCCCTGAACGGGACGATGGAGCCGACGGGTCGGGCTAGGGGACGTAGGAGAAGATCCGACCCCGGGCGATCAAGGGATGAAAGGAGCGACGCCATGACGGAAAGAGTTCCCCCAGAAGGTCCAGACGGGCTGCCTCCCGCAGACCCATCGAAGGAGGGCCTTCCTGAAGACGAACAGGGCGCAGACCAAACGAGTGAAGAGGCTGCCAGCGAGGACGAGGATGCGGAGCGCTCGCTGAGCAACAAGCTCGGAGCGTTTGGCGCCGGTCGATCTGCCGTGAGCCGCTCGCCGGGAAGACGCGATGATGGCCAGTCGCGCCTCGTCGTCCAGCACCTGGAGGCCAGAAGCAGGTTCCTGGATTCGACTCATTTGGCGCTCGCATGTTCCGATGACATGGTTGAGATCAGACTCGCCTCGCCCCCGCCAATACGGACTGACTCAGCTCGTGGCCGAGCTAGAAGAGATCCACTGCTAGGACTTCGGGATGCGGAACTCACGATACTCGCGGCATAGCCGGCTACGGGAGAGCATGGGAGTTCTCGGCGTTGTCATCTTCGCGGTCGGTTATGTCGTCGGGGTCAAGACGAATGCCCGGGGGGACCAGCAGCTCCCCGGCCGAGTCGCCCGACTGGCGGGGCGGGTGCGCCCCCTTCGGAACGCGCCATCCTCTCAGACGATCGACTTGCGTGAGGTGCGTGAGGTCATGTCACCCGCCCTCGCCACTGTGCGCCCGACGGATACGGTGCAAAAGGCGGCCCGTCTCATGAGGACGAGCGAGATCGGCGACGTCATCGTGGAAACCAAGAAGGGCCGACTTCTCGGCATCGTCACCGATCGGGACCTCGCGATCAGAGCCGCGGCGAAGGGCATGGACCCAACGAGCACGAAAGTAAGAGAAGTCTTCACGCCGGAGGTCGCCATCACCTTGCCGAGGGACAGTGTTCACGAAGCGATCGGGCTCATGCGAGCCAAGAACATACGCCGTCTGCCGGTCGTCGAGTCGGGCAAGGCGATCGGCATCGTCTGGCTCGGAGACATCTCGACCGAGACCGATCCGTACTCGCCGACATCAGCTTCACGGCGATGGACTTCGTCGGCTGGGGTTCGACGAGGTCGTCACGCGATACTTCGATAAGCATGTCAAAGCCAACGCCGCGCATGCATCGATCGGGTCAACCGAGCTCGCGGGCTCGCTCCTGGTGCAGAAGACAAGGCTCGACGAGGACGTCCAGTTCGGTGCGGCGGCTCTTCTCGGGTTGGGGGCCGGGGTGTCCTCGCATCTGCTGAACGTCGGTCAAGGGTGGAGCTCTCTCTACGGAGTGCCCGCTTAGTCGAGGCGACAATGTCGAGACCCGCGAGCGAGAACCCAACGGGCGGCGTCGGGGTTGCTCATTGACGATCGGGGGAAGAGGAAGCCTGATTTCCGGGTTCCTTGGTCGAGACGAATCTGTCCATGCCTCCGACGATCCTTGCTGCTGCGCTAGGAGCGGTCTCGCCTGGCGGTGGAGGTTGATCGCCTCGTCGGTTCAACGTCGACGAAAAGATGCGCAGCACCTAAGCCCCCCGAGTTTGGCTTGACGACCGCGGGGAATCATCTTTCGACGAGGCCGAAAAGAGCAGCTCGACAGAAGGGGAAGAGGTGTGGGCGAACTGCCGCGGACTACGACAAGGGGAGATCCGGTGAAGGACCTTCGGACCAAAGGCGACGGAGCAAGCGTCACGCCCGGTGATCACCTTCACCACACCGAAGATGATCGCTTGACGGCGAACTCAGATTGCCCTGTCGCATCTTGGCGTGAACGGCCACATCGTGGGCGAGTTGAGCGGCAGATGCGGAAGCAACCATGATGGAGGCATCCCGTTTCGTCGCCTATCTCGAAGACCATCTCGCTGGATCAGAGGCGGGTTCGAGGATCGTCAGCTCACTTCTCCGCTCGCATGCCTACGACGATGTCGCGGAGGTCATGGAAGGGTTCCAGCAGCAGTTCAGCGAGGAGCAGCAGGTGCTGCGTACTGTGATCGATCGTCTGGGCAGCGGACCTGCACCCAGCCTCGCGGCGCAGGCATTCGGTTTCGCTGGGTCCGTCGTCTCGGTGGCGCGGCGGATCGTGGTCGCCGAACCGAAGCCGTCGCTGCTTGAAGAACTGGAATCGCTCGCGGTAGGCGTATGGGCAAAGCGCTTGCTGTGGGGCGCGATCGCCCGCAAGGCGTCTGAGGATCCTCGCCTCACGGACATCGCGATCGACCGGCTCATCGAGATGGCGGAGTCACAAGAGAGAGACCTGCTTCGACTTCGCGATGCGGAACTCACGACACTGGCAGCATAGTCGTCGAAGAGGGCGAGTCGGCCAGGAGCCGTCTCGGGAAGATCGGCACGGCTGGTGGGCTGCGCGATGGGGGACGCTAGGAACGGGCCCCGACCGGAGTCGCCCCGCCTTCCGCTCCATCGGTCGCTTGTCCGGGAAGGCCAGCGGCTGATTCCGGTACAAGCTCCTCGCCTTGGTTTCGTCCGGCGAGGATGGGTTCACAAGCCACGGGCCTGCCCATCGTCGTCATCGCCATTCTTCGGTTCGCACTCCACGGTTGCGGTCATCATCTCGGCGCGTGAGACCGAACAGACAGGCCAAGCCGAGCAAACCGATGAGGCCGAAGAGCCGTGTCACCTCCCCTCCCGAAAGGGCGGATGCACTCCGCCTCCTCCCGATCCGACACTTGGTCAGCAACTCGCTCCAAGCTTTTGGCGATTCGCCTGTGGGTGCCGGAATCCTTACCTCGGACGAGCCCTGAGTCCCGTCGTCGTTGTGCGAACATCACGGCGGTCGGATCATGGATCCACCGACCAGCCTCTCAACCGCAACCCCTCCCCGAATGCCCGCAAGCAGACCCGTCTTGTCTCCGCAGGGGGAGCGTGCGCGCCCATGGCGCAGTGCATCGCCGGAAAGGGGCCCGCTTATCGGACCATCGAACTATGGACAGCGGTGCAACTCCCGCGGGAGGTTACATGAGGACGTTGCATGACGTTGCGTCGCGTTGCGCGGTAGTAGCGCTCCAGGACACCTACACGACGCACGGTGAGCCACTCGGATCAGGGCGTTCGATGGTCGGTTCAGGCCCGCGGAAGGCCGTTCGGAGACACGGTCGAAGCAACCGCGTCCTATGAAGTTGTGCACGGACCTCAGGAGGCTGCAACCGGCACTGAGGCTTTGCATCTATGCTTACTGCGCGAACAGCCGGGAGACGAGTGGTTGTTGCAGAGTAGCGAGCGAACAGGTTCCGTGGGTGCGAGTGATCAACGGCTCCTGCGAGGCCTTTGGCGTACGTATCTCGCCTGGTCGGACGTGACGAGCCTGTGGCGCTGCGTCGTGAGGTCCCAGCGATTTCTCTGCCCCGCAGAGCAGAGAGTTCAGCCGCCGCCCTGGCTCGGAGAACTTGTCGAATGAATCGAGAGGAATGTCCTCGTACTTGGAAATATCAGGTCGAAGCGCTTCGGATACCTGATCAAGTCGGCTCCCTGACTTCTCATTGTTCAAGGCACTAGCAAGAACCAGCTGAAGGCCAGGTCGCTCGTGCCGCCGCCGCTACAGGCGCGGGAACGAGAGGATTGCAATCAGGCCGTACGCCATCAGTCCGCCCGCGACGACAAGCACACCGATCCGGACCTCTTTGATGCTGAAGCGTTGCGAGAGGGCGAGCAGGAACAGCACCGTCGCCAGCGCCACGGTCGTACGGATGTAGTCGTCGGAGACGCTTCGCGAAGCCGTGCCCTCCTCGAAGACGTGCGTGGCGCGTTCGTTCAGCTCCGCGCCTCGTTCCAGCTGCTCGTTGAGGTACTCCGGCATGAAGCTCGGTCCCGGCGGCGCGTTCGGATCCGAGAACGGATCGGCAGCGAGCCAAGCGTCGAAGGCGATCTTGAAATCGGGACTGAACCGGCGTTCGTAGAGGGCTCTCAGCTCCTCGCGTCCTTCATAGTGTGCCTCGATCCACGTGTTGAAGGTGGAGACATCGAGCAGTCGCTGTTGGCCGCCGAGCGTCAGGAGCTGGTCGGCACGGATACGGATCGTCGAGGCTTCACCGTACAGCTCGGCCTGCCGACCGTCCCATCTGGCCGCTTGATAGCCACTCCACGCCGTCGCATCGCCACGGCGGCCAGCAGACACGCTTCCAAGATCTCGACCAGCCGCTCCCAGCGGCCCTTGGCCGGCTGGGTCGGCTCGACGCCGGCCTCGGCCAGCCCTCCGGCGATCTCCACGTTCAGGTCTTCGGGCATCAACACCCATCCTCTCGCACCGGAGTAGGTAGGACGTACTGGCCCCGAGAGTCCCGAATGGGATGCTTCCGAGGTTCGGTCAGATGCAGCGTTCCTTGACTGGCTCGGCGTATCCATGTCGATGAGAGACGAACGGCGGACGACCATGTCGCACCCTGTGGGGACTCGTCATGCCGGGGCCTCGGCTAGGGGTCGAGCCTGCGTAACTGTTCCGTGCTCTGCTTGACCGTGTTCTCCACTCGGACTGGTTTCTGAGGGAATCGAACGCCCAAGTGATCGCTGTGACTGCGATCCTCGTGCCGTCTGGTGGTGCACTCGAAACAGAACTCGCCTCGTCGAGGTTTTCCTCGTCTTACGAGCGGCAGACGTGCATGGCGGCAGTCTAGGCACCAGGTGCGCCGTGATGCTACGGGAACCCCGCGGGTCAGGAAGCTGACCGCGGCACAGTCCATGACACTTGCAGAGGTCACACCCCTACCCGCACGACTCGTTGCTCAGCAATGACAACCAAGAACGGGGCAGGGGTTGCATGTGTAACTAACGGCGGTCTAGGCTGCATGGCCTAGGGCGAAAGGCCAATGAGCGGCCTGACGCGGGAGGGGGATTCATGAACGGACCTCGGACCTTTGCGAGTCGTCCCTTGAGCAGACGAACGTTCCTAACCTCTGCCGCCGTGGGCGGGGCATCTCTCGTTGCGGGAGGGCTGCGTCCGGTCGGTGCGACCCTCAGGAGCGGTGGAGCCGATCGACCTTGGTTCGAAGCCACCGTTCCCGAGCTGCAAGAGCTCATGAGATCAGGTGAGCTCTCCAGCCGCCAGCTCACCGCTGCATACCTGAGAAGGATCGAGCGGCTCAACCCCCTTCTCGGCGCCGTGATCGAGACCAATCCGCAGGCTCTCGAGATCGCTGCTCGACGGGACGCGGAGCGCCGAGATGACAGAGCCCGCGGGCCACTACACGGGATCCCAGTCATCGTGAAGGACAACATCGCAACCGAAGCATGGATGCAGACGACGGCCGGCTCCCTGGCGCTCGTGGGAAGCCGCGTTCCTAATGATGCAACGATCGTTGCTCGTTTGCGGAGCGCCGGCGCGGTGATCCTCGCCAAGGCCAACCTGTCCGAGTGGGCGAACTTCCGTGGGTTCCCGCCGCCGGACTTCCCGTTCGACACGAACTTCCTGAATGGCTGGAGCGCGCGTGGCGGATTCACCTATGACCCGTATCTCCTGAGCTTTGACCCATGCGGCTCGAGCTCCGGATCGGCGGTCGCTCCGGCGGCGAACCTCTGCGCCGTGGCCGTGGGAACCGAGACCGATGGGTCGATCACGTGCCCGGCGGGAAACAACCTCGTCGTAGGCCTCAAGCCAACGATCGGGCTCGTCTCGCAGTCGGGGATCATCCCGATCGCTCATAGCCAGGACACCGCAGGACCGATGACCCGCACCGTGACCGACACCGCGATACTGCTGAACGTGTTGCGGTCCCCCTTCGGACGGGTGGCTCGCCATGACCCGCCGAAGGACTACACGGTCTTCCTCGACCGTCGCGCGCTACAGAGGTGCTCGGATAGGTATCGATCGCAGGCAGTTCACCCCGGAGTACTTCGCGCTCCCCGATATCAACGCCGTCGTCGATCGGAGCATCGACGCGATGGCCGACGCCGGTGCGGAGATCATCGATCCCGTCGATCCGGGTGACCCGTTGACGTGGTTCGATGCTGAGTTCGTCGTGCTCCTGAATGAGTTCAAGGGCGACATCGCCGCCTACCTATCCAAGCTCAGGAACACGAACATGCGAACCCTCGCCGATCTCATCAGGTTCAACATCAATCACTGCTCAGCAGGAGATGCGGTTCTTCGGCCAGGAGATCTTCGAGCTGTCGCAATCGTTCTCGGGGGACTTGCGCGATCCGGAATACCTGAAAGCACGCGCGCTGTGCCTGGAGCTTGGCCGGGATAAGGGCATCGACAGGGCCCTGGCAAAGCACAATCTCGACGCGATCCTTTCGCCCTCGTACGCGTTCGGAACCTCGGGGCCGGCTGTGGCCGGGTATCCGTTGATCTCAGTGCCGGTCGGCATCTCCTCCGAGGGTCGCCCAGCCGGCATCTGGCTTTCCGGAGGATTCCTGTCCGAGCCGAAGCTGATCGCCCTCGCCTATGCCATCGAGCAGTTGCTCGACGCACGGACGCCGCCGCGGTTCCGCGGCGACGTTCCGCCTGAGCCACCCAATGCCGGTATCTGCTCGGCGCTCGAGGGGGGCGCGGGAACCGGGAAAGTTCAGATTGGCCGGGAGCAGATGGGCAGCCTGATGCGCCAACGTCCGTCCTTCTGACACTCATGGCGACACGGTGCTGGTGGACCCGCGAGGACTTCTCGCCAGCGGCTGGCGCTGTCCGACTGGTGCATTCATCTAGCAGGAGGATGGGACATGAGCACTATGAATCTGGGATCGGCCTTCAGGATCCGCGCCACGTTCGTCGCGATCGGCCTGACGGCTCTACTCATTCCCTCGACTGGCCTCTCCGCATCCGCAGCACCGAGAGGCCTGGAACCCCCGACGTGCTTCGGCTTAGAGGTGACGATCCTCGGCACGGTGGGCGCCGACCAGTATCCAGACTCGGTGGACGGAACCGCGGGGAGAGATGTGATTCACGCCCTCGCAGGTAGCGACAACATCTATGCGATCGGGTTGAAGGGTGATCCCAGCCTCGAGGTGGGTAACGACTTCGTCTGCGCAGGCCGGGGCCACGACGACCCCGTCGAGGGTGGCGGGGGTGCCGATCACATCGCTGGCGGGCGGGGTTCCGACAGCCTGTTCGGCAACGTCGGCAACGACACCATCCTCGGTGGGTATGGCTTCGATGAAATCGAAGCCCATGAGGGGAACGATCTCGTGAACGGGGGGCCTCAACGAGACGAGATCTGTGCCGGTCCCGGGAACGATGAGGTCAAGGGAGCGGCCGGAGCGGACAGAATAGGGTGCGGCGAGACAGGCGCGGATCGCTACTTTGGCGGCCCCGGCGACGATGTGATTTCATCCGTCGACTTCGAGCAGCAGACATCGCCCGACGTGGTGAACGGCGGAGCGGGCACCGACACATGTTCGATCGATCCGGAAGACATCGCGAGGAATTGCGAGACGATCGAGGTCGTCTGAACTCCCTCCATGAGGCCGCAGCCGGATTGAGCCCGACGTCCGTCATCAGTTGAGCGAATCATCCGGTGAGGGTGCGAGTCAACAGTGCTCAGAGGGGCTTACGCTTGGCCGCCCGGCGAAAGTGACGCCAGAACGCGCCGGGGGCGTGGCACCTCAATACGTCTTAGCGGCGGGAGTGAGGGCTTACCGAATATCGCTTGACCGAGGGTCGAGCTGTCCCGCTCATGTCGGGACGCTGGCGGGCAGCGGGCCGATCTGTTCCCGCGACGCGATGTGCTTCGCGATGTGCTCTGCGTCTCTTCCGACGCCGGGGAGTACGTCCGACACCGCGGCGTAGAGGAAGAGGAGACCGACGAAGTACAGCCCGGGTTCGTCCGCCACCACCCCACGAACGTGCTTAGGTTCTCCAGCCCCATCAAAGACCGGGAGATCGATCCATGAGAAGTCTGGGCTGAACCCCGTGCACCAGATGACGTTCGCCACATCGAGGGCCTGATCTCCTGCGATAAGTGGCGATCCGTCCCGCACCCCTACGACCCTGCCGACGCGTTCGATACCCGCGGCGGAGATGTCCTTCGGCCTGACGCGGATCAGCGGCGCGCCGCCGGCGATGAACTTCGGGCGCACCTTCCGGCCGATCGGCGTGCTCATGGTGAGCACGTGGTAACCGACGAACCGCACCAGACGGAAGAGGAACCGGAATGGAATGCTCCCATGACGAGCGGGGATGTGTGCGTGTTCCTTGCCCGCCAGCAAGGTCGGGTGTGTCCGAGATACTTCGAAGCTGATCTCGGCGCCGGAGTTGCCCACGCCGACGATAAGGACGCTCCCATCCTGGAGCTGTGATGGAGCGAGGTATTGGCTCGAATGCAGCTGCACGATGCTTGGGTCGAGCTCCGAGGCGAAAGGGGGAACCTTGGGGATCTGGTGGACGCCCGACGCCACCACCACGTTGTCGGCCTCGATCCGTCGGTCACCGCATGTAACGACGTACCGGTTCTCCTGCTTCGAGATCCCGTCCGCCCTCACACCGGTTCGAACGGGGAGATCGAAACGCTTCGCGTAGGCTTCCAGGTAGTCGCCCACCTCGTCCTTCGTCGGGAACGACCAGGAAGACGCAGGGAAGGGCCAGCCCGCGAGCCCGTCGGCGCGAGCAGGAGTGAACACGCGAAGCGAGTCCCAGCGCTTTCGCCACGAGTCGCCGATCCGCTCGTTCGCGTCCAGGATCACGAACGGCCGATCTCTCTTCGCCAAGTGGTAGCCCACGGAGAGACCTGCCTGGCCGCCTCCGATGATCACGGTCTCGAAACGCTCCGGACCCGCGGTCGGCTCGCGGCGCCCCCCATCGCGTTCCTCGTTCATCCGTGCCTCCCTCGTTCGAGGCAGCCCCTTCGTTCGGGATGCTACGGAGTAGCCTGTGTGGCCGCAAGCGGCTCGATGTGGAGAGCCCGAGGACCGTCCGCCTTCGCGGCTTCCGAGGATGCCCCTCGATGCATATGACACGCGGTCACTCGTTCTGCGTTTCAGCGCATCTAGCGCAATTGAACAGCAGCATGCCGGTTGACGTCCGTTCAGACATTGGTGTAGCCAGGCCGCGGGTCACACCGGCGAGACTCTGTTGTTCTCATCGACCGTCGTCTGGCAACGACCCTCTCTGTGGTCCAACGTTCCGTGACCGCTCCCCGTCCATGCGGGCCGTACCATCGTCCCTGCACCAGACCACCTACCCGAAGGAACAGGATGGACGACGAAGTCGACAACGACGCGATCGAGAACCTCGCCATGAAGCCGCTGCTGCGCAAATGAAAGTCCTTTCGTCGGCTGAGCGCGACCTGGTGCGGTCCATCGATCGCGAACGTCTCACGGACGATCTGCAGACACTCGTACGGATCCGAAGCGACACCGGCGAAGAGGCTGCCGCACAGCAAGAGTTGGCCCACCGCATGGCTGCAGCGCGTCTGAACGTCGTGCAGACCGTGGCTGATCCGGCGGAGCTGACGGCAGATCCTGACTTTCCAGGGATGGAGGTCGAACGAACCACGTTGCCAATAGTGGCCGGTCATCTCGGCAACCCCACACCCGGAGGACGCCGGGTGATGATCGCCGGACACATCGACACCGTCCCCCCAGGTGACCGGTCAAGGTGGACCACCGACCCGTTCGGTGGCGACATCCGTGACGGCAAACTGTTCGGACGAGGGGCGGCGGACATGAAGGGTGGTCTCATTGCTGGCCTGGCGGCAGTTCGGGCCATCTCCGAACACGAGGCCGAGCTCGCCGGTCAGGTGACCCTGCTCTCAGTCCCGAGCGAAGAAGACGGTGGCACGGGGATGCTAGCCGCCATCCGGGCGGGCTATACCGCGGACATGGCGGTAGTCACCGAGCCTACGGATCTCGACGTCGTCACCGCGCAAGCTGGTGCGGTTACGTTCCGGATCACCGTTCCTGGTCGCTCCACACATGCAGCGTTCCGGTTGAGCGGTGTATCCGCGATCGAGAAGGCGTACGTCTTGCATCAAGCGCTTCTGGCGGATGAGAGACGACGCAACGACTCGGAGAGCGATCCGACGATGCGGGCGCTCCGCCTCCCGTACCCCACGAATGTCGGGGTCATCCACGGTGGGGAATGGTCCTCGACCGTGCCGGAGCACGCCACGATAGAGGGTCGTTACGGTGTACGAATCGGTGAGACCCTAGCCGATGCCGAGAAGGATCTCCGTACAGCTATCGCAACGGCATGCGAGGCGGACGAATGGTTGAGTGAGCACCGGGCCGTCGTCGAGATCAGCGGTGGACGGTTCGCATCGGCCAATGTTCCGATCACTCATGACCTACCAGCGAGCCTACGTCAGGCTGCGAGCGACACCCTGGGACGGCGTCCAGACTTCACCGGAGTTCCCTACGGTGCTGACATGCGACTGCTCGTTCACCACGGAGCTACCCCGACGGTACTCTACGGTCCCGGGGACGCGCGAACGGCACACTCGACGGACGAGCACGTGAGTCTCCGAGACGTCGCGGCATGCGCACGCACACTCGCAGTATGGGTCGTGCGGATGCTGGTGGACGACATCCACAAGTAGTCCGACCAGGCAGGTCTACGTGACGGGCCGAATAGGGTCTTGTCTAGCCCGAGCCACCTCGTCAAGCACGACACCAACGATCTGCATCACGTCGGTGAAGGTCGTGCGCCTGTCCTGGTAGTCGGCCCTGAAGCGGACAAGGCGGGTACGAGAGGGGGCGAGGAGGCTGACCCTCTTCGACCACCGGGCGTGGGCGCCGTGGCTCCAGTAGGAGATTCCGACCGCTGCCGCGAAGGTGATCGCGGCCGCGAGATTGAACCGTCTGATCGCAGAGTCTTCCATCGAGTCTTCATCGTAGTCCGAAGCAGAGAGGCACGGCGATGCCAACGACAGATGGATTCCGCTGACTACCGGCGGAGACGGTGCCCGCGAGCGACAATGTTTACTCTGTGCTGCTACGGAACAGGCTTTTAGTCCAGCAGCTCGCACAGGTGAACGTTGGACGCATGTTTCGAGAACCGGCGGAACCGGTGAGTGCGTGTGCGGCGGCCCGGCGCCGGAGCGCCTCAGCCCGCAACTCGCCCAAGCGGGCATGGCACGACACGCATAAAGGGCTGGCCACTCACGATGAGCGCGGCTGTGCCGATGTAACGCGTATGGCATGGGATGGCTGCGGACACCCCGAGTGGGTCCTTGTGGTTGGCGAGGACGGCAACGACGTGGCCTGCTCGAAGTGCGGCGAGCGCGGGTCTCTAACGAATCCGGTGGTCGCGGCAGCGCGGCGCCAGCAGCTCGCGGAACGAAGGGCCTACGGCACCAGGAGCGCTGCCCGTTGGGAGCGGCTGAAGTCAGTCGCCTTCTGGGTCACCGCTCTTGCGTTCGCGTTCCTCGTCGCATCGAAAGCGATGGGGATGACCCGCCTACTTGCCGCCCGGAGACGATCATCGGAGGCCACTGGCGGTCTTGGGGATGAGCTAGCCGGACTTCCCAACACCGGCGAAGCGCCGAACTCTCAGGCCTGCGGACCAACGCTCACGACCGAACCGTCAAGCCCATAACACACGGTCGACCTCCACGGGATTCGCGTCACCCACACGAGGTGAACAGGACGCCTTTTCGACCACAGATGTCGTTAGGAGAGTCCGGCGGCTCAGTACGAGGTACAGCAGGAAGGCCGCATTGTGTCGAACAGCTTCCCTGATTCCAGTTTTTGGACGACAAGTCGCGCTGTCCCGGCATGGCGGTTAGCCGGTTGAGCAATACATGAGTCATGGCGGCCCGGTTCAAGTCGGCTGAGTCCAACCCCTTGGTTCTCCGTCATATCCCCCGTGGGGTGCGACATGCCGCCCTAGGAGGTGAGGAGAGAGGCTGGATCGTTAGCTCGCTCCGGAAGGAGCATGCGGCGACCTTCGCTCGCGCAACACGAAGGCTGTGTTGATGAGCGCGAGGTGAGTGAAGGCTTGTGGGAAGTTTCCAAGCTGCCGCTCAGAACGGGGATCCCATTCCTCCGCGTACAGACCGAGATCGGAGCGCAGGTCGAGCAGCCGCTCGAAGAGCTCTCGAGCGCGATCGAGCTCTCCTATCGACGCAAGCGCCTCTGCGAACCAGAATGAGCAAGGCAGGAAGACCCCTTCCTCAGAGGAGATGCCGTCGACGGCTCCGTCGAGGCGAGGGCGGTATCGCGTGACGAGACCGTCCGTCATCAGATCTCGCTCGATCGCTGCAACCGTCGCCACGAATCGAGGACGAGATCTGATGACGACAGCTTGTCCTCACGCCATCCCTGGGGCCCATCAACAGCCCTCTGCCTGAGGAAGGGGTCTTCCTGCCTTGCTCATTCTGGTTCGCAGAGGCGCTTGCATCCGATAGGAGAGCTCGATCGCGCTCGAGAGCTCTTCGAGCGGCTGCTCGACCTGCACTCCGATCTCGGTCTGTACGCGGAGGATGGGATCCCCGTTCTGAGCGGCCTTTGAATTTTCCCACAAGCCTTCACTCACCTCGCGCTCATCAACACAGCCTTCGTGTTGCGCGAGCGAAGGTCGCGGCCGTGCTCTTCCGGAGCGAGCTAACGATCCAGCCTCTCTCCTCACCTCCTAGGCGGCATGTCGCACCCCACGGGGATATGACGGAGAACCAAGGGGTTGGACTCGGCCGACTTGAACCGGGGCCGCCCATGACTCATGTATTGCTCAACGGGCTAACCGCCATGCTGGGACAGCGCGACTTGTGCGTCCAAAAACTGGAATCAGGGACTTTGTTCGACACAATAGGGGCCTTGATTCTGTACCTCGTACTGAGCCACCGAGACTGTCATTTAACGACATCTGTGGTCGAAAAGGCGTCCTGTTCACCTCGTGTGGGTGACGCGAATCCCGTGGAGGTCAACCGTGTGTTATGGGCTTGACG
>CAWHQA010000007.1:0-4617 GCA_963831325.1 uncultured Actinomycetes bacterium
CGTTCTCCGCCTGCGCGCGGGGGAGCCGCAACACACGATCGGGGGCCAGGGTGACGTTCCTCATCACCGTCATGTGCGGGAAGAGGTTGAACGCCTGGAAAACGATGCCGATCCGACGCCGGACCTCGTTGACGTCGACCCCCGGTGCCGTGATCACCCGACCGTCGAGGACGATCCTGCCGGCGTCGATCGGCTCGAGGAGGTTCAAGCACCGCAGCAGGGTCGACTTGCCCGAGCCGGAGGCACCGATCAAGCAGATCACCTCATGATCGGCCACCGAGAGATCGATGCCGCGCAGGACCTCGAGTCGCTCGAAGGACTTGTGCACCCCTTCGAGCCGAAGGGCCTCGCCGCCCGTGTCGTTCATGCGGCGCCTCCCGCGCTCCGTCGCTTCCGATCGCGCTCGATCAGGTGATCGGTGAAGCGGGCGAGCGGGATCGTGACGAGGATGAACAAGAGGGCGGCCACCACGAAGCTCGAATAATTGAATGTGTAGGACGAGTAGATCTGCGCCGCTCGCGCGGCCTCAACGACCCCCAGCACCGCGAGGAGCGCGGTGTCCTTCTGCAGACTGACGAAGTCGTTGAGGAGGGGCGGGATGACGCGCCGGACGGCCTGCGGGAGCACCACGTGGCGCAACGATTGCCACCGGGAGAGCCCGAGCGAGCGCGCCGCCGCCGTCTGGCTGCCGTGCACGGACTCGATGCCGGCTCGATACACCTCGGACACGTATGCGGAGTACGAGAGCACAAGCGCCGCCGTGCCGTACACCGTCTCCGACTGCGTCGAGAGTCCGGGGATGTTCAACGCAGGGATCCCGAACCCGAACAGGTAGATGACGAGGAGCAACGGCGTGCCCCGGAAGAGATCGGTGTAGACGATCGCTATCATCCGGAACGGGAAGAACACCGGGCCCGGGATCTGCCGGACGACCGCGATCCCCAACGCGAGGATCAGTATCAGCACCTCGGCGACGAGGAACACGCGCACGTTGACCAGGAAGGCCTGCCAGATGCTCGGGAGGCCGGCCTCCGGCACACCGAAGAATGCTTCCTTCATGGCGCTGACGTCAAAGAAGCTCTCCCGGACGACCTGGAAGCCTGGAGCGAGCACCACCACCGCCCCGATCAATACACAGAAGATCACGGTGCTCCCCGTCGAGATCAGGAACCCTCGGTTGCCGAGCAGGCGTGATCCTCCGCGATGCGACGTCAAGGGGTCCGGCGGCTCCGACGACGGGTCGGCGTGAGCCGCCTTGGTGCTCATCGCGAGGCCTGGAGCGCGCCTACTCGATGACGGGCACGCTCAGATAGTCGGCGAGCCACTTGTCCTGGAGCTCTTGCAGCGTGCCGTCGGCTTCCATCTCGGCGAGCACGGCGTTCACGCAGTCGCGGAGCGGATTCCCGTCCTCGAACAACATCCCGATGTGCTCGCCGGTGCTCGGGAACTGCCCGACGAGCGCTCCGTTGGGCGTGTTGATGAATGCTTCGAAGTAAGCCGTAGGCAGATCCAGGACGAGCCCGTCGACCTGGCCGTTTCGGAGGGCGGTCTTCGCGTCGTTCGTCGTGTCGTACACCTTCGCCGGCTGGGTGGGCTGGATCACCGTGTTGATGAACTCCAAGCTGGTCGTGCCGATCTGCGCCCCGAACACTGAGTCCGCGATCTCATCCATCGTCGAGGCGTTCTCGATGGGCGACCCCTTCAGCACCATGAGGGCCTGGGTCAGGTCGTAGTACCCGTCGCTGAAGTCCACGGCTCGGTCGCGCTCGTCGGTCACCGAGATGTTGTTGATGTCGAAGTCGAAGTCCTTGGGCCCTGGCGCGTAGGACTTGTTGAATGGGACCACCACCCACTCGACGGCGGAGCTGGCGAAGCCCAGCCGCTCGGCCACCTCGTACGCGACGGCGCTCTCGAACCCCTTCCCGTTCGTGGGGTCGTTCTTGACGATCCATGGTGGGAAGGAGGGGTCGTCGGTGCCGACCGTCAGCTGGCCCGGCGTGACAAGGGTCAGGTTCTCGGTCACACATGCGTCAGGCGCTGGGGAAGCGGCAGGTGCCGGGGTCTCCTCTTCGGGAGCGCACGAGACCGCGGCGATCGCGAGCACCGCCAGCCCCATCAGGAACCTCCGCATCACCAGACCTCCTCGCCCGTCGCGGGGGACGCTCGTCCGCCCCGATCCGTGCCATCAGCGCCAGGAGCCGGAGCGTAGCAGAGGCGTTCGAGCACGCGGGAAGCGGCTTCCGGCGATCGCGCCCGGGGAGACTCTGCCCGCGGGCGAGGTCCCGGCTACGTCCGGGGCTCCCAGCTGAAAGAAGAGGACGGGGAGCCGGCCCGGCTGGGGCTGGCGTGGCGTTGCGAGACGAGCTCCAGCGGACCCCGGCGAGATGCCATCCATCTGCAGGCTCAAGCCCCCGGCATCTTCTCCACGATCTGGCCTGCGTCCAATCCGAAGTCAAACACGCCGATCCTCGGCGGCTCCACGTCGATCGTCGTGAGGGCTGTACAGATTTGGCTGCGATGGTCGGTGCCGTGGTCCAGGGTTCCCGCGAGCCTGAATCCGACGGGTGCCCACCGCTGGAACCCGTCGCTCTCGTCGACCTCCCGCACGACAGCATCGGGGTCGAGCGGTCCAGAGATGAGCTCGGTCCATCCGGAGCCGGTGCGCTCCATGACCCCGCGCACCTCGGAGAGCGACATGCGTCCCGCATCGACGTGGTGCGCGCGGTCGCCCGTCAAGATGAACAGGTCGAACGCGTCGCTCTCGACGACGTGGCGAACCGTTTGGAGGATGGGTCCTCGCGTGCCGGCAACGTTGGTTTCGAGCTCCTCGGCGCTCAGGTCCAGACAAGCATCGACCACGCGCAAGGTTGCCCAAACATGGTGGGTGAATGCAGCTTCGAGAAGCGAACTGCTCATGACGATCTCCTCACCTTCGAACGCCGGACGGTCGATCAGGAACGTCGCCCAGCCGGAGGGACAAGCAGCCAGACGTCTTGCGGCTGCTCGGTGACGACCCCGGGAATCTAGGTCGACGGCGAGGAGGTCTCAGCCATGCGCATCGGGGGCAGCCTAGCCCGAGCGCGTACCCCTGGTCAAAGTCGGTAGCTACGGACGGCGCTCGCCACGATCCGACGACCTCCGACGAGACGTCGCCCATCGCCAAGCGGCGGGCAGTTTCTGGGTAGGAGCGCGGGCGCGAGACCGGGCGACTGCAAACGTCCGCGCCGGCCGCCGCGGCAGGTCTGGGAGGGCGCTCTCGGCCCGCTCCCGCCCGACTGAGGGTCGGAGAGGCTCGACCTTCTTAGAGATCTCACGAGGGCCGGAGGTGCACCCGAGCTGACTTCTGCAGCTCACTCGCCGTGACGCCCTGACGCGCCCGGTCGCGGCTAGTGCGGCGAGGTTCCGGCCGGTTCATCCGTGAACGTGCGGAAGCGGCCCGTTCAGCTGAGCTGCTCGGCCAGCGCAACGATGATGCCTCGGGGCCGCGGACGTAGCAGAGCCGGTATTTGTCCTCGTACTGCACCACCTCGCCGACGAGTTCGGCGCTGTGGGCCTGTAGGCGGGCAAGGACGTCCTCGATGTCGTCGACGGCGAACATGATCCGACGAATGCCCAGCGTGTTCACCGGTGCGTTCGGCTCACCGGTGGTAGCCGGCGGCGTGTGAAACTTCATCAGCTCAAGGCGGCCGTGGCCGTCCGGCGTCCGCATCATTGCGATGTCGTTTCGGACACCGTCGAGCCCGACGACGCGATCCACCCACCGTCCCTCGACTGTCATCTCGACCTCCAGCTGCAGACCAAGTTCGAGAAAGAACGCGATAGCAGCCTTGAGGTCGTCGACAACGATGCCGACGTTGTCCATCCGCTGGACCGTCATGTCCTCAAGCGTAGCGCCTGAAGGTCGCATGGCTGCCGTCTGCCTCGTCGCTCCCGCAGCCCAGGATTCGTCACGCCGCGGGAAGAGCACCGGTGACGGCGCCGACTCAGGTCGCGCGGCGCGAGAAGAACTCGTCGCCTCTCGATCCGAAGAGGAAGTAGAGGACGAGGAGAGCGATGCCGATCTGCCAGATGCCGTTCCAGATGTACGTGCCGCTCCAGGCGAAGAGCAGATACACCCCCGCGGCGATGTTGATCACCTCGAGAATCCCGACGAGGATCCTGGCCCAGTTCGCGCCGTTCCAGAGCCCGAGCGCGGCGAAGAGGGTGACCACGCCCCAGATGATCGCGGCCACGCCGTAGGTGGTGATCCGGCCGCTCGACTGGCCGACGTGCGCGATGAGCGCGCGATCGTTTCGCTCGATGGTCAGCGCGAGCCCGCCGAGGATGCCGAAGAAGGACTGGACGAAGGCGATCACCGCAACGATGGTGACGCCGACAGGTCGTGGGACTGCCGCAACAGTCATCGGAGCCTCCCTGTCGTCGGGATCCAGACGTTCGGCCCGAGTCAATGTACTCCTCCGTCTCATCGCACGTCGTTCGATTCGATCTTCGACGGCGAGGCGCGCAGGGGCATTGTGTCTCAAGCTCTGCCCTCAGTGGCGCCCTCGGCGTTCCCCGCGGGACCCGGCGCCACTGAACCCCCTCTGACCTTGAGGTTTTGCGCCGCCGGTCGCTACT
>CAWHQA010000008.1:0-137909 GCA_963831325.1 uncultured Actinomycetes bacterium
TTGAGGGGCTCCCTCGATAGGTGACCGGGTGGGAAGATGAGGGTGGGCGTTCTGGGGAGCGTGGTGGTCGCGCTCGCCACCATGGTTGTGCCCTCACCCTCTGATCCTGTCTCCGCGGCGACCCTCGTGACCGTGACGGCCGATGCAGATGCCTTCGTGGTGAAGAGCAGCCCGAACCTCAACAGGGGCACGGCCACGACCCTTCGCGTCAGGAACGCCGCCAAGGTCTCGTACGTGCGCTTCGACGTTCCCGCGATCCCGGTCGGTGAGACGGTGAGCGCCGCGACCCTGGAGGTCGCGGCCACCACCGGGAGCCAGTGCGTCCGGGCGTCGAGGTCCTGCGGGCCGCGAGCGACACATGGAGCGAAGACGATCACGTGGGCGAACCAGCCGGGCACGACGGGCCCGTGCTCGACATGGCGAGGTGGACCTCCGCCGGCTCCAGCGGTTCGATGTGAGGCGGCGGTCACTGTGGCCCGGTGAGCTTCTCGTGCGGCACGCTGCCGGATGCAGGGTGTCGGTCGACGCCACGTTCCGCAGTCGGGAATCAGCGTCGACCCCCACGGCTCATGGTGGAGACAGGCGCCGGCCGGCGCGGCCTGTGCCGACGGTCTCGACAACGACGGGACGCGCTGACCGATCATCCGGCCGACCCCGGATGCACGGTCCATCCGATGCCGACGAGGCGGATCCGCCAGCTCGCGGTGAGGTCACGGTCGCCGCCGCAGGCGACATCGTCTGCGCTCCGAACAGCTCGGCGTTCCCGGGCGCGATCCCGCCCGGTGCCAGCACCGGGGAACCGACGATCTGTTGGCGGGGCCGACGCCGTGTTGCCGCTCGGCGACCTGCAGTACTCGTCCGGGACGCTCGAACAGTTCAACCGGGCCTACGACCCGACCTGGGGTCAGTTCGCGGGCGTGACGTTCCCGGTTCCGGCAATCACGAGTATCAGACCGCCGGGGCCCAGGGTACTTCGACTACTGGGCCTCGAAAGGCCGGCCGACCGGAGGAACCAACGGCTACCACAGCTTCGACTCGGCACTGGCACATCGTCGGGCTGAACTCCTCGGGTCAGGGTGTTCCGACGGTCCGCCCTGCAGCGAGGGAAGCCCTCAGAACGACTTCCTCGAACAGGATCTCGCCGCGACGACCGAGTCATGCATCGTGGCCTACTGGCACGCGCCGTTGTTCAACTCGGGCAGCCGCCACGGAGACGCCCCCGCCGTCCGGCCGTTCTGGGACGACCTGTACCCCGCGGGCGCCGACATCGTCCTCAACGGACACGAGCACAGTTATCAACGGTTCACGAAGCAGGATCCTTGGGGAACGCCGCGGCGAACGGCATCCGCGAGTTCATCGTCGGCACCGGGGGGAGCGGGCATTACGCACTGGTGGCCACGCCCGACCCGGATCTCGAGTACGGCAACGCCGACTCGTTCGGTGTGCTCCGGCTGACGCTCGGAAGACGGCTACTCGTGGCGATTCGTCGACGTCACCGGCGCCGTGCTCGACAGCGGCGGGCCCGTGCCCTGCAACTGAGTCGCGCGGGACTGGGTGCAGCCATGCTCTGGCGCGCAGGCGTCTGTGCACGTACCATCGCGGTTTCCGTTGCGCAGCAGGGCCGACCACGAGGGGAGTGACGTCGAAGCGATGAGGATATTGGTGATCGGCAGCGGGGGTGTCGGGTCTGCGTTCGCCCCGATCGCCGCGCGTCGCGACTTCTACGAACAGATCGTGTTCACCGACATCGAGGAGCCCAAGGCTGCAGCGCCTCGTCGACCGATACGGCGCCGGCGGGAAGTTCGCAGCAGCGAAGGTCGATGCGACCGACCCGGCCCAGGTTGCCGATGCGGCGCGCGCCCACGGTGCAGATGTCATCCTCAACGCCGCCGACCCTCGCTTCGTCATGCCGATCTTCGAAGGCGCTTTCGACGCGGGCGTCACGTACATGGACATGGCGATGTCGCTCTCGGAGCCTCACCCTGAACGCCCGCACGCGGAAGTCGGCAAGAAGCTCGGTGACGATCAATTCGCCCTGGCCGAGCAGTGGCAGGAGCGCGGGCTGCTCGCGCTCGTGGGGCTCGGCATCGAGCCAGGTGCCTCTGATGTCTTCGCGCGGTACGCGGCCGACCACCTCTTCAGCGAGATCGACGAGGTAGGCGTTCGTGACGGCGCCAGCCTCGAGATCGAGGGCTTCGACTTCGCGCCGACGTTCTCGATCTGGACCACGATCGAGGAGTGCTTGAATCCTCCGGTCATCTGGGAGCGCAACCGCGCATGGTTCACGACCGCGCCGTTCAGCGAGCCGGAGATGTTCACGTTCCCCGAGGGCATCGGTGACGTGGAATGCGTGAACGTCGAGCATGAGGAGGTTGTGCTCGTGCCGCGCTGGGTCGATTGCAAGCGGGTGACCTTCAAGTACGGGCTCGGTGACGAGTTCATCGAGGTGCTCGAGACCTTGCACAAGCTCGGACTCGACAGGGTGGAGACGGTCACCGTGCGCGGCGCAGAAGTCTCCCCGCGCGACGTGGTCGCCGCCGCGCTCCCCGACCCCATGACGCTCGGCAACAAGATGTCGGGCAAGACCTGTGCCGGAACATGGGTGTCGGGCACCGGCGTCGAGGGTACGCCGCGCGAGGTCTACATCTACCACGTGGTCGACAACGAGCAGACGTGGAAGTCCGACGGTGCCCAGGCAGTTGTGTGGCAGACTGCGATCAACCCGGTGATCGGCCTCGAGCTGCTCGCGAACGGCTCCTGGACGGGTTCAGGTGTGCTCGGGCCGGAGGCGTTCGATGCAGTGCCGTTCATGGATCTGCTGACCGACTACGGCAGCCCGTGGGGCATGACGGAGATGACGGCGTCGACTGGGCCGTGACCTCCTCTCAGGCGCGGGCGTCCAGCGCTGCCTTCAGCCCCTCGACCGCTCGGTCGCTCATCTCGTCGAGCTTGCCTCCGATGAACGGCAGTGCCACCGCCGCAAGGCCCTTGAGGCCGAGGTCGGCCGTGTAGAGCACGTGTGTCCCGCCACCGTTACGCGGCGTGAACGAGATCACGTCGGTGCCTCGAAAGGTCGTGCCGTCACCGGCGAACGTGACGCGATCGGGTGCGTCGTATGCGGTGATCTCGTACACGATCGTCTGCTCTCTGGAGCCGAACCGCGACACGAGCTCGAACCGGCTGCCGACACCGATCGGACGGTCGTCGAGCCGGCGGGCCACCGGGATGCCCGGGTCCCACTCTTGCGTTGTCGAGAAGTCCGCCACGAAATCGAAAGCCTTCTGCTGTGGGCAAGCGGTCTCGATCCGTCGCTCCACCCGGTGCGCCATCCATCGAGGATAGGGGCTCACGTGGGCCACGCGATACCGGAACCTGTGCACCGACCGAGGCCGGGGAGCGCCCTGGCTCAGGTCATGGCCGCTTGCGCCCGATGCATGTAGCTCAGGAATAGTCTCGGAAGGGTTGGCGCGCATGGTGACCGAACGCGACCGGGCGCCGGCCGACGATGTCGCCGATGCCCGCCTCGCCGCGATGATCGAACCGGGGTCGCTGTTGGAAGCCACCCCGGAGTGCCTCGTCGTGGCGCGTGTCGACGGCCGCATCTTGTTCGCGAACCGGCACGTGGAGACGCTGACCGGCTTCCGGCGAGACGAGCTGGTGGGTCAGTCGGTGGAGTTGCTCATTGCCGCCGACGTGCTCGAGCAGGATCCGGGCTCTCGGATCGAAGCCGTGTGCCGGACCAGAGGCAGCGGCGACCTTCCCGTCGAGGTGCACGTGGGGCGTATCGCGGGGCCGGAGGAGCTCATCGTCGTGACGTTGCGCGACGTGAGCGAGTTGCACGCGGGACGCGAGGCTCGTTTCGAGGCCGAGGCGAAGTATCGGGCGCTGGTAGAGCAGATCCCGGCTGTCGTCTATCTCGACCCGGTCGATGAGGATTCCGACTCGATCTACGTGAGCCCCCAGGTCGTGACCCTGCTCGGTGTTGACCAGGATGAATGGCTCACCGATCCGTATTGCTGGCGCAACCACGTGCACCCCGATGACATCGACCGCGTGTGGGAGGAGTATCAGCAGGCGTTCACGGAGCACACGACCCTGAACCACGAGTACCGCATGGTGCACGAGGACGGCACCGTGAAGTGGGTGCTCGAGCAGGCGTTCCCGATCAAGGACGAGCAAGGGAAGCCGTGGTTGCTCCAAGGAGTCATCTTCGACATCTCGGCTCGCAAGGCCGCCGAGGAGCAGGTCGCCTTCCTCGCCTATCACGACAAGCTCACCGGGTTGCCGAACCGTGTGCTGTTCGAGGAGATGCTCGAGAACGCCATCTCGCGTGCCCGGCGTCACGACCTCGGCGTGGGCGTGATCTTCCTCGACCTCGACAACTTCAAGCTCGTCAACGACTCGCTCGGTCACGCTGCCGGCGACCAGCTGCTCGCGCAGCTCGGTGAGCGCTTGCGCGTGTGTACGCGCGAGACCGACCTCGTCGCGCGCCAGGGTGGCGACGAGTTCCTGCTGCTGCTCTCAGACCTCGAACGTGCGCTCGAGCCGCCGCCGGGCACGGAGACGGCCTTGGTCGTGGCAGAGTCGGTCGCGGCCCGTGTGCACGAGGCGCTCGCCGAGCCGTTCAATCTGCATGGCACCGAGTTCATCGCGAGCGGCTCGATCGGCATCTCGCTTTTCCCGCAGGACGCGCTCGATGCCGAGAGCCTGATGAAGAACGCCGACGCCGCGATGTATCAATCGAAGCGCCAGGAACCGGGCGGCTCGGTGATCTTCGCGACGAGCGGTGAGGATCCCCTGGAGAGGTTGTCCCTGACGACCCGGCTCCGGCGGGCCGTCGAGCACGAGCACTGGGTGTTGCATTACCAGCCGGTCGTGAACCTGAGCGATGGGTCGGTCGAAGGGGTTGAGGCGTTGGTGCGCTGGCTGGACCCCAACGGTGGCATCGTCCCTCCGGGGGAGTTCATCCCCTTGGCTGAGGAGCTCGGGCTGATCGAGGCGATCGGCGATTGGGTGATCGATGCCATGGCTGCACAACAGCGGGCGTGGGCTGCAGATGGCGTCGATCTCACGATCGGATTCAACCTCTCGCCTCGCCAGCTCTGGTCGGCGCACTTCGCGGAGAAGGTGCTCGCGAAGCTCCGAGCGGCCGACGTCGACCCCGCGAAAGTCGTTGTCGAGATCACCGAGTCCACCGCGATGGCCGACCCGGACCGCACCCAGAGGATCCTGACCGAGCTCCATGCGTGGGGGTTCTCGCTGGCGATCGATGACTTCGGCACGGGGTATTCGTCGCTCGCTCGCTTGAAGCACCTGCCGGTGGACATCCTGAAGATCGACCGATCGTTCATCCGCGATGTGCATCGTGATCCGGGGCTCGCGAGCATGGTGCGAGCGATGATCCAACTCGCGAGAGGGCTCGACATGACGCCTCTCGCCGAGGGCATCGAGACCGCAGGGGAGCTCGAGTTCCTTCAGGCCAACGGCTGCCCGGTCGGTCAGGGCTTCTACTTCGCCAAGCCGGTACCTCCCGACGAGATACCTGCGCTCGTCACCCGAGAGCACGGGTTGTTGCTCCAGCCAGTTCGATCCGGCTGAACCGCAACTTGCAGGCGGTAAGCCTGAGTGCACGCACTGTGACAGTTGGCGACGAGCAGGCACGCTAGGAGGCAGCTTTCGTTCGTCCGGTTCGGCGGTCGGTCCGAACGCTCCGCTACCATCTGACGCCATGGGCAGGCGATACGAGCCGAGCGAGTTCGAGCCGAAGTGGCAGCAGGTCTGGGCGGACGAGCGGATCTACGCGGCCTCGGACGATGCGGCCGACGAGCGACCGCGGTTCTACGCGCTCGACATGTACCCGTACCCTTCGGGCGACCTGCACATGGGTCACGCCGAGGCGTTCAGTGGAGGCGACGCCATCGCCAGGTACCGATGGATGCGGGGCGACAACGTGCTGCACCCGGTCGGATGGGATTCGTTCGGGCTGCCGGCGGAGAACGCCGCGATCAAGCGGGGCATCGACCCGCGGGCGTGGACCGACGCGAACATCGAGCAACAGGCGCGGTCCTTCCGGCGCATGGGCATGTCATTCGACTGGACCCGTCGCTTGGCCGTGCACGAGCCCGAGTACTACCGGTGGACCCAGTGGTTGTTCCTGCGATTCTTCGAGAAGGGGCTCGCCTACCGCAAGGAGTCGCCCGTCAACTGGTGCCCCAACGACCAGACCGTGCTCGCGAACGAGCAGGTGATCCAGGGGGCGTGCGAGCGCTGCGGTGCGATGGTCGAGCGTCGCAACCTGACCCAGTGGTTCTTCAAGATCACCGACTACGCCCAGCGCCTGCTCGACGACGAGGACCAGCTCGAGCGGTGGCCCGAGCGGGTGCTGACGATGCAGCGCAATTGGATCGGCCGCAGCGAGGGCGCCCGCGTCACCTTCACTATCGAGGAGACCGGCGAGGAGATCGAGGTCTTCACCACGCGCCCCGACACCCTGTGGGGCGTCACGTTCTTCGTGTTCTCGGTCGAGCATCCGGCGGTCGAGCGCCTCGCGAAGCTCGGCGGCACCTGGGGTGAGGTCGAGCCCTTGATCGAGCGCGCCAGGGCGGCCTCGCTCGCGAGCCGCGAGGCGGCCGACACGAAGGAAGGCGCGTTCCTCGGCGTGCACGCCGTGAACCCGGTCAACGGCGAGACGGTGCCTGTGTTCGCGGCGCCGTACGTGCTGATGGAGTACGGCACGGGCGCGATCATGGCCGTGCCCGCGCACGACGAGCGCGACTTCGCGTTCGCACGGCAGCATTCACTGCCGGTGCGGATCGTGATCCAACCGCCGGGGTCGGAGCCCGTCGTTCCCGACGCCATGACCGAGGCGATGCCGCACGAGGGTGTCATGGTCAACAGCGGGCCATTCGATGGCGAGCCGTCGCCGGCTTCCATCGCGAAGGTTGCCGCGTGGCTGCACCAGGAGGGCCGCGGCGAGGCCACGGTGAACTTCCGGCTGCGGGATTGGCTGTTGAGCCGTCAACGGTATTGGGGTGCGCCGATCCCGATCGTGCATTGCCCGAAGTGCGGTGAGGTCGCGGTGCCCGACGATGAGCTGCCGGTTCGGCTCCCCGACGACGCCGACTTCCGGTTGGGCGGTGAGTCGCCCCTCGCCCGCCACCCGACGTGGAAACACGTCGCTTGCCCGTCGTGCGGCGGTCAGGCCACGCGCGACACCGACACGATGGACACGTTCGTCGATTCGAGCTGGTACCTGTTCCGCTACTGCTCGCCGGGCTACGACGAGGGCCCGTTCCGCCGCGAGGACGTCGATCGCTGGATGCCCGTCGGCCAGTACACCGGCGGGGTCGAGCACGCGATCCTGCACCTGTTGTACACGCGCTTCTTCACCAAGGTGCTCTACGACCTCGGCATGGTCGGGTTCACCGAGCCGTTCCCGAAGCTGATGAACCAGGGTCAGGTGATCTACGACGGAGGCTCGATGTCGAAGAGCAAAGGCAACATCGTCGAGCCGATGCCGCTCGTGGAACGATGGGGCGCCGACACGATGCGCCTGATCATGCTCTTCGCGGGCCCCTTCGAGGACGACATCGACTGGAAGCTGATCTCGGGCGATGACCCGAACCGGCGTCCGGGTGTGCACTCGTGGCTGGGGCGCGTCTTCGCCGTGGTGGGCGATGCGACGCAAGGCGGGGACGGCGCTGTCGAGCCCGAGTCACTCCGCCGTCTCACCCACAAGACGATCAAGGGCGTGACCGACGACCTCGACCGTTTCCGCTTCAACACCGCCATCTCGAAGCTGCAGGTACTCACGAATGAGATGCGCGCGGTGCTCGACACCGGCGGCGCAGCCGTCGACGCTGCTCGCGCTCTGGTGCAACTGCTCGCTCCCTTCGCGCCGTACGCCGCCGAGGAGCTGTGGAGGGTCGATCTCGGCGAGCCGGCGTCGGTGCACACGTCGTCATGGCCGACGCACGACCGCGCCCTCGTGGTCGAGGAGACCGTGACGATGGTGTTCCAGGTCGACGGCAAGCTCCGCGACAAGGCCGAGGTGCCTGCCGACATCGACGAGGACTTCGCGCTCTCGCTCGCGCACGGAAGCGTGAAGGTCGCCGCGGCGATCGGCGACCGCGAGATCGTGAAGCAGATCGTGCGGGCCCCGAGGCTCGTGAACCTCGTCACACGCACCTGAGTCGAAACTCAGGTCGTTACGGTGACCGGCACTCGGTGCACTGCGTTGTTCGCGTAGCCGCCGAGGTTCTGCTCTGGGTGCATGGGCTGTGTCTCGCCGTTCGCGTCAGTCGCACGGCACGCCAGGTCGTGCTCTCCTGGGGTCGCGGTCCAGTCGAAGGTCCAGCGGTGCCAGGCGTACTGAGCGGGTGACGGCTCGAGTTCCGCATCGGCCCACGTCGCGCAGCCGTCGACACTGATCTCGACCCCTTCGACCGCGCCTGAGCCGGACCACGCGCGTCCTTCGAGCGTGATCGGGCCGGCGGCAACCACGCGTTCGCGCTCCGGGAAGGTCGGCAGACCCGGCGGCACCATCAACGACCTCACCCTGATGCGACCCAGCGGTGTTCCCGGCTCGCCTTCAGCGGTGCGCATGCGATACGCCACCGCCTGCTGGTATCCCTCGAACGGCTCGTTGACCGCGGTGATGCGCCCGAGCCACTTCACGTGCGTCATGCCGTACCAGCCGGGAACGACCAGCCGAAGCGGCGCGCCGTGCTGCGGAAGCAGCGGCTGCCCGTTCATCTCGTACACGAGCAAGACGTCGTCGCGCATCGCCTCGTCGAGAGGCAAGCTCCGTTCGTACGAGCCTTCCTCACCGCCTTCGATCCCTCGGTCGAGGCCCTCGAACACGATCTCGATCGTCCCTTCGGGAACGCCGGCTTCTCGCAGCAGGGGAGCGAGGGGGGTGCCCGTCCACTCGGCGGTGCCGACGGCTTCCAGGAGCCACGGCTGACTGAGCGGGCGCGTCTCGAGCATCGCCCGGCCGTTTCCTGCGCACTCGAGCGTCACGGATGCCGTCACCGGGGTCAAGGCTCGGAGCTCGTCGAGCGAGAGGTGCATCGGACGCTGGAAGCCGTCGAGGCTCAGCGTCCACGCGGACGGGTCGACGAACGGCACATCGAAGTGGATCAGCAGGTAGTGCATCCCTGCGGGCGTGATACCAGCCCGCATCGCCTCGAGCGGCATGCCGTGATTGCGTGCGGCCAGCGCGAGCTCGTCGAGGCCGATGCCGTCGTCTCGCCGCCGCTGCATGCGTCGATGCAACCACGTTTCGTGGGTCCGCGCGAGAACGACCCGCCTCGTGAGACCTGATGTATCCCCGTCGAGATGAAGTGCCCCGGACCGTGACGTGCGTCACGGAAAGGTCGGCGCTCCGCGCCGTAGCGTGGGAAGCCATGAGCGTCAAGGAACGGCTCGAGACACTCTCACGCGGGGAGCTCATCGGCCTCGTCGTCGTGGTCGCCGTCACCATGGCCGGCGCGGGGCTGTGGTACGTGCGATCGCTTCCCAAGCCAGTCGCGATCGCAGCAGCAGGTGTTCCGGCACCGCCCGCCGGGGCATCGGCCGCGCCGGCCGTGCCCGGCGATCCCTCGGCCGCTGCCCCGTCTCCCGCCGGTGCGCCGATCATCGTCGACGTGACCGGATGGGTGCACCAGCCGGGGGTCTACGAGTTCGTCGAGGGCGACCGGGTGATCGACGCGGTGGAGCGGGCAGGCGGCGCTCGCAACGGCGCCGATCTCACCGTGCTGAACCTGGCCGCCCCGCTCACCGACGGCACGCAGGTCATCGTGCCGAAACAGGGAGCGGCCGGCCCCGCGGCCGTCGCTCCCGGCACGACGGGCACGGGCACGTCGAGCGATGGCGTGATCAACATCAACACGGCGAGCGCGACCGAGTTCGAGACCCTCTCGGGCATCGGCGAGGTGCTGGCCGGCGCCATCGTCGACTATCGAACCGAGAACGGGCCGTTCGCCTCGGTCGACGATCTCGAGAGCGTGAGCGGCATCGGCCCGGCGACCCTGGAGGAGATCCGCGACCAGGTCACGGTATGACCGCCTGGCTCCTTCCCGCTGCTACGGCCGCGTGGTGGGCTGGCTTGATGACCGGGTTCGGGCCCGCAAGGTCGTGGCCGGCGTGGATCCCAGCGGTGCTTGGGCTCGCGATGCTCGCGTCGGCCATGATCGCCGCTCCCGCGACCCGCCGACATGATCCGGTGGCCGACGCCGGACTCGTGCCCGCCGCTCGCATGCCCGCCGAGGCTGTGCAACGCGTCTCGGCGGGCCGACGGTCCCCCGGCGCTCCGGCCGTTGCGGTAACGGCGCTGGTGCTCGCGGGGGTCTGTGCATTGGGTACGTCCTGGGCCCTGGTCGCCGAGCAGCGACTGGAGTCGTCAACTCTCGCCGCCCTTGCTCCCGATCGTGTAGAAGTCGAGGCGACGCTCCGAGAGGATCCGCGGCCCGGCGCCTTCGGGTGGCACGCGCTCGCCGACGTCCGCGAGGTGCGGCTCGACGCAGCCGCGGGCACCCTTCGGGAGACGGTCTGGCTCTCCGGCGACGAGGCGCCGCCGGAGGTCGCACGGGGCGACCTGGTGCGGGTCGCGGGGTCCCTCGAGGTGCCCGACGATCCGGGGTTCCTCGACGCGCTCCACGCGAAGGGCGTCGCGGTCACGCTGCGTGCGTCGACGGTCGAGCGCCTCGATGGGTCGCCGAACCCGTTCGTTCGAGCGACGCAGGCGGTGCGAACGGTGGTCGGGGGCTCGATCGAAGCGGTGTTCCCCGCGAGGGAGGCCGGCCTGCTCATGGGCCTCTCGCTCGGCGACGATTCCAACCTCGACGCCGGCGTGGAGCGAGACTTCAAGGCGACCGGGCTTACGCATCTGCTCGTGGTCTCGGGCGGCAACGTCGCCATGGTGCTCGGACCGGTGCTCGCGCTCGTCACCATGCTCGGTCTGCCGAGGCCGGCACAGGTCGCGATCGGCGTCTTCACGGTCGCCTTCATCGTTGTGCTTACCGGCGCCGAGCCCTCGGTGATGCGCGCCGGCGCCATGACGTCGCTGGCGCTCATCGGCCTGCTGCTCGGCCGCGCCCGCTCGACGGCGGTCGTGCTGTCGGGCGCGGTCATGGTGCTGCTGATCTTGCAGCCGGTGCTCGTCCGCTCGATCGGGTTCCAGCTCTCGGTCACGGCCACCGCCGGCATGGTCGCGATGGCTGCCCCGCTCGGCGAGCGGTTCTCTCGCATCGTGCCGTCGCCCGTGGCGGCCGCCGCGGGCACGACCCTCGCGGCGCAGCTGGGTGTCACGCCGATCCTGCTGTTCCACTTCCACGATGTGCCGGGCGTGACGTTGATCGCGAACGTCATCGCCGCCCCGACGGTCGCGCCCTCACTGCTGCTCGGACTCGTCGCCGCTGCCGTCGGCATCGTCTCGGAACCGGTCGGCCACCTCCTGGGGCTCGGGGCCCAGGTGCCGATGCGCGCGCTGCAACTTATCGCGAACATCGCCGGTCGGGCGCCGGTCGCCCACGTGACGTCGCAGGGTGGGCTGGCCGTGCTGCTCGTGGGTGCCGGGCTCGTCGTGACTGTCACCGTCGCACTGCGCACGGGCTGGAAGCCGCCACGGCGCGCGCTCATCGCGGGCATCGCGTGCGTGCCGCTGCTCGTCTGGAACTCGGCAGCCTCGGTCGGCCCTCCATCAACGCTCACCGTTCGCTTCTTCGATGTGGGTCAAGGCGACGCGGCGCTCGTGACGACGCCGGCGGGCGTGACGATGCTCATCGACGGCGGCCCCGAGGAAGACCTCGTCGCCACCGAGCTCGCGGCGCTCGGTGTGAAGCGCATCGACGTCGTGGTGGCGAGCCACCCGCACGCCGATCACGTGGTGGGCCTGCCGTCGGTGCTGGCCCGCTTCCAGGTCGGCGTCGTGCTGCAGCCCGGGTGCCCGTCAACCTCGTCGCTGCAGGTCGACCTCGATCGCGCGATCGCCGACGAGGGCATCGAAGTGCGCACGCCCTGGGCGGGGGAGACGTTCGTCGTTGGCGACGTGCGCCTTGACGTGCTCTCGCCGCACGAGTGCTACACCGGCACGGAGTCCGACACGAACAACGACGCCCTCGTGATCAGGCTGAGCCGCGGCGACGACGTGGTGCTGCTCGCCACCGAGCCCGAGGAACCCGCGCAGGAATGGCTGCTCGAGCAGCACGCAGAAGCGGGGCTCGACCTGTACGCCGACGTACTGAAGGTGCCCCACCACGGCGCCGCCACCTCGGTGGCGGAGTTCTTCGACGCCGTGGCCGCCCCCGTCGGCGTGGTGAGCGTAGGCGAGAATACTTACGGCCACCCGACCCGGTTCACGCTCGACGCGCTCGCCGCCGCCGGCTCGTCGGTCTGGAGGACCGACCAACACGGCACCGTCACCATCACGTTCACGGAGGGCGTCCCGATCGTGACCTCGGATCGGTGAAGCCGCAGCAACGCCTCGGCTTCCTTCTTCTGCGGTGTCCGCTGCTACTCGGTAGGTTGTCCCGATGTCGAGGGTCTTGGTGACTGGGATGTCGGGAACCGGCAAATCGTCGGCGCTCGCCGAACTTGGCCGACGCGGTTATCGCGTCGTCGACACCGATGATCCAGGCTGGCGCGAGTATCGCGAGGATGTTGACTCCTCCGACGAGCTGCGCCGCGGGGAGTGGCTCTGGGTCGAGGAAAGGATCACCGGGCTGCTGGACTCCGATGATGGTCGCTCGCTCTTCGTGCAAGGGTGCGTGAGCAACCAGTCGAAGTTCTACGACCGGTTCAACGCGGTCGTCCTGCTCAGCGCGCCTGCAGAGGTGATCCTTGACCGGATCGCGCGCAGAACGACGAACAACTACGGGAAGACTCCATCGGAACGAGCGATGATCTTGGATGACCTCGCTCGGGTCGAGCCGCTCCTCAGGCAGGGGTGCACCCATGAGCTGGATGCCAGCCGACCGCTCGCCGAGATCATCGCCGACCTGATCGCGATCGCGTCACGCCCGATGACGACGTCCTAGAGGCGCCTCGCTTCGAGGCGTTCCCGAACGCTCGCGCATCACGGCGAGGTGTCGCCCACTCGATGCTCCCTTGCAACCCTTGCCCGCGTCGCCGTCCAGCAAGCGCGTGGCTTCGAAGTAGCGACCCCAGGCCCGGCGTTGATAGCTTGAACCAGGCGTTGATAGCTTGAACCAATGACGGTTCGCCGCGTCGTCGTCGATCACGTGCTCTTCGTTGTGGCAGACCTGGACGCGAGCCGGGGGCTCTATACAGCCGCTCTCGCCCCACTCGGCTATGAGGAGCTCTACGTTCAGGACGACTGTGTCTCCTATGGGGCCGAGGAACTGGACGACTTCACGATCTGCCGGGGGGAGCCCGTGACCACAGCGGTGCATGTTGCCTTCTCCGCCGAGGGTCGGGGTGCCGTTGATGCATTCTTCGCGGCCGCCGTCGCAAACGGCGCGACCGTCCGCGGCGAGCCCGGGGTCTGGACGCAGTACTCCGAGCGGTATTACGCGGCATTCGTCAACGACTTGCATCAGAACAACGTCGAGGCCGTGTGGCACGCGCCCAAGCCGGTCGTCGAAGCGCCTCGTCGTCCCGACGTTCCCTGATCCGTACCGTCCAAGGTACATTCGCGAACGCTCCGCATCGAGGAGTCAGCACCCGGTGTGGAGCCGAAGCACGGCCCCCCGTAGACCACCGAGCCTCCGCCTGTCGTCAAGCGACATCCGGAGCACTCTCGCACCCGGTGCCCACGACGCTCGACGCGCCGACCTCACGAGCGGGGCGTCACGGTATCGCAGTACGATCGGTTGCGTGCCGGCTCGGACAGACGCTTCGGTAGCCCTGCTCTGGGGAGAGGACGTCTTCCTCCTCCGCGAGGCAGCGCTTGCGCGCTTCGGCGACGTGCGCCCCGCCGAGATCGAGGCCGGCGACTGGCAAGGCCAGGAGCTCCAGGATCTCGCGACGCCCTCGTTGTTCGGCGAGCCACGCGCGCTGCTGATCACCGACGTCCGCTCGCTCACGAAGGACGCGATCGCCGAGATCGCCCGGTACCTCGAGTCACCCGACCCCGACGCGCGCCTGGTGCTGTGTTGTCAGGTGGCCGAGCGAGGCAAGGCGCCGGCGGCGCTCGAGAGGCTCGTGAAGCCGGTCGGCGACGTGGTGCACGTCGAGATCAAGCGGAAGGACCTCGAGCCGTGGCTGACGCGCCGCGCCGGAGCCCTGCACCTCGATCTCTCGGTGCCCGCCGCTCGCACCCTCGTCGAGACCCGGGGCGAAGAGCCCGGGCAGCTCGTGGCCGCTCTGCAGCAGCTCGCATCAGCATTCTCGGGCCAGCGCATCACTCCGGCGATCGTCGCCCAGCAGTTCCGCGGGCTGGGCGAACAGAAGGTCTGGGACCTGTGCGACCGAGCTTTCTCGCGGGACCTCGCCGGCGCGATCCGATCGTGGCGCTCGATCGAGGAAGGCGGTGACGACCCGCTCAAGGTGCTCGGCGGCGTGTCGAGCCGCCTCCGCGACCTGATCAGGGTTCGTGCGCTGCCCGAGCGCATGCCGCCATCGGAGCTCGCCAAGGCGGCTGGGCTACGGTTCGATTGGCAGGCCAAGCGGTATCGGCAGCAGGCCGGGAACTTCTCGATGGAGGAGCTGCTGGGTCTGCACGAGCGCATCACCGAGACCGACAGGGCCCTGAAGTCGGGGGCATCGGGTGACACCGCCATGCCCATGCTCGTCGTCGCGGTCGCAGCCCGCTGAGCCGTCCCGGCGCGAGCCCCAGCCCTCAGCCTGGCCGAGAACCACAGGCGATCGAGTCTTCGATGAACACTGTCGGCCATTCCGGTCGACCGGCGTCGACACCGGCTGATACCTCGACGCGGCGCCATTTCCAGCGGCCGGCGAAGTTCAGCTCAGCCACCCATCGGGTGGACGGCCATGGGCCCGTTCGCGTCCGCGCCCCGTCCTTCGACACGTATCCCTGCACCTCGAACGCGGCTGTCACGTCGTGCGGAGGTGCGGTCGTGCCGAACGTGATCCTGTAGGTCGGACAGCACCCCTGCGCGTCGCAGTACCGGTGCCGCTCGACCCTCCGGGGTTCACCCAACGCGGTGGTGAGGAAGTCGCGCTCGAGCGCCGGAGTCGGCGTGGTGGTCAGCATGGGCAGCGCGGTGTCACGATCGGCGGCCCCCTCGTCTCGGGGGAGGGGCTCCGACACGAGGTTGAGTCCGGCGAAGACCGCGACGACAGCGAGCGCCATCGCCAGGTAGGCCGACAGCGGGGAACGACGGAGCGAGGCCGCCATGGCCGCAGCCTACCCCCGGGGCGAGGGACCGACTTGAGGGAGCTCGCGGTGGCTTACTCGGCGCCAACCGTGTTTGCGGCCTTCGCGAGACGGCTCTTGCGGCGAGCGGCCGTGCGCTTGTGCACGACGCCCTTGCTCGCTGCCTTGTCGAGCGCCCGGCTGACCTCGCGGGACCGGTCCCTGGCAGCCTCGGCGTCGCCCGTCGGCGATCGCCGCCTGGACCCGCTTCTGCGAGGTCTTCAGCGCGGAACGCACGGCCTTGTTGCGCTCGCGGCGCACCTCGTTCTGCTTGTTCCGCTTGATCTGGGACTTGATGTTCGCCATACGGCCGCCCAGCGTACCAGCGGGTCCCGGCCGCCTGCCGGCTCGCGAGCGGCCCGACTTCCCGCCCGTACCATGGGTGGGCCGTGACCACCGACATCTCCCACATCCGCAACTTCTGCATCGTGGCGCACATCGACCACGGCAAGTCGACGCTGGCCGACCGGCTGCTCGAGGTCACGCATACGGTCGCCGACCGCGACATGCGGGCGCAGTACCTCGACAAGATGGACCTCGAGCGCGAGCGCGGCATCACGATCAAGGCGCAGTCGGTGCGCCTGCTGCACGAGGGCTACGAGCTGAACCTGATCGACACGCCCGGCCACGTCGATTTCACCTACGAGGTCTCGCGGTCGCTGGAGGCGTGCGAGGGCGCCGTGCTGCTCGTCGACGCGGCCCAGGGCCTCGAGGCCCAGACGCTCGCGAACTACCACCTCGCGCGCGACGCCGGCCTCGTCATCGTGCCGGCGATCAACAAGATCGACCTTCCCGCGGCCGAGCCCGAGCAGCGCACGAAGGAGCTCGCGAACCTGCTCGACTGCGACCCGACCGACATCCTGCACATCAGCGCCAAGTCGGGCGAGGGCGTCGACGCGCTGCTCGCGGCGGTGATCGAGCGTATGCCGCCGCCCGTCGGCGACGCGACCAAGCCGCTGCAAGCGCTGATCTTCGACTCGATGTTCGACCCGTATCGTGGCGTGATCACGTACGTGCGGGTGCAGGAGGGCGTGCTGCGCGTCGCGCGCCCGCATCAGCATGTTCGCGACACAGGTTGAGAGGATGCCGAGGAGACGGGCGTGAACGCGCCAGAGCCGACGCCGGTCCCGGAGCTCGGGCCGGGCGAGGTCGGCTACCTCGTCACCGGGCTGAAGGATGTCCACCAGGCGAAGGTTGGCGACACGATCACGCTCGCGGGCAAGCCCGGCGCGACTGAGGCGCTTCCGGGATATCGCGAGCCGAAGCCGATGGTGTGGTCGGGGCTGTTCCCTGCCGACGGCAGCGACTACGCCGACATCCGCGATGCGCTCGACAAGCTGAAGCTCAGTGACGCCGCGCTGCACTTCGAGCCCGAGACGTCGCAGCGCGCTCGGGTTCGGGTTCCGCGTGCGGGTTCCTCGGGCTGCTGCACATGGACATCGTGAAGGAGCGGCTCGAGCGCGAGTTCGGGCTCGAGCTGATCGCGACCGCGCCCAACGTCGAGTTCCACGTGTTCCGGGCGGCGAGATGACGATCGTGCACAACCCGGCCGAGATGCCGCCGGGCGGCGACTACGACCGGGTCGAGGAGCCGGTCGTCTTCGCCACGATCATCACCCCGGCGGACTACCTCGGCGCGGTGCTCGAGCTCTGCCAGGAGCGCCGCGGCGAGCTGGTCGACATGAGCTACCTGACGCCCGAGCGGGTCGAGGTGCATTACGTGCTGCCGCTGGCCGAGATCGTCTTCGACTTCTTCGATCAGCTGAAGTCGGGTACGCGCGGCTACGCGAGCCTCGACTACGAGCCGTGGGGCTACCAGGAAGCCGACCTCGTGCGCGTCGACGTGCTGCTGCACGGCGAGCCGGTCGACGCGTTCAGCACGATCGTGCACCGCGAGAAGGCCTACGCGTACGGCAAGCAGATGGTCGAGCGGCTGAAGGAGCTGATCCCGCGCCAGCTGTTCGACGTGGCGGTGCAGGCGGCGATCGGCTCGAAGATCATCGCGCGCGAGACCGTCAAGGCCAAGCGCAAGGACGTGCTCGCGAAGTGCTACGGCGGCGACATCACCCGCAAGCGCAAGCTGCTCGAGACCCAGAAGAAGGGGAAGGAGCGCATGCGCCGCGTCGGTCGCGTCGACGTGCCGCAGGAAGCGTTCATCAAGGCGTTGCGGGTCGATGACGGGAGCTCGTCCAAGGGGAAGAAGTGAGCGCCGGCATCTACGTGCACGTCCCGTTCTGTCTCACGCGATGCGGCTACTGCGACTTCAATGCCTACGCCGGTCTCGACGAGTTGCAGCCACGCTACCTGCGGGCGCTGCTCAGTGAGATGCGACCTGGCGGCACCAGCGTGGACCGGTGTCGAGGTTCGGAGCATCTTCCTCGGAGGGGGAACGCCGACGACGATGTCCCCCGGCGACCTCGGTGCGCTGCTGGCCCAGCTGCGGGAAGCGTTCGCCGTCACGCCCGATGCCGAGATCACCACCGAGGCGAACCCCGACACGGTCGACGAGGACTCGCTCGCCGCGCTGCACGCGGCGGGGTACACGCGGCTTTCGATGGGCGCCCAGTCGTTCGACCCCGCGGTGCTTCGGGCGCTCGAGCGGGTGCACGCTCCCGAAAGCGTCGGGCGGGCGTGGGTCGCCGCGCGCGCCGCCGGCTACGTCAATGTGAACCTCGACCTGATCTACGGCGCGCACGGCGAGACGCTCGAGTCCTGGGAGCGCACACTCGAGGAGACGATCGCACTCGCGCCCGAGCACGTGAGCGCTTACGCCCTCACGATCGAGCCCGCCACCGCGCTCGGTCGCGCGGTCGCCCGCGGCGACGTGCCGGCGCCCGACCCCGACGTGCAAGCCGACATGTTCCTGCTTGCGTGTGCCAAGCTCGGCGACGCCGGATACGGCCACTACGAGATCTCGAACTGGGCGAAACCGGGGTACGAGTGCCAGCACAACCTGGGGTACTGGCGGCGGCAGCCCTACCTCGGCCTCGGCGCCGGCGCGCATTCCTACCGCGACGATCGCCGCTGGTGGAACGTCCGCCCTCCTGAGGAGTACCTGACGACGGTGGAAGGCGGTGAGCTACCCGTCGGCGGTTCGGAAATGCTCGAGGCGAGCGATGCCTACCTCGAGGAGGTGTTCCTGCGGCTACGCATCCTCGAAGGCGTGCCCTCGAGCTGGATCGACGACGATCGAGCCGACCCGTACCTCGAGGGGGGCCTGCTCGCCGACGATGACGGATCGCTCGTGCCAACGGATCGCGGCATGCTGCTGCTGAACGAGCTCGTGCTGGGCCTCACGGCCGGCGAATCCGCTCCTAGTCTGCCTTGGACTAGCTATCCGGTCGGCTTCGATTGAAGTTGTGATCGGGCCGATGTCTTGGTATTCGGCGGCTCGACGCACCGTTCGTGGGGGATAGAGTGCAGCCTATGCCGTCGGTGCGTTGTCCCAGCTGCGATACGGCCCAGCATGTCGAGGTGGGCTCCACCGGATACACGTGCTCGTCATGCGGCAAGGAGTGGGGCTTCGTCGTCTGCCGCTCGTGCGGATCACGCTTCCATGCGAAGCCCGGCGCGACCACATGGACCTGTCCGCGCTGCGGCTTGTTGCAGGAGGCATCCGCGGAACCCGCCCCGCCGCCGCTGCCTGAATCCACGACGCCGGTACCGATGACGATCACCGACGCAGTCCTCGACACGCCGCAGGAACCGCCTGGGTCGGCGTTCCCTCCAGGTATGGGCTTCGGAGATGACGAGGGTCCACAGGATGCGTTCGCGATGCCGGTGAGGGAGTCGAGCGCCCGGCCGATATGGATCTACGTCGTGGCAGGTGTGCTGGCCCTCGTGATCGTGCTCGTGGCGTTCAACCTGATCGTCGGTGGCGGCGACGATCCTCCTCCACCTGGTGATTCGGGGGCCCAGGTGACCGGAGAGCAAGCCACCGCGACGATGTGCGGCCACGTCCAGCAGCTGACCCAGCTGGTCCGCGACAGCGCTCTGGGCGCCGCGGCCGAGGAGCTGAAGACCGACGTTGCCGCGTTGAAGGGCGCGGGGGAGCGGGAGACCGCCAAGGAGGTCAAGGCGGTGATCGCGGCGATCGAGCCAGTCCGCGAGGCGCTCGCGACTCCACAAGCAGACACCACGAAGGAATTCGCGGAGCTGAGCAGGGCCATCGACGACCTTCCTTGCTGAGCGCTCAGGAGTCGGGCGCCTTAGCACTCCCTGGCACAGAGTGCTACGTATGATTGAGGCCATGGCCGATCGCGATCGCCCCGACCTGGGCCCACGCAAGTCCGCGGTGCTGCGCGCCGTGGTCGAGCAGTACGTGCGCACGGGCGAGCCCGTGAGCAGCGAGTCGATCGCGGAGCATGCCGGCCTCGGCGTGTCGAGCGCCACGATCCGCAACGAGATGGCCGCGCTCGAGGAGCTCAACTACCTCACCCACCCGCACACGAGCGCCGGGCGCATCCCGACCGACACGGGCTATCGCCACTACGTCGATTCCCTGCCCGCGGGCGGGCGCCTGCGTGAGGCGCAGCGCCGCCTGATCGCCGGCTACTTCGCCGAGGCGATCGTCGACCTCGAGGAAGTGCTCACCGGAAGCGTTCAGCTGCTCTCGCGCCTCACGCAGTACGCCGGGCTCGCGGTGCCGCCGAGTGCGGGCGAGGAGCCGATCGTGCGCCTCGAGCTCATCGACATGGGGCCGACCCTGATGATCCTGGTGGTTGGCCAGCACGGACGCGTCGACAAGCAGGTCATCGACAAGCCCGACGGCGTCGATGCGGCGGCGTTGCGTGACGCCGACCGGAGGTTGAAGGGACTTCGCGGCTTGAACTACCTCGATGCGCAAGCGCGACTCCTGCAGCTCGCGGCTGAGGGAGGCGACGGTCAGCGCGACCTGCTCCTGCACGCCGTGGAGACGCTGCGCATCGCCACCCAGGGGGAGCGGTCTGCTCACATGGTGGTGGGGGGCGTCTCGAACCTCGCCGGGGAGGCTCAGCAGATGCGTCGCGACACGCTCCGACGGCTGTTCGAGACCCTCGAGCGCGAGCAGGAGATGCTGGGCGTGCTCGCCGACATCGGCGCCTCACACGCCGAGCTGAACGTCACGATCGGCGCGGAGCACCCTTCCACGGGCGAATGGGAAGCCTCGCTCATCACGGCCCCGTTCAAGACAGGCGAGACGACGATCGGCACGATCGGCGTGGTTGGGCCGACCCGCATGGACTACCTGTCGGCCATGGCCTCGGTGCGTGCGGTGGCCAAGCGTCTCTCGGAGCTCGCCACGGAGATCGAACACTAGATGGCGGCCGTGCGCGACCTGTACGACGTGCTGGGAATCACCCGGGACGCGAGCGACGACGACATCAAGAGGGCCTATCGCCGCCTTGCCCGTGAGCTGCATCCAGACGTGAACAGCGAAGCGGTGGCCGAGGAACGGTTCAAAGAGGTGGCCGGGGCGTACGAGATCTTGTCCGACCCGGGCAAGCGCCGGCAGTACGACGCGTTCGGAAGCACCGGCGGTCCCGGCGGTGCCGGATTCAACGACATCCAGGACATCTTCGACATGTTCTTCGGCCAGGGTGGCTTCGGGGCCAGCGGAAGCCGCAGGCGAGGGCCTCGCTCTCGAACACAGCACGGCGAGGATCTGGGCGTGCGTATCGTGCTCGGGTTCCGCGACGCGGTATTCGGCGCTCGTCGCGACCTCGAGATCGAGCGGCTCGTGGCGTGTGAGCGGTGCGGTGGCAACGGCGCGGAACCCGGCACCGCGCCGGTCTCGTGTCGCACCTGCGGCGGCGAGGGTCAGGTACAAGCTGTGCGGCGCAGCGTGTTCGGCACAGTGATGACCGCCACGCCGTGCTCCACCTGCCGTGGCACGGGCCTCGAAGTGCTCGATCCCTGTGCGACCTGCTTCGCTGAAGGGCGTCGGCGGGAGCAGAACACCGTGACGATCGACATCCCTGCGGGGGTCTCCGACGGCATGGAGCTGCGGGTCACGGGCAACGGGCATGCGGGCATCGCGGGTGGACCTTCGGGCGACCTGTACGTCGGCATCTCGGTCGAGCCCGCCGAGGAGTTCGATCGCCGCGGTCAGGACGTGTTCACCGTGCTCGACGTCTCGATGACCCAGGCGACGCTGGGCGCGGAGCTCGAGATCGGTGGACTCGATGGACCGGAGCGCATCAGCGTCGATGCGGGCACGGAGTCGGGCACCGTCGTTCGTATCAAGGGCGGCGGTGTGCCCAATGTGAACCGGCGGGGCCGCGGCGATCTGTACGTCACATTGCACGTCGTGACGCCCGACGGCCTCTCGCGCGAGGAACGCAAGCTCTGGGAACGGCTGTCGGAGCTCCGCGGCGAGCAGTCGTCGAAGCACGAGCCGTCGCACGCCCCGCTCCGACGTCCGGAGTTCTGAGCGTCCGGTGGGCCTCGGGTAGGCTTGGGCGTCATGGACAGCTCGTGCATCTTCTGCCGCATCGCCGCGCGTGAGATGCCGGCCGAGATCGTTCGGGAGTCCGATCGGGTGATCGCCTTCCGCGACACGAACCCGCAGGCGCCGACCCACATCCTGCTGATCCCGAAGCAGCACGTCGTTTCGGTCGCGGACCTGGGGGACCATCACGGGGACCTGCTCACCGACATCGTCCAGGCGGCGGCCCATCTCGCGCGGGCGGAAGGCATCGCCGACGGGGGCTGGCGGCTCGTCACCAACGTGGGTCCCGATGCCGGACAATCGGTGTTCCACCTGCACTTCCACCTGCTCGGAGGTCGCCCGATGGGCAAGCTTGTGGGCGAGGTTCGGCTAGAGTGAGGCGAAGGCCGCCTGTTGGCGGCCCTCGTTGACCGTGACGCCGAACCAGGAAGGAACGGGGCCTCCGCCCCGAGAGACGACACACGTGGCGAGCGCCACCACCCAAGTCAAGATCCTCGTGCCGGGCAGCCAGTCCATGGTGGCCCTCCTCGGCCAGCGCGACGCCTTCCTCAAGTTGATCGAGTCGGCGTTCGATTGCCGCATCCTCGTTCGAGGCAACGAGATCACCGTGACCGGCAGAGAGCTCGAGGCAGAGCGCGTCGCGCGCATCTTCGAAGAGCTGCTGATGCTGCTCGAGCAGGGGAACGAGCTCACCGATTCCTCGGTCGGACAGACGATCGCGCTCGTGAAGGGCGGGGGCGACGGCTCGGACGGCGAGCAGGAGATGCGGCCTTCCCAAGTGCTGGGTGATCGATTGCTCACCGCTCGCGGCAAAGGCATCACGCCCAAGACGATCGGGCAGAAGCGCTTCGTCGACGCGATCAGGTCGAACACCGTGACCTTCGCCATCGGGCCTGCCGGCACCGGCAAGACCTACCTTGCGGTCGCCACCGCAGTGAAGGCGCTGCAGGACCATCAGGTCTCTCGCCTGATCCTCACGCGCCCGGCGGTCGAAGCGGGCGAGCGACTCGGGTTCCTGCCGGGCACCCTCTACGAGAAGATCGACCCCTACATGCGTCCGCTCTACGACGCGCTGTTCGAGATGACCGGGGCCGAGACGCTTCCGCGATTGATGGAACGGGGCACGGTGGAAGTTGCGCCGCTGGCCTACATGCGTGGCCGTGCGCAACCCCTGGATCGCCAGGTCCTCACTCCCGGGGGGTTCCGGCCGATCGGCGAGCTGCAGGTCGGCGATCTGGTGATCGGATCTGGCGGCCGACCGACGCCGGTGATCGGCGTCTTCCCTCAAGGACGCGAAGAGGTCTTCCGCCTCATCGCCCAGGATGGTGCCTCGACGATCTGCTCGGGAGAGCATCTCTGGGCCGTGTCGACGGCTGCAGACCGGCGCAGGGGCCGGCAGCACCGGGTGCTCGAGACCCGGGAGATGATGGGGCAGCTTCGTGCCGCTCATGCGCGTCGATTCGAGCTGCCGCTCATGTCAGAGCCAGTGTCTCTCGAGCCGCGAGCGATCCCCATGGATCCGTACGCGCTCGGGCTGCTGTTGGGAGACGGCTGCATCACCACCTCGACGACGCCGTCGTTCTCGACCGCCGATGCCGAGCTGGCACTGTCACTCGAGATGGCGCTCGAAGGGATCGAGCTGCTCCGGAAAGATCGGTACGACTACGCGCTGCGGCGCCGCGGGGGTGGGGGGCGCGGCGGCGTGATCACTGCCAACCCGGTCACGGCGGTACTGCGACAGCTCGGCTTGGCCGGGGCGAGATCCGGCACGAAGTTCGTCCCTGAGTCCTACCTGCTCAACTCTTCGGAGGTTCGGGTCGCGGTCCTGCAGGGTCTCCTCGACACCGACGGCGGACCGGTCAGCCAGGCTCGCGGGAGCTGTCGGATCCAATACACGACTACCTCCCCGCGACTCCGCGACGACGTTGTCTTCCTCGTGCGGTCGCTCGGTGGGGTCGCCTACGCGCGGACGCGGCCGGCACGCGGCCGCGCCCCGGGTCGGGCGCGCGGGCGCGCGGTGCCGAACCGCTCCGACGCCTATACCCTCGACATCCGGCTGCCCGCGCACATCGTCCCGTTCCGGCTGTCCCGGAAGGCGGGCACCTACGCGGCGTTCGGGGGCGGCGGACGACCGGTGCGCTCCGTCGAACGCATCGTGCCGGCCGGCGAGTCGGAGACCGTCTGCATCCAGGTGGCTGCTCAGGACTCGCTGTATGTCACGGACGACTTCCTCGTGACCCACAACACCCTGAACGACGCGTTCATCATCCTCGACGAGGCCCAGAACACGACCCCAGAGCAGATGAAGATGTTCCTCACGCGCATCGGGTTCGGGTCGAAGGCGGTCATCAACGGCGATGCGACCCAGGTCGACCTCGGCACCGGCCAGGCATCAGGCCTAGCGGTGGTCGAGGGCATCCTGGGTGACATCGACGACATCGCGTTCTGTCATCTCGGCGGAAGCGACGTGGTGCGGCACAAGATCGTGCAGGAGATCGTCGAGGCCTACGATCGGTTCGGTCAGCGGCGCACGGACGTCGAGCCGTGAGCGCGGGCGCGGTGCACGACGACGACAACGGGCATCCCGCAGTGATCGTGTCGAACCGTCAGGCGTATGCGGTCGACGAGCGGGCGCTCGGTGCGCTCGCCGCCGAGACGCTCGCGGCCGAGGGGCACGAACGCGCCGAGCTCTCGCTCTCGTTCGTCGACGAGGCAGAGATGGCCGAGATGCACGAGCGCTACATGCGCGAACCAGGTCCGACCGACGTGTTGTCGTTCCCGCTCGGCGACGACGACGTCGACGAGCACGGCGTGCGCATGCTGGGTGACGTGCTCGTCGCGCCGTCGGTCGCCGCGCACAACAACCCCGCAGACCCTGAGGCCGAGTTGCGGCTGCTCGTGGTGCACGGGGTGCTTCACGTGCTCGGCTACGACCATGAAGATGACGACCAGCGAGCCGAGATGTGGGCGCTTCAGCAGCGCTACAGCGGGGTGACGCTGGCGTGAACTGGGCATGGGCGCTCGTCGCGCTGCTCGTGGCACTGGGGTCGTTGATGGCTCTCGCGGAATCGTCGCTCACCCGCATGAGCCGCGTGAAAGCGTTGGCCCTCGAGGACGAGGGCCGCCGCAATGCCGTGCTGCTCGTGCGCCTCGCGACCGACCCTCCGCGCTACCTAAACTCGGTGTACCTCGCCGTGATGATCGTGCAGAATGGCTCGGCGATCCTTGTGGCGATCCTCGCCGACCGCGAGTTCGAGAGCCTCGGGGTCACGATCGCCTCGCTCGTATTCACGCTGCTGTACTTCGTCTTCGTCGAGGCGATGTCGAAGACGTTCGGCGTGCTGCACTCCGACCGTGTGGCGCTCGCACTCTCGCCTCTCGTGTACTTCCTTGGGCGGTTCCTCGCCTGGCCGACCCGCGCGCTGATCGGCCTTGCGAATGTGCTGTTGCCGGGCAAGGGCATCAAGGCGGGACCCTTCGTCAGCGAGGAAGAGATCAGATCGATGGCGCAGGTCGGGAGCGAGGAAGGCTCGATCGAAGAGGGCGAGAAGCAGCTCATCCACTCGATCTTCGAGTTCGGCGACACGATCGTTCGCGAGGTCATGGTGCCGCGGCCCGACATCATCGCCATCGAGGACGACAAGGCGCTGCGCGACGTGCAGGCGCTCGTGCTGACCCACGGCACCTCGCGGATCCCCGTGTACGACGCAGACGAGGATCTCGACGACGTGGTCGGCATCGTCTTCGCGAAGGACGTCCTCAAGGCCCTGCATCAAGGCAAGTACGACATCCCGCTCACCGAGGTCGTGCGGGAGGCCCGATACGTCCCCGAGTCGAAGAAGGTGGCCGACCTGCTGCGCGAGATGCAGCGCGAGAAGTTCCACTTGGCCCTCGTGACCGACGAGCACGGCTCGGTCACAGGCCTCGTCTCGCTCGAAGACCTGCTCGAGGAGCTCGTCGGCGAGATCACCGACGAGTACGACCGTGAGGAGCCCGAGGTCGAGCAGGTCGGGGAGCGCGTATATCGCGCTAGCGGCAAGACCTCGATCGATGACGTCAACGAGCTGCTCGGAGTGGAGCTTCCCGACGAGGAATGGGACACGGTCGCCGGGCTCGTGCTCGACATCCTCGGTCATATCCCCGACGAGGGGGAGGAATGCCGCATCGACGGGCTCACGTTCACCGCCGAGGAGATCAAGGGCCGCCGCATCGAGAAGGTGTTGATCACGCGTGACCCGAACCTCGAGTCCGGGTCCGTTGTCCAGGAGCCCGTGCCGTGACCTCGATCGAGCCCGAGTTGGTCGATCGCATGATCGCGAGAGCTCGAGAGATCCGATCGAACGCGCACGCCCCGTACAGCGGCTTCCGTGTCGGCGCAGCTCTGCTTGCCGGCGACGCGATCTTCGCGGCGGTGAACGTCGAGAACGCGAGCTATCCGATGTCGGTGTGCGCGGAACGGAACGCCGTCGCCATGGCGGTCGCAGCGGGAGCTGCTCCGAGCGTTCGCGCCGTCGCCGTGGTGACCGACGCCGAGACCCCGACGCCCCCGTGCGGCGGGTGCCGCCAGGTGCTGTACGAGTTCGGGGGAGCCGGCATGGCGGTGATCGCCGAGTCGGCGGACTGCTCGATCCGAACGGTGTGGTCGCTCGACGAGCTGTTGCCCGACGCCTTCGGGCCGGGCGATCTCGACCGGCTCCAGCGGTGAGCGGCACGTCCGCCGACCATCGAGCGGGTGTCGTCGCCGTGGTCGGGCGGCCCAACGTCGGCAAGTCGACGCTCGTGAACGCCCTGGTCGGGGAGAAGGTCGCGATCGTCTCGGACAAGCCGCAGACGACCAGGCGCGACATCAGAGCGATCAAGACCACCGACGACGTGCAGATCGTGTTCACCGATACGCCCGGGTTCCACAAGCCGCGCACCGCGCTGGGGGTGCGCCTCAACTCGCTGGTCGGCGACGCGGTCGCGGGGGTCGACGTCGTCGTGCTCGTCGTCGATGGGTCCACCGGTGTGGGCAGGGGAGACGCCTACGTGTACGAGCAGCATGTGTCGGCGGGCGCGCACGCTCGCGTCTGCGTGGTGAACAAGATCGATCGCATCCGACACCACGAGGTCGTGCCGCAGCTCGCCGCTGCCGGCCGGCTGGGCGACTGGCAGGACATCGTTCCGGTCTCGGCGGTCGGTGGCATCGGGGTCGACAAGCTCCTCGAGTTGCTCGTCGCTCGTATGCCGAAGGGCCCGTCGCTCTTTCCCGATGGGGAGCTGACGGACCAGAGCCCCGAGGTGCGCATCGCCGAGCTCGTGCGTGAACAGGCGCTCGCCGTGACCCGCGAAGAGGTGCCGCACTCGGTCGCCGTGATGATCGAAGAGATCGAGCACGAGGACGGGCTTGCACGCATCTACGCCTCGATCGTCGTCGAGCGCGACTCACAGAAGGGCATCTTGATCGGCAAGGGCGGACAGACGCTCAAGACGATCGGCTCGAAGGCTCGCGAGCAGATCGAGCCGATCGTGGGAGAGCGAGTCTTCCTCGACCTTCGCGTCAAAGTCATGAAGGAGTGGCAGCGCGACCCGAAGATGCTCGACCGTCTGGGCTACTGAGTTGACTCGCCCGTAGGTGTTCGCGACTGGCTGAACCGGGGGTCTGTGTGATCACCCGCGTGGTCGTCGGCCGTTCACACGCGAGCCGCTCGAGAACGAAGCTGGCGGAAGGGAGCGATCCGGCAGCTGGAGCGACGTTTCCACCAACCACTACTCGAGCGGAACGGGGTGTGGAAGGTACGTCGAACCTGGTTGACATAGAGCGACAGCTAGAAAAAGAATGACGTTCCGTGAGACGGAACGGAACCATGGTTGTGGGGGTCTCTCGCCGCGTGACGCTGGCGGTCGCGATCGCCGCGCTCGTCCATGGCTGTTCCACAACTCCCGCCGATCCCCCCTCGCCGGCACCCACGACCTCGACGTCCGCTACGAGTGGGGCGGCATCGGACATATGGGAGCCGGCTGTAGGCAGCAGATGGCAGTATCAGCTCCAAGTTCGCAAGGCGTTCGCTGACACCGGGGGGATCGACGTCGACCTCTGCACCATCCCGTGGTCAGGAGGAGACTGCGTCCGGCCCGACGTGTTCGACATCGACCTCTACGACCTGGACGGTGTGACCCCGAACAAGAGAGCAGTCGAGGCCATCCATGCGCGCGACGCCCACGCCATCTGCTACGTCGACGCGGGATCGATCGAAACCTATCGACCCGACTACCACCGGTTCGTCCGATTCGACCGTCGATGCGGTGGCTGCTTGATCGGTGAGCCGTTCAGTCAGATCTTCAACGACGAGAACTGGGCCAACCTCAGCAACGGGCGGGGTCAACGCGACTTCATGGTTCGCATGATGGGGGCGCGAGTTCGCACGTGCGCCGACGCCGACTTCGACGCCGTTGAGTACGACGTGGTCGATGGCTACGCGTCCAGTTCCGGCACGACCGGTTGGAACATCACCTCGGAGATGCAGCTCACCTACAACCGGGCGCTCGCCGAGATCGCGCATCGTCACGGTTTGTCCGCCGGGCTCAAGAATGATCTCGGCCAGATCAACCAGCTCATCGGCTCGTTCGACTTCGCCATCAACGAGCAGTGCTTCCAGTACGACGAATGCGGCGAGCTCCAGGCGTTCATCGAGGCGGGCAAGGCCGTCTTCCAGGTCGAGTACAAGCTGACGCCGGGGGAGTTCTGCCGCGAGGCCGATGCGCTGCAGTTCAGCTCGATCGTCAAGGCGCGTGACTTCTCCCTGTTCGCGGAGCCCTACGTCCCCTGCGGGTAGTCGTCGGCAAGCTTTTCCGTCCTCCGGAACGGTGACTATGATGCGCTCCGTGATCGAGGGACCCACACGTGCCGTCGAGAGCGTCGACCGTGCGCTCCGGTTGTTGCAAGAGCTCGCCGATCACGGGTCGGGCGTTACGCTCAACGAGCTCGCATCGACGATCGGGTTGCCAAAGAGCTCTCTGCACCGGACCCTCGGGGCGCTTCAGGAGAGAGGTTTCGCGACGCAACGTGACGACGGTCGTTACCTGTTGGGAGCGGAGCTGCTCCGGATCGCCTTCGAGTTCCACGACCGACTCGACTTGCGCGTATTACTGCGACCGACGCTCGAACGGCTGCGCGCTACCTTGAACGAGACGGTCCATGTGGGGGTGCTCGACGGCCCCGACGTCGTGTACGTGGACAAGCTCGAGTCCACGCGACCGCTATCGCTCACCTCGACGATCGGCGGGCGGAACCCCGCTCACGCGACGGCGGTCGGCAAGGTGTTGCTCGCGTGGACCTACCCGACGCCCGATTCCATCGCGGAGTGGGTCGAACGCAACGGCCCGCTAGCCCGAAGGACCCCGCGCACGATCACCGAGCCGAGCGCTCTCGCCCGGGAGATGGCTCGGGTCCGCGCCGACGGGTTCGCGAAGGATATGGAGGAGAGTGAGCCGGGAGTCCGGTGCCTTGCGACGGCCGTGTTCTTCGGCCGGTCGAGCCCGATCGCTGCGATCTCGATCTCCGCTCCCAAGGACAGATTCCCGACCAGGATGATGCCCGACGTGGCCGCGCTCCTGGTTCGAGAGTCGTCAGAGCTGGCCTCGCTCTCGCCCACCGGAACCGAGGCTGACTCCCGAGTCGACACGACCTGATCCCGATGCAGGCCTAGGTCAGCCCTGCGATCAGCCGCCTGGCATTCTCTCCGTAAACCTTGAGGAGCACGTCGTCGGGGAGATCGAGACCGCTGATCGCCCAGCGTCCCTCCGGGGGCGGGTCGTCCACGGAGTAGGCGAAATGCTCATCGTCGGTCTCGAGGAATCGGAAATGGATCTCGTAGATCTCCCGCTCGGGAGGGAACAGGTCGGTACCGAACACGATCCGGTCCGAGTGCCTCAGGAAGAGAGCCCGCGCCGCGCGCGGCTGCCGGCCGAGCTCTGGGACCCGTGCCGCGATATCCGCGTACAGGTTCTGGTACGCGTCGAGCATCCGCGAGACCCATGCGAGGTTCTCCGCGAAGCAGGCGACATGCGCGCCGATGAAGGTCGTTGTGGGATGACGCGCGACGAGCTCTTCGAACGACTCCATGATGCGATCGAACGGCGGGAACGCATGGCGATCGCCGAAGAACCAGTCGGGATTCGCGAGCAGCTCCTCCAACCGTTCGTTCCTCTCGTCGAGTGGCTCGAAGAAGGCCACGGGATCTGCCACGTGGATCGTGACGGGGATGCGAAGGCCTGCGGTCGCCTCCCAGAGCGGGTCGAGACGCGCATCGCCGGGCATCAGCAGCTCACCCTGGTCGTCGCGGATCCGAAGACCGAGCTGCTTCCACACCTTGAGCCCACGCGCTCCCTCGCCGACACACCGTTCTAGCTGCGCCGCGAGGACATCGCCGAACCCAGCCTCTTCGGTGACGCTCCAATCCAGCTGGCAGAACGTCACGAACCGCCCGGGATGCGCGCGGTCGTATCGATCGAGGTTCGCTTGGAGCTCATCGCCCCACATCCCGTCCAGATTCACGATCGTTGCAACATTGCATGCGTCCATCACGTCGAGGAGCCCCTCGACGTCGGGTGCGGACCACGAGCCGCTGGCTGATAGCCAACGACCGAGGTGATTGTGCGCGTCCACGACCGGCGATCGCCCTCGGTCGACATGGTGGACCGGGAGGCGGAGCGACGATCGTGGCCGATACTCGCGGAGCGGGAGGTCGAGGAGCCGTCCGCTGTCCATGATCAGTTGGTGACTTCGGCGTCATGGCACATCGAGTTAGCCTACGGGCGATCGGGCTCGTCTCCCTTCGCACCCGGCCTAGCTGCGGCAGTCCTTGACTTCCTCCGATGGCCGTCGGTATGGTCGGGCATGCTTTCCAGAATCACGTTCCGCTCAACGGAATGGAGGGACAACCGCCCTTTCAGCCGTCGATCGCCGTCCTCGATAGTGATGCGATGCGATGAGATCCGAAGCGATGCCGCGCCGGGCAGTGCGGGTGCGTATCCTCAGGCGGTCAGGCGGGGGAGTTCGGGTTCATCTTGGCCCAGGGGCACTTGACCCGAGACCCTCGCGGTGCGAGGTGGAACCATCTAGGAGCAGACCGAGCACACATTGCGGAACGTCGAGGCCGTCGCCCGCGCTGCAGGAAGCAGCCTCTCCGACGTGGTGAGGGTGTTCGCGTTCGTGTGCAGCTGCGTCAACCTGTTCGACGTAGTTGTCGGTGTCAGGGGTGACCGCGTGGAGGGCGAGATTGCGATCGCCGCACGAGGGCGCATGCGGTGATGCGCGGGCTGCAAGGCAAGGGCGTGCTCGTGAGTGGCGGAACCAGCGGGATCGGTCTCGCTACGGCGCGCCGGTTCCTCGACGAGGGTGCGCGGGTCTTCGTGGCGGGGCTGGACGACGGGGAAGTCTCGAGCGTGATCGAGGAGCTCAGAGATTTCGGCACGATCGACGGCGCGGCCGGCGACGTGAGCCGGGAGCCCGACGTCGCCGCGATCGTCGAGCAGGCGTCGGCGTGCCTTGGACGGATCGACGTGCTGATCAACAACGCAGGGATCGCTCGGAAGACACGATTCCTCGACACTCAGGCGAAAGAATGGGACCGCATCATCGCCGTGAACCTTCGTGGGATGTTCCTCGTCGCCCGCGCGATCGCCCGGCAGCTGGTCTCGGACCAGGGCGGCGGGGTGATCGTCAACATGGCCTCGACCAACGCCCTCGGCGGCGAGCGGGACTTCACCTCGTACAACGTTTCCAAGGGCGGCGTCTTGCAGCTGACGCGAACGATGGCCGTCGAGCTGGGCGCGCACGGCATCCGGGTGAACTGCCTCTGCCCCGGGTTCGTCGACACCCCGCTCAACCGCGAGCTCGCGAGTGAGCAGGAGTTCCGGATCTACGAGCGCGAGCAGATCCCCCTCGGGCGCCGCGGCACCCCGGACGAGATCGCCGCCGCGTACGCGTTCCTGGCTTCCGACGACGCTTCGTTCGTACACGGCGCGGTGCTGGTGATCGACGGCGGGCAGACGGCGGTCATGTGAGGAGGGAGAGTGGGAATGATCACATGACGACGCCGCTGGACCGACTCCGGATGGTGCCAGAGGGCCACGGACGTGTCGCGATGTCGTGGTTCGGACAGGCCGGCTTCGCGATCACGGCGAACGGACGAACCGCGCTCATCGATCCGTTCCTCTCATCTCACGAGGGGCGCCGATACGAGGCACGCATGGTGCCGTCGTCCGCGGTCGATGTCGACCTCGTCATGTGCACACACGAGCACCTCGACCACTTCGACGCCACGGCCGCGCCAGCGATCGCGGCGGCTTCGCCCGGCGCCGTCTACGTGGTGCCGGCGCCGATCGTGGACCAGGTCACGGAGGTCGGGATCGCAGGTGAGCGAGTGCTCGGCGTCCAGCCAGGAGAGAGCCACGAGGTCGCAGGTTTCACGATCAGCGCAGTCCCTGCGTGCCATGGAGTCACGATGGAAGACGCCTACGGCTTCGGCGAGGAGATCTCAGGCGGCGCGATCCGGTTCCTTGGGTACGTGGTGGACGCGGCGGGCGTCCGCCTCTATCACGCGGGCGACACAATCCACTTCGAAGGGATGGAGTCGAAGGTGCGAGCGTTTGCTCCCGACGTCGCGCTACTTCCCGTGAACGGGCGTCACGCGGAGCGCGAGGCTCGGGGCATCCTCGGCAACCTGAACGAGCGCGAGGCGGCCTGGCTCGCCGCAGAGATCGGCGCCGACACGCTCGTACCGATGCATCACGACATGTTCCACGGGAACCTCGGGTCGTCCGCCGCGGTGGTCGAAGCCGCCGAGCAGGAGGAACGCTCGGTGACCGTGCTCGTGCCGCCGCGAGACGAGCCGTTCGTCGTGGCGACGCGGAGGCGCGAACGATGAAGGCGCTCGTCTACCTCGGTCCCAGGCGGATGGAGCTGCAGGATGTGCCCACGCCGTCACCGGCGACCGGCGAGGTGCGTGTGCGCGTGGATGCCACCGCGATCTGCGGGTCCGACCTGCACGGGTTCCGCGAGGCGAGCCCTCGGCGCGTGCCGCCACTCGTGATGGGACACGAGGTCGTGGGTCACGTCGACGGCGTTGGAGACGACGTGGACGCGAGTCTCGAAGGGACGCGGGTCGTAGCGATGCCGGTCGTTTCCTGCGGCGTATGTCCGCGATGCATCGAGAGCAGATCGAACCTCTGCCCGGAGCGGCGTCTGATGGGCATGAGCTTCCCGGGCGCCTTCGCCGAGGCCTTCACCATCCCCGCAACCCAGGTCCTGTCTGTGCCGGAGCGACTGGCGAGCGAGTCGGGTGCTCTTGCGGAGCCACTGGCGAACGCGATCCACACGGTCGAGCGATCGATTCGCGTCGGCGACGACGTCGTGGTGATCGGGGCCGGGGCTATCGGGTTGTTCGCCGCACGCACGGCCGTCCTGGACGGCGCCGCCCGGATCTTCGTCGTGGACAAGCTCCCCGATCGGCTGGCGCTCGCCGCCGCACAGGGCGCTGAACCACTCCCGGCCGAGGGAGCCGCGGACGCGATCGCCTCGGCGACGTCGGGTGCAGGCGTCGACGTCGTGATCGACGCCGTCGGTCTTCCTTCGACATGGGCGCTCGCTCTCACGGCCGTGCGTTTCGGCGGCAGGATCGAGGCCGTGGGACTCGGTGCGCTGGAGGGACCGCTCGCCTACCAGACGCTCATCGCGAAGGGAGTGACCGTCGTCGGTTCCTACGCCTGCGCACCCGGGGACTTCACGCGTGCCTTGGGGCTGCTCGCGTCCGGCGAGGTCGACGTGGAGTCGTGGATCACGCTGCTCCCGCTGGCCGAGGGTCAGGCGGCGTTCGAGGCTCTCGTCGACGACGGCGGGTTCACGAAGGTGGTGCTCGTGCCATGAGGCTCGTCAGCTTCGAGGGAGGCTTCGGAAGGGTCGACGACGACCACGTCGTGCCGATGGGGGACGATCTCGTGCGGTACCTGACGAACGGCGAGGTACAGGGAGAGTGAGCCGATCCCCTTCGGATCGGTGCCTCTGCTCGCGCCGGTCCCGCAGCCGACGAAGGTCGTGTGCGTCGGCCTGAACTACCGCGACCACGCGGAGGAGACCGATCAGACGATCCCCGAGGAGCCGGTGCTGTTCGCCAAGTTCGCGAACAGTCGTGGTCGGCCAAGGCGAGCCGGTGGTCGTCCCGCCGCTCGTGGCGGAGCCCGACTTCGAAGCCGAGCTCGGGGTGGTGATCGGTCGGCGTGCCATCCGGCCTCTCCGAAGCCGAGGCCCTCGACCACGTCGCCGGCTACACGTGCATGAACGACGTCTCGGCGCGCGACCTGCAGTTCCGGTCCTCGCAGTGGCTGCTGGGCAAGGCGATCGACGGCTTCCTGCCGAGCGGGCCGTGGCTCGTCACGACCGACGAGATCCCGGACCCGCATGATCTGCGCATCCGATGCGTCGTGAACGGTGAAACGCTGCAGGACTCGAGCACGTCGCAGATGATCTTCCAGGTACCCGAGCTCGTCTCGTTCGTGACCCGGACGATCGAGCTCGAGCCAGGGGACATGCTCGCGACGGGTACGCCCCCAGGCGTCGGCATGGCACGCACGCCGCCGAGATGGCTCGAGGACGGAGACGATATGACGGTGGAGATCGAGCGCATCGGGGCGCTCACGAACACGGTGCGCAGACGGAACGCGAGGGGAACATGACGGACGGCCCTCGAATCGTCATCGTGGGCGCCGGGGGATGGGTCTTCCCGCTCGAGCTCACTCGGGACATCCTGTCGTTCCCGGCGCTTGGTGGATCTACGCTGGTGCTCTACGACATCGACATGCCCGCGGCGGAGCGCAGCGCAGTCGCGGCGCGCGAGCTCATCGAACTCGGCGGTCTGGCCGCGCGGGTCGAAGTGCCGGGCGATCTTCGGACGGCGTTGCGCAGGGCCGATGCCGTGATCACGGTCTTCCAGGTGGGCGGTCTCGACGCGTACGAGATGGACATCGTGATCCCCCGGGAGTACGGCATCGACCAGACCGTGGGTGACACGCTCGGGCCCGGTGGCGTGTTCCGAGGTCTCCGCACGGTCGAGGCCCTTCGGGAGGTGGCCGAGGCGATGCTGCAGATCTGCCCGGACGCCTGGCTGCTCAACTACGCGAATCCGATGTCGGTGAACTGCTGGGCGACGGAGCTGTCGGGAGCGAAGATCGTGGGCCTGTGCCACAGCGTGCAAGGTACTTCCCAGCAGCTCGCTCGCGAGCTCGACGTTCGGTACGAGGACGTGACGTTCGAATGCGCCGGAGTGAACCACACGGCATGGTTCACCACTTTCCGTCGTGGTGAAGAGGATCTGATCCCGCGCATCCGAGAGGTGATGCGGGCGCGCCACATCGACGGTACCGAGCCCTTGCTGGCACGTTCCGATGATCCGTACGAGAGCGTCGAGCGCGTTCGCACGGAGCTGATGCTCCTGACGGGCTACTTTCACACGGAGTCGAGCCACCACGCGAGCGAGTACTGGGCGTGGTTCCGCAAGACTCCGGAGCTCGTGGCCCACTACATCGATCGCCAGTGGGACTACCTGACGATCTGTCGCTCGTCCGACGCCTCGACGAGCAACGCGGAGCTGATCGACGAGGCGAGACGAGACGGGATACGCCACGGCGGCGAGTTCGCGGCGCCGATCGTCGATAGCCTCGTCACGGGGACGCCACGGGTCGTGTACTGCAACGTCCGCAACGCCGACTCGATCGAGAACCTCCCAGCCGACGCCTGCGTGGAGGTAGCGTGCGCGGTGGACGGCAACGGCGTGCGGCCGATGCGGTACGGGACGCTGCCCGCGGCGTGTGCGGCCCTGAATCAGACGCAGGTCGCGGTGCAGCGACTCACCGTAGAGGCCGCGATCACGGGCGAGCGAGATCTCGTCCACGCTGCGGTGGCGCTCGATCCGTTGACGAGTGCGGTGCAGACCTTGCCGAACATCCACGAGATGACAGACCGGATGTTGGACGCCGAGGCTCAGTGGCTGCCGCGGTTCGCTCCGAAGGTCGGAGCGCGATGACCGCCGCCCTGACACCGGCGATCGATGCAGCCCTCGAGGCGATCGGGGTGCCGGCCCGCGAGCCCGGCAGCATCCCCGGCTCGGACATGCGGTTCCCCGACGGCGCCGCGTTCCGGGTCGAGATCCCCAGTGTGGAAGGGCCGGCCTGCCTCGAGGCGGTGCTCGACGAAGCCGCCGCGTTGGACGTCCCGGTGCACAGGGTGTCGCAGGGCAGCGGCGTGTCGATGCTGACCGATGCCGAGCTGGATCGAATGGCCAAGGCGGCCGCCGACGCTGGCGTCGAAGTCAGTCTGTTCGCACGTCCCGGTGCCGCGTGGGGCACGTCCGCGAGCGCGCGTTCGGCAGCCGGCGCGGCCTTGTCTTCTGCATCGTGGGGCCATGACCAGCTCCGGGCCTGCCTCGACGATGTGTTGCGCGCCGCCTCCCACGGGTTCCGGAGCGTGCTGATCGCCGATGTCGGGGTGCTGGCATCGTTCGCCGAGCTCCGGCGTGTCGGCCACCTCCCGCCCGACATGCAAGCGAAGGTGTCGATCATGCTCGCGATCGCGAACCCGGCCACCGCCCGTGTGTTGGAAGGCTTGGGAGCCGACACGTTGAACGTGCCGGGTGACCTGGGCCCCGCGCAGCTTGCGGCGATGCGCACAGCCGTCGAGGCGCCGCTCGACGTCTACGTGGAGTCGCCTGACGACCTCGGGGGTTTCGTGCGCCTGCACGAGGTACCGGAGCTGATCAGAGTGGCGGCGCCGCTGTACGTAAAGCTCGGCCTGCGCAACGCGCCGGCACTGTACCCGTGGGGGCGCCACCTGGAGGAGACCGCCGTCGCGATGGCTCGCGAGCGGGTCCGCCGCGCACGGCTAGTGATGGAACGACTCGATCGAGCCGGCGCTGACCTGCCGACGTCAGGGGGAGGGGCGGAAGGGTTGGCCGTACCATGCCCGTGATCGCATGCGCTCAGACGATGGTCACGGCCACGCCCCGGTCGCAGAACGACTCGACAGTCGAGGCGGCGACCGCATCGTCGGTGATCAGCTCGTCGACGGCGTCGAGCGGACAGATACGGGCGAATGCCACGAGTCCGAGCTTGGAGCTATCGGCCACAGCCACGACCGTTCGAGCCTGCTCGAGCAACACGCGATTCGTGCTGGCCTCGACCTCGTGGTGGGTGGTGAGTCCCTCGTCGAGCGTGACGCCGTCGACACCGACGATCGCGATATCGAGATTCATCTCCGCGAGCGCACGTTCGGCCATCGGACCCACCAATTCGTACGACTCGGGCCGAGCGGTGCCGCCGGTGACCACGAGCTTCAGGTCTGAACGGATCGCGAGCTCTCCGGCGATGTTGAGCGCGTTCGTCACGACGGTGAGACCGGTACGAGCGAGCACGGCACGGGCAACTTCGGTCGTCGTGGTGCCGCCGGTGAGCCCGACGACGGCGCCGTCGGGCACCCTCGTCGCCGCCTCGCGCGCGATGCGGGTCTTTTCAGGGTGGTGGCGTGCTGCCTTGTACCGCATCGGCAGCTCGTACATCGCGCCGCTCGTCACCGCCCCGCCATGGGTGCGGGCGAGCATGTGCTGCTCTTCGAGCAGCTGTAGGTCGCGACGGATGGTGGCTTCCGACATGTCCAGCCTGACCGCGAGCGCACCGACGTCCACCGTTCCGTCGGTACCCAGGATCTGGAGTATCTCGCTCAATCGCTCCACACGTCGCACGAGGCGAATATACGCGTCGGCAACTCCTGCGCGCCAGGCGAGCGACTGCGTTGACCCGGTGCACGAACATGATCTAGGGTGCGCTGAAGTGAGCGAAACCGAGCATGAGGTGGCGTCCCAGCCGGAGACCTGGCGTCGAGCGGTTGCGTGCGTGCCCCAGGTGGCGAACGCCCTTCCGACTTCGGGCGAACGGGTCGCGGTCGTGGGGTGCGGCACCTCTCTCTACATCTCGAGAGCATTCGCCGCGCTCCGCGAGGCGCGCGGGCACGGTGAGACCGACGCGTTCCCGGCCTCGGAGTTCCCCACGGCACGCCGCTACGACCTCGTGCTGGCGATCAGTCGGAGCGGCACCACCACCGAAGTGGTGCGATTGCTGGATGAGCTCGCCGGCCGGCGCACCTCGGTGATCACCGCGGCACCGGCGTCCCCGGTGGCCGCGCTGGCCACCGAGGTGTTGTCGCTGGAGTTCGCCGACGAGCGATCGGTCGTGCAGACGCGGTTCGCGACGTCCACGCTCGCGCTCCTCCGGTCGCACCTGGGCGACGACCTCGGCCCCGTGATCGCGCAGGCGGAACGTGCGCTCGGTGAGCCGGTCGAACCCGATGCCCTCGACGCCGAGCACCTCGTGTTCCTCGGGCACGGATGGAGCGTCGGCATCGCCGAAGAAGCCGCGCTCAAGCTCCGCGAGGGCGCGCAGGCGTACACCGAGGCGTATCCCGCCATGGAATATAGACACGGCCCGATCAGCATCGCCGGCCCAGGCACGTTCGTGTGGGTGCTTGACTCGCCCGATCCGTCGATCGTCGACGATGTGCGTGACATCGGCGCATCGGTGCGCACGGCCACGCTCGACCCGATGGCCGAGCTCGTTCGTGTGCACCGCCTGACCCTGGCCCTCGCTGAGCGGCGAGGGCTCGACCCCGACCGTCCGCAGCACCTGACCCGTTCGGTGGTGCTGCCTGCGAAAGGAGCGAGCACATGATGAATCGTCGGTTCCTGCGATGGCAGGCGATCGGGGTGGCGCTCTTGGTGCTGGGCGCGGCCTGCACGTTCGGCGCCGAGGACACCGGCGGGGGCGGGGGCACGGCTGCCCCGGATGAGCCCGTCACCCTGCGGGTGTGGACGCTCCAGAGTCCGTCGTACAAGCGGGCCTTCAAGGATCTCGAGGCCGGGTTCGAGGCAGCGAACCCCAACGTGGACGTGAAGGTCGAGTCGTTCGACTACGACACCTACATCCAGACGCTGCAGACCTCGTTGCCTTCCGGCAGCGCGGCCGACGTGCTGCAGCTGTTCGGCACATGGGTGTGCAGCTACGCCGACACCCTCGCGCCGGCGCCCGCCGACGTGATGTCGCTCGAGGACGCGCGGGCCGGCTTCTACGAGGCACCGATCGACGGCTTCACCTGTGACGAGACGCTGTACGGCTTCCCGCAGGAGTTCAACATCGAATACGGGGCGACGCTCGTGAACACCGAGATCGCCGCGGAGGCCGGCGTCGACCCGAGCGCCGGCTGGGCGTCGTGGGACGAGTTCAAGACCGACGCCAAAGCGATGACCGAAACGAAGGACGGGGTGATCACCCGCTCCGGTTACCACTTCACCGCGGGCGACGGCTTGCCGTTCACGTTCTACTCACTGATCCTTCAGAACGGTGGGCAGTTCCTCGCCGACGACGGCCAGTCGTTCACGATCGACACTCCCGAAGCTCGAGAAGCGGTCGCCCTGATGCAGTCGATCGTCGCCGAGGGCATCACAGACCCCGAGCTGTTCAATGACACCGCGAACTGGGTCGGCGACTGCTACTTCGAGGAAGCGTGCTCGATGGGGTTGGTCGGCCCGTGGGTGATCACCGACTACGAGGCCGACTTCCCCGAGGTGGCTGCCGCTACGCAGTACGTGCCCCTGCCGACGCTCGGCGAGACGCCAGATTTCGTCGCCGACTCGGGCTGGGGGTTGACGGTCTCGGCGGACAGCCCTGCTGCGAACGTCGCCTGGGACTTCGCCGAGTTCGTGACGCTCGACGAAGAGACCTCCGCTGAGTGGAACGCCGCCACCGGCACCCTGCCGGCTCTGCGCGCCAATGGCGAGGGCGCCGTGAAGGATGAGCTGATCGCCGCCTTCCCGCACTTCGAGACGTGGTTCCCGCTCCTGTCGTACGGCCAGTTCATCGGGAATCTCCCGGACCGTGACTTGCTCTGGTACGAGATCACGTACCCGCACTTGTTGAAGGTGCTGCAGGGCGGCGAGAGCGTCGACGATGCGCTCGCGGCGATGGAGTCCGAAGCGAACGACATGTTCCGGTAGGGGTGCGTCATGGCGAGCGCGACGATCGAGCAGGCGAGGCGCAATCGCCGCTGGTTCCGTGGGCGTGAGGGCGCCCAACGCCGGTTCGTGGCTGTGGTGCTGTCGCCTTCGCTCGCCTACATGGCGGTGTTCCTGCTTCTGCCGATCGCGTGGGCTTTGCTGCTCGCCTTCTTCGACTTCAGTTCGCGCCGCACCGGGAGTCCGTTCCTCGGACTCGGGCTCGACAACCCGTTCGTCGGGCTCGAGCACTTCCGGCGCATGCTCGACTTCTCGAAGACGGCGCCGCTCGAGGTGCGGCAGTTCCATATCGCGCTGAAGGTCACGCTGCTCTTCGCCTTCGTCGTCGTGCCCCTGAACCTCGCGATCACCTTGCCGCTCGCGGCGATGATCGAGTCGGTGCGCGACCGATGGAAAGTCGCTGTATCGCACGGTGTTCTTCCTGCCGGTGCTGACCTCGGCGGTGGGCGTGGCCATCATCTGGGGGTTCGTGCTGCATCCTCAGCGCGGCCTGCTGAACGGCTTGATCTCTCGTGTGACCGGCGAGTTGACTGTGATCGCGTGGACGACCGACCTCGACCTCGTGGTGCTGGGTGTGCCGATCGCCCTGATCGCGATCATCGTCGCGTACCTGTGGCAGGACATCGGCTACAACCTCGTCATCTTCATCGCGGCACTGCAGGCGATCCCCGACTCCGTGAAGGACGCCGCGCGTGTCGACGGCGCGAGCGCGTGGCAGACGTTCCGATACATCACACTGCCGTTGCTGAAGCCGACGATCCTGTTGGCGTCGATCCTCACGATGATCTCGGCGTTCCAGGTGTTCGACTTGTTCCAGGTGATGACGAACGGCGGGCCCGACAACCAGACTCGAGCGCTCTCGATCGACATCTACGAGAGCGCGTTCCGCTACCAGCGCATGGGTTGGGCGGCTGCGGTGTCGGTGGTGCTGTTCCTGCTCGTGTTCACGATCTCGATCGTGCAGTCGCGGTTCCTGAAGGCGAACTGGGAGTACTGAGTGGCCACGACGATCGAGCGTCCGATCAACCAGACGGAAGAGAAGACAGCGCACCAGTCCCGCATGCCGGGAGAGCGTCGTCACGTGCTCAGCCGCGCCGCGCTCTACACGTTGCTGTCGATCTTCGGCGTGATCGCGGCCGTGCCGTTCGTCTGGATGATCCTCGCGTCGTTCAAGTCCGGCGCGGAGCTCCGGCAGATCCCGCCGACCGTTCTTGCCACAGGACCCGACGCTCGGCAACTACTAGACGATCCTTCAGCGACCCCGAGCTGCCGCTCGAGCTCTTCTACCGCAACTCGCTGTTCATCGCGGTGACCACCGTCATCGCCACGCTGTTCACGAGCTCGATCCTCGGCTACATCTTCGCGAAGTACGAGTTCCGCGGGCGCCAGCCGCTGTTCTGGTTCGTGCTCGCCACGATGATGATCCCGGCGCAGGTCACGATGATCCCCGGGTACCTGATCCTCGTGCAGCTCGGCCTGCTCAACAATCTGTGGGGGCTCGTGCTACCGGCGTTCGTCGATGCGTTCGGCATCTTCCTTATGCGCCAGTTCATGTTCTCGATCCCCGACGACGAGATCTGGTCGGCGCGGGTCGACGGCGCCTCGGAGTGGCGCATCTACCGCTCCGTGGTGCTGCCGCAGCTGAAGCCGGCGCTCGCCACCCTCGGCATGCTGACGTTCATGTTTCACTGGAACGCCTATCTCTGGCCGCTGATCGTGCTCACTGAGCAGGAAAAGCGCACCCTTCCGATCATCCTCACCTGGTACGCCACCCAGCACACGGCGCAAGAGAACCTCGTAATGGCAGCCTCGGTGCTGATGGTCATCCCTGTGCTGATCATCTTCGCGTTCTCGCAACGATGGATCGTGCGCGGGCTGACCCTCACGGGCACGAAGTGACGACGATCACGCTGATCGGAGCGGGCAGCGCGGAGTTCACCGCCGAGCTCATGACCGACTTCCTGAGCGTCGACGCGCTGCCCGAGGGCGAGCTTCGCCTGGTCGACATCGACCCGGTGCGCCTGGACCTCGCATGTCGGTTCGCGGAGCATCTGATCGCCATCAGCGGGAAGGGTTGGACCGTGCGCGCCGATGTCGATCGCACCTCGGTGCTTGCCGGCAGCGACGTCGTGATCAACACCATCGAGGTCGCGGGCCTTCGGAACGTGCGCCACGACTACGACATCGCGCTCCGGTACGGGGTCGACCAGTGCATCGGCGACACGATCGGGCCGGGCGGGCTGTTCAAGGCGTTCCGGACGATCCCGGCGTGGCTCGAGATCCTTGCCGACATCGAGCGACTCTGTCCCGGCGCGCTCGTGCTGAACCACACCAACCCGATGTCGATGACGGTGCTGGCGGCGTCGCGCGCGTCGTCCGATGCCGGTCTAGGGCATGTGCCACTCGGTGCACTACACGGTCGAGCAGCTCGCCGAGTACATGGAGGTCGACAAGCGTCACGGATCAGTTCCGCGCGGCTGGGGTGAACCACCTGGCGTGGCTCACCGAGCTATGGCTCGAATGGCGACGACTCTACCCGTTGCTGCGTGACCGCGGCCGCTTGCCCGAGGTGCTGGAACAAGACCCGGTGCGGTTCGAGCTCATGTACCATCTCGGGCGGTTCCCGACGGAAGCAGCGGGCACGTGAGCGGAGTACCTGCCGTACTTCCGCTCGCGGCCCGAGACGCTCGCTCGGTACACGCGCCCGGAGTACCGCGGCGAGTCCGGCTTCTACGCGAACAACTGGCCCACGTGGCGGGCGAGAGCGACGAGATGCTCACCGAGGTGCTGGACGGTGACTCGCGAGTATCCCATGGAGCCGAGCGGCGAGTATCCGTCGCACATCGTCGAGGCGATCGCGACCGGCGAGCCACGTCGATCTACGTGAACGTGCCGAACGATGGCTGGATCGACGACCTTCCGCGCGGGCGACATCGTCGAGGTGGAAGCGGTCATCGACGGCGACGGCATGCATCCGCAGCCGTTCGGCGCGTTGCCTCCCCAGCTCGCGGCGCTCGTCCGCCGACATCAGGAGTTCAACGATCTCGCCGTGACGGCGATGCTCGAGCGAGGATCGCGAGCTCGCGGTGCAGGCGCTCATGCTCGACCCGTTGACCTCGGCGGTCTGCCCGCCGCAGGCCATCCGATGAGATGTTCGACGAGATGGTGGAGGCGCAGCGTGCCGACGTCCCAGCGTTCCTCGCTTGATCGAAACGTCGTCGTCAGCGTGTGGGCGGTCTTCGCCGTGGTGGCGTCGACCGTCGTCTTGGTAGCCGTCACGGTCTGGGCGCTCGCGACCCGTGTCGACGAGTCGCCGGCCGCCGGCCGGACGCTCTACGTCGCCACCGACGGCGACGACGCAAACTCGGGCACCGAGGCCGCCCCGCTGGCATCGATCCAGCGGGCCGTCGATCGTGCGGATCCCGGAACGACGATCCTCGTCCGTGGCGGCACCTATCGGGAGCGCGTCGACATCACCGTGTCGGGGTCTGAAGCCGGCGGTCGGGTCGTCGTGCGGAACTACCCCGGTGAGGCCCCCGTCCTCGAGGGGAGCGGTCTGACGGCGCCCGCCGACTTCAGCGGCATGATCTCGATCGAGTCCCGCCATCACGTGACGGTGCAGGGCCTCGAGGTCCGCGGGTACCGCTCGGCGGAGCCGGGGCATGCACCTGTCGGAGTCTGGGTGACAGGTGCCTCGAGCGACATCGACGTCCTCGATATGCGGATCCACGACCTGGGAACGGACGTGCAGAGACGCACCGGCGCCGACGCGCATGGCATCGCCGTGTACGGCACCGACTCCTCGAGCCCGATCAGCGACATCGTGATCGACGGGAACGAGCTGTTCGACCTGAATCTCGGATCGAGCGAATCCCTCGTCGTGAATGGCAACGTCCAGGGGTTCGAGATCACGAACAACGAGGTCCACGACAACGACAACATCGGGATCGACGTGATCGGGTTCGAAGGCAAGGTTTCGGATCCAACGGTCGACCAGGCCCGCGACGGCGTGGTGGCCGGGAACCTCGTCTACGACATCGACTCGTATGGCAACCCCGCCTACGGGCAGGACCGGAGCGCCGACGGCATCTACTTAGACGGCGGGCGCGACGTGATCGTCGAGCGAAACGTGATCCATGACGTGAACATAGGGATCGAGCTCGCGAGCGAGCATGCCGGCAGATCGACGAGCCATATCACGGTGCGCAACAACGTCGTCTACAACGCCGGCGTGATCAGCCTCACGATAGGTGGCTACGATCGACGGCGTGGATCGACCGAGGACTGCGTGATCGTCAACAACACTTTCGTCGGCAGCGACGGCGTGGAGTTGCTGGTCCAGTTCGACACCCGCAACAACGTGATCGAGAACAACATCGTCGTCGCGGGCGAGCAGGGGAACTTCCTCGAGAACGGGTACGAGGAGAACGCCGGCAATGTGGTCGACCACAACCTCTTCGCCTCCCCCTCCGGCTCGGGCACCTGGCAGTGGAAGAGCACGACGTATGCGAGCTTCGAGGCATACCAGCGCGGCACTGGCAACGATGGGCACTCCCTCGTCGCGGATCCCGGATTCGTCGACGCGGCGAACCACGACTTCCGGCTGGTGGAAGGCTCGCCCGCGACGGACGCGGGCGAAGCCTTGTTCCAGGCGGGCAGCGTCGACCTTGCGGGCATGCCTCGACTCGACGACGGCCGGCCCGACCTCGGGGCGTTCGAGCGGCCCACGGCGCCAGTGTCGCCGACCCCGGCGATCGAGCCCGCGATGTTCGTCAGCGACATGATGTGGCTCTCGGTGCAGAACGGCTGGGGTCCGGCGGAGATCGATGCAAGCAACGGCGAGAAGGCCGAGGGCGACGGAAGTCCGATCACGATCGGCGGCTCCGCCTTCGACAAGGGGATCGGCGTGCACGCGCCGTCCCGCGTCGTCGTGGGGCTCGACGGCGAGTGCAGCGCATTCGCGGCCGACGTCGGGCTCGACGACGAGACCGCATCACAGGGATCGGTGCGGTTCGAGGTCTGGGGCGACGGTGCGCGTCTGGCCGAAAGCGGTCTCGTGACCGGGTCGCAGCCGAGCTGGCCGCTCTACGCCGAAATCACCGGCGTGCGGACGCTCGAGCTGCGGGTGCGCCCGGGCGGAGACGGCGTCGACTTCGATCACGCGGACTGGGGCGACGCGAGGGTGGCTTGTGGCTGAGCACCGCGGAAGCCTTGTCGTCGAGGTCCCCGCGGTCGGACGGGCGACGCTCTCCATGCCATCGCACGCGGTCCGTGCCGGCGCCCTGAGCCGCACCCACCAGCTCCCGATGGAAGCGGCGTCCTGTATCACCGGCTAGCGACGCACGAGGAGGGACCCATTGGCCGACATCACGATCGACGGCGCCACCAAGATCTACCCCGACGGCACCGAGGCGGTGTCGGATCTGAACCTCGAGATCGGTGACGGCGAGTTCGTGGTGCTCGTCGGCCCGTCGGGTTGCGGCAAGACGACCGGCGCTGCGAATGGTCGCCGGTCTCGAGGAGATCTCGAGCGGCACGGTGCGCATCGGCGGGCGCGTGGTGAACGACCTTCCGCCGAAGGATCGCGACGTCGCCATGGTCTTCCAGAACTACGCGCTGTACCCGCACATGTCGGTGCACGACAACATGGCCTTCGCCCTGAAGCTCCGCAAGATGAGCAAGGACGAGATCGACCGCCGGGTGCGCGACGCGGCCGAGATCCTGGGCCTCGACGGAGTACTCTGCATCGCAAGCCCAAGGCTGCTCTCGGGCGGCCAGCGCCAGCGCGTCGCGATGGGCCGGGCGATCGTGCGCGAGCCGCAGGCGTTCCTGATGGACGAGCCGCTGTCGAACCTCGACGCGAAGCTCCGGGTGCAGATGCGGGCCGAGATCGCGAGGCTGCAGAAGGATCTCGGCGTCACGACGATCTACGTCACCCACGACCAGACCGAGGCCATGACCATGGGCGACCGGGTCGCGCTGCTGCAGCAGGGGCATGCTGCAGCAGGTCGACGCGCCCCAGGTGCTGTACGAGCGCCCGGCGAACCTGTTCGTCGCCGGGTTCATCGGCTCGCCGGCGATGAACCTCGTCGATGCGGCGCTCGATCGCGACGGCGATCGGCTGACGGTCAGGTTCGGCTCGAACGAGATCGAGCTCGATCCCGGTGTGCTCGACCGGCGGCCGGCGCTCGGGCCTACGAGGAGGTCGGGTCGTGGTCGGCATGCGTCCAGAGGACCTCGAGGACGCGAGCGCTGCGTCGGATGCACCCAGCGGGCGGCGTCTCGCGCATCGGTCGACCTGCTGGAAGCGCTCGGCTCCGAAGTGCTCGCCCATTTCACGGTCGACGCGCCACCTGTCGATCACCGACGACACGAAGGAGCTTGTGCGCGATCTCGGCGGCACCCACGAGCTGGAGGCACGCGCGGTGGAAGGCACATCGAGTTCGTGGCCCGGCTCGATCCGCGCACGACCGCGCGCCACGGCGAGCCGCTGGAGATGGTGCTCGACACCGAGCGCCTACACTTCTTCGACCTCGACGGCGGGCGCGCGATCTTCGACGCCTGATCGACCAGCACCGGTCCCGAGGCCGCGTGCTCGCTACGATGGGAACGTGACCCAGTCAGCCGAGATCTCCCCGCGCCCGTCGCTTGAGCCTGTCGCGACGGCGGGGGAAGCCGCGCGCATCGTGGCCCACGCCGCGGCCGTGGACGCCGTCGGCCTCGAGGCCCGTGCGGCCGCGCTCGCGACCCGGTCGATCAAGCGCGACACGAAGGTCTCGGGGCTCGAGCTCGCGATCCGCTGTATGGACCTCACGACGCTCGAGGGCGCCGACACGACCGGCAAGATCATCGCGATGTGCGCCAAGGCGGTGCAGCCGGATCCGATGCGTCCCGAGGTGCCGAGCGTCGCCGCCGTGTGCATCTACCCGCAGCATGTGCCGGTCGCGGTGGGCCGGCTCCGAGGCACAGGCGTCCACGTCGCTAGCGTGGCGGGCGGATTCCCGGCAGGGCTTGGCTCGCTCGGCTCCCGCCTGCAAGAGATCCGTGACGTGGTCGAGGCCGGCGCCGACGAGATCGACATCGTGCTGAACCGGTCGCTGTTCCTCGGGGGGCGGTATGCCCAGGCGTTCGAGGAACTCGTGGCCGCACGGGAGGCAGCCGGTTCGACGCACCTGAAGGTGATCCTCGAGACGGGGGAGTTCGGCTCCTACGATCGGGTGCGCCAAGCTTCGATGCTCGCGATGGCGGCCGGTGCCGACTTCATCAAGACCTCGACCGGCAAGATCGGCGTGAGCGCGACCCTGTCGGTGGCGCTCTGCATGCTCGAGGCTGTGCGCGACTTCCGGGCGCAGACGGGGCGACTCGTCGGGGTGAAGGTCGCGGGCGGTGTGCGCCGTGCGAAGCAGTCGCTGCAGCATCTCGTGCTGGTGCACGAGACGTTGGGCGCCGAGTACTTGGCGCCCGAGCTCTTCCGCATCGGGGCATCGAGCCTGCTCAACGACGTCTTGATGCAGCTCGAGAAGGAACGCACGGGCAACTACTCTGGCCCGGACTACTTCACGATCGATTGAGCTGGGGCCGAGACAGGATGAGCGAGTCCTTCGAGAAGCGAAAGGGTCGCGCGCCGCCTGCGTGGGAGTACGCGAGCGCGCTCGAGTCGACCGACGTCGTGCGGCTCGAGGACCGCTACGGCCTGTTCATCGGTGGCGAGTTCGTCGAGCCGAAGAGCGGCAGGTGGTGTCCCACGATCAGCCCTTCGACCGAGGAGACTCTCGCGGACGTCGCCGAGGCCGACACGGCCGACGTGACGCGCGCGGTCGATGCGGCCCGCGACGCCGCGCCTGCGTGGCAGGGTCTCGCGCGCTCGGAGCGCGCGAAGTACGTCTTCCGCATCGCGAGGCAGATCCAGGAGCGAGCCCGGGAATTCGCGGTCCTCGAGTCGATGAACGGCGGCAAACCCATCAAGGAATCGCGAGACGTCGACGTGCCGCTCGCCGCTGCGCACTTCTTCTACTACGCCGGGTGGGCGGACAAGCTCGAGTACGCGTTTCCGGGCCGCGGCACGCCGGAGCCGCTGGGCGTGGCGGGCCAGATCATCCCGTGGAACTTCCCGCTGCTCATGGCCGCCTGGAAGCTCGCGCCCGCGCTCGCCACCGGCAACACAGCCGTGCTGAAACCCGCCGAGACCACGCCACTCACGGCGCTGCTGCTCGCTCAAGTGATACAGGAAGCTGAACTGCCGCCCGGCGTCGTGAACATCGTCACCGGCGCCGGTGAGACGGGCGCCGCGCTCGTCGATGCCTCCGTCGACAAGATCGCGTTCACCGGCTCGACCGAGGTCGGCAGGGCGATCCGGCGCTCGACGGCCGGTAGCGGCAAGCGCCTCACCCTCGAGCTCGGCGGCAAGGCCGCGAACATCGTCTTCGACGACGCCCCGCTTGACCAGGCGGTCGAGGGTGTGATCAACGGCATCTTCTTCAACCAGGGCCACGTGTGCTGCGCAGGCTCGCGCCTTCTCGTTCAGGAGCCGGCCTTCGACGTGCTCCTCGCGAAGCTCAAGGACCGGCTCCAGACCCTGCGCGTCGGCGACCCGCTCGACAAGAACACCGACGTCGGCGCGATCAACTCGAAGGCGCAGCTCGCGAAGATCGAGGAGCTGGTGGAGTCCGGCGTCGAGGAGGGCGCCGAGATCTACCAGCCCGAGTGCGATCTTCCCGATCGAGGCTTCTGGTTCCGGCCTACATTGTTCACGGGCGTCTCGCAGAGCCATCGCATCGCTCGCGAGGAGATCTTCGGCCCGGTGCTCTCGATCCTCACGTTCCGCACCGTCGAGGAGGCGATCGAGAAGGCGAACAACACGCCCTACGGGCTGAGCGCGGGCATCTGGACCGAGAAGGGATCCCGCATCCTCCACATGGCCCAGCGTCTGCGCGCCGGTGTCGTGTGGGCCAACACGTTCAACCGCTTCGACCCCACGTCGCCGTTCGGCGGCTACAAGGAGAGCGGCTTCGGCAGGGAAGGCGGACTGCACGGCCTCGAACCGTACCTGTCGTTCGACGGAGGCTCACGGTGACCCAGGACGAGGGGCTGGAGGTTCGGCGCACCGCGAAGCTCTTCATCGGCGGTGCCTTCCCGCGGAGCGAGAGCGGACGGTCCTACAAGGTCACGGCGGACGACGGCAGGCCCCTCGCCCAGGTGTCGCAAGCGTCGCGCAAGGATCTCCGGGAAGCGGTGGTTGCCGCGCGCTCGGCGTTCCCGGCGTGGTCGGGCTCCACCGCGTACCTGCGAGGTCAGATCCTCTACCGGGTCGCAGAGATGATGGAAGGTCGCCGCGCCCAGTTCGAGGCTGAGCTCGCCGACGCTGGCGCCGCCGATCCTCCGCGCGGGGTGAGCGCCTCGATCGATCGTTGGGTCTGGTACGCCGGGTGGGCCGACAAGCTGTCGCAGGTGGTCGGCGCTACGAATCCGGTCGCGGGCCCGTACTTCAACTTCACGCTGCCCGAGCCGACAGGTGTGGTGGGCATCGTCGCGCCCGGCGACCAGTCGTTGCTCGGGCTCGTCTCGCGGGTCGCGCCGGCCATCGTCAGCGGCAACACGGCCGTCGTGATCGCGAGCGAGCGCTCGCCGCTTCCCGCCGTCTCGCTCGCCGAGGTGCTCGCGACGAGCGATCTGCCCGGCGGGGTGGTGAACATGCTCACGGGACGGACCGCGGAGCTCGTGCCGTGGCTCGCGAGCCACATGGACGTGAACGGCATCGACGTGACCGGCGTGCCCGACGACCTGCTCGCCGATACCGAGCGCGCCGCCGCCGAGAACGTGAAGCGCGTGCACCGTGCGCCCGACCTCGACCCGTTCGATAACGCGGCGCAGAGTCCCTACGAGATCACGGCCTTCACCGAATCCAAGACCGTGTGGCACCCGATGGGTGCGTGAACGTGGCGGCCGTCCGCTGGCGTACGTTCGCGACGGAGAGGCCCGACCTCGCCGACGCTGCCCGAACGTTGCTCTATCAGTTCGGGGTCGGCTTGGCGTTCCTCGGTACCGTGCGGGCCGACGGCGGTCCCCGCATCCATCCCTTCTGCCCGATACTGGAAGGCGATGGGCTCTACGCGTTCCTCGTCCCCTCTCCCAAGCGAGACGACCTCGTTCGGGACGGTCGATACGCTCTGCACTCGTTCCCGGCCGAGGACAACGAGGACGCCTTCTATCTCACGGGCACCGCGCGGCGACTCTCCGGCGTATCGCTGCGGTGGAGGCTGGAGGCTCGCTTCGTCGAGGAGCGTCCACAGCTCGACCACATCGAACTCACCGACCAGGACCCGTTCGAGTTCCTCATCGACCGCTGTTTGCTCACTCGAACCTCCGGCCATGGCGATCCGGCGCCACGGCACGAGGTCTGGCGGACGAGCAACGCATCGCGGTGAGCGCCGCGGTCACTCCGTCGAACGGCGGAGCGCGAGCCAGGCTTGATAGATCGTGCGATAGAGCGGGTCGCCGGCGAGCGTCGCGGTCGGCACGCCGGGGAGGCCCTTCAGGTGACCGACGTCCTCGAGGTAGGAAGCTTGCGCGATCGCGGCGTCGAGCTCGAACAGCAAACTTGCGGCCTCGGGCTCGTCGCTCGCTTCGAGAGACTTCCGCACCTCCCGAACGGCGTGGAGCACGACGCGATTCTCGTGGATGTCGGGAGTCAGCACGCGCCTTGCGTCGTACACACGCTTGAGCCGACCGTGCTCGTCGAGGTTCCCGGGGCGACGGCGACTGCGGACCAGCTCGCGCGGCTCGGGATGGCGCGCGAGGTCGCCGGCCGTCCAGCGTTCCACTCGCACGAGATCGAGACGGTGGCACTGTTGCAATCGAGGGAGCACGTCAACGAGCCCTGGCCTGCCGTTCGCTCCTCGCACGATGTCGCGGAGCACGTCGATCGCGACCGGTACTTCGGCTCCTTCGACCGCTCGCCCGGAAGCTCGCTCAGAAGTAGCTGGCGAAGCCATGGGTCGCGTAGTCCTGACGCATCAGCTCGACCTTCGCTCGGGCGAGCGGGAACCCGGCACCGAGCGCCTGCTGGAACGCTTCGAGTCCCTCGTCGAGGCGGGTGTCGGCTCCGCGAACCCGCGGCAACACCTTCTGCACGAACTGCTCGTCAAGGGCGACCTTCCACTCCACCCCGAGCTCGCTCGCGGCGACGACGTAGTGGTGCATCTCCTCGAGCACCCGGAAGCCGAACGGAGCGATCGGCCGAAGCGCGTCCCACGCCCGCAAGAGCACCTGCTCGTAGGGCTCGCCCTGCAGGTACTCCTCGACGTAGTTGCGCTGCAGCGGCAGCTCGAGCAGCTGCGCCCGGTCGTACACCTTGTCGGCGAATCCGTGCGTCGTCTCATCGATGTTCACGGTGCCTGCGAACCTGAGGTTGGGCGTGAGCTCCACCGTGTGTCCGGGTGCGAGGTCGAGGCGCGCGATGCCCTCACGCGAGCGGACCTCCATCGCCGAGAGGAACCGGGAGAAGTAGTGCTCGACGCGGGCGAGGTTCATCTCGTCGAGGATCACGTGGAACTCGCGAGCGGTGCGCCCTGCGAGGTCTGCGGAGGACCACTCCCTGGCGGCTTCCTGCACGAACTCGCTGAAGGGGGTGTGGTGGTAGAAGCCGTCGAGCGGGGAGAGGTAGCCGAGCAGGTCTTCGTTCGATGACCAGCTCGGGTCGACGGCCGCGAGCTTCGGGCGCGCGCCGATCGCGTCGGCATACGCCTGGGCAAGCCATGTCTTGCCGGTGCCGCTGGCGCCCGAGAGGATCACGAACCCGCGGGTCTGCATCGCCAGGTGGTAGCGACGGATCACGTCGTCGCCGATCAGGAATCCCGGGTTCTGCTCGCGGAACCGCGCGATCACCTGGTCGAGCAGCGACCCGACTCCCACTCGTTCGACCGCGGTTTGGGTCATCGTGTCGCTCACGCCCCTGCCTCCCATGCTCTGACTTCGGGCGGCCGGTGAGGCCCGGCACGCCCCTGGTGTTTCGGCACGGAGCGGCCAGGACTGAACTAGCGCACGAGACGGCTTGTCGTGCAGGGGTCTCGCAGGATCAGGATCTCGCGAGGGGATGCTTGCGTGCCGGGCCGGTGTGCAACCAGCACGTGCTCGATGCGTTGTAGGTCGACAGCACCGTCGTGCAGCTCGGTTCCTCGCAGAGACGGCCTTGGGATGATCTCGTCACGGTGCCCTTGCCGGTTCCCGGCGGTCCGTACTGGACGCGGTCGCTGCCTCGTGCCTTCGTCACGCGGTTCCCCCTTCGCGGTACCTGTGTGGATCCGTGGGGGCGAGGTGGCGGCTGATGCGGGGCCGTCTCGATCGCTCTGCGCGAACCCCCGGGAAAGACCCGAGGACTTCATCCTACCTCGCGAACGGACGGCGAGCCGATCCCGAATGATCAGCTGTGCGTGGGCCGGGCTCGAGCGGGGGACGGAGAAGTCCCCTCTTCCAGGGATCGCTGGGCCAGGTTCACGACGGCTCCAACGAGGGTCACGATGCCGAGGACGGGCAGGATGAGTATCCATCCGGCGTCGCTCCATCCCGCCGGCGTCAGGCTGATCAAGAAGCAGGGCACCAGCATCACGACGGTCCAACCGGGATGACCTCGCCGCACGGTCAGCGCCCAGATAGGCAGGACCAGGAAGAAGAACCCGAGCGCAGCGACCGCCCCGACCCGGTCGAACAGCGAGGGGTTCCAGCCGGCCGCAGTGCGGGACCAGGGCGATTCGACCCCGTCCCCAACGATGTGCGTGAGCACCATGAGAGCACCGAGACAGATCAACACGATCGGCGCCGGGATCCACCAGTTCCACTTGATGCGATCGTTCATCGGGATTCCCTCCTTCACGAGCCGGCCGGGGCCGTGGGCCATCTTCGATCGCCACGAGAGATCGGCCGCGACGCCGAGGAGAGATCGCGCGAGCATCTGCCCTGCGACCGATCGCCGATCTCCTGTCGTCTTGCCGGCGGCATGCGAGTGTTCCCAGAGGTCGGAATCGATCTCTGCCCGTCGTGCATCTCGAACCTCGGGCAGGAGCCTGCCCGTGTACAGACGGGTCCAGGCCCGCACGACGGCGGTTGCGCGCTCGTCGAGGGGCTTCATGCCAGCACCTCGCGGCTGAGTCTCGTGGAGGCCGCGGCGCGGTCCTCACGTGCCGGGACGGATGCCCGTTCGCCCTTTCCGGTGACTACGTAGAGCCGTCGCCTCGGCCGTCCTTGCTCTGCCGCGATCTCCGGGTCTTCCCACCGGCTCTCCAGCAGACCTGCCCGCTCCATCCGGTCGAGCGCCTTGTAGAGGGTGCCGTGGGCGGTGAGCCGGCGTGCCTCGTCCTTGTCTCGAAGCTCCTTCGCGAGCTGGAACCCGTGAAAATCAGGTTCTCCCGAGTGCTGAAGATCGAGGCCGGCGCCGAGGATCGCCACCTCGAGGGGGATGAGGGCTCCTTCGCGTCTCCTCATGGGTCGAAAGAATAGGAAGATATCTGCCGATTGTCAAGATCCCTAGCGGGTCCACGACGCCGGGTAGAGGAGGACGCCCTCCTGCTCCAGCATGAGCCGCACGCCCGAGCCATCGCTGCGCATCGCGTAGATCGCGAACCCGGACACCGCTTCACCCGTACGGTTCGTCACCTGCTGCTCGGGGGTCGCTCCCCGATCGCTCGTGAACGCGATCCACGCGCCGTCGGGCGACCAGACCGGGATGAAGTCCCAGCCGCGCCGATCGGTGAGCATGCGAACGCCGGAGCCATCGGCGTCCATCACGTAGACGTCCTGGTCGGACCCGGCGCCGTCGCCGAACAGGATCCGGCTTCCGTCCGGCGACCAGGAAGGCGTGCGTTCGATCGTCGCGTCGTCGGTCAGCTGCACGGGTTCCGAGCCGTCGGGATCCATCGTGTAGAGATCGAACCGCGCGTCCTCTGGGTCGGGGAAGCCGAGCAGCACGAGCCGCCGTCCGTCTGGCGACCAGGCGACGCCCTCCCAGTGCCCGTCGAGCACCGTGGGCCGTCCGCTCCCATCGGCGTTCACGATGAAGACCGTGCGGTTCGCGACGCCTTCCCGAAGCGTCCGGCCGGAGTACGCGATGCGCGAACCGTCGGGTGACCACGCCAGGTTGAGCAGGTCGGGGCCCACCGCTCCCGTGTCGTCCTCCTCGACGATCGTCACCGGGTTGCTCCCGTCCGCGTCGGCCACGACGACCTCGTAGCGCGGGCCGGGGAGCTCGAGGGTGAAGGCGAGCCGCGAGCCGTCGGGGGACCAGGCGGCCCAGAGCACGGTTCCCGCTCCTTCGTAGAGGGCTGCGGGCTCGCCGGAGGAGGCGTCGAGCGCGAATAGGTCCGTCGACGCCTCGTATGCCCCCAGGTACGCGATCCGCCCGGCCGGCGCTGCCGTCGCGCCGGGCACCTGGGGTCGGTCCTCCGAGAAGCGGAGCTGCCACGCCACCAACACGGCCAGGGACCCGATGACGGCAGCGACAGCAAGCGCCTGGATCCGGCGGGCGCGCTGGTGGCGCTCGCTGGCGCCTCGGATCTCATCGAGCCGGCGATGGGTGTCGACGCCGACGCGAGCTCCGGCTCGCTCGAGGCGCTCGTGCAGCTCTGGGTCGGCCTTCATGGCTGCTCCTGTCTCGGGTCGATGCCGAGGACTTCTCTCAGGGTCTGTCGCCCGCGCATCAGATGCACACGAACGGTCGAGGGCGAGAGGCCGAGCACCGTCGCCGCTCCGGCCGCGTCCATGTCGGCGTAGTCGACGAGGACGACGCAGGCGCGTTGCCGAGGCGACAGCTCGCCCAGCGCCTGCGCGACCTCGAACCATGCATCGGACGATGCCGTCGAGCCTCGACCACCGTCGACGTCGTCTCGCCGGCGCAGTCCGTACAGGAACACCCGAACGTGCTTCCGCAGATGTGATCGCGCCAGGTTGATCGCCACCCGATAGGCGAAGTTCCTCGCGTGGTCTGCCGAGGTCATCTCGCTCCACCGCTCCAGCAGTCGTGTGAACGCCTCTTGGGCGAGGTCCTGGCCCGTGCCCGCATCCCTCGTGACGAACGCGGCGGCTCGCGCGACCCTCTCGAAGTTGGCGTGGAAGAACGAGTCGAAATCCTCCAGCGGCTCGACCGCGTCGCTCTCGAGGGTCATCTTCATCTCCATCTACCCTTCCCTACGCGCCGGTCCCCTCGAACGTTTACAGCGGCCGGGGGTTGCCGGCGGCGTAGGTGCTCGCGGCTTGAGCACTTACGGCTGCGCGAGCGGGAGCCGGGCCGACACGACCGTGCCGCGACCCACCGACGATCGCACGTCGAACGTGCCGCCGAGCGACTCCACCCGCTCGGCCATGCTCCGCATGCCCACCCCGCGACGCACGGTCGATGGATCGAATCCCTCACCCTCGTCGGCGATCGAGAAGGCGAGCTCGTCGCCCGCACGACGGATCGTGACGGTCACAGATGAAGGCCCGGCGTACTTCGAGGCGTTCTGCATCGCCTCGAGGCAGCAGAAGTACGTGGCGATCTCGACGGGCTTGGGCACTCGCCCGAGTTCGCCGGCTTCGACCGAGACGGGCATCGGCGATCGCGCTGCCTTCAAGGTGACCGCAACCTCGAGACCCTCATCGGCCAGGATCGGCGGGTAGGCACCGCCCGTCATGTCGCGCAGACCGTCGAGCGCCTCCAGGGCGTCCGCACGCATCTCGTCGATGATCTCGATCGCCCGGTCGGGTTCCTTGATGACGAAGGTGCGCGCGAGCCCCGCCTTCACCCCGATCGCGACGAGCTGCTGCTGTGCCCCGTCGTGGATGTTGCGTTCGATCCGCCGACGCTCCGCGTCGGCCGCATCGACCAGCTCGAGTCGAGCGCGGCGACCATCGATCTCGAAGCGCTCTCGGCGTCGGGCGAGCACGAGCGCGGCGCCGATCGTGAGCGCCAGGAACGCGAGCTGTGCCGGACCCACGAACAGGGCGCCCGGCTCGCCGACCACACCCGCCGCGGTCACGATCGCGAACCACGATCCGATCACTGCGACGGCGGCCACCGGCAGCGAGGTGAAGCTCGAGACGACGAGACTCGCGAGTGAGAGGGCGAGCGCAGGCAGCACCCAGGCGAGGGCCGAGGAGCGCGCGCTCAGGCACGAGCAGGGCGGCGACCACGAGCAGCGAGATGGACGTCGCCACGACGGCAACCGTGCGTGCGAGCAACACCTGAAAGCCGGACACCGGCGTCGACTGCACGGTCTCGAACATGGGATCGGCCCAAGGGCCGTAGGCGGCCGCAACGCCGGCCACGGGCACGACGGGCGCGATGACCAGGAACATGAGCACCTGCTCGTTCGCTGCTCCCCAGGCGGCGAAAGCCGAGATCGCGACCGCTGTGCTGAGCCAGGGCAGGCGCAGAGACGGCGTCGCGGCGATCACGCCGGGAACGAAGGGCGGCAGCCGCAACATCCGCGCGAACCGGGCGGGCAGGGATCCCGGACCCTCGCGGTCGGCCACCACGCCGGCGTGTGCCGGCGTCTCGGCGGGCAGAGGGGTGCCGTGCTCGAGATCCATCAGCGGAGCTCTCCTGCAGGAACGTGCGGGGCCGGTCTGTGCGGGACCGCGCGCCTCAGGCGAGCCAGGAACCCAGGCATCGCCGGGTCGCGGTGCGCGAGCCCGAGCAGCACGATCGCGATACCGATCGCCGTCGACCAGTAGCTCGTCGGGCTCCCGAGCACCACGCGCGACGGGTCGATCGCGATCGGACGTTCGAGGGCCAGGCCGAGCACGAACGGGAGCGCGATCGTCACGCCGACCAGCCCGAAGGCGGCAGCGATGCCGGCTCGGTCCGTGGAGAGCGCCCGACAGGCGATCGCCGCGAACGCCAAGGCGAGCAGCGATACCGCGGCAAACATCGCCGCCATGGGTTCCGTCGGGCCCTGCAACGGTCCGATGAAGGTGAACCCCAGCCATGCCACTGCTGCTGCCGGCACGCCTATCGACGTTCGCACGGCGCGCCGAACCCATATGGGCGAGGGGGCGGGGGAGGCGAGCTCAGCGGCATCGTCGTCGAACGTGAGGCACAACCACACGCCGAGCATCGTCGTTGCGATGGGCACCGCGACGGCCGCTGGGTCGCGTCCGTCTCGAGCCCCCTCGCGCACGACCGCAACGGCGAGCGAGACGATCGCGACGAATGGGAGCCAGGGCATCGTGCGGGCGCTCGGCATGAGCAGCAGCGCGAACACAGGCCGGCGGGTGCCGGCCATCAATAGCCGCCAGGCGGCGTCTGCTGGACGGCCGCGACCCCCGCCAGTCCGAGCGCCATGGCCGCGCCTCCGAAGCGCACGACGGTGCGTCGGTCGCGGGCGAAGGCGAGCATGGCGAACCCGAGGATCACCGCGGTCAGATGGGCCAGGTGCCAGGCGACGGAGACCCCCGAGCTCGTGGGCGCGATCCACGGTATGACCCAGATGAGGCCGGTGAACACGTAACCCACCACGACGAGCGGCCCGCCCAACACACTCGGGATCCACCGGGCCACGGCGACCCCGAGGGCGCCGAGCGCTACGAGCGCGAGCGGGTATTGCACTGCGAGGAACAGGTCTGTCGCACGCGCGGTGGCGTCGATCCGCTCGAACAGGACCCAGGCGATGCCGGCGACGACGACCGCCAGCCCACCGAGTCCGATCAGGAGGCCGGTCAGCACGCCGGCCGTGCGCGCTTCGGCCGGCGACGGCAGCGACCCGAACAGCTCGACGAGGTGGTCGCGGCGGGCCCGGAGCGCAGCCACGTTGGCGGTCAGCACGCCGCCGATCAACGAGCCGACCGCGAGGCCACCGAAGAGCCAGGCGAGGTTCGCCGTCAGATCACCTTGCGATCCCAAGCCGACCGCCCCACGGATCAGCAGCAACCCGAGACCTGTCGCGAGGAGGAAGGCCGGATGCCGCAGCATCTGTCTCGCCTCGATGCGAGCGAGGGCAAGAACGACGCCGAGTTGAGGCATCGTGGCCGACGACGGCACGGCCGACGCTCGCGCGTCGTCGATCGCGGTCCGCATCGAGGCGGCCATCAGGCGGCCTCTTCCGCGAACGCGCGGTCGCCGACCAACAGCAGGTAACCATCCTCCAGTGTGGGCGCCACGAGGTCCGCGCCGGCCGGCGCGTCACCGATGTTGCGGTGCGCACCGTCGGCCGTGCGCCACGAGAGACGAGCTCCTGCCGCGCGCTCCCCGGCGTGCCACACGCGCCCCGTCGCGACCGCGGTGAGATCGCCGGGTGTGCCCTCGAAGAGCACGTGGCCATCGAGCATCACCACGAGGCGTTGACACAGGGCCGCGACGTCCTCGGTCTGGTGTGTCGACAGGATCACGGAGCGGTCGGCGGTTCGGTCCGAGACGATCTCACGGAAGCGCAGCCGCTGCTCGGGGTCAAGCCCCGCGGTCGGCTCGTCGAGCACGAGCAGGTCGGGGTCGCCGAGCAGGGCCTGCGCCAGCGCTACCCGCCGGCGCATGCCGCCCGAGAGGGCCTTGATCTTCCGGCCGGAGACGTCCTGCATGCCGACCAGGGCGAGCACGCGGCGGACCTCGTCGTGCCTCAGGCGACGGTCGGTCATCTCCTTGAGGATCGCGACATAGTCCACGAACTCGAACGCCGTGAAGGACGGTGGAAGCCGGGCTCCTGCGGCATGTAGCCGAGGCGACGGCGGATCGCGAGACGCTCGTCGGCCACCTGCGGGTCCCACGCCATCAGCTTGAGACGGCCCTCGTCGGGCGACGAGCACCGTCGCCATCATCCGCAGCAGCGTGGTCTTGCCAGCGCCATTCGGGCCGAGCAGACCGGTGATGCCCGCGGTCGCGTCGAACGTCACCCCCTGCAGCGCGGTTGTGCGGCCGAACCGTTTGTGGACGTGGTCGATCTCGACGGTGGGTGCGCTCATCGTGCGATCCCTTCTTCGTAGGCGGAGTGACGGTGGAACAGGAGGGCGGCAAGCACGGCGATCGCGACCGCCCATGCGACCTGTCCCTCCGGGCGGAAAGCGGCGAAGCGGTCCTGAGTCCCGATCGCAGCGGCGGCCGCGACGCCGGCCCACGCGAGGGTTACCGAGGCCGCCGCTGCGAACGGATGAAGCCACGTACCGAGGACGAGCGTCGCCATGGTGAGCCCGAAGGCCGGCAGCAGCCAGGCCGCGGCGATCGCGTCGAGTCCGGGCAGGGCGATCGCCGCGATCGCGGTGATCGCGATCGACGCCGCTAGGACAGCAGCGGCGCGCATCAGCAGCAGCCGGTCGGCGCGCATCGGCGCCGCCAAGGCGATGTCGTGGGTGGGGTCGATACCCGGCCCGAATGCAACGGCGACACCGGCCACCGGCAACATCGCCGCTACCATCAGGAACAGGAACAGAGCCAGATCGGCCTGTCGACCGGTGGCGCCGTTGGCGGCAACGACGGCGAATCCGAGGGCCGCGACTTCCGCGACGAGCCACGAAGCACGAAGCGACATGGTGACCGCCAGCAGCCGTGAGACATGGTCGGGGACCCGGACCGCGATCAGGACGCGTTCGACGATCCCGAGCCGGGGCGAGTCGATCGCCTCCTCGACACCGTGCCAGATGCGGTCGAGTGAGGGCGCAGGCACCGAGACGGCGAGCTCCTCCCGGCACCGGTCGCACGACATCAGGTGCGCCTCGAGCGAGCCCGCCCGGACGCCATCGAGGGCCCCCTGCCCGTATGCGGCGAGCAAGGTCTGATCGGCGTGCCAGGTCATGGTCATGCCAGCGCCTCTCGGAGCTCGCGTCGGGCTCGTGCTGCCCGGGTCTTCACGGTTCCCTGGGGGATGCCGAGCAGGGTGGCGGCTTCCTTCGTCGTCAGCCCGTCAAGAACGGTGGCCTGTACGACCGCGCGAAGCTCGGGGGACAGGCCGCTGAGGGCGGCACCGAGATCACCGTGCTCGATGCCCAACAACACCTGGTCCTCCGCGGAAACCACGACGAGTTCATCGATCGGACGCACGACGGCGGCCGGTTTCCGCCTGAGGCGGTCGATCAGTCGTCGGATGCCGATGCCCCAGATCCATGCGGGAACTTCGCCGGTGCCCCGGTAGCGGCCGGCGCCGCGCCACACCGCCACGAACGTGTCTTGCACGACTTCCTCCAAGAGGCCGGGGTCCGCGCACCGGCGCGTCAAGCGCAGCACGAGCCAGGGCGCGTGCCGCCGGTAGAGCGCTTCGAGCGCTTGCCGGTCACCCTGGGCCACCGCCCGTAGGAGCGCGTCGTCGCCGTCTGCGCGGACCGTCATCACTCCTCCTGTCGGGCTGGGCGCGTCGAACGGTTCACGCGGTGCCCGATCGAACGTACCTGCGATGGCCTGCAACGGAAACAACACACTTCCGCTGGGGTGTTCGCGACCACCCGGACGCTACGATTCGCGGATGCCGCCCTACAAGGAGCAGGGCATCGTCCTGCGGTCGTATCAAGCTCGGCGAAGCCGACAAGATCCTGACCGTGATGACCCAGGGCTCGGGCAAGGTCAGGGCGGTGGCCAAGGGCATCCGCAAGACCAAGAGCCGCTTCGGGGCCAGGCTCGAGCCCTTTACCCACGTGGACCTCATGCTCTACCGGGGTCGCGGTGCGCTCGACACCGTGACCCAGGCGGAGATCATCGATCCGCACATGGCGATCCGGGGAGATCTCGCGCGGTTCGCCGCTGGCGAGACCATGCTCGAGGCCGTCGACAAGGTCGCAGAGGAGCATGAGCGGAACATCCGCTTGACGATGCTGCTCCTCACGGGCTGCCGTGCGCTTGACGCAGCGCCTGCCGATCCCGCCGCCGTAGCCGAGTCGTTCATGCTGAAGCTGCTCTCGCTCAGTGGGTTCCACCCCTCGCTCACCGCGTGCGCCATCTGCGGCGATCGCGATCCGCAGCTGTGGGACGCAGGGCTGGGCGGGGCCGTCTGTTCTCGGTGCGCCGAGCGGGGCGCTGGGCCGTGCTCTCGGACCGCGCTCGAGTACCTCGCCACGCTTGCGACCGTCGACCTGAACGATGTGGGCACGCTGCCGGCGCCCGATGTTCGCATCCGGAAGGAGACCCGAGCCCTGCTCTATGGGTTCGCCGAGTATCACCTGGAGCGGCGCATGAAGTCGATACCGATGTTGGTAAGGACGGCGACGTGAGCTTCCTTCCCGATATCGTTCGTACGCGCGTGCCAGAGCACGTGGCGATCGTGATGGACGGCAACGGCCGCTGGGCGCAGCAGCGGGGCCTTGCGCGCACCGAGGGTCACGCCGCGGGTGAGGACGCGCTCTGGGACACGGTCAAGGGCGCCGACGAGGTGGGGTTGCGATGGCTCACCGTGTATGCATTCAGCACCGAGAACTGGAAGCGTCCCCAGTCCGAGGTGCTTTATCTCATGAACTTCAACCGCGAGCTTCTCCGCCGCCGCCGCGACGAGCTCAACGAGATGAACGTGCGCATCCGCTGGAGCGGTCGTCGCGATTGGCGCATGCCGCGGAGCGTGCTGAAGGAGATGCGCACGAGCGAAGAGCTCACGGGCGACAACACCGGCATGACGCTGACGATCGCGTTCAACTACGGAGGTCGCGCCGAGATCGTCGACGCGGTCAAGGATCTCGCGCGCGACGTACGCGAGGGCACCCTCAAGCCCGAGAAGGTCAACGAGCGCGAGATCGCGAAGCGCCTGTACCACCCCGACATGCCCGAGCCCGATCTGCTGATCCGCACGAGCGGTGAGGAACGCATCTCGAACTTCCTTCTCTGGGAAGTCGCGTACTCCGAGCTCTGGTTCACGCCGATGTTCTGGCCGGACTTCACCCGCGAAACGTTGTTCGAGGCGATCCGCGACTACCAGAAGCGCACCCGCCGCTTCGGCGCTCTCGACGACTGACCTCAGCGGTCTTCGGGTCAGGACGAGCGGAAGAACGAGTACATCCCGAGCAGGATCGCGAGCATGATCGTGCCCACTTGCATCTGGGGCGGGCCCCAAACGAACACGGAGACGACGGCGGCCCCAGCGACGCAGAGCAGTACGAGACCCGTCTTCTCACTCGAGGTACGAGGACCCGTCGGGACGGGATCGGCGTTCTCAGGAGCAGGAGGCACGCGGAGTCCCTCCGTGATGACGGCGACGCCTGCGGCCGGCGGCCTGCGGGTCGTCTGTTGCGAGGCGGGCGCCCCACCCCTTCCGCCGGATGTCTTTCACCATCCACGCGGTCATGAACAGCTGCACGAACCACAGCATGAAGAAGAGCGCGACGAAGCCCGCACCGAGCAGAACGAGAAGCAGGATGGTCACGCCAACGCGGATCCCTGGACCGAACGTCGTCGCTGTGGATCCCCAGCGGGTGTAGTGGCCTCGGTCCGGTGCCAGATGTGAGGGTACCCCCACGAACCCGTCTCGGTGCAAGGGAGGGCGAGCGGCGAACTCCGTCACGGCAGCTCCACATCCGTTGCACCGGCGTACGTGGGGCGGCAGCAGGGTTCCGCACGATCGGCAGTTCCGAGGGGCCGGCATGGCAACGGTATCGGCATCGATCGCGCCCGGGATAACTCGGACGCTTCGGTGACGTGTGTCACCGACAGGAGGGCGCTCGTTCTGTTACCTTTACTTCCATATCACGAGTAAAGGATACGCACGTGCCGCTCGCCCGTGCGCGCCGGCGACGAGGCTTCTCACGCGTGTCGTCGAAGAACCAGGTGACGATCCCTGTCGACGTGCTGCGAGATGTCGGTCTCGAGACAGGAGATGAACTCCGGTTCGTGGCCGAGGGCCCAGGAAGGATGACGGTGGAACGGGTGCACGATCCGCTGAAGGAGCTCGCGGGCGCGGCCACCGGCGCATTCCCGCCCGGCTTCCTCGAGGAGATGCGGAGAGAGTGGGACGACGAACTGCCGTCGTGGACGCCAGCGTCCTGATCGCGATCCTGAACCGCGGCGATCTGCATCATGCCGCGGCGATGCAAGCTGTCGATGAGGCCCGGGGGCACTCGGAGCTTGCGCTTCCGATGATCGCCTACGCCGAGACCTGGGTCGGCGTGGCTCGGTTGAAGCCCGCACGGCGCGAGGCCATCGCAACGCACGTGCGGGAGCTGATGCGACTCGAACCGATGACCGCCTCGATCGCCCAGCGGGGCGCTGCGCTGAGGGCGCGAACGGGGGCCACCCTCGCCGATGCACTTGTCGTCGCCACAGGTCAGGAGATCGATGCCTCGGTGATCCTGACAGCCGACGTTCGCTGGAAGGAGCTGGATCGCCGGGTCAGGGTGGTCGCTCGGGAGCCATGACCCGCCGGTACGATGGTCCTCACGCCAGCGGCCGCTTCCAGCGGCCGGGATGAGAGGAGACACGCACCGATGACCGACCTGATGGAGGCCGTCACCAGCCTCGCGAAACGCCGGGGCATCGCCTTCCAGTCTGCGGAGATCTACGGCGGCTTTCGCTCGTCGTGGGACTACGGCCCGCTCGGGGTCGAGCTGCGTCGGAACATCCGCAACGAGTGGTGGCGCACGAACGTGCAGCTGCGCGATGACGTGGTCGGCGTCGAAGCCGCGGTGATTACGAGTCCTCGTGTCTGGCAGGCGAGCGGGCACCTCGAGACGTTCCACGACCTGCTCGTCGAATGCATGAACTGTCACCAGCGCTGGCGAGAGGACCATCTCGAGGCCAACGCCGACGGTGTGGTGCTCTGCCCGAACTGCGGAGGCGCGGAGTTCACCGAGCCGAAGCAGTTCAACCAGATGCTGAAGACCTTCCTCGGGCCGATCGAGAACGACGACGCGGTCGCCTACCTCCGCCCCGAGACCGCACAGGGCATGTTCGTGAACTTCCCGGCGATCCAGACCGTCTCGCGCAAGAAGCTGCCGTTCGGCATCGCGCAGATCGGCAAGTCGTTCCGCAACGAGATCACGCCGGGCAACTTCATCTTCCGCACCCGGGAGTTCGAGCAGATGGAGATGGAGTTCTTCGTCGAGCCCGGCACCGATGGCGAGTGGTACAGGTACTGGGTCGACCGGCGCCTGCAGTGGTACCTCGACCTCGGCGTGTCGAAGGACAAGCTGCGGCTTCGTCCCCACGACCCCGATGAGCTCGGGCACTACGCCAAGGCCGCGACCGACGTCGAGTACGAGTTCCCGTTCGGCTGGCAGGAGCTCGAGGGCGTGGCGAACCGCACCGACTTCGACCTCGACGCGCATCAGACCTCGAGTGGCGAGGACCTCACGTACTTCGACCAGGCCAACGAGAAGCGGTTCCTGCCCTACGTGATCGAACCCGCGGTCGGGGTCGATCGGGCGATGTTGACGTTCCTGCTCGACGCCTATCGGGTGGAAGAGGCCCCGACGGCCAAGGGGGACACCGACAAGCGAACGGTGCTCGGGTTGCATCGGTCGCTCGCACCGATCAAGGTCGCGGTGCTGCCACTCTCGCGCACCGAGAAGCTCGTGCCCGAGGCGCGTCGCGTGCACGACTTGGTGAAGCCTGATTGGATCACTCAGTTCGACGACGCCGGCGCGATCGGGCGTCGATACCGACGTCAGGACGAGGTCGGCACGCCGTTCTGCGTGACGGTCGACTTCGATTCGCTCGACGACCGCCAGGTGACGGTGCGCGAGCGCGACACGATGCACCAGGACCGCGTCGAGATCGACGGCCTGGTGGCGTACCTGCAGGAGCGGTTGTGAGCGCCGCGAGGCCGCGCGGTTCCATGGCGCTGTTCGCCGTGGCGTTCGTGGTGATGCTCGCCGCTGGTGCGTTGCTCGGCCTCGCCGCGCGCGAGTTCCTGCGCGAGACCGGGTTGCTGTGGGCGTCGATCGCCTTGTCGGTCTGCGCGGTCGTGTTGGCCGTGCTGGCCGTCACGTTGCCGAGGCGTTCGTGAGCCGGCGCCGGCCGGCCGGCACGGTCGCAGTGCTGGCGGTGCTGGCCGTCGTGGCCGGGGCGTGCACCGGCGACGGCATCAGCATCGAGGTCGGCTCGCCCACGGTCACATCCGGAGGATCGACACCGGGTACCAGCTCGACACCCGGCGGCGGCTCGACCTCCGGCATCGCGCTCGACGTCATGCCGGTCGACACCGACGAGGCTCGCGCGCTGGCTGCGATGCACGAGCTCTGCGTGGCGCCGACGCCCGTGTCGACCGACGACGATGGGTCCCCGACCGAGACGCCCGCCGATGTGCACGAGGTCGAGTCGCAGGTCGAGCGGGTGCGCGAGCTCGAGTTCCTGCGGCCGGTCGTGGTACAGCCGGTGAGCGCCGAGGAGATCGCCACCAAGCTCGAGGGGGCGTTCGACGACACGTATCCCGAGGACCTTTACGACCGGCGGACGGTGGCCTGGCAGACCATCGGTGTGATGCCGCGAGATGGCACGATCCGCGATGCGTTGTTGGCCTTTCAGACCGGGCAGGTGGTGGGCTTCTACAACCCGGTCGACGGAGAGCTCGTCTACCGCGCCGACGGCGACCTCGGTCTCGTGGAGCGGGTGACGCTCGCGCACGAGCTGACGCACGCGATCGACGATCAGCATTTCGATCTGGCGCGCATCGACGGCATCGCCGCTCGCTGCCGCGACGAGGCTTTCCAGGCTGCGCTCGGAGCGGTGGAAGGCAGCGCTCAGTTCTTCGCCGTGAAGGTCTTGTTCGAGTTCCCACCCACCGACGGCGACTTCTCGGGGCTCGGCGAGGGCGGGGGCCTTCCCGAGGGTGTGCCGCCGTTCATCGCCGACCAACTTCTGTGGCCGTACACCGCGGGGCAGGGGTTCATCACCGAGCTGGAGTCCCGCGGCGGCGTTGCCGAGGTCGACGAGGCGCTGGGCACCTTCCCGATCACGACGGAGCAGGTCCTGCACCCCGAGCGGTTCCCGACGGACCGGCCCTCGCCCGTCGATGTGTCCGATCTCGCCGGCGAATTCGGCCGCGCGTGGGGTGATCTCGACGTGATGCAGGTCGGGGAAGCCTGGCTCGCCTCGATGCTGGAGCTCCGTCTCGATCCGTCGGCCGCCGAGGCGGCCGCGGCCGGCTGGGACGGCGGGCTCTACCGGGCGTTCACCGACGGGGCAGACGCAGCGGTCGTCGTCGCCACCGCGTGGGACACGACCGCCGACGCGGACGCGTTCGCGCAGGCGATCCGTGAGTGGTTCGAGGCAAACGGCGAGCGCGTGTTCGTCGGTCAGCCGGCGCCACACCGCGTGACGTTCGCCGTCTCGACGACAGACAACCCTCGCATCGCCGCCGTGCTCGACGGCTCGGTCTCCTGAGGCGCAGGCGACGGCCTTACCCCGGTGCCGCGGCTGCGGTAGCGTGGTCGCTGATGGCGATCTCGATGCACGCCGATCGCGCCCGCGAGTTGGGCATCGACCCTTCCGAGGTGGAAGACGGGCTCGCGCGCAACCTCACGTTCCCGGCTCGCTGGTACTGGGATCGGCGCATCTTCGACCTGGAGCTCGACGAGATCTTCCCGCGGTCGTGGATCTTCGCGGCGCCCTTGCACAAGCTGGAGCGCCCGGGCGATGTCGTGGCGACGCGGGCGGGACACATCCCGATCGTGCTCACGCGTGACCTCGAGGGAAAGCTGCACGGCTTCGTGAACGTGTGCCGTCACCGCGCATACCCGGTCGCTGACGCCGATGGCAACAAGAAGATGTTGCAGTGCGGCTATCACGCGTGGACGTACGAGCTCGACGGCCATCTGCGCAAGGCGCCCGGGTGCGAGCTCGAGGCGACGTTCGACATGGGGGAGTTCTCGCTCGAGCCCATCGCGGTCGACACGTGGAACGGGTTCGTCTTCGTGAACCCGGATCGCAGCGCGCCCCCGCTCGCCGAGACGTTCCCGGGTCTCGACACGCTTCAGGAGCGGGGCCTCGACTTCTCGACATACGCCTACCACGAGACCTCGACCTTCGAGGTCGCCGCGAACTGGAAGATCGGCGTCGAGAACGCGTGCGAGTGTTACCACTGCCCCACGATCCACTCCGGGAGCTTCGGCAACGCGTTCGAGGTCGGCGTCGAGGAGTACGAGTACGTGAACCGCGGGCCGATGCTCTGCCAGTTCACGGACTACAACGTGGCGTCGTCACGCTTCCACCACGAGCCTCGCGAGGGCGACCGTGGTTTCCGATTCGCTTATCTCTGGCCGCTCTCGTTCGTCGCCCAAGACGACTACGTGGCCTTCACGCACGTCATCGTGCCGACCGCGCCCGACCGGTTCACGAACATCTACGAGATGTACGCCGCGCCCGGGCTCTCGCAGCCAGAGATCGACGAGTGGATGTCGATGTACGGCATGACCCTGCAGGAAGACGCGCGCGCGATGGAAGCGCAACAGCCGGGACTTCGATCCAACATGATTCCGAATGGTCGCTTGATGCCCTCTCGGGAAAGTGCGATCTCAGCGTTCCATCGCCAGGTTTGGACCGCGATGGCCGAGGTTCTGGAGATCGCCCCGGCGCAAGCGTAACGCTGTGGTTGGTCAGGAAGTTGCTTCGATCCTGAGCTCGGAGTGTCTCGCGATGGTGTTGAAGTCGCGGTCGAGGTGAAGGACGCTCGCCCCTGCCCGAAGCGCTGCGATGGCGATCAAGCAGTTGGTGGTTCGTCTGATCTGCTCGCCCGCATCTCGGCACGCTCGGTAGAGGGCCGCCGCCTCCTCGAACCCCGCTAGGCCACCCACACTGGCGAGGGGGAAGCCGACGAGCTGCGTGCGCAGTTGCTTGGCGCGGAGTCGAGAGGTGGCGCCCGCCAAGACCTCCATGACGACCGGCTCGGTGATGACGACCACCTCGTCGGCTTCCAACGCGATGTGGAGACGACGATGCACTGCGGAATCCGTGCCACGGAGCAGCTCGATCCAAGCCGAGCTATCGGGAAGGATCACGCGGATGCGGCTCCACGATCGGAGACTCGCGCATCGCGTCGAGATCGCCTGACCAACCAGTGCCTTCAAGGGCGAGCATGCCGGCGGCGGGGTGCGTGGAACCGGCAACCGAGCGAAGAGCGAAATCGACCGCCGCCCGTTTGGACTTCAACCCATAGGTCGTCATCACGTTCTTCACGAGCTGTTCGTCGAGAACGATGTTCGTCCGAACCACGCGTCCCATCATCGAATCATACACCGATATACACAGCATGGTGTAGTTTTTGACCAGGTGTAAGCGTTCCTCGTCCCGTCGGGATAGAACGAGTGGTGGCCGGCCGTGAGGGCTTCGAGCGGTTCTTCCGCGAGCGGTACCGCGGGTCGTGCGGGCATGTGCCTTGGTGACCCTCGACCCAGTCGCCGCCGAAGAGATCGCAGCCGAGGCGTTCTCGCGATTGTGGCCCCGGTGGGAACAGATGCACGACGACGATCACGCGGGCGGATACGTGTTCACCGCGGCGATGCGCCTGTGCTCGAAACGCCGGTCGCGGTCGCGCCGTGAGCTGATCGGCGACGTCGCCAAAGGCCTCCGACGGAACCTGGACACTGCTTTCCCGCGTCGACGGCCCGGTGGTGCGACAGCTCTGCCGCTGAGCTTCTGCGGAGCCGTCGCTTCCCGGCCGTAGACTGACGGCTCCGAACCGTTCGAACCGTGCCGGAGGCATGCCGTGACCAAGTACGTCTACGACTTCCCTGAAGGCAACAAGGACATGAAGGACCTGCTCGGCGGCAAGGGCGCCAACCTCGCCGAGATGACGAACATGGGCCTGCCGGTCCCGCACGGGTTCACGATCACGACCGAGGCGTGCCTCGCCTACCTGGCCGAGGGCGGCTTCCCCGACGGCCTGATGGACGAGGTCGAGCAGCACGTGCAGACGCTCGAGGCGTCGATGGGCAAGCGGCTCGGCGACCCTGCCGACCCGCTGCTCGTGTGCGTGCGGTCCGGCGCCAAGTTCTCGATGCCCGGCATGATGGACACCGTCCTGAACCTCGGCCTCAACGACGAGTCGTTGAAGGGCCTGGCCGAGCAGTCCGGCGGCGACGCTGCGGTTCGCACGCGACGCGTACCGGCGGTTCATCCAGATGTTCGGCAAGATCGTGATGGACGTGCCGGGCGACGCCTTCGAGCACGCGCTCGACGCCGCGAAGGAGCGCAAGGGCGAGGGCGCGACCGACACCGACCTCGACGCCGACGACCTCGAGCAGCTCACGGGCGAGTTCCTCGGCATCTACCGCGAGCACACGGGCGCAGGAGTTCCCGACCGACCCGCGCGAGCAGATGCGGCTCGCGATCGAGGCCGTCTTCAAGAGCTGGAACGGCAAGCGCGCGATCGACTACCGGCGCCAGAACAAGATCAGCGACGAACTCGGCACCGCCGTGAACGTGCAGTCGATGGTGTTCGGCAACCGGGGCGACGACTCCGGCACCGGCGTGGCGTTCACGCGCGACCCCTCGACCGGCGAGAAGGTTCCCTACGGCGACTACCTCGGCAACGCGCAGGGCGAGGACGTCGTGGCCGGCATCCGCAACACGCTGCCGCTCGACCGATCTGGAGCAGGTCGACCCCAAGTCGTACGCAGGTCTGCGTGAGGTCATGACCACGCTCGAGCAGCACTACCGCGACATGTGCGACATCGAGTTCACGATCGAGAAGGGCCGGCTCTGGATCCTGCAGACGCGCGTGGGTAAGCGCACCGCGTTCGGAGAGTGGGTCATGGCCCACGACATGCTGGAAGAAGGCCTCATCGACGAGAGCGAGGCCTTGGTGAGGGTCGACGCGGACCGGCTCGAGGAGCTGTTCAAGCGGCGCATCGACGCGAGCGCAGCCGAGCGCGAGACACCGATCGCGAAGGGGCTCAACGCTTCGCCGGGCGCGGCGATCGGCGCCGTCGTGTTCACCGCCGACGAGGCGCAGGCCCGGGGCCAGGCAGGGGAGAAGGTCATCCTCGTGCGCCGTGAGACGACGCCCGACGACTATCACGGCATGATCGCCGCCCAAGGCATCCTGACGAGCGCGGGTGGCACGAACTCGCATGCGGCGGTCGTCGCGCGCGGCGAGGGCATCCCGGCCGTCTGCGGGGCCGACGCGATCAAGCTACGGGTGATCGATGGCGAGTTCGCGGCCAACGGCACCAAGGTGCGCGAGGGCGACACGATCACGATCGACGGGTTCACCGGGCGCGTGTTCGTGGGCGAGCTCCCCCTCGAGGAGTCACTGCTCGAGAAGGCGCGACAAGGCGATGCTGCCGCGCGCGAAGAGCCGCTGTGGCGCGCGTTCGAGCGCATCATGCAGGTCGCCGACGATCGGCGAGCGCTAAGGGTCCGCGCCAACGCCGACACGCCCGAGCAGTCGACGAACGCTCGCGAACGTGGCGCCGAGGGCATCGGCCTCTGCCGCACCGAGCACATGTTCCTGGGCGAGGAACGCGTCATGGCCGTGCGCCAGATGATCTTCGCCGACACCGTCGACGAGGAGCAGGCTGCGTACGACATGCTGCTCCCCCTGCAGCGAGGCGACTTCGTCGGCATCTTCACGGCGATGAGCGGGCTTCCGGTCACGGTGCGCCTGCTCGATCCGCCCCTGCACGAGTTCCTTCCCGATCAGGTCGAGCTCGCGGTCGAGGTCGCGCTCGGCAGGGCCAGGGGCGACGACGTCACAGAACAGGAACGCGTGCTGCAGAAGGTGAACGAGCTGCACGAGATGAACCCCATGCTGGGCCTGCGCGGCGTGCGTCTGGGCATCGTGAAGCCCGGGCTGTATGCGATGCAGGTGCGCTCGATCGTGGAAGCAGCGGTCGAGGTGAAGAAGGCGGGAGGCGATCCGCAGATCGAGATCATGATCCCGCTGGTGGCGACGGCGCCAGAGCTGCAGCAGATGCGAGCCGAGCTCGAACCGGTAGCGAATGAGATCCTCGATTGCGAGAAGCTCGAGCTGAGTCACCTCGAGTGGGGCACGATGATCGAGCTTCCGAGGGCGGCCGTGACGGCGGGTGAGATCGCCGAGTCGGCCGAGTTCTTCTCGTTCGGCACGAACGACCTCACGCAGACCGCGTTCGGCTTCAGCCGCGACGACATCGGCAAGTTCGTCGGCATGTACGAGGAGCGCAAGCTCGTGCCGGCCAACCCCTTCGTGACCATCGACCGGCAGGGGGTCGGCGCCCTGATGCGTCTGGCCGTCGAGGCAGGGAAGGCCGCGAACCCCGACCTGCACCTGGGCATCTGCGGCGAGCACGGCGGCGACCCCGCGAGCGTCGCGTTCTGCCACGAGCTCGGGCTCGACTATGTGAGCTGCTCACCATTCCGAGTGGAGACGGCCCGGCTCGCGGCCGGTCAGGCGGCCGCCGGCGACGCAGAGGTCGCCTCGAAGTAGCCAGGCAGTGTGACGCTCGTCACTGCGGCGCGGCCGACGCCCGTATAGCGTCGGCTTTCCTCCCACCTCCCCCGATCAGGAGGTGGTGCGCATGGGTGTCTCACCGGTCCGTTCAAGGGCCGCCTTCCTCACCCTCACGGCTCTGATCGGCATCTCGCTGTTTGCGGCCTCGGCCGCGGTGGCGAGTCACATGTCCGACTGGAGCCACGACCATTCGAGGCAAGGCGTTCCTCCTCGTCCGAACGGCCTCAGCGAACTCATCGCGACGCTGGGCGAGCACTGCAACAGCAAGTCGAACAACGCTCGAAGCTGGTGGCCCCACGCGAACACGAGCGACGGCAGCGGAGCCTACGTTGAGTACCACACGTACCTCGCCCGAAACATCGGGTTCAACGTGCGCAACCACATCGACGCCGCGCACCGGGACAACGCCCTGTACCCGGGCATCGGCAGTTACAACTGCCGGCTGATCGACGGAACGACCTCCTGGTCCGTGCATGCGTGGGGAGCGGCCGTCGACACGAACTGGCAGCGGAACTTCCGCGGTCAGGCGTACTGGAACGGTCGCGGGTGGGACGGGGTGAACTACGGCACCTACATCCCCGACGTGTGGCGGGGCAACAGCCCGGGACACCGCTTCTACTGGGGGCTGAATTGGAGCAACCCGGACCCGATGCACTTCCAGTACGTCACCAACTACTGATCGATCATTCAAGGAGGTATCGATGGTGCGAAAGATCCTTGTCACCGCTGTTGCGCTCACCTCTGCCATCGCCGGGCTCGTGAGTGGCCAGGCGACCGGGGTGCCGATCGCGTCGGTGCGTGCCGCGGGGCCTATCGGATGCGACGGCGCGCCTCCCTTCGCTCTGGGAGCATCGCCGGCGCTCGCCCGAGCAGACGGAGTTTGGGCTGTGGCCGGCGGCAGGCTCGTTTCGATCTCGGCGAACCGTTCCCTTCACCCCTCGAAAGCACCGACCGGCTCGGTCGTCAAGCACGTTGCCGTTTCGAAGGGAGCCGGTGCCGCCTACGTCGTCGACCACGCCGGCGACGATGATGTGGTCGTGGTCACGCCCGACGGCACGCTGCGCCTGCGGCAACCCGACGAGGTCACCCACCCGGCGTGGTCGCCCCGAGGCGACCTGGCATGGGGCAGAGGCACGTCGATCGCCGTACTCGATGCTCAGACACACGACGTGCAGCGGCTGGCGTCGCCGATCGAGGGCGCGACCGTGTTCTCACCCGTGTTCGTCTCGGCGCGCAGGGTTGCAGCGGTCGTGTCGGCTCCGCCCACCTCCCAGGTGCCCGAAGGCGAACGGCGTGGCAACCTCTGGGTCACCCGTGTCGACGGCGGCTCGTGGCGCAGGTTGACGTCATTCACGGCTGGAGGGGATCGATGGGTGACCGTGCGCACGCCCATCGTGCATCGCGGCGTGGTGCACTTCGTGAGGGTATCTGGACGCGGCTCCGCGACGAGACAGCCCCGATTCGAGCTGTGGAAGCTCGACCACGGGGTTGCACGCCGCGTGACCCGCTTGCCCGGCGAGCGCTATCTGGCAGGATCGCGCGGGCCGCGGCTCGTGTGGAACGTTCCCGACGCTGCAACCGGCCGCCAGATCGTGGCCGTCGACACTCACGACGGCCTCCGTGCGATCGGTTGTGGCTCGGTCATGGTCGACCCGCTCGATGTCGTCGACCCCGATCGGCGAGCGGGAAGTGGCGGCTACGTGCCCCCCAGGGGCGACTGGCCCGAGCTCGCGCCGTCCGCCCCGAGCCACGTCGAGGAGATCGCCGTGATCGTGGGCGACTACGCGACGGCTGCCGAGGCAGAGGCGGCCGTCGAAGTGATCCGAGCTGCCTACCCAGCATCGTCGGTCGATGTCGTCGACTCGTCGATCGCTCCGTCGGCGATCAAGCCGGGCGTCTTCGGGGCGCTGCTGCACCTGCCCGTCGACGCCGATCCGACGGCGGCCATGGCCGAGTTCCGCAGCAAGCTGCCCGTGTACGCCTCGAACAGCTGGATCGTTACGCCGTGAGGGGCCCTCTGCGGATGACCAGGATCTTGGTGTTGGTGATCGCGGCGGTGCTCACGTCCGGGTGCGCAGATGCCGGCGGTCCCCGAGACCAGACAACCACGCCGACGCAGGGGCAGGGAGCGGCACCGTCGGGACAGCAGCGATGGCTTGCGGTCATCGAGGTCGCCCCGTTGGCCGATGATCTGAGCGCGGCAACCCAACGGCTGCGCGATCCGCTCGGTCTAGCGCTGGTCGTGTCTCCGGTCGGCTGTTTCGAGGGCCTGCCCCTCGAACTGGAAACTGGGTACCTCATCGGCGCCGTCGGCGAGTCTGCCACCGAGGTCGAGCAGCTCATCTCCAAAGCAGGGGAGCGGGTGTTGTTCACGAGCCCAGTAGCGATCCTCTGCACGGACTGAGCCGACGAGGCCGTCGACCGGCGACGAGAGGCCGGCGGGGGAGGCGTTGCTAGCCTGGGCTGGTGCGCCTCCTTCGTCGGCACCCGTTCCTCGGCGTCATCGGGCTCCTGGTGGCCCTAGCGGTCGGCGCCATCGCCTTCAGCGCCGTCACGGTGTGGCGCGAGGCTCATCACGACGATGCCAGTGATCTGGAGCAGGTCGGCGCGATCGTCGTGCTCGGCGCAGCCCAATACGACGGCACCCCTTCTCCCGTCTTCGCTGGGCGTCTCGATCACGCAGCCCTCCTCTTCGAACAGGGGCGTGCACGCGTCGTGTTCGTGCTGGGCGCGAATCGACCTGGTGATCGCACCACCGAGGCCGAAGCCGGGCGCGAGTACTTGATCGGAAAGGGGGTTCCGTCGAGCTCGGTGGTCGCGCTGCCCCTCGGCCGCTCGTCGTACACGAGCCTGCGGGCCGCCGCTCACGCGATGCGTGACCGCGACCTGTCGAGTGCGTTCCTCGTCTCGGACCCGTGGCACAACGCGCGCATCCAACGCATGGCTTCCGACCTCGGCATCGAGGGCTACGCCTCGGCCACCTGGACGTCTGCCGCTCGCACCGAGGAGGCGCGCCTGTCCGGCTATGTGCGCGAGACGTTCGCCTACCTTTACTACCGCGTCGCCGGAAACTGACCGCGGCCGCAGAGGCACGACCCGGCGTCGGTGTGCCGCGCCGGCCGAGCCGAGCTGTCGGTCCTCGCCGCTACGATGGGCGCGTGAGTGCCGTGCCGACCCCCCGTGAACGCACAGAGCAGCTCGAGCGCGAGGTGTTGTCGCCGCGCGCCGTGCTCGCAGCCGAGACGAAGGGTCGCGATCGCCAGGAGCCGCATGACCACATCCGCACGGTGTTCCAGCGTGATCGCGACCGCATTTTGCACTGCAAGGCGTTCCGACGGCTGAAGCACAAGACGCAGGTCTTCCTCGCGCCGCAGGGTGATCACTACCGTGTGCGGCTCACTCACACGCTCGACGTCTCACAGATCGCCCGCACGTGCGCCCGGGCGCTACGACTGAACGAGGATCTCACCGAGGCCATCGCGCTCGGGCACGACCTCGGGCACACGCCGTTCGGACACCTCGGCGAGCAGGCGCTCACACCCTTCCTCGGTCGGCCGTTCCGCCACAACGAGCAGTCGCTGCGCATTGTCGAGCACCTCGAGAACGATGGCGCGGGCCTCAACCTCACATGGGAAGTCCGCGATGGCATCGTTCATCACCCATGGTCAACGCCGATGCCTTCGACCCTCGAGGCGCAGCTCGTGCGGTTCGCCGATCGCATCGCCTACATCAACCACGACATCGACGACTCGGTGCGGGCGGGAGTGCTCGACGAAGGGGAGTTGCCAGCCGAGGCCGTCAAGGTGCTCGGGCCGACGCACTCCGACCGTATCGACACGCTGGTGGCCGACCTCGTGGCCCACAGCGACGATCGAGACGAGGTCGGGCTCTCGCCCGAGGTGTTCGCTGCCCTCGATACCCTGCGCGACTTCATGTTCAGTGAGGTCTACCTGCGCGAGAGCGCCCGCGGCGACCACGAGCGGGCGACGAAGCTGATCCGCGACCTGTTCTCGCACTTCCTCGACCACCCCGGCGAGTTGCCGCGGGAGTACCATGAGGCGTCGGGCGACCCGTCGACCAGAGTGGCCGATTTCATCTCGGGCATGACCGACCGCTACGCGATCCGCACCTACGAGCGGCTCTTCCTTCCCCAGGGCTGGCTGTTGGACCGGGACATCTGACTACGGGCCGAACGACGCGCCGCAACGGGAAGGAACCTTGGCCGGACGCATCCGCGACGACGACGTGCAGGCGGTGAAGGAGCGCACCGATCTGGTGCAGCTCGCGTCGCAGTACCTGACCCTCAAGAAGGCCGGCGCCGACCGCATGGTCGGGCTCTGCCCCTTCCACCAGGAGAAGACGCCATCGTTCGGCATCTCACCCTCGAAAGGCTTCTACTACTGCCATGGGTGTGGCTCGGGTGGCGACGCGATCCGGTTCATCCGCGAGATCGAGCAGCTGAGCTACGTCGAGGCAATCGAGTTCCTCGCCCTGCAGGCCGGGGTGCACCTGCGGTACGAGGGCGACTCGCCCGAAGCCCGACAGGCTGCGGCCCAGCGGCGGTCGCTGTTCCGCGCCAACGAGCAAGCCGGCGAGCTGTACACGCGCATGCTCGCCGAGGGCAGGGAAGCAGACGGCGCCCGAGCCTACGTCGCAGAACGAGGCATCACGCCCGAGTCGATCGCCATGTTCGGGCTCGGTTTCGCGCCGGGGTATGCCGACTTCCTTCTGCGTCGCCTGAGCCAGGCTCGCGACCTGAGCCCCGAGGTGTTGCTCGAGGCGGGCCTCGCGTCTCGGGGCGATGACGGCACGGTGCGCGACCGGTTCCGGGGGCGGCTGGTCTTCCCGATCCACGACCTGCAGGGCCACGGCATCGGCTTCGGAGCGCGTGTGCTGCCGAGCGACCCCAGGGCAGGCGAGCAAGCGAAGTACCTCAATACCGCCGAGACCCCGATCTACAAGAAGCACGAGGTGCTGTACAACCTGCATCGCGCGCGCACGGCGATCGCGAAGTCGGGCGACGTGTTCGTCGTTGAAGGCTATACCGACGTGATCGGATTCGCGCAGGCCGGCATCGACAACACGGTCGCCACGTGCGGCACCGCGCTCGGCGAAGGCCATTTCCGCCAGCTCTCGCGGTTCGCGGCGCGCGCGATCATGGCGTTCGATTCTGACGAGGCCGGCGCGCGCGCCGCGGAGCGGGCGGCGGAGTTCCAGGAGCGCTTCCCGTCGGTGCGGACCGTGGTGATGATCATGCCCGAAGGGCTCGATCCTGCCGAGTTCGTCGCGAAGCACGGCGCCGAGGGGGTGCGCGCGGGCGCGAAGGGTGCTCGTCCGCTCGTGGAGTACATGGTGCGGCGCACGATCGGCCGCCACGACCTCTCGAGCGTCGAAGGGCAGTCGCGGGCGGTCGCCGACGCCATGCCGATCATCGAGGGCCTGACCGACCCGGTCCGGCGCAGCGAGTACGCGCACCTCGTCGCCGACCTCGCGGGGGTGACCGAGTTCTCGGTCGTGCAGGCGCTCGAGTCACGCCGCCGCGGGCGTCCGGCGGAGGTCGTGGTCGAGTCGCCGAGGCGCATGAGTGCTCGCGACAAGGTCGAGCGCGAGATGCTGAAGCTGCTCGTGCGCGACCGGGCCGTGTACGACGAGTATGCCCCGCAGCTCACCGACGATCATTTCCGCAGCGCCACGGCCCGCAAGGCGCTCGTCGCGTTGCGCGAAGCCGGAGGCGATGCTGCGGTCGTCGCCGGGGGCGACGACGAGAAGCTCGGCGCCATGCTCAGCTCGCTCGCCGTCGAACCCCTCGACAGCGACGGCGGTCCCGACTACACCCTGTCGGTCTGGTCGCGTCTGCAGGAGCTCGTGCTCAAGCACCGCAGTGACGCGCTTCGCATGCAGCTCCAGAAGCTGAACCCGACGACCGACGAAGGCTACGACGAGTTGTTCGCGGAGCTGGTTGCGATCGACGGCGAGCTCCGCAGGTTGCGCCAGGGCACCCGCAGCGCCGTTTGAGTTGGCATCGACCCATCGGGGAAGGCTCAACGCGGAAGGGTCGCCGTCAGCTGTGTTCCGTACACTGGGTTGTCGTGCTGATGTCTGAGCCGAACCCCCATCCGATCACTCCAGAGGAGACCCGTGGCTGTTCAGGCCCGCGATGAACCCCCCCTGAGCCTTGACGAGGTCAAGGAGTCCATCACCGCCAAGGGGCGGGAGCGCGGCTTCGTCACCTCCGAGGATCTGCTCGAAGCGGTGCCGGTCGACGACTTCACGCCGGAGCAGGTCGAGGAGTTCCTGACCCAAGTCGGCGACCATCTCACGGCCGAAGGCATCGAGGTCATCGAGGTCCCCGGGGAGGAGACCGATGCCGCGACCCAGGTGCGCATCGAGGTGGACCTGCTCAAGGCGCCGACCAACGATCCGGTCCGCATGTATCTCAAGGAGATCGGCAAGGTCCCGCTGCTGAACGCTCCGCAGGAGATCGACCTGGCCCGGCGCATCGAGGCGGGCGAGATGTCGACGGCGCTGCAGACCCAGCTTCGCGACGAGGAAGAACCCAAGGCCGATCCGCACGATGTGAAGGTCTGCGTCGTGAAGGTGTGGGAGATCCGCCATCACCAGATGACCGCCTTCGGGAAGGTCGAAGGCATAGGCCGCGAGAAGATCGCGAAGAGCTATCGCCCCAAGAGCGACGACGAGATGCACGCCTGGTTGCATCGGGTGGAACGCGACGGTCAGCTCGCCAAGCGCAAGCTCATCGAGGCGAACCTGCGCCTGGTGGTGAGCATCGCGAAGCGCTACGTCGGTCGCGGCATGCTCTTCCTCGACCTGATCCAGGAAGGCAACCTCGGTCTGATCCGCGCCGTCGAGAAGTTCGACTACGCCAAGGGCTTCAAGTTCTCCACCTACGCCACGTGGTGGATCCGCCAGGCCATCACCCGGGCGATCGCCGACCAGGCCCGCACCATCCGCATCCCGGTGCACATGGTCGAGACGATCAACAAGCTCGTGCGCGTGCAACGCCAGCTGCTGCAGGATCTCGGCCGCGAGCCCACGCCCGACGAGATCGGCAAGGTCATGGGCATCAGTGCAGAGAAGGTACGCGAGATCCAGAAGGTCTCCCAGGAGCCCGTCTCGCTCGAGACACCCATCGGCGAGGAAGAGGATTCCCATCTCGGCGACTTCATCGAGGACGCCGACGCCGTCGTGCCGGTCGACGCCGCGAGCTTCATCCTGCTCCAGGAGCAGCTCGAGTCGGTGCTGCATACGCTCAGCGAGCGCGAGAAGAAGGTGATCCAGTTGCGGTTCGGCCTCGTCGACGGCCACCCCCGCACCCTGGAAGAGGTCGGACGCGAGTTCGGTGTCACCCGCGAGCGCATCCGGCAGATCGAGTCGAAGACGCTCTCGAAGTTGCGCCACCCGAGTCGTTCGCAGAAGCTCCGCGATTACCTCGAATAGGGTACGTACGTACGGACGCCTGCTACTCAAGTCTGCCGGTCACTCGCTCCGATGTTCCAGACAGGAACGGAACGGCCGTTCCCGTCAACGAGGTGCGAGTCGATGATCCGTCTGCCCGATCTGCGGAGCGAGGATGGTTTCACCCTGCTCGAGCTGATGATGACCGTACTCATCCTCGGTGTGCTGCTGGTGATGTCCATGAGCACCTTCTCCGGTGTGAAGGTTCGGGCCCAGGACTCCGCAGCCAAGGCCACAGCCGCGACCGCCCTCGAGACCGGACGCATCGTGTTCACCGACACCGCGACATACGCGAACGTCTTCCCCGCCGATCTCTCGGCCGCGGAGCCGTCGCTCGCCTTCGTCGATGAAGTCACGCCCAGCTCTGGGCCCAACAAGGCGAGCACGTGGGTGCCCGACCGCGCCACCACCGGGTATCAGTTCGTCGCCGCGGTGTACAGCCAGTCGGGCAAATGCTTCTTCGTGCGTGATTGGATCACCCAGGGCATCGGATTCGCAGTGCAACCGGACGTCACGCCCGCAAATTGCTCAGCCGACCAAGCGGTCGCTCCGGTGACGTTCCTGGCGCGCTGGCCCTCGAGCTGAAGGTCCGTCAGTTCCACGCTGCTTCGTCGAAGGTCTCGGTCTCGCCCAGCCGGCCACGGATGGCGCCACGCGCGCGGCGGATCACGTCGAGGCTGCGCACGCTCGCTTGGTCCGCGATGCGCTGTGCCTGGTCGGACACGAGCTGCAGCGCCGGCGAGGCCGTCGACCTCGGCTGTGGGCCACGCACCACCTCCGGGTCGTCCTGGCGCATCTTCTGCGAAAGCGAGTAGCCGATGCCGATACCGGCGGCCACGAGGAAGAGCGAACGGAGCTTCATGCGATGGTCCTTCCTTGTCGGATCGAGGCCGGATGATTCGAAGAGCAGGCGCCAGCCTACTCGCGGTGGCCGAGATGGGTGCTCGGCCGAGAAAGGTCGCTGCTAGACTGCGCGACGCTCCACCTTTCCGGGGTAGCTCAACCGGCAGAGCGGCGGACTGTTAATCCGTAGGTTGTGGGTTCGAGTCCCACCCCCGGAGCCTCGTCTACTTGCAGGTTCAGTCTTGTTTGGTCTCTTCCTTGGGGCGATGAGCTGATCACGAGGTCATTCCTCACGTCGGTATCCGCCCAGGGGCGGTCGCCCTCATCCCATGGGTCCTACAAGCGACCGACAGGACGAGGACAACCAGCAGGGTGCCTAAGCCGGAACGGCTGGGCAATCCAGCCCTCCGGTGGCGTTCCACACGGCGTCGACGTTCTGACAGGCAGCGCTGCTGACCTGGTTCGCCTTCACCGGGCCGTTGTAGTCACCGTTCACGTCGAGCTTGGTCACCCGCTTCGACAGGTAGTCGATCCAGGCGTTCGTGTTCACCCGGAAGGCTTCGAGCACCTCGATGCGGTCAGCCAACGCGACGTTCTGCTCACGCAGCGTGACGATCGCTCGCCGCTGACGGTCGGCCCTGATCTCGAGCGTGGTCACGCGTCGTCGAAGCGATGCCAAGGGTCCGGCTGCTTCCGTATTCGCTGTCGCCCATCCTGCGAACGACGCGGTCATGAGTGCTACGACGAGCACCCAGGGTACGTACTTCCTCATCTCCTCTTCCCCTTCCTGACTAGGCCCTTGGGGCCTGCCAAATCACGCTCAGCGACGCTGAGCTTGTTCACTCACCTCGAGGATCGGGGGGATGGGCCTGACGCCCATCCTTGACAGTTTCTGCCCATCCCCCACGAACAAACAAGTGCGGAATCGGAGATAGGTGGCGGGGCAGTACCGTGCCGCAAGCAGCCTCAAGGCGGGAGGTATCAGGGCGGGATCCCCAGGGCGACGCCGCCCAGACGGATCTACGCCCTCCGGAGCGACTGCCAAACAAGAAGACCTCTGTTGGTCCGGTAGTGGCGGACGGTATGCGCGGTGTCACAGGAGAGAGGTAGCACCCGCCAACCCCTCCAACGGCGGAAGACGGCGCGGCTCACGACGATGCCAAGCCTGCACAGGTGCCTGGAGCGGTGGCGACTCGGGCGGAGCGGCGAGCCAAGCTAGCTTGGCCATCTGCATGTGTCCACGATCCTGAGGTACAGGTCGTTGTCGATGTGCAGCTCGCCTGCTTCGAGCGCCCGGTACTCGGTGAGGGTCAGACCCAGCCGACCTGCCATCTGTACAGGTCGCAGCCCCATCCGCTCCTGATCTGCCTTTCTCTAGGCGCGGGAGAACAGCGATACGTCGGCACGACCACGGACCCTCTGTGCTACTACACGTCGTGGACCTGTGGGCTGCTAACCCCCATGCCAGCGGTTCATGAGAACGACAAGGCACGTCCAGAAGCTCGCCAGTGGTGACGGCGGCGGAGCGTATCCTTTCCGTGTGGAGCTTGCGGTTTCCGACCGATCCCTGAGCGACGGTGTCGTCACTCTTCGACCGCCCCGGGAGGACGATCTGCGAGCGATCGGGCGAGGCATCGCCGATCCGGACGTGGTCCGGTGGATCGGCCCCTCTAACTCGGCAGGCGAGGTCCTGGAACGCAACCTGTCTCGCTGGGCCGAGGGGACGCGCGCGACCTTTTCGATCTGCGATCAGAAGGATGTCTGTCTGGGGCACGTCTGGGTGATCCTCGCGGACCCGGAGGACTACAACCGGGGGAGCGTCGGCTACTGGCTCCTCCCGGAGGCAAGAGGAAACGGGTTCGCGACTCGCTCGGTCCAGCTGATCTCGCGGTGGGCGCTTGGAGACCTCGGACTCGCCAGGCTCTCCCTCTTCGCTGAGCCGTCAAACGAGGAATCTCGGCGAGTGGCACAACGGAGCGGATATGTGGAAGAGGGCGTTCTTCGGTCGTATATGGAGATCGGCGACCGGCGCGTCGACTGCGTAGTCTTCTCGCTGCTCCCTGCAGACCTCACCTCACATCAAGCTGGATAGGAGTCCGTGGTGTGGGCACGAGTCCTGTCGCTCGGTCACCTCGTCGCCCGACGGCAGCTTGCGCTCGACCGGGGTCGACCGACACGGAGCCAGCGAGCACAACGACGTTGCCTCTGCGCTACTACATCTTCCTTCTCCACCTCCCCAGTGCTACGGTCCCGTCGTGAGAGGTCGCCTCAAGCGACAGGACCTGGTGCTCGTCGCTGTTGTCTGTATCGCTGCATCGTGCAGCTCTGATTCGCCAGCGGACGATCCCACGGGCGCTGATTCAGCGGCAGCCTCGATGGTAGCCGCCACGCCGCTGGTTGGTACATAGGAGCGTGAGACGCGATGCGAGGAACTCGCGGCAGCGCTCACCGAAGCGGGTCTGGATGATTGGGTGCTGGAGTCCATCGCGGGGAACGGCTTCATCCCGGGCGTGCGTCGCCCCGAGCAGATCGCCGATCCCGCTGCTCCGTGTGACGGCGCGGTACCTCGTATTCACTCGCACTTCTTCACAGAGGATGGCAGGTTCGGATCGCTGAACTGGAAGGGCGATCCGGTCGACGATGGAACGTATGTCGTCAGCGACGACGACACATTCGTCGTGTCCAAAGAGTTCCCGGACGTGACGTTCAACTACACGATCGAGGACGACACGATCAGGTTCGACCCCGTAATCCCTGACTGCTCTCCGAAGTGCTTCGAGGCCGCCTGGAGCGTGTCTGTCGCTTATCCAGGTGAAACCTGGACTCGAGTCAGCTCCTGATTCGTGAGCTGACATCCTGGCCAACACCGGTTCCGCCTAGCACGACGACGTTGACCGTGGCGAATGTCAAGCAAGCTCTCAGGCGGCAGACTGCGTCCTTAGTAGAGGGGACGACGTGGCATTCACTCTCGTGGGGCCGCCTAGCCATCCCGCGCAGGCGCTCGTACTTGCGTCCGTCGCGTGACCAGGGTCAGTTGGTCGGTCCGCCCAAGGACCCCCAGCAGCGCTACGGACCCTCGCAACTCCGGACCTGATCCTCCGCTCCCGCATTGCAGGTGTCGATCCCGGCTCCTCCCGAGAACAGGTCTATCGTCGGCGCGTCCACCTCGCCTTCTTGGAGTACGTCGTTCCCGTCGTTGCCGATGAGGCGGTCAGCGCCGACGCCTGCATGGAGATCGTCGTCGCCTCCTCCGCCGACCACCAAGTCGTCGCCATCTTCCTCGTCGCCGAAGTTCAAGACGTCCTTGCCCACTCCCCCCCGGATCTCATCGTTCCCGTTCACCCCGGTGATGAAGTCAGGCCCAGCGGCGCCGGACATGCGGTCATCTCCGCTGCCACCGTCGATGACGTCGCTGCCGCCTCTTCCGCAGATCAGGTCGTCGCCATCGCCACCGAAGACGATGTCGCGGTTCCCGTCGCCGATGATCACATCCGGTCCTGGCGTACCCTCGATCCGTTCGTCGCCGGTATTTGGAATCGTCGCCTTCTGTCCGAAGCATGTGGGCGCAGCGGCCGAGGCCGCAGGCAAGGACAACAGCGAAAGCGTCACGATTGCCGCGGCGAGGGGCCAGCTCATCGGAACACTCGACCGTCGGTGGGACCTAATCGCCGTCATGATCCTTCCTCCTCTTTCGACCGCCGCACTCCTAGGCTTTCCTGGCCTGGACTCGACCTCACGGCTGATGACGCCGCTTGATCTTGAGAGCACCATCCTCGCCGGTGCTCGGACAGTCCACCTCTTCGTCTGAGCAGCTCGTGTTCGCGAAGGCATCGAACCGAGCCTTGCCGGTCGTGAACGTCGAAAACGCATTCGCGTTCACGATGAGGAACCATGCCACCGTCTCTCCCGCATTGCACGAGAAGCCTGTGGAACCTCCACCGCTCAGTGCGATGCCTCCGGGTGGCTGGATGAGCACGACACCGACCGTCCCGTACTCGGCCGCGCCCACGCACGTGAGGAAGCCACCAACCTGCACCTGGGTGGGCGAAAGGAGGATGGCCTTGCGTTTCGTGCTCACGGTGAGCGAGTGCGAGGCGTTGGCCGTCGTAGGCACGATCAAGATGAGCACCATCGTTGCGAGAAGGATCGGTAGGCGTCGCATCATCGGCACACCTTGTGTCGGGGGAGTTTCACCTTAGCCATTGGTCTCATCGCGCTGCTAGGGGTGACAGATGAACATTGGACGAACGCGACGGCTGCCGTTCCGACCGCACCAATGGGAAGGATCCGGCCCTTCCGCTATCACAGTGCCTGCTGCTGGCCTATTCAATGTGGCGACAAAGACGTTCTCTCATCTCGGCGTTGAGTCGGAATACACAGTGGACATCCGTGGAGGACCACGAGCCAATGCCCGACTAGCGACACGATGAGCTTTGGGGTGCACCTCGACAGTGCTTACGGGTCACCTATGCTCAGACGCTGGGGGATGGTCAGGACTCTTCGATGCCTCTGCTCCGCGCAGTAGCTCGACCTCCAGCTTGGCTCGCAGATCGTCGTCGGCTTCCAGGTCGATGAGTAGATGCGCCATGCCGGGGTTCCGTGCGGTCAGTTCAGCGATCAGGCGAGCAGGTCGGGCGACGTGCACAACAAGTGTGCGATCAGGTCGTCGCGGAGAGCCGGCGAGATGCCCTCAACGGGAGGCATCGTCGCCACGATCGATCGGCCGATGACCCTGGCCATCCCCTCAGTCGGCCACCAGGTCTTCATGAACAGCCCTCCAGTGGACTTGCGCCCCTTCGACCCACCAACCGAAGTGCAGGCCGCGACGCAGGGTGACCCGTTGACGCGAACACTATGACGTCGACGCTTTGTCCTTGCGAACAACTTGAAGCGGCTGGGCTACCCCGTTTGACGCGTCATCTGGAACCACCTACCGTCGAAGTCTCGTCGGTGCCCGCTTGGCGAAGGGATTTCTCATGAAGCGAAGCGGGCTGAAACGGCGCATGGCGGCTATCTCGGCATCGGTCGTGCTGACGCTCCTCGCAGCAGGACTGATCGGCGGCACAACAGCGAACGCGCAAGGGGACATCCACGTTGAGATACGGGCCGACTCGCAGACCGAGCGATTCGTCGATCTGGATGATGACGGTCTCCTGGAACTAGGTGACCGGGTCGAGATTCGTGCCAAGCTGTTCGACGCTGTCGCCACCGACGACCGGGTGGGCTCGGCCTTCGGGACGTGTCTCGTCGAGCGGCGGATCACGCCGTGGGTCTCTGGCCTTTGGCGGTGCACCTACCTGCTGAGGCTCGCGGACGGCACGATCACGGTGGACGGTCTCGACCCTGCAGGCGTGGGCGTCTACGAACTAGGGGTGACCGGCGGCACGGGGGCTTACAGCGCCGCCAACGGCGAGGCCACGTTCACCGATACCCATACGAAAACTGTGATTGAGATCACATTCGCCCCCTGAGCCTTTCTCTCGATCGCTTTGGCGCGGCCAACCGCACAGGTCGGTGATCTTGAGGTAGAGCTCGTAGGCGATGTGCAGCTCCCCTGCTTCGAGCGCCCGGTGGTCGGTGAGCGTCAGACCCAGCCGGCGACCGAGACCGTCTGCAGGGGCGGCGGAAACGGCGCGGCGGGTGAGCTGGTGGCACCGCTGCTTGGTCACGCCGAGGATCGGCGGCATGTCGTCGACTCGGACCATGCCGGCATCGAAAGCTCCTCGATGTGCTCCAAGATCTCCGCGATGGCCTGCTGCGATGCCCTAGCGCCCAGAACGCATCGAAGCGATCGCCGAGCCGCTGCTGCAGAGTCCGGCAGGCGTCACCTTCCTGCAGAGCTACGACGAACTCGTAGGCGAATCGCACCCCTCGCCTCGCTTCGCCACCATGGCTACGGCCAGATCGGGTCTGAAGGGGCGGCAGGACGTGTCCAGACTGGTGACCTGGTGGCATCGTTACTTTTGTCGTTCCAGGATCGGGCGCAGCCGACTGACGCGACTTTCTTCAGCTTCTTCTCAGCAGAACATGGCACTCGCGCATCCATGTAGCGTGCGAGCAGAGGAAGGCGCCGTGAGCATCCCACTCGAGCTGGTCGAGACACGGGCCCGTTTCGACACGTTCTTCGAGGAGGAACGCGAGCGCCTGTTCAAGGCCCTCTACTTCGTCACCGGCAACCGCGAGGACGCGGAGGAGCTCACCCAGGACGCGTTCCTGCGCCTGTGGGAACGGTGGGACGACATCGATCGGATCGACGACCCCACCGGCTACCTCTTCCGCGTCGCGTTGAACGGGTTCCGGATGCGGCGGCGGCGAGCTGCCGTCGCCATCCGAAAGCTCGTGCCGGTGGCGGAGACCCACGGACGCCTTCCTCGAGGCGGAGATGCGAGCGGACGTTCGCCAGCTCCTCCTGGAGGTCACGCCGAGGCAGCGGGCTGCGCTCCTGCTCGTGGACCTGCTCGGGTACTCATCCGAGCAGGCGGCACGCATCCTGCGTGTCCGGCCGTCGACGGTTCGGGCCCTGGCGACCCAGGGCCGACGGGCCCTGCAGAGCGGAAGGAGCGCGGGATGCCTGACGTGCAGGAGGTGTTCCGCATGTCGACGCAGAAGGTGCGCCAGGATCCCGGCGCGATGGAACGACAGCACACGAGGCAGCGCAAGGCCGATCGGAACCGGAAGCTCGGAACGTTCGCGGTTGCGGCAACGGTCGTAGTGGCGGCGGTCGGCGTGATCGTGTCGAGTCTCCAACGTGAACCTGCGCCCCAGGTCGAACAGCCCGGGATCTTCGCAGCCTTCACCGGGAGGATCATGTACCGATACGAATGCATCACCGAGACCTGCACGACGTTGGAGTTGGAGTCCCAGGGGATCTGGGGCATCGACCCCGCCGCGACCAAGCCGAAGCCGAGGCAGCTGGCAAGACGAGCTCGGCATACCTGTCGGATGGTCGAATGACGGCACCGAACTCTTGGTGATCCGGCCCGAAGCGAATGGGCTCGACGGAGGCCTGATCCTCCTGCACGCCGACGGGACCGAGACGTCACTGCTGGGGCCGATGGGGCAGAGGGAACTGCCCTATCTCACCGCTGCGATCTCTCCCGACGGGTCGCAGGTGGCATACACGACCAAGACCGAGGACGGAGTCCCAGCCGAGCTGTACGAGACGGACTCCGCTCTGTACGTGATGGACGTCGACAGCGGTCGTACCACCCTGCTCGTCGTGCCGAGCAAAGGGGATGTGTATCAGCCGACCTTCTCTCCGGACGGAACCCAGATCGCCTACATCGACGGGGGGTTCGACCATAGCCACAGCGTGTGGGTGGTCAACGCCGACGGAAGCGACCCCCACATGATCGTCAAGAACGAGCGTGACCTGGGGTTGGGATGCGGGACACGTGTTCGGACTCGCGTGGTCCCCGACCGGTGATCGGATCGCGCTCGGGCTGCGCAGGCTCCCGGCGGCCGGGATCTACACGTTCGTACCGGACGGCTCGGGGTTCACGCGAGTGATCCGAGACGCCGTCGCGCCGTCATGGTCGCCGGATGGGTCGCAGATCGCGTACAAGAGCTACATCATGCACCCGTGCCCAGAGAACCCGAACACGATTGCTGGAGCGAGGACCTGTCGGGCGGCCTCGGGATCGCCGATGCCGATGGATCGAATGCGCACACGTTCGGGATCGGGGGTTCGGGTCCGTGGAATCCCGCGTGAGCAGAACATGGTGCTCGTTGGCGCGTCCTCGCGGACCTCCTCGGCGTCCTTCCGAACGCGAGCCCGCACCGAAGGAAGGACGTCAAAATGAAGCGCACCATCATCGCGCTCGCGGCAGTCGTGGTCCTCACCGCGGGCATCGCCGTGGCAACGCCGAGTCGTGGCTTCACCGCCAAGCTTCTCGGGTCCGCCACGTTCGATTCGCTGTCGATCCAGGAGTCAGAGCCAAGCACCGCGTTGTTCGTCCGCGTCGAGCAGGAAGTGGGAGGAACGTCGGGATGGCACTCACATCCGGCGGACGTGTTCGTCCTCGTGAAGCAAGGACGCGTCGCGGTCAACGAAGAGGGAGATTGCACCCCGACCGTCTACACCAAGGGTGACATCTTCCATGAGGAGCCTGGTCACGTGCACAAGGCATCCAACGTCGGTGACGATGAGTTGGTCTTGGTCGCCACGTACCTCGGGTTGCCACCTGGTGCCGCACCGCTCACGGATGAGGCGAATCCCTGTCTCACCTGATCGCTGATCCACCGCGGCGCGGGCGTGCAGGGAATCTCGCGTCGCACCACGGGTGATGCGCGGTGCCGGAGGCAGGAGTGACTCCGGCACCGTCTCACCGCCACCGCTGCCTTGCCGCTTGGGCGACTGTCTGTCGCGGTGCACCGTGCCTCTTTGCTCGAACGGGCTAACCAGCCAGCGTGCATGAAGGAATGAGGGCGTGAATGGGACCTGCGATCGGAGACTCTTGCCGTAGCCGTCGGCGTAGCCCTCAGCCCGATCTCCGTCATCGCGCTGATCTCTGACGGCTAGGCAGTCGGCTCGACGACCCGGGTCACAACCCAGCGGTGTTTGCCGATCTTCCGGTCACGGGTGAACCCCAGCTTCTCGTAGGTCGACAGAGCACCGTTGTAGAGGAAGCCCGCGGGCACCGCGTCGGCTGCCTCCGGGTATCCCTCGACCATTCCCCCACCGAGGCCCGCGATGAGATCAAGCGCACCGGCGAGCCCGGCGGCGGCCACGCCCTGCCGCCGTTGCCCCTTGCCGACGTAGCAGCACGCGATGCGCCAGTCTGGTGAAGTCGACTGCCCCTTCGCGTACGCTGCGCGGCTCTTGATCCGCGGCACCTCCTCGGGTACACCGAACTGGCACCAACCCACACAGTCGTCGTGGTGGAAGACGAGCGCCGCATGGGCCGCGCCTGCCCGAACACGAGCGTGTTTCCGCTTGCGGTTGAGGGCTGGCGTGGTTCCCTTGCCGACCCCCTCGGGATGGAACCCCATGCACCAGCAGCCGCCGAACACGCCGTTGTTGCGTTCGACCAACGCGGCAAACGCGGCCCACGTCGACTCATCGAGAGCCCTGATCTTGTACGTGGGTTCGACCATGGTTGCGAGCCTACCTAGGTGGGATTCCCCCGATGGGCCAGAGTTCGGGAATGGCCCATGGTGTGCGGTCTCTCCGAGCCGCGGCGCCCAGCCCGGTGCAACAGTCTGCGTTTCGACAGGGGATCGATGGGTACGGCGAGTGAAACCGTCATCCCGAGTGGAGAGCCTGGTTTGTGGCGCGAATCGATCCTTCCCGCGAACGAGAGCCTCCACTCCTTGCGCGTTGATCATTGAATGGGCCGATCCCCCCACCAGGCCGGATCGATGACGCTCGTCTCGCGATCAGTGAGCTCCGCGAACGCCGTCCGACATGGTCGGCTGCGCCCCGAGCACGATACCGTCCGCCTGGTGATCGAAGCGGATGAAGACCGCGTCCGGGTCGAGATGGAGCAGGCAACAGCCGCCGATGGGGTGAGGCTCGTCGAGCCGCGGGCTGGACGATCCGCAAAAAAAGGAAGGGGGGGTTCGGCCTGCGCCTCGTTGAGCATGTGTCCGACGGGTGGGGATATGAGCCCGGTCCTCCCGGACACGTCTGGTTCGAGTTCCACCGCTGAGCTTGCCCACAGAGGTATCTACCGTCTCGCTCGGTGGGCGTATCCTCGAGCGATGCCGAACCTCCCTTCGGGAACCGTCACGTTCCTGTTCAGCGACATAGAGGGAAGTACTGCCCTCTTGAAGCAACTCGGTGATGACATGTATGCGCGCTTGCTAGCCGACCATCGGCGGATCCTTCGCGAGTCGTTCGGTGATCGAGAAGGCCAAGAGATCGACACGCAGGGGGATGCGTTCTTCTACTCGTTCCCTCGTGCTCGCGACGCGGTCGTCGCGGCGGTGGAGGCGCAACGCGGCCTTGCGTCATACGAGTGGCCCGATGGTGTGACCGTGAGGGTTCGGATCGGTCTGCACACAGGTGAGCCGGCGATGGGTGAGGAGGGGTACACGGGCCTCGACGTCGTGCGTGCGGCAAGGATCGCGGCCGTTGGGCGAGGCGGACAGGTGCTCCTGTCCGAGACGACGCGCGCCCTGGTTGGATCCGACCTGCCCGATGGCGTGTCGGCACGCGCGATCGGCGCCCAGCGGCTGAAGGACATCGACCGACCGGAGCCGCTCCACGAGCTCGTCATGAAAGGTGTGAGCGATACCCCCGACCGTGCGGATCCCCCCTTGAGCGAGCTGGGCACAGACTCCGATCAGGGAGGGGCGGGTGGCCACGACTCGCGCCACGAGAAGTTTGCGGATACGGCACGGCAGGGGATAGAGAGGCGCGTGCTGGCCGAGCTGGAGCATGCGTTCGGTGAGAACGCCCAGTCCGAGCCGTCGTCCCTGCTCGATGACGCTCCGAGCCCCGGCAAGGCAGCGAAGTGGCTACTCGTAGCCTCGGTGGCGGCTGCGGCGTTCATCGGCCTCGTGTGGCTGGTGGTCCGTCTATTCTGAGTCCTCTCAGCGGCGAACCCCGGTCGCGTACTTGCCGGTCGATGGCGCTGCGATGGACTGCCACGAGGCCAGCGGTGGCTGCTTCGATACGCGATGCGAAGAGGCCCCCGGGCGAACCCGGGGGCCTCCTGCCTTGGTGGACCGTGGATCAGGCGGCGTCGCCGATTACCATGGTCACCTGCTTGGCCTGAGCCGGCGACCCCTGGTGGATCTGCACGTTGCCGGCGGTGATGATGCCGGCGTCGTTGCAGGCGACCGTGGTCGCCACGCCTGAGTGCACTTCGTGAGGAACACGTCGGGATCAGCGTTGGCGTCGAGCTCGAACGCCGAGTTGTACGTGAAGTGGATGCGCTCCACGTCGCGATTGCCCGGCTCGCCGCGGTCGATGAAGTAGATCTCCGCGTAGATGGTGACGCCTTCCTTGTCCTTGCAGGTGGCGGTCACCTTCGCTCGCAGCGCCCCGGCGGCCGTGGGCTTCAGGTTCCGGTAGCTGGTGAGGCCGTCGCGGCACATGACCTGGAACATCGTCCCGTCATGCGATGTGTAGGTGATGTTGCCCTGCAGGTTCGCCTTGGCGTTGAACTCGAGACTCGCGCCCTCGTGGGTGAGGCCGGAGCCATTCGTCTGATCGACCGCGCTCGCGATGCTCATGGTGAGCACCAACATGGCCGGGACGAGGGCAAGGTCTTGAGCAGCTTCTTGCGCAATGCAACCTCTTGGGGGGTAGAGGCGGCTCTTGCGCCGCCGAACGGCTGAGTCGTACTGCCGCCGCATGCTACGTCGTTCGGATGCCCCTCGATAGGACCGAAAGTCGGTATTCCCCGCTCGTCACCCGACGTTCACTTCGGGAGTGTGGCAGCACTGCACGGCGAGACCACCACCCCTCGATCGCTCGCATGGGATCGAGGGGTGGCGGTCCCGTTCGAGCGAACGGTCAGGTCAGTTGTCCCCGGATGGCTCCGTCCGGGTAGGACCTCGTGTGCACGTTCACGTAGAACTTGCTTGGCGTCGCAATGATCGCGTCCACCAGGTCCGTGTCGACGTTGCGAACACACCCCTGCACCGCGCTGATCGTCCTGGGGAGCGGTCGAGTGGAAGAGAAGAGCTCCACCCGAACCGGACCGGCCTTCGCCGGCCCTCCGCGGTGGATGTGCGCTGCGACCGGACGACCTATGCCGTCCCAGTCCACGTCGAAGCAGACGTTATCTGTGAGGGGGTCGAGCACGATCTGTGCGTTTCCGGTGCCGTCGGTGTCGCCCGGGCCCGGCACCTCGGCCGCACCTGTGAGGGCGGCATTGAGCGGACGTTGGCCCTCCGGCCGTCGCCTGGTTCAGCGGGATCAGGGCGAGGAGCCCGATGATCAATGCCAGGCCGATGGCCCTCTTCGTCGTTCTGCGCATGCGCACCACTCCTTCCGATCAGACGGCCGGTTGCGCGAGCGGCCGAGCTTCCGACATGGGGAAGGTTGCGCTTGTCGACCCTATCCCTTCGAGCAACGGGGCGCACACATGGGACTATGGCGACCACGTCACATAGACCCCCGGGCCGATCGCCGCTGGGTTGCCCCCGACTTCCTGCACGACGATCTGGCCCGCGCCGTCGGGGCTCGACACGGGGAACGCGAATGCAGAACCGTCGGGCGCCCAGGGCGTCGCGCTCTGTGCGTACTGCGTGAAGAACGGGGCGTAGTCCCGCAGCACCTGCAGCGTGGGAGAGTGACGCCCCTCGGCTTCGAGGGTGCGCCGCCCGTTCCAGATCTGCCACAGGAAGGGGATCTCGCCGGAGGACTCGGGCTCTGGTGCGAGCGCCAAGAGCTGCTCACCGTCGGGACTCCACCAGAAGGTCATGGCGCGTATCGACGTCGCGCGACGTTGCGCGCCGGTCCTCAGGTCGACGACGCGAACGCCGTCGCCGGGCTCGGTCGCCCTGCGGTCGAAGAGGTCGCCGTCGCGCTCACCGAGCATCTGATAGGCGACAGCCCGACCGTCGGGTCGAAGCACGAACGAGAGGGCCCCGCGGCCCTCGACCAGCACCTGGGGTGAGGTTCCGTCGACGGAGGCGACCAGGCGTTGGAGGCCGTCGCGGCCGCGCTCGACGTACACCAGCGTGCGGCCGTCGTCGCTCCAGGCGGGCGTCGCGAAGAGACCGGGCCGTTTGCTCACGGGCGTCGATCGCCCGTCGAGGTCGACTTCCTCGAGACGGTCGAAGCCAGCGTGCGCGAGTACCCGTCGGCCGTCGGGGCCCCACGCGAAGTAGAGGAACGGCTCGCCGCCTGCGACCACGTGGGCGTCGGCTCTGCCCACCTCGAGAACACCCATCTGCACCGGCGCCTCAGGGTCGCCACCGGCGCCGAGGAACGCCACCCGGTCACCGGTCGGACTCCACGCCAGGTAGTACGGGACGAACGGTGTGGGCGTCACGGCTGGGTGTTCGCCCTGAGGACCGGCAACGACGATCGCGCCGGCGATCGCACCGTCGCGGGCTTGGCTGATGACCCAGGCGAGCCGGTCACCGTCAGGCGACCAGGCGGGCTGGAGCGCGGTCAGCTCAGCCCCGGGTGACGTGATCAGATCCCTCCGATCGGAGCCGTCTGCCTCGGCCGTGTACAGGGACCCGTCCGCCTCGAGCACCGCCAGCCGACCGGGTGCCGAGATGGTGGGCCCGCCCGGTGTCGGCTCGGCGCTCACCTCCGGAGAGGAGCGCGAAGCATCGTCGCCGGGTTCCCCGAACGTGATCGTGCACGCTGCAAGCGCACCGGCGGCCACGATGAGGAGCGCGATCCTCGAATGACGAAGCGTTCCCATCACGTGACCGTATCCCAACTTTCCGGAGAGGCCGGCAGAGATTCGTTCCTTCGGCCTAGGACGAACGCCTTAGGTTCATGTTGACAGCCCAAGGCTACGCACCTAGCTTTCGTGCGCGTCGATCGGGCGCCACATCATCTTGAGGAGGGACGTTCTCGTGTCTGCTGCTGACCATCGTGGGCCTGTTCGATCTGTCGCAGGAGTACGCGCGCGATGGGGTGCGGTCGTCCTCGTCGCAGCGTTGATGGCGGCCGTCGTGCCGATGACGCTTGCAGTGCCGGTGACCGCGTTCCCTCTCGACACGCTCCCCGACGCCGGCGTGCTCCGGTTGCACCTCGGAGCCGCGCCACAGCAGTGGCGGTTCGATCCCTCGGAAGGCGCTTCGACCACGCAGTCGGTCGGCGTGAGCAGCGGCTGCAAGTTGTCGCCGACGAGCGGTGCCCTGGTATCGGTCACGCCCACGCCTTCGAGCGGAACGGTCGGGCTCACCACCGATGGCATCGGCGTCCGAAGCAGTGGTGAAGGCGGAGGGACGCCCTGCGGCCGAGTCGACGGCGACAGGGCCCAGCGGCTGACGGTTGCCCTCGGTGGCCCGGCTCTCGGCGGTGCCGTCGCAGACTTCATGGAGCTCGACATCGAAGCCAAGGGCGATGTCGTCGTCGTCGCCGATCTGTACCTACAGGGCGATCTGGTGGGCTCGCACGAGCTCCTGACAGGCGCTCGCTCGGACTCCGGCCCTGACTCGGCAGACGGCGACAACTACCGCTTCCGCGTGCCGCCGGCGTCGGCGACCGCCGCGTTCGACTCCTTCGTGCTGCGCCCCAAGAACAACGTAGGGGCCTTCTCGCTCGCCGCCGGTGCCGACGGCACCGCTGTGGAGCCAGGTGGCCTCGGCGAGGAGCTCGGAACCGCAGACTCGCTGATCCATCTCAAGGAGATCTCGGGCATCCTCGACTGTGGTGACTCGACCGGTGACGTTGCCGGTCCGAACACGACAGCGAACGTCAGCCGCGGACCCAACGAGGCCTGTGTGCCCATCCCCTACCTGTTGCGTGTCGAGAACGACGACGTGCTGCTGGCCAAGGACCTGACCGGACAGACGGGCGCCAACTTCTCGATGACCGTGACATGGGACGCCGAGCCGGCGCCGCCCGATGGTGGGGTGCTCAGCCGCACGACGTTCATCGACTACACGCCTGAGACGCCGGGCGACGAGACGCCGTCGAATGGTGCGAGGCCGGCCCGACGCCACCCGCAGGCGAGCTCTGGTGCCTCACGGCGCAGTCGTCGAACTGCGCTCCGACGGCACGGTCGTCGTCACCGAGACGTTGTTCGGCGCCGGCGACCCTCGTTTCACCAGGGGGTAGCGTCCTCAGTCGGGCGGGTCGGCGGTCGCGACGACGCCGAGCCGCTCGCGAGCTTCGCCGCAGCGTCGCGCCGCGACCGGCTGCATCGGGGTCGTCGGGCCACAGCCGCGCGATCGCGGAGAGCGAGAGCGACCTGCTCGAGGTCGGCGCCTTCCTCGATCGCCAGCCGCAAAGCCTCGTCGAGCGACGCATCGCGCGTCGTCAGATCGCGCCGCATCGAGCGAGCGCCTCGCCGACGCACCCGGTGCAGCAGCGGCATCCTGGTCGCCCCCGGCGTGCGGCGAGGAGCCGCTCGGCCGCGCTCTCGGCTTCCTGCCAACGGCCTGCAGAGCAGCGCGCATTCGGCGAGCCACGCATCGGTCTGTGCGGTCTCGCGCTCGGCTCCGAGCGAGGCGAAGGAGGTCTCGCGCTTCGGCGAGCCTCGCGGTCGCCTCCTCCGACTCGCCCGGCCCGCGCATCGGCGCGGCCGAGGTACGCGAGGCAGTAGGCGACGCCGAGCGTGTCTCCCGCCGCGAGGTAGGCGCGCCGCGCACGGCGGAACCGTTCCACGGCCTCGTCGAGCCGGCCCTGATCGGAGCGCACCTCGCCGACGTTCATGTGGCCGGTCGCGGCGTGCACCGAGTCGCCGAGCCGTTCCTTGGTGCTCGCGAATCGCTCGTATCCTTCGACCGCCTCGTCCCATCGCCCCTGGAAGTACGCCACCATGCCGAGCATGTTCGACGCGGAGGCCGCACCGTGCAGATCGCCCAGCGACTCGTAGATCTCGAGCGCCTCGCGGCTGTGCACGGCTTCGTCGATCGTCCGAGATCGAGGAGCGCCGCAGTCGTGGAGCATCAGTCCGTCGGCCAGCGCCTTGCGATCGGCCGACGTCTTCGCCGCCTCGATCGCCGGCCGCGTGAGACGGCAGCGAGTCCTCCGGCCGCCCCTGGAACTGCCTCGCGTACGCCTCGGAGACCTTCGCGGCGGCCCGCAGACGCATCGGCGCCCACCCCCCGCGGTCGTCGAGGGTCCGTGAGGCCTTCCGCGTGAGGCGGAGCATGCGGTCGAACCGACCGACCCGCTCGGCGACGTACGCCTGGCGAAGAAGCAGGCGGGCGATGCCCACAGGATCGTCGGTCCGCAGGCGCGACGGCGGCGCGAAGCGCCTGGTCGGCCGCCTCGAGCTCGCCCGCTCGGATCAGCGCTTCACCCAGCGCCTCGGTGACTTCGTGATATCGGCAGTCGCCGACATCGCCGCAGCCTCGCGCCGCGCTCAGGGCCCGACGGTAGTGCGCGACGGCGTCGGCAGGGGCGGCTCGGTTGCTCGCGCCCGGTCACCGGCGATGCGAGCGTAGTCGCCACGTGCGATCGTGATCGCCGGCGAGCGCCCAGTGCAGCGCGAGACTCTCCGCCTGCTCGTCGGTCGAGTCGCCCGCTGCCCGCTCGATCTCGGAGGCGACCCGCAGCGTGGAGCTCGCGCCGCAGTCGGAACGGCAGCCCCTCGTAGGCGGCGTCGCGCATCAGGGCGCGGCGGAACCGAAACGTGGCCGTCCCCGTCGTCCTGCGAAGAGCGACCCGAGCCGACGCCAGCGTCTCTTCGGTCGGTGCCGTCGTCGCCTCGTCGAGCACCCATTCGAGCATGCGTGGGTGGAACGTCAGGCCGAGCACGGCGGCCCGCCGGACGATCGTGCGATCGACCGGCGAGAGCCGATCGATCTGGGCCATCGCTGCGGCCTCGACGGTGTCGGGAAGGTCATCGACCCCCGTCTCGGCCGCCGAGCGCAGCAGGTCGAGCAGGAACTGCGGGTTGCCGCCCGATCGTTCGGCCACCGTCGCGATCACATGCGGAGGCAGGGGATCGTCGTCGCTCGCGGCCTCGGCCAAGCGTCATCGTGTCGGTGATCGCGAGGGGCGGCGGCTCTATCCGCACAGCTGCCGCCACTGGCCGGTCGATGCCTCGGCGTCCGACGCCACGACGCTCGATGTGTCGCCGCGGCGGGTCAGTGACCACCACCCACGCGCGGTCGGGGTCCGGAGGAGATCAATGCGGCGAGCAGGTCGGTGGAGGCCTCGTCGAGGTAGTGGGCGTCCTCGATCGCGACCAATGCCGGCCGGTCGAGCAGCAGGTCGACGAGATCTGCGACGACCTCGTGCAGCTTCGGCGGCACGGAACGCCTCGTCGAGCGCGTCGACCTCGGGCGTGGGGTCGACCTCGGCATCGAGCGGCACCGCGAGCAGCGGGAGCCACGGCAGCAGCGCCGGGGCCCCGTCGGCGACCACCCGGCGCGACCGCCGACCAGCCTGCGGGACGGCGCTTCCCAGCCGATGCCGAGCGCCTCGCGCAGCAGCTCGCGCCAGACCGCGTACGGGGTGCTGGCGGTGTACGCCTCACACGTGGTGTCCATCGCAGCATGTCCTCGGCCCGCGCAGCCGGCTTCCTCGAGGAGCCGGGTCTTGCCGATGCCCGGCTCGCCGACGATCTCTACCAGCACGCTTCGGCCCGATCGCGCGCTGTCGAGCGCTTCGTCCGAGCACGCGCATCTGCTCGTGACGGCCGACGAGCGGCAGCGAGAGCAGTGGAGCGGGCACCGGCTCGGATCGGCTCGCCGACGGACCATGCGCGCACCGGCCGCGGACTTGCCCTTGACCGGAACGGCTCGAGCTCGGTTGTGCGCATCCGCGTCGCGGAGCGGTCGAGCACATCGGCAGTGGCGAAGATCTCGCCCGGTGGCGGCCGCGGCCATCAGCCGCGCGGCGAGGTTCACGGCGTCGCCCATCACGGTGTAGGTGCGTCGATACCACGGACCGATATCGCCCGCGAAGACGCCACCTCGATGCACGCCGATGCGGACGGGGAGCGCACGCTCCCTGTCGGCGATCTCCCGCAGCGGCGAGCAGCATGCGCTCCTCGTCGTTGCCGCTCACCGATGGGGCGCCGGCCGTGAGGATGAGCTTGCCGCCGTCGGCATCGACGTCGGTGCGCGAGGAAGCAGACACCGCGGGCATCGACGGCTTCCTGGGCGTCGCAGACGAGCTCGTGCAGGTCGTCGGCGATCGCGTCGAGGCCGCGCAGCGCGATCGCGTCGTCGGTGCCGTCGAAGTGCACGAACGCCACGGTGACCGGACGGTGCTCGGGCGCGCCGCCTCCGCCGGTGACGTGGTCACGCACCATCACCGACAGGCACTCCCCGATGCGTTCGGCGGCCACCTGCGGAGGCGGGCGCGTCCCCCGGGGCAACGGCGCCGGCAGGCTCACGGCGCAACAACACGCCCGGCGCCTTCGTCTCGCCGAGACATCGAGCCGGAAGCTTGCTCGCGAGCTCGGGACTGATGAGGATCTCGCCCGCGTCGGCCGCATGCTCCATCTCGACGGTGCGTGTCCACGCGGGACCCGGCCGCGATGAGCTCCCGATGAGAGGTGCCGACCAGGAAGAGATGGAAGGTGCCGGTGTGTGCGCCGACCGACATGCGCAGCTGCACCCGGGCCCCCGGCAGATCGATGCGTCCCACTTCGCGCAGGGATCGGCGCATCCAGACGGCCGAACGGCAAGCCATCGCCTCGTGACCCTCGCCCTGGAACAACAGCAGCAAGGCGTCTCCGCCGAACTTGATCAGTCCGCCTCCATTGGCGTAGGCCACTGCGAGCAGGTCGGTGAAGCACGTCTCGATCGCTTCGGTGACCTGCTCTGCGCCTTCCTTGCCGTGCTTTGCGAGGCGCTCGGACAGCTTGGTGAACCCGGAGATGTCGACGAAAACGACGGTGCCATCGACCGTCCACGCCCGACGCTCGGGATCGTCGGCGAGGTGTCGAAGCAACAACCGCGGCACGTACGAGGTAACCGGTGACGTCTCGCCGTTCGAGGATGCGACGACGGGTTCAGCCCTCGATGCCGAAGTGTCCACGAGCCCGACGATACGAGGTGCGGGCACGCCGCCGCTACCGGAGACCGTTTCGTCCCTGCGGGTCCGATCCAGGCCGCTCGGCACGACCGGTATCCTCCCGTCGTGGTGTTGCCCGGCATGCTCGTCGACAGGAGCTGGCTGCGAGCTCGGCTCACCGCCCTCGCCGCCGGCGCCCGGGACGATCTCGTGGTCGCCGACGTCCGCTGGGTACCCGGTGGCGATGCGCGCGATGGGTTCGCGAGCGGCCATCTGCCCGATGCCATCTGTGTCGACACCGACACCGACCTGGCGGCGCCGGCGTTCGAGGGGCCGGGCCGGCATCCGCTTCCGGCGCCGGAGGTGTTCGCGGCGACCATGTCGAGACTCGGCATCGGCGATAGAACCGCGGTGATCGCGTATGACGACGTTGGTGGATGGGTGGCCGCGAGGCTCTGGTGGATGCTGCGCGTGCTCGATCGCGAGGCCGCGCTCCTCGACCTTCCCTCGCTCGGCGTCTGGGCCGCCGAGGGCGGGGCGTTCGAAATCGGTTCACCTCGAGCCGTGGCGGCAGGCGTGTTCACACCCGCACCGTGGCCGTCCGATCGTGTGGTCGATGCTGCGTCGGTGAGGCGGGCACTCCGCGAAGGGTCCGCCGTCGTCCTCGATGCGCGATCGTCAGAGCGCTACCGCGGACAGACCGAGCCGATCGATCCGGTCGCTGGGCATATCCCGGGAGCGGTGAATGCGGAGTGGGAAGGCAACCTCGACGACGAAGGGAGCGTCCTCGACCCGGGTGCACTGCGGCGCCGCTACGAGAGGCTCGGCGCGCGCGACGATGGCGACGTGATCGCGTCCTGTGGCTCGGGCATCACGGCATCGTTCGCCCTGTTCTCGATGGAACGGGCAGGACTCGGGCTCGGGCGTCTGTACGAGGGGTCGTGGTCGGACTGGGTGTCGGACCCTTCCCGGCCGGTGGCGACCGGGCCGGAGCTCGGCACGCCCTCGTGAGGGTGAACGGAGACTCGCTTTCGTAGCGGATGCTGCTGGATCTACACCATGTCCGCAGGACGTACGCGCCGGTCGTACTCATCGGCGGTGAGGTGACCCAGGGCGATCGCGGCTTCCTTGAGCGTGAGGCCCTCGTGGTGCGCTTTCTCAGCGATCGCTGCCGCGTTGTCGTAGCCGATGGTCGGGGCGAGCGCGGTCACGAGCATGAGCGATCGGTCGAGGAGCTCCTTGATGCGGTCACGATCGGCCTCGAGCCCCTCGATGCAGAACTCTCTGAACGTGCGGCACCCGTCTGCCAGCAGTACCGTGGAATGCAGGAAGTTCCTGATCAGCACCGGCTTGAACACGTTGAGCTCGAAGTTGCCCATCGAACCGGCGATCTTGATAGCCGTGTCGTTGCCCATCACCTGGCAAGCCACCATCGTCACGGCTTCGGACTGGGTCGGATTGACCTTTCCCGGCATGATCGACGATCCGGGCTCGTTCTCCGGCAGCACGAGCTCGCCGAGCCCGCTGCGAGGCCCGGACCCCAGCCATCGGATGTCGTTCGCGATCTTCATGAGGCTGACGGCCAGGGTGGCTTCGGCGCCGCTCGCGAACACGAGCGCGTCGTGTGAAGCGAGGGCGGCGAACTTGTTCGGAGCCGTGACGAACGGAAGACCGGTGAGCTCGGCGATGGTGGCCGCCACCGCCTCGTCGAATCCGGGCGGGGAGTTCAGGCCCGTGCCCACGGCGGTGCCGCCGGCCGCCAGCTCGTAGAGGCCTGGCAGCGCGAGCTCGAGACGCTGGATATCGGCGTCGAGCTGCGCGACGTAGCCGCCGAACTCCTGACCGAGCGTGAGCGGCACGGCATCCTGCAGATGCGTTCGCCCGATCTTCACGATGTCGGCGAACCCGTCGGCGCGTTCCGCGAGGGCGTCGCGGAGCGCACGCACCGAGGGGAGCAGATCCACGACGATGGCCTGCGCCGCGGCGATGTGCATGGCCGTCGGGAAGGTGTCGTTCGAGGACTGCGACATGTTCACGTGGTCGTTCGGATGCACGGGCATCTTCGAGCCCAGCTCACCACCGGCCATCTCGATGGCTCGGTTGGAGATGACCTCGTTCACATTCATGTTGGTCTGGGTGCCCGAACCGGTCTGCCACACGTAGAGGGGGAAGTGTTCGTCCAGTCGCCCATCGAGCACCTCGTCGGCGGCGCGAACGATCAGCTCCGTGACGACGGGGTCGAGCGCGCCCTCTTCGCCGTTGACGATCGCGGCCGCCTTCTTCAACAGGGCGAGCGCGCGGACCACTTCGAGCGGCATGCGGTCGGCCTGCGGATGTCCGATCGAGAAGTGGTGCAACGATCGCTGCGTCTGCGCTCCCCAATACCGATCCGCGTCGACCGCGATCTCGCCGATGGAATCGGACTCGGTACGGTGCTCGGTCATCTCGTCGTGAGCCTTCCGGGAACGGGACGTCACCATCCTCCCAAACGGCAGTGGGACCCGCCCCGCGCCTAGGCCGTTCGGCCGAGACGATCCGCCTACCGATGGCGGTTCCCCCGTGATGGCCGGGTGCGTAGCCTGGACCTGCCCCCGCACCTTCCCTAATTCAGCACCGCAAGGAGATCCTCGATGAGTTTCATTCTCACCCGTCTGGCCGCCGCTGCGACGATGGGCATCATGTCGCTGGCGCTCGCTGCACCGCCTGCATCGGCCCTCACGCAAGATCCGGACGCCGCGACGTGGATGGCGAACGGGAAGATCCACGCGTCGGTGCAGTACGGCGGCGTGATGTTCATCGGTGGCACGTTCCAGAAGCTCCGGGAGGTGATGCCTCCGGGCGCGGCCAGCGGTCCGCAGGTCTCCGGGCTGACGGGCCTCGCTGCGATCGACATCACGACGGGCGCCGGCATCTCGAGCTTCACGCCGCAGCTTGCCGCCAGCGGCACGCAGGCGCTCGATGTGCAATCGCTCGCGATAGTGGGGGACACCCTGTACGTGGGCGGCCAGTTCAGCAGCGTCGACGGACAACCTCGATTGAACCTCGCTGCGATCGACATCGATCCGGGCACACTGACGGGCACGGTCGATCCCGACTTCGATCCGGTCGTCGGCGACCCCGGCGGCAATCTTGCATCCTTCGAGGTGCTGAAGATCCTGCCCGGCCCGGGTGCGCTCTACATCAGCGGTGCGTTCGGAACGGTCGACGGCAAGGGAAGGAGCAAGGTCGCGAAGCTCACTTACGACGGACAGGTCGATGCGACCTTCAAGCCTGGCGTGACGAGCGCTGCCGTGCGAGACATCGAATGGTCCGCCGACGGTCAGACGATCTTCGCGAGCGGCAACTTCTCCACCCTGAGCGGGGTTTCGCGATTGGCGGTCGGCCGTCTCGACCCGACCACGGGTGCGGCGACGGGCTGGGCTGTGCCTGGCGGGCAGATCCCATCGAGCGGGGGCAAGCAGATCTGTTGGGACATCGTCGCCACGGCCACGCGACTGTTCGCAGGCTGCGGCAAGGGTCCCAACTTCATCGGCGCCTTCCGCGTCGACACCGGCGACGTGGGCAGCCGAACCTGGCTGTACGGCACCGGCGGCAACGTCCAGTCGATCGCCTTGCTCGCCGACGGCAACTCGATCGTTTTCGGCGGCCACCTCGGCATCAACAGCCATTCCACCTACAACGGACTCATGCGGGTGTGCAACAACTCGCGATACCTCCGAGCTCTGGGCATCCTGCGGAATATCAACCAGACGAGCACATCGTCGGTCGTTACGAGCGGCGCCACGAGCTCGACGACCGCCTACCTCGACTGCAGCTTCACACCGAACTTCGAAGGCCAGGACCCTGACGGTCCGAACTTCCCGGGCACGAACCCGTTCGGCGGCGTGTGGGAGATCCAAGTCACGGGACAGCACATCTGGGCGCTGGGAGAGTTCAAGTACGTGAACGCGGCTGTGCGGCGCGACATCGCGCGGTTCGCCCTGTAGGAGCTCGTTCTCACGGGAGGTGGTCACTCTTGTCCGTGGTCGTACCCTGTGTCGGCCACGGGGCGGTAGCTCAGTCGGTTAGAGCAGGGGACTCATAATCCCTCGGTCGCAGGTTCGAGTCCTGCCCGCCCCACCAGTATCTGCCGTGTTTCGGGTGATGCTCGACGTTCCGATGTCACCTGAGGCTTGACACGGTTCCGGCTATTCTTGACACCTGTTTCGGGTGATCCTTGACGGTGACTTCGGCTGATCCTTGACACCCGTCATCCTCTGCCGCGACCTCCTCGAGGAGGGGGTGGCTCGGTCTGGTGGAGCTGAGTGTCGTGGAGCAGAGGTATCAGGCGGTGCTCGCGGTGATCCGCGATGGTGTCCCGGTGGTGGAGGTGGCGAGCCGGTTCGGCGTCTCGCGTCAGGCGGTGCATCGATGGCTCGGCGCTACGAGGATCAGGGTCTGGCCGGCCTGGCGGATCGATCCCGCCGGCCGCCCAGGTGTTCACATCAGATGGATCCCGCGATCGAGGTCTGGGTCCTCGAGACGCGCCGTCGCAACCCCGACTGGGGACCACGCCGACTGATCGGCCGGTTCGGTCTCAAAGACACCGAGGTGCTGTTCGATCGGATCTGCCGTGGAGAACGGGATCGATCACCTGTTGACCCTCCCCGCAGCCCGACGACGACCGGCAAGATCGAGCGGTTCCATCGCACGCTTCGCTCGGAGTTGCTACCGGGCGGACCTTCCCCGACCTCGAGACCGCCCAAGCCGAGCTCGACGCCTGGGTCGAGAGCGACAACACCGAGAGGCCGCGTCAGGCGCTCGCCAGGGCGACCCCGCCGACCGGTTCATCGGCGTCGCGACGCAACGCCCGGCCGATGTGTCGGCCATCGGGACCGAGGGCTTCGCTTCTGCCTCTCCGCTGAGTAGTTCAATCCAACTTGGCTCGCAGATCGTCGTCGGCTTCCAGGTCCATGAGTAGATCCGCGATGCCGGGGTTCGTGCTGCCAGCTCGGCGATCAGACGAGCACGGTCGGGCGACGTGCAGAAGAAGTAGGTCACGAGCTCGTCGCGAATGCTGGAGGGATGTCCATATCCAACCCTATCCGCAGGTCACGAGAGCGGGACATCTTGGGGGTCCCTACGTAAGGTGGACCTATGAGCGGCCACACGTGCAGGCTGCCGAGAGAGTGGCCATTGGACGAAGACGGATCGATCGACCCATGGTCTTGCCCCGACTGTGGAAAGCGTTGGTGCGCCGAACTGACGGAGTACACGTGGGCCGCACGCCGAGTGGCGTTTTTCGACGAGGACGACGTTGTTGGAGTCTCGCAGGCCCGATGGGTGGAGTGCCCCGAGTGCTGACAGGCTCTGGAACGTCGTCGCCTGAGCCTGATGCTTGCTACGAGGCCACCCGCACAGATCGGTGATCTTGAGGTACAGGTCGTAGCCGATGTGCAGCTCGCCCGCTTCGAGCGCCCGGAACTGGTGAGGGCCAGGCCAGCCGACTTGCCATCTGCACCGGGCGCAGCCCTATCCGCTCCCGATCTAGTGGAAGGTTCTGAACCAGGATGGGGGAGCATGGGTCAAGGTAGCCGGACGCGCGAGGTCGACGCACGGGACAGCCCCCCAGTCCTTCGCCGTCGCTGCTGCGGTAGACACCGGCATCAGGTCGAACTAGCGTGGGATCTACGTAGCGAGGAGGTCCTCGTGCACAGACCCTCCATCAAACAGCGGCTCAACGTGGTCAGCCTCGCCGTCTCACTAGGCATGTTCTTGACCGGCGTGTCCCTTGCTCCCGACGCGGCGGCGGTGATCGACGAGGCGGACCCGAACGACGTCTCTTCCACGTTCGACGTCCGTCGAGCCCAGTCGATCCCCGATGGCAAGTACCTGCGCTTCACCGTCCGCTTCTACGAGGAACTCGATTGGCGTCGGAACACGGTTCTGCAGATCTACTTCGACAGTCGAAGCGGACCTGGCTTTGACTACCTTCTCCATGTGTCGCAAGAGAACGGCAAGATCCGATCCACCCTGACCCCGAGAGGCGACCCCGCCGACACGACCCGACTATTCAAGCTCGTATGGCCACGGCGGATCTACACGTACGTCATCCGACGCATGCTGCGCCCCACCCACGTTATCCAGTGGAAAGTGCGCACCCTCACCCCGGACCCAGGCGACCCGCTGTGGGAGATCGACCGTGCCCCAGACAAGTTCTCGGATTGGTTCCCGCACGTGTAGGCAAGCATCCAATCGAGCCGGACCCGCCATCCAAATCGAGGCGATATGCCGTCAGCGGTTCCGACCGCCCCTCTGACCATCGAGTTCCGCGATCAGGTCGGCGAGCTGCTGCGAGCATGGTGGCGCAGTCGCGCGAGGCGATCAAGTCCGCCGACTCAGACCACGTGCCACGCCGTAGGCGGTTCTCGCGGAGGAGTCACCCTCTGCGAGCCTCGATGGAGGCATACCTCTCCTAGATGTGTGGATACCATCCATGGTTCGGTGCGAAGTCACGGCCAACCGCAGGTAGCATGGCCTTCACCCGCCAACGCACACCCCTGACCCGCTTCATGCGATCCGGCCGCTCGTACTCGCAGTAGAGAGAGCGCCACCGTCGTTCGGTCGGCGAAGTGGAAAATCGCTCGTGGTCGGAGAGCCGCACGAAGGTACAGGCGGCACCGTCGTCGAAGGTGCGGAACCGCAAGACGAAATCGGCAGCGCGAGAACCGAAGGCATCAAAAAAGACTTTGACTCTCGGTCCGTTGTCGGGGATCGCCCTGTAGAAGTCGATGAACATCCCCGCCGAGTCGCCGCGCTGGCGGGCGAGGGACTCCGCCCGGCGAATGTCCAGAGGGAATGACACGTCGTTCGGATCTCGCTGGCTGAGGCTCGCTTCCGCGAGCGAGGCCGTCGCCACGATGAGAGCGAACGCGAGGATGCTGCAAATCGATCCCCTCATACAGAGCCTCGTCTCACTCGACGGCGGCAGCCGGACACGTGACGCTAGTGCCCGAGGTCTTGATCTGCAAGACCGATCAGGCGTACCAAGTCCGCCGCCACATGGCGGATACGCGGCTTGGTCGGTCTTGGTCGCCGAGGACTTCCTTGACGCGGTGGACGTTCAGAAGGGCGCGCGGGGAGCATCACGTCACTCGAACGGCCGTCCGGCGAGGATGATCATGCCTCGTTCGCGACCTCGCGGACCTCGGGCGCCGCGTCGAGCGTTGCGATCAAGAAGGCCAGGTGGAGGGATGCCTTCACGTCCACATCCATCATGACCCCACGGTCGCAGGTTCGAGTCCTGCCCGCCCCACCGATCCTCTGCCCTCATCGCATCCCCGGCCCGCCCGGATCAACCGCGGAACTCGAACCACACGCGCCCCGGAGGCCCCGGCTCGACTCCCCAATCGTCGGTCACTTGGTCGACGAGCCGGAGACCGAAGCCACCGATACTCAGCGCGTCGGTCGGCCGCGGCGCGACGATCCCCACACCGTGGGCGGCAGTCGCTTGCTCCATCTCGACGCGAACGCGGGACTCGTCTGCTTCGATCACCAGGCGGATGGTGTCATGGTCAGGACGCAACCTGCCGTGTCGGACGGCGTTCGCGGCGATCTCGCTGATGGCGAGGCGCGCGTCGTCCACCCGATCCAACAGGTCGGGGGGTGGTATCACGTCGCTCAGGGACGATCGCGCGAGTAGGGGTGCGCTGTCATCCGCAGGCAGGATCACCTCACGCCGCACGTCCGTCTCTTTCTCCATCGCAGGTGGGTACGTTGCCGTACCGACGCTACCCATCGCACTCGGTCCGAAACGTCAGGGCTGCACATGTTCCGGCGCCGACCTTTCCCTGGTCCGCTTCGGGCATCAGACTCGCCCTCGGACTCTGCATCGCCTTCATCGGCTCACTCATCACGGCGTTCCTGCTGCGCCCACTGGCGGAGTCACGTGGTCGCCGACCCGCACATCGCCCGGTTTCACGATGCGCGCGTACACGCCGAACGGCAGACCTCCACCGCCCTCGATGCGCGGCCGGTACTTCGCGATCTGGGTGAGGGTGTCCCAGTCCTTGACGCCGGTCTTGGGGTCCTTCGTGGTGAACACGCATCGAGGCACCTGCTCCCCGATCTCGATCGTCGCCTCGCCGATCTGCACGGGCTGTCCGGCCCATGACTCTTCCTCGTAGGGCTCGCATCCCTCGAGCTCGAGGGTCATGCGGAAGCGGCGGGCGTCGAGCTCGCCCTCGTATCCACCTCGCTCAGCGAGGTCCTGTACCGAGGCCGACGCGACGACCGTGATCGGCTCGACGTCCACCCCGTCACCGTCGCGATCGCATCGCAGCAGCCGAAGCGGCTTGGTGCAGAACGCGGAGATCGCCTCGGAGAACGGGCCCTCGACGACATGGGCGGACACAGGCCGGCCGTAGAAGTTCGTGGTTTCCGGCGCGCCGAGCGTGTCACAGGTGGCTGCCAACTCGACGCCGTCTGGGAAGCGGAGAGTGAGGCGTTCCGACGACCCATCGAGCTCGGCATGCAGACGCACGAGCGGCCCGAACGTGCTGCCGCTGAACAGGTCGCCCCACTCGTCGACCAGGTAGAACAGCCGGTCCTGAGCGATGCCTCTTTCGGTGAGCAGAACGGTCTCCGGATGGAGCACGGCGGTGCCCTTCACCGGGGTCACGCTGATGCGAGCGAGCGTGGGCATCGTGCCGACCACGGTAGTGGAAATGCGCGGCATGCCGCGGAAGTTCGCGGCTCGCGCATCTTGAGCTTTTCCCTTGCAGGGGGATAGCATCGGGGCGAGCGACGCGCCGGGAGGGAACGTGACCATCGCCGAACGTCCCACGCCGCAACAGGTCGTGCTCGAGTTGCAGGCTCGGGCACGAGACCATGCGCTCGGCGAGCGCGTCGATCAGCTTGAGCGAGTGGTCGGCCGTGTGCACGCCCGTCTCGACGGCGCGCTGGTCACCGTCGTGCCGAAGGCCACGATCGCGCGAACCTGATCGTTACGAGGCCAAAGTGCCCCCGTCGGCTCGCGGGTCGCTCCCGGCCTCGAACCCTCCTGGCGCCACTCGGATCATGTGCGCGTGCCCGACGGATCCGTCACGCTCGCCCAGCGCATCGACCCGATATCCGGCGGCTTCGAGGGCCTTCACGGCCACCTCGGGCACGTCGGCTTCGGCGATGGCGGCGGGCGTCGGGCCCTCCGGCGACATGCCGCCCACCAGCCATCGGGGCGCCGAGACCGCCTCGACTGAGCTCATGCCGAGCTGGAACGCGCGGATCAGCGCCATCGCCAGGATCTGCGGCTGCGCCGAGCCCCCCATCGTTCCGGCCACGGCTTCGAGGCGCCCCCCGCGTTGCACTGCGACCGGCATCAGGGTGTGTGCCGGTCGTGCGCCTGGGGCGAGCAGGTTCGGATGTCCCGGCTGCACGGTGAAGCACGCGCCCCTGTTCTGCGCGACGACCCCCGTGACCGGCTCGAGCAGACCCGAGCCGAACCCGTCGTACAGGCTCTGGATGAGTGACACGCCTCGGCCCTCCGCGTCTGCCGTGACCAGCGCGATCGTGTCGCCCGACCGGGGAGTGAGCGCCGGCGGCGGACCGGGCACGCCCCCGCGGACCTCATCGGCCACGGCTCCGAGGTGTCCGTCGTCGAGCAGCATCGAAGGGTGCACGAGCATGCGCTCGGTGTCGGCGAGGTGGCGATCGCGATCGCGCGCCGCCGCCCGAAGCACGTGGGCGATCGTGCCGGCGTTGGGGCCGTTCGGATCAGGGTCGATGCCGAGTCGCTCGATCACCGACAGTGCCTCAAGCAGCACGAACCCTTGAGAGTTCGGCGGGTGCACGAGCACGTCGACCTTGCCGAACCGCGCACGCAGCGGGGTACCGAGGTCTGCCCGGTGACCAGCCATGTCTGCCGCATCGATGGGCACACCCAGTCCACGAAGTCCGTCGGCGTAGCGCTCGCCGACCTCACCTCCGTACCAGACCTGCGGGCCGTGCTCGGCGATGGCCTGCAGCGTTGCGCCGAGGGAAGGCTGCCGCACGGCCGTATGGATCGTCGCCGCGACCCCGTGCGGGAAGAACACGTCGGCGAGCCCCGGGTCTGTTCGAAGCCGGTCCGCGATCTCGCCGATCGTCTCGGCGAGTGATGACGCCACGTTCACGCCACCGTGGGCATACGCGATCGCAGCGGTGAACGCGTCTGCCCAGGCGAGGTTGGCGCCCTGATGGTGCAGCGCTTCCCACCCGCTCACGGCGCCGGGCACGGTGACGGAGTGGGGACCGTGTTCAGGCATGTGGCCAGCACCTTCGGCGATAGCGGCTTCGAGGTCGGCTCCTGCGGGCGCCCGTCCGCTCGCGTTGATCGCGACGACGTCACCGGCTGGATGTTGCACGAGCGCGAAGAGGTCGCCCCCGACACCGCACATGTGCGGATAGACCACGGCGAGCGTGGTCGCGGCGGCGAGCGCAGCGTCGAGGGCGTTGCCGCCTCTCTCGAAAGCGATCGATGCCGCTTCGGTGGCCAGGGTGTGTGGCGTGGCGACCGCCCAGGTGCGACCGGAAGCCTGCTTCTGCATGCCGTTCAGTCTGGCAGGGTCGGCGGCGCCGGTCCGCACGTCACCGCTGACACCCGGGGCACCACCAGACGCTTCGCGCCTGCTCACCTTGGCGGCGCGTGACGATCGTGCTCGCGCACCGCGGGCACGCACGCCCCGCACGGTCGTACACGGCGAGCCCTCCGGGCACGGTCGTTCGACGCGTGGTGTCGAGGTTGGCTCGAAGGAGCCGGCTCGCGGTCTCGTACAGGTCGCGTCGTGTGGCAGGGTCGATGTCGGCCAGAGCGCGGAACGGGTCGATCCGGCACGCCCACGCCACCTCGGCGCGGTAGACGTTGCCGATGCCCGCGGCAACGGCCTGGTCGAGCAGCGCGACCCCGATCGTGGTCGTTCGCTCGAGCGCCTCGAGTCTCGTGAGCACCCGATCCATGTCGACGTCGGCCAGACACAGATCGGGTCCCAGCGCGGCGATCACGGCATGGCGCGCGAGCTCGGCATCTCGAAGCAGCTCGACCACCGGCGCAGAGAAGCACACCGCCTGCACGTGGGCGGTCTCGACCGTGACGACCATCGCGCCACGCGCGCGACGCCACCGTTCTCCTTGGCGGTACAGGTGCCATGAACCGCTCATGCGCATGTGCGTGTGGAGCGTGATCCCACCCGAGCATCGCATCAGCAGGTGCTTGCCACGGGCCTCGACTTCCTCGATGCGCTCGCCGGGATGAGGGAAGTTCCGCCACCGCCGCCGAGGCACCTCGAACCTCGTGAGCACATCTCCCTCGAGCGCCCTCGCGAGGGTCGCTGCCGTTCGGTGGATGGTGTCGCCCTCCGGCACCGACGTCGACCGCGTCTCAGCCGCGGAGCGTGAGCCCGCGATACCCGTCGGCGAACCCGGCCTCGCGCAGGCGCTGGGCGTGGGGCGAGGCCCCCGATGGCTCGCCGTCGATGCGCACGAGCTCGACCCGGCGCAGCCGCCCGTCCTTCACGAGTGACGCGAGCGCGTCGACCCACTTCCCGGCGTCGATGCCGAACGTCGTGAGCGAGCGAGCTCCACGCTCGAGGAAGGCGGCCATGGCGCCCTCGACGAGCACGACGTAGGCGCCGGCCGTACGCCCTGGTCGCCCGTGACCCTCTGGCCACGGCAGCGCGGCACCGTACGGTTGGGCGGGGTCAGCCGCGGCAAGCACGAGCGTGCCGGTCTCGTCGCGATCATCGCTGGCGGGTTCGCGCGCGGCCCGCAGCCGATCGACGGCGCCGGGCATGGCGAACTGAGCGGCACCGAGCCCGGCGACGAAGTAACCGCGCCGCGCGGTGCCGGCTTCCTCCATCGCTTTCAGCACGGGGTAGACGCCTGCGTATCCCCCGGGCGCGCCTTCCGAGAGGGTCGCCTCCCGTGTGACGACGCCATGGCGATCGAGCAGCTGCAGCGCGCGAGCGTGCACTGCCTCGGTGGGGGAGATCGCCGGCTCGACGAGCGACGTCGTGAGCGACCAACGCCCCGCGCCCGCGGGGGGACCGCCGCGCCGGAGCCCACCCGGGCGCGGTCGACGCCCGGGCTGGGGCGCGCGCACCTTCGCCGACCCTCCCCGAGCGAACGCGCGCAGAGGCGCGAAGGTGTCGTTGGTGACCTCTCCCGCCCAGACCAGATCCCAGACGGCTCGGAGCAGCAGGCGCTCGTCCGCGGTGCCTGCGGCGTGCACGAGGTCTGCCCAGAACGAGGCGCCACGATCGGCGAGGTGGGCACGGATGGCGTCATGCACCTCGTCGTCAGGCTGCTGGATGTCGTCGCGGTCGGCAGGATCGTCCCCGCGCACCCGGTCGCCCAGCAGCGTTCGTGCCTGTTCCCGGAAGCACAGAACAACTCGGCCGTCGTCGGCGCCGAGGCCCCCGGCTCCCACCCAGACGAGCTCGCCGCCCGCCGCGAGGGCATCGAGATCGGTGGGCCGGTAGCCGCGCACGCGCGCCGGCAGCACGTCGGTCTCGAGGATGGATGCAGGGATCGCCGATCCTTGCAGGTGCGTGATCGCTTCAAGCAGCGCATCGCCTGCGCCGCTCGCTCGGTCTGCGCCCTGCCATGCCGGCAGGAAGCGCGCGAACGCGGCCGCGTCGACGGCCTCGACCTCTCGCCGGAGGGCCGCGAGTGAGCGCTGTCGCAGCCGTCGCACGACGTCGGCGTCACACCACTCGTGTCCGGCCCCTCCGGGTGTGAACCCACCCTGGGTCAACGTGCCTTCGGCCTCGAGATCGGCAAGCGCAGCGTCGATACGATCGGGAGCCGCCCCGAGACGAGCAGCGACGTCGGCGGTCACGAACGGAACGTGAGTGCGGGCGTATCGCGCGACCAGCTCGTGCAACGGACGCTCGACCGACTCGGTGAACACTCCAGGCAGCCCGCGTGGCAGCGAAACTCCCAGCGCGTCGCGCAGGCGGGCGGCGTCCTCGACCGCTGCGATGCGCTGTTCGCCCGAGATGCGCACCATGATCGCCCGTCCGTCGGCGAGCAGGGCTTGCACCCAAGTCGCGGCATCGCCGTCGGTGCGCGTCGCCACCTCGCCGTGGGAGAGCGGGCCGAGCGCCCGCAGAAGGTCGTGCACGCCGTCTGCTCCGCGAGCGCGCCTCCCTTCGGCGAGGCGCTGTAGCTCGAGGGCCGACCTCGTCGATCGCGCGTGGGTCGAGCAGGTCGCGGAGCTCGTCGGACCCGAGCAGCTCACGCAGCAGATCGCGATCGAGCGCGAGCGCCGCCGCCCGGCGCTCCGCGAGCGGCGCATCGCCCTCGTACATGAACACCGCGATCCAGCGGAACAGCAGCGACTGCGCGAACGGCGACGCGCGCTCCGTGTCGACCGCCACGAGCTTCGTGCGCCGCGCACGCAGGTCGGCCATGACTTCCTGCAGCGCCGGCACGTCGAAGATGTCGCGCAGGCATTCCCGCGTGGCCTCGAGCAGCATCGGGAACGTCGGATGCTTCGCGGCTTCGACCGAGCAGGTCGGCGCTGCGCTGACGCTGTTGCCAGAGCGGCGTGCGCTTGCCGGGTCGTTGCCGCGGCAGCAGCAACGCTCGCGCGCTCGCCTCGCGGAACACGCTCGCGAACATCGCCGTGACGGGCAGGGCCTCGACGACCGACTGCTCGAGCTGCTCGGGCTCGAACAGCAGATCCTCGACCGGGATGCGCTCGACCGCTTCGGGAAGCCTGATCACGATGCCGTCGTCGCCCCAGAGCACCTGGGCGCCCGGGCCGAACCGTTCCTCGAGCCTCGCCTCGATCGCGAGTCCCCACGGAGCGTGCACCCGGTTGCCGAAGGGTGAGAGCACGCACACGCGCCAGTCGCCGATCTCGTCGCGGAACCGTCTCGACCACGATCGTGCGATCGTCGGGCACCGAACCCGTGGCCTCGACCTGCTCGGCGAGGTATGCCGACGAGGTTGTCGGCTGCCCACTCGTCGAGGCCAACGTCGTCGCGCAGGCGGGCGAGCGCTGCCTCGCGGCCCTTGCCTCGCAGCTCACGCGTGAACGCGCCGATCGCGCGTCCGAGCTCGATGGGGCGTCCCGGCTTGTCGCCGTGCCAGAACGGCATCTTGCCCGGCTCGCCCGGGGCGGGGGAGACCACGACGCGGTCCCGCGTGATGTCCTCGATGCGCCAGCTCGAGGCCCCGAGCAGGAACACCTCGCCGCGCCGCGACTCGTACACCATCTCCTCGTCGAGCTCGCCGACGCGTGTGCCGTCGGCGAGGAAGACCCCGAACAGCCCGCGATCGGGGATCGTGCCGCCGCTCGTGATCGCGAGGCGCCCGGCGCCGTCGCGCGCCCGCACGATGTCGGTCTGCCGGTCCCACACGAGCCGGGGTCGGAGCTCGGCGAACCCGTCGCTCGGGTAGCGGCCGGCGAGCAGGTCGAGCACCGCGAGGAAGATCTCCGCGCGAGAGCTCGGAGAAGTTCGCGGCCCGCCGTACCGCGGCGTACAGGTCGTCGACGCGCCACTCGTCGACCGCGCACATCGCGACGACCTGCTGCGCCAGCACGTCGAGCGGGTCGCGCGGCACGCGCGTCTCCTCGATCGCGCCCGCGAGCATGCGCTCGGCCACGACGCTCGCCTCGAGCAGGTCGCCGCTGAACTTCGGGAAGATCTTGCCGCGGCTCGGCTCGCCGACCTGGTGGCCGGCGCGGCCGATGCGCTGCAGGCCGCTCGCGACCGAGCCCGGGCGACTCGACCTGCACGACGAGGTCGACCGCCCCCATGTCGATGCCGAGCTCGAGGCTGCTCGTCGCCACGATCGCGCGGAGCTGCCCCGACTTGAGCGCGTCCTCGACCTCGAGCCGCTGCTCCCGCGCGATCGAGCCGTGGTGGGTGCGCACGAGGTCCTCGTCGGCGAGCTCGTTCAGTTGCGCGGCGAGCCGCTCCGCGATGCGCCGCCCGTTGCACGAACACGATCGTCGAGCGATGCGCGCGGATCAGCTCGAGCAACCGCGGGTGGATCGCGGGCCAGATCGAGGTGCGCGAACGGGCCGGCCGCGGCGGGTCCACTCGCAGGCAGGTCGACGGGTTGCCCGAGCGACGCCATGTCTTCGATCGGGCACCACGACCTCGAGCTCCATCGGCTTTCGGTGTCCGGCGTCGACGATCGTGACCGGCCGCGGTTCGCCGCCGTCGGCGTGCCCGCCGAGGAAGCGCGCGATCGTCTCGAGCGGACGCTGGGTGGCGGAGAGCCCGATGCGCTGAGGCGGCGCGTCGGCGAGCGCGTCGAGCCGCTCGAGCGAGAGCGCGAGGTGCGCGCCCCGCTTCGTGCCTGCGAGGGCGTGGATCTCGTCGACGATCACGGTTGTGACCCCTCGAAGCGTCTCGCGCGCCGACGACGTGAGCATCAGGTACAGCGACTCCGGCGTCGTGATCAGGATGTCGGGTGGATGGGCGAGCAGCTGCCGGCGCTCGCGCGTCGGCGTGTCGCCCGTTCGCACCCCGACCACCGGTTCGTGCGCGAGCGGCGTCGCCGCCCGTTCGGCGGCGTGCCGGATGCCTGCGAGCGGCGCCCGCAGGTTCTTCTCGATGTCGACCGCGAGCGCGCGCAGCGGCGAGATGTAGATCACGCGGGTCCGCGCCTTCGCCTCGACCGGCGCCGGCTCGGTCGCGAGCCGGTCGATGGCCCACAGGAACGCTGCGAGCGTCTTGCCCGACCCGGTGGGGGCGAGCACGAGGGTGTGGTCGCCGTTCGCGATCGCCTTCCAGCCCCTCGACTGCGCGGCGGTGGGCGCGTCGAACGAGGCTGCGAACCAGTCGCGCACGGCAGGGGAGAAGAGGGCGAGGCTCACACGCCAACGCTAACTCGGAACGGTGACATGTGGGTGGTCGCGCGCCGGTCGCCGGGAGAGGCGACGGTAGGATGCGGGCCATGCTGGGCAGGACTTCCCTCGGCGTCATGGCCTGCGTCGTCGTCTCGGCGACTCTCACGCTCACGGGCACGGCGCTCGCGCAGACACCACGCGCCCACGACCGGGCGCCGACGTCGACCGCGCCGAGGATCAGGTTGTGCTCTCCGGCACGGTGACGGTGCCGCGCGGACAGTCGGTCGGCGAGGTCGTCGTCTTCCATGGCCGGGCGTTCGTGGCGGGCGTGGTGGTCGGCGACGTGGTCGTCATCGATGGCCCGGTCATGATCTCGGGACAGGTGAGCGGCTCGGTCGTCGCGATGAACGGCCCCATCAGGCTCGGGGCGACAGCATCCGTGGGTCGCGACGTGCTCGGGGCCCACGGTGTACGGCTCGATCCCGGCGCCCTGGTCGGAGGCGAGGTGCGGGAAGACGTCGCGTTCACGCCTCGCGGTGCGCTGGCCGTGCTCGGTGGGCTGCTCGGCGCGGTGGCGATCGCGGTGTCGACCCTGCTGCTCGCGCTGGTGCTGCTGGCACTCACGCCTCGTGCCCTCGACCGGGTCGCGACCGCCGGGCGCACCGCGCCGTTCGCCTCGATTGGCTGGGGCGTCGCGATCTCGATCGCGGTGCCGGTGCTCGCGCTCGGCGGCGACCGCTTCGATCCTCGGCTCGCCGCTCGGCATCTCGCTGCTGCTCGGCGTCGGCCTCATCTGGCTCGTTGGCCTCGCGCTCGCCGTCTTCGCGGTGGGGCGCATGATCGTGCGCGAACCTCGTGGTCGCATGAGGGCGCTGTTCGCCGGCTGGGGTGTGGCGGCCGCTATGGGGTTGGTGCCATTCCTCAACGTGGCGGTCTGGGTGCTCGGGTCGATGTTCGGCATCGGCGCCGCGATCGTCGCGACCTGGCGAGCTCGCGCGCAGGGTCCGACCAGAGGTCGCCACCGAGCCGGGTACCGGCCCGCACCGGTGCACGGTTCTGCACCCACCTCAGCGCGCCAGCGCCGGTGGCCGAGCCCGAGCCGCGATCGACCGAGCCCGCGCACATGGCACCAACAGCGCCACGAGACTAATCTAGGCTAGACTAGCGCACGCGTCGCACGCGTCGCACGAGCGCCGCCGCCGCCACGATGCCTGCGCTCACCACGGCGCCGAACGCGAGTGCCTGCGGTGTCGAGCAGAGCACGCGGGCGCCGGGCTCGACCGTGACCGAGGGCGAAACCACGAAGGCGACGAAGCTCCGCTCGCCGAGCCTCGCGCCGCCGGCAGCCAAGATCGTCTGGGCGCCGCCGTTCGTGATCGACACGTCGCCCCCGATCGCCATCGGTCCGCCGCCTCCGTTCGTGATGGTGAGGTTGCCCTTCGCGGCGAGCGCGCCCGCTCCACCGTTGGTGAGGAACAGATCACCCGACGACGACGCCGCGCCGACGCCGCTGTCGCGGATGTCGACCTCCTCGCCCCGCACCGCTCCCACCAATCCCCGCTCGATCTGGGTCGTCTCCATCTCGTCCTCCTTCGTGTCCTGTCCATGCTAGGGTCCGCGCCGTGTCCGAGGCCACCGAGTCCGCGCACGCCCACCTGATCGTCGCCGACGCCGATGTCTGGTGCGGCGACGCCGCCAGGCGTCGGGCGCGTGCGATCGCGATCCGCGGTGATCGTGTCGTGGCCGTCGGCACCGACGACGACGTCAGGGCGTTCAGAGGTCCGGCCACCGAAGTGGTGAGCCTTCCGGGACGCATGGTCGTGCCGGGGTTCCAGGACGCGCACGTGCACCCGTCGGTCGGCGCGCGGAACCTGCTCAACGTCAACCTCGACGACCTGCACACGAAGGACGACTATCTCGCGCGCATCGCGCACGTCGCCGACTCGAACCCCGACCTCGAGTGGATCGTGGGCGGCGGCTGGTACGGCCCCGTCTTCGCCGAGACCGACGGTCCGCGCAAGGAAGACCTGGACGCCATCGTGCCCGACAGGCCCGTCTTCCTGTTGAACACCGATGTGCACGGGGCATGGGTGAACTCGAAGGCGCTCGAGGCGGCGGGCATCACGGCCTCGACGCCCGATCCGTGGGACGGCTACTTCGTGCGCGACCCCGACGGTTCTCCCACCGGCACCCTGCAGGAAGGCGCCGCGTACGATGTGTTGCGCACGGTCGCATGCGCAACCGAGCGTCGCGCAGTGGAAGACCTACCTGCTGCGTGCGCAGCAGGAGCTGCACGCGCTCGGCATCACCGGGTGGCAGGACGCCTGGGTCGAGCCCGACCTGCTGCGCGCCTACCGCGAGCTCGACGACGAGGGCGCGCTGACGGCCCGCGTGGTGGCCTCGATGTGGTGGGACCGTCACGGCGGCATCGAGCAGGTCGACCGGCTCGTCGAGCAGCGCGAGTGGGCGACCGGCGGCATGCTCGACGCCGGACACGATCAAGATCATGCTCGACGGGTGCCCCGAGAACTGCACCGGCTCGATGCTCGAGCCGTACGAGGGCGCGTTCGGCGAGCGGCACGACAGGGGCATCCAGTTCATCGACGCCGAGATGCTCGACCGAGGCGCTCGTGGCGCTCGACGCGCGCGGGTTCCAGGTGCATCAGCACGCGCTCGGCGATCGGGCGTTCCGCAGTGCGCTCGACGCGATCGAGGCGGCCCGCGCGGCGAACGGGTGGAACGACGCCCGGCACCACATCGCGCACTGCAGCTGCCCGACCCCGCCGACCTTCCGCGTCTGCGACGGCTCGGCGTGGTCGCGAACCTGCAGCCGTACTGGGCGCAGCCCGACCCCGCGATCGGCGAGCTCACGGCGCCGCGGGTGGGGACCGGGCGTCCGCGTGGCTCTACCCGATCGGCGCTCGTGCGCGCGAGCGGCGCGGTGATGTGCATCGGAAGCGACTGGCCCGTGACCACGCCGAACCCCTGGCTCGAGCTCGAGGTCGCCGTGACGCGGCAGCCGTCCGGGGCGCCCGACGCCGAGCCGCTCGACGCGTCGCAGCGCATCGACCTGGCGACGGCGATGGCCGCCTTCGCCGCGGGCTCGGCGTACGTGAACCACGACGACGAGGCGGGCGTGCTCGCGCCCGGCATGCGCGCCGACCTCGCGGTGCTCGACCGCGACCCGTTCGACCGCTCGCTCGGCGCGATCGGCGAGACGCGGTCGAGCTGACGATGGCCTCCGGTCGCATCGTGTTCGAGCGCTCTTAGCGCCGCGCGGTTCTGCGATGCGAACCTATGCACGCCGCCCGGCATCGTTCATCCGATCTCGCTGGCTGGGTACGCAACCTCCTAGACAGCTGCGCGGAGCTGAGGCAGGCCCGTCGGGTCGACTCCGCGTGGAAAGGGAGGGAAGATGACGAAGCGGATCATCGGCCTCGCCGTCGCGCTCGCGACGACGATGGCCCTGTTCGGCGCCGCGCCTGCGCAGGCGACGGGCGACGCCGAAGTTCACGTTGAACGTGGTGCACGGCATCCCCGGGCTCACGGTGGACGTGTGCGTCAACGGGGCGAAGGCGATCACCGACTTCGAGCCCGGCGACGTCGTGTCCGGCGTGCGGCTGCCCGGCGGCGAGTACCGCCTGAAGGTGACACCTGCCGGTGAGCCGTGCAGCGCCGCCGTGCTGTCGGCCGTGGCCGACCTGGCCGGCGGTCGCAACCGCAACTACACGGTCGTCGCGAACCTCGACGACCACGGCACGCCGAACCTGGCGCTGTTCCGGAACAACACCCGCAAGACCGAGGCCGGCGAGGCCGCGCTGGTCGTGCGTCACACGGCCGACGCTCCCGCGGTGAACGTGTGGGCCAACGGCTCGCCGCTGAACCGCGGCCGCCAGTTCGTGTGGGGCGACGCAGCGCCGCTTCGACGTTCCCGAGGGCGACTACGAAGTGTTCGTGTCGCTGGCCCGTCAGAGCGACCCGGTGATCGGTCCAGCGGACCTGTCGCTGATGGCGGGCACAGCTACCAGGTCTACGCCTGGGGCAACGGCGACGCGGGCTACGGCCTGGCGCTCATCCCGCTCGAGGTGGGCGAGAAGGCCTGAACCGCCGACGCCGACGCGAACGGGGCGGCGGCCGTCGGCCGCCGCCCCGTTCTGCGTCGTTGGGGGCTCTTCGGAAGGAGCGAGGTCCAGTGGGCGCTCAGGCCAGGAGATAGCGGCGCGAAAGCGGCACTTCCGCGACCGGCTCACAGGCGAGCACCCGGCCGCCGAGCGTGACCTCACCGTCGTCGGGGGAGACGTCGATGGCGGGCACGGCGGTGTTCGCGACGAGATCGCGCACGCGTGAGCCCGCGGGTGCCGCGAACCGCCGACGACCTCCGCCTCGTGCCGAGCGTCTTCGCCGATGCCCGCTCCGAGCGCCGCCGCGCGAGACGAAGGTCGTCGACAGCCTGGCCGCCGCGCCGCCGGTTGCGCCCCAGTCGGGGCCGTAGCGCGTCGGCTCGGCGCCGTGCACGCTCGCGTTGCCCTCGCCCATGGCGCTCCACGCGACCGCGCCGCCCTTGATCACCAGGAAGGGTCGAACGCCGAACCTCGAGGGTTCCCACAGCACGATGTCGGCGAGGCGCCCGGGCGCGAGGGATCCGACCTCGTCGGCCAGGCCGTGCACGATCGCGGGTTCCGCGGTGTGCTTCGCGAGGTAGGCGAGCACGCGTTCGTTGTCGTCGGGGCCGAGCCCGTCGTCGACGAGCGATGCCTGCGGGCGTGGCCGCAGGCGACGAGCGCCGGCGCGCCGGCGGCCACCCGGCGCCGAGCTCCGTGGCGCGCCACGCCTTCATCGCGTGGGCGAGCTGCCAGGTGCGCCGGATCGTCTCGCCGATGCGCCCCATGCCCTGCGAGTCGGAGTTCACGATCGAGATCGCGCCGAGGTCGTGCAGCGGCCCTTCGGCGGCCATCGTCGTCGACGCGGACGCGCTCGCGCGCTCCGGCGACGTCGCCGGGCAGACGCCGGGTTCCCCTCGTGCACGATCAGGATCATGTCGGTGTGCTCCGCAGGTCGGCGGCACGTCCCCACGGCAGGCCGGGCGTGGTCGAGGAGCAGAGCACGTTCGGCACGCGCACGAGGCCGAGCACGTCGGGCACGTGGCCGCCCCCGGCGCCCTCCACGTGGTAGGCGTGGATCGTGCGGCCGCCGATCGCGTCGATCGTGCCCTCGAGCTCGGTCGATTCGTTGAGCCCGTCGGTGTGCAGGCAGACGGCGATGTCGTGCGCCTCGGCAGCCGCGAGGGTGGCGTCGACGATCTCGGGGTAGGCGCCCCAGTCCTCGTGGATCTTCAGGCCGACCGAGCCGGCCTCGATCAGCGCGTCGAGCGGCTCCCGACGGTCGGCGCGGGCGCTCGCCTGCAGCCCGAGGTTCACGGGAAGGAGCTCGAACGCCTCGAGCGTGCGGTGCATGCGCCACGGCGGTTCCTCGAAGCCGGCCGTGATGAGCGTCGTCACGCCGGCGCTGAGCGCGACCGGCACGAGCCGCGGGCTCAGCAGGTGCACGTGGCTGTCGATGCCGCCCGGCGTCGCGATCAGTCCGTGGCATGGGATCGGCCACGTGCCCGGCCCGATCGTGAGGTCGACGCCGTCGGTGATGTCGGGGTTGCCGGCGCGGCCGATGCCCGCGATGCGCCCGTCCTTGATGCCGAGGTCGGCCTTCACGACGCCGAGCAGCGGGTCGACGACGATCGCGCTGCCGATCACCGCGTCGAGCTCGCTCTCGCTCGTCGCGGCGTCGTGCTGCGTCATGCGCGACCGCAGGTTCTTCGCGTAGCCCCAGAGCGCCTGGTCGGCGGGCTCGGTGAGGTCCTCCTCGATGCGGATCCACAGGTCGGTGTCGCCGAGCCTCACGCGGTCGCCGGTGGTCGGCCCGTGGCGCAGCGCGTGCTGCTCGCGGGAGATCGATCTCGGCATCGAGCCGCCCTCGGGCATCGAGGGTTCTCGCTCCCGGGACGCGCCGCCCGCCGTAGGCGACGAGCTCGACCTCGCGCTCTTCGCCGGGCGCCCACCGCAGCGAGTCGCCCGCCGGCAGGTCGAGCCGGAAGCCGTGGGCGGCCTCCCGGTCGAACTCGAGCGACGGGTTCACCTGCCAGAACGGGAAGTGCGACGAGACGCGAACCGGGCGACGCCACGCGTTCCGAACACTGAGGCGCCGGCGTTCACGCTCGGGCACGAGCTCGACGTCGCCCGATGCGAACCGCACGGCGCCCGGGGCGTGATCATCGGTCCGCGCCGAACGGATCGCGCAGCACGATCAGCCGCGTGCCCTCGTCGAGCAGCACCTCGACGCCGGATCTCGCGGGCGATCGCAGCGACACCGTCGAGCACCGGGGTGCGCTCGGCCACCGCGCGTCCGGCAGCGGCGACCTCGTCGAAGGTCGCTCCGGCGCGCGCCGCGAGGTGCATCTCGTCGCAGACGAGCGCGATCGCCTCGGGTGCGTTCAGGGCCAGGCCGCGCGCCAGCGTCTCGCGGGCGAGCTGCGCCGCGGTGAACACCAGCAGCCGGTCCTGCTCGGTCGGGTTCAGCTGCACGGTGCGCTCACGACGCCATCACGTGTGAACCTTGTCGTACGAGGGACGGCTCGGCAACTGCGCTCTCATCAGGTGGTGCGCGACGCAGCAACGGGATATCGTGCGCGCGTGATCCGTCTCATCCCCTTCGTGGTGCTGTTCGTGCTCGCGATCTGGGGCCTGCGGTTCGCGGTTCGCAAGACGAGCCAGCTCGCGCTGCGACGGAGCCGCGCGCGTATCGTGGGCGCCGACCGCCCAGGCAGCTATGACTGGGACCGCCGCACAGACCAGATCAAGCGCGAGGTCAAGGGCATCGGTGGTCCGAGCGAGCTGCGTGCCGACATCACTTCGTGGCTCGACGCGCACACCGGCGTCGAGGCCTACGTCGAGCCGAAGACCGTCGTGTCCCCGCTCTCGGTGGTGTTCGTCGACGCAGATGGTGAATGGCGCCGATTCGAGCTCGCCGAAGACCGCTTCTTGAAGGAAGTCGCGCGCGAGCGGCGCATCAAGGTCATGGACGCGACGAGAGTTGGATACCCGCCGCGCATGCGCCGCCGGAGTGGCGACGACGTGTGATCGAGCGGGTCGCGTTTCCTCGCGACGAGGCGTAGGTTTGGCACGAGGGGGGTGGTGCCCATGTTCGAGTCGGCGTCGGCTCATGCCACGATCGCGGTGACGGATATCGATCGGGCGAAGAAGTTCTACGGGGAGATCCTCGGTCTCCGCGTGAAGGAGGAGCGCTCCGGCGGAGTCGTCTACGAGGCCGGTGGCGGCACGTGGATGCTGGTGTACCCGTCGCAGTTCGCGGGCACGGCGCAGAGCACGTCGATGACGTTCGAGGTCACCCATCTGGAGCCTGCGGTGGAAGAGCTGGCCGCGCGCGGCATCGTGTTCGAGCAGTACGACTTCCCGGGGCTCAAGACCGACGAGCGCGGCATCGCCCAGATCGAAGGCGAGCGCGGCGCCTGGTTCAAGGACCCGGACGGCAACATCCTCGCCGTCGGACAGCGCACCTGAGCCGAGCGAACATCCGGTCGGCCGCATCGGTGGCGAGCATGCGGTTGCGTTCCGAGTGCGAGGGGTATCCTTGCCAGCCGTGAGGCCGATGGACGGTGCCCTCGTTCCGGGCGACCGACCGGGGTGTTCCCTGTGCGGCCGACCCACCTACGATCCGGACAAGCGGGAGACGCCGTGGGTCCGGGCGGTCTCGGGTGGGCGGCAGGTGCTGATCTGCCCGGCCTGCCAGGTCGAGCGGCCCGACTGGTCCGAAGGCTTGGACCGGTGCAGCGAATGCGGGGAGACGCGTCTGTCGGCACAGCTCGGGGGAGTGGTATGCCGGGCGTGCGGTCACACCGAGCTCGCATGAACGCGGGCGCTTAGCTCAGCTGGCAGAGCGTCGCCCTTACAAGGCGAAGGTCGGGGGTTCGACTCCCTCAGCGCCCACTACTAAACCCGCTGGTCAGAGGGTACATTCTTTCAGGTGACGATAGGCCGTGTTATCGTCTGCCTCCTTCTACATAACAGTTCATAACACTCACGGGAGGTGAGCTGGGCTTGGAGCGCAAGTCACAGGCGACCAAGTACCCCGGCATCTACCTGCTGACCCGGCCCGGCAAGGCAGACCGATTCATGGTCAGCTTTCGGATCCGTGGAGTCGGCCAAAGAACCAAGACGCTTCTAACGCTGAGGGAAGCCAGGGCGTTCCAAGCCACCGCCCGAGATCCCGAGAAAGCTCGCCGGCTCAAGGTCCTCTACTCCGACACGGCGACACTCGAGAAGTACTTCATGGTGTTCCTCTCGCGTAGGCGGAGGCTAGCGCCGTCAACGCGTCTTCGGTACGAAGGGATCGGCAGAAACTACCTTGTGCCCAGCCGCCTCGGCCCCCTGCGCGTGGTCGATGTCACGAGGGATGACGTGGAAGCATGGGTCTCGGACTTGGAGGCGGCCGGAGTGGGTGCGAGCACCATTCAGAAGGCCCATTCGGTCCTGCGCGCCGTCATGAGCCAGGCCTGCCGAGAAGGCAAGTGTTTCTCGAACCCGGCTAGCAGTGTCGAATTGCCGGCGGAGTCGAAGAGGGATCCGTTCTTCTTGACGCCAGGCCAAGTCGAAGCAATCGCACGCGAAGTGCCCGCTCGCCATCGAGCGCTCGTCTACACGCTCGCCTACACAGGCATACGCATGGGTGAGGCCTCCGCCCTCCGAGTGAAGAGCATCGACTTCCTCGGCAAGACCATGTTGGTGGCTGAGAGCTCAGCCGAGGTTGGCGGGAAGAAGATCATGGGAGAGACGAAGACAAGACGGAAGCGAGTCATCAATCTGCCCGAGGCACTCGTGAAGGAGCTAGCGCGTCACGTCGACCAGTTTGTTGGGCCCGCCAGCGACTCGCCTATCGCGGATCCAGATGCATGGTTGTTCACCCACGGCCAGGGTGGGCAGATTCGTCAGAACAACTGGAGAGCGAGGGTCTTCAGGCCCGCCTGCGCGAGGGCAGAAGTGACCAGGCAGTCCGTGAAAGGCCAGCTGGAGACGCCGAGGCCACACGACCTCCGACACACGGCGGCCTCAATCGCCGCCTCGGCTGGATACAGCCTTCACGAGGTGAAGGAGATGCTGGGGCACCAGAACATCAAGATGACTTCAGACCTCTACCTCCATCTCTTCAAGGAGACGCAGCAACTACAGGCCCAAGCGCTCGGCGAGGTCATGGAGCACTCCGCAAGAACCCACGAGTCACCGCGCCTGCTCCAGATCGCGGAATCGTCGAAGACGTCAGCCTGATGCAGCAGACCCGCGCATGGCTTCCTTGTCTAAGAAGGAACACTAGGTAGAAGAAGAAGTTGGGGGGGACCACGGGGAAGGTGCGAGCCGTTCAGACCTGCGGGCGGAGCCTCGGGTGACCACGGTCAGCACCATCGAGTCGCAGCGAACGGAGACGGGTAGCGGCTGACCGACGGACGCCCCGCCGACAGTCCTCGAGCTGAGACCTGCCTCCAGCACCCGACCGTGTCGGAGCCAGAGATCAGAATCCGATGAGCCGACCGAGCGAATCCGCTCTGTGGGCGCCAGGGGCACGGCAGGCGGAGCCGAGGTGGGGAAGCGAGGACCCGCAGCGCTTCGGAGCGTTAGGGAGGCTCTGGACGCGATTCTGGGCGAGTGGGCCTCCAGCGGGGAGAGGGGTTCCGGCGTTCGACCGCGACCGAAGGCACAGCGAGCGAGCGATCCCCGCGGCGACGGTGGACCTCGGCGGCAAAGTAGGCGCCCGACGAGAGGAAGGTGAGTGCGATGTGGTCGTTCACGCAGAGCGGCTTCCACAGCGTGGTGGCGTACGACCCGAGCAGGGACGACGCGGGCCTCGAGCTGCCGACGGACGCGGAGCCGACAGACCTGCTGCTCGTTCGAGCCAGGGCGGAGGAGGACCTGACGAACCTCCTCGACCTCCTCGAGCTGCCGGCGTCGAGGGCGGCGGCCACGCCGAGGGCCGACTACCCGTGGCGGGCCGCGCTGAGCCGAGACGAGTGGCTGCGGTTCCTCGAGTTGGAGACGGAGCGGCTGGACTACACGAACTTCAAGTCTCGGGTTCAGCAGAGATCCGGTTCTCAACGACACGACGTGTACATGCGGGTCTGGTCGATCATGCGACGTCTCAGCGATCCGGCTGCGAGCGCTCCGTAAGAGCCGTCAGCCTTCAGCCGTACCAGGGAACTGGCTAGAGTGGCATCGTGCAGCGACAGCGGGAGCACGGAGCGGGGCCGGTGACGCCGTATGGATGACGAACGTCCGATACTGGAGGTAAGGCAATCAGCCTGGCAACTATCGTCCGTACGCGACCAACGTCTGCGGATCTTCGGGGACCGTGTCGCCGCAAGCAGTCGGCTCCCCAAGCCAGCACCGCGCAGGTCAGCGCGGACCCACACGAATTCGATGTAGCCGCAACCTCCCCACGTCCAACTCTTGCCGCTGAGCCGGTCGGGGGACTGCCTACTCGTCCTCGCGCACGATGCGCACCACGACCTCGGCGGTCGGGTTCCCGTTCGAGCGCTTCGACCGCATCCTCCCAAGGATGAACGCGGTCAGAACCGTGCTCCCTAAGACGATCCCGGCCACGCTCTTCGCCGACCGCAGCGGTGCGGGGAGCCGGGCCTCCAGCTCTCGCAGGTCGTCCTCGAGCTGTCGCCGGATCCCGTCGATCTCGGTCACCTTGAGATCTGTTGCCGCGCCCATCGCGCATCCTCCTTCAGGGTCTCGCGCATCTGCTCGCCAGGCGGCGGAGCCGTCCGCAGGGTGCGGCGCCCGATCAGGACCAGCACGCCGGCCACGATCAGGAGCAGCACGGTCACGATCAGGATCGCCGCCCACACCGGCAGCACCACCGCAAGCCCAGCCGCTGCCGTCGCGGCGGCGAAGCCGATCGCGTACATCCCAACGACACCCGCGGCGGTGAACATCCCCGCACCCTTGCCGCGGACCGACGCGGCCTCGGACGCCTCGATCTTGGCGAGGTCCGCGTGCTTGCGCACGAGCGTGCGGAGCCCACCCACGGCCGACGCCACCACGGTGCCGAGCGGCCGCTGCCCTCCGCCCTTGGACGCAGCCGCGACCACTTCCGGAACCGGGCTCCCTCCGTTCTCCCTACGAGCGCTCACGAGCCAGTCCTCCCTTCCTCGACAATGCTCATAAGCCTATGCCTGAAGGCCAGCCGGCTTCGTCAATCTCGTCGCGCCCGTCCGCCCGTCGTGGAAGCACCGCTTCCCGTTGATCGCGATGGATGAGTCGCGACCTGGTTCCGGCCGGATGGCCTTTCCTTCGACCCGTGCTTCCGCGTGCACGCCAAGATGGGAGCGTCGTTCGGCCAGGTCTGTGGAACTCGATGCGCATCACGGGGACGGTCGCAGAGTGGGCGGGGTGGACCGGTCTCGAGTTCCCAGGCGGGAAGCTTCGTGATCCCGGCGGCTCGTACCGGTCGAGATCAACCTCGAGCGCGACCGGGGGTTCTACGTGGAGCCGAACCAATGGGATGCTTCAACCGATCGAGTGAGACGAGCTCCAGAACCAAGAGGCTCGGAGGGCGAACTGGTCCAAGGCTCGCATGCAACCGCGAGGCTGTCGCCGGCCGACTGCCCTGCCAGGCACCTCCCGCGGGGGAGCACGAGCTCGAAGCGCCACGCGGCCTGGGGAAGGATGCCGAGCACGGTCCGGACGCTGGCCCGAGTCACCCCCGGCGCTGGGCGGAATCGAGTGGCTGCGGTTCTCGAGTTGGAGACGGAGCGGCTGGACTAGACGAACATCAAGCGAGGGTGAAGCGACTCTCGGGGGAACACAGGAACGACGCGTACATGCGGGTGTGGTCGGCGATGCGTGGACTGCGCGAATCTGCTTACCGCCGAGCGCTGCTGGTCGGCGCGATCGCGAACCTTCTGCCTGCGACAGGGAGCGGAGGGTCGACCATGTCACGTCCGAGCCCGCACCCGGGCCATGATCCCGGGTAGGCTCATCGGCCTCATGGCGAGGAGGGACGGATGACCGAGACCATCGCACCGCAGCGTTTCCACGAGCTCGACTGGCGGGTGGTGAGGGACGCCGCGTCCACGCGCTTCCGCACCGGGTCGTTCGCGGCGGGCGTCGCGCTGGTAGACGAGATCGGCAAGCTGGCCGACGCCGCGAACCATCACCCTGATGTCGACCTCCGGTACCACGGCGTGACGGTGCGCCTCGAGACGCACAGCGAGGGCGGGCTGACCGAGCGCGACGTCGCACTGGCTCGGCAGATCTCGGACGCGGCGCGCGAACTGGGCGTCCCCGTCGACCTGACCGGCCTGCAGATCGTCCAGATCGCGATCGACGCGCTGGTCATACCCGATGTGATGCCGTTCTGGCGCGCCGTTCTCGGCTACCGGGAGGTTGCCGACGAGGACCTGATCGATCCCTTCTTCCAGGGGCCGCCGGTCTGGTTCCAGCAGATGGATGCCCCGCGCCCCCAACGCAACCGAATCCATATCGACCTCTACGTGCCGCACGACCAGGCGGAGGCGCGCGTCGCGGCGGCGCTCGCCGCCGGTGGTCACGTCGTCAGCGACGAGAACGCGCCGGGGTGGTGGACGCTGGCCGACGCCGAGGGCAACGAGGTCGATGTCGCCCCTTGGCCAGACCGCGACTGAGGTGATCTGGCGAGCTGTCGGTTCGACACCGCGCGCCCGCGGATGGCGCTTCTGGACCGAAGAGGCATCCGGTCTTGACCAGATGGAGCGTCGACCATCGGCGGTAGGCGCTGCGTTCGAGTAACCCATACAAGCACCCGAGCGGCCGCGCCTGGGCAGAGGCTCATGACCCGGGGCCGTGCGCGGCTGCTGGGGCGTGGCTTAGAGGAGGCGGCCGGGTTGCGCCCTGGCCTGTCGTAGACGACGATGCGCGGGAGATGTCAAGGAGCGCGACGACATTCCACAGAGGAGGGGAGAGAGTTGATCCTGACAACGGCGAGGGTCGAAGATTTCGACCGCTGGATGAAGATCTTCTCAACCAAGGGCGCTGAGAAGCGAAAGCAGCACGGGTCCAAGGGCTCGACCGTCTTTCGCGATCCCAATGAGGACGACCGGGTCTGGGTGCTCTTCGACTGGGACCAGGAGGGCTTTCAGAACTTCGTCTCCGACCCCGAGGTCCCGGCGATCCTTCAAGAGGCCGGGCACAAAGCTAAGCCCCAGGCGGCGGAGCTCGGCGGCCAGTACGACGCCTAGCCCCAGAACTGGAATCGGACCACTCGAAGCCGTCGGGGCTGGCGGAGTAGTTGCCCGACGACCTCAGAGATGGACACCCTCGCCTATCTGGGTGGTAGAGGCTGCCTGCGCCGGGGCGCGCACAGCCGCCGTCGAGCCCATCCCAAAGTGAGTAGAGGCCGGATTCCGCGAGCCTTCGAGCGGACGGTAGCCGGGCCGAACGTTCTCCGGGCACCATCGGTCGCGCTGGGGGCGCTCTGGGGCTCGAAGCGCGACGTGGGTGAGGGTCAAGGATGCCGAGCACGGCTCGGACCCTTATACCCGAGCTGTGTGCTACCCGGCTTTCACCCTAAGCGCTGAGCCGAGACGAGTGGTCGAGGTTCCTCGAGGTCGAGACGGAACGGCTGGACTACCCGAACTTCAAGTCGAGGGTGCAGCAGCGGTCGGGGTCATTCGTGTCATCGCCGGCGTAGTGTTGAGCTACGACCGCACCGAGCCAGGCGTGGTCTTGTTCGTGGGCCGCCTTCCAGGGTTGTCGCTCACGCAGCTCGGGCTGTTCTTCGGCCATCGCAGCGAGGCGACGGAGGATGAAGTCGAGCTGGATCGGCATCGGCTTTTCGCACCACAAGGTCCCGTCGTTGTCGAAGACGGCGATCCGATCCTCTGGCGGCACGGAATCTGGACCGTCTTCTGATACCGAGCGCACGAAGCTCACGATGGCTTCCCTAGTCTTCCCATCCCTCCAGCTCCCGAGGCTCTCTTGCATCATCAACATCATCCGGACATTCGCACCAGTCGACATCATCCGAACAGCGTGATGCAGCATTGACCTCCCCGCGGATTCCCCCAGACAACCGTCGAGGCACCTGGGTAAGGTGACGCCCTTCGGGCTCACTTCTGAGGTGGGCACTCGGATTGGAACGAGATCGTCGCGGTGGACGGTCACTGCGCACGGAAGGGAGCAGACAGGTGGCAACTGACAAGCCCAACGTACTCCTCATCCTGGCCGACGATGTCGGCTGGTTCGATGTCGAGGCGTACCACCGCGGAATCATGGGCACCACGACGCCCAACATCGACCGGGTTGCAGCCGAGGGCGCACTGTTCACCGACGCCTACGCCCAGGCGAGCTGCACTGCCGGGCGGGCAGCATTCATCACCGGGCAGCTCCCACTGCGCACGGGCCTGACGACCGTGGGCATGCCAGGCGCCCTCCAGGGCATCCAACCCGAGGACCCGACTCTTGCCGAGCTGCTCAAGCCAGAAGGGTACATGACCGCCCAGATCGGCAAGAATCACCTGGGCGACCGCAACGAGTTCCTCCCGACGATCCACGGCTTCGACGAGTTCTACGGCAACCTGTATCACCTGAATGCGGAAGAGGAGCCCGAGCAGCCCGACTACCCGAAGGATGTCCCGATCTTCCAGCAGTTGTTCGCACCGCGTGGCGTCCTGACTGCAAGGCCACAGACGTTGACGACCCGACTGAGGACGAACGATTCGGCCGAGTGGGGAAGCAGACCATCACCGACACGGGGCCGCTGACACGTAAGCGGATGGAGACCGTCGAGGATGACCTGTTGGCGCATTCGCTCGACTTCATCGATCGAGCGCATGATGCCGGCGAGCCGTTCCTTCTATGGCACAACACCACGCGCATGCACGTCTTTACCCACCTATCCGAGCGGTGGCGTGACAAGACCGGTCTGGGGCTCTTCGCGGACGGCATGCAGGAGCTCGACTGGGTCGTGGGCCAACTGCTCAACAAGCTGGATGAGCTCGGCATCGCCGAGAACACGATCGTCATCTTCGCCAGCGACAACGGTGCTGAGAAGTTCACCTGGCCGGACGGCGGCACCACGCCTTTCCGGGGGGAGAAGGGCCTGGGATGGGAGGGCGGGTTCCGCGCGCCTTTGCTGATCCGTTGGCCCGCCCAGATCCCGGCTGGTCAAGTACTGAACGGCATCGTCTCGCTCGAAGACGTGGTCCCGACCGTCATGGCCGCCGCTGGTGTCCCGGACATCAAAGAGCGGCTCCTGGAGGGCTACCAGGCCGGTGACAAGAACTTCCGGGTCCACTTGGACGGCTACAACCAGCTCCCATATCTGACGGGCGAGACCGATGAGTCACCCCGCCACGAGTTCTTCTACTACGGCGAGCACGAGCTCTTCGCCATCCGGTACAACAACTGGAAGGTCCACTTCCAAACCAAGGATGACTGGTTCGCGGGGGCCTTACTCCGACCCACGGTTCCGCTCCCCGTGAACCTGCGGGTGGATCCCCTCGAGCAGCATATGGAGGCGCCCGCCTACCCGATCTACGTTGGCGAGAAGCTCTGGACCATCATGCCCGCCGCGGCGATCGTTCAGCAGCACGTGGCCACCTTCAAGGATTTCCCGCCGCGCCAGGCACCCGCAGGTTTCAACCCGCAAGCCATGGTGGAGGATCTGATCAAGGCTGCCGCGCAGCGCCAGGGGAACTAGGCGAGAGAACTAGAGGGAGCGTGTCTTCCTCGACAGCGTTCGGTTCGTTCCTTCGTGAGCGGCGATCGGGGTGACGCAGCGGCTCGCAGTCGCGACCGTAAGCTTGCCCGACGCTCATTTCCCAATCTGGTCAACGCCTGGTCAAGGAGCCGACCGAATCCAAAGGAACTGGAAGGTACTCATCGGATAACCAAGACCGGTCCTCACCTGCGGAGATGGAGGTGGGCAGGGCGTGGCTACTATCCCTGAGAGGGAAGCGGTCAAGGCCCTCCCGGGGCCGGTTGGTTCCAGCTCCCCGACCTTGCAAGAGTCGCCTGGTGGGGACGACTCTCTCTCGGTCGCTCCTGGTCAGAGGCCTCACATCGCCAGCTGCATAACGTCGGCATAACCCTAGGAGCCTTGACGGCGGCGTGATCGGCTGGGCGGACAGAAGGCGCGTACCCGCTTCGACCCGCGCTCATGTGCGCCTATGCGACAGCGGTCCAATCAGCGGCGGCACTGTCAAACAACGTGTCAGGCGCGCCCGCGTCTCCACAGCCGCGCCCAGACTCGCCACCGCTCGACGTCGCGGCGCTGCCGGAGTCGGCGGCCATGGATTCATCTGACTATGGCAGTGGTGTGGTGCCCGGCCTGTCGGGGTACGGTCTCTGTTGCAGCTGAAAGGGAGGGGGAACCGCATGGACTACCAGAGGATCGCGCGTCTCACGGGGTGGCTATGGATCGTCACCTTCGTCACGTCGATACCCGCGCGATTTTTCTTCTACGCCCCGGTGCTCGACGACGGGACGGACTATGTACTAGGCCAGGGCGACGAGGCGTTGGCATTGATCGCGCTGGGGGCGGCATTCGAACTCGTCCTCATCATCGCCAACATCGGCACCGCGGTGGTGCCCTACTCCATCCACAAGCGGGTGAACGAACCGGGGGCAGTCGGCTTCGTGACGGCCCGCGTGATGGAGAGCGTGTTCATCGCGCTCGGCCTCGTGTGCATGCTGGCCATCTCGACGCTCCGGCAGGACGCTCCGGGCGGGTTGGACTCGGCCCTTGGCCAAGGACTTGAAGCGGTCTACGAGTGGTCGTTCCGGCTCGGGCCGGGCTTCTTCGTCGGCGTCGGGAACGGCTTGATCCTGGGTTGGCTCATGTACAAGTCCGAGCTGGTGCCGCGGGGCCTGTCGATATTCGGACTCATCGGTGGCCCGTTGATCATCATCGCCGGACTCCTGGTGATGTTCGATGTCATCGAGGGCAGTGGCCCCATCCAGGGCCTGATGACGATCCCGGAAGCCTTCTGGGAGCTATCGCTGGGCATCTATCTGGTCGTGAAGGGGTTCAGGCCGTCCGCGCTCACCGCGATGGACGCGACAGTCAGGGTTCCTGAGTCGCCGAGCGCCGTGCGAGGAGGGTCCTAGGCTGGCTCCACTGGGGCGAGGAGCCCCCAGGCGCACTCGGAGCCCCGGCTTCGGCCCGGGGCTCCTTGGCGACACGCCGATGATCAGACCGTTCGAAGAGACGCCTCTGGCCACCGCTGCGCCGGCATGGTCGTCGAACACCCTAAGGGCGTAGCCTCTCGGCCTCTAGCCTGCGCACGACGCAGACGAAGGAGGCGATGGAATGCCGAAGGTCTCAAGCGCCAGTGCGCACAACGCCAAGAGGCTGGCCCGGTAGTGGATCTGCGCGACGAGCTTGACGGTTACACCGTGACGTTCACGACGCTCGTCGAAGACATCGACGCGACGCCCTTCATGAAGGGGCTTCCGGACGACCGCTGCCAGTGCCGCATTGGGGCTACGTCATCAAGGGCAGCATGACCGCTCGATACGCCGACCGTGACGAGGTTTTCGAGGCAGGCGACGCCTTCTATACGGCGCCCGGCCACGTCCCGGTGGCGAACGAGCCCGGCCCGAGTTCATGTCGTTTAGCCCCAGCGAAGAACTGCGGACGGCCGAGGCGGTCATGATGAAGAACATGCAGGCGATGCAGGGCGGCTGAACGCCCTAGGAAGCGACCACTCAGTCGCCTCGAATTTCGCCTTCGGATAGGACATGACCGACTCGCATGAAACGAACCAGCGCGTCGGGTCGAAGAAGGGTGACGATAGGAGGAGCCATGGCACCCGGATCCAGCTCAGGCAGGTTGATCAGGGCCCTGGCAGGGGCGGGGGTGCTTCTCCTGTCGTTCGCGGGCCCTGCGCTTGCTCAGGACGACGGGTCGAGCCTTGATGAGAACGATCAGGTCGTCCTGACCGGTCAGCTAATCGTCGAGGAAGACCGGACCGTGGACGCTGCGGCCATCCTCAATGGCCCGGCGTCGATCGAGGGGACCGTCCGCGAGGACGTGTTCGTGCTCAACGGCGATACCGAGATCTCCGGCACCGTGAACGGAGACGTGGTCGTGTTCAAGGGCGACGTCACGGTTCGATCGGGAGCCGAGATCGGCGGCGACCTGGTGACGCAAGGCGACCCGACGGTGGAGGAAGGGGCGACGATCAGGGGTTCGCGGACCAATGTCGCGACGAAGTTCGACTATGACACGGAAGGCTTCGCCGGCCGCTTCGCGTGGTGGCTCGGCTATACGGTATCGGTACTGATCCTCGGTCTGCTGTTGCTGGCATTCGCCCCACAACTGGACGAGGGTGTCGTAGAGGCGATCCGGGCTCGTCTGGGCTCGAGCATCGGGTGGGGGATCGCGCTCTTCTTCCTGCTGCCGATCGCCGCCGTGATCCTGCTCGTCACTGTTGTAGGGATCCCGCTCGGGCTCTTCGTCCTGTTCGCGCTCGCCCTGATTTACACGATCGGGTACACGGTGGCGACGCACGGAGTCGGGCGCCTGGTGATGCGGACCTCCTCGAGGTACGTCGCGTTCCTCGTCGGCCTGGTGATTCTCCGGGCGCTCGCGCTGATCCCGGTCGTCGGAGGGCTGCTCTGGCTGATCGCGACAGCGTGGGGGCTCGGACTCCTCGCCGTGGCGATTCGCGCCGGCCACACGCCCCGGGCGGTGACGACTGCGCCGCCGCCCCCGACGCCGGTGGCGAGCTGACCTCGTGTAGGAGAGAGGACCGTCATGGATGCGTCGGACGACTTGATGGGTACCGCGCGTCGCTTGTGGCTCTGGCCGGTGGCGATTCTGGTCAGCTTCCCGATCGGAGGGTTGATCGCAGACCTGGCCGTGGACGGAGTCGATTCCGTGGGAGCAGCGCTCGCCGGAGGCCTTATCGTGGGCGCAGTCATCGGGGCGGCAGAGTGGTTCGCCCTGCGGCAGCGGGTCTCGTGGCTCTGGATCCCGGCGACCACTGTGGGCATGGCTGTGGGCCTGGTCGCGGGAGCGGCCCTGGTCGATTACTCGATCGCCCGAGGAGACCTCGCCATCATGGGTGCGGTGAACGGTGCCGCGGTTGGCCTGACGCAGGCGCTGGTGCTCGCACGACATCGGATCCCGAGTGCGTTCTGGTGGGCCGTTGCGAACCCGCCTGCCTGGGCGCTTGGCTGGTTCGTGAGCTCGTACGTGATCACGAGGAACATCGATGAGCGGTTCCCGATCTTCGGGGCGAGCGGATGCGTCGTCTTCGGACTTCTGACCTTGTTCCTCCTCGCAGCCCTGTTCCGAGCGGCTCCCGAAGTCCGGGAGACGGCAGCCGGAGATGTTCCGTGAACGTAGAACGCGCTGCGGGCGTCATGCTCATCGTCGCGCCGCTCTGGTTCAACGTCAACTTCGCTCTGCTCGGAAAACGGTTCGACTATCCCGACATCTTGCGCCGACCCACGGCCGAGATCCTCGAACGGTTCCGCGCTGGTGGCTCGTCCCTGATCCTCTTGTGGTGGACGTTCATGCTGTCAGGACTGCTGCTAATAGTCGGAGCGGTGCTGCTCGGGCAGGTCCTCGGATTCGGGGGCATCGTCCCGATGGCGACGACCATCGGAGTCCTCGCCGGTCTCGTCCAGATGTTGGGCCTCTTGCGGTGGGTGTACGTCGTACCCGCGCTCGCCCGCGCCTACGCGGACCCAAACCTCGGGTCGGAGCAGCGCGAGGCCCACGCCGCTGTCTTCCGCGCCCTGCACCAGTACCTCGGGGTCGGAGTCGGCGAACACCTCGGATATCTCTTCACGGGCGCCTGGTCAGTGCTGATCGGCGTCGGCATTATCCAGGGGACGGCACTGCCCACGTGGTTGGGGTGGCCGGGGATCGTCATCGGGGCAGGACTGGCAGTTGGCTCAGCGGAGTTCCTCGGACCGAACGAAGAACGGGGATGGGCTCTCGCCGACGCGGCAATCCCGATCCTGTACGTCGCGTGGTCTCTTTGGCTGCTCGGATTGGGCATCGCCCTAGTCATTTGAGCACCTCGAGGGGGTCATCTCATGGATAAGCCTGACAACGTCTTCCCGATGGACGTGACGGATCCTTCTTCACGCCCTTGGAAGTTCCAAGCGACCGGCTTCCTCGTCGCGATCCTCGCCGACACAGCGGAGTCGCAGCGGGCGGAGGCGGCGCTGATCGAAAGGGGGTTCCTCCCTCAGGACATCAAGCTCTACACGGGCAAACAGACCCTAGAGAACAACGTCGCGTACATGGAGCGGCGGGATGTGACGGCCAAGGTGGTCGGCGCCATCATCGATGACTCCGAGGGCCTGGAACTCTACCTCGACTATGCGCGCGAGGGTCGATGCGCGTTGTGGTTGCGTCTTCCCGACGAAGGCGACGTCCCCAAGGCGCTCCGAGTGCTAGCCGACTTCGACTACCTTCACGCCCGCTACTACGGAGACGACAAGCACACAGACTTCCATATCTCCTGATCCGCCGCGGCCGGACAAGGGCATGGTGAAAACCCTGAGACCTGCGGCGGAAGGCATCGACCGACGACCAGCTAGACGGCCGACTCGATCCAAGAAGGGGGCACAGCATGCGAGTGATGTTGATGATCAAGGGGGATCCGGAACCGGGAGCGAGGCCCAGCGAGGAACTCCTCGCCGCCATGGGGAAGTACAACGCTGAGCTCAAGGAGGCGGGAGTGCTCCTCGACCTCGCAGGGCTCCACCCGAGCGGTGAGGGGAAGCGAGTGAGGTTCTCGGGAGGGCAGCGGACCGCCATCGACGGTCCATTCGGTGAGAAGGATGCCGTCGCGGGCTACTGGATCCTCCAGGTCGAGTCGATGGATGAGGCCGTCGAATGGGCCAACCGTGTCCCCTTCGAGGCTCTTGCCCGGATCTACCCGGGCGAGTACGGCGCTGAGGGCGAGGTCGAGATCCGTCAGGTCTTCGAGATGGAGTCTCCCGACGCACAGCGATGAGCCTGTCGCCCGCGCCAGTACGCCCAGATCGCACACCGAACCAGGAACGCGGTCAGTCTCGAGGAGGTAGGTCGACGGCGAGTGGACTTCGGCAAGGCTGCATAACGAGCCGAAGGTACTCCAAGGTACTCAGCGGTACTTGACGACACACCGTTTCCGCAGCTCAGCGCCCTGACCAGCACGTTCGTCTCGCCCTTACAAGGCGAAGGTCGGGGGTTCGACTCCCTCAGCGCCCACTACTAAACCCGCTGCAGGCGTGGGTCGCCTGGTTCGCAGCAAGCCAGGGTATGGGGCGGATCATCCGTCACTACTACACGGAGATCGCTCCCGAGATGGCTCCCTACTTTCTGATGCCGACGAACGACGACCCTCTCCACGTCCTTGCCGGGTCGGGGATTGATGATCGCGGGCCCAACTGGGTGCAAGGGCTCTACACCGCTCCCGCGGCGATCGCGAGCTTGAACAGCATCGTCCGGCGGGGGGGTGTTCGTCGGACTCCTGTCGAGCATCCTCATCGACGGAGCCATGATCACGAACGGCATCCTGGGGACCCTCGGTGCCGTGCTGTCTTTCGTGACTATGGCTGCCTTCGGGGGAAGAGCGTTCCGCCGACGCCTGGACGCAGCCGAGTCGCGATTTCCGCCAACTGGTTGTGCTGACCACGGCACGCTCGATCGAGGCACCGGCTCGCCGGCTCCCGACGAGATGGACTAAGGGTCCATCATGCCGAGATGAGGGCGCGAGGCCGCGATCCAGATCGCTCGCTCGGCCCTCAGAGTAGTTGACAAGTCACCGCCCGAATCATCGCTCAGCTCCAGGCATGAGCATCTCCCCGTAGCCGTTCGGGGCGTTTCGGGCTCCTCCCGGTCGGGGTTTCACACGGAACGGGTTAGGCCCCGGGGGCGGTTGGTCAGCTCCCGGCCAGGTAAGGAGTATCGTCACCGGCGACGAGGCCGATCCGGCCGTCAGCCACGGCATCGTCTGAGCTATTCGCCCCATCAACCCACCACTCGGTAGAGGTGCCAGCGCTCGGGGACGCCTCTCAGCTCATGCTCGCCGGCGTCCTCGAACGTCAGACCTGAACCTGCAACGAGGTCCTTCACCGTCTGGGACACCAAGACGTCGGATGGGCCGGCTAGGGCCGCGACCCGAGCGCCGATGTGCACTGCGATGCCGCGCACGTCGTCGCCATCGAGCTCGACCTCGCCGGTATGCACGCCACTTCGGATCTGGATCCCGAGGTCTGCAACGGCATGAGCGATCGCTTGGGCGCACGTCACCGCCCGAGCCGGACCGTCGAACGTCGCCAAGAGTCCGTCTCCGGTGGAGCCGACGTACCGCCCGCCGTAACGAGAGACCTCGGAGCGAGCACGCTCGTCATGGCGTGCAAGGATCGAACGCCAGGCTGCGTCTCCCATCTCAGTGAGGCGTTGCGTGGAACCGACTATGTCGGTGAACAGCACGGCCGCCAGGACGCGATGCAGGTCCACAGCAGGCGCCTTCCCACCGAGGAAGGCTCGAACTTCCTCCGCCCACACCGGCACCTCCTCGACCTCCCAGGCGGCACCGGGCATCTTCCGGACCTCCGCGTGCGGCATCATCGACGCCATGTGATCCGCTTCGGCGACCGTCTCTTCCTTCCCGCCATGGACGAGCAGAAGAGTGGGGGCCTGCACTGCCGGGAGCACGCTTCTGACGTCGGTCTCGTACCAGATCCTCGAGAGCTCCTTGGCCACATCAGGCGTGCAGGCATGGCGCGCTGCCTTAACGATGAAGTCCGCCACGGAAGCGGGGAACACGTTGCCACGGGCTGCCTGCTGCGCCTGGAACGCGCGACCGTATTCGGGCGTGCCCCAAAGCTCGAGGAGCTGCTGTTCAGCCTCTATCTCTTCAGGCCGGTAGCCCCAAGGATATTCGGGGATCCAGACGCAGCGCGCCATCGGCTCCATCCATACGATCGATCGCACGCGCTCCGGATGAGAAGCCGCGAACAAGACGTTGGGGGCGCCGAATTCGAAGAAGCCCGCCAGCGCCACGCGGTCAGCTCCCGCAGCGTCGAGCACAACTTCGAGGTCGGCGACGCGCGTCTCGAGGTTCGGCGGCGACACGTTCCGGCTGGACAGACCCACACCACGTCGGTCGTGGAAGATCAGTCGAGAGAACCTGGCCAGAGCCGGATACCAGGCGGCACCGACCGGATCCTCCCACACGTCCTCGACGTTGTTCTGGAAGTCGAGCTGCCAGGCCAGGTCTGGACCCTCGCCCGCCACCTGGTAGGCGAGATAGGTTCCGTCTTCGGTCTTCGCGTAACGGGTGTCAGGGGTCTCCACGGGGCGCATCTTCGCGTTGGCTTTGCCAGCAGGCAAGTTGGATTGAGACCGACCCGGCGGCAGCGAGGCGCCCGAGGCGTGTTCCGGGTTCGGCTACTCCTTCGTTCTGGCGAGACGAGGGCCGATCGCCGCCCGTGCCGCGATGCCCGCCGCTAGGCCAGTCGCGACTACGGTGACCGGCACAGCCAGTTCCAGCGTGGAACCGATACCGAAGCCGGTGCCAACGACGGCCGTGACCACTCCTGCAGTCCCGACAATCCTCATCCGCCACTGGTCGAAAGAGACACCTATCGCTCCGGCGTCCTCACAACGACGACTGACGATGAGGATCGGTATCAGCAGAGCCGGTCTGAGAAGATTCGCCAGGTTCTGGATCGAGTTTCCCGCAGCCAGGTTGCCTTCCTGAATGATGTCGATGGCGTGAACCAGCGTCGCACCCACCCCCACGATGGTGACCGCGATCACCGTCGCCTCACGGAAGCCGTCCCTGCGCCCCGCCGCGATGAGACCCAAGACCCCGAGTGCGAGGTTGGCGAAACCCATTTCCTGCTGGAACGGACTACCCTTCGGCCAGTCGATCGACTCCGCGACGGCATCGGGCGTGAAGACATGACCGAAGAAGCCGCTGAGCCCGCTCGCGCCCACCCCGAGCATGAACAGGTAGATCAGGTACACCTCTACTCTCCAGAGACGATCCTGGGCGTTG
>CAWHQA010000009.1:0-225966 GCA_963831325.1 uncultured Actinomycetes bacterium
TCTTCACGCCCTCGGGCACGAGGTAGCGGATCGGACGTGTCGCATGCACCCGGGTCCGCACATCGGTCGATGAGATCGCAAGCGCCGGCACGTTCATGACCGTGATGCCCGGGTGCTTCGTCGGCGCATGCGCCTCGAAAGCCTCGAGGTCGAACCCCGGCCGGGTCGCAGCGATGAAGTGCGCGAGCGCGAACAGCTCGTCGGGCTGCTTCCACTGCACGATCTCGAGCACGGCGTCTGCCCCGGTGACGAAGAACAGGTCGGTGTCATCGCCCCGCTCGTGCTTCAGCTCGCGGAGCGTATCGACGGCATACGTTGGTCCGTTCCTGTCGACCTCGATACGCGAGACGCCGAACAAGGGGTTCGACGCGGTCGCGATCACGGTCATCAGGTAGCGGTCCTCCGGCGGCGAGACGGCCCCGTGCTCCTTCATCCAGGGACTTCCCGTCGGTACGAACAGCACCTCGTCGAGCTCGAACTGAGCCAAGGCTTCCTCGGCCGTGACCAGGTGCCCGTAATGGATCGGGTCGAACGTGCCGCCCATGATGCCGAGGCGGGTTCTCACGCCGCCCATCCTAGTCGGCAGGCCGGACGCCTTCGGAGAAGCCGCGAGCTCCGTGGCGGCGGTGGTGGTCACGATCGGGGAGCCTCGATGAACGCCCGCAGGTCCTCGTCGTGCTTGGCGTAGTGCAGGGCGCCTGACTCCTCGAACCATTCGACCGCCTCGGGCGCCGGTTCGTCGAGAGCGCGGCCGAGAGCCCGGAAGGCTTCGACCATGCGCCGATGCGAGGTCGCGAACCGCGATCGGACGTCGGCCGGGTCCAGCGTGCGCGAGAGCTCGAACCACGCTTGATTCTGGCGTTCGATAGTCTCGCGCGTCTCCTCCGAAGGGTCGAATGAGCCGTCACGCATGCGCTCGAGCTGCCGACGGCAATCGTCCATCCAACCGGCCACGTGGAACATCGCGTCCTTGGGCGACCAGCCTTCCGGCGAGAGCGACGGGTCTTCGAACCGGTCCTCGGAGATCCGCTCGAAGCGCTCACAGAGGACGCGCCAGGCTTCGTCCTCTTCACGAAGGAGACGCTTCGCCTGGGTCATTCGGTGCTCCTCGTGGATGGAGCCGGTGGGCACCTGGGTCTCCTCGTCGGGGAGATACTCGAAGACGCGGTCCAAGATCGCGACCTCGTCGCCTCGGCGCGCCCCGAGCGAGGCGAGCTTGCGTTCGATGCCTTCCTTTCGGAGCCGACCCTGCAGCGTCTCGACAGCTCCCTCGTCGTCGAGATCGGTCTCGAGCACCCACCGCTCCGCCGACCTCCCTGCGACCCGCCAGCGACCGTCGGGGTCTCGGTTGACCGTGAACCGCGGGCGCCCCGGTCGCAGCACCACGTAGGAGTGACGCTCGGGCTGTGCCAGTTCCGCCTCGTGCGAAAGGATCCCGAGCCGATCGAGCAGCTCATCCAGCCCGGCGCCCGTCATGGCCGAGATGGCGAGCGCATCGTCACTCAGCGAGCGCGCGGCCGCGGCAGGGTCTTCCATGAGATCGGCTTTCGTGCCGACGACGATCGACGGCCTCGTCGCCAGCTCAGGGTCGTAGGCCTCGAGCTCAGCGCGGAGGGTAGCCAGGTCGCGCGCTGGGCGGTCGACAGACAGGTCGACTACCAGCACGAGAGCACGACAGCGGACGACGTGTCGAAGGAACCGGTGCCCCAGCCCCTTGCCGGTGCTGGCGCCTTCGATGAGCCCCGGGATATCGGCGACCACGAACCGATCGGCGACGCCGCCGGCCACACCGAGGTTCGGTGTCAGGGTGGTGAACGGGTAGGCAGCGATCTTGGGCTTCGCCGCTGTCAACCGCGCGAGCAGCGTCGACTTCCCGGCGTTGGGAAGCCCCACGAGCCCCACGTCGGCCACCGTTCGCAGCTCCACGCGGAGCCTCTTCTCCTCGCCATCTTCCCCTGGCTCAGCCGTGCGGGGGACCCTGTTGCGTGCGCTCGCGAACGCGACGTTGCCGCGGCCTCCCCTTCCGCCTACGGCGACCAGCCCGCGCGCGCCCTCGCCCACGAGGTCGGCCAGCAAGCCCTGGTCGTCGAAGACCACGGTGCCATCGGGCACGGGGACGACTACATCGTCACCCCTAGCGCCGTCGCGCTTGGACTTGCGACCGGACCCACCTGCCGATGCACGCTGGTGTGGGTGATCGGCGAGCCATGAGAGATCGTGGACACCGCGCGAGACCTCGAACACGATCGAGCCGCCGTCGCCACCGTCGCCGCCGTCAGGCCCCCCGAGAGGCTTGAACGGCTCGGAGTGCAAGGAGGCTGACCCGTCGCCTCCCCGCCCCGCGCGAGCGAACACCGTGCACTCATCGACGAACCCCATGATCACCAGCCTACGGTGGTCACAGCACGCTCGGGCGGACGATGATACGGCCATGGTGGAACCGGTGACGGTATGGAGGGTGCATCTTCGGCGCGGCGACGTGCGCGATCGTGAGGGCACGCTGCGTCTGGACGACGACGCGCTCGTGTTCGAGGATCGGGAAACGGCAGGCGAGACGCGGCTCGAAATCTCCGCGATCCGCTCAGCCAAGCGCGTGAAGGCGTCGCCGATCCTGCTCGTTGCGCACGACGACGGGGGCGACCGGATCGAGACGGCCTTCTACTTCTCGCAGCCACCCCCTCTCGAGACGTCGACCGGCCCGGTGGGAGGGTCATCGGCACGGCCCGCGCTCGGTCCGCTCGCTGCGATGCAGCGATCGTCGAAACGTCGTCATCAACGCGAGAACGTGAGGTACCTGACCGCGAGAGGCGGTAACGCGAAGCAGGCTATCCAGGAGTGGGTCGAGGAGATCGGCGAAAGAAGGACCCGCTGAGAGGCTATCCGTCAGACAGGACCGAAGCGAACTTGCGTCCACGAGAGTCGGTGAAGGACACCTGCCCCTCTCGCAGGGCGAACAATGTGTCGTCGGCGCCCTTGCCCACACCGTCGCCGGGGTGGATGCGGGTGCCGCGCTGACGCACTATCACCGAACCCGCGGTCACGGTCTCGCCGCCGTAGGCCTTCACGCCGAGGCGCTTCGCGTTGGAGTCACGGCCGTTGCGGGACGAGCCGCCGCCCTTCTTGTGTGCCATAAGGTCTCCAGCCTAGCAGGGAGATCCGCGCGCCTTACGCCTCGTCGGCTTCGGGTGCATCGGCCTGAGAGTTCTCCGCGGCCGCATCCTCGTCTCCGGCGGGCTTCGCAGGCTTGCGGGCCGTCGTTTTCTTGGCGGTCGTCTTCTTGGCCGTGGTCTTCTTGGCGGTCGTCTTCTTGGCGGTCGCCTTCTTGGGCGCCGCCTTCTGGGTGGAACCGAGCGTCACGCTTTCGATCTCGAGCAGCGTGAGGAGCTGGCGGTGCCCACCGCGCTGCGCGTAGCCGCTCTTGGGCCGGTACTTGAAGATGCGAACCTTGTCGCCCTTCTTCTCCCCCAGCGGCTTCGCGGTGACGGAGGCCTTGACGGCGTCGGCGCCCACGTGGGTCGCACCGTCATCGTCGACGACGAGCAGCGGCTGGAACGTGATCGTCTCGCCCTCGTGCACGATCTTCTCGACCTCGATCACGTCACCAGCCTGCACCTTCTGTTGCTTACCGCCAGTCTTGATCACCGCATACATGATTTCCTCCAGAGTGAGCGGGAACGCGGGAGAGCCAGGCTCGCTGCTCACGATCCATAATTGATGAGGATGCCTCGGCCCTCGCAGGTGGGGCATGTCTCCGAGAACGATTCGACCAGGCCAGAGGATACGCGCTTGCGCGTCACCTGCATGAGACCGAGCGGACCGATCTCGAACACCTGGCTCCGCGTCTTGTCGAGCGCCATCGCCTCCTTCATCGTGTCCTCGACCTTTCCCTTGTTCTTGTCGAGCAGCATGTCGATGAAGTCCACGACGATGATGCCACCGATGTCGCGCAGGCGAAGCTGCCGCGCCACTTCCTTGGCGGCCTCGAGGTTGGTGTTCACCACGGTCTCCTCGAGGTTGGTCTTGCCGACGCTCTTGCCCGTGTTGACATCGACGATGGTCATCGCCTCGGTCCGCTCGATGATCAAGTACCCGCCGCTCGGGAGCCAGACCTTGCGATCCAGGGTCTTGAGGATCTGCTCCTCGATGCGATGCTCCTCGAACGCGGGGAGCTTCCCGCGGTGCAGCTTGACCTTCGGCTCGAGGTCGGGTGCGATGTCACGCACGTACGCGAGCACCTGCTCGTGAACCCGAGGCGAGTCGGTGATGAGACCCTTGAATTCCTCGTCGGTGAACAGGTCACGGAAGACCCGCAGCGTCAGCTCGGGCTCCTCGTAGAGCACCGCGGGAGCCTTGACCTTCTTGGCCTGCTTCTGGATGTCATCCCAGAGCGCGATCAGGCGCTTCATGTCGTGCACGAACGCCTCTTCGGCTGAGCCCTCCGCTGCGGTGCGGACGATCACGCCGTGCCCCGCGGGCTGCACCTTCTTGAGGATCGTCTTCAAACGCTTCCGCTCGTTGTCGGGGAGCCGGCGACTGATGCCGGAGAGATCCTGGTCGGGTGCGAGCACGAGGTAGCGACCAGGCAATGAGATCTGGGCCGTCAGTCTCGCTCCCTTTCCGCCCATGGGGTCCTTGGTGATCTGGACCATGACGGCCTGGCCGGGTTTCAGCACGTTCTCGATGCGGGGAGCTGGCCCTTCGAGGTCTTCCGGCCGGTAGTTGACCTCGCCGGCGTACAGCACTCCGTTGCGACCCCGTCCGATGTCGACGAACGCGGCCTCCATCCCGGGCAGCACGTTCTGCACGCGGCCCAGATAGACGTTGCCGACCATCGACGTCGCACCCTGTCGGGTCACGTAGTGCTGTACCAACACGTCTTCCTCGAGCACCGCGATCTGGTCTCGCTCGCCGCGCTCGGTGATGACCATGAGCTTGTCGGTGATGCGCGGCGGAAGGATGGTGGGCTCGCGGCGGCGGCGGCCGTCACGACCGCTGCGGCCGGTGCGGCCACGGCTTCCTCGGATGCTCCGGGTCGGACCGCCCGAGGCCACCTGCTCTTCGATGGTCATCTGCTTCTTGCGCTGCGGCTCGTCTTTCGTGGCCGGAGCGTCGTCGACCTGACTCCCCGGCTTCGAGCCGGCTCCGCCTCGAGACCCGCGGCCGCGTGACGGACGGGACCCTGACCGCGCGTCGGGGGCCGCGTCGTCGCGCTGAGACTCTGGGGTCTGCGCTTCGGGCGATGCATCGACACCATCGATGTCGGCCACATCGGTGCGCTGGCGCTCGCCGCCACCACCTCGCCCTCTGCCCCCGCGGCGGCGACGCCGACGGGGCGCTCCCGGGGACGTCGACGAAGCCACGACGGTGGAATCGCCGATCGGATCGGAGGTCACCGGACCTGCAGGTTCAGGACCGCTGGCATCGGGAGGGGCAACGTCCGCCTTCCTTTCAGATGTCGGACGAGCGCCGGACCGGGTTGCAACGTCGTCCTCCTGGGTGTGCCGAGCGGCGGCGGTGGAGGATCCTCCACCCCCCGGTCCCCGGCCGCCTGCGCCTCGGCCACGTCCACCCCGGCGACGGCGTCGCGCGCCGCTCGCGGGAGTGTCACCAGCTCTGTGAGAGTCCTCACCCGCCGGTGCCTCGGCCTCCGAGGCCGGCTCGGCCTTCGGCGGTGTGCTGGCGTGGGCGGTGTCTGTCGCCCTTCGGGCGACGGATCGGGGGCGCGGGCGTCGTGGCGGACGATCTCGGCAGCGGCGCACCTCGCTGGAACGCGGCGACGCGCTCGTCGACCTCCGGCGTCTTCGACGCCGCGATGTCAGTTTCGTGGTCCATCGTTACTCCTCTCGGCGGGTGCGGGGGGTCGCGCCGGTGCCGGAAGGAACGCAACGATCGGTCCACGCATGCATCGCAACCGCGAACAGCGGTGTAGTGATGCCTGCACCCACGCTTCGGCAGGAGCCGCCCGCTGGGCCTCGCGCGAAATCGCGCACCCGTTGCGTCCTTGTCCGGCGCCTGCGGTCCGCGCTCCTGGCCTGATGGCCGGGCGGCGGTCGCGCGCCTCCTCGACTGGTGAGAACCCCGCCGGGCCTGCGAGCGACCTGCGGCGGGAACGTCTGGGTAGAGCATAACAGCGGCGTGTCGTTGACCCGGCAGGTATCCAGACCCGACGTTCCGCGGATCATTGCGATGGACCTCGCATCGGGTGCCGATAACCCACCTGGACCATCGGCGCACCATCCACCGAGACGGGACCTAGTCCCTCCGGACCAGACCGAGGGGTCCTTGTCCCCCGGAGGGAACCAGGCGTTAGCTGGATACCGCCGTGGGACGTTTGCGCCGACACTTCTTCCATGAGCGACGTCGCGGCCCCTGCCAGCGTGGCCACCCTCTCCACGCCCGTGCCCCGCGTACGGGTGCTGCTCGTCGACGACAACGACGGGTTCCGCGAGTCATTGGCGATGCTGCTCGACACCGACGAGATGGTCGTCGTAGGCCAGGCGCCCGACGGCGCCGCTGCTCTCGCGATGATCGACGGGCTCCAGCCCGACGTGGTGCTCATGGATGTTCGGATGCCGGGCATGGACGGCATCGACGCCACCCGCGAGCTGAAGTCGCGGTTCCCGGAGCTCGGCATCGTGGCGCTGACTGGTTCCGAGGACCAGCGGGCGGTACGGGAGATGCTGGTGGCCGGGGCATCGGGGTACGTGCTGAAGGACAGCGACGGCGACGACATCCTGTTCGCCGTGCGGCAGGCGTTCACCGGAGGTGGGGTGATCTCTCCCGAGATCACCCCCACGGTGATCGAGGAGCTGACCGAGGCTCTCGAGCGGGAACGCCGCCGCACTCGTCAACTGGAGATCGCGCAGGAAGCCCTGCTCGAACGAGCCGCCCGCCGCCACGAGCTGATCTCGCGCCTCGGACACGAGTTGCGCACGCCGGTGACCGTCATCCTCGGCATGGCGCAGACGCTCGCTAAGGGCACCGCCCCCGAGCAGGAGCGGGGCGCGATCCTCGATAGCCTCGTCGACCGCGCCAACGGCCTCGCGCGACTCGTTCACCGCTTCGAGGCAGCGGTGGAGGCCGGTATCACCGAGTGGGCCGATGTCGTGCAGGTCGCACACGAGGTGGCCGAGGGCCAGGATCGGGTCTTGGTGAGCGCACCCGGTGGCCCCGCCATGGCGAGCCTGAACCGCACCGCCGCGCGTCGCATCATCGAGGAACTCGTCGACAACGCGCTCGCCTTCTCCTCACACGACGCCCCGGTGGTCATCAACGTCACGATGGTGGTGTCCGGGCCCGAGGTGCGCGTGACCGACGCCGGCCCCGGCATCGACCCCAACGCGCTGCACCGCATATTCGAGCCGCTGGAGCAGGCCGAGAGTCTGAACACGCGCACCCATCAGGGTGTCGGTCTGGGTCTCACGCTCGCTCGCATGTCGGCGAACGCGATGGACGGCGATGTGGTGCTGGAGTCGACGGGCCCCGAGGGGTCGACGTTCCTGTGGACAGTGTCGCGAGCTACTTGAACCTGCGCATGTGCACGTTCAACAGGATGCCGATCGCGACGAAGTTGACGAGCATGGCGGTGCCGCCGTAGCTGAGGAAGGGCAGGGGGATACCCGTGATCGGCATGATGCCGATCACCATGCCCACGTTCACGAATATCTGGATCGCGAACATCGACGCCACCCCCGTCGCGAGATAGGTGCCGAACGAGTCTTTCGACAGGTACGCGATACGGATCGCGCGCCAGAGCAGCATCGCGAAGAGTGCGAGCACGAAGGCCGACCCGAGGAAGCCGAACTCCTCGCCCACGACCGTGAAGATGAAGTCCGTGTGCTGCTCCGGCACGTAGTCGAGGTTCGTCTGCGAGCCTTGCAGGAATCCGGTTCCGAACATACCGCCGGAGCCCACCGCGATCACCGACTGATCCAGGTTGTAGCGGGCGTCGTCGCTCACCGAGCCGGAGTCGAAGACCGTGAGCAGTCGCTCGACCTGATAGTCCTCAACGACGTTGAGCTGGAACGCGAGCACGATCAACACGATGGCTCCGGCCGCGAGCGCGATCAGATGCTTCGCGTGGGTGCCAGCAACGACCAGCATGCCGACCGCGATCGCCGCCAGCACGATCGTGGTGCCGATCTCCACGTTGATGAAGACGAGCAGCATCGTCACCACCGCCACCCCGATCACGCGCACGAGATCGGCCACCGTGGGGACCGGTGATCGGAGCTCCGACAGCATCGCGGCGAGGATCACGATCAGCCCGATCTTGGCGAACTCCGACGGACTGATCTGCAGCAGGCTGACACCGGGGATATCGATGTAGTTGCTCGTGCCGGTCTCCGTTGCAGCCAGCCCCGGGATCTGGAGCACCAGGAGGCCGGCGATCGTCGCCCCGTAGATGAACCCCGCGTACACCTTGAGGAACCGGTAGTCGAAGGTGGCCATCACGAGCAGCAGCACGATGCCAAGCACGGCGGTCACAACCTGCTTGTTCACGCGCGAGAACGGGTCGAGGCCATCCTGCCGAAGGGTCTGGCTGGTGGCCGAGTAGATCGCGAACAGACCGATCACGATCAGCCCGGCCGTGACGATGAGCAGCATCGGGTCGAGGTGCCTGATCGGCCGTCGCTCGTCGATCCAGGCGCGACCCGCGACGACGTCCATCAGTCCTGCCCAGTCGTGGAGATGACCTGTCCGCCGGGCTCGATGCCGTACATCTCTTCGATCATGCGGCGCACGAGCGGCGCGGCGACGTCGGAGCCGAACCCCGCCTGCTCGACCATCGCGACCACCACGTACTTCGGGTCGTTCGCGGGCACCATGGCCGCGAACCACGATGTGTCCTGGAACTCCTCGCCCCGGAACGCCGTGCCGGTCTTCCCCGCCACCGGAACCTCCGAGAGCGGGAAGCCTTGGAACGGAAGGGCCGCCGTGCCGCTCACCGGAACCTGGGTGAGCGCGTTGCGGATGTAGTCAAGCTCTCTCTTCGTGTAGGGCACGGTGCGATCACAACCGCCGTGGACCTGCTTGAGCACGGTCTCGCCGTCGCTCGCCATGACGCGATCGACCACGTGAGGCCGGCAGAGGTGTCCGTCGTTCGCGATCGCCCCATAGGCGGCCGCGAGCTGCAGCGGCGTCACCGACATGTACCCCGATCCGATCATCGTGAGGATGTAGCCGCCCGGGTTCCATCCGGGCTGGCCGAAGAGGTCCTGCTGGTCCGGGTGGTTCCCCCACGCGGCGTCGGGCAGGAAGCCGTTCGCTTCACCCGGAAGGTCGATACCGGTGGGTTCCTCGAAACCCCAGGCTCGCAGATGCTTCTGGAGCGGTTCGTTGTCCTCGCCGAGCTGGTCGTTCTGATACCGGAACCAGAAGTCGGAGCCCCACTCGTAGAACATCGTGTCGCACGATCGCCAAAGGGCCTCACTGATGGACATGTAGCCGAGCCCGAACGTCGACCAATTCAGGAAGTCCGTGCCCGACGTGTCATTGGGGTGCACGTACTACGCCGGGCAGTCGTACGACGTGTCCAGCGACGCATATCCCTCCTTGACGGCAGCGAGCGCGGTGAACGGCTTGAACGTCGAACCCGGCAGGTAGACCTCCTGGTAGGCGCGGTTCAGCAGCGGCGCCGCTTCATCGGCCCCCTCGCACTTGACGTTGTATCCGAGGAAGCAGAGCTGGTCCTTCGTCAGCCCGCTCACGTACCACCGCGGGTCGAAGTCGGGCCATGACGCCATAGCCTTCAGGCCACCGGTCTCGACGTCGAGCACTACCACGACTCCCGCGTCCGCCTTGTAGTTGGTGCCGCGATCCTCGTCGAGCACTTGCCGGGTCTTGAAGATGCTCTCTCGCAGGTAGTCCTCGGCGGCCTTCTGCCACGCGCTGTCGATCGTGAGCACGAGGTCGCCACCGGCCGTGGGCTCCCGCCCGCCGAGGTCGCGGATGCGCTCACCGTCGGAGTTGACCACGTAGCGCACGAGGCCCTTCCTGCCACGCAGCCATCTCTCGTACTGGGCCTCGAGGCCGGCCTGGCCGGCGACGTCGTTGGGGCCGTACTCGCCTGCGCGCGCCTGGTCGAGCTGTTCGGGTTGCACCTGACCGACCGACCCGACCACGTGCGAAGCCGTCCGTGCCATCGGGTACTCGCGAACGCTGGTGTTCCGCACCTGCACGCCGGGGAATTCCTCTTGGCGCTCGCGGATCGCGAACACGACCTCCTCGGGAACGAACTCGGCGATCGGCTTGGCTTGGTAGTCGAAGTACTGCGTGCTCTCGAGATCGGAGCGGATCTTCTTCACCGGCAGATCGAGCATCTCGGCGAGCCTGCTCAGGACCTGCTCGGCCATGCCGCTTGCCTCGAGCTCCTGCACGTCGACGCGAACCTCGAGACTGCTCCGGTTCTCGACCAGCGGCACGCCTTTGGGCTTGCCGTATTGATCCGCGGTCCAGATCTCCCCTCGCAGCGCATCGACGGCGACCTCTCGAACACCCTGATCCTTCGCTTGGTCGGCGTAGACCTGCGTGGCGAGCACCTGCAGGAACCACAGACGCGTCGAAAGAGCCCCGAACATGATCAGCACGAGGATCGCGAACACCTTGAGACGGGCCGAGCTCCTCTCCATCTAGAAGCGCACCACCCTCCGCGGGCGCGACCCTTCGATCACACGCCGCAGCAGCGGGTAGACGATGGGCGTGAGTAGCGCCCCGTACAACGCGGAGAGTAGCGTGACCCGCACCGCGTAGACGAACGTCTCCTGGAGCTGGTCCAGCAGGAACGCTACGACCTGGTAGAAGGCAACGCCGGCGGCGGTGCCCACCCCGACCAGGATCGTCGGCAGCAGTGGCGATGCCGAGACGATGTACTGGCGAGCCAGGCCGGCCGAGTAGCCGACGAGCGTGAGCGTGAGCGCCGTCACACCTTTGGGCTGGTTCAGCAGGAAGTCCTGCGCCAGTCCCGCCGCGAAGCCGGTGATGGCGCCTTCCTGGGGGCCTTCGAGGATCGCGACCACGATGGTCACCAAGAACATGAGCTCCGGCCGCACACCGAGAAGCTTGAACTGCCAGAACAACGTCGACTGCAGCAACAGCCCAGTGATGATGATGATGATCGTGACGAACACGCGGCGGGTCATCGGCTCACGCTTCGATCCTGGCCTGCAACACGAGCACGAACTGCAGGGTCTCGAAATCGACCGCAGGCCGGACCTCGACGTACTGCTGCGTCTCGTTCTCGGACTCTATGAGCCGCGACACCTGCCCGATCAGCATGCCGGGAGGGTAGAGACCCGGCTGTCCGTCGAGCTCGTAGCCCTGCGTGAACACCGACTCGCCGCCCTCGATGAGCGTGCCGGGCTCGACCAGGCTCATGCGGAGGTCGCTGGCGCCCTGCCCCTCGATGAGGCCGGCTTCCTCGGTGTCGCCGATGGTTGCTGTGACGGCGATATCCCGATCGATGAGCAGCACCACGTCGGCCGACACGGGCGTGACCGATGACACCCGACCGACGAGCATCGGCGCGTCGGCGCTGCCGGTCGCCACCGGCTGTCCTACCTCGATGCCGTCGCCGGAACCCCTGTTGATCGTGATGGTGTACTCGAAGTTCGAGACTCCGTTGCCTGTGACAGCCGCGGCGACGACGGGAGGATCGAGGGACTGACTCAGCTGCAGCAGGTCGAGCAACCGTTGATATTGCGTCCGTTGGTTGGCATCGACCTGCAGCTTCGCGTTCAGCGAGTTGTTCTCCTCGCGCAAGCGTTCGTTGTTGTCGGCGAGCGAGGGCAGGTGCGCGAGTCCCGAGAAGAAGTCGCCGATCGGCTCTGTCACCGTGGTTACGGCTTCCTGCATCGGTGCCATGAACGCCTTCGCCGCGTCACCGGCGACCGCGAGGGGACCCGAGTCACGCTGTCGGTAGTCGAGCGTGATCACCGCGAGCGAGATCGAGACCAACGCGACGACCAGGAGCCGCGTGGAGCGGGGGCGCTGCCGGATGGCCACAGGCGGCTACCGGCGCGAGGAGGTCACCAGGACCCGCTGCAGCACCTCGAACTCCTCGAGGCACTTGCCGGACCCCAGCACCACCGCCTGCAACGGCGCGTCGGCGATGCGCACGGGCATGCCGGTCTCGTGCCGCAGGCGCTTGTCGAGCCCGCGGAGCAAGGCGCCGCCGCCGGTGAGCACGATGCCGCGGTCCATGATGTCCGCGGACAGCTCCGGGGGAGTCCGGTCGAGCGTGGTCTTGATGGCATCGATGATGGCGTTGACCGGTTCCTCGATCGCGCGGCGGATCTCCTCCGCGCTGATCGTGATCGTCTTGGGCAAGCCGCTGACGAGGTCACGCCCTTTGATCTCGGCCACGAGCTCCTCCGGCATCGGGAACACGCTCGCGATGGCGAGCTTGATTGCCTCGGATGTGCGCTCCCCCAGCAGCAGCGAGTATTCCTTCTTGACGTGCTGGATGATCGCCTCGTCGAGCTCGTCGCCGCCGATGCGGATCGACGTGCTCGTGACGATGCCGCCGAGCGAGATCACCGCGACCTCGGTCGTGCCGCCGCCGATGTCGACCACCATGTTGCCGGTGGGCTCGTGGATCGGGAGCCCGGCACCGATCGCCGCCGCCATGGGCTCCTCGATGATGTAGGCGCGACGGCTTCCCGCCGCGATGGTCGCCTCCTCGACCGCGCGCTGCTCGACGCCGGTGATACCCGACGGCACGCACACGACCACACGCGGCTTGGCCAGCAGACGACGCTTGTGCACCTTCTGGATGAAGTACCTGAGCATCTTCTCGGTGACGTCGAAGTCGGCGATCACGCCGTCCTTCAACGGACGCACGGCCTGGATGTGGCTCGGTGTGCGCCCGATCATGCGCTTGGCCTCGGAGCCCACCGCAAGGATTGCTCCAGTGAGGGTGTTGATCGCGACGACGCTCGGCTCGTTGAGCACGACGCCGCGTCCACGCACGTACACGAGCGTGTTCGCGGTGCCGAGGTCGACGGCCATATCGCGACCAAGGAACCCGAGTACACCCTCCGCCCCTTGGTTCTTGGACGTGGGAGAAGAAGAACGCTGAATCCTCTCGGCCATGATGGGACTCGTTGGCCATTCAACAGGAGGGTTGGTGAGCTGGCAACTCCACGGGAGCGAAACCACGGGGCCGCCACATGACGCAGTAGGCTCCTCGTCCATGGCGATCGCGGTCGTGTTCCCGGGGCAGGGGTCGCAGTTCGCAGGCATGGCGGACCCGTGGACGACTCACCCGGCCGGCGCGGCGGTGCTCGAGGAAGCGAGCGAGGCGATGGGACGCGACATCGCCGCCGACGCGCACGACGAGGCTGCGCTCGCGACGACCGACTTCGCACAGCCGGCCCTGCTCGCCTGTGGCGTCGCGGCGTTCCGGGTGCTGGAAGCCGAAGGGCTCACCGGCGTCGTGGGCGCGGCGGGGCACTCGCTCGGGGAGTTCTCGGCACTGGTGGCGGCCGGCGTGATCGGGCTCGCCGACGCGCTGCGTGTGGTGGTCGTGCGCGGAGAGGCCATGCAGCGCGCCGGTGAGGCCAGGCCCGGCACCATGAGCGCGCTGCTGGGTGCCGCCCCCGACGACGCCGAGGCGCTCTGCGACGACGCGCGAGGCGACGACGTGCTGCTCGTTGCGAACCGCAACTCCCCCGTGCAATCGGTGATCTCCGGTTCGGTCGCGGCGATCGAGCGAGCGGAGGCGCTCGCCTCCGAGCGGAAGATCCGCGCCGTGCGGCTGCGGGTGGCGGGCGCCTTCCACACCCCCTTGATGGAGCCGGCAGTAGAACCGATCCTGCGCGAGCTCGCGGGCATCGATCTGGCGCAGCCGGCGTTCCCTATCGCGGAGAACGTGAGCGGCACGCTCGTGTCCGACGTGAGCGAGCTCCGCTCGCTGCTCGAGCGCCACGTGATCTCACCGGTCCGATGGCAGGACGACGCGCAGGCTCTGGCTGCGGCCGGGGCAACGACCTTCCTCGAATGCGGCCCCGGCGAGGTGCTCACGAAGATGGCCAAGCGTGTGGTGCCCGCCGCCGCCGCGCTCGCGGTCGGCTCGCCCGTGGCCGCCGCGGCCGCGGTAAGCTCGGCGCCGTGACGCGCCACGCCACCATCGCTGGGGTGGGGAGCTCGCTCCCGCCGAGACTCGTGCCCAACACCTGGTTCGAGAAGATCGTCACGACGAACGACGAGTGGATCCGCGATCGCACCGGCATCGAGGCCCGCCATTTCGCCGACGACGGCGTGCAGGCGTCCGACCTCGCGGTCGAGGCCGCCCGCGCCGCGCTCGAGAGCGCCGGTGTCGCGGCCGAGCAGCTCGACATGATCGTCGTGGCCACGATCACCGGCGACACCGTCTTCCCGGCGACGGCGGTGTGGGTGCAGCAGAAGCTGGGCGTGAGTTGTCCGAGCTTCGACATCAACGCGGCCTGCGCGGGATTCAGCTACGGCTTGTCGACCGCGACCGCGTTCATCACCGCGGGCATGGCCGACACGATCCTGCTGATCGGCGCCGAGGTCTTCAGCCGTATCCTCGACTTCACCGACCGTGGCACCTGCATCCTGTTCGGCGACGGGGCGGGCGCCGCTGTGGTGACGGCGTCGGAGACCGCGGGCGTCGTCGGCTCGATCCTGGGCGCCGACGGCAACGCCGCCGAGATCTTGTGGATGCCGGCGGGCGGCACGCGCACTCCCGCGTCAGCCGAGACGATCGCCGCCAACGATCACACGGTGCGCATGCCGAACGGACGTGAGGTCTTCAAGCGCGCCGTGACCGAGATGGCCAGCGCCTGCCGTGAGCTGCTCGAGAAGTCCGGTCACACGATCGACGAGGTCGACGTGCTGATCCCCCACCAAGCGAACGCTCGCATCATGACCGCCGTGGTCGACCGGCTCGGCATCGACCCCTCCAAGGCCGTGGTCGACGTGGCGGAGGTGGGGAACACGAGCGCCGCATCGATCCCGGTCGCGCTCGACCGGGCGTGGCGTGCCGGCACGATCCGCGAGGGCGATCTGGTGCTGTTCACCTCGTTCGGGGCAGGGCTCACGTGGGGTGCGACGCTCGTGCGCTGGACCCTCGCATCGCCCACTCCGTCGGAAGGCGCCGACCCGCCCGCCGAGGCTCGAGCGTGACCTCCAAGGTCGCCGTCGTCACGGGCGCATCACGCGGCATCGGCCGGGCGTGCTCGGTCGCGCTCGCCGAGTCAGGGTGGACGGTCGCCGTGGGCTACCGCAGCGACGAGGCCGCCGCCAAGGACGTGCTCGGCGCCCTGGAAGCGGCCGGCACGCCGGGGCTGACCGTCTTCCTCGACACGACCGACGAGGCGAGTGTCGGCGAGGCGTTCCGGCGCATCACCGAGGAAGCCGGCAACGTCACGGGGCTCGTCAACAACGCGGGGTTCAGCCAGGACGGTCTGTTGCTGAAGTACTCGATGGAGACCTATGACAAGGTCATGGCCACCAACGTCAGAGGCGCGTTCGTGTGCGCGAAGGCCGCGATGCGCGGCATGCTGCGCGAGAAGTGGGGCCGCATCGTCAACGTCTCGAGCGCCGTAGCGTTGCACGGCAACGCAGGACAGACCGTGTACGCGGCGTCGAAGACCGCGTTGCTGGGGCTCACGACCTCGCTCGCGCGCGAGATCGCGGCCAAGGGAGTCACCGTGAACGCGATCTGTCCCGGCCTCGTCGACACCGAGATGACCTCGCATCTCGACGAGCGGGCGCGTACCTACTACATGGAACAGACCCCGCTCGGGCGCACCGCCCGGCTCGAGGAAGTCTCGGCCGTCGTGCGGTTCCTCATGTCCGACGAGGCGTCCTATGTCAACGGCGCCGTGATCCCGGTCGACGGAGGACTCACGGCGTGACGGGGTCGCCGGGGTGTTCCGCCCGCTAGCCTTGTGCGGACCGGGATCGAGCGACAGGAGGGAAGACGACATGACCGACCGTTCGGAGATCGAGACCAGGGTGAAGAAGGTGCTCGCGGAGCAGCTCGCCGTCGACGAGGTGCAGGTGGTGCCCGATGCGCGCTTCGCCGAAGATCTCAATGCAGACTCGCTCGACCTCGTCGAGGCCGTGCTCGCGCTCGAGGAAGAGTGGAGCATCGAGATCCCCGAAGACGAGATGGAATCGGTGAAGACCGTGGGCCAGGCTGTCGATCTCGTCGCCGGCAAGCTCGGCGTGTCGTAGCGCGATCGACGTCAGACCGTCGAGAGGGAGCGTTCCCCCGTGAGCAGACGTGCCAAGGTCGTCGTCACCGGCATCGGTCCGGTCGCGCCCGTCGGCACCGGCGTCGAGGACTTCTGGCATGGTCTCACGAGCGGACGCAACGGCGTCCGTCCGATCGTCGCGTTCGAGACGAGCGACCTGCCGGTGAGCGTGGCCGGCTACCCCGAGGGTTTCGTCGCGACCGACCACCTCGATCCCAAGGAAGCCCGCCGCACCGATCCGTTCGCCCAGTACGCGATCGCGAGTGCGAAGCTCGCCTGGGCAGACGCGGGTGAGCCTGAGGTGCGCTCCGAGCGCGGCGCGGTGATCTATGCCACAGGCATCGGTGGCGTCCAGACCCTCCTCAACCAGCACGACGTGCTGCGCGAGAAGGGCGCGGGGCGGGTCTCCCCTTTCATGGTGCCGATGCTCATGGCCAATGCGGCCGGCGGCCACATCGCGATGCACTACGGACTCACGGGACCCAACTACTGCACGGTCTCGGCGTGCTCCTCGTCGAACCACGCGATCGGCGAGGCGATGCGCCTGATCCGCGACGGCTACGTGGACCTGGCGATCGCCGGGGGCTCCGAAGCCGCGACCATCCCGCTCACCGTCGCCGCATTCGCCCAGATGACGGCGCTCACCAAGAACCCCGATCCCGAGACCGCCTCTCGACCCTTCGACGCCGACCGCAACGGGTTCGTGCTCTCCGAGGGAGGGTGCGCGCTCATCCTCGAGAGCGAGGAGCACGCGCAGGCCCGAGGCGCCCGCATCTACTGCGAGGTGGCCGGATACGGGGCGAGCGACGACGCCCACCACATCACCGCTCCCGACCCCAAGGGCGCCGGGGCGGCGCTCGCGATGACGTGGGCGCTCGACGATGCCGGCGAGGGGCCTTCAGCCGTCAGCTACGTGAACGCGCACGGCACCTCGACGCCGCTCAACGACGCGGCGGAGACCGCCGCGATCAAGACCGTGCTTGGTGAGCATGCACACACCGTTGCCGTGTCGTCGACGAAGTCGATGACCGGTCACATGCTCGGTGCGGCGGGTGCCGTCGAAGCGGCCGCCTGCGCCCTCGCGATCGATCGCGGCGTGATCCCGCCGACGATCCACTACGCGACGCCCGACCCGGAATGCGACCTCGACATCACCCCGAACGAGGCTCGCGAGCTCGAAGTCACCCTCGCGCTGTCGAACTCCTTCGGGTTCGGCGGCGCGAACGCGACGATCGCCTTCCGCGCGATCTAGCGATGCTGGCAGACGCAACAAGGCGGCGTGCGCTAGTCTGACTTAGACTACTGTTCGGACGTTCGATACCAGCGGCCGCCGTTGAAGTGCGCCACCACCGCCTTGTCGCCCGCGGTCTTGCCCTCGAAGCGCAGGCGTCGCGGATCGCGCTCGTCCCCCACCGCGAACCAGCCATCGCCGAGCGACACCAGGCGCCCGCCGGTGCCCTGGTCCCCGCTCTCGTACGGCCACTGCAGCACGAGCTCACCTTTGCGAGCGAGCACGCGCAGCACCGGGTTCCATGGGGAGTCGTTCCGATAGAGACCCGGGAGGCAAGCCCACGCTTCTGGGAGGGGCTCGGCGTCAGGTCCTGAGTACGCCTGTGCACGGAACCAGGTCTGCCCGAGGAACGCCTCGACGACCTGACCGTCGCCGTCGCGCACGAACTCGAGAGGGAACCTGTCGAGCGCCTCGTGGGGCATCAGGAAGGTGTCTGCGGCTTCGGTCTCCAGGGGATCCCGATCGAGGCGGACCGCCAGCGGCCCGAGCCGCGCCATGAGCCCGTCATCGATCGCTTCCACGAGGAGCTCGCGGCCGTCGTCACCGTTGTACGTGCCGGCGTAGTCCATGGCGTTCGCGATCTCGGTCGGAAGCGGTGGCGCCCACACCTCGGGGAGCTCCGTACCCCCGAGGCTCGCGCGCACCGTCGCGAACGCGGACGCCGCGACCCCTTTCTTGGCTCCGCCTCCGTTCTGCAGCACCACGACGCCGAGCCCTTCGTCGGGGGAGATCGCGAGCAGCGCGGTGTAGCCCACCATGCCACCGGTGTGGCCGATCCAGCGATGCCCTTCGACATCTTCCTGCCACAGGCCGTAGGCATAGCGACCACCTTCGCCGTCGTCGATGCCGTGCTCGGTCAGCGTCGAGAACATCGCATCACTCAGGATGCGTCCTCCACGACCGTCGGGCACGTCGCCACGGGCCAACAGCAGCCGGGCGTAGGCAGCCATGTCGATGACGTTCGACACGATCGATCCGTCGGCACTGCTGCTCACGATCCGGGTTGCAGCCGAGAGGGTGTGCCGCAGCTGCGGGGGTCGGTCCCATCGAGTGGGCTCGTAGCCGACGGCCGTTCGCTCGTACTCGCTCTCGTCGATCGCCGCGACCGAATCGAGCATGCCGAGCGGCCCGAAGAGGCGATCGGCGATCAGCTCGGGCATCGGCATGCCGGTGACCTGCTCGAGACAGGCGCCGACGATCTTCCAGCCATCGTTCGAGTACCAGAAGCGCTCGCCGGGCGCGGTCGTCGGGGGAACGCCGCGCACCGTCCAGAGAGTGCCTGCGAGCGTCGGAGCATCTTCCGTCCCGATCGCGAGACCGGCCGTGTGCTGCATCAGGTGGTGCAGCGTGATCGGACCGAAGGGCTCGGGCAGCTCGAGCCACGGCAAGATCTCGTTCACGCTCTCGTGCAGGTCGAGACGGCCCGCCTCGGCTTCCTGAACGGCGACGATGCCAGCGAACGATTTCGAGATCGAGCCGATCTGGAAGCGTGTCTCGGGCCGCACCGGAGTGCCCGCGGCGACGTCTGCCATGCCGCGTACGGCGACGCCGAGGATCTCCTCACCGTCGGTCACGGCGAGCGCGGCGCCCGCGGCGTGCGAGTTCGCGACGTGGTGCTCGAGCGCCTCGCCGATGCGATCGAAGGCTTGCTGCAGACCAGGCACGGTGGAAACCCGGGATTCAGTCGGCCCCGAAGAACAGTGCGAGCTCTCGCTCGGCCGACTCCGGAGAATCGCTGCCGTGCACGATGTTCTCGCCGATCTCGGTGGCCAGGTCACCGCGGATCGAACCGGGCGGCGCCTCGACCGGATCCGTGGGGCCCATGAGCGCACGCCAGCAGGAGATCGCGTCCTCGCCGGTAACCTTCGCGACGACGACAGGCCCGCTGGTGATGAAGTCGACGAGCTCGCCGAAGAACGGCTTCTCGACGTGCTCGGCGTAGTGCTGCTCGGCGGTCTCACGCGGGATCGAGAACAAATAAAGCGCGTCGATCGCGAGACCCTTGTGCTCCACGCGGCGCAGCACCTCTCCCACGAGTCCCCGGCGCACGCCGTCTGGCTTGACGATCAGCAAGGTGGATTCGGTCGCCATGTCGTTCGCGGGTCTCCTCGGAAGGCTCGGATCAGGGTGTGACACGGAGCGCTCGGCGCGCATCGGCGACAGTGTACAGAGAGCCCGTCACGCAGATGAGGTCGTCGGTCGCTGCCGCAGTCAGGGCGGCGTCGAGCGCCTCAGCGACCGAGCCGTGCGTGGACACGATGACGCCTGGGATGCCGAAGGCTGCGGCGATCGCCCCCTGCTCTGCCGATCGCTCGCTCTCGTTGCGCGTCGCGTACACGGCGTCTGCGAGCGGAGCGAGCTGTGCAGCGATGCCGTCGACGTCCTTGTTCGCGCTCACCGAGACCACGAGGTGGAGGCGCTCCGCCGGGAAGAACTCGCGGAGCGCTGCCGAGAGCGCCTCGGCGCCCGCCGGGTTGTGAGCGCCGTCGAGCACGACCGTCGGATGGCTGCCGGCGACCTCCAAGCGGCCCGGCCACCGCACACCGGCGAGCCCGCTGCGCAACGACTCCACGTCGAGCGACTCGCCGAGTAGCGACTCGCAGGCCACGATCGCGGCGGCGGCGTTGTGCACAGCGTGCTCTCCGAGCAACGGCAGGAACAGCTCGTCGTAGGTCGCCATCGACCCGCGCACCGAGAAGGCCTGACCACCGACGGCGTGCAGTCGTTCGAGCACTTCCCAGTCACGGAACTCGAGCAGCATCGAAGCACCGACCGCGCCGGCTCGTTCCTCGAGCACCGCGAACGCTTCGGGTTCCTGCTCCCGAACGACGACCTCTTTGCCGTCCTTGATGATGCCGGCCTTCTCGCCCGCGACCTCCGTCAGGGTGGCGCCCAGCTCAGGGTGGTCGAGCCCGATGGGCGTGATGATCGCCGCGTCGCCTGCGACGAGGTTCGTGGCATCCCATGTGCCACCCATGCCGACCTCGAAGACACCGAGCGCGACCGGTCTGTCTGCGAACCAGAGGTACGCGAGCGCCGTGAGCGTCTCGAAGTACGTCACCCGCTCATCGGATCGGCCGTCGACGAGCTCGAGGAAGGGGTGCAGATGGGTGAACTCGTCCGCAAACTCCTGCTCGGTCATGTCGACACCGCACACGGAGAGACGCTCGGTCACTCTGTCGAGATGCGGCGAGGTGTACAGGCCCGTCGTGAGCCCGTGCGCGCACGCGATCTCGGCGACGACCCGCGCGGCGGTGCCCTTTCCGTTCGTGCCGGTCACGTGGATCGTGGGATACGAGAGCTGCGGATCATCGAGGTAGGTCGCGAGCGCGAGGATGCGCGAGAGGTCCGGGATCATGCGCGATTCCTTGCGGGAATCGAGCTCCTTGAGCGCCTGGGCGTGATCCATCTCAGGTCCCGGGCTGGGCAGGCGGGTCGGGCTCGGCAAGGACGGTGTCGACCGAGAACGTGTCGGCTTCCTCTTGCTCGATCGCGCGGATGTTTCCGGCTTCTCGCAGATCGGCCGAGGCCCGGCTCAGCAGCCGCAGCCGATCCTGCGTGTCGTGCACGGTGATCGAGTCGACAGGGGTCTTCAACGACACCTTCGCCAGGGCCTTCTCCTTGCGCACAGCGCTGAGCACCGCGGCCGCAACCTCGTACACCCCGGCATCGCAGTCGGCCCCGAGGATCTCACGTACGCCGTCGGATGTTGGCCACGCCGCTCGATGCACAGAACCTTCGCGCCACCACGACCAGACTTCCTCGGTCACGTAAGGCAGGAACGGCGCGAACGACCGCAGCAGCACGTCGAGCGCAGTGCGGAGCGCGCCCACCGCGGAGCCAGCCCGCTCGGGGCCCGAAGCGCCGTAGGCCCGCTGCTTCACGAGCTCGAGATAGTCGTCGGTGAACCCCCAGAAGAACGTCTCGATCACATCGAGCGCCTTCGCGTGTTCGTAGACGTCGAACGCGGCCGTGGCGTCTTCGATGACGTCGGCGACCGCACAGAGCATCGCGCGGTCGAGCGGCTCGGTGATGTCGCTGGGGGCGGCTTCCATCGACAACACGAAACGCGAGGCGTTGAGGATCTTGATCGCGAGGCGGCGGCCGACCTTCATCTGCTGCTCGTCGATGATGGCGTCGTAGCCGAGGCGAGCGCTGGCAGCCCAGTAGCGCACGGCGTCAGCGGAGTGCTGCTCGAATACTTCGGTCGGCACCACTACGTTGCCGGTCGATTTCGACATCTTCTTGCGGTCCGGATCGAGCACGAACCCGCTGATCGCAGCGTTCGTCCACGGCAGCGAGTCGTGCTCGAGGTGGGCGCGCAGCACCGTGTAGAAGAGCCAGGTCCTGATGATGTCGTGGGCTTGAGGCCGAAGGTCCATCGGGAACACCCGCTCGAACAGATCTGGGTCGTCCTCCCACCGCCCGGCGATCTGTGGCGTGAGCGACGACGTCGCCCACGTGTCCATGACGTCGGGGTCACCGACGAATCCGCCCGGGGCTCCTCGCTGCTCGGCGGTGTAGCCGGGCGGCACGTCGTCCTGCGGGTCGACAGGCAGCGCCGCTTCCTCGGCGAGGATCGGTTCGTCGTAGAAGGGCTCGCCGTCGTCGTCGAGCGGGAACCACACGGGGAACGGCACGCCCGAGTAGCGCTGACGGCTGATCGACCAGTCCTGATTCAGTCCGTCGACCCAGCTCTCATACCTCGCACCCATGAAGGCCGGGTGCCAAGAGATCTGACGGCCTCGCTCGAGGAGCTCATCCTTGAGCTCGAGGGTCTTCACGAACCATTGGCGACTCGAGATGACTTCGAGCGGGCGCTCACCCTTCTCGTAGAACTTCACGACGTGCTGCACGGACTCGGGCTCACCGACGAGCCAGCCACCGTCGCGCAGCAGCTCCACGATCTGCTTGCGTGCTTGCTTCGCGGCCTTGCCTTCGAGCTGGGCCATTGCGGCGTTCGCGGCATCGGGGTCGCGCGACTCCCACCCCGGCTCACCGAAGCGGCCCGTCGCGAGCGTGCCGTCTCGGCGCACGATGACGCGAGCGGGGAGCTTCAGATCGCGCCACCACACGACGTCGGTCACGTCACCGAACGTGCAGACCTGGGCAGCGCCGGTTCCCTTCTCAGGGTCGGCTAGCTCGTGCGCGAGCACGGGCACCGGCACCCGGAACACGGGCGTCAGCGCGGTCTTCCCGACCAGCGATGCGTACCGCTCGTCGTTCGGATTCACGACCAGCCCAACGCACGCGGGAATCAGTTCGGGCCGTGATGTCTCGATCTCGATGCGCCCACTGCCATCCTCGAGATCGAAGGCGATCCGCTGGTACGTGCCGGCAATCTCGCGGTCCTCGATCTCGGCTTGGGCCACCGCGGTACGGAAGTCCACGTCCCACATCGTGGGCGCCTCGGAGGTGTAGGCATGCCCCTGCTGCACCAGGCGCAGGAACGCCCGCTGGGACACCCGCCGCGAGACTTCGCCGATCGTCGTGTAGGTCTGTTGCCAGTCGACCGAGAGGCCCAGCCGGCGGAACAGCTCCTCGAACGCCTCCTCGTCCTCGGCCGTGAGGCGTCCGCAGAGCTCGATAAAGTTCGTCCGGCTCACCGCGACGGGCGCGTCGTCGGTCCGCTCCATCGTGGCGATATCGAAGTCCGGGTCGTACGGGAGCGATGGATCACACCGCACACCGAAGTAGTTCTGCACCCGGCGCTCGGTGGCGAGGCCGTTGTCGTCCCACCCCATCGGATAGAAGACCTCATCTCCACGCATGCGCCGGTAGCGCGCGATGAGATCGGTGTGCGTGTACGACTCCACCGATCCGAGGTGCAGAGAGCCGCTCACCGTTGGCGGCGGCGTATCGATCGCGAATATCTGGTCGCGGTTCATCGCGCGATCGAATCGGTAGGTGCCATCGGCTTCCCACCGTTCGCCCCACTTATCTTCAAGACCATCGAGTGATGGCTTCTCGGGCATGCTCATGGCGCGCAGTCTACGGAACGGTCCTGGACTCGCGCCGATGCTGACCCTGCGCGACATGTGGCACGGAGAACATCGGAGCGGCTCTACTCGAGGTTCAGTGGATCGTTGCTGCCGTCGGGACCATTCGTGCTCGGCGGTGGTTCGATCGCGCAGCGAGAGCTCAAGGCGAGCCGACGAGCGAGAGCAGGTACGAGCCGTTGGCGCCATACACGGCCAGCGTGGAACCATCGATCGCGTAGCTCGCGGCGGCGCCGAGCGCCGAGAGGATGACAGTCTGCTGTTCCACGACGTCAGGCTCACAGAGCTTCTTGGTCGTGGCGACGTCGGAGAACGAGATCGATCCGCCGCCCTCGCCGCCACCGACCGCATACGAGCCCATGACCCGGTTGCAGCCGGTGCTGCCGGACACGTTGCCGGCGTCGAACAACAGATCGGCCTCCGCGCCCGCGATCGTCGATGAGACCGACTCATCGCCGATCGCGATGCCGTCGACGACCCACGACGTACCCTCCAGCGGCAGCTGCTGCTCGGCCGCGTAGGACAGTGTCGCTGCTGCTCCTGCCAGCACGAGCCCGGCCCCACCATCGACGATCTCGAACGACCCCACGTCGGTGAGGGCAGCGGTGTAGGCGGCCCCGATCTGCATGAGCGGCTTCTCGCATGCCATCATGATCATGCCACCCGGGTCGACAGAGAGGGCACCGTCGCTGCCGGCGGTGTATGTCCCGTTGAACCGATTGCAGCCGGTGGAGCCAGCGGCCCCGCCATCCTCGTCGAAGTGAATAGTGACCAGGGCATCGGGCACGGCCCTACCGATCAGCCCCTCGATCGATGCCTCGTCGAGGATCCACGTGACCCCGGTGATCGGCCGAGCACCACTGCCCGAGGGAGCGTCGCCACTCGAGCCGTCGTCGGCGCAGGCCGTGAACGACATCGACAGCAACACGGACGCGACGATCGACCGCGCGCGAAACATGCGGGACCCTCAGGCACTCTTCTCTTGGCGTTCGCTGCGCTTCTTGGCTGTCTTGGTCTGCGGCACGAGCGTGGGGTTCACGCCGGTGAGTACGACGTCCTTATCGACGAGGCACTTGGTGACGTCGTCGCGCGAGGGCAGCTCGTACATCACGTTGAGCAGCACCTCTTCCATGATCGCCCGAAGGCCACGTGCGCCTGTGCCGCGCATGATCGCTTGCTCACTGATCGCCCGCAAGGCGTCGTCTTTGAACTCGAGCTCCACACCGTCGAACTCGAAGGAGCGCTGGTACTGCCGAACGAGCGCGTTCTTGGGCTTCGTGAGGATGTCGACGAGGGCGTCCTCGTCGAGGCTGTCGACGCTCGTGATCACCGGCAGGCGTCCGACGAACTCGGGGATGAGGCCGAACTTCAGTAGGTCCTCGGGGAGCACCTGCGCGAACAGCTCGCCGATGTCCTTCTCGTCGCGTGAGAGGACCTCTGCGCCGAAGCCGATGCCCTTGCGGCCGATCCGGCTCTCGATGATCTTGTCGAGCCCGGCGAACGCCCCGCCGCAGATGAACAGCACGTTCGTGGTGTCGATCTGGATGAACTCCTGGTGCGGGTGCTTGCGCCCGCCCTGGGGCGGCACGCTCGCCTGCGTACCTTCGAGGATCTTCAGCAGCGCTTGCTGTACCCCCTCGCCGGAGACATCACGTGTGATCGACGGGTTCTCGCTCTTGCGTGCGATCTTGTCGATCTCGTCGATGTAGATGATGCCGGTCTCGGCCTTCTTGACGTCGTAGTCGGCGGCCTGGATCAGCTTCAGAAGGATGTTCTCGACGTCCTCACCGACGTAGCCGGCCTCGGTGAGCGCCGTGGCATCGGCGATGGCGAACGGCACGTTGAGCATGCGGGCGAGCGTCTGGGCCAGGTACGTCTTGCCGCACCCCGTCGGCCCCAGGATCATGATGTTCGACTTCTGGAGCTCGACGTCGCCCTCGTTCGCCCCGACCTGGATGCGCTTGTAGTGGTTGTAGACCGCGACCGCGAGCACCTTCTTCGCGCGTTCCTGGTCGACCACGTACTCGTCGAGGAAAGCGAAGATCTCCTGCGGCTTCGGAAGCTCGTCGAGCTTCAGCTCTGTGGTTTCGGAGAGCTCCTCCTCGATGATCTCGTTGCAGAGATCGATGCACTCATCACAGATGTAGACGCCGGGACCGGCGATCAGCTTCTTGACCTGCTTCTGACTCTTCCCGCAGAAGGAGCACTTCAGCAGGTCCGAATCCCCGAACTTGGCCATCTGCCTCTCTTCCCTCTCCGACGGATCGAACGGCCCGGCTGCACACCGGGCCGGAGGATTATCACGCGCCGGCGACCCCAGCGGAAGCAAGCTCCGCGATGCCGCGGGTGGTGATGATCTCGTCGATCGCCCCGTAGTCCTTGGCCTCCTCGGCCGTCAGGATGAAGTCGCGGTCGGTGTCCTTGGCCACCTTCTCGATCGGCTGACCGGTGTGCTGAGCGATGAGCTTCTCCAGCAGCTGGCGCGAGCGGGTGATCTCCTTCGCCTGGATCTCGATGTCGACGGCTTGGCCCTCAGCACCGCCGTGCGGCTGATGCAGCAGCACACGCGAGTGCGGCAGGGCGAAGCGCTTGCCGGGAGCGCCGGCGAGCAGCAACACCGCGGCGGCGCTCGCCGCCTGGCCCATGACGATCGTGGAGACGTTCGGGCTTGATGTACTGCATCGTGTCGTAGATCGCGAACAGCGACGTGATGACCCCGCCCGGCGAGTTGATGTAGAGGTGGATGTCCTTGTCGGGATCCTCGGACTCCAGGTGCAGCATCTGGGCCATGATCAGATTCCCGACGTTGTCGTCGATCGGGGTGCCGAGGAACACGATGCGCTCCTTCAACAGCCGAGAGTAGATGTCGAACGAGCGCTCGCCGCGGCTCGTCTGCTCGACGACGACCGGCACGAGGTAATCGTTGGCGATCGGCATGGTGTTGCGGAGGTCGGTCATGGGGTCTCCTCGGTGTCGGTTGAGTCGGTGTCGGTTGGGTCATCGATGCCGCCTGCGGGCTCGATGTCGGCGCGCTCGACCAGCAGATCGAGGGCCTTGCCCCTGATGATATCCCCGGCCAAGGTCACGATCTGGCCGGTTCGCTCGAGCTGTTTCGCGAGCTCTTTCGAGTCGCGACCGTATGCCGCTGCGAGGGAAGTGATCTCGGCGCCCAGCTCGTCGGCCGTGACCTCGATCTTCTCGGTCCGGGCGACGCCTTCGAGCGCGAGGTCGGCCTTGATCGCCGCGGATCGCATGCTCACGGGAATCCTCGCGAAGCCGGGCCTCATCCCAGCCTTGGGCTTCGAGCAGATCCTCGAGCGTGAGCCCGGCGCGCTTGGCGCGCTCTCCTGCCTGCATCACCCGATGCTCGGTCTCGTCGTCGATCAGCGTCTCGGGGATGTCGACATCGATCGATGTCGATCATCGCATCGAGCACCAGGTCGCGCAGCCCGGCCGTGGCCTCGCGTTCCTTCATCTCACCCAGGCGCGTGCGCAGGTCGTCGCGGAGCTGCTCGATCGTGTCGAACTCCGAAGCGGTCTTCGCGAAGTCGTCGTCGACATCGGGAAGCCGGCGGGCCTTGACGTCTTTGACCAGCACGGTGAGGTCGGCGACCCTTCCCTGAAGTGCTTCGCCGGCACCCTCGCCCATCTCCTCGGAGACCTTCAGGATGTCGCCGGGCTTCGTGCCGGCGAGCTGCTCGTCGAGCGCCGCGCCGAACTCACCGGAGCCGACGAAGTACAGGTAGTCGGTGCGCGTGAGGCCGTCGATCTCCTCGTCGCCCGCGACCGCTTTGACGTCGACGGTGACGTAGTCGCCCGTCGAGCGCAGGGCGATCTGCGGGCTCGAGCTCGGCGAAGCGGTCCCGCAGCCGGTCGATCCACTCGTCGATATCGGCATCGGCGACCTCGGCGCTCGGCTTCATCGACCTTGAGCCCCGTGTAATCGGGCTCGGTGAGCTCGAGCCTCGGACGCACCTCGACGGTGGCCGTGAACACGAGCGGGGAATCGTCGGTGAACCCTTCGAGGTCGAACTCCGGATCGGCGATCGGCGCGAGGTCCCGCTCGGACAGGGCCTGTCGGTAGTACCGGGGCACCGCGTGCTCGAGGAACTCGTCGCGAACGACGTCGCGGCCGATCTGGGCGTCGATGATGCGCTTGGGGACCTTGCCCTTTCGGAACCCAGGGATCTTGACCTGGTTCGCGATCGACTTATAGGTCGCCTCGAGCTCCTTCGAGTACTCGGCAGGCGGTATCTCGACGGTGAGCTTGACGGTGTGCTTCTCGGTGTTCTCGACGGTCGTTTGCATGGGTGACGTCAGGCTACCCGAGATCGTTTCGTCCGGGCGTCGGCCGAAAGTCTCGGTCGTGACGGTTTCCATGGCTCGATAGTCTCCCTGCGTGTACGCACATGAGCTGGCGTTCGCGAATGGGGTCGCCGATCGCGCGGCTGACATCGGCATGGGGCTGTTCCTCGGCGACGGTCTGGAGGTCCGACGGAAGGCGGACAGAACGGTCGTGACCCAGGCCGACACGTCGATCGAGGCGATGGTGCGCGAGCAGGTGGCCGCGGCCTTCCCCGACGATCACGTGCTCGGTGAGGAAGAAGGGGGCGGCGACCGTGCGACCGGCCGCGTCTGGATCGTGGACCCGATCGACGCCACCGCCAACTACGCGCGCGGCATCCCGATCTGGGCCACGCTGATCGCGCTGCAGGTCGAGGGTTCGCTGGTCTTGGGTCTCGTGAACGCCCCGGCGATCGGCGAGCGATACGAGGCGGTGCGGGGTGGTGGCGCCCGGATGAACGGCCGCGCGATCCGGGTGAGCGAGATCGACGACCTCGGCGACTCGCAGCTGTTCTACTCCGGGCTGACGAAGTGGCTCGAGGCGCCGCGGCAAGAGGGCGCCCTCACCCTGCTCGCGCAGGCGACCCGCACCCGCGGGTTCGGCGACTTCTGGGGACACACACTCGTAGCTCGAGGCGCGGGCGAGGCGATGATCGAGCCCCAGCTCAACATCTGGGACTACGCCGCATTTCAGGTCGTGGTCGAGGAAGCCGGAGGACGAGTGACCCAGATCGACGGGTCGCCGACTCGCGACGGCGGCAGCGTTGTGTCGTCGAACGGCGTGCTGCACGAGGAGATCCTGGCGCGGCTCGACGGCTGAGCCTGAACGATCTAGCCGGGCAGCAGGCGGTCGATCGTCGTCGACGTCCTTGGCGAGCATCTCGGGCGCCTTCGCCCGGTACTCGGGGTCGTGGTCCTGCAGGGCGTAGTTGGCCATCATCAGGCAGCGTGACGCGGCGAACACCCTGACCTCCCCGGGCTCGCGCTCTGGCCATCGAGCTACCTGCTCGTACCCTCCCCGAAGCGCGCCTTTCCAGCTCGTCGAAACCATCGTGGGCGGCGAGCGCCCAGACCGTGATGCCCAGGTCCTGCACGGGCCACCCGAGCATCGAGTCATCGAAGTCGAGGATCGCGAGGCGTCCGTCCGGTTGGACGAACGCGTTGTCCTCATGCAGGTCTGCATGGATCATCCTCGGGGCCTCGGCGACGCGCAGCCCGGCGATCGCCTGGACCGTCCGCGCGCGTGCGCGCGCGAGTGCATCCCGACTCGCTCCGTCGACGATCGTGCCGAACTCCTCGTCGAACAGGACCTCGTGGCTCGAGGAACGGGAAGGGCGAGTCCCAGGTCTTCATGCCGGTCGGAGCCGAGGAACGACGAGGCCTGCCGGTGCAGGCTCGCCGTCGCCTCGCCGAGCGCCGCGACATGTTCGGGAGTCATCGTGTCGACAAGCTGCACGCCGTCGAGCCAGCAGAACACGGCGCACATGCGCGGCTCGGGCACGCCGGCCGCGATGGCGTCCACGGCGAGGTCGCCGTTGCGAGCAGCGCACCGGCGCCGGAACCGGGACAGGTCCATCGGCGAGCGCTGCGAGCCATGCCATCTCGCCCTCGACCTCAGCGTGGGTGCGGCGGTCGGCAGGCTCACGCGCAGCACACGTCGAGACCCATCGCGAAGGTCCACGCGGAACACGCAGTTCCAATCGTTGGTGATGAGGGCGAGCCGGTCCACGTCGAGGTCGTAGAGGTCGAGCGCTCGCCGAGCCAGTGGCTCGAGCAGCGCGGCCCACTCACCGCGTGGTGCGTTCCTGGCGCGCGCTGGTCACAGCTCGAGCGCGTCGCCACGCACGCCGACGCGCGACCATGACGGCGTTGGCGGCCGCGACGTCTTGCACGCCGACGCCGGTGAGGTCGCAGACCGTGAGCTGCGGCCCGCTCGGTGCGCCCTGGCGCCTCGCCCGCGCAGACGGCGCCGAGCTCGACGGCGCGGTCAGCCTGCTCCGGCGCGTGCTGGAGCTCGCCGAGCGAGACGCACTGTTCGAGTGAGTCGACGACCAGCACGTCGGCGCGGCGAAGGATCTCCGGGTCGAGCTCCTGCTTGCCGGGCCCGTCCGAGCCGACGCGCGGTGACGTGCGCGCCGGGTGCGAGCCACGCCGCCTCGACCAGCGGCTCGCGCGCGGCCGTGCAGGTGATGACCACGTCGGCGCCGGCGACGGCTTCCTGCACGGAGGACACCGAAGTGACCGAGCAGTCGGCGTCGAGCGTGGCGCGCAGGTCGTCGACCGCACGCGCGGCACGGTCGGCGTTGCGCCCCCATACCGACACCTCGCTGAAGCCCGGTCTGACCTCGGCGAGCGCGTCGAGCTGGTGCCGGGCCTGCCCGCCCGTGCCGATGACGGCGACCCGTTCGACGCGCTCGGGCGCGAGGTGGCGGGCCGCGACTCCTCCCGCCGCGCCCGTGCGCAGATCGGTCAGGTATCCGCCGTCGAGCAGGAACGCCGCCGGCGATCCGTCGCGCGCATCGAAGACCATGACGAGCCCGTCGATCGCCGGCGGCTCAACGCCGGAGAACCCGCTCGCCACTTTCACCGCGTAGAACGGGCGCGCCGTGGAGATGCCCGGCCTTCACGTGGATCTCGCCCTTCGCCTCGGGCACGTCGAGGTGGATCACGGCCGGCAGCTCGGCGCTTCCCGTCGAGTAGGCGATGAACGCGCGCTCGCATGCGTCGATGCACGCCCGCATGTCGATCGAGCTCCGGACGTCCGCCTCTCGCAGGATGCGCACTCGACCCACGGTCGGAGCCTACCCTTCGACGCGCGCGTCGCTGGTGCTACGGTCGCGGTGGGCTGAAGAGGGAACACCCGAACGGAAGGCCGACCGTGACGATCGAGCAGTTCCACATGGAGCGGTACCAGTCCTTGTACTGGCACGAAGTCGACTACGACCTGTCGGAATCGGGCGTGACGGCGATGACGATCCGCGAGCTGCTCGGCCCCGATGCCGACGCCGAGACGTTCCTCACGACGAAGCTCGGATATCCGCTCTCGGAAGGCTCCGACGAGACGCGAGCGAACGTCGCGTCGTGGTACCCGGGAGCAACGGCCGAGAACGTGACGATGGTCAACGGCGGGTCCGAGGCGAACTTCCTCTCGTTGTGGGCGCTGCTCGAGCCGGGCGACCGGCTGGCGTTCATGGTGCCCAACTACATGCAGGGGTGGGGGCTCGGGTCGTCGTTCGGGCAGGCGAGCGACCAGATGAGGCTGCGCATGACCGAGGGTTCGTGGCGGCTTGACATCGACCAGCTCCGCGACGCCGTGACGAAGCGCACCAAGGCTCTGATGGTCTGCAACCCGAACAACCCCACCGGGCACGTGTTGACCGAGACCGAGATGGACGAGGTCGTGCGGGCCGCGGACCGAGTGGGGGCGTGGATCATCGCCGACGAGATCTACCGCGGCGCGGAGCTCGACACCGACGTCGCCTCACCGACATTCTTCGGTCGGTACGACCGGGTGATCGTGACGAGTGGGCTCTCGAAAGCCTTCGCCATGCCGGGCCTGCGCGTCGGGTGGGTGGTCGCGCCGCCGAAGATGATCGGGCGCATCTGGGAGCGCCACGACTACACGACGCTCACCCCGTCGGCCGTCGGGGATCGGCTCGCAGCCGTCGCGATGACGCCCGACGTCCGCGAGCCCATCCTCGCTCGCACACGCGCCCTCGTGCGTACGAACTACCCGAGACTCGAGGAGTGGCTCGAGACCCACCGGGACGTGCTCACGTGGGCTCGGCCGGCCGCCGGTGCGATCGCCTACGCGCGATACGACCTTCCGATCGAGAGCGCCGACCTCGTGGAGCGCATCCGCACGCAGCGCAGCGTTCTGCTCGTTCCGGGCGAAATGTTCGGCCTCAAGAAGGGACTGCGGTTCGGCTTCGGCTTCGAAATCGAGCACACCATGAAGGGCCTGGCGCTCGTCGACGAGGTGCTGGCCGAGGTGGCAGCAGGCCGTTGATCAGGTGCGAGTGGGCGCCGCTCGACCAGCCCCGGTACCTCGCCTACCACGACGAGGAATGGGGCGTGCCCGTGCACGACGACACGCGCCTGTTCGAGATGCTCACACTCGAAGGCGCGCAAGCCGGGCTGAGCTGGGCGACGATCCTCAACAAGCGCGAGGGCTATCGGCATGCCTTCGCGGGATTCGACCCCGCGAAGGTCGCCCGCTTCTCGGGCGCGAGGATCGAACGCCTGCTGAGCGATCCGAGCATCGTGCGGAACCGGCTGAAGGTCGAGTCCGCGGTGAGCAACGCTCAGCGCAGTGCTCGAGGTGCAGCGAGAGAGTCGGATCGCTCGACGCCTACCTCTGGACGTTCGTCGGCGGCGCACCGATCGTGAACCGATGGCGGTCGCTCGGTGAGCTCCCGGCCGAGAGCGCCGAGTCGCGTCTGATGTCGAAGGAGATGAAGCGGCGAGGGTTCCGGTTCGTAGGTCCGACCGTCTGCTACGCGTTCATGCAGGCGTGCGGCCTCGTGAACGACCACGTCGTCGACTGCTTCCGGTACCGCGAGGTGTGAGCGCAGGATCCGTTGAAAGCCGTGCAGAGATGCATAGGTTCGACGCTATATCTATTCACTCTTTCTTTGCTTGTCTGCCACGCTGATCCTAAGGTCTGCTGGTGAAACCCATGCAGATATCGACCGTTTCGCAGCGTCCCCTGCCCATCGCGGGTGTGTCCTCGTTGCTCGGGATCCCGGTGCCGACGATCCGCTCATGGGAACGCCGGTACAGCTTTCCGGTGCCTTCGCGAACATCCGGCAAACACCGCCGATACAAGGTCGAGGAGATCGATCAACTTCGCATGATGCGCGACGAGATCACGCGCGGACACTCGGCGAGTGAAGCGGTCGACATCGTGCGGCGGTTCGCGACCGACGTACGACCTCGCGCGGAACTGCTGGAGCGCCTGCTCGAGGCGGCGATGCGGCTCGACCCGGTGGGGCTGCGCGAGACGCTGATGTCGGGAAGCGAGTCGATGGGTGTCGAGGCGACCATGCGAGAGGTCGCCCTGCCCGCCATGCGAGAGATGGGCAGCCGGTGGAAGGCGGGCGTCTGCGACACTGCTCACGAGCACCTCGCCACCGAAGCGGTACGAGTCTGGCTGGCGCGTCAGTCGGCGATGGCACCCGCGCCGTTCCGCCCGTTCCCGCTCGTGCTCGCGTGTGGCCCCAAAGACCTGCATACGATCGGGCTCGAAGCCTTCGGTGTCGTGCTCGCGCGACGAGGTTGGTCCATCCGCACACTCGGACCGCTCACCCCGGTGTCCTCTCTGGTCGCCGCCACGCAAGCGGCAGAGGCGCGGGGCGCGGTCGTGACCAGCCAGCGCAGCGTGACACGCCGGGCCGCCGTCGAGGCCATCGAGGCCGTCCACACCCTTCCCGGCGTTGAGGCGTTCTATGCAGGCGCCGGCTTCGGCCCCGTCTCCGCCCGCAAGGATGTGCCCGGAACCTATCTCGGCAACGACATGGTGGAAGCCGCGCAGACACTGGAACGCGTCCTCGCGCCAGTAGTCTGAGATGGACTAGTCCTCGGCGAACAGGTCGGGGGCGTCGCGGCGGCTCGCCATGTACGCCTGGAGCTCCTCGTCGATCGCGCGGATCGAGGCCGGGGTCCTCGTAGCGACTCGAGGAGCTGCTTCCACGCCCTGTTGGCAGCGACCTCGGTGGTCTCGCGCCCGACATCTCCCACGTGGCGAAGTCGGGCGTCTGTGAACAGCGGGCTCATGTAGAGCCACTCCTTGAAGTGCTCGCGTGTGTGCGGCGACGACAGGAACAGCCCGCCGGGACCGATCTCCTTCAAGCGCGTCGAACGCGAGCTCCTCCTCGGTGAACCCGATGCCCTTCGCCTGCACCTGGAACTGGCGCAGCAGCTCGACGTCGAGCGCGAACTTCTCGAACGAGGCGCAGAGACCGCCTTCGAGCCACCCGGCCGCATGCAGCACGACGTCGGTCGCGGCGAGGTTCGTGGCCCACAGCATCATCTGGGTCTCGGCGGCGGCTTGCGCGTCGACGGCGGGGCTCGACGGCAAGCCCTCCCCCACCTCGGAACGGCAGGCCGTAACGCCGCGCGAGCTGCGAGCCGGCGAGGATGCCCAAGACCGACTCGGGCGTGCCGAACGCGGGCGAGCCGGTGCGCATGTCGGTGACCGTGAAGAACGATCCGTACAGGCACGGCACGCCCTCGCGCACGAGCTGGGCGAGGGCGACGCCGCTGAGCGCCTCCGCGACCTGCTGGGAGAGCCCGCCGCTGACGCTCACCGCGCTGGTCGCGCCCGCGAGCAGGAACGGCGTCACCACGATCGGCTGCTTCGCCTCCGCCCAGGCGATCAGCGCGTCGGTCATGCGGAAGTCCCAGATCAGCGGCGAGTTGGGGTTCACGATGCCCATCAGCGCGGGTTCCGCTTCGATCGCCTCCCGGCCGCCGTGCACGATCTCGGCCATGCGGATGCCGTCGCGCGCACGCGGACCGCTGGTGCCGTAGGTGGTGTACGGCTTGTCGGAGTAGCGGATCGCCGAGTACTCCATGTCCATGTGGCGCGACTCCATCTGCAGGTCCGTGGCCTCGCGGCCCCCGACCTGCACGCAGTTCAGGACGTCGGTGGCCTGGGTCAGCTTCACGAACGTGTCGTGGTCCTCATGCGGCCGCTGCGCCGGCCCTCGTCGAGGTCGCTCGCGAACGGCGGTCCACCGACGTTCATCCACACCGGCACGCCCTCAGCCCGCCCACGGTGAGCGAGCGCTCGGGGTTGCGTGCCCGGAGCCGGAACGAGGACGGCGCCTTCGCGACCTGCTCCATCACGAAGCCCGCGGTCCCAGTAGACGCGCTCGTCCTCGACCTTCTGGCCTGCCTCGGCGAGCAGCTTGCGTGCCGGCTCGTGCATCACGTCGGTGCCGATCTCCTCGAGGATGCGCATCGCCTGCTCGTGGATCGTCTCCTCCTGCGTCGTGCGCGTGACAGGATCCGTGGAGCGTTGTCATGCTCGAACATCTCGGCTTCTCCTCCATCTTAGTCGGGTCGTCCATCAGGGGGACGAGCAGGTCCTCCAGGGGTTCGATGCCGAGGTCGTGGATCTCGAGCGGCTTGCCCATCCACTCCGCGATCTCGCGCGCCTTCGCCTCGCGGTCCGGGATCGGGATGCTGCCGCACGAACAGGATCCGCGTGATGTTGCCGAAGTAGGTGTCCTTGGGCAACGGGAACCGGTCGAGCCCGAGGCCCTTGATCACCGCGCGGTCCCAGTTCGTGACGAGCCAGTCGGTCAGGAAGTAGATGCCGATGTCGGTCTCGAACCGTCGGTAGAGCTCGCCCGCGTACCACTGGAAGCAGTGGACCCCGGCGGGCCGCGCGGCCGGGTACCGCGCGAGCACCTCGTCCAGACGTCCGCCGGTGCCGCAGTCGCCGTAGACGACGATCACCCGGTCGTACTTCGGAAGCAGCGCCTTCAGCTTCTCCTCGACCGCGGGCGCGATCTCGAGCGGCGTCATGTGCAGGTCGCTGGAGATGCCATGGACGTCGGCGTCGCCAGCCGTGCTCGATCGACGAGCGTCTTCGTGTCGATCGCGACGGCGCCGCACGCGATGAACGCCACCCTCGCGCCGGTGGACGTCATCGGCCCGCGGCTCCCGCGACGGCGCCCGGCTCTCACGACGTCGAGCGGAGGGAACGCCACGTTCGCGATGAACCGTTCGTTGAAGTCCTCCACGCCCGACAGCTCCAGGTACTCGACGAACGCCGGGCAGCTCGAACGCCACCTCACGCTCGCGGAACGACAGCAGGGCCATCTTCGCGCCCTCGCTCGCGGTGTTGCCCACGGCGCGGATCCTGTCCACGGCAACCGGCGGCACGAGCCCCAGCACCCGCGCGCCGAGCGGGTCGATGTAGGTGCCGAACGAGCCGGCGAGCAGCACCTCGTCGAGATCCGCGGCGGCGAGCCCTCGCTCGCGCATCGCGGCCTCGATGCCGGTCGCGATCGCGCCCTTGGCCTGCTGCAGCTCGCGGATGTCCCGCTGGGTGATCACCACGTCGTCGGTGAGCGCGAACCCGCGCACGCCCTCGTCGTCGACCCGCAGGCGGCCGGCGAGCGGATGCTCCGCGCGACCGCCTCGTCGGGCGAGAGCAGCATGCCGCTGTCGCTCGAGCAGGCCGGCCAGGCGCAGCTGCGCGACGACGTCGATCAGCCCGGAGCCGCAGATGCCGCGCGGCTCGACGTCGCCGCCGATCACCTGGAGCCGACGACGCTGCACGCCTCGGCGGCGACGTCGAGGACCACGCCCTCGATCGCGCCCTCGGTGGCGCGCATGCCGTGCAGGATCTGGCCGCCCTCGAACGCCGGGCCCGCCGGCGCCGCGGTGGTGACGACGCGGTCCTCGTTGCCGACGACGATCTCGCCGTTCGTGCCGACGTCGACCAGCAGGCGCCGCTCGGGGTCGCGCGCGATGCCGGTGGCGAGCATGTCGGCCACGATGTCGGCCCCCACGTAGGCGCCGACCGACGGGAACAGGCACAAGCCGGCCCTCAGGGTGGATCGCGATGCCCGGCGTCGGCCGCGCGCAGGTCCTGCGGCTCCAGGAACGTCGCGACGAACGGCGAGTGCGCCGATCGACTCCGGGTCGACGCCGAGCAGCAGGTGCAGCATCGTCGCGTTGCCGGCCGCGACGACCTCGAGCACCTCCTCGCGAGCGATGCCCGCGGTCGCGCACACGCTTCGCCGAGCAGGCCGTCGATCGTCGCGACGATCGCGGCCCGCAAGCTGCTCGAGCGCCTCGGGACCGTGCATCTGCGTGTGGCTCACGCGCGTCAGCACGTCGGCGCCGAACGGCGCCTGCCGGTTGATCGTGCGACTCCACGGCGGCCGCGGCGCCGGCGCGCAGGTCCATCAGGGTCGCGACCACCGTCGTCGTGCCGACGTCGATCGAGACGCCGAAGAGCCGCTCGGTCGTGTCGCCTCGGCTCGACGTCGACGAGACGGTCGCCGACGACCGTGGCGGTGACCGTCGAGGCGTCTTCGTCGTCGATCGCCGGCGCGAGTCGCGGCAAGCACCGACGCGGCGTGCGTGACCTCGAGCCCTTCGTCGACGAGCGCGTCGGTGACGCGGCGCAGGCGGCTGCGCGGATCCTCGAGCGTCGGCGGCGTGAGCGTGAGCACGTACTTCACCACGTTCGGCTCGAGCAGCACGAACCGTCCGACGCCCATCGTCGCCGCCTTCGGCACGCTCATCGCGCGGGGCACCTCGACCACCATGTCCTCGGTCACCTCGCACTGGCACGAAAGCCGCCAGCCCTCGTCGAGCCCGTCGGAGACGTGACGGTAGTCGGCGAGCGTGCGCTCGGCATGCCCCTGCACGACCCGCACCTTGCATTTGCCGCACGTCCCGCGGCCCGCCGCACGTGGACTCGATCGGGATGCCCGCCCAGTGCGCGGCGTTGAACAGCGTCGTGCCGGCGGGCACGTGCGCCGTGGTCCCGCTCGGCTGGTACGTGACCTGGTGCTTGCCGCCCGGGCATCAGCTCGCCCCTCGGCGGAGCCTTCGCGCCGGTGCTCGGCGATCCACGCCGCGCCGAACGCGTCGCGACCGAGCAGCAGGTCGCTCGCGAGCAGGGCGCTGCGGACCGGCGCGGTGTAGCGGGTTCGTGATCGCCGTGTTCATGCCGGCCATCGCGGCCATCGTGAGGAACGCGGCGTCGATCCCCTGGCGGTCGGGCATGCCGAACGAGATGTTCGAGGCGCCGCAGCTCACGTTCACCCCGAGCTCGCGCCGGATCAAGCCGATCGTCTCGAACATGGCGGTCGCGGCGTCGCCGGCCGCGCCGATCGGCATCGTGAGCGGGTCGATGATGACGTCCTCGCGGCGGATGCCATGGTCGGCCGCACGCTCGACGATCTTGCGCGCGGCGGCCAACCGCTCCTGCGGGTCCATGGAGATGCCCTCTTCGTCGTTGGCCATGCCGATCACCGCCGCGCCGAACCTCGCGACGAGCGGCAGCAGCCGCTCCAGCGAGTGCTCCTCGGCGGTGACCGAGTTGATCAGCGACCTTGCCCTGGGCGAGCGGAACGGCCGCCTCGAGCGCCTCCGGTGTTGAGGAGTCGATGCACAGCGGCACGTCGACCACCTCGTGCACGCTCTTCACCACCGCCGAGAGCATCGCGGCCTCGTCGAAGCCGGGGATGCCGGCGTTGAGGTCGAGCACGGCCGCGCCTGACTGCACCTGCGCTAGGGCGTCGCGCTGCACCGTGGCCATGTCCATGACCTTCAGCTCCTCGGTGAGCTGGGCGCGGCCGGTGGGGTTGATGCGCTCACCGATGATGCGGAACGGGTGCTCGTCGCCGATCGCGACCTCGCCGCCGGGGCCGCTCAACAGGGTGATCGCGACGCTGCTCACGGCCCGCTCACGTGGGCGGCGCCCATGAGCTTCTTCGCAACCTCGACGGCTTCGGGCGCGTTGTTCGCATAACCATCGGCGCCGATCTTCTCAGCCCACTCCGGGGTCACCGGGGCGCCTCCCACCATGACGATCACCTCGTCCCGCAGGCCTTCGGCCTGCAACCGCTCGATGACGCGCTGCTGATAGGGAACGGTCGTGGTCAGCAACGCCGAGAGCCCCACGATCTGCGGACCGAGCTCCCGCACGACCTCGACGATGCGATCGGCGCTCACATCCTTGCCGATGTCGTGCACGTCGAAGCCGCTGGTGCGCAGCATCGCACCGACCATGTTCTTCCCGAGGTCGTGCAGGTCGCCCTTGACGGTGGCGAGCACGACGATCGCGTTGACGGCGTCGCCCTCTTGGCGCTGGGCGAGCAGGACGGGCTCGACGATCGCGTTGCATCGCTTGAAGACCTCGGCGCTCGCGACGACCTCGGGCAGGAACACCTCGCCGCGCTTCCACATCTCGCCCAGATCGAACATGGCGACGGCCATGCCTTCCTCGAGGATCCATTTCGGATCGGCGCCGGCGTCGACCATGCGCTGGACCGCCGCGAGGCCGAGGTCCATGTCTGCGGCGATGAGCGAGCGCTTCAGAACGTCGAGGTCTTCCTGCATCGCCGGATCCTCTCGGTTGGCGTGTGTTCCTTCTCGTTGTCGGGTCACCCCGGTCTGACCTGAGGTCAGGTCTTGCGCGAAGGGCGTCGACACACGATGATGCCAGCGAGAGGCCCTTGGCGGGAGTCCCCGCCGGTCCTCCTGTGTGACCCCAGGTCAGGCGTTCGGGACCGGAGTCCGAGACCCTGACGTCGCTCTCGCGGAGGAACCGCCATGGTCGCCGAACCGAAGTCGCCACGCAACGAGAAGACCCAGGCCAAGCGCGATCGCATCGTAGAGACCGCGATGCGTCAGTTCGCCGAGCACGGGTTCCAGGGCGCGAAGGTCGAGGACGTCGCGATCGAGCTCGGCATCGCGAAGGGTTCGATCTTCCAGCACTTCGGGTCGAAGGCCGGGCTGTTCCTGCAGGCATACAAGCGAGCGGTGCTCACGTTGCCCGCGTGGCTCGATGCCCCCGATCACGTGCGGGCAGAGGGGTTCTTCGCGACCGTGCGGTTCTGGCTCGCCCGTACCGAGCACCTCATCAAGGAAGACTGGATCCCCAACCGCGTCGTGCTGATCGGCAACTACGGCACCGATCTCACGCTCAAGCGCGACATCAATCGCTGGCTCGTGAGCGAGGATCCCTACGGCACGCTGGAGTTCGTCGAATGGGGGCAGCAGCGCGGTGAGGTCCGCGCCGACGTCGACCTCGAGATCATCGTGTCGATGGTCGACTGGCTCTCGAACTCGTTGCAGGACGCCCTGGTCACCGAGGAGCTCGACCCGGGGTTGTTCCATCGGCTGGTGAACCAGCCGGAACGCCAGCGCATGCGCGTCGAACATTTCACCGTGCTGCTGGAGAGCGCGATCGGCGCGACGGGGTTGCGCTCAGGTCCGGCGTAGCGCCTGCGCAGCATCCTCGACGGTTACCTCGCGGCGGCGGTAGTTGCGCAGAGCGAATCGATCACATGCCGTCTCTGCAGCCGACTTCCTGCCGAGCTCCTCGCGCAGGTACCAGTGCATCCACTCATGGCAGTAGAGGAAACGCAACACCTCGCGCGGCGTGCGGAACGTGACGCCTTCGGTCAGCCAGATGAAGCGCATACGCTTGCCCGGACGCCGTTTCGCCGCGTAGGGCACGACCTCGCCGAACGGGAAGAACGGCTCGGGCACCTGCAGCGTGATGGTGCGCTCGCCGAAGTCGGTCCAGGCCGAGAGGTGCGGCCGCTCCCGGTAGCGCAGGGGCTTCACGTGTATCGCGTATCCGTCTGCCGGAGGCAACCCGCGCAGGGCGCGAGCAGCGGCATCGGGCGTCACGGGCTCGAACGTCGAGGTGATGTGCACGCCTCTAGCATGGCCGCACGATGAGCGGACCGGACGGAAGCGACCGCACGCACCGCGACGGCGTGCGGGCGGTCGCCCCGCTCGCGATCGCGGTCGTGGGATTCGGCGTGTCGTTCGGCGTGCTGGCCCGCGCGGCGGGTATGGGCTCGCTCGCTCCGATCGTGATGTCGATGACGACGTTCGCAGGCTCAGCCCAGTTCGCAGCGGCCTCGATCCTCGGTGTCGGGGGCACGGTGGCGTCGGCCATCACCGCGGCGGCGTTGCTCAACGCCCGATACGGCCCGATCGGCGTGAGCGTGGCGCCCTTCCTCACCGGCCCATGGTGGTCGCGGTTCATGCACGCCCAGCTCATCGTCGACGAGACCTGGGCGATCGCCGCCGAGGGCGAGGGTCGATTCAATCCGCGCGTGCTGCTCGGGGCGGGCGTGACGCTTTACTCCGCGTGGGTCGGCGGCACGATGCTCGGGGTGGCGTTCGGAGATGTGATCGGGGATCTCTCGCGATGGGGGCTCGACGCTGCGTTCCCGGCGCTGTTCCTCGCCCTGCTGGTGCCGCAGCTGCGCGGGCGCCGGACGGTCGCCGCCGCCATGCTCGGCGCCGCCATCGCGCTCGCTCTGACCCCGTTCACGCCGGCGGGCGTTCCGATCATCGCGGCGAGCGCCGCGTGCCTGCTCGGGCTCCGCGCGACCGTCGACCGCCCCACAGAGGATCCGCCGCAGTGACCGCCACCTGGGTCGTCGTTGCGGTCGTGGGCGTGATCACGATCGCGATCAAGGCGCTCGGTCCGATGCTGCTCGGTGGCAAGCCGCTGCCCCCCCGAGTGACCGTCGTCGTCGCGCTGCTCGCGCCGGCCCTGCTCGCCGCGCTCGTGGCCGTGAACACCCTCGGTGGCGATCGAGAGCTCGCAGTCGACGCACGGCTTCCAGGCGTGCTGGCCGCTGCAGTCGCGATCAAGCTGAGGGCGCCCGTACTCATCGTGGTGGTCATCGCCGCGCTCGTGACCGCCGGCGTCCGAGCGGTCGCGGGATGAGCGCACCCCTCACCGGATAGGCTCCGCCGAGATGACCCGCTACCGAGACCTCGGCCTCACCGTCGGCCAGCTGCCGCCCGGGCCGCTGAACGCCATCACCGATGTCGACGGCGTCGCGGTCGGCATGACCACGCTGATCGAGGGCGATGGTCCGTTGCAGGTCGGCGAGGGCCCGGTGCGCACGGGCGTCACCGTGATCGTGCCGCACCCGGGCATCGACGAGGAGCCGGTGTTCGCGGGTTGCCATCGCCTCAACGGAAACGGCGAGCTGACCGGTCTCGAGTGGATCCGGGAATCGGGTCAGCTCACGACCCCTGTCGCGCTCACGAACACGCACAGCGTGGGGGTCGTGCGCGACGCGCTCGTGGCCGCCGAGCTGCGAGGGCGCACCGACCTCAACTCCTACTGGAGCCTGCCGGTCGTCGGCGAGACCTATGACGGTGCGCTGAACGACATCAACGGCATGCACGTGCGACCGGAGCACCTGTTCGCGGCTCTCGATTCGTCGGCCTCGGGCCACGTTGCCGAAGGAGGCGTCGGGGGCGGGACCGGCATGATCTGTCACGAGTTCAAGGGCGGCACCGGCTCGGCGTCACGAATCGTCGGCGACTGGACGGTGGGTGCGCTCGTGCAAGCGAACTACGGGCGCCGCGAACGCCTCACGGTCGACGGCGTGCCGGTCGGACGTGAAGTGACGGTCTCGGACGTGCCCTCACCGTGGGATGAGGAAGAACGCCTCGCGCGAGCCCGTCCGGCCGAGCCCGGCATGGGCTCGATCATCGTGATCCTCGCCACCGACGCACCGATGCTTCCCCACCAGGTCGAGCGCCTCGCGCAGCGCGCCGGTCTCGGTGTCGCCAGGGTCGGCGGCGCAGGTGAGCATTCCAGCGGCGACATCTTCCTCGCCTTCTCGAACGGCAACCGCGGCAGGATCTACAGCTACAAGGACGAAGCCGCCGCCGCCCCGATCGATGTGTCGATGATCCCCGAAGGCTCGATCAGCGAGCTGTTCTGGGGGGCGATCGAGTCCACCGAGGAAGCGATCTTGAACGCGCTCGTCGCGGCCGAGACCATGACCGGACGAGACGGCATCACCGCTCACCGGCTCGACCACACGACACTCGTGGAGATCATGGCCCGCTACGGTCGAGGGAGGCGGCCCCGCTGAGCTAGCAGGTCACGTGCAGGTCGGTCACCTCGCGCCCGATGATGCGCACGGAGGTCGAACGACCGTTGTTGCCCTCGTTGGACTCAGCCAGCCGGCGGCCCGGGTCGGCCTGGTTTCGAAGGCAGTACCGACCGTCCGGCAGACCGCGGATGTCGAGCTCTTGGCCCGGTAGCGTCGAGCCGTAGTAGTCGGCCCACCCGATCGAGAGCCCGGTCACCGAATCCTGCGTGCACTCGCCGTAGTGCAGTGACCCTGGCGAGCCCGGCAACGTCGCGTCGAACCTGATGCTGTCGCGGACACAGAAGGAGACCTTCTCCGACGCCGCCACGACCCGCCCGGTCTTCGGCTTCACGAGCCGGTAGCGCGCGAACTCTTCGAAGTGCCAGTGGTTGTGCTCGACGTGGAACAAGGAGCACCCCGCGAGACGCTTGTCGAACACCGTGTCGACACCGCGGGTGAAGACATCGTCGCCATCGGCATCTCGGAAGATGCGCTGGAAGGCCTGCCGGTCATTTGCAGGATCGCCGTCGCCGTCGCAGTCGTTGGTGGCCGAGCGCGACGGCGAGTCGGGCTTGAGCTCGACCACCCCTGCACCACCGTTTCCGATGATCGACGCGAACCGCAGCAGCTTCACGCCGACCCGCTTCTCGATACGGACCTCGGTGATCGGCCGCAGGATCACGTCCGGAAGCAGCGCCGCTGCTCCGGCTCCCGCCGCGTCGCCGGTGCCCGCCGCTGCCGACGGCGCACCGGCGATCACCCCGAGGCCGACGAGCGTGAGCGATGCGGACACGAGGAGCGCCGCGAGGGCGCTGCGAGCAGGGCTGCTGTCCGTCATGTCGGGGCGGCGGGATCCGAACCCGCGACCTCTTGCTCCGAATCGGCTACTGCCCTGACCTGCATGAACAGCAACCTAGCAGGTCATCCCCTTCTCTCCGTTCGGGCGACCTTCACCATCTCCAAGAGGCCGCGCAAGGACCGGCGGCGGGGAGACTCAGCCAGCCATCGATGTACGGCGCCATCCCATCTGGAGATCACCACGACGGCGGCGCCGGAATGATGACCTCTGAATCTGGTCATCCATTGGCGGAGGGGTTCGATCCGCTCTCGGTCGCCACGGAACTCATGCTGCCGGCAACAAGATCGACCCATTCGGGCCGCTGATCGAGTTGGGCATCAAGATTCATGGCTGCATTGATCAGCGAGAGGTGTGTGAACGCTTGCGGGAAGTTGCCGAGCTGCTCACCGGTCAGGCCGATCTCCTCTGAGAAGAGACCAAGGTGGTTCGCGTAGGTGAGCATCTTCTCGAAGGTCAGTCTCGCCTCTTCGAGCCGGCCAGCTCGAGCAAGTGCGTCCACGTACCAGAACGTGCAGATCGAGAACGTCCCCTCCGAGCCTTGCAGTCCATCGGGAGAGGCACTGGGGTCGTATCGGTACACGAGGCTGTCGGAAACCAGTTCGTCCCTCATCGCGTCGAGCGTGGACAGCCACATCGGGTCGCGCGGGGCGATGAACCCAACCAGCGGCATGAGCAGGTTCGAGGCGTCGAGAACCTGGGAGTCGTAGGCCTGTACGAATGCCGACCGTTCCTTGCTCCATCCTTTCTCCATGATCTGCGCGTAGATCCGGTCGCGCTCTGTTGTCCATCGCGCAAGGTCGCCGGGTCGGCCAAGGTCACGCGCCATCCGCACGCCGCGATCCAGCGCGACCCAGGACATCAGCCTGCCATACGTGAAATCCTTGCGGCCACCGCGGGTCTCCCAGATACCCTCTTCGGGCTGATCCCAATGCTCACAGAGCCAGTCGAAGATGCCACAGAGCTCGATCCAGCCTTGGTGCCCCGACGTCATACCTCGCAGCGCCGCCAGATAGATCGAGTCGATCGCCTCGCCGTAGATGTCCAGCTGAAGCTGGTCCGATGCTCCATTGCCGACGTGAACAGGGCTCGATCCCCGGTAGCCCTCCAGGTGATCGAGGACCTCTTCCTCGAGGTCGGGGGAGCCGTCGATCCGGTACATGATCTGGAGCGGTCCCGATGCACCCCCGGAACGCTGGCTAACTCGATCACGAAGCCAGCGCATGAAGGCATCGGCTTCTTCCTCGTAGCCGAGACCCAGCAAGGCGTACACCGAGAAGGAGGCATCGCGGATCCATGTGAAGCGGTAGTCCCAGTTGCGCTCTCCACCGACCTGCTCCGGGAGGCTGGTCGTGGGCGCCGCGATAAGCGCTCCGGTCGGTGCGTATGTCATGAGCTTGAGGGTTATCGCGGAGCGGTCGACCATCTCTCGCCACCGACCCTTATAGGTCGAACGACCGACCCAGTCGCGCCAGAATCGCACGGTTCGGTTGAACATCCCGAGGACATCCTGCCGATCGAGCTTCCGAGGTTCGCTCGTGGGAGCCGTCTCGAGAACAACCCCACCCACCTGCCCTGCGCGCAGGCTCCAGGACCCGCGAACGTCGTTTCCGCTTCGCTCGAGCCCGACTGTCGCATGCAGTCCGAGGCGGGCACCATGAGATTCGAACACCCAGCCGTTGTCGGTGGCCTCCAGTTCATGCTCGGCTCGTCCGTAGTCGAACCGCGGCTCGCACTCCAACACGAACCTCATCTCGCCGCGCACCACCCGTACCAATCGAACCAACAGATGCCGCTGAGTGGCGACCTCAGGATCGTCGACGGGCATGAAGTCGACCACTTCACCCACTCCGCCGGGGGTCATGAACCGAGTGATCAGGACAGCGGTGTCGGGAAAATACAGCTGCTTCGTGACGCAGTCGTCGCTCTCGGGTGCGATCCGGAATCGCCCACCCTTGTCCCGATCCAGCAGAGAGGCGAAGACGCTCGGCGAGTCGAAGCGGGGGGAGCAGAACCAATCGACGGTGCCATCCGTGCTGACGAGCGCGGCGGTCTGAAGGTCGCCGATCAAGCCGTGCTCCGAGATCAGCGGGTACTGGCTCATCAGGTCCCCCTAACTTTCAGCTATTTCGCGGCCGTGAACCGTAAGAGCCCAGATCACAGTTACGGCGATCGAGATGAACACGACCCCCCAGACCGGATACCAGGGCAACCATGCGAAGCCGACAAACGCGCTTATCACCGCCATGATCACGCCGACGGTGCGAGCCCACACAGCCCCGCTGAAGAGTGCGCCACCAGCGAGGAAGACGATCACCCCGAGGATCAGGTGGATCCAACCCCAGGTTGAGGTATCGAACTCGAAGACGTAGTCCCTCGTGGCGGTGTAGAACGCGTCGTTCAGGATGGCGATGATTCCAGCCATCACGTGGAACCCGCCGATCAACAACATCATGAACGCGGCGAAGGTCGTCCATCCAAGAACAAATCCACTCGGCCGTTCCGACATATCTCGTGCCCCCTCGCGCGACTTCAGAATCCTAGTGCTCCGCGGATCGGAGCATAGGCGGCGGGCTCGCCGGCTCCGGATGTCCGCGATGGTGCGGGCATGGTGGGATTAGACCTCGCAACTGGTGAGGAGCACAACCCCGGCTAGAAGGAGCACCGTGACCCGTGGCGTCGGGTTGGTGTGTTCTGGATCCCGGGGGCGTCGGTCCGCTCCTCGCCCCGATGCGTCCGCTCGTCGGGCGGCCACGATCGATGGAGCATGGGTCAACGTCAACGCGTCCTCATCGGCCCGGAGGAGCGGTCGAACGGTCCAGGAAGACGAGGGCGAAGTACAGCGCCGGAACCAGCGCGTAGATCACGAGACTGACCCGTGGTCGGAGCGGCGGGATTCCGAACCCGCGACCTCTTGCTCCCAAACCGAATCGGATACTGTCCTGACTTGGACAAATTGCAAGCTAGCAGGTCAGAGGACCCTACGGGTCTCGAACATCGTGGTCCATGAGTTCAATGGCCAGACATGCGGCCAGCTCAGGGAATCACCGACTGGCATACAACGCTATCCTCCGTCACATTGGTTGACCTGAGCCACTCTAGGAACCTGAGTAACGGGGGTTTACTCCACGAGAATCACGGAGTAGGGTTCGCGCTGGTCGCAGTACGCTGAATGGACTAGATCCTCGGCGTCTGGGCTACGCTTTCGGACCCACGACGTACGCGAACGAGGAGGACCTCATGCCACGTCGTTCCCCCCGGGCAGCGAGACTTCTGATCGTCGCAATCTCCATGGCGGTCGCGGTCTTCGCTCCCATAACGACCGCCCTCGCGGTCGATCTGTTCCAGGACAACTTCGAGTCGGGCAACCTGACCGCCTGGACGAGTACCGGTTCATTCACCGCCCAGCAGGCGATCACGCATGGCGGCGCGTGGGCGGGCCGGGCGACCGCGGCAAGCGGTCCGGCGTTCGCCAGCAAGACGATCGCGGGCCATACCGACGTCTACCTGCAGGCCTTCGTTCGTGTGGTGAGCCACGGCGGCGCGAACCAGATCTTGCGCATGGGCTCCTCGACAGGCGCCGGCAGCACGATCTCGCTTCTCCTTCTCAACTCCAACCAACTGCAAGTGAAGAACCACGTCGCGGCCGGAGAGGTACGGAATGCCGGGGTCACACTGAGCCCAGGCACGTGGGTGGATCTGCAACTCCACTTGCACATCGGTGGAGCCAATGGTGCGGCTGAGCTGTGGGTCAACGGCGTTCTGGCCGGTGGACTGAGTGGCGCTTGGAACTTCGGCACGACACCTATCGACAGTGTCGTGCTCGGAGCCCAGGCGCCGGCGAGCCCCGCGATGGACGTGGTCTACGACGACGTCAAGGCAGCGACGACCTTCATCGGTGGAGGCGGAGGTCCGACGATTCCCCCGACCCCGACCGGCCTGGCGGCGAGCCCCTTCTTCGATCATGTCGACCTTTCGTGGAACCCATCGAGCGGAGCGACGAACTACACCGTGTATCGCGGCGGCGCCGTGCTCGACACAACCACATCCACCAGCTTCACGGACAACACCGTGGACCCACAGATGACCTACCAGTACTCGGTTGATGCGTTCAACGACGCCGGCCATTCGGCCCCGACAGCACAGATGCCTGTCACCACTCCTTCGGCTCCAGGCGGAGGGGTTGTCGTGAGGGCCGCGGGCGATATCGCATGCGACCCGGCTGATACAGCCTACGGCGGCGGCAACGGCACCTCGACCAAGTGCCGCCAGAAGTTCACAGCCCAGCTATTGGCCGGTGCTGATCGTGTGTTCGCGATCGGTGATACTCAATACGACTGCGGCGGGCTCGCCGCGTTCAGCGCGGCGTACAACCCAACCTGGGGGATATACAAGAACATCACGAACCCGATCTTGTCGGACGAGGATTACGACACGGGCGGGACGGGATGTGGCGCAGCAGGCGCCGACGGCTATTTCTCGTATTTCAACAGCCAACTGGTCGCGCAGCCTGGCAACACTGCTGAGGATCCAACTAAGGGCTACTACAGTTTCGACGTCGGCACATGGCACGCCATCGCACTCAACTCCGAGTGCGTTCGAATCCCGGGAGGATGCGGCGAAGGAGGGGCGCAGAACAACTGGCTCGAGGCCGATCTCGCAGCATCGACAGCCCAGTGCACGCTGGCGCTGCTGCACGCACCATTGTTCACATCGAAAAGCCCGAGCGGCACGGTCGACGGGAGCGTTCGCCCCTTGATCCAGGATCTTTACGACGCGGGAGTGGAGATGTTCCTGAGCGGCGACAAGCACTTCTATGAGCGGTTCCGCCCCCAGGATCCACAGGGCAATCTCGACAACGCGAATGGCATCGTGCAGTGGATCGTCGGAGTCGGCGGTAAGAGCCGCAATGGACTCTCGACGTTCCGACGACCGAACAGCGCGACCGGCACGGCCGCGACGTTCGGCGTACTCGAGCTAACTCTGAACAACGGAAGCTATGACTGGGACTTCATCGTCGAAGGGAACAACGGGTTCCGAGACACCGGCAGCGCCAACTGCCACTGAGCGGCACCGCGGGCGCGAAGTTCATCACGACTGTGCCTGAGCTGCTTGACTAGCGCGAACCTCACAGTACCGTCGCGTGTTTGCCTCATCGCCACGACGCGTGGCGAGCGAAGGCGGAGCACATCCGCCGAAAGGCTGAAAGGTGCCGTGAGCAGGACCTTTCTGTGGTCGGGGCGGCGGGATTCGAACCCGCGACCTCTTGCTCCCAAAGCAAGTGCGCTACCAGGCTGCGCTACGCCCCGTGAACCTCGAATCATACGGGGCCTGTCTCGCAACGTGGAACCTGCATCAGGCGGCATGCCAAATGGCCGGGCTGGGGTGCCGAAGGTCCGATTGCGCGCGCCTATGGGCCACTACTAGGTTGGCCATGTGGAACTCCGTCCCCAGAACCGCTCGACGATCGGGTACTTGGCGCTCGTCGTGCTGCTGGTCGCTGGCCTCGCGATCGGTCTCGGGCTGTTCGCCCTGCAGGCCCGCGCCCCCCTTGCGCACGCAGACTTCACGGTCGCGACGGGAGAAGGTGTGGAGTGTCCCGTCGGCTCGGGCGTCCCGACCTGTTTCCGGTTCGACGTCACGAACACGGGTCCAGGCGCCGGCCCGTTGGAATGCATCGTCGCTCCCGAGGGGAACGCATCGGCCGTGTTCACCGCGAGCGGCGAGGACCGGTACCTGAGTGCGGGTCCAGTGCCGGTCGAGGCCACCTATCCGCTGTACACCGAGGTGAGTCCGGCAACGGGTGAGACGAAGGTCGAGATGCCCGCCGTCGCCTGCCGCGAGGCGGAGTAGCCGGCTCAGAACGAGAACTCGCCCTCCCCCATCACCCGCACGCCGCCCGATACTCGGATCGACCATCGGTCGCCCTCGGGCTCCACGTCGATCTGCAGGAAGCTCGGACGCCCCACCATCTCGCCCTGCGCGACCATCGTCCGCCCGGGCATGCCGGCGAGCCCGTGTCGTGCGAGGTATGCCCCGAGCGGCCCAGCCGCGGAGCCCGTCGCCGGGTCTTCGCCGATCGCCATGGACCGGTCGAACATGCGAGCCATCACGTCGCCCGGGCCCCTCACCACGAAGAGGTAGAGCGACTCGGCGTCGGCCGCTTCACAGACGGCGCTGCAGTCGCGAGGGCTCCGACCGGCCTTCCGAAGGGTCGCCTCGTCACGCACGGGCACCATCAGATGCGCGATGCCCGTCGACACCGCCACGACCGGCAGATCGTCGACGAGGTCGTCTGCGTCGAGCCCGGCGCCCGCCGCAGCTGCGGCTCGATCGTCGAACGGGATCGAGAAGACCGGAGGAAGCTGGTGCATCGTCGCCCGCATTCCCGCGAGATCGACCTCGACCGGCACGTCGCCCGCCGCCGAGGTCTGCACGAGTGACGGCGACACCCGCCCGTCGGAGACGAGGACGAACGCCGTGCCGATCGTCGGATGTCCCGCGAACGGAAGCTCGCCGTCCGGGGTGAAGATGCGCACGTCGTAGCCGTCCTCGCGCACCGCCGTCACGAACGTGGTCTCGGAGAACGCGATCTCACGAGCGAGCGTGAGCATCATCTCCGGATCGAGCTCCGGCCGGCACGTCGGGCACCACGCAGAGCTGGTTGCCCGTGAACGGCTCGTCGGCGAACACGTCGAGCAGGCGGAAGCGCACGCGCATGGTCCGGGAAGTATCGCAGCGGACCGGTTGCTAGGCTTGACGAGCGAGCAGCTACTGCGGGTGTAGCTCAATGGCAGAGTTCCAGCCTTCCAAGCTGGCTATGCGGGTTCGATTCCCGTCACCCGCTCCACTCGGCATCGGCGTGCCAACGAAGGAGCGCCCGTGTTCGGATGGGCCGGCGCCCGCGTTACCCTGTCCGGACGCGCCGGTAGCTCAGGGGACAGAGCGGCGGACTTCTAATCCGCGGGCCGGAGGTTCGAATCCTCCCCGGCGCGCCCTGAGGCGCAGAACGTTCTCCTCAAGGAAGATGAGGCCCGCATCGCGTCCATGGACCTGACCACGGCGCTTCATCGACCACGAGGGTCCTGAGACGGATGGGGGTACGCGAAGTTTCTCCTCTTGATATGTGCTTCCCCGACCGTGCTTGCTGATCGCCGAGCTAGCTGCACGCACCCTGGCATTCCCGGCTCTGCTCATGGACCTGGAAGCCGGACCGGCGGTACACTGCCGCCTAAGGCGCGGCAGCTCCCAGTCCTTCGCGGTCCGGATCGAGCGCAAAGCGGATATCCCGCTCGTCGTGCATGGCCTCTACCGTTGCGGCACGGAGCAGCGCAGCCTGCTCGTCGAGCACTTCGATGCGCTCCGGCAGAGCGACGCGACGGAGATCCATGAGGGCGTCGACGAGGCGTCGCGAAACCTGGGGCGAGCCCGCGCCGACCATCCGGATCTCGTCGAAAGCTAGATGAACGTAGTTCTCCCAGGTCATCGTCTTCACGAGCAGTCGGATCTCGCCGTCCTCGTCTGGAGCACGACCGTCGGAAAACGGCCGACGTGCGAGCTGTCTGAGAATGTCGTGCAAGCGGTCGATCGCCTGCACGGCCGTCGTGGGGTCCTGAAAGGGCGACTCAGACAACGAACGCTCCGCGATGTCGACCAGAAGCCGCATCCCGTAAGCGACGTCCTCATCGAGAGTCGGCTCGAGCTTCAGGCTCAACGCCGAGAAGAGCCGGTTCTCGTCCAGGTCGTAGGGAGAGCCATGAACGATGAACAGCGGTCCGCCCGCGGGGACAAACGCGCCAAGAGCCGGGACGAGCTCAAGCACGCAGTCGGCCCGCTTGGCCTCGGCGACGAGCGCATGCGTCCCGATCATTGTCACCACGCCCGACTCTCGCGCCGCGACGACGCGTGGAGCCTCCGGATCGCCGGGAGGCGGCTGGCCGGCGTCGGGATAGCGGCGGTCGACGAGCTTGCGCGTGTCGCTGCCGACGAGTTCGATCAGCGCCGATACGCGCAGTGACTGACCGATGTGGTGCACGTAGATCACCAAGGCGGCGATACTCGCCAGCACGAGGAGGTACGCCGTCGCCACGGCGATGGCCGGAACCTGCCCCGTGCCATCGCCCCGGTCTACAACCTCGCGGATCGTCAGCACGGCGTGGACGAAGGTCGCGACGAAGAGCCCAATCGCGAGCTGGCTGGGCTTGTCTCGAAGAATCCGCTGCACGATCCGGGGCGAGAACTGCCCCATCGCCAACTGGACCACAACCATCGTGATGGTCAGCACGAGCGCCGCGAGGCTTACCATCGAGACAGCGATCGTGGTCAAGATCGCGTTCGCCGAGGTCGGCCGGCCGACGAGCGCCTGCGGGATCGCTTGATAGTCGAAGGCTCGGTCGAGGGAGATCGTGCCGAAGGAGATCGCCGCGCCCGCGAGGACACACATGACCGGCACGAACCAAAGGCTCGATCCCACGCTGACCGCGAGCTTGCGCAACCACATGGGCCGAGCGTTACCCAACTAGCCCGCGTAGCATGCGTCCGAGTCCGAGGTCACGAGAGGCGACTAGGCCGACCTGTTGCTATCCGCGCACGCATCTCCAGCTCCCTCGCGCTTCACGGAGCTTCCATGGAGGACTGACGCTCTCGGAGACGCTTCACCGGTCTAGACGATGCCGTCGCGTTGCCGATGCCCGGCACGTTGGCCTGACGAACGGTTCGGCACCCCGTGGAAGGAGGGTGAGTGAGGAGATTCCTGTGGCACCTCGTGAGCAGATCGCACGCGAGAGCCGATGAGCGTCGTAGGCGCACCCTCCAACAGGCTGCCGCGGAGTTGAGGTTCCGTGAGCGCAACCGAGAGGGCAGCGTCTGGAGGTCCGGGAAGGGCGGATTCCATCACGACAGGTGATGAGCAGCCACCGCGGCCTTCAGATCCGCTCGAGCGACGCCTAGCCACCTGGCCGGTCGCATGAGGCGGACCGACAAGAGGTGGCGGGGACACGACGTCGTGGGCGCGGAAAGCGTGCCCGCTCAGCCGTAGAACGCGAGCCGGCTTAACATGGGCGCCGCAGGTAGTCGGGGCCAGACGCTGGCCGCTGTCAGCGCTCCCCGACGATTCGCAGCAGAGCGTCGAGTCGCCCCTGCAACTCCGGCTCGTCGTCGGCGGTCACGGTCACGTGGCCGAGCTTGCGGCCGGGGCGCGCTTGCTTGCCGTACTGATGCAGATGGGCGCCGGACACAGCCATCACGGCCTCGACGTCGGGCATCTCGCCGATCAGGTTCACCATTGCGCTCGCACCGACAGGCTGTGTCGGCCCCAGCGGAAGACCGCAGATCGCCCTTAGGTGGTTCTCGAACTGCGACGTCTCTGCGCCCTCGATCGTCCAATGCCCCGAGTTGTGCACACGCGGCGCCATCTCGTTCCCGCGCAGCGACTCCCCCACCTGGAACAGCTCGATCGCGAGCACGCCGACGTATCTCAGCTCTTCCATGACGGCGTGGGCGTGAGCCTCAGCGACTTCCTGCATCGCGGCATCGAGTCCCGGGCGCCGGGGCACGTGTGAGCCGCAGGATGCCGTCGCGGTGGTGGTTCTCCACGAGTGGGTACATCGCCGTCTCGCCGTCGCCCCCGCGCACCGCCACGACCGACAGCTCCCGGTCGAACTCGACGAACGCCTCGAGCAGGCAGGGAACCCCGCCCAGCGACCGCCACTCGTCCTCCGCCAACCGTGGATCGTGGATCAGCGCCTGGCCCTTGCCGTCGTAGCCGAGCCGCCGTGTCTTCAGCATCGCCGGGGTCCCGAGGCGTTCGAGCCCATCGGCGAGGGAGGTCGGCGAGTCGACCGGCGCGTACATCGGCACCGGGAGGCCCACCTTCGTGAACAGCTCCTTCTCTGCGAGCCGATCCTGCGCCGCCTCGAGTGCGGCCGGCGAGGGGAACACCGGCCGCAGTCCCTCGGCGAACCGTGCGGCCTCGACCGGCACGTTCTCGAACTCGTACGTGATGACGTCGACAGCGCGCGCGAGCTCGGCGAGCCGCTCGCGGTCGTCGTAGGCGCCCACGATCGCGGGCGCCACAGCCGCCGCCGGAGAGCTGGCCGCAGGGTCCAGCGTCGTGCACTCGATGCCGAGGTCATGACCGGCAAGGGCAAGCATGCGCCCGAGCTGACCCCCTCCGATGATGCCGACGCGGCTCACGCCGGGCTTCACTCGGCGGGATCGGGATGTTCGAGCACGCTCGCCGTCTGCGACTCGCGGAAGCGCACCAGCCGCTCGCCGAACCCCTTCGTCGCCGAGCGCGATCACGGCGGCGGCGAGCAGTGCCGCGTTCACGGCGCCGGCACGTCCGATCGCGACGCGTTCCGACCGGCACCCCGGCCGGCATCTGCACGATCGACAGCAGCGAGTCCATGCCCTTCAGCGCCTTCGACTCGACCGGCACGCCGAACACCGGCAGGTGGGTCTTCGCGGCCGTCATGCCGGGAAGGTGCGCCGCCCCGCCGGCGCCGGCGACGATCACCTTGAGCCCGCGCGCCGCGGCGCGTCGAGGCGTACTCGAAGAGCAGGTCCGGCGTGCGGTGCGCGCTCACGACCTTCGCCTCGGCGGGCACGCCGAGCTCGTCGAGCGTCTCCATCGCGTGACGCATCGTTTCCCAGTCGCTTCGGGACCCCATGATCACGCCCACCACCGGCTCCGGCCATCGTGCGCGCAGTCTAGGACACCGCTCGGCGCAGGTTCCCCACGAAGGTTCTTCCGAAGGGAGCTGTCGGCGTCTACGACCCGGCGACGTTCTCGTTCCAGCCGATCACTCGCACGATCAGCGGTGTCACCTCATCGATCTGCGAGATGCTCGTGACGGGCCTGAACACCCCGCCACTGAGCCGAAACCCGATCCATCCGAGGTCGATATGCCTGCGCCACACCGGCCGGCCCGGGGCCGTCCGAGGCCGCGCATCTACTGCAAAACCCGTATCTGACCTGCTCATTTGACACCTTCTCGTCGATCAGTAGTCTCGGGGGCAACCCACCGGTGGGACCGGTGGGTCTCGCATTTCGCAGAGAGCACCCACCGCGGCGCCGGGGCGAACATGCTAGGCGGACCTCATCGAGATCGGGGGCTGGTCCCGTCCTAACGGAGAGGGGAAGCGAACCGGATATCGAAATCATTCCTCCCTGGTGGCATCGATGCTGTAGGCGACCGGAAGGAGACGACAGATGCGGAAGCTGCTCACGGCTCTCGTTCTAGTGGGAGCGATGCTCCCGATGCCCGCCGCTCAAGCGGCCACCCCCAGGTTCCAGATCCGATGTCGGACCGCGCACCTTGCACAAGTTGATCCGATCGTTTCGCCGGGTACGCGCTCGGCGCACATGCACGAGTTCTTCGGGAACAACACGACGAACGCGCGATCGACCTACCGGTCGATGGTGGGAGGAGGGACCACGTGCACCGCGCCAGCGGACACGGCCGGATATTGGGTTCCCACACTCATCTCCCCCGACGGACAGGTCGTTCGAGCCAAGACGATCCTGCTGTACTACCGAGGCACGGCAGGCGCCCGCACCGTGGCGTTCCCGCCCGACCTGCGCATGGTGTCGCACGACTCAGAGGGAGGGGGCCTCTTCCTCCAATCTCATCGTCAAGTTCCCCTCATGTTGGGACGGTGTTCACACCGATAGCCGCGACCACATCTCCCACATGGCCAACGCCTCGGGCAGGGGCTGCCCGCGCTCGCACCCAGTCAGGGTTCCGGAACTCACCGTGGTGGTCCGGTACCCGGTCCAGAGCTTGTCCAGGTACAGGCTGTCGAGCGGGCCGCTGTCCACGTTGCATGCGGACTTCTGGAACACATGGCGTCAGCCGGGCCTCGAGGCTCTGGTTGCTCGATGCCTGAACGACTCCACGAGGAGCTGCCCGAGGATCGACGCATAGGCGCCCATCAGCGGCTCCGCCATCGCGCTCGCAGTGGCGTCACCGGAGTTCAGCCGTCGATGGCGCTCTGCCACGCCGGCGGTACCGTGCCGTCGAGCGCGATCTCGCGGGCGCCCAGCCACCCGGCCAGTTCTCGGATCGCGCTGCCCGCGGCCGCGCCGTCGCTCGCGCTCGTACCCGGCTCGGCGTGCACGGCGTTAAGGTGCAGCACGCGGGCCTCCCGATCGAACCGTGGATCGACGCGGCCGATCAGGCGGTCCCCGCGCAGGATCGGCAGGACGAAGTAGCCCCATCGCCGCTTCGCCTTCGGCACGTAGATCTCGAGCCGGAAATAGAAGTCGAACAGCGCCTCGGTGTGATCGCGATCGCTCACGAGATCGTCGAAAGGCGACAGCACGACGGTGCGTGGCTTCCAGGGTCGATCGAGCAGCTCGGCGTGCGCGTACCAGGTGCCCTTCGTGATGCCCTCGATCGTCACCGGCACCGCGATGCCGTCCCTTTCGAGCTCGGCGAGCGCTCGCTGCCAGCCGTCGGGACGCCCGTCGAACAGGTGCCCGAACTGGTCCGCCCGGGCGACGCCGCGAGCCTTCAACTGTCGCTGCAGGATCTCGCGTGCCACCTCGCGCGCCGGCCTGCTGGGAACGTCGAGCGGCAGACTTCGGGAGGCGAGATCCCAGAGCCGCTGTTGCCCGTCGCGACCGACGATCATGACCTCGCCCTTGTCCCACAACAGATCCAGGATCATCGCGACGTTGCGACCCTGGTCGTTCCAGCCACCGGTGTGCCACCCCGCGGCGACCCGGTCCTCGAGGTCGCGAGCGCGCAGCGGCCCGCGCAGGCGCAACTCGCGCAGCACGTAGCGCCTGAACGCCGCGTTGGCCTGGAGCCAGTCACGCACGTACCGCCGGCGCTGCAGCTCCCCGTACGGACCACCGGGGTAGCGACGCATCGACACGCGATGCAGCCAGAGATCGCTCGTCGGCACGATGTGCACCCAGTACTCGAAGAGCGACCGCTCTCCCCAGAGCATGCGTTCCAGCTCGTCGATCCGGAAGCGGCGCCCCAGCCTCGAGAACAGAACGAGGTGCTCCGTGCGCGCGACGGCCCGCGTCGGGTCGAGCTGCACCATCGTCAGGTCGTGCACCGTCTCGGCGATCGACGCGGGGCGCGGCCCGGCGAGGCGCTGGCCTTGCACACAGAGACGCCGCGCCGTGCGGCGATCGATCTCGAGCGCGTTCCGGGTCACCGAGTGATCGCGTCGGCGAAGCTCTCGAAGTTGTCGACGTAGCGCTCGGCATCGGCGTCGCTCATCACGATCGAGGTCGTCCAGCTTTCCCACTTGGAGCCGGGCGACTTGAACACGCCTCTGTTCAGCTGCCAGAGCCACGCGAGCTGTGGCACCCGGTCGTCGATCCTCCAGAGGTCGCGGTACTCGTGGATCGGCGTGGTGCTCCAGTCGATCGACCCCTTGGCGCCGAGCGTCTTCATCGACGCTGGGAGCCGGTAGCTCGCGATCACGTCTTCGCAGCGGTGCAGAATCGTGTTGAGCTCGTCGAGCCGCTCGTACGCCGGCTCCGTGAGCACCTCCTCGAGGTTCACCTTGGCGGCGGCCATGGTGAGCGGGTTGCCGTTGAAGGTGCCCACCTGCTCGATGTCTCCCGAGATCACGCCGGCCATCGCCTCGGCGGTGCCACCGATCGCCCCGCACGGCAGCCCCGCGCCGAGCGCCTTCGCGAACGCCACCAGATCGGGCTGCACGCCGAACGCTTCGATCGCTCCCCCACGCGCAACCGTGAAGCCGGTCTTCACCTCGTCGTAGGCGAACATCGCCCCGGCGGTATGGCAGAGGTCCTTGAGGCCTTGCAGGTAGCCGTCGTCGGGCAGCACGACGCCGCAGTTGGTCATGACGGGTTCGATGATCATGCCTGCGATCTGGCCTTCATGCTCGGCGAACACCTCGCGCGCGAGCCGCAGGTCGTTGAACGGCACGCAGACGACCGAATCGGTGGTTCCCGGGATCATGCCGCGCGTCTGCGGCACCGAGTGCGGACGTTCGCGAGGACCGGCCTCGCTCTCGGGAGGGAAGACGCTCACCATCAGCGCGTCGTGGTGCCCGTGGTAGGTGCCCTCGATCTTCACGATCAGGTCGCGTCCGGTCGAGGCGCGCATGATACGCACCGCGTCGAGCGTGGCTTCAGTACCGGAGTTGCCGAACCGCCAGTAAGGAAGCCCGGTGCGCTCGGTGAGCTGCTCGGCGACGGGCAGCGCATCCTCGGTGGGCTGGGCGAAGTGCGTGCCTTTGGCCACGCGGTCGCGAACGGCTTCGACGATCTTGGGGTGGGCATGCCCCATGACCATGACGCCGTAGCCGTTGTGGTAGTCCACGTACTCATTGCCGTCGATGTCCCAGACCTTCGACCCCTCGCCGCGGTCGACGTAGATCGGGTGCGGCGGCCACGTCTGCCACGACGACGAGACCCCGCCGGGCAGGTGAGTCTTGGCTTCCTCCCGGTAGCTCAGTGAGCGAGCATGCTTCTCGTCGAGCGCCGCACCCTCTCGCTTGGTGAGTTCCTCGACCAGCTCGAGGTCGATCTGCACTGTTGCGGTCTCGGTGGTGCTCATCGGGGCACTCCCATCGGTCTCGTCGAGCGTCTCAGGCTCCGGATGCCGTCACTGCCGTCGCGAACTCCTCGAAGTTCTCCACGTACCGCGCCGAGTCGTCCTCGGTGTGGAAGACCGAGAGCGTCCAGGTTTCCTGTTTCGTCCACGGCGACTTGAACACACCGCGGTTCTGCTGGAAGAGCCACGCGAGGTAGCTGATGCGCTCGTCGATGCCCACGGCGTCGCGGTACTCGCGCACCGGCTTGGTCGAGTAGATCACCGAACCCTTCGCTCCCACGCCGCTCACGTATGCCGGCAGCCCGGTCTTCTCGATCACCGACGTCAGGCCGTCCTTCATCGCCTTGTCGATACGGTTGAACTGCTCGTAGGCGTCGGGCACGAGCACCTCGAGCAACGTGGCTTGCGAGGCGGCCATGGTCAGCGGGTTACCGTTGAACGTGCCCGCCATGTCGTAGGTGCCGTCGACGATCGGTTGGTACAGCTCGCGCGTGGCTCCGATCGCGCCGCAGGGCGTACCGCCGCCGATCGCCTTCGCGAGACAGATGATGTCGGGCGTCACGCCGAAGACCTCGCTCGCACCGCCGTAGGCGAGCGTTGCGCCGGTCTTGACCTCGTCGTATGCGAGGTATGCGCCGTTGGCGTGACAAAGGTCCTTCAACCCTTGCAGGTAGCCCGGCTCTGGCAGGATCACGCCGCAGTTCATCATGGCCGGCTCGACGATCATGCCGGCGATCGCGCCGTCGTTCTCTGCGAACACCCGCCGAGCGGCGTCGAGGTCGTTGAACGGCACGACGCGCACGAGATCGGCGAAAGCCTGCGGGATGCCCATCGCCTGCGCCACGGTGATCGGATGTTCGCGCGGGCCCATCTCGGCCGGGTCGGGCGCAACGGAGAACATCAACGAGTCGTGATGCCCGTGATAGGTGCCCTCGATCTTCACGAGCACATCGCGTCCGGTGTTGGCGCGCATGAGACGCCCCGCCTCGAGCGTCGCCTCGGTGCCCGAGTTGCAGAAGCGCCACAACGGAAGCTGGAACCGCGCGGCCAGGTTCTCACCGATCACGTCGAGGTGCTTCGTGGGCTGCGCGAAGTGCGTGCCGAGCGCTGCTTGGCGTTGGATCGCCTCGACGATCTTCGGGTGCGCGTGCCCGGCGACCATGGCTCCGTACCCCAGGTGGAAGTCGATGTACTCGTTCTGGTCGATGTCCCAGATGCGGTTGCCCTTGCCGCGGTCGATGAAGATCGCGTGCGGGGGCGAATCCTGCCAGCTCGAAGCCACGCCTCCCGCAACGAAGCGGTCGGCGGTCGCGCGGTAGGCGATCGACTCCCGGCGCGTCGGCTCGAGGGTGGCCTCTTCTCGCTCGATGAGGCTGTCGATCAGGTCCATGTCGAACTCGACCTGTGCTGCCATGACTTCCCACGCTCCTTCGGCGGTTGAACGGCGGTTCAAACTCTGGAAGATGATACCCCAGGCCGTGCCGCAGAGGCTACCGGGCTCGTGTGGCGCGGGCTCCGTTGGTATCGTGGAGAGCGCACATGGTGGGTGTAGCTCAGCTCGGTTAGAGCGCCTGGTTGTGGTCCAGGAGGCCGCGGGTTCAAATCCCGTCACTCACCCCACTCGATCCGTGATCGCTCGTGGTCGGACACGCGGGCGTCCGAGTTTGTATCGTTGGTCCGGGCCTCTAGCTCAATCCGGCAGAGCAACGGACTCTTAATCCGCAGGTTCGGGGTTCAAGTCCCCGGGGGCCCACCACTTCACCCAGTTTTGGGTGCAGAAGTCGCGGGCTCGACGTGGAGTCTCAGCAGACCCGACCGATCCCACGCCTGCGACAGCCGCTCCGTTCCGAACGATGCCAAGGTCCATGGGGAGCAGACTGCTCCTATCATTGACGCCATCTCGTTGAAAGATCTCGGATGGAGGTGGGGGCCATGACGGAGAACGATCCGCGAGCCGACGCGTTCGTCGAACGCGTCTTCGGCACGATCGTGCAGACATGGGATCTCGTCAGCATGTCGATCGGCCTGAAGCTCGGCTACTACACGGCATTGCAACAGGGTCCCTTGACCTCGGTGCAGCTCGCCGAGGCCACCGGCACCGTCGAGCGGTATGCGCGCGAGTGGCTGGAGCAGCAGGCGGGAACCGGCATCGTCGAGTGTGAACATGCGAGCGTCGCGCCGACCGAGCGTCGCTTCTCGCTCCCTGCTGAACACGCCGAGGTGCTGCTCGACGGCGACTCCATGCGCTACCTCGGGGCTGCGGTGCGCATGGTCACGGCGGCCACGCTGACGATGCCCGCCCTGCTCGAGACGTACAGCGGCGGACGATCGCTCGGCTGGGACGACTTCGGCGAGGACATGCGTGAAGGCCAGGGGGCCATGAACCGGCCGTTCTTCATGTCGGAGCTCTCACACGGCGCGCTCGGCTCGATCCCGGCGCTGCACGAGCTCCTCACGGCCGGCGCTCGAGTCGCCGACATCGGCTGCGGCCTGGGGTGGTCGGCGATCGGCATGGCGTTGGCGTATCCCACGGTGGTGATCGACGGGTTCGACCTCGACGAGCCATCGATCGAGGCCGCGGTCGGCTTCGCGAAGGAGCACGGGGTCGACGATCGCGTTCGCTTCCATGCCCGGGACGCCGGTGAGGGCGACATCGAAGGCGAGTACGACCTCGCGATCGCCGTGGAATGCATACACGACATGTCGCATCCCGTGCCCGTGCTCGCAACGATGCGACGCATCGTGAAACCCGAAGGGTTCGTGATCGTCGCCGACGAGAGGGTCGCGGAGACCTTCGATCCACCGGTCGGCGACCTCGAGCGGTTCTTCTACGGCTGGAGCATCACGACCTGCCTGCCCGACGGCATGTCGGCTGAAGGCTCGGTCGGAACCGGCACGGTGATGCGCCCCGACACCCTGCGCGGCTACGCCCGAGAGGCAGGGTTCTCCGGCCTCGACGTGCTCCCGATCGACAACGACTTCTTCCGCTTCTACCGCTTGGTGGGGTGAAGGCTCGACTCACACAGGCGTGACGATCCCGGTGCCGCCGTCCGCCTTCACGGTCACACCGAGTGGTTCCGACATCACTCGCACGTGTTCGAGGATCTCCTCGGCGACCTCGGGTGCGGGTGTTCGAGGCACGCCGCGGCGAGTGACCGGCTCGTGGCGCCCGAGGTCGACTGGGTGGAGCCGGACCTCCTCGAGCCCCTCGGAGCCCAGCCGCACCCTGACGAGCACCGCCCGGAAGGTGCCGTCATCGCCGAAGGAATCCTCGTTCAGCACGCCCGTCAGATCGGAGTCGGTCACGGCCGAGACGTCGTCGAACCGTTCCCGGAGCATCGTGCGGCTCTCGTCGTAGAAGTACCGCTGGATCGGCTCTTCGACCTCGCTCCACACGAAGTTGCCGAGCCCGTAGAAGATCGGGCGTCCACGGTACAGCTCGACGGGAGCGAGCTTGTGCGGGCCACTGATCGCCACCACGTCGGCGCCGTGTTCCACCACCTTGTGCGCCCACCGCCGGATGAATCCATGCGGCACGGCAGGCGTGCTGTCTCCTTGATGGACGTGGGCTGCCGCGACGACCACATCGGCGTGCTGGGAAGCCTGTCTGATCGCGCGCAGGTTGGCCGTCAGGCCTTCCTCGTCCACCTCGTGTCGAACGCTCATCGCGTCGCCCAGCTCGAAGCGCCTTCCGAACAACTCCAGAGCCGGCGGCGGGTCGCCGTCGGAGTCGATGTGCTGCAGCATCCACGCGACGTCACCCTCAGGATGCGCCTTTCGGATCGCAACCAGCGCACGCATCACCTTGGGCGTCGCGACGACGGTGGTGCGCACCGAGAGGGCATTCACGCCGGCGCGAGCCGGCACCTCGCCGAACGCATCGAGAGCGGGCGCGATCCCGCTCGCAGGGCTGGTGGTCATCGAGACCAGGCCGAGGCGCCCGGCGTCGGTCTCGAGGTAGCGCGGGGCTCGTGCGGCCGCGAGCGTCGCGCCTGCGCCGGCGTGCACGAGGGCGGCCTCGTCGAGCCAGAGGCTCGTCTCGAGCAGGCCGCCCACACCCCAGTCGGTCGAGTGGTTGTTGGCTCGGCCGAACACGTCGAACCCGAGCGCACGAAGGTCGAGGGCCGTCTCGGGCAGCGCGCGGGTCGCCCAGTCGTCGGGCAAGCCCGAAGGCGTTGCGGCGGTGTCGGTGAGATCGACGATGCTCGTCTCGAGGTTCCCGAAGGTGGCGTCGGCGCTCCGGAGCAGCGTGATGACGTCGGCGAACGCCCGATCGCGGGGCGCGAGCGAAAGCAGGGGGCGTGTGACGATGCAATCGCCGACGGCGCTGACCGTGAGCGAACCGGCGAGCGTCGTGGCCTCGGTGCCATCGAGTGGTACCACGAGGCCATCGTATCGAGGTCGCCGCGGCCACGGCCCCATCGTTCGGCCGCTAGTGCCGGATGAGGACCGTCGTGCCCATCGGGATACCTCGCAACTCGTTCATCTGCTGGTTGAACACCCTCGCACAGCCGTACGAGACGCGGTTGCCGGGGTCGCTCGGATCGGCCGTGCCGTGGATCGCCATGCGCCCGCCACCAGGCCAGGTCGTGAGCACTTCCGAGAACCCTGAAAGACCCAGCAGGTACGAGCCGTAGGGGCCGGAGGGGTCACGCGGCTTCAGGTGCGCCCACACGAAGAACCTGCCGGCGGTCGTCGGGTTCTCCGGGGTACCGATGCCGACACCGAACCGGTGGCTGAGCTCGTCGTTACGGTAGTGGCGGAGCGTTCTCGTCGAAAGGTCGATGACCACCCGGTGGCGGATGCGTTCGAACGTCACATCGGTCCCTCGCACCCAGCCGTTGGAGCCGTTCGGCTCGATGCCGAGCATCACCCGGTACCAGGCCATGCCTTCCTCGATGCGCACCGAACGCACGGGAAACGAGATCGGCTGACCCCACGGGTTCCTCGCGGCGATGGTCGTCCGCATGGCAGCGCCGCTGCGGGGCCGAGCGTAGATGGTCAGACCGTCGCCCTCGGCCCGCAGCGCCCATGCCCACGGATCGAGCGAACTCGGCGCCGAGAGCTCGGCGCGGGAAGCCCGCGGCCGGGACTCCGTCGTCTCGCCGGGCCCGATCTCGAGGAATGCGCGTGGCGCCGGCGACATCGAGCTCGAAGCAAGCTCGCGCGCCGCCGCGGCGTCGGCCGGCATCTCACGGCACGACGCGCAGAGGAGCGCTAGAACGATGAAACACGCGGTCAGGGGGGATGAGCGGGCCACGGACGCTCATCATTCCATAGCGTCACGCCGCGTGCGGACCGACTTTCCGGCGGTAGCCTTTGCCGAGCGCGAGAGTGGCGGAATGGCAGACGCGCCGGGTTTAGGACCCGGTGCCCGAAAGGGCGTGGGGGTTCGACTCCCCCCTCTCGCACTCCCAGCTTATCGGTGCGACTCGCCTCACTCTCTAGCTCAGACAGCCGGCACTCCTCCGTAGAGCGAGCTCCAGCCCTGTTCCCACGCGCCCAGAAGATGGGATGTCAATCGGCCATCCAGCCCGACGAGCGCCGACGCACCGAACAGGACGTCCTCGTCGAGCCTTGGCTCCTGCACCAGGAGCGAGCCCGCGAGATCGGTCGAAGCGATCGACGCATGCGCGGCGTCGGCCTCGACGTGCTCATCGAAGTACCGCGTGACGACCTCGTCGAACCCGAGCCGACGAAGCCCATCGCCGTACCGACGATTCGGCGTGCAGGAGGTCATCTCGAAAGCAGCCAGATGGCCCACCAAGGCTCCCCGCAACCGTCGATGCAGACCGAATAACGACATCAGGTTCAGAGTGGCCAGGGTGGTCCCTGGGAGGCGATCGAGATACGCACCCTCCGAGTCGTCAAGCCCGAGACCCCGCATGGTCGTGGCGAAGAGCGTCGAGTGCATCCACTGTTCCTGGCCGCCTCCGTACTCGTCGTTCTGGATCTCCAGAAGGGCCAGCTTCGCGGCACCCTGCAGTCTCGGGATCGCGAAGGAGTGAGGGTCGGCCTCCCTGAGGTGGTACAGGGAGCGGTGTATCGCGAACTCGCGGTACATCTCGACGGTGCCGTCACGTGCCAGATGCGAGGAGAGCGACGGCCCATCATCCTGGCCGATCAGCATTCGTAGCTGTACATCGATCGGCTCGCAGCTAGGTACCGGGACAAAGGCGGCTCGAAGCGCCCGCTCGAAGACGAGCTCGAGCTGAGCCCTCAAGCCCAGGAGCGCTGGATTCCATTCAATCGAGTCCTCGACGCCCTCGATGCTCCGATAGTGAGACTCGTAACAGAGGAAGAGCGCCAATTGCAGATCGTCGTCCGCCAAAGGCTCGGCAACGGCAACGACCGAAAGATCAGCTGGCTCTGCCAGCAACAACTGCAGGGCTGCCGAACTCAGTGGGCCACGTGCGAGCGGGAGCATCATGTGTGCCGTCTTACCCTCGTTGCTGATCGCGAACCCGACGCCTCCTCGAAGATGGCGTGTCGGCGCGAACAATGGGGTAAGCCGCTCTCGAGCATCATGAACCGCGACAAGGAGGTCGACGATGAAGATTGGCTGGAAGGTACTGCTCCCGGTACTTGGGGTCTTGGCCGCGTGTGAAGACTCAGGCAACTCCGGTGATGACTCTCTGTTGACCGGAGGTTCCCTGGTGGTGCTGCTCGTGATCGGGATCGTGGTCTTCCTCGTCGTACGGCGACGGAAGTGAGCTCGATCTGGAGAGGCTGCTGAGCTGAGGCTCAGCCCGACGAGCCCTTCTTCGCGCGGGTCTCATGGGACCCGTCGCAGATGGGCTTCGTGCGAGATCGGCCGCAACGACAGAGTGGGATGACGCTGCGGCGATTGTCCAAGCGCTCGCCATCCTCCCCCACGAGCACCACTGGCCCTCGGACCAGAAACGGGCCGTCGCGATAGGCCTTGATCGTCGCTTCCTCAGGTCGTTCCACGCGTGGGAGCCCTCCCTCGCGCCTGGCCGAGCCGATCCTCCGATGACCCTCGTCGGCACACGTCAGATCCCGTCGGGTGGTCCCGCCGGGCGTTCCGAGGAACCGTGGATCGGGGTTGAAGGTTGCTCGACTCTTGTGGTTTCGGGCCGATCCGCGATCGGGCGCTCGGTGTCGGATGGCTCGGAGCCCGGATCCGGAGATTCGAGGCTCGAGTATCCGAAGATCAGCATCCCCACCGCGAGACCGAAGATGCCGCAGCCCAGCACACAAGCCCAGATCGCGCCCGTTCGGTCGAACGCCAGGGCACCGATGATGCCCCCGAGCGCCAGACCGATGGCCACACCGCCGATAGCGCCTGCGGCGAGACGGCTGCTCAATCGTGTGTACAGCCTCGCTTCAGAGGGCGTTTCTCCGTCGGCGAGACGTGGTCGATGATCGTTATCCATGCAGCCCTTGTACCCCAGATACCGATCTCCAATCTCGGCGCCCGACGAACGTCCAGATGGTGACCGGATCGACCGCCACTGCATGGTTCACGACGAGTACTCCTCCTCATTCCGGGAACCACAGTGGTATCCCAGGAAAGAGGAGGAGTCATGGCAGAAATCACCGAGTCGGTCGACGTGGCCGTGCCCGTGCGCACCGCGTACAACCAATGGACGCAGTTCGAAGAATTCCCCCGATTCATGGGCGGCGTCGAGAGCGTGACGCAGGTCGACGATACCCACCTTCGTTGGGCTGCTGCCTTCGGAGGCAAACGCGAGGAGTGGGACGCCGAGATCACGGAGCAGACTCCGGACGAGCGAGTCGCATAGACCGCCAGGAGCGGAATGGCAATGCCGGGGTCGTCACCTTCCATCGTCTGAACGACGATGAGACCCGTGTCTCCGTGCAGAGACTGGCAGCCGGAAGGGGTCTCGAGAACGTCGGCACCGCTCTCGGCTTCGATGATCGCCAGGTCGCGAACGATCTCGGTCGCTTCGAAGAGATGATCGAGGATCGGGGCAGCGAGACCGGCGCATGCGAGGTGACGTGTCTCAAGCCTGATAGGGGTGAGATGCCCATCGGGCGTCGCCAAGCGGATCGTGGAGCGTAGCTACACAGCGTGGAGCTGGTGTTCAGCGGGTGAGTCGGCGGCGGGCTTGGCGAGCGGCGTGACCTCTCCGGGGATCGTGATTACGAAGCGGGCGCCGCCGGTCGTGCCGTCTTCCACGTGGGCCGAGCCGCCGTGGAGCTCGGCGAAGCGCTGCACGAGCGAGAGTCCGATGCCCATGCCGCGCCCGCTCGATGTCTCCGCCTGACGGAAGGGCTCGAACAGCACGAGCTTCAGCTCGTCGGGCACGCCGGGACCGTCGTCCTCGACGATCAGGCCGATGCCGTCGGGGCGCGCAGCGATCTCGACGAGCACCGCCGTGCCGGCAGGTGTGTGCCGGGCGGCGTTGACCAACAGGTTCTCGATCACTCGCTCGACCTTGCCTGGGTCGACGTCGACCAACACGGCGTCGGCGTGCACCCGCACCGGATGGTCGGCCAGCTGCTCGATGTCGGCGACCACGCGGCGTGCGAGTGCCCCGATGTCGGTGGGCCTGCGCCGTGGGTGCACCTTGCCGCGGTCGATGCGATCGAGGTCGAGCAGATCGTCGATGAGGCGATTCATCTTCCGGCCGCTGTGCTCGATCACCTGATGCAACGCCTCGCGCTCGTCGTCGGTCAGGTGGAGCTCGTCGTCGCGGCGGATCGTCTGCATCGCGCCCAGGATGCCGGCCAGCGGCCCCTTGAGATCGTGTGAGACCGCATGCAGCAACGTGTCCTTGACGTCGTTCAGCTCACGCAGGTCGCTGGTACGACCTGCTTCCTCCTCGAACAGGCCCCACTGATCGTCGATGATCGAGCGAAGCGTGTCGAGCAGCATCGCGGCGGCGAGGAAGACGGCGAACCGCACGATCCCGTTCCAGTACGGCACGGGGTCGCTGGTACTCGTCCCCGGCGACGACAGCACGTCACTCACGAGTCCAGCGACGGTCGACACGACGACCGCGACGGCGCCCCACCGACGGCCGAGGTTCCAGGTGATCAGTCCGATCGGCATGAGGTAGAGAAGGGAGAGCGAGAACTGTAGGCCCGTCAGGTAATCGAGCACGCTCACGACGGCGATGAACGCCAAGCCGAGCACGGCCACGAGCAGCGGGGACTTCCCGTCGAAGAAGCCTTTGGTGCTGCGCAGAACGCGCCGGTCCATGGCCGGTCTCGCGATAGTCGTCGGTTCCACCTGTGATGACTCGACAGACGGGGTCGCTACCTTGAGTCGGGTAGCAGTCCGACGGTCAGGCGCCGCCCAGCAGCTCTGCCAGGGCCCGGAAGGCTCGCCCACGGTGGCTGATGCGGTCCTTCTCATCATCGGCAAGCTCGGCCATCGTCTCGTCCCAGCCCGCAGGCACGAAGAGGGGGTCGTAGCCGAAGCCACGAGCACCACGACGCTTCGAGATGAGGGCGCCTTCGCACACGCCGTCGGCATGCGATGTGCGGCCGTCGGGCCACGCGACCGCAGCGACGCATCGGTAGCGCGCCGTCCGACCTCCAGCGGGCACCCCGCGCACCGCTCGCAGCATCGCATCGAGGTTCTGCTGGTCGGTCGCCCCATCGCCCGCGAAACGTGCCGACCGAGGGCCCGGCGCTCCTCCGAGAGCATCGACCTCGATGCCAGAGTCGTCTGCGATCGCGGGCACTCCGAGCGCCGCCGCCACCTGAGTGGCCTTCAGCAGCGCGTTGTCGAGGTACGTGGCGCCCGTCTCATCGACATCGGGGAAAGCAGCCGGATCGTGGTTCTCGACGGTCATCCACACGACCGGCCAGCCACTGCAGATCCGCGCCAGCTCTCGAAGCTTGTGTTCGTTGCGAGAGGCGATGGCGAGCGTCTCGGGAAAAGACACGTTGCCTCCACGTCCTTGGATCTCAGCTGCCCAGCGCCTCGCGCTGGAACTGCGTGAGTCGCGCGACACCGCTCGATGCCAGGTCGAGCATCGATCTCCAGATCGGCTCGCGAGAAGGGCGTACCTTCAGCGGTTCCCTGCACTTCCACGAGATCGCCTGCGCCCGTCATGACAACGTTGAAATCGACCTCGGCGACGGCATCCTCCTCGTAGCAGATGTCGAGTCGTGGCTCACCATCGACGATGCCGACACTCACCGCCGCGACGCTATCGGCGAGCAGGTCGTTCGGCACCTTTCCTTGCTCGGCGAGACCGCGCAACGCGAGGGTCAACGCGATGTAGCCCCCGGTGATCGACGCCGTTCGGGTGCCGGCATCGGCCTGCAGCACATCGCAATCGACCGTGATCGTGCGCTCACCGAGTCGCGACAGGTCTGTGATGCTCCGCAACGACCGGCCGATGAGGCGCTGGATCTCCTGGGTGCGCCCGCCGGGGCGCCCGCGGTTCACCTCGCGGCTCGAACGCTCCGTGGTCGATGCCGGCAACATCGAGTACTCGCCCGTCACCCACCCCCCGCCGGTGCCCTTCAGCCACCTCGGCGCGTCGTCGGAGACGCTCGCCGCGACCAGCACACGTGTCTTGCCCATCGAGAACAGCACCGAGCCCGCCGCCCACTCCTGGAAACCGAGCTCCCAGCTCACCGGACGAAGCTCGTCTGCCGCCCTGCCGTCGGGACGCGTCACCGGCCGACCCTCACGGCGCAGCCCCGGTCGCCGTCATCAGTGCGCGATCTCGAGCGTCGTGCCGTCTTCGGCGAGCTCGATGGGACCGTCGAAAGCAGCGACAGCCTCGACGAGCGAGACCTCGCGGTCGAGCGTCGGCAAGATGTGCGTCAGCACGAGCCGTTTCGCGCCGGCGGCGGTGGCGTGCTGGGCCGCCTGCGTCGCGCTCATGTGGAAGAAGGCCTGGCTCGACGCATCCTGGTACGTGGCCTCGGCTACGAGCATGTCGGCGTCGCGCGCCATCTCGATCACCTCTCGACAGGGGCCGGAGTCGCCGGTATACGCGAGCACTGCGCCGCCGGCTTCGATGCGGTAGCCGACCGAGCTCACCCCGATGTGAGTCATCTCGAACGTCGTGATATGGAACGGACCGATGTCGAAGACATCGCCGCCGCCGACCGTGCGGAAGTCGTACGCCTCGGCCATCACGTTGCGCCCGTTCTCGCTCGTCAGCATGCTCATGCCCTCGACGAAACCGTCGGGCGAGTAGAAGGGAAGGTTCGGCGCTGCCCATGCCACCATAGTGGCGGGCGTAGAACGCCGGCACCACGTCGATGAAGTGGTCGGTGTGCCCGTGCGTGATCACGATCGCCGCGATGTCGTCGATGCCGACGTACTCCTGCAGGCGTGCGAACGTGCCCGTGCCTGCATCGAGCCAGATGTGGGTGCCCGTCGTGGCTGAGCAGATGACCGCAGGTGGCGCCTCCGGGGCCCGGCCACGTGCCTGCCGAGCCCAACACGGTCAGCTCCACGAGCCACCTCCGACCGGCTGCGCCTGCGCGGCCCCGACGTCGGTCAGCTCCGGCCCCAGGAACACGCCCGCAACCCGCTCGAACGCTTCCGGGTCACCGGTCGCGAGGAACTCGTGGCGCGCGGGACCGACATGATCCTCGACCAACAGCCGCCCGGCGACCAGACGTCGCGTAGACGTCCTTGGCGGTTTCCTCGGCCGAGGAAACGAGGGCACGACGTCGGGGCCGAGCTCGAGCTGCAGCAAGCCCGAGAGCAACGGGTAGTGGGTGCACCCCATGATCAACGTGTCGATGCCGTCGGCCATCAGCGGAGAAAGATACCCGCGCGCGGCCTTTCGTAGCTCGCCGCTCGTCGTGTCACCCCGCTCGACGTGCTCGACGAAGACCGGGCAGGCTCTCGAACGGAGCGTCACCGGCATTCCGGTCGCCGCGACGGCCCGGTCGTAGGCGCCGCTCGCGACCGTTGCCTCGGTACCGATCAGGCCGACCCGTCCGTTGCGAGTGACGTGCACCGCGGTGCGCGTGCCGGGGTCGATCACCCCCACGACCGGGATGCCGGCTCGCGACGCGATGTGGCCGATCGCGCTCACCTCGATCGAGTTGCACGCGACGACGAGCATCTTCACGTCGCGGTGCACCAGGTAGTCGGCGATCTCGAGCGCGTACCGGCGGATCTGCTCGACGGGCTTGGGCCCGTACGGGAACCTCGCGGTATCGCCGACGTACAGGATCGGCTCGTGCGGGAGCTGGTCGATGATCGCCCGCACGACCGTGAGTCCGCCCACCCCTGAATCGAAGACCCCGATCGGCCGCGGGTCGCTCACGGCCTCACCACCACAGCGACTCCGCGACGCCCTTCTCGGCGGTCGCGAGATCCTCGGCCCAGGCCTCGGTCGAGAGGTACTTCCAGCCGCCGTCGGGCAGCAGGCACACGATGTCGCCCTCATCGATCTCGTTGGCGATGCGCTGGGCCACGTAGACGACCGCGCCGCTCGAGATGCCGGCGAAGATGCCCTCCGACGACGTGAGCTCGCGGTTGGTGCGGAGCGACGACGACGAGTCGACCAGGAACTTGCGGTCGATCTCGCTCGGATCGAAGATCGGCGGGACGAATCCGGCGTCGAGCGAGCGGAGCCCGTAGACGAGATCGCCGAGCTCGGGCTCGGCCGCCACGACCTTCACGTCAGGGTTGTGCGCGTGCAAGCCCGCGTCCGCCTCCGGTGAGCGTGCCGCCGGTCCCCATGCCGGCCACGAAGTGCGTGACCTCGGGCAGGTCGCGGATGATCTCCTGCGCGGTGCCTTCCTGGTGCGCGAGCGGGTTGGCGGGGTTCCCGTACTGGAAGGGCATGTAGTACTTGCTCGTCCTGCGCGAGGGCTCGCGCGACCTCGATGGAGCCGTTCGTGCCCTTGTCGCCGTCGCTGAACACGATCTCGGCCCCGAACAACCGCAGCAGACCGATGCGCTCTTCGCTCGCGTTGTCGGGGATCACGACCGTGAGGCGGTAGCCCTTGCGCGCGGCGACCATCGCGAGCGCGATGCCGGTGTTGCCCGAGGTGGGCTCGAGGATCGTCTTGTCGGCGGTGAGCTCGCCCGATGCCTCGGCCACCTCGACCATCTTCAAGGCGATGCGGTCTTTCGTGGACCCGGTCGGGTTCGTGCCTTCGAGCTTGGCCCACAGCCGAACGCCGGGCTTCGGCGACATGCGAGGCATGCCGACGAGCGGCGTGTTGCCGATCGCCTGCAGGATGTCGTCGAAGCGCACGCCCGGGATTATCGCAGTCCCGGGCGTGCGCTTCTTCCGATCTTGCGGCCTGCTTCGGCCGAGCTTCAGTCGATCACGGTGCCGCTGGGATCGGGATCATCGTGCCCGGCCCGCCGTCGCCTCGTTTGGCGAACCGCAGGTAGAGCGAGGGCACGACGAACAGGTTCAGCAGCGTCGCAGTGATCAGTCCGCCGAGGATCACCCAGGCCATCGGGTACTCGATCTCCTGGCCGGGGATCTCGCCCGCGATGAGCAGCGGTACGAGGGCGAGACCGGTAGTGAGAACCGTCATCAGGATCGGCACCACGCGCTCCTTGGCACCCCGCAGGACCAATTCAGGCCCGAAAGGCACGCCTTCGAACTGCTCGAGATGCTGGTAGTGGCTGATCAGCATGATGCCGTTCCTCGCCACGATGCCCAGCACCGTGAAGAACCCGACGAGAGAACCCAGCGAGATGACGCCGCCGGTGAGGTAGGCGGCGATCGCTCCACCGATCAAGGCGACCGGGAGCGTAAGGAACGACAGCGTGGCCAGACGCCAGCTCCCGAACGATGCCTGCAAGAGGAGCAGGATGGCGACGGCCGCAGCGATCGCGCCGATGTTCAGCCGGCTGGTCGCAGACTGTCGCTCTGTGTACTCGCCAAGCATCTCCGAGTGGTACTCGGGTGGGAAGCCGAACTCCCGCATGGCTTCTTCGAGGTCGGCAACGACGGAGCCAAGGTCACGGGTGCCGTCGAGGTTGCCTCCGATGTCGAGGCTCCGGGACAGGCTGTCGTGATAGATCACGTTCGGCACGGGAACGATCGACACATCGGCGACCTCTTTGAGTCGCACGTACTCGCCGCTCGGTGTGTCGAGCAATAGGTTCTCGATATCGCCGTAGTTCTCGCGTGTCTCGGGAGTGCTCCAGACCTGCACGTCGTAGGCCCTACCGCCGGCGAAGATGTCACCGACCTCTTCCCCGGCGATCAGTCGTGCGGCTGCACGGCGAACATCACCCGGCTTCAGCCCATATCCCCTCGCAGCCTCGAGATCGACCTCGACCTGCACCTGGGGGATGTTCTTAAAGTGCTCGACGTGCTCCTCGGTCACACCTGGAATGCTGCCAAGGATCTCTTCGATCTCGTCGGCCTTCGCCTCGAGCAGCTCCAAGTCAGGGCCGAAGATACGGATCGTGATGGCTTCGCTCGAGCCCGTGAGTACCTCCCTGATGCGTTCCTTCAGGTACGTGAGGAGGTCACGCTGGATGCCCGGATAGCCGTCCACGACCTCTTGCACGCGCGCGATCGTGTCCTCGTAGTCGACGGACGGATCGACACTGATCCAGTTCTCGCCGAAGTCGACGCCGACGACCTCGTCCATCAGCAGCGCTTGGCCGATGTGCGAGCCTGCATTCCTCACACCCGGGATCTCGAGCAACTCCCGGTTGGCGCGTGCGGAGATCCTGAACATCTCCGGCTGGCCGGTGCCCGGGACGGTTACCCAGTGCATCAGGAAGTCTCGTTCCTTGAACGACGGGAGTAGCGACTGCCCGAGAAGCGGCAGGGCAGCTACACCGAGCACCGTGGTGAGCCCGACAGCCGCGTAGGCGCGCCGCGGCCGCATCACGATCCGAGACAGCACCGCGTGGTAGGCGCGTTGCAAGGGAGCGATGAGCGGTGATTCACGGTGCTGCAACGAGCTGGGCTTGCGGAAGAAGATCAGGCTCATCGCGGGCGTCACGGTGAGGGCGACGACCATCGAAGCAAGCAGCGCGAGGGCGTATGACGTGGCCAGTGGTCGGAAGAACGACCCCGACAGTCCTTCGAGCAAGAAGATCGGTGCGATCGCCACGATCTCGATCAGTGTCGCGTAGACGATCGCGCTGCGCACCTCGAGCGAGGCGTCTAGGATGATGCGCGCCGTCGACACGCGGCTTCCTTCCGCGCGGCGTTGTCGCAGCCGTCGGACGACGTTCTCGATATCGATGATGGCGTCATCGACGATGTCTCCGAGTGCGATGACCATGCCCGCGAGGATCATTGTGTTGATGGTGGCCCCGCGGAGGTGCAACACGAGGCCTGCGGCCACGAGGGACAGGGGGATCGCAACGACGCTGATCACCGCCGTGCGCCATTCGTACAGGAACGCGCACAACATGAGGATCATCAACACTGCGCCAATCAGGATGGCGGTGGAGAGGTTGTCGATCGAGTCCTCGATGAAGGTCGCCGGGCGGAAGATCGTGGGGTCGATGTCGATGCCGCGAAGACCGGGCTCGAGCTCACTCAGGGCTGCCTCGACCCCTCGCGTCACATCGAGGGTGTTCGCCCAGGGCAACTTCTCCACGATCAGCATGAGCCCGTGACCGTCGTTGATGACGGCGTCGCCAGCGAGGAGCTGGTGATCCCGCTTGAGGTCCGCGATGTCCTCGAGCCGGATCGTCCGCCCATCGGTCGTCTCGAGCGGAATCTTGGCGAGGTCTTCCGCGTCGACGATCGGAAGGATGTGGCGGATCGAGAGGCGATCGGTTGGCGTGTCGATGAACCCTCCGCGGCCGATGTAGTTCCCCTCCCGGTACGGCAGCAGCCCGGCTTCGAGTGCGTCGGCCGTCGCCGACGCGACCTCTTCGAGGGTCACGTTCTGCTTGCGCATCAGCTCAGGATCGGTCTGGACCTGAAGCATCTCCAGACGCTCGCCCCAGATCGGCACGTTGGCGACACCGGGGACTCGCAACAACCTCGTCCTGATCTTCCAGTACGCGGTCATGGACAGATCGATCATGTCCAAGTTGGCGTCGGTCGTCGTGAGACCGATCTTCATGACGCGGCTCGTGGCCGACAGTGGCTGGATCATGAACGGAGGACTGGCCCAGGTCGGCAGAGTCGGCGAGATCTGAGCGATGCGCTCCTGCACGTGCTGTCGAGCGGTGAGCAGGTCGGTGCCCGTTTCGAAGATCATCTCGATCGACGACAACGATTCGACCGACTTCGACCTCAGTTCGTCGAGCCCTGGCACGCCGTTGAGTGACTGTTCCAGCGGGATCGTGACGAGTGACTCCACCTCGTTCGCCGACAGTCCGAGGGCCGGGGTCTGCACCTCGACCTTGGGCGGAGCGAACTCGGGGAACACATCGACCTGTGTGTGGCTCAGCTGCTGCACGCCGAAGAACATGAGGGCCGCAGCCAGCGCCACTACGAGGTATCGGAACTTGAGGCTCGAGCCTACGACCCACCGAAGCATCGCGAATCCCTTCCTTGAATGATCACGTCAGTCGTCGCTGCCGTTCCCGGTCTCGGTTCCGTACAGCTCTGGAACCCCGATGGTGACGACCTCGGTTCCGGCTGTCGGACCCTCGGTCAAGAACGCTTGGCCCCCTCGTTCCCGGTCGATGATGACCTCATGCCGCACATAGACCAGAGGCTCGGGGTTCGTGTACACCCAGAACTTGCCCTCTGCGGTGATGTAGAGAGCGTCGCTCGGCACGACCAATCCCTTGCCGCTCGATGCGACCGGCACAGTCTGGATGTCGAGACGCTCGGCGGCTGAGCCGGTCAAAGTGACCCGGGCAACCTCCCGCGTCGACCTCCTCCACGGTGGCAGGCTGCACGATCACGTGCTCATCGGACACCGGCTCGCCGCATGCGCCAGGAGGAGCACGACGAATACGAGCGAGCCGACGGATCAGCGGACGTCGCCTCATCGGTTCCTCCTACCCCCGCACCGTGTCGACGTCGGGGATCGTGACGAGCAGCTCGTCGGCGGAGGTGTCTGGCTCCGCGACGAAACCGAACCTCAAGTAGAGCGCGGGCATGACGACGGCAGCCTCAGCATGGTCGTGACGAGGCCTCCGAGGATGACGATCGCCATGGGGCGAACGATCTCGGAACCCGCGCCTCTCTGAGAACACGAACGGCGCGAGCGCGACGGAGACGGCCAAAGCGCTCATGACCATCGGGGCGATCCGCTCGCGGGTCGCTCGCGTGACGAGGTCCGCTCCCGAACTTCTCACCCTTGCGCCCCTCCAGGAACTGGTAGTGCCTCACGAGCGCGACGTTGAATCGAGTGGCAAGCGCGAAGACGGCAACGAAGCCCGCGAGGGACCCGAGCGTGATCTCACCGCCGCCGATCAGCGCTGCGACAGCGCCGCCCGCCAGGGCCACGGGAAGGGTCAGGAATGCCAGGGTCGCGACACGCCAGCTCGCGAACAGGGCCTGGAGCATCAGGAAAATAGCGATCAGGGCTGCAACAGCGATCGCGATCACTCGCGTCCTCGAGGCCTGCTCGTCAGCGAAGCCCCCGAGCAGCTCAGCGTGGTGCTCGAGGGGGAAGTTCACTTGCGTGAGCGCGACCTCGACATCGTTCGCGACGTCGCTGACGCTGCGGCCCGACGTACTGGCGGTCACGTCAACGTAGGTCTGCACCGACTCGTGCCTGATCACGGACGGGTTGGGTACCACCCGCACGTCGGCGACCTCGCCCAAAGGCACGAGTCCACGTCGAGGCGTGTCGATCAACAAGGAGCTGACGTCGCTTTCGCTCTCGCGGAGCTCAGGCGCTCCCCAAACAACCACCTCGAAGACCTTCTGCTCCTCGAACAGGTTCCCGACGACGAGGCCGGACAAGAGCGTGGCAGCCGAACGGCGGACGTCGCCCGGTGAGATACCGAACTCCTCCGCTCGAGCGATGTCAGCCTCGACCTCGATGGTCGGCTCCTGGGCCGTGAGCTCAACCTGGGGGTTCTCGACGCCATCGATGGCGGCGATGGCCGCTTGCACCTCATCAGCCTTGGTCTGAAGGATCTCGGGATTGTCGCCGTAGACCCTCACGACGATCTCGTCGCTTGGAGACCCCAGCACATCGCTGACCCGCTGCTCGGAGTAGGTCAGCACGTCGCTAGATGCGTCGGTGGTTCCGTCCGCCACATCCTCGATGGCGGCGATGGTTGCATCGTAGTCAACGGTGTCATCGACGTTGATCCACACTTCGGCGGAGTTGACGTTGACGATCTGGTCCGATTGCACCGCGCGCCCGACGTGGGCGCCGACATCGTTCACGCCGGGGATCGAGCCCAGCTCGTCGACCGCCTGCGCCGTGATCTCGTCCATGCGAGGCAACGAGGTCCCCGGTTCTGCCTGCAGCGTGACGAGCACATCGCGCTCATCGAGCGATGGACGCATGGAGGTGTCGAGGAACGGCACTACCAGGACACCAACCAGTGCGAAGACCCCGAACGTGGCGAATGCGACACCCGGGCGAGCAACGGTTCGCTTCGCGAGCTTCTCGTAGCCACCTTGGACCCAGCGAACGACCGGGAGGGCTCGGCACGCAGCGACGAAGTACGCAGGAGCATCATCGCCATCGCCGGGGTCACGGTGAGTGCGACCAACATGGAAGCCCCCACAGCCAACAGGTAGGTCGTGGCGATCGGCGGGAGGAAGGCGCCTGCATCACCTTCCAGGAAGAACGCGGGGAGCAGGGCGGCAGCGACGATCAGGGTCGCGTACAGTAGCGTCCTCCGCATCTCGAGCGACGCATCCAGGATGAACTCCCATGCGGGCGCGCCCCCCCCGTCCTCGCGACCCTCGCGCAGTCGCAGTGCAACGTTGGAGAGGTCGGCGATCGCGTCGTCTATGACGACAACGAGTGCCATCACGAGTCCCGCCAACACCATCGTGTTCACTGTGGTGTCGGTGAAGTAGAGGACAAGCCAAGCGGCGCCCAGCGACATCACGATCGACACGGCGCTGATCAACGCGCTGCGCCAATCGAAGAAGAAGGCCCCCAGCACGAGGAGCACGAGGATGCCGGCGATCAACAGCGCCCAGCCCGTGTTTTCGAACGAGGCGTCGATGAACTCGGCGGGACGGTACAGCGACGTGTCCATCTGCAGCCCGTTCAATCCAGGAGCCATCGCTCCGAGGGCCTCATCGATTCCGGCGGTCACCTCAGGCGTGTTGGCATCTGGGAACTTCTCGATCACGAGCAGGACGCACTGAGCGCCACCGCACTGAGCGTCGCCGATCAGCGGCTGGTGGTCCTCGACGACATCGGAGACATCGCCGAGCGTCAGTGTCGAGCCGCCGGCGATCGGAGCGTTGCCCTCGACATCCTCGATGGGGACCTGTTCCAGCTCCCTGGGCGTGGAGATCGCCTGCTCGTGGAAGATGTGGATCCTCTCGTTCAAGGTGTCGATGAATCCACCGACGCCGGGAGACGAGGCCTCGAGGAAACTGAGTGGTGACACTTCCAGCGCGTTGCCCGCGGTCCGGATGACCTGATTCAACGTGACATCCATACTCGAGAGTTCTTCGGGGTCAACGAGCACCTGAAGCTGTCGGTCTCGAAAGCCCCAGATCGAAACGTTGGCCACACCCTCCACCCCCAGCAATCGAGGGGCGATCTTCCAGCGTGCGAGGAGCGACGTCTCGGTAGGGGTGAGCTCCTCCGACGACAGCTTCACCATGGCCACGCGGCCGGTCGATGACACGGGCTGAATCATCTGTGGTGGCTTTGCCACCTGCGGCAGCCCCGCGGCGGCAACGGCTTGGGTCAGACGCTCGGCCACGACCTGCCGTGCATCGAGCACAGAGGTTCCGGGCTCGAACGTCATCACCACCGAAGAGAGGCCAGGGATCGACGCCGACTCGATCTCTTCGAGGAAGGCGATGCCGTTGAGCAGGTCTTGCTCAAGGGGCACAGTGATCAGCTGCTCGACCTCCTCGGCCGAGAGGCCGAGGGCTTCGGTCTGCACTTCGACCGTCGTCCGCGAGAACTCGGGCAGGACATCCCTGCGCATCTGGTCGAGCTGCAGGACGCCGAAGACCAAGAGCGCGGCGGCAACCGCAACGATCAAGCGTCGGAACTTCAGGCTCGAGCCGACTATCCACCGCATCATGACTGGGCGACCTCCACGTTGTCCGTGAGCCATGCCTCGCTGCCGAGGGCAGACTGGGGCTGTACGAAGCAGCAACGCTGCCTGGAGCAGGTACGAAGTGCGACGGTCCGAGGATCGTGAGAAGCGAGGGGAGAGCGAAGAACTGGGCCTACATCGCGAGACGCGATACGTAGGTCAGGTGACCTCCCCGATCGGACGGACAAGCGCATGCGCGAAAGTTACGCCGGGTCGGGGTGGGAACGCAACCCCCCAGGCCTACATCGTTCGGCTTATTCCTCGGAAGGATGTCCTCGCGGGCTTCCGAAGCGCCCTAGTCCTGGCTGGAGGCTTTCACAGGGTTCCTGAACGCAAGCTGAACGAAGCGGCGGATGGGGGCCGCGCCTCAGTAGTGAAGCTCGCGCAGGGCAGTGATCCGGCCGTCGACCACGGTCATCGCGAACGGATCGTGCCTGATGCGCCTGGCGCGCGGCGAGTCCGACCTCGAGAGACGCTGCAGCTCGGCGAGCGTGATCTCGTATGAGCCTCCGCTCCACCTGAGCACGGTGACCGTAGCGAAGATGTCGATCGGCAGCGTTCGCCACGCGAGATCGTCGTTGCGGAAGTATCGAGACCTGGTCTCCCCCGCCACGATCACGCCGTCCTCGATCGCTGCTCGAGTGGCAGCAGCACCGGTGAACCATCGCCCGATATCGGTCGTGATGCGCGCCGGAGTCTGATCGAAGCCCACCGCCACGAGCCGCCCCACGTGTGTGCCGTCGCCGAGCGGAGCGCCCATGTACGACAGGAAGCGCGCTCGTTCAGCGTCGAGCTCGGCCCTCACGTCTGCGAGCTGACCTTTGATCTCCTGCTTGCTGGCTTGGAGCACCGACTTGCCTTGGCGCGCCCGCTGCAGTTCACCATCGAGGACCGCAAGGCGAGACTCGAGCGACGAGATCTGGGCGGCAGTCGCGCTGGCGGCGTCGAGCAACGCTGCCTGGTCATCGAGGGCGGTGGTGAGCTGGGTGTCGAGCTCACCGGCTCGCTGACGCTGATCGACGGCATAGGCTGCGAGAGCGACGATGAGCGAAAGGGCGATCACACCGGCGACGACGGTGGCGATCAGGCCCCATCGTCGCGGCACAACCGCTTCGGGGATGACGATCAGGTCCTGCTCGAAGCGGCGTGCCTTCGCAGGGGTTGGCGATCGCGGAGCTGGCGGCACCACGGGTGCGTGGTCCTGCGGTCCTTTCGTCGGGGTCTGCACGGGGAAGCGCCTCCCATCCGCTTCGGGACGCTAGACCTCCGTTGACCTGCAGGTCAATAGGCCGAAGGGTGTTCGTCAACCGCCGGCGACGGCGGGCAGGATGCTCACCGTGTCGCCGTCTGAGACTTCCGTCTCGAGGCTTCCCAGGTAGCGGACATCCTCGTCGTTGACGTAGACGTTGATGAACCGGTGCAGGCCGCCGTCTTCGGAGATCACGTTCTTCGTGATGCCCGGGTAGGTGCCCTCGAGGTCATCGAGCACCTCGCGAAGCGTGGCGCCGTCGGCACCGACCTTCGCCTCTCCCCCTGCATGCTTGCGCAGGATCGTCGGAAGCTTCACGGTCACGGGCATCGTCGATCGTCTCTCCTGTGTGTGCGGTCTATGACCGGGCGGGCACTCCGCAGAACGCCTCGTAGTCGATCAGCTCGGTGATGGTCGGATCCTTGCCGCAGACGGGGCAATCGGCGTCCCAGCGGATCTTCACTTCCTGGAAGTCCATGTGCAGGGCGTCGTAGAGCAGCAGCCGCCCCTCGAGCGTGTTGCCCTCGCCGGTGATGAGCTTGATCGCCTCGGTGGCTTGGATGCCGCCGATCACTCCCGGCAGCACGCCGAACACGCCGCCTTCGGCGCAGCTCGGCACCGTGCCGGGAGGCGGCGGCGCCGGGAACAGGCACCGGTAGCAGGGCGTCTCCTGGCCGGGCATGAAGACCGTGGCCTGGCCCTCGAACTGGTAGATCGAGCCGTACACGAGCGGCTTCCCCGTGAACTGGGTCGCATCGTTCACCAAGTAGCGCACCGGGAAGTTGTCGGTGCCGTCGACGACGATGTCGTAACCCTCGAAGACGTCGTACACGTTGGTCGAGAACAGCAGGGTGTCGTGGCCGACGATCTCGATCGTGGGGTTGATCGCGCGCAGGTGCTCGACCGCGCTCTCAACCTTGGATCTTCCGATGTCGTCGCTCGTGTGCAAGATCTGGCGCTGCAGGTTCGACACGTCCACGGCGTCGAAGTCCACGATGCCGAGCTTGCCGATACCGGCAGCTGCGAGGTACATCGCGATCGGTGAGCCGAGCCCTCCGGCTCCGATCACGAGCACAGAGCTGTCGAGCAGCTTCCTCTGGCCGGCACCGCCGATGTTGGGAAGGATGATGTGCCGCGCGTATCGCTGCACCTGATCCTCGTTGAACATCGGGGTCGGGGTCATGGCTGTGAGCCTCTCACGTGACCGTCAGCTCTTCCTCGGTGACCTCGCCCTCATCGATCAGGAATGATCGGAGGACCGGCGACTCACGATGCTGGAGCGACAAGACCAGGAATCTGAGGTCGGGGTAAAAGGGCACAACCCGCTTCGAACGTTCGCGGTCGGTCTCGCTCGGGAAGGCCTCGGAGTGCGTATGCGAATGGTAGACGGACCACAACTCCCACCCCTGTTCCTCGATCTCGTCGAAGACCTGCAGCTGTTCGTTGCCGTCGAGACGATAGGTGACCGGGCTCGCATCGGCGTTCTTCATGGCGAACACCTTCACCGGAACGCCATGGTCGGCCGCGATAACGCCGCAGCACTCATTCGGGAACTCGCGGAGGCCCTGCTCCACGATCTCCTTGTAGAAGACGCCGTCCAGCTCGATCAAGCTCGTACTCCGTGGGTGCGACCCGCGTGCGGGCGCGATCGCCCACCGCTGTTGCAGGTGCAAATGCTACCAGTGGGTTCCGTTATTCCGGGAGCCTGCTGGACACAGCCACCGCCCCGGGTGAACCCGCCACGACGGCGCCGATCCTCGCACTCGCGACGTCTCGGGCATCGAGGGCTTCGCTCAGCGCATCGGGATCGCCCGTCGCGACCAGCAAGCCTCCGCTCGTCTGCGCATCGGACAGCAGTAGCTGTTCCGGCTCGGTGAGCTCGCCCCATGAGACGTGGGGGTCGACGAACTCTTGGTTGCGCTGAGTGCCGCCGGGCACGACGCCGCTTCGCGCGAGGTCGAGCGCGCCCTCGATCAGCGGTACCGCACTGGCGTCGATCTCCGCAGCGACACCGCTCGCGAGCAACATCCGGTGCAGGTGCCCGAGCAGGCCGAACCCGGTGACGTCGGTGGCGGCGTCGGCACTCACCTCGTTCACAGCCTCGGCCGCAGCCTTGTTCGACGTGGTCATCAGGTCCACTGCCGTCGTGAGCATCTCGTCGGTGGCCACCCCTCGCTTGACCGCGGTGGAGATCATGCCCAGGCCCAACGGCTTCGTGAGCACGAGCGTGTCGCCCGCCACCGCGGTCGAGTTGCGCAGCATCCGCCGAGGGTCGACGAAGCCCAGCACAACCATGCCGTACTTCGGCTCGGGATCGGTGATGGAATGCCCGCCGAGAACCGGGAAACCCACGCCGGTCGCCGCGTCGATGCCGCCCTGCAGCACCCTTCCCAGCATCTCGAGCGGAAGGTCGTCGACCGGCCAGCTGACGATGTTCAAGCCCAGGAACGGCGTGCCGCCCATCGCGTAGACATCGCTCATCGCGTTGGTGGCGGCGATGCGTCCCCAGTCGTAGGGATCGTCGACGATCGGTGTGAAGAAGTCGAGGGTCGCGACCAGTGCGCGGTCATCGTCGATGCGATACACCGCGGCATCATCACCGGTGTCGGCGGCGACGAGGACTTCGGAGGGCACGTCCGGCAGTGAGAGGCCACCGAGCACCTGCGTGAGCTGGTCGGGTCCGAGCTTGCAGCCGCACCCGGCGCCGTGGCTGAACGAGGTAAGCCGCCGTTCGGTCTGCATGCACCGAGCATACGGACGCTGCGCCGGTACAGCGTGTCCGCATGCCTGCGACCGATACCCGGAATCGGTATCGAACGGTGTTGGCCAACAGGAAGCACGCCTCCGATACCGAAATCGCTATCACTGCAGGTTGACGAAGCGGATCGTGTGCTTCGCGACGTCGGCTTCCTCGAGTCGCACCCGAACCTCTGCGCCGAGCTCGTGCACGTCGTCGCACGGGCCGATCACGGCCGGGTCGCGGAGCGCGACCTCGCCCTTGTCGCGCTTCCAGAGGTCGATCACCAGTGCGTTGGACTCACGGCCGATGAAGGGCGACAGCACCGCTGCTTCGACGGCGTCGACCATCATGCGTTCGAGACGGTTCCCGCGGTCGGCGCCCTTCTGCATCTCCTCGGGCAAGTCGGGGAGCGCCTCGCGTGCCCAGACCGGCACCTCTCGGCCCGAGTCGAGCGCGAGGCACACTTCATTCGCGTATCGATCGACGAGCCTGCGCAGCGGCGCGGTGCAATGCGCGTACTGCGCGGCGATCGCAGCGTGCATCGTCTCGGGCGGCGGTTCGCCGTCGAAGGCTGCGTACGAGGCCGCGCGGAAGAGCACCGCCGCTTCCTGCAGGAAGACGGCCTCGGCGGTCGAGCGGCTCGGCTCGATGGTGTGCAACATCTCGGCGTATGGAAGGTCGTCGGGCCAGTCGACGGCGAGGCCGGCCGCGACGCGACGAAGACGGGACACGTCGACAGGATCTGCCGGCGGCATCGTGCGCACGATCCCAAGGCCGCCCTGCAGCATCATGTCGGCCGCAGCGCGGCCGGTCAGCAGCGAGAGCTGGGCGTTCCAGCCTTCGACGGGGAGCGCCTTCCGGAATGCGAGCGTGAAACCGTCGCCGTCGGGCACGACCTCCTGTGTCGGCACGCCCAGGCTCGCACCACCGCGAGCCCGCTCGGCCCGCTCGAGCGCTGCGCCGATCTCGGGGAGGAGCGCCAGCATCTCGTCGGCCCGCTTCTCCTCGAGCATCGACTGCACGCCCTCGTACGACAGCTTCGTGCGGCTCGCGACCATGGCTCGCCGCACGTCGACATCGACGGTCGCACCGGCATCGTCGACGTCGACGCGCCACACGACCGCGGGCCGAGGACCATCGGGAAGCAGCGACGCGGCCGCCTCGGACAGCACCGGCGGGTAGAGAGGCGCTCGCCCGTCGGGGCTGTACGCGGTCTCGACACGACGATGAGCTTCGGCGTCGACAGCACCCCCGGGCGTGACGAACGCCGCGACGTCGGCGATCGCGTAGTGCAGGCGGAACCCGCCGCTGGGCAACTGCTCGAGATGAAACGCCTGGTCGAGATCCATCGACTCCGGAGGATCGAGCGTGATGAACGGCACATCGGTGAGGTCGAGCTCGGGCATGGCCGGCTCTCGCGAGGAGGCCTCCGCTTCAGCGAGCACGTCAGGGGGGAACGCCTCAGGCACACCGATCTCGGCTCGGATCGCAACGAATGTCGCGAGCAGCTCACCGGCAGGAGCAGCGAGTCGAACCGAACGCCTGGGCACCCGGGGAGGATACGGACCCGAGCTCAGGACGGGCTCGGAGGACCTACCTCAGGCGAGCATGGTGGCCATCGTGGCCCATTGCTCGCGGTCGTCGTCGCGGAAGGCTTGGGTCTCGGCCATCGTCGTGGGGCCCAGCACCCGGTTCCGCGAGGGAAGCGTCCGGCGGATCTGCTCGAGCTCGCGCCTGGTGAACCGGCATTCCTCGGTGTTCGGCTCGACGCCGTAGAGCGCTGCGCCGTTCAGGCCAAGGATCTTCGCCTTCAGCTCCTTCGTGAGCTTCGGGTAGCCGTAGCGCTCCTGGAACTCGGGCGAGATCTGGAACGATCGCATCGCCTGGATCATGGGCTGCGGTGAGCCGTAGAACAGGCAGTCGGTGCCCCAGAGCACGTTGTCCTCGCCGACGTAGCGCAGCAGCTTCCCGAGGAAATGCGCCGCTTGGTCGGGGTAGCGCATCACGAACCACCACGACGTGCCCATCTCGGCGAACACGTTCTCGTTCGGCCCGATGCCTTCGCGTTCCATCGACCAGATGAGGCGGTTCGTTCCGGCGCCACGGGTCGCTCTCGTGTATGGCACCTCGGGCACGTCGGCCTCGAAGCCCGAGTGGTAGACGACGAAGTTCATGTCGCGATGCTTCGTCGCTGCAGGTCCGACGTCGTCGGGTGAGGCGAACTGCGAGCCGAGCGACAGGCCCTTGTGGATGCAGATCGTGTTCGTGCCGATCTCCTTGGCCTTGCGGATGAACCGCTCCCCCACCTGCCGCTCGTTCGGGTCGCGGTCGTCGAGCCACCATCCGTTGCCGTCGCCCTCGAAGGCGTCGGGGAAGTGCGTGAACGTCTTCCACGCGGCGACGGGGTAGGCGTTGGCCGTGTGCTCCATCGCGTCGAGCGCGGCGTCGAGCCTGCCGACGTTCGGCAGCGCCTGGCCGTGCAGCAGGATGCGATCGTCCTGACAGAGGTTCGCCGCGACCTTGCGCGTGAGATCCATCACGTCGTGACCCTGAGGACTTCGCTCGGGGAAGATCGGCAGCGCCGAGAGCACGAGCATGTTCGTGTCGGAGCGCAGGAACATCAGCTCGAGGAAGTGCTCGATCGAGTAACAGGCTCGTGGATCGCTCTCGCCGCAGTCCTGCTGGGGGAACGACGCCCAGAAGTCCTGGCCGTTCAGCACGGGGTTCAGGTGGTACTCGAGCAGGTGCCCTTGGATGTCGAAGACGAACTCCTCGCCGCCGAGCGCCTCGAACGCGCTCTCGGGCTCCACCGTCGCGCTCGGCGGGATCTCGTACGTCCCGCCGGGCGTCGTGCCGGTGGCGCTCGGCGACGCCGGCCCGGCTGCGTGCTCCTCTGCCGTGCACGCGTTGAGCGCGAGGAACGCCGTGGCGGCCCCACACGCCGAGAGCAGGAACTCTCGCCTCGACATGCCGAGCCGGTCGGCGTTCTGGGCGGACCACGACCGAGCCCGCGCGATCGTCTCCTCGAGGACCGGGGGCAGCGACGGTTCCGGGTTGTACTCGCCGTTGGAAGCCGGCCCGAACGCGATCGGCAGGCCGGGGTCTCGTTCCTCGTCGTTGCGGTGTGGCGGCACGACGTGCTCCCCTCGTCGTTCCCCTGCAGCAGACCCTCGCACGCCGCCGATGGTTCCGCGACCCGGGTGCCAGACTGGGGCGATGCGCGTCGCGGTCGTCGGGCACGTGGAATGGGTGTGGTTCGGCTCGGTCGACCGCATCCCCGGCCCCGGCGACATCGCGCACGCCACCGACGAGTGGGAAGAGCCGGCCGGAGGAGGCGCTGTCGCCGCCCTGCAGCTCGCGAAACTCGCCGGCGCCTGCAACCTGTTCACGGCGCTCGGCAACGACGAGATCGGACTCCGGGCTCGCAAGGAGCTCACGGGGCTCGGGCTCGACGTGCACGCCGAGCTCCGCGCCGATCGCACGCGCCGAGCACTCACGCTCGTCGACCCGGCTGGAGAACGCACCATCACGACGCTGGGGCACCGGCTGGAGGCCAGCGGTGCCGATCCGCTGCCGTGGGAACGACTCGAAGAGGCGGACGCGGTCTACGTGACGGCCGGCGACGCTGCCGCGTTCCGGTTCGCTCGCCGAGCCGGGGTGATGGTCGTGACCACCCGGGTGCTCGACGCCCTGCTCGACGCCGACGTGGTGCCCGACGCGCTCGTCGGCAGCGGCAGCGACCCGGCCGAGCACGTCGACGTCGAGATGCTGCCGTGGCGGCCGCCGGTTCTCGTGCTCACCGAGGGAAGGTCGGGCGGCCGCTTCGAGACCTCGAGCGGGGAAAGCGGGCGGTACGAGGGGGTCGAAGTTCGAGGGCCGGCGGGCGACGCGTACGGCGCCGGAGATTCCTTCGCCGGCGGGCTCACGTACGCGCTCGGCGCCGGATGGGACCTTGAGCCGGCGCTGGTTCTCGCCGCCCGGTGCGGCGCCGCATGTGCCGGCGGGCGAGGACCGTATGCGGGGCAGCTCGGCGCGGCCGACTCGGATACCACTGATACCGAGCGGATACGTCAGTCGAAGTAGAGGTCGGTGCCCATCGCGTGGAAGCCGCCGTCGACGTGGATCATCTCGCCGGTGATGCCCTTCGAGAGGTCCGAGAGCAGGAACGCCACCGTGTTGCCGACCGGCGTCGGGTCGGTCACGTCCCAGCCGAGCGGCGCTCGCCGTCGCCCATGAGTCGGTGATCGGCGTCGAACCCCGGGATGCCCTTGCCGGCCATGGTTCGCAGCGGCCCGGCGCTCACCGTGTTCACGCGCACGCCCTTGGGCCCGAGGTCGCGCGCGAGGTAGCGACTGACCGACTCGAGGCCCGCCTTCGCCACGCCCATCCAGTCGTAGATGGGCCAGGCGACCCGTCGCATCGAAGTCGAGCGAGACGATCGAGCCACCGGCTTCCTTCATGAGCGGAAGCATGCCCGCCGCGAGCTCCTTGAGGGAGAACGCACTCGTGCGAACGGCGGTGGCGACGCTCTCCCACTCGGTGTTGAGGAAGTTGCCGCCGAGCGCGTCGGCCGGTGCGAACGCGATGGCGTGCAGGAACCCGTCGATGCTCCCCCATCGGCTCGCGAGCTCGTCTCGCACCGAGGCGATGTGGTCGGGCTCGTTCACGTCGAGCTCCATCACGTCGGGAGGGTCGGGAAGGCGCTTGGCCACCCTCTCGGTGAGGCTCACGCCCCGGCCGAAGTTCGTGAGCACGATCTCCGCGCCCTGCTCTTGTGCGGATCGCGCCGCGGCGAACGCGATCGACTGCGGCGTGAGCACGCCGGTGATCAGGAAGCGCTTCCCCTCGAGAAGCACGCGATCTCCCTCAGGTCGCGGCGTTCGCCGCGTCGGTGAGCGCCCAGGCCACGTTGCCCTCATCGTCGGACTGGGTGACCTGAAGCGTGAACGTGACGCCCGACTCCTCCTGGGCCTCGCACTCGAACGTTGCTCCGGCTTCAGCCTGGATGTCGGCTGGGCAATCGACCGACGTGATCGTGGTGTCGAGCTGCTCCTCGACTTGCGATCTCAGCTCGTCCTCGAGGCCGTCGGTGTCGAGTGTCTTCGTGCAGGCCGCTGCAGCGATCGCTAGCACGGCGAACGCGGCGAGCCGCGCGGAACGCGAACGCATCGACAACTGGGTGCACCTTCCTGCGCCGGTCGGTGACGCCCGAGCCTATCGACGCCGCAGATGAAGGGTCAAACGCTTCCCTTGCTGATTCGGCCGAGGATCGTCCACTGCTCGTCCGTGACGAACGGCAGCGTGTAGTAGCTCGCACCGATGGACCCGGATTCGCGGACGGCGCGCACGAAGGCGATCGTCTCCGGCTCGGTCGCGTCGCGCGCGAGCCCGCCGATCACGTGGATCGGCACCTCGTCGGACCCGACCCCTTCCCGGATCTCCTCAACAGCCCTGGTCACGTAGTCGAGTGCCTCGGCGGGGCCGTTCACCCGGTAGGTGTAATAGGTCATGGGCAGCACCGCATCGTAGGTTCGGGCGAGATCTCCCCATGGGAACCCAGGCCAGTACACCAAGTCGTCGGCCAGTCGCACCGGAGAGGGCACGATCGCGCCGAGCGGATACGCGTCGCCGGCGACTTCGCGAAGCCTGTGGGAAAGGGTGGCGAGCCGCTCGTTCCGCCGCGACGGAACCCGCACCGCCGCCGACTCGATGTCGAGCGCGAACCCGTCGAACCGGTCGCCGCGGGGCGTCGTGAACGTGATCGCCGCTCGCGTGCGAGCCTTGTCGACGACGAGGTCGGTGAGGTGCGGCAGGTACCACGCGACCACCTGTATCCCGCGATCGTGCGCCGCGTCGATGAAGACAGCCGTCTCTTCCTCGAAGACGAAGGGTCCGAGTCGGTCGGCGTTCGACGACTGAAGGTAAAGGGTCGAGGCGCCGTTCGCGGCCATCGTTTCGACGGCCGCCACCGGATCGGCCCATGCCTCGCGATCGTAGATGTCGACCCAGACGCCCAGCCCCTCGAACGGCCCGGTCACGGGGTTCGGCCGAACCAGTGGCTCGGCAGCCTCGGAACGAACATCGCGCCCGGCAAGCAGCGCGATGACGACAATGAGCCCGACAAGGGCGACGACCGCGATCACGATCACGATCACGCGGGGGGAAGGCCGATCAGTCATCGACCCAAGGGTAACGTTGCCCCGTACCATGCTGGGCATGGATCTTGGGCTTGGCGGTCGGGTCGCGATCGTCACGGGGGCATCCAAGGGGCTCGGGCTCGGCGCGGCGAAGGCGCTCGCGGCCGAGGGCACGAAGCTCGTGATGTGTGCACGCGACGCCGAGCGGCTCGAGACGGCAGCCGGCCAGCTCGCAACCGAGACCGCCACCCTGGCTGCCGACGTGACCGACCCCGAGACCCCGGCCAGGCTCGCCGCGATCGCGCTCGAGCGCTTCGGTGGGCTCCATGTGCTCGTCGCCAACGCCGGTGGGCCGCCGCAGGCACGGGCGCTCGAGGTGAACGACGAGGGCATGCGCGCGGCCGTCGAGGCGAATCTGCTCACCTCGATCCGATTGGTGCAGGCCTGCGTGCCGCACATGCGTGAGGCCGGCTGGGGTCGCATCTGCCTGATCACGTCGTACGCGGTGAAGCAACCGATCCCGACGCTCGCGTACTCGAACGCGTCGCGGGCGGGGCTGTGGGCGTGGGCCAAGACGGCCGCCCAGGATCTCGTGGACGACGACGTCACGCTGAACCTCGCATGTCCGGGCCTGCACGCGACCGACCGCGTCAAGGAGCTCGGCGCCGCCGGCCGCCTCGGCGACCCCGACGACTTCGGCAAGGTCGTCGCGTTCCTCTGCTCGCAGCCGGCGGGCTTCGTCAGCGGGACGGCACTGCAGGTCGACGGCGCCGCAACGGTCGGACTGCTGTGAGCGGAGCGGGCCGGGGCGACGAGCAGGTCGAGCGGGCCCGCACGCTCGCGGACCGCTACTGGCTGGAGCTGATCGAGATCGAACCGCTGCTCGGCACCGAGGCCGGCGATGAGCGCTTCGACGACCGGCTCGGCGACCCCAGCGAGGCGGGCGCGTAGGGCTCACGACGCCCATCGTCGAGCGCTGCACGACGTCGCGGCGATCGACCGCACGGCCGCTGCCGACCTCGGAGCGGGGCACGATGGACATGCTCGAGGCCGATCGCGCGCCGTGGGCTCTCCGAGATCGAGCACCGGCTCGACCGCCTCTACGCCGCCAGCCACTTCTCCGGGCCGGTCGGCATGCTCGCCGCGGTCGCGTCGCTGCAGCGCGACGGACACGCCCGAACGCCTCGACCGCTACGAGGCGCGGCTGCGAGCGTTCCCTGCCTACCTCGACGCGTGGGCCGACGTGGTCGCGAGACGCGTCGCCGCCGGCGTGACCTCGCCCCGCGTGGTCGACGCGCGCTCGATCGACCAGCTCGAGCGACGTGCTCGCGCTCGTGTCGACGAGAGCCCCGCGCTGCTGCCCGTGTCGCCGACGACGGCGCCGAGGCCCGCGACCGCGTCGAGCGAAGTCGTGCGCGACGTGGTGAACCCGGCGCTGCAGGGCTACCGCGAGGTGTTCCGCGACGTGCTGCCCCACGCGACGGAGACCGTCGGGTTGGGCGCCTGCCCGGAGGCGAGGAGCTGTACGCCGCGCAGATCCTGACTGGACGACGCTGCCGCTCGACCCACGCGAGGTGCACGAGCTCGGCGTGGAACGGTTCGACGCGATCCAGCAGGAACGCCGCGCAGCTCGCGAGCATCCTCGGCTTCACCGACGCGAACACGGCGATCGCGGCCCACGGGCATCGGGCGGGAACGTCGCCGGGTCGCCCCAGGAGCTCGTCGACATGGCGAACGCGCAGATCGATCGCGCGATGCGAGCCGCCCCCGGGTACTTCGGACAGCCTGCCCGGTCGGACGTGCGAGGTACGACTCGTCGAGCCCTTCCACGAGGCCGACTATGGCGTTCGCCTACTACTGGGCGCCGTCGGGCGACGGCGAGCGGCCCGGCATCTACTACGTGAACGGCTACGACCTGCCGACCCGACCGCTGCACATCATGGCGAGCGTCACGTTCCACGAGGCCGTGCCCGGCCACCACTTCCAGCTCGCGATCGAGCAGGAGATCGCACGACAGGCCGGCCCTGCGACGGTTCGCCGGCATCCACGCGGGCAGCGCGTTCGCCGAAGGCTGGGGGCTGTACGCGGAACGCCTCGCCGACGAGATGGGCCTGTACATCGACGACTGGGAACGCCTCGGCATGCTCGACGCGCAGATCCACCGGGCTGCCCGGCTCGTGACCGATACGGGCCTGCACGCGCTCGGTTGGAGCCGCGAGCGAGCGATCGCCGACGCTCGAGGAAGGCGGCGTGCCGCATACCGACGCGGTGATCGAGATCGACCGCTACATCGCGGAGCCCGGCCAGGCCCTCGCATACATGATCGGCATGATCGAGATCGAGCGCGCCCGCGAGGCCGCGGCTGCGTCGCAGCGGGGTTCGACTTCTCGCTCCGAGACTTCCACGACCGCGTGCTGGAGCTCGGGCAGCTGCCGCTGCCGGCGTTCCGGCGCGAGATGGGATCGAGGACGACGCTGCGGGTCGCGGGTAGGCTCGGCCGCCGCACGACTCATCACAGGGAGGCTCGGCATGCAGGTCGACATCAGGTTCAGCCCGGCGTTCGCGATCGGCGTGATCGCGATCCCGGCCGGCGGCGAGATCAAGGCCGAGGCCGGCGCGATGACGAGCATGTCGGGCGGCGTCGAGATCGAGACCAAGGCCCAAGGCGGCGTGATGGCCGGCCTGAAGCGGTCGGTGCTCGGCGGCGAGAGCTTCTTCATCAACACGTTCCGCGCGCCGCAGGGCGGCGAGCTCACCGTCGCCCCGACCCTGCCGGGCGACATCGTGCACATGCCCGTCGACGCCTCGACCCCGATGATGGTGCAGTCGGGCTCGTGGCTCGCCTCGGAGACCGGCGTCGACGTCGACACGAAGTGGGGCGGCGCGAAGACGTTCTTCTCCGGCGAGGGGCTCTTCCTGCTTCGATGCACCGGCGCCGGCGACATGCTCGTGTCGAGCTACGGCGCGATCGAGCAGCGTCAGCTCGGCGCCGGCGAGGTCCTGAAGATCGACACCGGCCACATCGTCGCGTTCACGGAGGGCATCGGCTACGAGGTCAACAAGGTCGGCGGCTGGAAGTCGACCCTGCTCTCGGGCGAGGGGCTGGTGGCCACCTTCACCGGCCCCGGCACCCTGTGGATGCAGACGCGGAGCCCCGCCGACTTCCTCGGCTGGTTGATCCCGCAGCTTCCCTGCGAAGCACAGCTAGCCGGGCCGCCGCGGGGTCGCTAGTCCAGGATAGACTAGTCGTCGGCGGCTTGGTCCCGCGCAGCAGCAGGTAGTCGAGCACGCCTCGGCCCAGAGCAGGTCGACCTGGCGCAGCATGAGGCGCACGCGAGCTCGTAGAACGCGGCAACTCGCTCGAGCCGTGCGCGCGGTCGAGCCGGTCGCGCACGAAGCGCAGGGCGGGACCGATCATGCGCTCCCCCACCGACTCGGCGCGCACGTCGACGAACCCGGCATCGAAGGCGAGCCCGACGATCTCGTCGGCCGTGGCGGCTGCGTGCATGCCGAGGCCCCATGCGCGGAGCTGCGTCCATGCCGCGATCATCTCGCCCGGCGTGCGCGGCAGCCGCGCCGTCGGGATGTCCGACATCGTGAGCACCCCGCCCGGACGCAGCACGCGGAAGGCCTCGGCGAAGAACAGCGCCCGTCGACGGGAAGTGGAACGCCGCCTCGACGCTGATCACGCCGTCGAACGAGCCGCTGCGCAGCGGCAAGCCGCGTCGCGTCGGCGTTCACGCCCTTGGCGTCCGCCTCGGCGAGGCGGGCTATGCCTGACGGTCAGCTGCGACAGCGTGATGTTCACCGCGGTGAGCGATCGAGTCCGGGCGACGTCGGCGATCAGCGGGATCCTGCTCCGCGAGCCCGTTGCCGATGTCGAGCACGTCGCCGCCGGTCGGCAGCTCGGCCGCGATCGTCTCGACGAGGCGTCTCACGGCGACCGGCGCTTCGGCGGGGTCGCTGCCGTCGCCCGCCCACAGGCCGAGGTTCAGCCACCCCGGGGCGAGAGCGACGAAGAAGTCAGTGCCGATGCTGTCGTAGACGGTGGCGGCCGGGTTCCGCCCGTACGGAGCGACCGAGAGCGCGTGCCGGATGTTCTGGCGGGTCCACGACGCCGCCGGCATCGTCCTCAGCTTCCCGCGGCGTCAGTCGAGCTCGTCGGCGCTCGGTCGGAGGCGGCCAACCTCGTGCCGCCGGAGGCGGCAGACTTCCAGGCGTCGCGGAGCTTCACCCGCGAGCCCGTCTTCAGCACCGCGCCCGAGTAGATCCGGGCGGACAACGGCACGAGCGCTGCCGTGCCGGCCAGCAGCAACGCGATCGACATCACGATCTGCGGCGCCGTCGCCGCGTCGAGCGCGATGCGCACCGGCATCGCGAGCGCCGAAGAGAACGGCAGCACCGATGCGACCGTCGCCAGCGAAGAGTCGGGATCTTGGAGCGCGCCGATCGAGATGAAGAACGACACGAAGATGATCAGGTTGACCGGCACCATCGCGTTCTGCAGCTCTTCCATACGGGATACCAGGGAGCCCGACACGGCGAACAATCCGGCGTAGAACGCGAAACCCATGACGAACCACGCGAGCACGACGAGCGCGATGCCGATCGCGGTGCCCGGGATCTCAAGCGCCCCGGTCGCGAGCGAGAGCACGATCGTGAACGTGGCGATGAAGGCGAGCTGCACGATGCCGAGCAGACCGATGCCGGCGATCTTGCCCGCGAGCAGCTGCCAGGGACGGATCGTCGAGAGCAGGATCTCGACGACCCTCGACGCCTTCTCCTCGATCACCCCGGTGGCCACCCACACGCCGTAGCCGAAGAGCTGCCCGTAGGCGAGGAGCACCGCCACGAACGCGATGCCCGCGTTCTGGTCACGGTTCGGATCCGGCGGCTCCAGCGTGCGCACCTCGACACCGGGGCGAGTGAGCAAGGCCTCGACCTGCGAGGGCGGCACGCGGGCTTCCTCGAGGGCTGCCGCGATCACGCGGCGCGAGACGGTGCTCTGCACGATCTGCGTGAGCTCGTTGGGCACGGTTTCGACCCCGAACAGTTCTCGGTCGCCGACGAGCACCGCATCGACGTCTCCGCCGCGTGCCGCGCCCGTGGCGGCCCGCTCGTCGCCGAACGACACCGTAGCGATCTCGATGCCTTGCCCCGTGGCCGCTTCTCCGATGTCGGTCACCGTCTGCTCGGTCGTGCCGACGAGTCCCAGCCGGTACGAAGGCGTGTCGTCGCCGCCGTAGGCACCGAGCAGGATCAGCGTCGACAGCACGCTGAGCGTGATCGCGGTCGAGATGACGAACCCCTTGTCGCGCAGACGCACCGTGAAGTCCCGGCCGGCCACGAGCCTCCATGCGCCTCGATCGGTCGCGCGGGGATCAAGGCCGCTCATGCGCCGACCACTTCCCGGAACAGCTCCGCGAGTGTCGGTCGAACGGGAGCGAAGCGCTCGACGTCGCCAGAGGCCCGCGCGAGGTCGAGCACGCGCTGCTCATCGACATCGTCGGCAAGCTCGAGCACGAGGCCGTCGGTCGTCGCTTCCGTGAGATCGACGCCCGGGATCGATTCATGCCAGCCGTCGGCGGCATCGCGAACCTTCACGAGGAAGAGTCGCCGCTCCCGCCTAGCCCGCAGCTCCTCGATCGTGCCGTGGGCCACGATGCGCCCACCGTCGATCAGCACGACCGCGTCGCAGAGCCGCTCGACGAGCTCGAGCTGATGGCTCGAGAACACCACCGGTACGCCATGGTTCATGGCTTGGCGCCGCAGCACACCTGACAGCACGTCGACACCCACCGGGTCAAGGCCGGAAAAGGGCTCGTCGAGCACCAGTAGGTCCGGCTCGTGGACGAGGGCCGCCGAGAGCTGCACGCGCTGCTGGTTGCCGAGCGACAGCGCCTCGACACGATCGCGGGCTCGGTCTGCGACTCCCAACACCTGGAGCGTCTCGTCGGCCCTGCGACGCGAATCGGCGCGCGACACGCCGTGCAGGCGCGCCAGGTAGACCAATTGATCGAGCACTCGCATCTTCGGGTAGAGGCCGCGCTCTTCGGGCATGTATCCGAAGCGGCGGCGCATCTGCGCGTCGACCGGCTCGCCCCGCCACCGTACCTCGCCTGCGTCGGGTGTGAGCACGCCCAGCGCGATGCGCATCGCGGTGGTCTTGCCGGCCCCGTTCGGGCCGACGAACCCGACGATGGTTCCTTCCGGCACGGTGAACGAGACGTCGTCGAGGGCCACGAGGTCGCCGAAGGTTCGGCGCAGGCCTGTCAGCTCGAGCAAGATCAGCTCTCGTTCGTAACGTCGATGACGCGACCGACCCACTCGGGGCGGTCGAGGGCGTCGAGCAACGCGGCCGCGAGATCGGGACGCGTGATCGAGACACCGTTGCTCCTCGCGCCGACCTTGGCCTCGTACGAGCCACGTGGTTCGTCGTCGGAGAGCAACGGCGTGGCGACGACCGTCCAGTCGAGGTCGGCGACGCGCAGGCACGCCAGTGCGTCACGGTGCTCCTGGGAGACCGCCGCGTACGGGCCCTCGAGTGGGCGGTCGTCGAGGACCCTCGAGTTGGCGGAGATCACGAGACGTCGGATTCGGGCCGTGCCCAGCGACTGCGTCAGCGTGCCGATCGCGTTGGAGTACACGCTTCCCGGCTCGGGTCCCTTCGGCCCCATCGCGGAGACGACCGCCTCGACGTCGCGAAGGGCCGACCCGACCGCGTCGGCGTTGCGAGCATCGCCCGTGACCACCCGATCGACCCCGGCGAGGGCATCTGCCGGCGTGGAGCGGACGAACGCGGTGACGGAGTGACCGCGTTCGAGGGATTGCGCCACGAGGGGGCGACCGGTTCCACCTGCCGCCCCGAAGACCGCGAGCTTCACGCGGCCGAGACTACCGCTTCCTCACGCAACGCCACCTCGAGCACCTGGCCGATGCTCTCGGCCACGTGGAACGTCATCTGCTGGCGAATCTGGTCGGGTACGTCGTCGAGGTCTCCCTCGTTCCGCATCGGAAGGATCACCTCGGTGAGCCCCGCTCTGTGCGCGGCGAGCACCTTCTGCTTCACGCCACCGATCGGCAGCACACGCCCCTGCAACGTGACCTCGCCGGTCATGCCGACCTGCGCCCGGACCGGCATGTCGGTGAGGAGCGAGACGAGGGCCGTCGTCATCGTGACGCCGGCGCTCGGGCCGTCCTTGGGCACGGCGCCCGCGGGAACGTGCACATGGAACCGTCCACGCAAGCGCTCGGGAGCGATGCCGAGCGCCTCGGCGTGCGAGCGCACGTAGCTCAGCGCGATCTGAGCCGACTCCTTCATCACGTCGCCGAGCTGGCCGGTCAAGGTAAGGCCGTCCTTGTCGGCGTCGTGCTCACGGCTCGCCTCGATGAACAACACGTCGCCGCCGACGCCCGTGACCGCGAGCCCGGTGGCAACGCCGGGCACGGCCGTGCGTTCTGCAGCCTCGAAGAAGAACTTCTGCCGCCCGAGATGCTCGCGAACGTCGTCAGCGTCGATCACGACGGGGGGCTCGACCTTGCCGGCGGCGACCTTCGTCGCCACCTTGCGCAGCGCCTTCCCGAGCTCGCGCTCGAGGTTGCGAACGCCGGCTTCCCTCGTGTAGTCGCCGACGATCGCGCGCAGGGCGTCGTCGGTGAAGCTCACCTCGTCGTCACGCAGACCGTTGCGCTCGCGTTGGCGAGCGACCAGGTGGTGCTTGGCGATCGCGACCTTCTCGTCCTCGGTGTACCCGTCGATGCGGATGACTTCCATGCGATCGAACAACGGACCGGGGATCGTCTCGGCCACGTTCGCCGTCGTGATGAACAGCACCTCGGACAGATCGAGGTCCACGTCGAGGTAGTGGTCACGGAACGTGTGGTTCTGCGCCGGGTCGAGCACCTCCAACAAGGCGCTCGAGGGGTCGCCCCTCCAGTCGGCCCCGACCTTGTCGATCTCGTCGAGCATCATCACCGGGTTCTTCGAGCCGGCGTCCTTCAGCGCCCGCACGATGCGGCCCGGCAGTGCACCGACGTAGGTGCGCCGGTGCCCACGGATCTCCGCTTCGTCGCGGATGCCTCCGAGCGAGATGCGCACGAACTTCCGACCCAGGGCGCGCGCGACGGACTCGCCGAGCGACGTCTTGCCGACACCTGGGGGCCCGACGAGCGTGAGGATCGCGCCCGAGCCGCGCCCGGTCGCCTCGCCCAGGCCGCGCTCGGCACGCAGCTTCCGCACGGCGAGGTACTCGAGGATGCGGTCCTTCACGTCGTCGAGACCTTCGTGATCGGCATCGAGCACAGCGCGAGCCTCACCGATTTCGAGATTGTCATCGGTTCGAGTCGACCACGGCAGATCGATCAACCAGTCCAGGTACGTGCGGATCCAGCCGTACTCTGGCGATTGCTCACTGGTGCGCTCGAGGCGTCCGAGCTCCTTCTCTGCCTGCGCGAGCACGTCGTCGGGCATGCCGGCCTCGGCGATCTTCGTGCGATAGGTCTCGACGACGTCTTCCTCGCCGTCCTCGCCGAGCTCCTTTCGGATCGCACTCATCTGCTCACGCAGCAGGAACTCGCGCTGACGCTTCTCCATGCCCTCGCTGACATCGGTGCGGATCTTGTCCTTCAGCTCGATGTCGGCCAACGTGTCCTTGGCCCAGGCGGTGACCAGCTCGAGCCGTGTCTCGACATCGAGGGTTTCGAGCACCTCGATCTTCCGATCGAAGCTCAGGTCGGGCGAGTAGCCGCTCGTGTCGGCCACCTGCCCGGGGTCGTCGATGCCCCTGATGAACTCAGCGACCTGCGGAACACCCCGAGCCTCGACGATGTTCTCGATCACAGCGCGGTACTCACGAGCGAGCTCGCGGGCTCGACCCGTCGGATCACCCTCGTCGACCGGATCGGCTTGCACCCACACCGCCTCGCCCGTGCCGGGAACGCCGACGCCAACAACGGCACGCGACAACCCGCGGATGACGAGAGCCTCGACGCCTGTGCGCGTCTGCCCGAGATCCTCGATCTTCGCGACCGTGCCGACACGGGCATAGCGTCCGTCGACCTTGGGCACCAACAGCAACAGAGCATCATCGGTCGAGGAGGCGGCCTCGGCGGCCGCGTGCGCCTCGTCGGACTCGAGCGTGAGCGTGACGACCATGCCGGGCAGCACGACCCCGGTCGTCAAAGGAAGCAGCGGAAGGACCAGCTGATCGATCTCTGGCTGATCGATCCCAGGAGTGTCGGTGTGAGGCATTTCGTTCTCCCTCGATGACAGGAACGCGGCCGGCGCCGCCTTTCACGGGCCAGAACGACCGACCGTGGGGGCGTATTCCCGATGTGTAATCTGCATTACGCCGGGATCATCCAGTCTCGGCCCGTGAAGGAACAACACGCGGACAACGATCACTCCAGCCGGTTCGACGGGATCCGTTGGCGTCAGCCGACGGGCCCCTGACGGATGCGTGAGCCGCCTACGAGGATGACGTCTGCCGTGGTGACGTCCCGTCTTCGGATACGACCGGAAGGCCCGCCGCCTTCCACGCGGTCATGCCGCCGACGACCGTGACCGCGTCGCGACCGTTGGCGACGAGCAGGCTCGCAACGACCGACGAGCGGAAGCCGCTGCCGCAGACGACCGCGACCGGGCGACCGCGAGGGACATCGTGGAGCCTCGACGGCAGCACTGCCGCCGTCATGAAGGTTGCGTGCTCGGCGTGACCTGTGCGCCACTCCCCCGGCTGGCGCACGTCCAGGAGCGTGACCTCGCCGTTGGCAGCCCTGTCACGTGCCTCGTGCACCGAGAGCTGTTCGATCGTCGCGATCCTGAGGCCCGATGTGCGCCAATCTGCCATGCCTCCGCTGAGCCACCCGACCGGCGGCCGGAAGCCGATGCGCAGGAGCTGCCACGTCGCTTCCCACAGGTCGTCTGCGCGATCGAGCACGAGCACCACGTCGACGCCGTCGGGCACGACCGTCCCGGCCCAGGTCGCGAACGAGTTCCCGAGGCCGACATGGAGGGCACCGGGAACATGGCCGCCGGCGAACGACTCGGGCTGGCGCGTGTCGAGCACCACGGCGCCGCTGGCCTGCAGCTCCGCGACGTGCTCCACGTCGAGCGCGGGTGGTTCGGCGAGCATGGAGAGGAGCGGCGGGCCCGCCAGGTTCTCGGGACGCATACGCTTCCAGTAGGGAGGCACGGCCGGCAGATCCTGAAGATCCAGGCACTCCCGCACGAAGACGTCCTCGCTCGTGATCCGTCGGAGCATCGGGTTCGTGCGGCGCTCGTAGCCGATCGTCGTCGAAAGACGGGCGCCGATGTTGGCACCGCAGAGCGAGCCCGACACATGGGTCGGGAACACCTCGACGTGGTCGGGGAGCTCGAGGATCTTCGTCTGAAGCATCTCGCACATAGCCGCGGCGCTCTCCCGCGTCTGGGCGGCGTCGCCGAGCAGATCGGGCCGAGCGACGTCGCCGACGAGGAGTGCGCCTCCCGATAGCAAGACGGCTGGGTCCTCGCCCACCGCCCGGTCGCGCACCAAGAGGCTCACGTGCTCGGGGGTGTGACCGGGGGTGTGCAGAACCTCGAAGCCAACGTCCCCGACCTCGATCACTTCCCCGTCGCGAACGGGGCGATGCTCGTAGCCGAACTGCCCCTCGGCCGAGGCGAGCACGGTGAGTCCAGGAGCTCGAGCGGCGATCTCGGAGATCCCAGAGAGGTAGTCGTTGTGTCCGTGTGTTTCGATCACGAATGTGAGACGCGACCCGTGGTCGCGCGCTACCTCGAAGTAGGCGCGCACGTCGCGTTGCGGATCGAGCACCAGCGCCTCGCCGGTCGACTCGTCGCCCACCAGGTACGAGGCGTGCCCCAGGCTTTCCAGATGGAACTGGTGAAGGAACATCGTGGCGACGATACCCATGTCCAAGAGAAGGAACCGCGGAAGGTATGCGTAGCCTCCACGGCTGCCGCTTGTCGGCTCGGCTCGTTATCCTGACCAGCTATGGCCTCTCCCATCATCCACACCGAACAGCTCGTCAAGCACTTCGGCGAGGTCGAGGCGCTCAAGGGCGTCGACCTCGACGTGTACAAGGGCACGGTGTTCGGGCTGCTCGGCCCGAACGGCGCCGGCAAGACGACAGCCGTACGCATCCTCACGACCCTGCTGACGCCGACGTCCGGGCGGGCGGAGGTCGACGGCCTCGATGTCGTACGCGACGCCGAAGAGCTTCGCTTCCGCATCGGGCTCGCGGGACAGAGCGCCGCGATCGACGAGAACCTCACCGGTCTCGAGAACCTGGAGCTCGTCGGGCGTCTCTACCACCTGCCGAAGGCAGAAGCTCGGCGCCGGGGCGGCGAGGTGCTCGAGCGTTTCGGGCTCTCCGACGCCGCCAGCCGTGCCGCCAAGACGTACTCGGGCGGCATGCGCCGCCGGCTCGACGTCGCCGCCAGCCTGGTTGGACGCCCCGACGTGCTGTTCCTCGACGAGCCGACGACCGGCCTCGACCCACGCAGCCGCATCGACGTGTGGGAGTTCATCCGAGAGTTGCAGAGCGAGGGCACGACGCTGCTGCTGACGACGCAGTACCTCGAGGAAGCCGACCAGCTCGCCGATCGAATCGCTGTGATCGACGTCGGCGCCGTGATCGCCGAAGGCACATCCGATGAGCTGAAAGATCGGATCGGCGGCGAGGTGCTCGAGCTCCACGTCGACGACGCCGCCAACCTCGCCCGCGTGTCAACGGCACTCACCGGGGTGGGCGCGGGCGCCCCAACGGTCGACGAGGACGCCCGCCTGGTGCGCATCCCCGTGGGGAGCGACGGTTTCGGCGCACTGCGAGACAGCGTACGCCGGCTCGACGAGGGCAAGATCTGGGTGGCCGACATCGCCCTGCACCGCCCAACGCTCGACGACGTGTTCCTGTCTCTGACGGGACGCGGCGCGGAGGACGGCGGGGGCAACGCCGAAGGTGAAGCCGATGCCCAGCCCTCGCGGCGCAAGCGCAGAAGGAAGAAGGACGCATGAGCGCGACCTTGCAGCAGGCTCCGACCGACCGAAGGGCGCCCGCCGGCATCGGCGCTCGTGTGGGACTCGCCTTGAACGACGGCCTCCTGGTGGCGAGGCGCAACCTCGTGACGCTCACCCGTGTGCCGACCGTGTTCATCTTCGAGCTGGTGCAGCCCATCATGTTCGTGCTGCTGTTCCGGTTCATCTATGAGAACCAGTTCGCGCTCCTGCCGCCGGGACTCGATTACGTCCAGTTCCTGATGCCCGGCATCTTCGTTCAGAACGCGATCTTCGGTGCCACCACGACGGCGGTCGGGTTCGCTGAGGATCTCAAGGGGGGCATCATCGACCGGTTCCGCTCGCTTCCCATGGCGCGATCGGCCGTTCTCATCGGACGCACGACGTCCGATCTGCTGAAGAACCTGATCTTGGTGCTTCTTGTGATCGTGATCGGATATCTCGTCGGTTTCCGATTCGAGAACGGGGTCGTGCCTGCGATCGGCGTCGTTGTGCTCGTGCTCGCGGTCGGGTTCGCATGGTCGTGGATCTTCGCCTGTCTGGGCATCAGCTTGAAGAAGGTCGAGGCTGTACAGGCGGCGTCATTCACGTTGATCTTCCCCGTCGTGTTCGTGAGCTCTGCGTTCGCGCCCGTTGACGGCATGGTGAGCTGGCTGCAGCCCATCGCCAGGGCCAACCCTGTGTCGATCTGGTGCAACTTCGCGCGCTATCTGTCCAACGGCTATCTGGGCATCACCGACCCGATCACCGGGGAACCGATCGATTCGTTCGAGAGCCTCTTGTTCAAGTCGGTGCTGTGGATCGTGATCCTGCTCGCGATCGGGGTGCCGCTCGCGGTCCGGCTCTACCGCAAGCTCGACTGACCCTTCAGGCGGAACATCTGCGCGCGGCTCCGCGTTCGAGACCCTGAGCCAACGCGATCGAGAAGGAGTGCCCGTGGGTCTGCTCGGCTTCGAAGGTGATTACGCGCGCGAGAAGGTCGTCGTGCTGCTCACGATGTGTTTCGCGCTCGCGATGGTGATGATCGACAACACCGTCGTGAACGTGGCATTGCCCACGCTCAACCGTGAGCTCGGTGCGAGCATCTCCGACCTGCAGTGGATCGTCGACGGATACGTGCTTGCGTTCGCGTCGCTGCTGCTCACTGGCGGCATCCTCGGCGATCGGTACGGACGCAAGCGTGTGTTCCTGACCGGGCTCGCGGTGTTCACGCTGTCGTCGCTCGCGTGCGGTCTCGCATCGACCAGCATGCAGCTCATCGGCGCGCGGGCCGTTCAAGGCATCGGCGCCGCCCTGCTGATGCCGGGAACGCTCTCGATCCTCACCGTGACGTTTCCTCCGCACGAGCGAGCCAAGGCGATCGGCCTTTGGGCGGGGGTGTCGGGTCTGGCACTCGCGCTCGGTCCCACGCTCGGCGGGTACATGGTTGAGCATCTGGGCTGGGAGTCGGTGTTCTTCCTCAACGTGCCGATCGGCATCGTGGCTTTCGTGGTCGCGACGCGGACGGTGCGTGAGTCCCGCTCCGACGAGGCTCGCAGCCTCGATGTGGTGGGCCTCGCGCTCGGCACCGCGACGCTGTTCGCCCTCACGTACTCGCTGATCGAGGCCAATCAGCGCGGGTGGAGCGACCCGCTCATCATCGCCGGGCTCGTGGCCGGCGGGATGCTCGGTGTCGCTTTCCTCGCGTGGGAAGGTCGCAACCCTCGCGCGATGATGCCGCTGTCGTTCTTCCGCATCCCGGCATTCTCGGCGGGCAACCTCGTCGCGTTCTCGGTGTCGCTCGGCATGTTCGCGACGTTCTTCTTCCTCAGCCTGTTCATGCAGAACCCGTTCCTGCGCGGATACTCGGCGTTCGAGACAGGGGTGCGGTTCCTGCCGATGACGTTGATGATCGTGGTGACCGCACCCAACTCCGGCCGCTACGCGTCGAGGCACGGGTCGCGGGGCCCGATGACATACGGACTGATCCTCGCCGGCGGCGGACTCGTCGCCCTGTCGCTGATCTCGCCCGATACTCCCTATTGGGTCATGGGGGTGCTGTTCGCGATCATGGGCCACGGCATGGGATCGACGATGGCGCCCATGACGGCCGCCGTCATGAACTCGGTCGGCCCGCAACGAGCCGGCCTCGGCTCGGCGATGACGAACACGAGCCGCGAGGTCGGCGGTGTGTTCGGCATCGCACTCTTCGGAACGATCCTGTTCACGCGACTCGAAGCCGTGCTCGCGCCGAGCCTCGAGGGCCTCGGCCTTCCTGCGGCGCAGCAGGCGGCGATCACCTCCGCTGCCGGCCACGGTCAGCTCGACGTCGGCGCGCTCGGCCTGCGACCCGAACAGGCTGCGGAGGTCGGCCGGGCGTTCGGCGACGCGTTCATGAGCGGGTTCCGGTTCGCACTCATCGCCGCCGGATTCGCGCTGCTCGCGGCGGCCCTGGTGGCGAACCGCTTCATCCCCGGCCGCCACGCCGTCGTCGTGCATGCGCCGGGAGAGGTGCCGGTCGCCGCCGAAGCCTAGGAGAACGGCGTCTCACGTTACCGGCGGCTGCGAGCGTCGCCGCCCTCCGTCTGACAGCATCGCTCTGATGGAGCTCGTTCTTCGCATCGTCTCGGTCGCCGTTGGGCTCGCCCTCGTCTTGGCCGCACTGATCTCGGCGGTGAAGACCGTGGTGATCCCGAGGCAGGCGTCGTCGACGATCACTCGGGTGGTGTTCGCCGGGCTCCGTCACATCTACGACCTGATCACACCTGCGTCGATGTCGTTCGAGCGCCGCGACAGGGTGCTCGCGACCTACGCGCCCCTCGGCATGCTCGGCCTGCTCGTGACCTGGATCAGCCTGACGTTCCTCGGGTACGCCGCGATCTTCTGGGGCCTCGACGGCGAGACCAGCGCCTCGGTTGCGCTGGAGCTGTCCGGCTCCTCGCTGTTCACGCTCGGGTTCCTGCGGCCGAGTCAGTTCTGGCTGATGATGGTGTCGTTCACCGAAGCGGCGCTCGGACTGTTCCTCGTGGCCCTGCTGATCACGTACCTGCCGAGCATCAACGCCGCCTTCTCCCGGCGCGAACGAGGCGTGACGGCGCTGGCGGTGCGCGCGGGCGAGCCGCCCTCGGGCCTCCAGATGGTCGAGCGGTTCTGGCGGCTCGAGCGCATGTCGGAGCTGCACGAGGTCTGGATCGAGTGGGAACGGTGGTTCGTGGACGTCGAAGAGACGCACGCGTCGTTCTCGGCGCTCGCGTTCTTCCGGTCGCCGCAGACCGATCACTCATGGGTGACTGCCGCGGGCGCCGTGCTCGACGGCGCCGCACTGACGATCTCGAGCATCGACGTGCCGCACGACGTACAGGCCGACATCTGCATCCGCGCCGGCTACCTGTCGTTGCAACGCATCGCCGGCGGGTTCGGGTTCGGGTTCGACGCGCAACCCTCGCCCGAGGCCCCGATCTCGATCACGCGACAAGAATGGGAAGATGCGATGGACGACCTCGCCGCTTCCGGCGTGGAGATCAAGGCCGACCGAGATCAAGCCTGGCGCGACTTCGCCGGCTGGCGGGTGAACTACGACACCGTGCTGCTCGAGCTGGCCGAGCTCACCGACGCGCCATACGCGATGTGGTCCTCGGACCGAGGCGTGCTTCGCGGCGCGCGGTGACGTGATCCGAGACCGCTCCGAGTTCAGGGGGTGGGGTCACGGGCGTCGTAGCGCCAGAACCCCGGTGCGAAGAGTCGGAGCACACCCACGCCGGCGATCGCGAGAATTCCTCCCGACACGATCGAGAACGGCACGCCCGCGACCGACGCCACCACGCCCGATTCCACGTTGCCGAGCGACGGTCCGGTCGCCCAGACGGCCATGCCGATGCCGTCGAGGCGGCCGCGGAGCCTGTCCTCGACCGCGGCCTGCAAGATCGTCGATCGGAAGATGCCGCTCACCATGTCGCCGACCCCCGCCACAGCAAGCATCGCGAGCGACAGCCAGAGGCTCTGAGAAAGGCCGAACACAACGATCGCACCGCCCCAGACCGTGATGGCGATCAGGATCGCCCGGCCTTGGCGCCGCACGTCCTTCGCGCGGCCCGACACCATCGTCGCGATGAACGAACCCACCGCGGGCGCCGCGTAGAGGAGCCCGAGCACGGCCGGCCCCTTGCCCAGCCGGTCGGCGACCGCCGGAAACAGCGCGATCGGGAACCCGAAGATCATCGCGTTCAGATCGGCGAGGAAGACGGTCTGCAGCGTGCGCTTCCCTCGCAGGAAGCGGAAGCCGTCCTTGATGGCTTCCCAGCTCACCTCGCTCTCGTCGCTCGAAGGCGGCGACGGTCGCATGCGCGCGATCTGGGCGATCACGATCAGGAAGGTGACCGCGTCGAAGACGAACGCCCCCGCGGGTGCGATCGTCGCGAGCAGGATGCCCGCCGCCACCGGACCGAGCATCGAGTCGAGGGAACCGAACCCGGACTCGAGCGCGAAAGCCGAGGGCAGCACCTCACGGTCGAGCAGTCGGGCGGGCCACGTGTCGAGCGCGGGTCGATTGAACGTGTACACGCCCGCCGAGACGAAGGCGAACACGTACAGCGGCCAGAGCTGCGGCTCGTCGAGCGAGGCGTTCACGGCCATCAGCACCGACATCACAGCCAGGATCGCGTGCGTCGTGATGGTGAGGCGTCTGCGATCGAGGGCATCGGCGAACGCGCCGCCCACGATCGGGAAGACGAACACGGGGATGAGCTCGGCGAGGCCGACCAAACCGACCGCGAGCGTCGAGCCGGTGATCTCGTAGACCTGGAACGGCACGACGACCATGACGACCTCGTCACCGAAGTCCGAGATAGACCGTCCGATGAACAGCCGCCGGAAGTCGCGCGAGACCTTGAGCGGCGTCAGGTCGACCAGGTGGTCACGGGCGCGGGCCAGCAAGCCCTCGGGCTGCGGGTCGTGCGGCGGCGATCCCAGGTGATCGGCCATGACGGCCGACCACGCTACCGGACCTGTTCAGTCCGGCGCTCGATCAGTGTGAGCGGGCGTACCGCACGAGCTCACGGAACGTCTCCCGATCGACGCGCTTCGTCTGTCCGCACGCATCGTCGGACTTGAACGAGCCATCGTCGAGCCTGCGAGCGATCACCACGTACCGGCCCCCGTGTCGGAACTCGAACCGGAACGACTGGGAACCAGGAAGGTCTTGCCAGAACCGCACACGTGCTTCCGCTGGCGCGTATCCGGCTGGGTGTTCCACGACCTCGAGCCGAGCGACGGTTCGGCCACCGTCGGGGTCTCCTCCCATGTCTTTGAGTGAGGACACAACACCGAGGAACATCACGGGGTACCGAGCCTTCCCCGTGGTCCTCTGGTCGATCATCTCCTGGAATGTGAGGGCATCGTCGTCAGGAGGACATGAGAGCGCCCACGCCGGGTCGACGGAGACGACGGAGATCGTCGACAGCATCGCCGCGACCAGGGTCGCTCTCATGGAACGTCGCATCTTCGGGAACCCTACGTCAGCGCAGTAGGCGGCTCATGCGACGGTCGGCGAGCACCTTTCCGCCCGTCTGGCAGTCGGGGCAGTACGTGACCTCGTGCGACTCGTAGCTCACTCGTCGCAGGTCGGCGCCGCACACCGGGCACGGCTCACCCGAACGATTGTGCACCGTGAAGTGGTCGCCGAGCTTCGTCGGCAGGCCCCCGCTTCGGCCGCGTTCGACGTCGAGCGCCTCGGTCAGGATCTCGTGCGTCGCCGTGATCAGCCGTTCCCGCTCGGCGGCATCGAGCTTCGCCAGCGAGGCGTACGGCGAGAGTTTCGCGCGGTGCAAGATGTCGTCGCTGTAGCCGCGTCCGACGCCCGCCACGGTGCGCTGGTCGCGCAGGATCGTGTGCACGCGTCGCGTGTCGTCGCCCGTTCGGAACAGGTCGTCTGCCTCGTCGCTCGCGATCTCGGGGCCGAGCTTCCCGAGCGGTCCGTCGTCGCCTGCCGCGAGCACCCACCACCCGGCTTTGCGCTCGTGACCGAACTCTTTCACGAGCACGCTGGGACGATCGCGCACGCGCAGCCGCAGCACGGCACCGCGCGGCTTCGTCGACTTCGGCGGCGCCTCGATGTCGACCCGTCCGCCTTGCGAGAGGTGGACGAGCACTCGCACGCCCCGTCGAGCTCGAACACCAGGTATTTCCCGCGCCGCGTCGACACGCTCGATCGAGAGCCCGACCAGCTCGGCGGGTCGCGGAGCGTAGGTCTTCAGCGAGGAGAACTGCAGCAGGTCGAGCGCGTCCAGCGGAGCGCCGGCGAGGACCTCGTCGAGTCGCTCGCGAGCGCCTGCACCTCGGGCATCTCAGGCATCGCTCTTGCTCCCTCAGCGTCCGCCGCCGACCTCGGCTGCCGCTTCCGCACGATGTCGATGCACTCGTCGATGCGGTCCTTGTGCGTGCGGTGCGACAGGATGCACGCCCGCAGCACGTACTCCTCGTCGATCATCGTGCTCGACAGGAACACCCGCTTCGACGCGTTGATCCGATCGAGGAACGCCTTCTGGTGCTCGACATCGTCGGCCCTCGAGGCGGCCGGAGAGTCGGAACGCGACCACGGAGAGCTGCGGCTGCCAGCAGAGCTCCACGTTCTGGTCGTCCTCGAAGGCGTCCGCAAGGTATGCGGCAAGGTCGAGCTTCTCGTCGAGGGCATCGCGGAACGCTGCCACGCCGTGCAGCACGAAGCGGGAACCACACACGCAACCCTCGGAAGTCGCGAGAGAGCTCGAGCGAGTGCTCGGAGTAGTTGGGGAGCTCGCCCGAGGGCGGCAGGTCCTGCAGGTACGCCGCGCCCTCGAAGTGCGCATCGCGCAGCGCCTCGCCGTCGCGCACGACGAGCGCGCCGGTGCCGTAGGGAAGGAACAACCCCTTGTGCGGATCGAGCGTGACGGAGTCGCTGCGCTCGATGCCCTGGAACCACGCCCGGCCGCGGTCGGTGAGCTGGAAGAACCCGCCGTAGGCGGCGTCGACATGCATCCAGAGGCCTTCGTCGCGGCGACGTCGGCGACGTCGGCGAGCGGATCGATCGCGCCCGTGTTCGTCGTGCCGGCCGAGGCGACCACCATGAACGGGCGCAGACCCGCGCGCCGGTCCTCGGCGACCGTGGCGACGCAGCGCCTCGGGGTCGATGCGGAGCTCGGCGTCGGTCGGCACGATGCGCAGGTTCGCGCGGGAGAAGCCCGCGATCGTCGCGGCCTTCGTGACGCTGGCGTGCGCCTGCTCGCTCACGTAGTAGGTGCCGTCACGGAAGTCCTCGCCGAGCTTCGCGTGCCGTGCCGCGACGACCGCGGAGAGGTTCGCGAGCGAGCCGCCGGTCGTGAGCAGGCCCTGCGCGCCTTCCGGATACTCGAACAGGTCGCAGAGCCACCGCGTGACGTTCTCCTCGATCGCGACCGCGGCCGGCCCCTGCTGCCAGAGGCCCACGAAGCGGTTGTACGCCACGCGCCACGAACTCCCCGAGCGCCGAGGTGAACAAGCCGCCACCGGGGATGTATGCGAGGTAGCCGGGACCGGCGTACTCGCGTGCCTTGGACATCGCCTCGAGCACCTCGCCCATGAGCTCGTCGAAATCCCCGCCGAGCTCCGGAGGTGCGGCACGGAGAGCCCGCCCGAGCTCCATCGACCCCTCGATGTTGTCCGCCGGCGCGTCGTCGAGCCCACCGATGAACCCGATCATGTGCTCGAGCGCGGCACGACCCATCGCGCGCATGTCCTCTGGCGCGGGATCGAGGGGAAGCATCATGTGATGGTAGCGCTGCGCAGTTTGCCTCCGCCTGCCGCGGGTAGGCATCTGGATGGCCGGAACAACGAGCAGGAGGGGATCCGTACACATGACCGAGCAGGACGAGCAGACGATCGACCCGCAGAAAGCCGTCTGTCACATCTGTCAGAGCGAGTTCCCGACACAGGAGGATCTCCACAAGCATCTGATCGAGGCTCACGACGACGAGACACTCTCCGACGACGAAACGCGCCCCAACAACTCAGTCGACACGGTTCGCTGAGCTTCCTTGCCGCGAGATCAGTGCGAGACCGCGGCGGCAGCGATCTCGGAGACCAGCGCGAGATCAGTGCGAGACCGCGGCGGCAGCGATCTCGGAGACCAGCGCGCGATCGCGGAAGCGTGAGATCGCGAAAGGCGCGATCAGCTCAGGCACCCTTCCCGTGTCGATCAGCTCGGCCATCGTCACGCCGCAGATCGGGGTCGCTTTGAACCCGTACGTGCCCCAACCGCCGTCGATCAGGAAGCCCTCCACCTCGGTCTCGCCCATGATCGGCGAGTAGTCGGGCGTTACGTCGCAGAGCCCGCCCCAGGCGCGCATCAGCCGCACGCGCCCGAGGATCGGGAGCATCTCGAGCACGTGTTCCGCGGTCTGCTCGAGGAAGTTCAAGGTCGAGCCTTGCGAGTACGACGAGTACGGCTCGATCTCGGACCCGATGAGCACCTCGCCGCGGTCGGTCTGCGAGATGTAGACATGCAGCGTCGCCGAGACCAAGATCACGTGGAGGAACGGCTTCAGGGGCTCGGTCACGAACGCCTGGAGCGGGTGGGTCGTGATCGGCGCCTGCACCCCGGCCATTCGCGTGATCTCGCTCGTCCACCCGGCGGTCGCCGAGACCACGATCGGCGCGGAGATATCACCGCGGTTCGTTCGTACGCCGGTCACCCTGCCGGCGTCGACTTCGATGCCGGTGACCTCGGTGTCCTGGTGGATCTCCACGCCCATGCGATCGGCCTGCCGTCCGTAGGCCCACACCACGGCGTCGTGGCGGAGCACGCCTCCCGGCGGATGGTAGAGCGCCGCCATGATCGGAAATGCAGGGCGCTGCGACAGGTCGAGCTCGGGGCAGAGCTTCCCGATCTCGTCGGGGTAGATCACACGTGAGTCGACGCCTAGGGTCCGGTTCACCTCCGCCCGCTCGTGCGCGACGTTCACGGCGCGCTCGGCGTGCGCGAGGGTCAGGTGCCCTTGCTGCGACAGCATCAGGTTGTAGTCGAGCTCCTGCGCGAGCTGCTCATAGAGGCGCAGCGATTCCTTGTAGAAGGCCACACCTTCGGGGGTGCGGTAGTTGGCGCGGATGATCGTGGTGTTCCGGCCGCTTCCGCCCGCCCCGATGTAGTCCTTCTCGAGCACGGCGACCTTCTTGACGCCTCGCTTCGCGAGCTCGTAGGCGATCGCGAGGCCGTGGGCGCCGCCCCCGATGACGACGACGTCGTAGGTCTTCTTCAGGTCGTGGCGGCGCCACATGCGCCAGGGCTTGAAGTACCTGATCGGATGCACCTACGACCACCCCTCAGCGCGGAGCGCCCGCCAACCCGCCGCACGGCCGCCGAGCGAGGCCGCGACATCGTGCAGTGTCTCCCAGACGTATCGAGCAAGCTCCGTCGCCACGTAGACCTCGAGCGCGGACACCTCGAGGTCGCGCCGAACCACGATCGAACGCACGCCCGCGATCGGCGCCCCCGTGGCCGCGCCGGGCGCCAGGGTCGCAGGGTTCCACCCGCTCGTGCGCGCGAGGAGATCCGGCAGCAGGGGCCCGCAGATCGCGTACCCGGCGAACAGATGCGTCGCGTCGGTGACCATCGCATGCGGGCCGGACGAGGACTCGAGCTTGGGCCGAACGATGTCCTCGCCTCCGGGTGCAGTGAGCACCAACGCCCACTCGGGCGCGACGCGAGCGCTGAGCTCACTCCCCGCGGACGCGAGCGCAGCGCCGACGTCACCGCGCACGTCGATCTTGCCGCGCGGCGTCACGTCGGCGACGACGATGGCGTTGCGGATCGCCGCGCGCTCGGCGTCGTCGTCGCCGTACGACATCGGCAGCGACCAGCCTTCCTCGATCTCGAACGCCGCGCCGAGGCGCTCGTGCGCACGGGTCGCGGGCGAGCGCCGCAATGGCCCGGTCACGACCGAAGCCGCCTCATGATCGAAGCCTCTGGCCCTGCGGGTCGTAGAACGGCTCCAGGGCGACCCGCCCCTGCGCCGAGTCGGGCCCCGAATGGATCTCGAACAGCGTGCCCTCATTCGCCCAGCCGACCGGTACCCAGGCGAGTCCCACGATCGAGCCGATCGCCTCACTCCGACGAGCCGACGTGACCCGTCCGACCCAGGTGCCCTCGTGCACGATCGACGCGCCTTCGGGTGGCAGCCAGGTCCCCTCGCATGTGAATCCGACCAAGCGCTCGGCTGGACCTGCTGCTTCCAGGTCGGCGAGTGACCGCTTGCCGAGGAAGTCCCGCTTGTCGGCCTTGACCATCCACCCGAGCCCGACCTCGTACGGATCGGATTCGGCGTCTGTGTCCTGCCCGATGAGGATGTGCTGCTTCTCGAGTCGGAGGATGCGCTGCGCCTCGAGACCGAACGGCACGATGCCGCCGGCCGCCTGGCCGGCTTCCATGATGCGAGCCCACACGTCGTCGCCGTACATCGACGGGAAGTGGATCTCGAAACCGAGCTCCCCCACGAAACCGATGCGCAGCACGAGGGCCGGCACACCAGCGACGTCGAGCTGCGCCGATCCTAGGTAGGCGAGCGCCTCGGTCGTCACGTCGGCGTCGGTGAGCCGTGCCATGACGTCCCGCGACCTGGGCCCCGCGATGTTCACGGCGGCGAAGGCTCCCGTGACGTTCAGCAGCCGCACGTCGAGCTGCCAGTCGGCCAGCCACCAGGTCATCCAGCGCTCGAGGGCGCCGGTGTTGCCGCTCGTGACGGTGACGAAGAACTCGTCGTCTGCGACGCGCACGACGGCGCCGTCGTCGACGATCACACCCTCGTCGTTCAGCATCACTCCGTATCGCACCCGTCCCACCGGCTGGTCGGCGAAGCGGTTCGGGTACAGCCGCTCGAGCAATTCGACCGCCCCCGGACCGGCAACACGGAACTTCCCGAGCGTGGAGACGTCGATCACTCCGACCCCGTTGCGAACGGCGCGAACCTCGTCCTCGGGCGTCGTGAAATGGTGCGGACGGCGCCAGTCGCCCGCCCACATGATCTCGGCTCCCGCGTCGGTGTGCAGGTCATGCATCGTGGTCTCCTTGCGCGGCGTGCGGCGAGCGCCGGCGAGCGTGCCCAACTCGACCGGCGTCCACGGCGCGCGCGAGGTCGTGCGCTTCGTGTCTGCGAACGTGGAGCCGGTGGCCCGGGCGCAGAGTCGCTGCGACGGCACCATGCATGCCTTGCCCTGACACGGGCCCATGGTGATCGTCGTGTAGCGCTTCAACAGCTCCATCGACGAGAAGCCCTCGGCGACCGCCTTCTTCAGCTCCTTGTCGGTCACGTCCATGCACAGACACGCGAACTGCTTGCCGTCACCGGAACCGATCTCGGGCGGCAGTACGACCGGGTCGCCCTGTTCGGAAGCGGCTTCGCGAAGCGCCTCGATGCGCTCGGCGACGCCCGGCGCCGGAGCGCCCTGGCCGACGCCGATCTCGAGCCCGGCGAGACGTCCCTGGGCGACCGCGGCTTCGTGGGTGACCGCGCCTGCAACCGCCCCGACGGCATGAACGTGATCGGGCAGGCGCTCCGGCAGGAATGCCTGAGCATGTTCGTCGAAGCCCACCTCGGCGCCGGACATCGAAAGCAGGTTCGTGCTCGGGGCGGTGAAGCCGGCGAGCACGAGCAGGTCGCAGCCAACAGGCACCCCAGTTCCGCCGTCGGGGGCGCCGATCGTGACGCCGGTCACGCGGCGGCGGCCCGTGGCTGCGAGCACCGTCGTGCCGGCCGCCACCCGGTACCCCTCGCCGGCAGGAGCGTCATCTCGCAGATCGACCACCGACACGGCCGCGCCGGCATCGACCAGGGTGCGGGCCGTCTCGTGACCTGCCTCGCTCGCGGTCATGACGACCGCGTTCCTGCCGGGGAGCACACCGAACCGACGCACCAGCAGCTCGACCGCCGACGACAGCATGATGCCGGGCAGGTCGTTGTTCGGGAAGACCGCCGGCTGCTCGATCGCCCCCGTCGCCACCACGAGGTGGCGAGGTCGCACGCGGTACAAGGCGTGAGCGCTCGCCGCGGCGACGAGAGGCCCTTCGAAGATGCCGAAGGCGGCCGTGCCGGCGAGGATGCGGGCACCTGCGGACTCGGCCGCGGCACGGAGCGCGTCCCCCTCGGCCGCGCTCGAGCCGCGGCGCATCGAGCCGCCGACTTCCCGCTCTTGCTCGAGCACCAGCGTGTCGAGACCGGCGCCGGCCGCCTCTGCGGCTGCGGCGAGCCCGGCCGCCCCGCCGCCGATGACCAACACGTCGGGGTGCAACGTGATGCGTTCTCGAGGCTGGTGATCTTCCTCGCGTGGCACCTTGCCGAGCCCAGCCTTCGAACGGATGAATGGTTCGACGAGCGGCCACGCCCACCGAGGGTGCTGGAACACCTTGTAGTAGAAGCCCGGCGGCATCATGAACGAGAACTGATTCAGCCAGCCGTGGATGTCACGATCGACCGAAGGCCACGCGTTCTGTCGCCTCACCTTCATGCCCTTGCGAACGGGCTCGGTGCACGCCCGCACGTTGGGGATGCCGTCGACCTGCATCATGCAGTTCGGGCACGAGCCGGTCATGCAGAACAGCCCTCGCGGTCGGTGGTACTTGAACGACCGTCCGGTGATGTCGACGCCGGCGGCGGCGAGTGCCGACCCGACCGTGTCGCCCTCGAACGCGGGGATCTTGCGCCCGTCGAGCGTGAATCGCAGCCGCCGGTCGCGCCGGATCGATTCCCCGTCGCGAGCGGGAAGACGCTCGGTCACGCCATGACCCCCGGGGCGCCCGGCTCGCCGGCAACTCCCGGCGTGACCCCGGTCGGATCATTCGGACCGCGGTCCTGTCCGGGCAGCCACGCCGCGCGCATCTCGTTCGTCGAGGTGTGACGCTCGGCGAGGAACCACGCGCGGCACCCATCGCGATGCAGCCACCATTCCGTCTGCCACCCGTTCACGTTCTCGCGGTAGTAGAGGTAATCGGTGAACTCGCGCTCGGCGGCGCCGTCGGCTGCACGGCGGGTGGTCTCGCCGCCGTAGGCGAACTCCAGCGCTTCGCGCGGGCCGCAGTGCGGGCAATCGATCACGAACGTCATCGGTGCGGAGCCTCGTCTGGCGTGCCGAGTCGAGCTGCGACCGCGGCCGCGATGTCGTCGGGGCGCAGCGTGAAGTCTGTGCCGGCGAGCGGGATGCCCGTGATCAACGACGACTCGACCGTCAGCGCTCGCATGTCTTCGGCCTCGAGGTCGTGCACGGCGTTCTTGCCGCACGCCCGCGCGAACATCTGCATCTCCATGGTCATCGATTGCAGGAAGTTGAACACGCGGTCCGCGGCCGCATCGGTCTCCAGCCTCGCCATCAGCTCGGGGTCCTGCGTCGTGATGCCGACCGGACAGCGCCCCGTGTGACAGTGATGGCACGTCCCGGGAGTGACGCCGAGCGCGGCGTAGTCCTGCTCGTACATCGGCGCGTTGCAGTTCAGCGCGATGAGGGCCGCGGTGCCGATCGAGACCGCGTCGGCGCCGAGTGCGAGCGCCTTCGCCGCGTCGACCCCGTTCTTGATACCGCCCGACACGATCACCTGCACCTCGCCGATCGCCTTCATGTCGTCGAGTGCCCGCATCGCCTCGCAGAGGCCCGACAGTGTCGGGATCCCCGTGTGATCGAGCAGCACGTCGGGCGAGGCGCCGGTGCCGCCTTCCATGCCGTCGATCACGAGCACGTCGGCGCCGGACTTCACCGCGAGCCGCACGTCGTCCTTGACGCGGGAAGCGCCCATCTTGACGTAGATGGGCACCTTCCAGTCGGTGGCCTCGCGGATCTCCTCGATCTTGATCTGCAGGTCGTCGGGCCCGATGAAGTCTGGGTGACGCACGGGTGAGCGCTGGTCGACGCCGAGCGGAAGCGTGCGCTGCTCGGCGATCACGGGCGAGACCTTCGAGCCGAGCAACAGGCCGCCTGTGCCCGGCTTCGCTCCTTGGCCGATCACGATCTCGACGGCCTGCGCGAGCTTCAGGTGGTCGGGGTCGAAGCCGTAGCGCGACGGCAACACTTGGTACACCATCATGTCGACGGCCTCGCGCTCCTCTCGGCACATGCCGCCGTCACCGGTCGTCGTCGAGATGCCTGTGCGCGCTTGGCAGCGAGGCCGAGCGCGGTCTTCGCGTTGGCCGAGAGCGCTCCGTAGCTCATGCCGGCGATCGTGATCTCCATGGCCCGTCCGACCGAGAACACGCGAGCCCCGGGCACCGCTTCCTCGATCAGGTCGGCGAGCTTGCCGTGAGCGTCGTCGGCCACCTCGAGACGCAGGGAGCGGGCCGTGCGAGAAGCCGTCGCCAGCGTGGTGGCCCCCTCGGCGACAGCGACCACTTCTCCCTCAGCGGCGTCGAGATCTGAGCGGTCGAGATCGACCCGCACGACGAGACCTTCGACAGGTCGGCAGTAGAGCGCCACGCCGGCCGAGTCCGGTCCGCGGCGGAACAGATGGTCACACATCTGCACCATGGCGTGGCCGATCGGTCCGTCGTCACGGCGCTTGTAGAAGATGCCCGTGATGCCGCACATGGGGCTGCCCGCCTCTCCGCTGGTCGGCAACGCGGCTAGATTACCGCTCGGACCCATCGCGGAACAGCTGAGGAAGGGTCAGGCCTGACGGGATTCTTCCCCAGTCATGTGGTCGATGTGCACATATCTGATGCCTCGCCAGGACCCCTTCCCCGTACGCTGCCGAGGGGGCTCGCATCGTCACAAGGGAACACATGACGGTCCCAGCCTCAGGCATTCACGCGGCCCAGATGAGGCAGGGGTCGGCTGCACGGATCCTGTCTACCGAGCGTTGGTATCGGCGCGTCCCCAGAGCGGCTCTGTCCGGACCGAAGACCAGGATCCCGGGACGCCACTCAGCGATGAGCTCGAGCAGCGCCGTGATGGGTCTGGGACTGCGGACCCTCAGCCGCTCCACGCGCAGCCCGAGCGCCACGGCGGACACGGCAGCTCGACGCATGGAACCCGCGACATCCGGCGTCAGCTCCTCGAGAGCGTCGTAACCCATCCTGACCGAGAGCATCAGTGGTTCGAGCCGGGTGACGTTGACGAGGATCAACGATCGACCCCCTTCGACCGCAGCGTCGATGGCGAACGTGATGGCGGAACCATCGAGTGGAACCCCAAGTGTCGCCAGCACGACCGGGCGTCCCCCTGAAACGGCCGGCTCCGCGGTCGATGGATGCCGGGTCTGGGTCGCGGTTCGCATCGCCTACTCGGGATGTAGTTGCCACGTGGGAACGCTACGTGCTTTCGCGCGGAGCCGCCGCCGCCAACGCGGCATGAAGAGGAGCATCCACGCGCCCACCACGATGGGCGCCAGTGCCCACGCAGCCGGACCCTGCGTCACGGCGATCGCGGCGAACCCACCCGCCACCACGATGGCGGCGATCATGACCTTCACGCGCTCGTTCCGCATCTCTTTCATGATGCCCCAGTACTGGTCGGCTGGGATCTGGTTCGTGTCCCACCGGCGTGAGCACTCCGGGCACTGCCATCTGTCGCCGTAGGGCACGTACTGGACCTGTCCGCAGTCGCAACGAAGCGTGATCGATGCTCCTCGCATGGCGACAGATGCTACCTCCAAAGCTCGGGGCATCCGCACCGTCCGAACGCGAGAGTGGAGGCCGACGGCAGATCCTGTGAGATCTCTCCGTTGCGGGCCGCGGAGGGCCGTGCTATACCGCCGACGACACCCCCACGGGGGGGACAGAGAAAAGGAGGTGTCGCGTGGCTGAGGCGACCATCGAGGAACGCCAACTCCTCAAGTCGCTCCACTGGTACGACGGGTTCGTGATCGCCTTGTGCAACCCGGGGTTCTTGATCGCTTCGCTCGGGTTCTCGCTCAGCACGGTCGGGGCGTGGGGTTCGGTCGTGCTGTGGGGCACCTCCGCATTGGTCGCGCTCCTCCAGAACTGGATCTACTCCGAAACCGCAGCGATGTTCCCGGACAAGCCGGGCGGGATCGCCCTGTATGCCCATGAGGGCTGGCGGAGTCGGTTCAATCTCTTCGGGCCGATCGCGGCGTTCGGCTACTGGATCGGCTGGTCGGTCGTCCTGTCGCTGTTCGGCAATCTGATCGGTGGACTCGTGACCACGCAGTGGTTCTCCTCCGCCAAGTTCGGCGGGCCCGCCGGAGACGCCGAGCTGTCTGATGGGGGCTACTTCAGCACCGGGTTCGTGGACATCGGCCTTCCGCAACTGATCGGCATCGGGTTGATCCTCGCCGTGTGGCTCTTCAACATCTACGGCGTCAAGCCCTCGCTGTTCCTCGGCTACGTCACCGGCGCCTTGCTCGTGGTCCCGCTCTTCATCTTCATCGTGCTGCCCTTCCTCACCGGTGACTGGGAGAGCTCCAATCTGGAGTACGCAAGCGTCGAGGGGTTCAGCGACGTCGGCGTCGCGCTGATGTGGTTGTTCCTGATGTGCTGGTCTGCGTACGGCGTCGAGGTCTGCGCGAGCTTCGCGCCCGAGTATCACGACACCCGCCGGGACACGACGCTGGCACTTCGCTCAGCGGGCATGTTCTCGCTGTTCGTCTACGTGATGATGCCGCTGGGGCTCGGTGGAGTGGTCGGAACGACCGGCGACTACGGGCCCTTTTACGTCGAGGCCTTCAAGACGATCGCCGGCGACTTCATGGGTTCGGTCGGGCTGATCTGCCTCATCGCGAGCCTCATCCTGTCCATGAACACGGCGACGGCGGACGGCGGACGAGCCCTGTACGGCATCGCCCGCGACGACATGACCATCAAGCAGCTCTACCACCTGAACCGGTTCCACGTGCCGGGTCGAGCCATGACCGTGGACATGGCCGTGAACGTGCTGTTCATCCTGTTCATCGCGAACAACCTGGCGCTGCTCTATGCGTCGAACATCGGCTACGTGTTCTCACACGTGCTCGCACTCACCGGCTTCCTTCTACTCCGCATGGACCGGCCCAACTGGCCGCGTCCCATCAAAGCCGGAGGACTGTGGCCCGTGGTCGCAGGGCTGTTGGCGCTGTTTAACCTCGTCTTGGTCGTGTGGGGTGTGACGCAGCGGGACCTCGCGTCCACGATCGGTGGATACGACTTCAGCGGCTCGTTCTTCGTGGGCTTCGCCGTGCTGATCCTCTCGGTGCTGCTGTTCTTCTACCGCCGCGTGGTGCAGGACAAGGCGAAGATCACGTTCCGAGACCGAGACGTGTCGACGATGCCGAACGAAGAGCAGATGGCGCTGCTCCGCGAGGAGGTTGGCACTCGCTAGGCGCTCAACGTGTCCGGGTCGGCTCTCTGGAGCGGGTGGCGACTGCCGCCCGCTTCAAATGCGCCCTGTCGCCTCGCGGCACGCCTGGAAACCGCCGGCGCCGGTAACATCACCAGAGGCACGAGTGTTCGTCCGGAGGTAGATCGATGACCGAGAAGATGTGGGGTTCGGAGCCGTTCTGGGGCTTGGGGTACGAGTGGGACCCCGACTGGGTCTTCACCGACCGGCAGGAGGAGCTCCGCGCCAAGATCATCGAGCTCTGCGAGACGGAGCTTCGGGCGAACGCCAAGCGATTCGATGACGAGCTCACCTTTCCCCGGCGGAATCTGGAGATCCTGGGTGAGCACGGGTTCCTGGCGCTCACGGTGCCAGAGGAATACGGGGGGCTCGGCGAGAACCACGTCGCTTACTCCATGGTCTGCGAGACGATCGCACGGTACGGCTGTGCCTCGACGGCCATGTGCTACGTGATGCACATGGGTGCTGTGAACGCGATCATGCTGCGCCAGACGCCGGCGCTGATCGACAAGTACATCCGCCCGCTGAACAGTGGCAAGCTCGGCACCCTGTCGTACTCGGATCCCGAGACCGGGTCGCACTTCTGGTACCCGATCTCGTCGGGCGCGTCGCGCTCCAACGGTGGTTACAAGGTTCGCAAGAAGGCGTCGTGGACCACGTCGGGCGGCTTCGCCGACTTCTACGTCGTGCAGACGACGAGTCCCGACTTCACCGGCTACGACGACCTCTCGGTCTTCGTGGTCGACGGCGAACACGTGAAGTCGCAGCCGTCGCTGTGGGACGCGCTCGGCTTACGCGGCAACCAGTCGGGGCCGATCGAGATCGATGGTGTCGAGGTGCCGGTCGAGCAGCTCGTCGGGCCGACCGGCGACGGCGCCACCTCGAATGACGAGTCGGTCGATCCATGGTTCCTGATCGGATCGTCGTCGGTATGGAACGGGCTCGCGCTCGGCGCCATCGACATCGCGAAGCGCCACACGACGCGCAAGCGCCATGTCGACGTCGGTCTGCGGGTCGCGGACTATCCGACGATCCAGGACTACGTGGGCGAAGCCGTGATGGACACCAACGCCTGCCGGATCTTCTCCCTCTCGGTCGCCCAGGCCATGGACGGCGCCACCGAGAACAACACGAAGAACCCGGGTCCCGGCGAGCTCGCGCGTGGCAATTTCCTGCATTGGGCCTGGCAGATCAAGTTCGAAGCCGCGAAGAACGTGGCGCACGTGGTCGACAAGATGCTGCACGCGTGCGGCGGGTCGGGCTACAAGCGCGACATGGAGCTCGAGCGCTACCTCCGCGACGCGAAGGCGGGCTGGGTGATGGGCCCGACCAACGAGGTGCTCCGCCAGTTCGTTGGGAAGGCGGTATTGCTCGGTTTCGAGTCCCTCGACTACTGGAACCAGTCGTACAACCGCCGCGCCGTCGAGAACGAGGTCAAGAAGCTCGACTCGGCCGGAAAACGCGACCTCGCGACGCAGCTCATGTCGCAGGCCGACGAGGAAGAGTCCAAGGAGCCTGCGAAGGCCTGATCCCAGCGAGGAGGCGACCCGGCCGATGGCGATCGACGCGAGCCCCAGCGGCGCCGGCACGCAAGCGCGGGTCGGTCCGGGCCTGGGCGCCCAGACTCCGCCCGGTGCAACGAGTTCTCTGACTGCGGGCTTGCGGCCCGCCGATCCCTACCTCGAGACCTACTGGGTGCGGCCGGGCGGCGCGACGGTGGTGGTACTGGCGGCCGACGATCGCATCACGATCACCGACGTCGACGGCGGCCAGCCTGCCGAGGTCACCGCCCTGGCTCCCGACGGCGCTCCGGCCGGGGCCGCGCTCGGAGCGGCCGCCGACGCGCCGGCCACCGTACTCCGAGCGCTCGTGGCGTCGGCGGCCGCGGGGGCGAGTGACGTGGTCACGGACCTCGCCGGCCGAGGCCTCGACCCGACGAACGCCATGGCCACCCGACTGTTCGAAGAGTTTGGGGCTGTGGGCGCGTCCACGAGCTTCGTGACCGATCGAGCGGTCGTCGTCGTGGTCGCGGCGCCTGCCGGGCGCGTGATCGACGGCGCTCCCCCTCCTTCGAACCTCGTCGTGGAAGTGCGTCGCACCGTGCCGCGAACCCACGACGAGATGGAGCTTCCGGCACCGCTCGCCGCACCCCGGCTCGACTTCCGCATCGACAAAGCCACGGCGCTGTCCTATGAGGTGATGCAAGGCGAGTTCATCCAGGTGATCGATGTCGAGGGACGGCAGTGCTCGGATTTCCTCGCGTTCCACCGACACAAGCTCGACGACGGCATCGAGCGCGGGCTCGACTCCACCGTGACTCGCACGCTGATGGGCAACGCGTTCCCGACGCCTGGACTCACTGGCAAGTTCTACGACGCAGATATGGATCCACTCGTCGAGGTCGTGCGCGACACCGTCGGGCGCCACGACACGTTCGCACTGGCATGCAACGCGAAGTACTACGACGACATGGGTTACCCGGGCCACGTGAACTGCACCGACAACTTCAACGGCCAGATCGAGACGTACGCGATCGCCGCGCGCGCCGGCTGGCCCGCGCTCAACCTCTTCTTCAACACCGGCTTCAGCACCGACAACATCCTGGTCAGCGACGAGCCCTGGTCGCGCCCCGGCGACTACGTGCTGATGCGCGCGATGACCGATCTCGTCTGCGCGTCGTCTGCTTGCCCCGACGACGTCGACCCCGCGAACGCCTGGGACCCGACCGATGTGCACGTGCGCGTGTACAGCCCGGAGCACGCGTTCTCGACGGCGATCGCACGACGCGTGACCCCCGACGCCCAGCCGGTGCTCACGAAGAAGACCGCGTTCCAGCCGAGCTGGGAACCGCTCACCCGCAATACGGTCGAGTACTCGGGGTACTGGCTGCCGAGCCACTTCAACGGCGAGGGAACGGTGGCCGAGTACTGGGCATGCCGCGAGCAGGCGGCGGTCATGGACCTGTCGCCGCTGCGCAAGTTCGAGGTGCTCGGACCCGACGCTGAGGCGCTCACCCAAGCTGTGATCACGCGCGACGCACGTCGCCTGTCCACCGGTCAGGTCGTGTACACGGCGATCTGCAACGACCACGGCGGCATGATCGACGAGTGCACGGTGTTCCGGCTCGGCCAGGACAACTTCCGCTTCGTCGCCGGCGACGACCACGTAGGGCTCTGGCTGAAGCAGCAGGCCGACAGGCTCGGGCTCGCCAAGGTCCATGTGAAACCGTCGATCGACGAGCTCCACAACATCGCGGTGCAGGGCCCGAACAGCCGGGAGATCCTTGGCCGGTTCGTCTGGACGCCGGGCACCCAACCCTCGATCGACGAGCTCGGCTGGTTCCGGTTCCTCGTGGGGCGCATCGACGAGGCGCAGGGCACACCGATCGTCGTCTCTCGCACCGGGTACACGGGTGAGCTCGGCTACGAGATCTTCTGCCACCCGAGCGACGGGGCCGCCGTGTGGGAAGCCGTATGGGAAGCCGGCCGAGACCTCGGCCTCGCCCCGCTCGGCCTCGACGCCCTCGACATGCTTCGCATCGAGGCAGGCCTGATCGCGGTCGGCAACGAGTACGACGACCAGATCGATCCGTTCGAGGCCGGGATCGGATTCACCGTCGACCTGCACGACGACGGGGACTTCGTCGGCCGGACGGCGCTCGAAGAACGTCACGCACATCCCCAGCGCGCCTTGGTGGGTCTCGAGCTCGAAGGCAACGAGGCCGCCGGACACGGCGACCCGGTGTACATCGGGCGCCAGCAGATCGGGGTGGTCACGAGCGGTGTGCGAAGCCCCGTGCTCAAGAAGAACGTCGCGCTCGCGCGATTGGCGCGGCCGCACACCGGCCTCGGCACCGCGCTCGAGGTCGGCAAGCTCGACGGCATGCAGAAGCGCATCCCCGCCGAGATCGTGCGTTTCCCGTTCTACGACCCCGACAAGACCCGGCCCCGCGCGTAGTGGCGTCAGGATGACCAAGGTCGTCGACTCGTTCACGACAGAGGAGGTCGAGGCGTTCCACCGCGACGGGTTCTTGATGGTCGAGGAAGGCTTGATCTCCGAGCCTGCGCTCGAGCGGCTGCGCTCTCGGTACGAACGCGTCTTCGAGGGCGACTACGAGACGGGCATCGCACCCGACGAGGTCAACTGGAAGCCGGGCCGTGACCCCGAGGACCGAACGCGCCAGCTCTGCAACGCCTGGAAGTCCGACTCAGTGATCGCCGCCCAAGTGCTCTCGGAGCGGATCGGCCGTCTCGCCGCGCAGCTCATGGAGTACGACGGCGTGCGCATCCTGCAGGACAACGTGCTCTGGAAGCCTCCCGGCGCGAAGGCGGTCGGCTTCCACCAGGACGGCTCCTACGCCGACTACCTCGTGCCACCCGAGATGGTGACCTGTTGGATGACCTTGCACGAGACCGCCGCCAACGCCGGCCCGATCGCGTACGTGCGCGGCTCGAACCACTGGGGCGTATCGCCGCCGGCGCGCACCGGTTTCCACGCGCCCGACGACTGGCTCGCGGGCGCCCGGGAAGCGGCGCCCGACGACGCCGAACTCGATGTCGTGCCAGTGGTCGTCAAGGCGGGCGGCGGCGCGTTCCACCACAACGCGACGTGGCACGGCTCAGAGCCGAACCGCAGCTCGACCGTGGCACGCATGGGGCTCGTCTCGCACATGCTTCCGGCCCAGGCACGCTTCCACGAGACCAACGTCGACCTCAACTACTCGCGGTACAGGCGTCGAGACGATACGACGATGGACGAGTCGTTCTTCCCGATCATGTGGAAGCGCGACGGCCACCGCACACCCTGGCTGGAGAGCTTGCCCGACATCGACCACGTAGTCTGAACTGGATTCATAGCCGTACCCGCCCGATCAACTGCCTGCGTGACCGTGCTCGGACGCGATGGCCCCCGCGGGACTGGGCAATCACTTGGCGACACGGCGTGGGTCGTGCGCGCGAGAGGCCGGCTGAGGGCTGTCCTCTGCGTGCGGGCTGCCCCACGGGCACACTCGCACAACAGGGACAGCATGGTTGCGAATGGAGTCTGCGATGCTGCCGGGGATGCTGACGCAGATCCGACCCATGGAGGACACAGATCGAGAGGTCGTGATGGGCATGGCTGATCGACTCCAGGAGGGCGTCGCACCGTGGCGCGAGCATGATGCGGTGTTGATCGCCGTGCGTGGTTGGGTGAGTGACTCCATCGGCGAACTATCCGATCCGGAGGCTGCATCGTTCGTCGCCGAGCGTGACGGCGAGGTCGTCGGCTTCGTGTGCGTCAGCGAGCGCGCCCACTTCGCCGGTGAGGTCGACACGTACATCGGGGAACTAGTCGTCATCGAATCTGCCGAGGGCACAGGGGTGGGCCGGGCGCTGGTGGATGCGGCTGAGGCATGGGGTCACGCAAGGGGACGGCGACGGGTTGTTGTCGACACTGGCGCTGCCAACGCACGAGCTCGTCGCTTCTACGCCTCGCTAGGGTTCCAGGACGAAGACGTGACGCTCAGCCGAGAGATCGGATGAGCGAGACCTCGCACGAAGGTGGGTTCATCGATCCTGGTCCGGCGTCCAGTCCCGACTCTGGTGCCGCACGAAGAACACGTGATCATCCACGAAGAGTAGGCCGCTCCTGCGCGTCGGGATAACGGTTCCGGAGCCGATCTGCGACAGACCCGAGCACCGTCTGTATGAGCTGCTGTCCATGCGAGACGAGGCGACGGCACACTCCCGCTACAACGCCTGGCTAAGACGGCTGATCAGCTTCGAACGCGCAGCCGGATAGGGGACCGACCACACCGGACGATCTCCAACGATTCATGGCCGAGGTGGGAAAGCGTCACCGAGCCAGTCGACGTCTACTTTACCGGCTGAGTCACCGCCATCGTGCATGGATGGAGAGGCTCGACGATCCCGATCAGGCGGTCGTGGATCAGTAGCGGCGCAAGCGATTCGCAAGGATCTCGAGCATCGCCCATGCGGCGCCCGGCGACGATGCCAGCGCCTCCCTGATCACGTCGCGGGGGATGGCGAGGCAGCGCACCGGTCCGGCGGCGACCACGTCGGCCGAGCGTGCGCCGCCGTCGAGCACGGACACTTCCCCGAAGAAGCTGCCGACCTCGATACGGGTGATCTCGCGCCCGTCGCGCATGACGCGCACTTCACCGTCCAGCACCACGAACAGCTCGTCGCCGGGGTCGCCGGTGCGCACGATCGTCTCGTCATCGGCATAGCTCCGCTCCTCGCCGGCGTCGACGATCGGACCGAGCAGCTTGGCGGGCAGCGCCGAGAACACGGGCGTGGTGCCGACCATGCGCTCGTATCGTCCGCCGTGGAACAGCAACGGCTGGCCGACGCCGTAGCGCGCGTACTCGACCCGTCCGAGGAACAGCGAGTGATCGCCGCCCCAATACGACCGAACCACCCTGGCGACGAGGTGCGCCAAGGCGCCTTCCACGACAGGTGTCTCGCGGACCTGCACGAACGTGGGTTCATCGATGCCTTCGCGCAGGCGCCCGGCGAACCGGTCCGACAGCGCCTGCTGGTCGTCGGCGAGCACGTTGATGCCGTAGTGGCGGCCCTCGTACAGCAGTTGGTGCATCTTCGAACGGCGGTCGACGGAGATCACCACGAGCGGTGGTTCGAGCGAGACCGACATGAACGCGTTCGCCGTCATGCCGTGCACCTGATCGCCGACAGCCGTCGTGATCACCGTGACGCCGGTCGCGAACATGCCGAGCGTTCGCCGGAACGCGACCGCGGGATCCTGCCCGGGTTCCCCCGCGATCTCGATGAGCTCTTCGGGAGGGATATCGTCGAGGAACGTCTCTCCGATCGCACCGGGCATGACGCTGATCGCCGGCAGACGCAGGTCGAACTCGACGGGCGCCGGCGTGACGTCAGCTTCGAGCCCCTCGCTCGCGCCGCTCTCAGGCACAGGCGTCCTTCCTCAGCTCCAGGGGTAGGGCGAGTTGCTCACCGGATGCAACTCGCCCTTGGCGAACCGCCCGTACCGGAACGGCTCGAGCAGCGCCTGGGTCTCGCCCATGACCTCCTTGGCCACCAGCGCGCCGACGCCGATCATCTTGTATCCGTGGTTGGAATCTGCCACGACGTAGACGTTGTCGTGGAACGTGTCGAAGACCGGGAAGCTGTCGGGCGTGAATGCCCCGATGCCCCCGGTCGGAGCCTTGCGGTAGAGCCCGCGCTTGCCTTCGAACCGCTTGTGGCAATGCGCCAGCGCCGACGTCCACATGCGCTCGAACTCCGGTGTCACGACGAACTCGGTCGAGCGCTCGCCGTAGGGGTCGACGGCGACGTCGTCGGCGGGCTGCTCGACCACCCAGGGCATCGCGCCGCCCTGCACCCCTCCGAAGTTGACGTCGGGTTTGTAGTACACGCCCCAGAGATCCTCGCTCACGACCGAGCCGTCGCTGTCGTCGATGAGCGGCGCGTCGGTGTCGATGTGCACGACCGGCGGCATGTTGCCGTCGTTGTCGAGCAGGTAGCTCGGATCGACGCCGAGCGTGCCTTCCTGCAGGCACCAGTAGGTCCAGGTGGGCCAGTCGTGATCGGCGCCGTCGGCACCGCGAACGACCGTCGTCGTCGGCAGGTCGAGCATGTGCCAGAAGTCGCGCACCCACGGGCCGGCGGCGACGATCACTGTCTCGCACGCCACGTCGCCGTGGTCGGTCTGCACCTTCGTGACCGCGCCGCCGCTGACCTCGAGTCCGGTGACGGTCACCGGCGCGGCGAGCCGCACGCCGAGCCCCTCGGACTTGCCGCGCAAGCCCGTCATCGACGGCATGTTCTCGGCGTAGCCACCCTGGCGCTCGTGCAACACCGCGGTGACGTTCTTCGCTTGCCAGTCGGAGAAGATGCTTTCCATGTGGCGGCGGCAGTCATCCTCGCCCTCGATCAGGTCTGAGCGATACCCGATCGCCTGCTGCTCGACGTGGATCTGGGCGACGTCGGCGGCCATCACGTCGGGCGCGATCTGCAGGTAGCCGACACCGTGATAGTGGAACGCCTCAGGGTCGGATTCCCAGATCGACACCGAGTGTGCCATGAGCTCGCGCATCGCCGGCTGGAAGTAGTTGTTGCGGATCACACCGCACGCGATGCCCGACGGTCCGGCGCCGACGCCGGTCTTGTCGAGCACGACGATGTCGTCGCCCGAGCCGCGGTCTGATGCCTCGAGCTCCTTCGCGAGGTGCCAGGCGGTCGAGAGCCCGTGTACGCCGGCGCCGATCACCACGTAACGAGCGGAGTCAGGAAGCGACATCAGGCTGGATCATCTCCTCGGGGTCGGGTCGAGCGGGACACACGCAGAACATCGTGCCCCATGGATCGGTCATCGTGGTCCATTTGATGAACCCATCGCCGGCCTCGTCGACGACCCACGCGACGGTCGCCCCCAGGCGGGCCAGGCGTTGGACCTCAGCATCAGGATCATCGACGCGCAGATCGAGGTGCACCGCAGCCTTGCCGGGCGCGACCCCGTCGACTTGCTGGATCACGAGCGTCGGTCGTACGTCACCGGCCGGCGGAGCGAGCACCAGGTACGGCGGCCGAGAATACAGACGGCGATAGCCGAGTGCGTCTGCCCACCACGAGGCGACCGGCTCCGCGTCGAGCGCGTCCATCGTCACCTCGACGCTGGCCGTCACCGGACCGTAGCGCCCTCACGCACGGCGCGATGCTCCCGGGCAGCGTCGACGAACGCTCGCCAGATGCCGAGCGTGCGATCGTCGTGCTGCCATTCCTCGTGCAGCTCCCATTGCACCCCGAGCACGAATGCTTCCGCTCCTGGCATCTCGACCGCCTCGATGGTGCCGTGCGGTGCGAACGCGGTTGCGATGAGTCCGTCGCCCACCCTGTCGATCGCCTGATGGTGGTAGCTGTCGACGTCGTACCGCTCCCCCAGGTGACGAGCCAGCAGCGACCTTGGAGCGAGATCGACCGGGTGCGTCGGATGAGGCGGCGGATCGTCGCCCCTGAGCGTGGCCCCGACGAGCGCTCGCCACTCATCCCACTTCGCCCCCGGGTGATCGGCTCCCCCATCGGGGAACTCATCGAGATCGCCGAAGAGTGTGCCGCCGAACGCCACGTTGATGATCTGGCATCCTCGGCATATGCCTAGCAAGGGCACGCCGGCGGCGACGGCGAGCGACGCGTAGTCGAGCTCGATCTCGTCGAGTTTCCAGGCGGGCTCCAGCTGCTTCGGGTGCGGGTCGGCGCGACCGTACCGCCAGGGCTCGATGTCTCGTCCGCCCGCGAGCACGAGACCGTCGGCGCGTTCGATCGCCTCACGACGATCGGCTGCGTCCTCGAGGTAGGGCAACAAGACAGGGAAGGCGCCGGCGGCGAGCAGCGGCCGCGGGTACCCGACCCCGTAGTAGTCGCCGTAATCGGCGAGGCCCTCCGAGATCACCACGAGCGGCCTTCCGCTCGAGCGGCCGTCGGCGGTCACACGCTCGCGCTCACGGTCGTGTCGAGCCATGCCTCGAACATGCGGCGCCCGTGATCGCGCATCTCGTCCGCACGATCGGCGACGTCGCCGATCATGGACGTCAGCGAACCCGGTCCGAGCACCCGGTCGGCGTACTCGCCGTACTCAGGCACCTGCGACCATTCCTCGGCCATCGACGGCGACACCTCGAGATGGAACTGCACCCCGTACGCATCTCGGAACCGGAAGGCCTGGTTCGCGTAGTCGCGCGACGACGCGAGCAGCGTGACGCCGTCGGGAAGGTCGAACGTGTCGCCGTGCCATTGCAGGGTGACGACCTCGGGGGGAAGGGAACCGGTCACGGGGTCGGCACGGCCTTCCTCGGTGAGGGTGACCGGCAGCAGCCCCACCTCGGGCGCGGCACCTGCGTACACGGGGGCACCGAGCGCCGATGCGAGCAGCTGCACGCCCAGACACGCGCCCCAGTACGGCGTCCCCGCCCGCGCCGCGTCGGCGATCAGGCGCTTCTCGTCGACGAGCCAGGGGTGTTCGGCCTCGTCGTTCACGCTCATCGGGCCGCCCATCGCGACGATCGCGTCGAACTCCCGATCCGGCAGCGACCCTCCGTCGTCGAGCTCCACCCGCTCGATGTGCGCACCTCGTTCACGCAGCACGTCTTCGTACACGCCGGGAGGCTCGCACGCGATGTGCTGCAGGACGAGGACCTCCACGGCGCGCGCCTCAGTGCCCCGCGGGCTTCTCCCAGCCCTCGAGCACCGGGGGGTGGTAGTCGGCGCCCACCATGCGAGAGCCCTTCACCCACGGACCGAGCTCCGGCTGCGGGAACTTCGTGTGCTTGGCCTTCAACATGATGCCGTACGAGTTGCCGTCGACGAGATGCCTCATGAGCAGCTTGCGCGCGATCTCATCGCCCCTGCCATCAGGGATCGGGAAGTAGATCTTGAGGAACGAGTTCGAGTACCGGTCGAACACGGCCGGCACGCCGTCTTCCTCGAGCAAGGTGATGTCCTCGAGCCAGTTGAGATCCTCGCCGGGGGTGAGCTCGGCGAGGTCGATGTCGTCGAGCAGAGAGATGTCTTCCTGGTACGGGAAGCGGTGCCCGGCGAGCTCCTCGGCATCGATGCCGAGCTTCGTGCTCAGGTGTTGTTCGCTCATCGTCGCTCCCATACCGCTAGCTGGTCGGCATCTGGCCCGTGTCGGCCAGGTATTTCGCCATCATCGACTTGATCTCGTCGAGCGTGTGCTGCTCGGTGACACCCGGGATGTAGTCGGTACCGGCGAGCGGCACCTTCGCCATCGCGGAGGCCTCGACCGTGAGCGCGCACAGATCCTCTGGCTCGAGGGAGTGCACGTTGGTCTTGCCGCACGCCCGGGCCAGCATCTGCAGCTCCATGGTCATGGCCGTCAGGAAGTTGTAAACCCTCGTCGCCGCGGACTCGACCTCCAGCCGCTTGCGGAGCTCCGGATCTTGGGTGGTGATGCCCACCGGGCACCGGCCCGTGTGGCAGTGATAGCACTGGCCGGCAGGCACGCCGACCGTGCCCTCGTAGTCGGTGACCCCTGGGATCTCCTTGTTGCAGTTGAGCGCCATCAACGCCGAGTGGCCGATCGCCACGGCTTTGGCACCGAGCGCGATGCACTTGGCGACGTCGCCGCCGTTGCGGATGCCGCCGGCGACGATCAGGTCGATCTCGTCAGCGAGACCGACATCCTCGAGCGCTCGCCGGGCTTCGGGGATCGCCGCCATCAGCGGGATGCCGGTCTCCTCCGTCGCGATGTGAGGGCCCGCGCCCGTCGAGCCTTCGGCCCCATCGAGGTAGATGGTGTCCGGCCCGCACTTCGCCGCCATGCGCACGTCGTCGTAGACACGGGCGGCACCGAGCTTGAGCTGGATCGGCACGGAGTAGTCGGTCGCCTCGCGGATCTCCTGGATCTTCAGCGAGAGGTCGTCGGGTCCGAGCCAGTCGGGGTGACGCGCCGGCGAACGCTGGTCGATGCCGGCCGGCAGCGACCGCATCTCGGCCACCTGCTCCGTGACCTTCTGGCCCATGAGGTGCCCTCCGAGGCCCACCTTGCAACCCTGGCCGATGAAGAACTCGATGCCGTCGGCGAGCATCAGGTGGTGCGGGTTGAACCCGTATCTGCTCTGGATCACCTGGTAGAACCACTTCGTCGAGAGATCACGCTCGGGCGGAATCATGCCGCCTTCCCCCGAACAGGTCGCGGTGCCGGCCATCGACGCGCCCTTGGCGAGCGCCATCTTTGCTTCGAGCGAGAGCGCGCCGAACGACATGCCGGTGATGTAGATCGGGATGTCGAGCTCGATCGGGTTCTTCGCGAACCGCGCGCCGAGCACCGTCTTCGTCTCGCACTTCTCGCGATAGCCCTCGATCACGAAACGGGTCAACGTGCCGGGCATGAACATCAGCTGGTCCCAATGCGGGATCGGCTTGAACATCGAGAACCCGCGCATGCGGTAGCGGCCGAGCTCGGCCTTCACGTGGATGTCGTTCATGACGTCCTGCGTGAAGATCGGGCTCCGCCCCAGTACGTCGGTCTTCGAGGAAACGTCGTTGTCGTCAGCCATGTCGTCGCCTCCTCAGTGGATCACGAGCTTCTTCTCGGACGGCTCGAGGTTGTCGTAGTTGTAGAGGACCTTGCCACACACGTACTTGCGGAATGCATCCGGTCTGTCGAGCCCGTAGATGCGGAACTTGCGGTCGATCATCTCGTTGTCGGTATCGGCCATCTCAGCTTCGACGCAGTCGATGCCGAGGGACTTCACCGTGCCGCCGACATAGATCTCGCCGTCGTACATCGAGTCGCCGAGCCCGGGGCCGACATCGCCGCAGATGATCTGGCGACCTCGCTGCATCATGAAGGCCGTCATCGTGCCGGCGTCACCGCCGACGATGATCGTGCCGCCCTTCTGGTCGATGCCCGTTCTGGCGCCAACGCTGCCCTTGACGACGAGGTCACCCCCACGGATCGCGGCGCCGGCGAGCGAGCCCGCGACCTTCTCGATCACCACCACCCCCGACATCATGTTCTCAGCGACCGACCACCCGACCCTGCCGGTGATGTGCACCTCGGGGCCGTCGATCAGCCCGACCCCGAAGTACCCGAGGCTGCCCTCGAACGTGATCCGGCACCGCTGCAGGATGCCGACGCCGATCGAGTGCTTCGCGCCCGGGTCGCGCACCGTCACATCGACGATGCCTTCCTCGTAGATCAGCCGACGTAGCTCCAGGTTGATCTGGCGCGTCGACAGGGCCGTGGCGTCGAACGATGCCTTGCCATCGTCGACGACGGCCGTGCGGGGCGCTTCGACGTCGGGCTCGGCGAGACCTCGCGCGTCGTAGGTGATCCGGCGCGATCCCGTGGCTACCTGCTCCATACCAGCACCTGCCCCTCGTACGGATCGGATGTGTCGATCTCTCGGTCGAGCACCGCTCGGATCGCGATCTCCTCGGATGCCATCGCCACGAGGTTCTCGGACTCGTAGAGCACGAGCGGCTTCGCGGCCATCTCGTCCTTCGCGACGCCGAGCGAGTCGTTCGTGACGGCCATATAGGTGAAGACGCCGTCGAGCTCATCGAGGCTGCGCTTCATGGCGTCTTCGAGCGTGTCGCCGTCGGCCATGCGCTCAGCGAGGTAGACCGCGATGATCTCGGAGTCGCACTCGGACTGGAACCGGTGTCCCGACGCTTCGAGGCGACGCTTCCACTGGAAGTAGTTCGTGAGCTGGCCGTTATGTACGACGGCGACGTCGGAGAAGGGGTAGGCCCAGTACGGGTGTGCGCCGGAGATGTCGACGTCGGACTCGGTCGCCATACGGCAGTGCCCGATCGCGTGCGTGCCCCGGAACGACGCGAGGTCGTACATCTCCGAGACCTCAGCTGCGTCACCGAGGTCCTTCACGATCTCGAGCGAGTGGCCGAGCGAGAGCACCTCGCAGCCGGGCACGTCTTCGAGGTAGTCAGCGAGGGCCTTCAGATCGCCCTCGTAGCGCACCAACGCTCGGTAGGCGTACTCCGTCTCGGACTCCACCCGGTCGACGTGGGCCCCGATCTTGCCGAGGCGCGACTCCACCTCGTTGCGATGGCGCTCGAGGCGTTCGCGGAAGTCGAAGTCCCGCGGGTCGTTCGCGTCGGCAAGCTTGAACCGGATGACGATGAGGTCGCTAGGAGGCCCGAACAACGCGTATCCGGTTGAATCCGGGCCGCGATGCTTCATCGACTGGAGCATGCTGGTCATCTCCGACCCGACGTCGGCCTCGGCGTCTCGATGGATGATGCCTGCGATACCGCACATTTGGGAAGTCGGCTCCTTTCGCCTGGGAAGCGCTCGGTTGTGGTCTACGGCAGGATGTCCAGGTACTCCTCGACGTCCCAATCGGAGACGGTCGCGAGGAACCGCTCCCATTCGTCTCGCTTGTAGTGCATGAACACACGCCCCATATCGCCGGGCAGCGCCCCCATCACCACGTCGTCGGCCTCGAGCGCATCGAGTGCCTCGCCGAGGCTCGTGGGGATGCGCTCGACCTCCTTGCCGCCCGCGATCGCCTCGTAGATGTTGCGCTCCTCGGGCTCGCCGGGGTCGATCTTGTTCTCGATGCCGTCCTGCATCGCCAGCAACAACCCTGCGAACGACAGGTACGGGTTCACGGCCGAGTCGACCGAGCGGTACTCGAACCTTCCCGGCGCGGAGATGCGCAGGCCGGTCGTGCGGTTCTGGAAACCCCAGTCGGCGAAGATCGGAGCCCAGAATCCGGCGTCCCACAGACGCCGGTACGAGTTCACCGTGGGTGAGGACAGGCAGGTAAGCGCTCTCAGGTGCTTGATGATCCCGCCGATCGCCCACAACCCGATCTGTCCCGGCATCTGCGGGTCATCGCCCTCGGGCATGAACTTGTTCTCGTCTCCTTCCCACAGCGAGATGTTGTGGTGACAGCCGTTCGCCGACACGCCCATGAACGGCTTGGGCATGAAGCACGCGAACGCCCCGAGCTCTCGGCCGACCTGTCGGCAGATCTGGCGGTACGTGCTGAGCCGGTCGGCGGTCTTGTCGGCGTGGTCGAACATGAAGTTCAGCTCGAGCTGGCCCGGCGCATCCTCGTGATCGCCCTGGATCATGTCGAGGTCCATCGCCTTGCCGTACTCCATCACCTTGTGGATCAGGGGCTGCAGCTCCGAGAACTGATCGATGTGGTAGCAGTACGGCTTGGTCTTCCCTTCGACGGTCGGCTTGCCTTCGGCGTCGACCTTCAGCCACATCATCTCCGGCTCGGTGCCGGCGCGCAGATGCAGTCCCGTGTCCGCGGTGAACTTGGCGTGGATGCGCTTGAGGTTGCCGCGGCAGTCCGACGTGAGGAATGCCCCGCCGTCGACCTCTTCCTCGCGCCCACGGAACAGCGTGCACCACACCCGGGCCGTCTTGGGATCCCACGGCAGCACGTTGAAGGTCTCGGGTTCGGGGATGCCGACGAGCTCGCGCGCCTCCGGTCCGTACCCGATGTAGTTGCCGTGACGGTCGGTGAACAGGTTGGCCGTGGAGCCGTATACGAGCTGGAAGCCGGTGCCGGCGATGCGCTTGAAATGCGCCGCCGGGATGCCCTTGCCCATGATGCGACCGGTCACCGAGATGAACTGGTAGTACATGTACTCGACGCCCTGATCGACGATCTGCCGGTTGACGGCCTCCACTGCTTCGGCACGACCATCCTGGGACAGGAACGTCTCGAGATCGCTGGTCAACTGCTCCCCCTTGTGTCCGGCTGCACCGTTGCGCGCAGACGCCGCAATCCTCGCGCCCAGGGTAGCGCGCCTCCGTTCCGCCGACCTGCTCGCGAGGCCACGTACTTGAGTCGGGGAGTGTGTGCGGTCTTGCCATACACAGCGGTGGCATGTCCATCAACCAGCCGTGCCGGCCGGGCTCACGTCGTCGAGCAAGGCCTTCGATGCTCGCGCGACCGCGTCGACCGCACGCACGAACGCTTCTTCGTTCTTGCGCGAGGGCTCGCGGTAGCCGCTCACCTTCCGCACGTATTGCAGGGCAGCTGCGCGGATCTCCTGCTCGGTCGCGGGCTCCTCGGGGCTGCGCAGGGTCTTGATACTTCGACACATGGATCTGAGCCTACGACGCACCGACGCTGTCGTCGCCTCAACGGCGGCCGACGAGCCCCTGCACGAGGGCCGACGCATCGCGTGCCCGTGCCACCTCGGCTTCAGAAGGCTTGATCGGAGCGAACCGTTCCTGCTCGAAGGTGCGTACCACCGTCTCGGCGGCCTCGACGACGGCGCGGTCGAGGCCCGGGTCGGCTGCGACGTGCTCGAGGAACTCGCTGGGCGTGGCATTGGGCGCGCGGTCGTGCCCGAACGGCTCGAGCGCATCGACGATCTCGAAGAACGCTGCTTCCACTGCGGTGCGTGGCACTCGGCGAGCTCGACGATGCCATCGGCGGAACGCAAGCGCACCCAGGGCGGTCACGAGCAGCACGACGAGTGCGATCGGCCACGCGCGGAGCGCGAACGCACCAGCACTCGCCACACTTCGGGCGACGACACCCGCCGCGGTCTTGACCGGCTCCGGCACGGCGGTCGAAACGAACCGGCCAATCGCGGCGAACACGGGTCCGGCCATGAAGCGGCTGGCTGCGCTCGGCGCCGCTTCCGGTACGCCGAACGTTGGGTCGTACTGCACCCAGCCGACGCCCGGGTAGTAGACCTCGAGCCAGGCGTGCGCGTCGGAGTGTTTGACCTCGAAGTAGCCCGTGAGCGGGTTGCGCTGCCCGGGACCGTACCCGGTGACGAGGCGCGTTGGGATGCCGAGCGTGCGCAGCATCAATGCCATCGAGGTCGCGATCTGCTCGCAATAGCCGCGCCGCGTCTCGAACAGGAAGTGATCGACAGCATCGACACCCTCGGGGTCGCGGGGCACGTCGAGGTCGTAGCGCGTGTTCGCTTGCAGCCACGACTGCACCGCGATCACCCGGTCGAACCAGCTCGAACGGCCCCGGGTGACGTGCGCCGCAAGCTCCCCGACCCGATCGGGCAGGTCATCGGGCAGCTGCAGGTACGCGCCGAGTCCTTCGGGGACCCGGCCGTGAGCCTGCCAGCAGCCACGATGCCTCGGTGAGAGGCACCTCTGACACCACGGAGTAGACGAGTCCTTCATCGAGCAGGATCGGAGATCGGATCGACCCCGCGCCATCGACACGAAGGCCCGCCGACGGGAAGTACACCTGTCGCGCGCTGGCGGCCGCGAAGAGCACGTTCGGCTGCGCGGCTTCGATGTAGAACGTCTGCACGACGCGCGACGAGTCGACGCCCGGCCGCGTCGTTGCGCAGCGCGATCTCGGCCTGGCACCGCGTAGGAGAGCCCGTCGCCGTCTTCTGGCACAGGCACGGTCTCGTCGTCGGTGATCGTCCAGAGCGAGTCCTCGTACCGGTCGAAGACCTCGGCTCGCCAGAGCGCCGGCTGTTGCGCGCGCACGCGGAAGGCGAGCTCGTCGGAGAGCCGTGCCCCGCGCACGCAGGTCGACCACGTCACTGAACCCCGGATACCCGCCCGAGGAGAAGTCGACGACGCCATCACCCGGATGAGCAGGCAGGCCGGGGTTCGACGACTCCGCCGTCGAAAGCCGAGACCGGCGAGGCGTTGCCGGCGAGCGAGAACGGCGGAGTGCGCACGAAGCCGCCCGGCAGACGCGGCATCGCCAGGAAGACGAGCGAGGCCGCGAGGAGCGCGAGGCCCGCGGTGGCCATGGCCGAGCGGATCGGGGCCGATCGCGGCGGGCCCGGCGCTCGGGCGCGTGACGGCGAACAGCCACCGGAGTCGCGACCTGGTCCGGCTCTCGGCCTCGACGACAGCGACAGCCAGGCTCCGGCGAGCCCCGCCCACGGCAGCACGAACAGCGCGAACGAGGTCGTGAGCGAGAGTGACCCGGCCTCGGCCATCAGGATCAGGCTGGACACCACCGAGAACGCGAGGTCGCGTCGGCGCGGCACGTCGAAGGCGTGCAGCACCTGCACCCACAGGAACAGCGACGCGAGCGGGATGCCGCGCCTGGTCGAACGAGGTGACGCTGCGAACCTCGCTCAGGAACTGCCCGAGCGCCGCGAGGAGCGCGACCGAGAGCGCGATCTTGAGCAGCAGGTTCGACGATCGCCGTCGCCGGTACGAGAACCCGTAGCCGATCGGTGCGAGCACGAGCGCTGCGATCGCGACCGGACGCCGGCACCGCCCCCGGCTGGGCCACGACCGGCGGCGATCGCGATCTCGACGAGACAGGCCACCACCACGCGCATCGCGATCGAGTCTTCCGGCGGGCCGGAGGGCTTCCGAAGCTCGAGCCTCATCGCGACGCCCCCTCGTAGCGGCGACATGCCCAGTGCGTCCGTCGAGCGAGCGTGCTCGGTCGCCACGGATGCACCGATGCGCCGGCAGCGCGAAGTCGCTGCACGAGGCCCTCGACGCGATCCTCGCGCAGCACGGCCACCATCCGAGCGCCCGCCTCGATCACGATCGGCACGGCTACCACCACCGGGATGCGCTCGGTGAGCGAGCTCGACCGCCGGCGCCAGGCGCTCGGCGTCATTGGCCTGCCACGTCGGAAAGACGAGCACCGCCGTCTCCACGCCCGCGGAGCGATCCTGCGGCAGCAGCGACGAGCGACGGGAACGGTCCCGCATCGAGCGTGGGCTCGATCAGCGCGAGACGCTCGAGCAGCTCATGTTCGTCGGCAGCGGACACCACCTCGGCGTCGCCACTGATCTCCGGTCACGAGACGACGCACCGTGGCCCGTGAGCGAGCGCCGCGAGCGCGATCGACGCCGCCGCCGAGCAGACGCGGTCGAGCGGCGTGAGCCGGCGTCGATCGAGCTCGCGCGTCGCGAGAGACATCGACGACGATCGCGAGCCGTCGGGTCTGCTCCTGCTCGAGCTCGCGCACCATGACCGCGCCCGTGCGGGCGGTCGAGGCCCAGTGCACGTGGCGCATGCTGTCGCCCGGCCGGTACTCGCGGATGCCGAGGAACTCCGGACCTTGGCCGCGCCGCGGCGCGGTGTGCATCGCGAGCTCGGTCGTCGGCGCCGGGCGTACGAACGGCAACGGGCCGAGCGGCTCGACGACGGGCAGCACGAGCGTCCGCGGCGCGTCGACGGTGACGCGCCGGCGGCGCTCGGCGACGCCGAACGGCGCGCTCGATCGCACGCTCACCGCGACGTCTCTCGTGCAGCCCGCGTCGGCGAGCCACGCGCATCGTGGTGACCTCGACCCGCTCCCCGGGGCGCACGGTTCCGACCCAGAGGTCCGCGGGCTCGAGGAACCGGTCGTGCACGAGCAACCCGCGTCGCGTCGACCGCCGGCCGCCGTGCACCGATCACGTCGACGAGCGCTCTCTCGCCCTGATGGATCTCGGCCGGGGCGCGGCGTTCGACCACGACGCCCCGGGTCGCGCGCGCCGGCATCACGAGGCCGGCGAGCACCGCGCCGAGCAGCAGGGCGGCGAGCACGAACAGCCAGCCCGCCTGCACGTTCGTGCCGAGGAAGAAGAGCACACCCGCTCCGAGCAGCAGGCCGATCGCCCGCTTGCGCAGGCGCATGCGTCAGGACCGTCCGCGACCGAGCCGCGCGCTGCGCTCGCGTGCAGCGGCACGGGCGTCTCGTCGAGCACGCGGCCCACGATGCGTCGTCCGACCTCGGCCCCTGCGCGGGCCTGGCGCGGCACGATGCGGTGCGCGAGCACCGCCGGGGCCAGCGCCTTCACGTCGTCGGGCAGCACGTGGTCGCGTCCGAGCGCGATCGCGCGCGCCTGCGCGCACCGGGTCGAGCGCGACGGTCGAGCGGGGCGATGCGCCGAGCGCGACCTCGGGCGCGCTCACGGGTCGCGGCGACGAGCGCGACGACGTAGTCGACGATCGCGTCGTCGACGTGCACCGATCGCACCGCGCGCTGGCGCCGCGAGCACCTCGTCGGGCGTGAGCACCGGGCCCAGGTCGAGCATCGGATGCTCGCGCAGCTGACGCCGAACGATGTCGCCGGCCACGCGCGCTCGTCCGGGTAGCCGACCTGCACCGTCATCGCGAACCGGTCGAGCTGTCCCTCGGGCAGCGGGTACGTGCCGTGCTGCTCGATCGGGTTCTCGGTCGCGATCACGACGTACGGCGCCGGCAGCGGATAGGTCGTGCCCTCGACCGTGACCTGGCGCTCCTCCATCGGCTCGAGCAGCGCCGACTGCGTGCGCGGCGTCGTGCGGTTGATCTCGTCGACCAGCACGACGTTGGCGAAGACCGGGCCGGGCACGAAGCGGAACTCGCCGTGCTGCTGGTCGTAGACGCTGATGCCGGTCAGGTCGCTCGGCAGCAGGTCGGGCGTGGCCTGGATGCGGCTGAACTCCCCGCCGATCGAACGCGCGAGCGCGCGCGCGAGCGTCGTCTTGCCGACGCCGGGCACGCCCTCCAGCAGCAGGTTGCCGTCGGCGAGCAGGCAGATGGCCGCCGTCTCCACGGCCTCGGTGTTGCCGGCGATCACCAGCTCGACGTTGTCGACGAGACGGCGGAAGACATCGCTGGCGTCCGCCGTCGCCGACGGAGCGGGCGAAGGGTCGATCATGCATGGAAGCTTCGACCGCAGCGCACGAGCGCGCTTGAGCGGCCGACCGCGCCTACCGACGCGGCGGTCTCGCGCGCTTCGCGAGGGCGCTGATCGCTTCCATGACCGCGCGGTGCGCGAGGATCGCCGTGATCTCGGCGTGGTCGTAGGGCGGCGAGACCTCGACGACGTCCATGCCGACGAGGTCGACCTGCCCGACGATCTGGCGAACCGCGCGCAAGCAGCTCGCGCGCGAGCATGCCGCCGGACTCCGGGCGTGCCGGTGCCGGGCGCCATGCCGGGGTCGACGACGTCGATGTCGACGCTACAGGTAGATGCAGTCGGGGCCGTCGAGCGCCTCGGCGATCGCGTCGGCGATCACCGCCTCGGCGCCGCGCTCCTCGATCTCGACCATCGTGTGCCAGCGCAGGCCCTGCTCGCGCATCCAGTCCCACGTCTCCTGCTCCGGCCAGTAGCCGCGCAGACCGACCTGCACGAAGTTCGGCCCGGCGATCCAGCCTTCCTCGATCAGGCGGCGCATCGGCTCGCCGTGGCCGTAGAGGTTGCCCCATTGGTCGGCGCCGGTGTCGGCGTGCGCGTCGAAGTGCACGATGCCGACCTTGCGCGGCCACACGTGCCGCGCGACGGCGGCCGCGCTCGGGTACGTGATCGAGTGGTCGCCGCCCGAGCACGATCGGGATCGGGCCCGGCCTCGGCGACCCGGAACACCTTCTCGTGGATCACGCGCAGCGCGCGCTCGAGGCGTGTCGGCACGATCGGGGCGTCGCCCGCGTCGACCACCGTCAGGTGCGAGTAGGGCTCGACGTCGAGCTGGATCGACCAGGCGTACTCGCTGCTCCACGCCGTCGGCGCCATGCGGATCGCGCGCGGCCCGAACCGGGCGCCCGGGCCGCGACGACGTGCCCTCGTCGAGCGGCGCCCCGACGATCGCGACGTCGGCGTTCGGCCGCACGCAGCGACTCGTCGTCGGTCGCCCACGGCAGCTTCTCGAACGAGCCTCGCCAGTCCGAGTAGTAGGGCAGGTCGGTGCTCGTGAACTCGGTGAACTCGTCGTCACCGCGCAGCTCGCAGTGCTCCAGGCGGAAGTCGGGTGCCTCGCTCATCGGCGAAGCTTCCCACACACGATCGACGCAGACCTCCATCGGACTCGTCACACGCGCAGCGCGCGCTCGCGAGATTAGGCTCCGCGCTGTGGAACCCGCTCTCCCGCGGGAGCCGCGCGCGCCGCGTGCTGCTCGTCGTGCTCGTGGTCGCCTTGCCATGGCTGTGGTTCGTCGTGCGCGACGTCGGCGGTCCGGTCGACACCGTGGCGGTCGGCCTGCCGCTGATCGGTGTCGTGGCGATCGTGTTCGGGGCGTTCGTCGCTGGTCATCGCCGCGCGTGCATGGCCGCTGCTCGGCGGCATCGTCGATCTTCGCGGTCTGCGCCGTCGCCGTGATCGCAGCCGAGGCTGCCCGCGTCGATCGCGCCTCCCGATCCCGCGATCCGCCTGGTCGTGGCGAACGTGTGGGACGAGAACCCGACCCCGGAGGCCGTGCCGGCATCGATGCTCGACCGAGAGCGCCGACGTCGTGGTGGCGGTCGAGATGCTCGACGACGAGTTCTACGAGGCGATGACGCCCAGGACGCCGCCTCGAGGGCCTCGACCTCGACCGTGGAGCAACGGACGGCAGGGGGCGTGGTCGCGATTCCCGCGTCAAGGAGCTCGGCGAGCTGGGGCTGCCGCCAGCTCGCGTGATGCGGGTCGGCGTCGACGTGCCCGGGATGCGCCGTTCGTGCTCTACGTCGTGCACGCCCTGAACCCGCTGCGCGAGACGAGCTTCGCCGACCAGCTCCGCTTCACCGACGAGCTGCTCGCCGCCATCGAGCACGAGGCGCGACCCGTCGTCGTGGCCGGCGACCTCAACATGAGCGACCGGGTGCTCGAGCTACCGGGGATGGATGCCGACGCTCACCGACGCGATGCGAGCCGGCGCTCGCCGGCTCGACCACCTACGTCGGCGGCTGGTGGCCGACGCTGCTGCTCCGCATCGACCACGTGTTCGTCATCCCGCTCGTGGTGCGCGCACGCGGCCAGCTGACGTTCACGCCCGCCGGTTCCGATCATCGCGGCGTCGACGTCGCGGTCGGACCTTGCGGCTGAACCTCTGCACCGCGATCGACACGTGTGGCCACGCGCCGCCCCGAGCGCATCATCGGTGCATGGCGTCCCGCTCGCGATCGAGCCCCCACGGCCAGGAGTCCGTCTGGGACTACCCGCGCCCGCCCGCGCTCGTGCCGCGATGAGCGCCGCGTGACGTCGAGTACGCAGGCGTCATGATCGCCGAGACGACACATCGCTTCGGGTCCTGGAGACGAGCTCATCCGCCGACGTTCTACCTTCCGCTCGACGACGTGCGCCGCGACCTGCTCCGCCCGGCGAACGGCGCGTCGTTCTGCGAGTGGAAGGGCGCCGCCGCCTACGTGGACGTGGTCGTCGGCGAACGGGTGGCGAGTGAGGCCGGCTGGTACTACCCGAACCCGAGCGAGCCGTACGCGGCGCTCGCCGACCACGTGGCGTTCTACGCGGGCAGGGTCGACCGCTGCACGGTCGGCGGCATCGTGGTGACGCCCCAGCCCGGCGGCTTACTACGGCGGCTGGATCACGCCCGACGTCGTCGGCCCGTTCAAGGGGGAGCCGGGCACGCACGGGTGGTGAAGCGGAGGGCCGGGGACGAAGCCCCGGCCCATCAACGCTTCGAGTCAGCCGACTCGGTCTAGAGGATGCCCGCGCCTGTCAGGTACTCCGCGGCGACGTCGGCGACGTCGCGCTTGTCGTTCAGCACCTGGCCGACCATGTCGCGCATGTTCTCGTCGGTGAGCGTCGTCGTGACGCTGTCGAGCAGCGCGCCGAGCTCCTCGCTCGCGACTTCCTCGCGCACGACCGGGATGAAGTTCCCGTTGGCCTGCAGGTTCATGTCGTCGGTGAGCACCACGTAGCCCTTGTCGACGATCGTCGGGTCGAGTGAGAACAACTCCCCCACATCGACCGCGCCGCTGTCGATCGCGGCCACCGTCTTCGGCCCGCCGAAGTCGAGCGGCTTGAACTCCCCGAACTCGATGCCGTAGGTATCCTTCAGGCCCGGGATGCAGAAGTCGGCCTTCGGGCAGTCCGGCGGCCCGCCGAGCGTGAGGTCACCCGCCACGGCGGCGAGGCTGCTCATGTCGGTGAGGCTATTCGCTTCGGCCGTCTCGGGCGTCGCCACGAACACGTTCGTGCTGTTCGCCGGGGAGATCGCGTAGGTCACGAGACCCTCGGGCTCGAGCGCCGCGGTCAGCGCGTCGGCGACGGCCTGTGGATCCCCGTTCGTCGGCGCCTTCTCGTCGTATAGCGGCAGGTCGAAACCGGTGTACTCGGGCTTGAGGTCGATCTCGCCGGCGGCGAGTGCCTCGTTGCCGACTGCCCGGTCGGCGATGTCGAGCTCCCGCGTCACGGTGTAGCCGTCGGCCTCGAGGACCTGAGCGTACATCTCGGCCACGAGCTGGTTCTCGGCGAACGCGCCGGAGACGCCGACGACGATCTCACCCTTGGGCTCGGCGCTCGCCGAGTCCGTGGCGCCGTCGCCCGGTCGTCGTCCCCACCCGAGTCCCCGCACGCAGCCGCGAACAGCGACAGCGCGAGGAGGCCCGCCCCGAGGACGAACATGCGGTGCTTCCGCATGGGTATCCCTCCATCCGGTCATGGGGCGTCCATCTCCCCGGTCGTGGACATGCGCACCGTATCAACGGCGCGCCGCGAACCGCTACCCAACCACGGCGCAGTCAGGCAAGGAACCGGAACGTCAGGCGGGAAAGAAGTCGGCAGGGTGTCCCTCGACGGCCGGCCGCGAAGGCTGCGCTCGTGATCCCCCCGAAGTCAGGCGAGGCGCTGTCGCCTTCGTGAGCAGCGTGAACGCGAGGTCCGTGAGCAGAGACAGAGCACGCGATCAGGATGGACCCGCCCACGATCTTGTCGTTCTCGCGCAGAGCGAATCCGTCGACGATGTAGCGCCCGAGGGCCCCGCCGGCGATCAGTGCAGCGAGTCCTGCCGTGGCGACGATCTGCACCGCTGCGAGTCGAAGCCCGGTCATGATCAGCGGCATCGCCATCGGGATCTCGAGCCGCGCGAGCACCTGCCGGCCGTCCATGCCCATGCCCTTCGCAGCCTCGACCGTGTCGGGGTCGACCTGCTGGATCCCCACGTACGTGTTGATCAAGATCACCGGGATGCCAAGCAGCGTCAGGGCCACGATCGTCGGCAGGAAGCCGAAGGCCAGCTGGGCGGAGTCGTCGGGCACGAGCTTCAACACCAGCAGGAACGCGATTGAAAGTACCGCGAGCGACGGGATCGACCGGCCCACGTTGGCGAGCTGCACGGTCCAGAACTGACCTCGCCGACTGTGCCCGATCCACAGTCCGAGCGGCATCGCGATCATCGTTGCGATCACGAGCGAGATCGCGGAGAGTTGCACGTGCTCCCAGACCCGAGCGGGGATGCCGTCGACCCCCGACCAGTTCGCGCCATCGAAGAGCCACTGCAATCCGTCGAGCAAGCCATTCATGTCGCAACCGCCCGAAGTCCCGCTGCCCTCGCCCACGGCGTGACGAACCGCTGCGCGGTGAGCAGCAGCGATGTCTGCCACGAACGCCAGGGCCACGGAGAGCACCACACCGACCAGGAGCGGCGTCCAGAAAAAGGTGTTCAGGCCCTCGAGGATGAACTGACCGAACCCGCCCCGGCCTATCAGCGAGGCGATCGTGATCAGCGCGATAGCGCTCACGGTCGCGATGCGGAGGCCAGCGATGATGACCGGCATCGCGAGAGGCACCTCGACACGCCAGAGCAACTGACGCTTCGACAGTCCCATGCCGAGCGCGGCTTCCTTACATCGGGCTCAACCGAGTCGAAGCCCGCCAGCGTGTTGCGGAAGAGGATCAACAGGCTGTAGGCGATCAATGGGATCGCCACCGTTGTGAGTGACAGCCCGGTGATCGGCAGCAGCAGGAAGATGAATGCGAACGCCGGGATCGTGTACAGCACTCCCGAGATCGAGGTGATCGGCGAGATCGACCAGCGATGCCGGGAGGCGTAAACGGCCGCGGGGAACGCGATCAGGAACCCGATCACGACGGCGACGACCGTGAGGTAGACGTGCTGCGCGCCTCTGCTCACGATCTCGTCGGTGTGGTCGGCTGATCCAGATCCACCGGATCAATGGCTCGGTGTCCTCTTGTGCGAGGAACGTCGTGGCGCGGCGAGGAGCGCTCACGGAACGATCTCCTTGCGAGATGCGTTCGAGCGACAGGACGCCCCGGTAGTGCTGACCCTCGGTGACGACCACCGCGACCGCGGTCCGCGAGGTGACGATCGAATCGAGAGCCTGTCGGAGGGAGTCGTTCGCCGTCACGTATGCGCTGAACGGACGCGGTGTCGCCTCCCCTGCGGTCGCGCGACCATCGAGCGACTCGGCGTCGATCCACCCGAGCAGCTCACCGTCGTCGACGACGCTCACCCATCCATAGCCGCCGGTCTCGATCGCCCGGCGGGCTTCATCGGCGCTCGCGGTCGGTGCGACGGCCGGGCCGTCTTCCACACCGATGTCGCCGACCTTGATGAGGGCGAGACGCTTCAGGCCCCGCTCCGCGCCGACGAAGTCGCGCACGAAGTCGTTCGCGGGCTCTCGCAACACTGTCTCGGGCGGCGCGAACTGCTCGAGCACGCCGCCCACGTTGAGGATCGCCATGCGATCGCTCAACTTGATCGCCTCGTCGACGTCGTGGGTCACGAACACGATCGTCTTGCCGAGGCGGGCGGTGATGTCGAGGAACTGGTCCTGCAGGCGCGCCCGCACGATCGGATCGACCGCCGCGAACGGCTCGTCCATGAGCATCACCGGCGGGTCGGCGGCGAGCGCGCGGGCGACCCCGACGCGCTGGCGCTGCCCGCCGCTGAGCTCGGCCGGGTATCGATCGAGCAGTTCACGGTCGAGGTCGAAGATCTCGAGCAGCTCGTCGATACGTGGCGCCGTGCGCGCATCGTCCCAACCCACGAGGTTCGGCACGGTGGCGATGTTCTGGCGGATCGTGCGATGTGGCAGCAAGCCCGTGTGCTGGATCACGTAGCCGATGCCTCGGCGGAGCTGCACCGGATCCTGATCGAGCACGTTGGTGCCGTCGAGCACGATGCGCCCCCCGGTCGGCTCGATCAGCCGGTTGATCATCTTCAACGTCGTGGTCTTGCCGCACCCCGAAGGTCCGACCAGCGCAACGGTCTCGCCTTCCTCGATGTCGAGCGAGAGGTCGCCGACGGCTGGCGTCACGGCGCCCGCGTATCGCTTCTCGACGTCTTCGAGCGAGATCATCGCGGCCACCGGCTGCCTCTTTCGTCGGGCGAGCGAACGCGCATCCTAGCCCAGCCGCTCGCCCACGGGCACGGCGAACGGCAACGTGTTCTGCGGCGGCGGAAGCGGGCACGACCAGCTCGCGTCGTACGAGCACGATGGTTGGTAAGCGAAGTTGAAGTCGAGCACGAGCCGCTCACCGTCGGCCCCGAGGTCTGCGCCCTTCACGGTGTCGAGCAGGTAGCGACCGCCGCCGTACGTCGTCTCGCCGCTCGTGGCGTCGCGGAACGCGAGGTAGATGCCGCCGCCGTACTGATCGAGCCAGAAGACATCGAGTGAGGCGGCACGACCGAACAGCTCGAAGCTCGCCCGAGCGACGCGAAGCATGCGGGTCGAGCGCCCGTCGCTCGTGCCGACCTCGACGAGATCGCCTTCGAGGGGCTCGAGGTCGGCATGGACCCGTGCGGCGGGGTCATAGACGAACGCGAACGGCCCCTGATATCCCTCGCGGTCCGAAGCCGGGATCGGAGACTGTGCATGTGTGGTGAACAGGTCGTGGCGGGTTCCGAGCCAAATCTCCCACGCTCGTCGGGGATCGTCGTCGGCTCGGATCGCACCATAGGACTCCGACACGATGCGTCGCCAGTCGGCGAGCGACACGATCCCGGGCACGGACGTATCCACGCATGGAGGCTACGCTCGCGCCGACGTCTCAGGAAGGGAGGAAGGGGTGAGCGGTTCGCAGACCGATCGGCAGGCTGAGTTCCCGACCGAGAGGATGGAGCTCTCGAACATCCTCGTGGTCTCGGACTTCGAGCGATCCCGCGACTGGTACCGCGACGTCCTCCGCGCCGAGCTGTTCCGCGAGTACGGCGGCACCTCGGCTGTGTTCAAGTTCGGCGCGGCGTGGTTGCTCGTGGTCACCGGCGGCGGACCGACCGACGACAAGCCCGACGTCACGTTCGAGCCGCCGGACCCCCGCTCGGTCAGCCACTCGATCACGATCCGCGTGCCCGACTGCCAGCAGGCCTACGAGATCCTCCGTGAGCGGGGAGCCGAGTTCCTCACGCCGCCCTACGACTGGGGGCAGGAGATCCGCTGCTTCTTCCGCGACCCGGACGGCCACCTCTTCGAGATCAGCCAGGCATAGCTCGAAGCCGAGCGCCTACTTCGTGTCGGCGAGGATCTGGCGGGCTGCGTTCGCCCCAGGACCGCCTGTGATGCCACCGCCGGGGTGCGCGCCCGAGCCGGCGAGGTACAGACCGTCGATCTGGAGCCGGTAACGTGCTTCCCCGTTCAGAGGGCGCCATGCGAAGAACTGATCGAGCGCCGGCTCCGCGTGATAGACGTGCCCGCCCGTCAGGCCGTAGTCGTTCTCCATGTCTTCGGGCGTGATCACCTCGCGCGCCTCGACGAGCTCGCCGAGCCCCGGAGCGAACCGCTCCATCGACTTCACCGCGATATCGCCGACCCGGTCGCGCTCCGAAGCCCAGCTGCCTTCGCGCAGCCGGCGTGGCGCCGCCTGGAACAGGATCGACATCACATGCATGCCCTCGGGGGCGAGCGACGGGTCGACGAGGGTGGGGATCGTGGCCTCGAGCATCGGCTCCTCGGCGACATGGCCGTACTTGTTCGCGTCCATCGCCTGTTCGACGTGATCGATCGACGAGGCCGACGACGATGCGCCCCTGGAGCCGCGAGACGTCGTCGCCGCCGTGGAATGCCGGCAGCCCCGAGAGCACCAGGTTCACCTTCGCGGTCGCGCCGGGCTGACGGATGTTCTCCGCCCGCCACACCTCGTACGGGTTCAGCTCCACCGGATCGCAGAGGCGAAGCGTGCGCTTGGGGTCGGCCGCCGAGACGACGAGACCGGCAGCGATCTCGGTGCCGTCGGCGAGCGTGACGCCTCGCACCCGGCCGTCAGTCGAGCGGATCGCGACGACCTCGGCGCCGGTGCGAACGTCCACTCCCCTGGCCTTCGCCGCCGACTCGAGCGCGCTCGCGAGCGCCCCCGTGCCGCCGCGCGCGTAGACCGTGGTGCCCGCCGCGCCGCCATCGGTACCGGCCGAGTCATTCAGGAACACGGCTGCGGTGCCGGTCGCCCACGGACCCATCGACGTGTAGAGCACGCCACGGGTCGTGAGCGGCCCGCGCACGGCCTCGTCGTCGAAGACTTCCTGCACGAGGTCGGCCACCGCCATCGGGATCGCCCGGATCGCCTCGCGGCCGGTCTTCGCGCCGAGGTCACGGAACGCCTTCCCGAGCTTCAGCCCCATGATCGCGTCGGCGAACGACGGGCTCTTCGCGTCGGGCGGGGTGACGCGACGTTGATGTAGGCGAGGAAGCTCGCGATCGCGCGCATCTTCGCGTCGAAGCCCACGAAGGCATCGGCGTCGTGAGCGTTGCGATCACGCAGCTCGCTCGCGGTGCGCGCGGGGTCGCCCCAGAACGTGACGGCCGAGCCGTCGGGCTGAGGGGCGAACATGCGCGCGGCGGGCGTGATCGCCTCGAAGCCGTGGCGCGCGAGCTGCAGGTCCTTGACGACGGAGGCGCGCAGGCGCCCGACCGTGTGCGCGATGCCCGGTGCGGTCACGCCATCAGCGGGTGAGGTGGTGCGCAGGATGCCGCCGACTCGGTCCGAAGCCTCGAGCAGCGTGACCTTCCGGCCTGCCTTCGCGAGATACGCGGCAGCGACGAGGCCGTTGTGCCCTCCGCCGATCACGACGACGTCGCTGGACCCTTGCCTGGGCGCCATCTAGGCGGCCCTCCGTCCGCGCTTGCGCTGCTTCAGGTACTCGCGAGCCGCGATCATGCCGGGCGCGCCCATGATGCCGCCGCCCGGGTGGGTCGCCGAGCCGCACATCCAGAGGTCCTTCACGGGCGTCTCGTAGCGCGCCCAGCCGGGCACCGGCCGGTTGAAGAAGAGCTGCTCCAGCGAGAGCTCGCCGGCGAAGATGTTCCCTTCGCTCAGGCCCGTGATGTCCTCGATGTCCTTCGGCGTCACGAACTGGTGTCCCTCGATCAGCGACCTGATGTTCGGGAAGCGCTCCTCGAGCGTGTCGATCACGTTCTGACCGAACGCCTCGCGCTTCGCGTCGTCCCACTGCTCGCCGTTCTCGAGGTGGTAGGGCGCGTACTGCACGAAGCAGCTCATCACGTGCTTGCCGGGCGGCGCCATCGTCGGGTCGACGAGCGTCGGCATGATGCAGTCGATGTACGGGCGCGCGGATGGCCGTCCGTACTTCGCGTCGTCGTAGGCGCGCTCCATGTAGTCGAGCGACGGTGAGAACGAGATCGCGCCGCGCAGCCACGGGCCCCACGCCCGGCTTGCATGCGAGCTCGGGCAGGCCGCTGAGCGCGAGGTTCACCTTGCCGCTCGAGCCCCGGTACTTGTAGCGCATGACCTCGTCGCGGAACGAGGGGTCGAGGTCGCCCTCGTCGAGCAGGTTGATGAAGGTCTGGCGCGAGTCGAGCGAGCTCATCACGACGCCTGCCTCGATCTCCTCCCCGCCTCGAGCACGACGCCGGTCGTGCGGCCGCCCGTCGTCTTCACGTGCGAGACGGCGGCCTCGGTGCGGATCTCGACGCCGAGCGAGAGCGCGCTGTTCGCGATCGCGTACGCGACCGACCCGGTGCCGCCCCGCGGCACGCCCCATGCGCGGAACGCCCCGTCGATCTCGCCCATGTAGTGGTGCAGCAGCACGTACGCGGTGCCGGGCGAGCGCGGCCCCTGGAACGTGCCGATGATGCCGGACGCGCTCATCGTGGCCTTCAGCGGCTCGGTCTCGAACCACTGGTCGAGGAAGTCGGCCGCGCTCATCGTCATGAGCTGGATGAACGTGGTCTGCATCTTCTTCGGCAGGTCCTTGAATGCCTTCGCGAGCGGGCCGAGCGGCAGCCAATGACCGGGCGTGATCTTGCCCGTATCGGGCGGCGCGATCGACAGGATCGGCTTGATGAACCGGCCCATCTCGGCCATGAGCTGGCCGTACTCCTCGTAGACCTCGGCGTCGTTCAGGCTCCAGCGACGCAGCTCCCGCACGGTCTTGCCGTGGTCGTTCACGCGCCAGAGGTAGTCGTCGTCGAGCGGCGTGATCGTGCCGTCGAGCGGCAGGATCTCGAGCCCGTGCTTCGGCGAGCTCGAGCTCGCGGATGATCTCGGGGCGCAGCAGCGACACGACGTAGCTGAAGACCGAGAACTTGAACCCGGGCACGATCTCCTCGGTCAGCGTGGCACCGCCCAGGATGTGCCGGCGCTCGAGCACGAGCACCTTCAGCCCGGCCTTCGCGAGGTAGGCGGCGTTCACGAGGCCGTTGTGCCCGCCGCCGATCACGACCGCGTCGTACCGCTTCGCCATGGAAGCCCTCCGCTCGATGGTGCCCTGGGGATGGTTCGCGCGCCCCGAAACCAGGGTCCGCTCCGTCGGTCGCCAATGCTAGCTGCGGGTCCGGTGCCCAGCGAGAAGCCCCTTGACTTGAAGTCAAACGGTCGAGCATCGGCGACCCGTCCGGCGCCATCTCAGCGATCGTCAAGTCGAGCGTGACTCGTGCGCGGCTCTCTGACCCTCAGTTGAGGGCTTTGCTCTTGAGTGCCTCGTACTCCTCCTGGTTGATGGAGCCCGCATCGAGCAGCTGCTTGGCCTTGGCGATCTCGGCCGCGGGGCCGGCCTCCGCGGCCGCGCCTTGCACGTACTGCTTGAACTCGGCCTCAGCGGCCTGGTGCTGCTTCATCGAGCGCTCGGCCATGCTCGGCCCCCTCGCGATGAGGTAGATCAGCAGCGCTCAGCACAGGTGCGATCAGCAGGAACAGCAGCCACCCGGCCTTCGCGAAGCCAGATAGGGAGTGATCACGGAAGATGTCGCCGATCACGCTGAACAACATCATCAAGTACGCGACCATGAAGAAGATCACCACCGTCGTCCACAAGATCTCACCTAGATCGATCACAGCAAACACGTCGGTCCCCCTTTTCGAACGCCTTACTCGGTTGCATCCGCATATGCGTCAGATCAGCCATGTCTCACACGTCGATCCCCCCGGGTATGAGCAACCCCAGCTCATCACGATTGCAGCCTAGCCTATGACACACACGAATCCTGGGCGGGTGGAAACTATTTGGTTGAGTCCAGCAGCGGCGATACAGGCGTGCGGCTCTCCTCGGACGGGATCTTCGGCCGCAGGGACTCCTGGTCCGGTCCGCTACCTGGAGGGTCCTGGCATGGCTGAGATCGGCGGGACCCGGATCCCGCGCTCCGCGATGCGCTGTGCGATCCGCCCCCGGAGCTGGGTCTCGGTGTCAACGCGATAGTTCGGCGCGGTCTCTGCTACCACCTGGATCACGTACCGCATGCATGTGGGGTGAGAGGCTACTCCCGGTTGACCGCCGGTCGGACATGCCGCGGCGTGTGACCGGTAGTCTCCAACGCACATCGCACGTCGTTCCAACACCCGAGGAGGTCTCACCCGTGAGCGTGCCCACAGCGTTCTTCCCGCGCCAAGAATCGCTCAACACGAAGATGGCCTGGGGCGAGTGGTCCGGCTACTTCTCGGTGCCGGTGTACGCCGACTTCCACGACATCGAGTACAGCGCGATCCGCGAGGCCGCCGCGGTCATCGACATCAGCCCGCTGTACAAGTACGAGGTCCGCGGCGCCGACGCGATGCGATTGCTCGACCGGGTGATGACCCGCGACATGACGAAGCTGCGGGTCGACCGGGTCGCCTACTCCCCCTGGTGCGACGAGGAAGGCAAGGTCCTCGACGACGGCACGATCGCGCGTCTCGACGAGACGACCTACCGCATCACCGCCGCCGACGCCTGTTACCGCTGGTTCGTCATGAACGCGACCGGCCTCGACGTCGAGGTCGACGACATCAGCGACCGAACCGCGGCGCTCGCGCTGCAGGGCCGGCTCTCACGCGAGGTGCTGCAGGACGCCACCGGCCACGACTGGGCCGACCTGAAGTACTTCGGACGACGCAGGACCGAGATCGCCGGCGTCGAGGTCGACGTCACTCGCACCGGCTACACCGGCGACCGTGGCTACGAGCTCTGGATGCCCGCCGACCAGGCCCTGGCCGGTCTGGGACGCGATCTTCACAGCCGGTGAGCGCTACGGCATCCATCCCGTCGGCATCGCCGCGATGGACGTCGCCCGAGTGGAAGCCGGCCTGATCCTGATCGAGGCCGAGTACACGAGCGCCCGCCACGCGATGGCGCCCGAGCAGCAGTACTCCCCGTACGAGCTCGGATTCGAGCCTCTCGTCCACCTCGGCAAAGCCACCGATTTCACCGGCCGCCGCGCGCTCAGAGCGGAGCACGCCGCCGGCGGTCCGGCACGCCGGCTCGTGGGCATCGAGCTCGACTGGTCCGGGATCGAGGGCATGTACGCGAAGCATGGTCTCGCGCCGGCGATCAGCCCCTTCGTGCACCGCGCGCCCGTTCCCGTCTACAAGGAAGGCCGTCAGGTCGGCCGCGCCACCTCCGTCACGTGGGGCACGACGATCAAGAAGATGATCGGGTTCGGATCGGTCGACAGGGGGCACGCACGTCTCGGCACGCGGCTCAGCGTCGAATGGAGCGTCGAGGGCGAGCGCGGCAAGGTCGGCGCGACGGTCGTGCCGTTGCCCTTCCTCGACCTCGATCGCAAGCGCAGCTAGCGCCGACACAACGCGAACGTCACACCCGTTCCACCCGGCGTTGCTCGGGCTCTGGGAACATGAATCTCTCCATGGATCGGCGTTCTGACTTCCGTGTCTTCATCGCGTTCGCGGCTCTCTCGGGGTTCGTGGGGCTCGCCGTTGCTATCGCCGGCTCATGGATCCTCGGGCTCACGGTCGGGCTCGTCACGTTGGCCCTGGGGTTCGCGATCGCTGTGTGGGGGCCGGGCCGAGTTGGCGCGTCGGGCACCGACCCGGGGCGGCGGAACTTCCTCGTGGCGGCCGGACTCGGTGGGCTGACGTGGGCGATCGCTGGTCCGTCGATCGGCTGGGCTGCGCGCAAGCTCGGGCGCCCCGACCCCCGACCGATCCAGGAATCTATGGCCAACGATCTCGGCTCCGAGTACATGGAGCTCGTCCGTCGCAACTTCGTGCCGCACCGCTCGGGCGACCTGCAACTCCTGCTCGCCCCCTTCAACAGCTCGAACTACCCGCAGGAATCACTCTCGCTCGTACCGCGTGACCCTCGTACGAGTCACGCGAGCGTATGGATGTACCTCGAGCGCATCCCACTCGTCGTCCACGCGCCCGGCCTCGTGGTCGCGAGCGACTCCGAGGAGCGGGTCACCCTCTCCGACCTGGCTCCGACCATGGCAGAGCTGATGGGTTTCACCGGCTGGCCCGACGATCGCGAGGGGCGCGTGCTGCCACTTGCGACCTCCCGCTCGGGGCGACGCCCCAAAGTGATCGTCACCTTCGTGTTCGACGGCGGGGGCTGGAACGTGCTCGACGAGTTCCCGAACGACTGGCCCGAGCTCAAGTCGCTCATGGGCGAGAGCGCCAACTTCCGCAACGCGATCATGGGGTCGTTCCCTGCAGTGACGGCGTGCGCGCACGCTTCCATCGGCACCGGCACGTTCCCGAACCGCCACGGCATCACCGGTCACAACATCCGTGACGAGCTCGGCCGGGTCCGCAAGGCGTACGACACCGCAGGGAACGCGCAGCCCAGCGACATCTGGCTCCCGACGCTCGCGGACCTCTGGCACGCGCAGACCGGTGCCTGGGTGGGGGAGATCGGCTACCAGGTCTGGCACCTGGGGATGATGGGGTTCGGTGGTCGCGATCGCCCCGCTGACGACCTGCCGGTCGGCGTCTACTGGGACGAAGACGGCACCGCGACCTGGCAACCTCACAATCCCGACCTCTACCGGCTTCCGGCATCGATGCCGCCGCCCGAGGACTATCAGCGTTACGTCGACGAGTTCGACGACCCGGGGTGGGATGGAGAGTTCGCGCCCAGCGGGCGGCAGTCTCCGTGCTGCCGTCCGCCGATCGTGCGCTACCAGGGCGATGTGATCCAGGCGGCGTTCGACTCCGAGCCGATCGGCGAGACCGGCACGACCGACCTGCTCTTCACGACGTACAAGTCGCCCGACTACACGGGTCACGTGTACGGCATGAAGTCGCAATGGACGGGCTTGCAGCTTCGCGCCGTCGACGAGCAGCTCGGGCGCCTGCGACACATGCTCGACGAGCGGTTCCCGGGTGAGTACGCGCTGTTCGTCACGGCCGACCACGGGCAGTGCCCGCTTCCCGATTCGGTCGGGGGGGTGCGTCTCGATCCGATCCAGCTCGAGCACCTCATCGAGTCGCGCTTCTCGGGCCTCACCGGCGTGATCGAGAGCGTCGTGCCTTCGGAGGTGTTCTTGAACACCTCGCGCCTGTGGGACAACGGCGGCGCGACGATTGAAGATGTCGCCGCCTCGCTCGCCGACTACCGCTACCGCCAAAACATCGGCGCGTACGTGCCGCGCAGCGCAGTGGAACGGGACCTGCTCGACCAGAAGGAGTTCGCCGCGGTGTTCGGCGCGACGTTCCTCGAGTCGCTCGCCGAGCGCGCCCTCGACGGGTTCGGCGAGACCGCATATCCCGATGGAGATCTCGACGGCGTCCCACCGCCGGTCATCTAGTCTGGCCTGGACTACCAGCCCCGCTCGATCCACTCCTGCATGTGGGGCGCCTCTGCACCGACGGTCGTGGGATCGCCGTGCCCCGGATGCACCGCGGTCTCCTCGGGCATCGTGAGGATGCGCTCGCGGATCGAGGCGATGATCAGCTCGAAGTCGCCGAGCTCATCGCTCGTGGAGCCGGGTCCACCGGGGAACAGCGTGTCGCCGTCGAAGAGCACGTGGCTGGCGGTGTGGTGGAAGCTCACGCTTCCCGGCGTATGGCCGGGAGTATGCAGCACCCGAAGCTCGACACCGTCGGCGACGAGCAGATCGCCCTCGACCAGCGGCGCGTCGGGCTCACGGTCGGCGTGGGTTCGATCCCAGACCGGGCGGTCGGCCACATGCAGCAGGATCGGCGCATCGACCGCTTCCCGCAGATCGAACGCTGCGTCGACGTGATCCCAGTGTCCGTGGGTGCAGGCGATCGCCACGACGCGCCGGCCCGCGACGGCGTCGACGATAGGCGACGCGTCGTGGGAAGCGTCGATCACGACGACCTCGTCGTCACCGCCGACGACCCAGACGTTGTTCTGCACGTGCTCTTCCGCACCCGGTTCACCGACGGTCGCGATGGTGCTGACGAGGTCGATGCGCGCTGGCATCCCTGCATGGTAGCTGCGCCGGGGCTCACCCTCCGTGCGTCGGCTGGTGCGCCGTCTCATCGTCGAAGGTGTTGCCCTCTGCCGGGATCGGCATCGCCTTCAAGATGCGAGCGAGATGCACGGCGTTGTGCGCCATCCATCGCGTGGTGCGTTTCGTGTACTCGTGGTCGGCCCCTCCTGCCTCGATGTAGCTCGGACCGGGGCCGGCGTCGCCCACCCAGTAGGTGTCGGCGTTCGGCGGGATGGCGCACCCCAGGTGCGTCAGGTTGAACAGCGTGGTCTCGGCGGCCGAATGCGCCCCGTCCTCGTTTCCTGTGACGACGACGCAGCCGACCTTGTTGTAGAGCGGATACTGCCCGGCCTCGTTGGTGTCGTTGTACGTGCCGTCTAGGCGCTCGATGACCAACTGCGCGACGGATCCGCGCGTGCCGAACCAGATCGGGGTGCCGATGCAGACGATGTCGGCGGCGAGCACCTTCTCGAGGATACGCGGCCACTCGTCGCCATCACCCTCGTCGGAGCTCACGCCGAACCGCACCGTGTAGTCGGTGATGCGCACGATCTCGGTCTCGACGTCCATCGTGTCCCACCATTCCTTCACCTTCAGCATCAGCGCTTCGGTGTTGGAGACCTCGGGGGCGTACTTCAGGGTGCAGTTCAACATCACAGCCTTGAGGCTCGTCACGGCATCATGCTCCTCACTCGATCGATGACCAGGGCCGGTCCCACCGGAGGGACAGACCGTTACACACCCCAACTCGCTCCATGACAGGATGCGCCCGTGCCCGGGTTCGCGTCCCCGTCAGTGTCCCTCTCCGGCGAGGACCGTGCCGCCCTGCGCGGCGATCGCGGCGAGGCCGCGCGGTTCGCCATGCGCATCGTCGTTCGCACAGCTGAGGCGATGCAGGCGCGCGAACTGCTCGACGTTGCCTCGGCCCATATCGATGGCTGCTTGTACCACGGGCGCGCCGGTTTGGACTTCGCGCAACGACTTTCCGTCGTCGCCGCTCGCGTCGTGGTGCCGACCACGCTCAACGTGTCATCGCTCGACATGCTGCATCCGGAGCTGGTGCACCTCGACGTGGACACCGCGGCAGACGCACGAGCCCTCATGGATGCCTACGTCGCGATGGGCTGCCGGCCGACCTGGACGTGCGCTCCGTACCAACTCCCCGGGCGACCCAGACTCGGTCAGCATGTCGCATGGGCCGAATCGAACGCGATCGTGTTCGCGAACTCGGTGCTCGGAGCGCGCACCGGTCGCTACGGGGACTTCATCGACATCTGCTGCGCGATCACCGGCCGGGCGCCGGCCGCCGGTCTGCATCTCGATGCGGAACGACTCGCTCGAACCGTGTTCAGGGTCGACGGCGTGCCGGGCGCGCTCTTCGGCGATGGGGCGGCGTATGCCGCCATCGGCCATCTGGTCGGCCGATCGACCGGCACCGACGTGCCTGCCATCGTCGGCCTCCCCACGACGACCACCGAGGATCAGCTGAAGGCGCTCGGAGCGGCGGCGGCCTCGTCGGGAGCGCTGGCGATGTTCCACGCGGTCGGCATCACGCCTGAGGCGTCGACGCTCGAGGCAGCGACCGGCGGGGTGGAACCGAAGCTGGACATGAGGCTCGACCTTCTGTCGTTGCGGGCGGCGCGCGATGAGCTGTCGACAATCGAGGTCGGCGCCGCCGTAGGCAGCGTGAGCCTGGGCACGCCCCATTGCTCGGGGGCCGAGCTCCGTGACCTCGCCGCGTTGGTCCTCGGCAGGCGGCTGTCCGTACCGGTCTACGTGAACACGGGGCGCGAGGTGCTCGCCGAGGCAGGGGACGCGGTGGGGGTGCTGCAGGAGGCGGGCGTGACGATCGTGACCGACACCTGCACCTACATCACTCCGATCATCGAGCGAGCTTCGACTCCGGTCGTCACCAACTCCGGCAAGTGGGCATGGTACGCCCCAGGGAACCTGGGCTTCGACGTCGCCTTCGCCACACTCGAGGAGTGCATCGACTCGGCGGAAGCGGGTCGCCTCGTGCGAGATCCAGGGGCGTGGGGCGATGACTGAGCAGGCCACGGATGTGCGGGTGCTCGCTCCGGGTGTCGCATCCGGGGTGGTCCTGGTCCTCGGGGAGCCTCTCAGCTTCTGGGGAGGGCTCGACCCGGCGAGCGGGCTCTTGATCGACGTGCACCACCCACAGGCCGGGGCTTCACTCACCGGGCGGGTGCTCGTGATGCCGTCGGGACGCGGGTCGAGCTCGAGCTCGTACGTGCTCGCCGAAGCGATCCGAGCCGGGACGGCACCGGCAGCCGTGGTGCTCGCCGAGTCAGACTCGATCGTCGCGCTCGGCTCGATCGTCGCATCGGAGCTCTACGGCATCCATGTGCCGGTCGTCGTCTGCCCCGATCCGGGCGCTGCCACCGGGGATCGAGCTACCGTGCGAGCCGAGGACTCCGGTCGCGCATCCATCACGCTCGCTTGAAGACCCCGAGCCGACGCTCCGTGCGATCGGTCGCTCTCGGGGTGGCGGCTAGACTCGGCCGGTGGCAACCCCCTGCCCGAGCTGTCGGGCCATCAACGACGACCGCGCGAGGTTCTGCGCCTCGTGCGGAGCGCAGCTCACCCTGCGCTGCATGGCTTGCGGCGCAGACATGCCCCCGCACGCACGGTTCTGTCCGTCGTGCGGAGCACCCCAGAAAGGCGAGATCCCAGCGGGTACGCAGACCCCGCCTCCACTCGAGGAGCGGCGGCTCGTGACCATCGTCTTCGCCGATCTCGCCGGCTTCACCGAACGCAGCGACCGAGCTGACCCCGAAGACGTGCGGCGCATCCTGGTCCCATTCCATGCGGTGGCCAAGGAGGAGATCGAGCGGTTCGGCGGCACGCTCGACAAGTTCATCGGCGACGCGGCGATGGGCGTGTTCGGCGCCCCCGTGGCCCACGAAGACGACCCCGAACGCGCGGTGCGAGCCGCGCTCGCGATCCGCGATCGCGTGTCCGACGGCCACCTGCCGGTGCGGATCGCCGTGCACACAGGTGAGGCGCTCGTCACGGTCGGAGAGGGTCCCATGGTCGGCGAGCGGGTGGCCGGAGACGTGGTCAACACCGCGTCGAGGCTGCAGTCGTTCGCACCCGAAGGCTCGGTGATCGTCGGGGAACCGACCGAGCGCGCCACGAGGCACGTGATCGCGTATCAGCCGCTGCAGGCGACCCGGGTGAAGGGCAAGGCCGAGCCCCTGGTTGCTTCCCTCGCCAGGGCGATCCGCACCGACACCCCCGACCGTGAGGAGGATGACCCGCCACCGTTCGTCGGCCGCGTCCGCGAGCGGGAACTCCTGCACGACCTCTCGGAGCGCACGATCGAGGACCACACCCCCAGGCTCGTCACGGTCATCGGGGAGCCCGGTATCGGCAAGACCCGACTCGTCATCGACGTGCAGGACCACGTGAGGTCTACCCACCGCACGGCGGCCTGGCATCGCGGTCGGTGTCGTCCCTACGGTGAGTCCATCACGTTCGCCGCTCTCGACGAGGTGGTGCGTTCGATCGCGGGCATCCCTCCAGGTGAGGTGGGCAGCGAGGCGCGAACGAAGCTCGATGCCGATCTCGCCGGGCTCGATCTGCGCGACGAGGATCGCGACTGGCTCGCGACCAGGCTCCGTCCGCTCATCGGGCTGATAGGCGACGAGGACCCACCTGCCGATAGCGACGAAACGTTCGCGGCGTGGTCACGCTATCTCGAGACGGCGGCCGAGCGCGCGCCTCTGACGGTCGTCATCGAAGACCTCCACTGGGCAGACGACGCGATGCTCGCGTTCCTCGAGCGGCTCATGGAACGCGCCCCCGACGTGCCCTTGTTCTTGCTCTGCACGTCTCGCCCCGAGCTGTACGCACGCCGACCGGGGTGGGCGGCGGACGTCGCCCACGCCACCACGATCTCCCTCTCACCCCTCACCGATCCGGAGATGACCGAACTGCTCGGCGCATTGTTGCTGCGCTCGGTGATGTCGGCGGAGGACGGTGCCGCCCTGATGCGCAGGGCCGGTGGCAACCCGCTCTACGCGCGCGAGTTCGTGCACATGCTCGACGACCGGGGACTCGGCGTGACCGGAGCAACGGAGGCGTCGAGCGCAGGCGTTCCCGACACGGTGCAAGCGTTGATCGCGGCACGCCTCGACGCGCTCGAGCCCTCCGAGCGCGTGGCGCTGCAGGCTGCCTCGGTGGTCGGCGAGCGGTTCTGGCGGGGTGCGCTCGCAGCGCTCGAGCCCGATGCGCCCGATCTCGATGCATCGCTGCGCACACTGCAGCGTCGTGGCTTGGTCCGGCGATCGTCGACCAGCGCGATCGGGTCGGAGGCTGAGCTCTCGTTCGCGCACGGGTTGATCCGCGACGTTGCGTACGGGCGTCTTCCGAGGCCGGCTCGGTCCCGGCTGCATCGGGCGGTCACCACGTGGCTCGAGACCGTCACCGACGAAAGCATGACTGGCCGTGCCGACCTGTTGGCGTCGCACGCCACCAGGGCGCTCGACCTCGCTCGCGCCGCCGGGCTCGACGACGACGTGGCCGAGCTGGAGGCCGTCGCCGTGCGCTGCCTGGTGCTCGCGGGAGATCGACAGGTGTCGCTCGATGCTGCCCGGGCGGCCGGGTACTACCGGCAGGCCCTCGCGCTGGCACCACCGGGGGCCGCGCGTGCCGAGACCCGGCGCACCGCGACCAGTCTGGGCTGGCGCTCCGGGTTCATGACGAGCGACGAGGCCCTCTCGGAGTACCGCACCGCCGAGCGCGAGGCGATAGATGCGGGCGACCAGCGCCTCGCAGCGAGGGTTCTTCGACGCATCTACTTCCAGCTGGGCCTTCACGGCGACACGACCGGCGCCCACGAAGCGCTCGAAAGAGCGATCGCGCTCGTCGAGCACGACCCCGACGCGGCCGAGGTGCTCGCGGAGCTCTACGCCTGTCGCTCCGAGGCGGAGATGCTGGCGGGCCACTCGGATGAGTCGCTGCGATGGGCCGACCGGGCGCTCGGATTGCCACGGAGCGAGACGGTGACGCTCATGGCCCTGCACCTGCGTGGCAACGCGCGATGCGAGTCCGGGGATCTCTCGGGCGTCGACGACCTGCGTGAAGCCCTCGACGTGGCCGAGGCATCTGGCGTCGCGATCGACATCGTGACGTCACACTCCTATCTGCTCGAATGGGTAGGGCTCGAGGATGGCCCCTCGGTCGCGCTGCCCATGAATCGCGCAACGGTCGACCTCTGTCGCCGGCGGGGCATCGAAGGACAGGGCATGTGGACCCGGGCGGAGGGCTTCTGGCTCCGGTTCGACGCGGGACTGTGGGACGAGCTCCTCGGCGAGACCGCGGCCCTCGACGAGTGGGCCTCGTCGCACGGCGACACCCAGATCGTCACCGTGGCGGGGCTCTACCGCGCGCGGGTGCTCGCGCACCGAGGCGAAGTCGCGACGGCGGTCGAACTCGCGGAGGTCTTCACGCCCGCCGCTCGCCGGATCGAAGATCTGCAGGTGCTCGCGCCGGCGCTGCTGGCCGCGATCGTCGCGCATGCCGCCGCCGACCACCATGCCCAGTCGCTCGCTCTGGTCGAGGAGTTCGACGAGGCGACCATCGAGGGACCGACCGAATACCGTGAGCTCTACCTGCCGGAGATCGTGCGCGTGACGCTCGCGGCCGGGAAGCCGGAACTCGCCGTTCGCATCGTGGGGGATCGCCCGGTTCACGTGCGGCGCGCCCGTCTCGCGATGGCGTCATGCAGGGCGCTGCTCGCCGAGGCGGCCGGCGACCTGGGGGGCGCGGCGGCAGGGTTCCGCGAGGCAACGGAGTGGTGGGAAGCATGGGGCGGCCGATTCGAGCAGGGGCACGCCGCGGCGGGGCTCGCTCGCTCGCTCGAGGGGATGGGGAAGGTCGGCGAGGCGGCGCTCGCAGCCAGCAAGGCCGACTCGATCTTCGCCTCCCTCGGCACGAGGACGCACGCGTGATGGACGACACGCCTCGCGATGTTGGTGGAGGTGGCGGGATTCGAACCCGCGTCTCTCGGCGACCACTCGGGACTTCTCCGGGCGCAGCCAGGTGGGAAGATCTCGCCTCAGGGCTCCCACCGGCAGAGTTCCCTTCGGCCAGCCTCGGTGCGATGTCCCCCGCCGGCCCCGAGGCCGAACCGGCGGAGTGAGTCTGCTCACGACGCCCATCCCCCGGTCGCAGACGCCCCGGGGGGGACGGCTACCTAATCAGGCAGCGAGCGCGTAGTTGTCTTCGGCGCTTGTGTGTTGTCCGGCGTTTAACGTGACATCCGGGATCACGGCCCGCTTCCCCCGGGCGATGAACGCCCAGATCGAAGCCAGTACACCCCCTATGCAGTTGTCCTAGAAGTATACGGCCGGTCGGAGACACGACTGAAGGCACTTATCGGCGGCGGCCGAGCTCCTGGACGATCTCGCGCTCCTGCTCGCGCTTGGCGATCGACTGACGCTTCTCGTGCTCGCGCTTGCCCTTTCCGACTCCGATCTCGACCTTCGCCATGCCGTGCGTGAAGTACGCGCGAAGCGGCACGAGGGCGAGCCGTTGTTCCTGCTGCTGGGCCATGAGCTTGTCGATCTCACGTGTGTGCAGCAGCAGCTTGCGAGGGCGCGTGGGCAGATGTCGACGCTTGTCGCCCTGCTCGTACGGGGGGATGTGCATGCCCTCGAGCCAGACCTCTCCGTCGCGGACGCGAGCGTAGGCTTCCGTGAGCGAAGCCCGGCCGCCGCGGAGCGACTTCACCTCGTCCCCGGTCAGCATGATGCCGCACTCGATCGACTCGATGATCTGGTAGTCGTGACGCGCCTTGCGGTTCGACGCGACGACCTTCTCCCCGGGTCGGCGTTGTTCTGCGGCACGGTCGCTCGGTCCTCCTCAGACGTCGAGGAAGCGTCGCATACCGATCGTGCCCGCGACCACGGCAACCGCAGCGGCAGCGATCAGGATCCACGGCGCGACCGCCAACACGTCGGCGTTTCGGATCAACGGGAAGAACTGCAGCTCGCCGCGGAGCTGATCGATGAAGAACACCTTGATCACGAAGAGCGCCGCCAGCGCTGCGATCGCCCCGATCAACGACTCGACGAGCCCCTCGATCAGGAACGGCACGCGGATACGCCAGTTCGTCGCGCCCACCAGTCGCATGATGCCGATCTCCTTGCGCCGGGCGAACATGCCCATGCGCAGCGTGTTGGCGACGAGCGCGATCGCGGAGGCGAGCATGATGACCGCGATCGACAGCACGCCGATCGAGAGGACCCGCGTGATCGCCGTGAGGCGATCGAGCAGGTCGCGATAGTCCGAGACATCACGCACGCCCGGTTCGGAGCACTTGATCTCCTGGGTCGCGCCGTCGGCCTCACAATCGAGCGCGGCCGTGATCGTGTCGAACTGGGCAGGGTCCGCCAGGTTGATCCGAAGCGAGGTCGGGATCGCCTTCTCGCAGTCGACCCCTTCCTGGAAGACCTGCTGACCTTCGAAGAGCGTGGCGAAGGCTGCGCAGGTCTCGTCCTTGTCCCAGTACTCGATCGACCCGACGGCCGGAAGCTGCTCGAGCTTGGTCTGGATGCGCGTGACCGTTTCGGGGCGAGCTGGGTCGTTGAGGTACACCGCGACCTGCACGTTGCCGGTCCAGGCCTCGATCACCAGGTCGAACTGGCGTGCGATCAGCAATGCGAGCCCGAACAGGAACAGCGCGATGAACGCGGTCGACATCGCAGCGAACGCCACGATGCCGTTGCGCCGGAGCCCGGCGGCGGTCTCGCGGAAGTAGTACTCGAGCCGCATCAGCGTAGACGCCCCGCGACTGGTCGCGGATCACGTGGCCCTTGTCGAGCTCGATCACGCGCTTGCGCATGGCGTCGACGATCGCCTGGTCGTGGGTCGCCATCACGACCGTCGTGCCGATGCGATTGACCTTGTCGAGCAGCCGCATGATGTCGACGCTCGTGTTCGGGTCGAGGTTGCCGGTGGGCTCGTCGGCGAGCAGCACCAGCGGACGGTTCACGCACGCTCGCGCGATCGACACACGCTGCTGCTCGCCGCCCGAGAGCTCGTCGGGGTAGTTGTTCAGCTTCTCGCCGAGCCCGACGTAGTCGAGGATCTCGGGCACCCGCTGGTCGATCACGTGCTTCTGCTTGCCGATCACCTCGAGCGCGAATGCCACGTTCTCGAACACGGTCTTGTCCTGCAGGAGCTTGTAGTCCTGGAAGACGGTGCCGACGTTGCGCCGCAGCTTCGGCACGTCCCACGACGACATCTTGTCGAGGTTCTTGCCCCCGACGTAGATGTCGCCCTTGGTGGCCTCTTCTTCCTTGAGGAGCAGGCGGATCATCGTCGACTTGCCCGATCCCGACTGCCCGACGATGAAGACGAACTCGCCCTTCTCGACCTCCACACTGACGTCGGTCGAGGGCGGTGACACCGTTCTTGTAGGTCTTCGTGACACGCTGAAGACTGATCATCTGCGACCTCAGGAGAGTGGGGAAGGGAGAACCGGTCAACACTATCAGACCTCTTCCGACGGCCCGGGAGGTGACTCCGTAAGCTGGGTCGCCATGGGCGCCACACGGCTGGCAACGGCGGCTCGACCGGTTCACGAGCCGTCGGATCGACTCCTCCGCGCGCGTCGCATCGCCGCCGCGGCGGCCGGCCCGGCGGTGATCGTCGCCGGGGTGTTGTTCGCGTTGCGAGGCTTCGTGTTCGCCGATCGCCTGAGCGACGCGCACCCCGACATCCTCACCTTCTGGTTGCCTCGCTTCTCATTCCTCGGACGGTCGATCGCCGCCGGCCACGTGCCCCTGTGGAACCCATTCGAGATGGCCGGATACCGGTACGCGGCCGACCCGCAGAGCGGCTGGCTCTCCCTGGTCCCGATGGGGTTGTTCTCACAGCTCTCTCCGGCCGTTGCCATGCGAGCGCTCATCATCGCCAACCCGCTCATCGCCGGTCTCGCGCTGTTCTGGTTCCTGCGCATCGAACTGCTCTCCCGCCTCGCGTCGGCGGCGGGTGGACTGTCACTAGCGATGCTCATGTCGACGTCGGAGATCGCGATCTCGATGCCGTTCGCGGGGGCGATGGCCTGGACGTGTGTGGCGCTTGCCGGTGCTGCAGGCTACCGGCGTGCGGCGCGATGGTCCGCCCGCCTCGGCTGGATCGCGATCGGCGCCCTCGGCTGGTCACAGGTCGCGGCCGCCCACCTGAGCCACGGCCTCGTCGTGTGCACCGCGCTGCTGGCGGCCTACTTCGCTGCGGGCGCTCTCACCGACACGCTGGAAGAGCGCGGCACTGCGCTGGCAGCGGCGGGGCGAGCTCTCGCGTTCGTCGTCGCGATGCCGCTGCTGTCCCTCGCGATCGTACTGCCCCACATCGACGCCATCGAAGCGTCGAGCCTCGCAGCTGGATACGACCGCCTCGGCGACGCGATCGGCACCTTGGGCGGCAGTGACGGCGGCTCGATCCAAGCCAATGGTGTGTGGTCGGCCTGGCCACTGTCGTTCGGCGCCACACCCGGGGCCTACGCCGGTGCGACGATACTGCTCGGCGTGCCGCTCGCTCTTCGGGCCCGCCGTCGACGGGTCCTGGTCTGGGCGTTCGGCGGCGCGCTCGCGCTCACCTGGACGCTCATGCTCGATGCGATCGTCGGAGCTGAGTGGATCCGCGATGTACTTCTGGGCATCCCGTTCGGCGACGTCTACCTGCACAACCCGGGACGCATGCGCTACCTCGCCGTCATCGCGGTGCCCGTGTTGGGCGCCGCCGGCATCCAAGGCCTGCGCGACGACCCGCTCACGGCCAGGTCGGTGGCCCGGTGGCTCGCGGTCGGGGCGCTCGTGTGGCTCGGCGTGCCGCTGCTCGCGCGCGCGAACCCGCTCCGTTTCGTGGTACTCGCTCTCGGCCTCGCGGCTGGCGGCTGGGCATTGACCCAGCTCTCGATGAGACGACGTGAGTGGGCATGGGCCGCCGTGGGCACGGTCCTGGCCCTCGAGCTCGCCGCCAGCGCGGTCTTCTCACAGGTCACAGCTGGGGGCGACACGGTCAGGCTCAACCTGGAAGCCGGAGCACACCCGAACCTGATCCCGCAGCCGCTTCCCTTGCCGCGCGTCGATGCCTCTGCCTTCGTCGCGCCGACCGCGTTCGTGCCTCGCCTGGCGGCGACGCACGAGCGCTACCTGACGTGGGCACCACCGGCTTCCTCGTTCCAGAAGGGATACCTGTTCATGCAGCTCGCACCCGACTGGCCCGCGCTCGCGATGGAACGCGGCACCCTGTTCGGACTCCACGATGCCCTCGGCTACAACCCGGTGCAGCTCCGCCGTTACTGGGACTACCTGCGTGTGCGCACTCCCCTGCCCGTCTTCTACAACGCCGCGGTCATCGACGTGCCGACGCTGCGCGACGCGCGACTGCTCGGCGTCAGGTACCTGGTCATGCCGACCGGGATCGCGAACCCCCTCCCGGGCCGACTCGCCGAGCGGGACGACGGCTACGACCTGATCGAGCTCGAAGGGTGGCAGCCCCGCGTCTCCGTCGTACCGAACTTCCGGGTCGCGCCAAACGTGACGAGCGCGCTTCGAACCGTCCTTGCGCCGTCGTTCGATCCCGCAGAGCTCGCCGTCCTCGAGCAGATCCCGGGTATCACACCCACGCCCGGCGCCGCACCCGGCACCGCCGAGTACTCAGAGACCTCGCCCGAGAGCGTGCTGATCGATGTGCACGCGACGGCACCTTCGATCGTCGTCGTCCGGACGACCTTCGACGCCGGGTGGCAGGCGACGGTCGACGGGGCACCGGCGAAGGTGATGCCGGTCGACAAGTTCCTCCAGGGTGTGGCGGTGGGGTCAGGCGACCACGAGCTTCGCCTCACCTACCACGATGATGCCGTGCGGACGGGTGTCGTTGCGGGGATCGGCGGCTGGGCGCTCCTGGGGCTCGCGGCGCTCGCTGCCTGGCTCATGCAACGACGAAGCGCGTCCCGCGGCGGACCTCAGATCAGCCCGTCGATGACGCTCGGCGACGGAGCTCGGCCTCGATGAACCGGTCGATGTCGCCGTCGAGCACCCGCTGCGGGTCGCCGATCTCCTCATCGGTGCGATGGTCCTTGACCATCTGGTACGGCGCGAGTACGTACGACCGGATCTGCGACCCGAAGTCGACGGCTTTGCGCTCCCCGCGGATCGAATCCATCTCCTGCTCTCGTTTCTGGCGATCGAGCTCGGCCAAGCGCGCCTTCAGGATGCGCATCGCAACGGCCTTGTTCTGGAGCTGAGATCGTTCGTTCTGGCACGCAGCCACGAGTCCAGTGGGGATGTGGGTGATGCGCACTGCCGAGTCCGTGGTGTTCACGGACTGACCGCCGGGACCGCTCGAGCGGTAGACGTCGATCCGAAGCTCGTCGGGTTGGATCTCGATGTCTTCCTCATCGGACTCCTCGAGCATGGGGATCACGTCGAGCGATGCGAATGATGTGTGCCGGCGCTTCTGGCCGTCGAACGGGCTGATGCGCACGAGCCGGTGTACGCCGCGTTCGGCCGAGAGCTGCCCGTACGCGTTCGTACCGCTCACGGTGAAGGTGGCCGACTTGATCCCTGCTTCGTCGCCGTGCTGGATGTCATCGACCTCGGCGTCGAAGCCCTCACGTTCGGCCCATCGCGTGTACATGCGAAGCAGCATCTCGGCCCAGTCCTGGCTCTCCGTGCCGCCGGCGCCGGCGTTGATCGTCGCGATCGCATCGGATGCGTCGTACGGCCCCGAGAGCAGCGCGACCAACTCGAGCTTGTCGACATCGGTCTCGAGGGAGGTGACCGAACTCGCGAGCTCCCGCTCGAGCTCGACGTCAGATGCGTCGGCGAGCAGCTCGTCCATCGCCACCGCGTCATCGACACGGGTGATCAGCGCGTCGTAGCCGCCGAGAGCATCCTTCAGCCTGGAAAGCTTCGACGTGATCTGCTGAGCTCGCTGGGGGTCGTCCCACAGCGATGGGTCCGCTGCGTGCGTCGAGAGCTCGTCGGCCTTCGCGCGTTTGCCGTCGACGTCAAAGGAACTCCTTAGCGGCCAGCACGCGCTCACGCAGCTTCTGTACTCGCTCCGTGTGCTCGCTCATCGCGTCGGGCATCGTAGCAGCGGCCTCCTGAGCTACCGTGCACCAGATGGTCCGAGTGACGATCCGACCCCTCGATGCTCTCGATGCGCCGATCTGCGATGCGATCGTCGCGGGGCTGCCTACATGGTTCGCCAACGCCGACGGCATCGCGGAGTGTGCGATCGCGGTCCGTGACCATGACGGTCTGGTCGCGGTCGAGCGCGACGAGGTCGTCGGCTTCGTCACGTTCGAGCAACGCACTCGCGCGGGTTGGGAGATCACGTGGATTGCCGTTCGGGCCGACCGTCGCACACGCGGCGTGGGATCGGCGCTCGTCGAAGAGCTCGGGAGCGTGCTGCCCGCCGATGCCGACGTGCTGTTCGTGAAAGACGTTGTCGGATCGCGAGGGCGACCCTGGTCCCGAGTACACGGCGACGCGGGCGTTCTACCTGGTCCGAGGCTTCCGCCCGATGGCCGAGCTCGATATCTGGGGCCCCGAGAACCCCTGCCAGCTGCTCGGGCGCCGCCTCACGTCAGCGCCCGGCTGAACCCCCTCAGACCGTGGCGCCGTGGCACTTCTTGTATTTCTTGCCGCTGCCGCACGGGCAGGGCGCGTTCCGTGGCACCTTCTCGCTGACGGCCTGATTCGCGTTCGCGGTGCCCGGCCCTGCACCGCCGGCGGCTCGCTGGCCGCCTGCCTCCTCGACCTCGGCTCGGTTGTCCTGCACGAGCGAAGGCTGCGGCGCCTGCTGGCGAGCCTGCTCTTCGTCGTGGCGAACGAACTCGACCCGATAGATGTAGCGGACGAAGTCGGACCGGATCGACCCGGTCAGTCCCTGGAACATGTCGTAGGCCTCGCGACGGTACGCGGTGATCGGATCTTGTTGAGCGAGCGCCCGCAGGTGGATGCCCTCCTGCAAGTAGTCCATCTCGTAGAGGTGTTCGCGCCACTTGGTGTCGGTGATGTTCAGGAGCACGACGCGCTCAAGCTCGCGCATGACCTCGGGGGTGACGACGTGTTCCTTCTCTTCGTACCGAGCCATCGCGTCGCCCACGAACAGCTCGACGAGCTCGTCGGTGCTCGTTGCCTGTCTCGCCTGCTCCTCGGTCACCTGCGCCGGGTAGATCTCGAGCAGCGCGGTCAGCAGCGCCCCGAGGTCCCATTCCTCCGGGAAGACGTCGGCGGGACAGTGGCTGTCGACGACCTCGGTGACGAGGTCCTCGACGAAACCGACCGACTCCTCGCGCAGGTCTTGCCCCTCGAGGATCTTGCGCCGCTCACCGTAGATCGCCTCACGCTGGCCGTTCATGACCTCGTCGTACTTCAGGACGTTCTTGCGGCGCTCGTAGTTCAACTCCTCGATCTGCTTCTGTGCGTTCTCGACGGCTTTCGAGACCATCTTCGCCTCGATCGGCTCGTCGTCGGGCCACTTCAAGCGCGCCATGATCGAGGCCACGCGGTCGCTCGCGAACATGCGCATGAGATCGTCCTCGAGGGAGAGGTAGAACCTCGATTCGCCCGGATCGCCTTGACGACCGGAGCGGCCACGCAGCTGGTTGTCGATACGGCGGGACTCGTGCCGCTCGGTGCCCAACACGAACAACCCACCGTGCTCGACCACCTCGTCATGCTCGGCATCGGTCTGGGCCTTGAACTTCGAGAGGATCGGTTCGTACTCGGCCTCGTATCGGGCACGGTCCTCGTCGGGCATCTCGAAGAGCAGGTACGCGTCGTTGTCCCAGTCGCGGGCAGCCATCTCCTGGCGCGCGAGATACTCCGGGTTCCCGCCCAGCAGGATGTCGACACCTCGCCCCGCCATGTTGGTGGCGACGGTGACCGACCCTTTCCGTCCGGCCTGGGCCACGATCACGGCTTCCTTCTCGTGGTTCTTGGCGTTGAGCACGTTGTGCGGGATGCCGCGGCGGTTCATGAGGTCCGACAGCAGTTCGCTCTTCTCGATCGAGACGGTGCCCACGAGGATCGGCTGGCCGCTCTCGTGGCGCTCCTTGAGGTCCTCGGCCACGGCGTTCCACTTCGCCTCTTCGCCCTTGTAGATCAGGTCCTGCTCGTCGTCGCGCACGTTGGGCCGGTTCGTGGGGATCTCGACGACCGAGATCTTGTAGGTCTCCTCGAACTCGGTGAGCTGGGTCTTCGCCGTGCCCGTCATGCCGGAAAGCTTGTCGTACATCTTGAAGTAGTTCTGGATCGTGACCGTGGCGAGGGTCTGGTTCTCCTCCTTGATCTTCACGCCTTCCTTCGCCTCGATGGCTTGGTGCAGCCCTTCGGAGTAGCGCCGGCCTTCGAGCACGCGCCCGGTGAACTCGTCGACGATCTTCACCTCGCCGCCCGTCACCACGTAGGCGACGTCACGCTTGTAGAGCTCCTTGGCCCGAAGCGAGTTCTGCAAGTGGTGGACGAGTGTCGTGTTTGCGTGGTCGTAGAGGTTCTCGACGCCGAGGATCTCCTCGACCTTGCTCACACCCTGCTCGGTGATCGCGATCTGGTACTTGGACTCCTCGACCTCGTAGTCCTCGTCGCGCTTGAGGCGCGGTGCGACCCGGGCGAACGTCACGTACCACTTCGCGGAGTCGCGCACCATGCCGCTGATGATCAGCGGCGTGCGGGCCTCGTCGATCAGGATCGAGTCGACCTCGTCCACGATCGCGAAATTGTGGCCTCGCTGCACCGTCTCGGTGAGTCGCATCGCCATGTTGTCGCGCAGGTAGTCGAAGCCGAACTCGTTGTTCGTGCCGTAGGTGATGTCGGCGGCGTAGGCGGGGCGTCGTTGCGCCGGCGACATCGTGGCCTGGATCAACCCAACCTCGAGCCCGAGGAAGCGGTAGATGCCGCCCATCCACTCGGAGTCGCGCTTGGCCAGATAGTCATTGACCGTGACGAGGTGCACGCCCTCGCCCGACATGGCGTTCAGGTACCCGGGAAGCGTCGAGACGAGCGTCTTGCCCTCGCCCGTCTTCATCTCGGCGATGTTGCCCTGGTGCAGGGCCGCGCCACCCATCAGTTGTACGTCGAAGTGCCGCTGGCCGATCGTGCGACGCGCGGCCTCGCGCGTGATCGCGAAGGCCTCGGGCAACAGGTCGTCGAGCGACTCACCGTTGGCGGCCCGCTGCGTCAGCTCAGGAGTCTTGGCGCGGAGCTCGTCGTCGGTGAGATCCTCGATCTCGGGCTCGAACGTGTTCACGAGCTTCGCGGTCGACTCGAGGTTCTTGAGCTTGCGGCCTTCGCCGATGTTGGAGAACTTGTCGAGCACTGTTGGCACGTTGAGCCTTCCGCGGATCCGGGGTCGGTGTGGAGTCTCCGATTCTATCGGCCCTGCGGTTCACGCCCGGCAGCCCTTGCCGACGCTCAGATGGGGTCGGTGAGGGCGCCGAGACGTTCGATCAGACGGGCATTCTCGGCGTAGTCGATCGGGCACGCGATGATCGAGACGGTGTCGTCGTCGAGTGCCTTGCGAAGCGTCGGCGCGAGCTCGTGGGCTGCGGCGATCTCGTAGCCCTTCGCACCGAAGCTCTCAGCTAGCATCACGAAATCGGGATTCGAGAACGACACGGCGGCCTGCCGACCGAAGGTGATGTCCTGCTTCCAGCCGATCAGGCCGTAGCCGCCATCGACCCAGACGAGCACCACGAAATGCAGACCTTCCCGCACGGCGGTCTCGATCTCGGCCATGCTCATGGCGAATGCCCCGTCGCCCATGGCGGCCAGCACCTTGCGCTCGGGATACACGAGCTTCGCAGCGAGCGCGCCCGGCAGTGAGAACGCCATCGTCGCGAGGCCGTTGGAGATCAGGCACGTGTTCGCTCGGAAGGTCGGGTAGAGGCGAGCCATCCACATCTTCACCGCCCCCGTGTCGCAGAGCACGATGTCGTCCTCGCCGAGCACCGAGCGGATGTCGGAGACCACGCGCGCGGGCGCGAGGGGGAACGCGTCCTCGGCCGCGCCTCGTTCCAGCTCCTCGCGGACGAGGTCGCGCCCGGGGAAGATCTCGCCCTTGATGCCGTGCACGCCGCTCGCCGCACAGATCGCGTCGAGCGTCGCCCCGATGTCGCCCTGCACCCCGACAGCGAGCGTGTAGTTCGCGTCGACCTCGGCGACCGAGCGGTGTACATGCAGGATCTGCTTGTCCGCGAGCGGATTCCAGCGGGACGGTGAGTACTCGACCAGGTCGTAGCCCACGGCAACGACGACGTCGGCGCGATCGAATCCGAAGTTCGCGTAGTCCTTCACCATGAACCCGATCGTTCCGAGCGCGTTCGGGTGGTTGTCGGGGAACACCCCCTTGCCGAGGAAGGTCGTCGCGACCGGCATGTTGAGCCGCTCGCTGAAGCGGATCAGCGCCGCGGTCGCGCCATCGCGCGCCACGCCGGGACCGGCGAGCACCACAGGGTGCTCCGCTCCGGCGAGCACGTGGGCCGCCCGATGCACCTGGCCGTCGTCGGGAGAGGAGTCGACCGGCGTGTTCACGCGCAGCACCGACGCATCGGTCTCGCGTTCGGCGACATCCTCGGGAAGCACGATGAACGTGGCGCCCGGACGTTCGGTCGTCGCCTGCTTGAAGGCCTTGCGCACCATCTCGGGCGCGGCATCGCCCACCGTGACCATGTCGCCCCACTTCGTGATCGGCCGGAACAGCGACACGAGGTCGACGAACTGGTGCGACTCCTTGTAGATGCGGTTCAGGCTCGCCTGCGCCGTGAGGGCGACCAGCGGGTGCGAGTCGAGCTGGGCGTTCGCCACGCCGAGCATCAGGTTGATCGCACCCGGCCCCAACGTCGCGAGGCAGACCCCGGGCCTGCCGGTGAGGGCTCCGTAGGTGTCTGCCATGAACGCGGCGCCGCGCTCATCTCGGGTGGTGATGAACCTGATCGGCGAATCGGCGAGCGCATCGATGACGTGCAGGTTCTCCTCGCCAGGCAGCCCGAACACGACCTCGACGCCCTCGTTCTCCAGGCTTTCCACGATCGCGCGCGCGACCGTGCGACTGGGGCCGCTCATGCCCGCAGCGTATCGGAGCGACGGCTCAGCCTGCGGCGAGCTGGCGGGTCAGCTGTGTGTGGCCAACATGCTCTCGGAGATGGGCGAGCGCGTGCATCAGTGCCCAGGCCGCCGTGACGGGCTCGTGGGCGAGATCGTCCGGGCGCCACGTTGCGGTTCCGATCCTGCTTGGATCGAATGGATCTGCTGCGGTGTCGAGGAGGGTACGGCACTCCTGCGCCGTTGCATCGAACCACGACATGAAGGCACCGGCATCGTCGACCACGACTTGGAACTCGGCGGGACGATCTCGATGTGGCGGATCGGCCCCCGTCGCGAGACTGAGCCACGACCTCGTGCTGTACAGCGCGTGGGTCGCCAGCACCGCGGGTCCGTTCGTGTCATCGCCGCCCGGCCGGCGATTCAGCTGCTCGACGGAGCATCCATCGATGGCCGCGCGCAGCTCGCTGAGTGAATCGCGCAGGACGTCGCGAGCCGCTTCGATCGTCGCGTCGGGCATGGTTACGAGATCTCGATCATCTTCTCGCGCACGGCATAGACGACCGCTTCCATGCGCGAGTGCAGGTGCAGCTTCTCGAGGATGTTACGGATGTGGTTCTTCACCGTGTTCTCGCTGATGAAGAGCTGCTTGGCGATGTCGCGGTTGTTGAGCCCTTGCGCGACGAGACGCAGCACCTCCATCTCCCGATCGGTGAGCCTGGGGGCCGGCATGCGTGGTTGCTCCTTCGCCGACTTCGACATCGCCGCGAACTCGGAAAGCAGCTTCGAAGCCATGCTCGGCGAGATGCGCGACTGCCCCGCCCAGACGCTCCTGATAGCGTCGGAGACTTCCTCGATCGGGATCTCCTTCAGCAGGTAGCCGCTCGCACCCGCCTTGATGGCATCGTAGAGGTCTCCCTCTTCGTCGCTGATCGTGAGCATCAAGATCTTGCAGTGCGGAAGCAGTTCCTTGATCTCTCCAGCTGCTTCGATGCCCGACCGCTTCGGCATGCGCACGTCCATGAGCACGACGTCGGGCATGGTCTCCTGCGCGCGCTCGACCGCCTCGGCTCCGTCGGAGGCCTCACCCACGAGCTGGATGTCGGGTTCCTGCTGCAGGACCATCTCGAGCCCACGCCGGAACAGCGCGTGATCGTCGACCACCATCACCCGGAGCTTCTCGGGTGCCTCGTTTGGATCCTTGTTCACAGGTCCCCCTCGGTCTCAGCCCTCTGCATCGGTATCGGCAGGCGGGGCACTCTGGTGAGCGGAGTCTAGTGCGGCCTTGTGCACCGAGCTACGACGCTTTCCGTGATGGTCGCGGAGCTGCCGCTCGAGCTTGTCAGCCACACGGTCGATCGCGGTCGGGACGTCGGGGGCCTCGGCATGAGCCCGGAATGTCTTGCGCGGGATGTGCAGGGCCGCCTCGACCCGCTTCACGCCGTCGAGGCTCGGGTAGTGCTCGGCGATGAGCTCGAGGTCGATGCGGGTGGTGCGAGGCTCCATGCGCTCGAGATGCGCGAGCTTGTGGCCAGCGGTCTCGCGCACGTCGTCGGTGACCGGGAGCCCCCGGCCGGTGAACGTCAGATGCATACGCCTGTCCGCGTCTCCTGTTCCCCGGGCGGGCCCTCGGCCGGCTGACCTGGTCTTTTGCCCCACACCCGCCTGCAGGGGCGTTCGCCACCCGGTCGTGAGGACCGGGGACTCCTGCCCTCTCTCGCCCGAAGACGAGGCAGGACTTACATCTAAACCGCGCCATGCTCAGCGACCAAAGGTCGCCTTACGTGGGTCGTTTCGCCCGCGGCTGGCGTCGACTACCGGGGATGATCCCCGGGCAACCACAGACCCGGACGAGGGCCCGGTCGAGTATAGGCAGGTCGCCCTGCACGCAGGAGCGCCCGGGCAGCCACGACCAGCATCACCTGCGATGCGCCGGCCTCGAGCAGGACCTCAGCGCAGGCAGCGGCTGTGGCTCCCGTCGTGAGCACGTCGTCGACGAGCAGCACCTTCGTGGGCACCCCTACGCGTTCGCGGACCACGAACGAGCCGCGCATGGCTGCCCGCCGCTCGGCGGCGTCGCGCTTGGCCTGGGGTCCGGTCGACCGGACACGCCGGAGCAGGGACCGGACCGGGAGGCCGGTCTGCCGGCCCACCTCGACGGCGAGCACCTTCGCCTGGTCGAATCCGCGTTCGGCCTTTCGCCTTCGAGTCAAGGGCACCCACGTCACGACGTCGATGCCACGAGGTGCGCAGGTCTGCATGGCGGCGCTCAGCGCTCGACCGACACCGCGAACACCGCGGTACTTGAGGTGGTGCACCGCCTGCCGCGCCGGCCCCTCGAACGCGAACGGCGCCCGTGCGCAAGAGATCGTGTCGGGTGGGCAGTCACGGCAGCGCAGTACCGGCCCGCTCGAGGGTGCGCCGCACCGATCGCACCATGGGGGCGAGAGTGCGATGAGATCGCCACGACATCGGTCGCAGAAGGGCCACGCCCCGGCGCCACACCCTGCACACCGCGGCGGGAAGACCACGTCGAGGGCGCGCTGGAGCACCGACCGACGATAGCCAGAGGGTGCGACACGAGCGACCGCTCGCTATGGAAGCTCGATCTCCAAGGGGCGATCGCCCCCCCGGGCGGTGATCGTGAGCTGTGATCGGGCCTTCGCGGCAGGGTAGGTCGTGACCTTCCCCCGGCTGCTGTCGGAGTCGAACTCCTCGTCGATCTGGGACAAGGCGATGTCGTCGGCGGTCAACGCCAGGCCGACGCGACCGGGCGCCTGGTAGGTGACCTTCACGCAATCGGTGGCGCACTCGACCTGTTCGATCGTGACGCTCGTGGAGCCGGTGGTGATCGCACGGCCGACAGCGGAGGAGCCGCGTCGCATCGACCCGCGCGGCCACGCCACGACGAATCGCTCGCCGGGCCGAACGACACCTCCATCGCCATCGACGACCACGTCGAGCTCGAGCTGATACCACCCGGGCCCGAGATCGAGCAGCGGCACCTCGAACGGCACGAACAGATCGAGATGCGGCGCAACGTCGAGCGTGACGGGTTCCACGCCCATCGGCTGAGCGCCAACCCCTGTGAGCTCGGTCAACCGCGCCGCTTCGATGTGAACCTGGTGTGGATCCGGATCCGCGCCACGCAGGACGAACGCACCCTTCAGTGTCGCGGGGAACCGCTCGTAGTGCGCACGGATCGAGACGCGTCCGTCCATCGACTAGGTGCCCTGTTCCCAGCTGCGCAGGTAGTGCTCCTGCTCAGGCGTCAGCTCGTCGATCTCGATCTCCATCGCACGCAGCTTGAGGCGGGCGACGTCCTTGTCGATCTCAACGGGCACCCGATACACCCGCGGCTCGAGCTGTCCACGATTCGCGACGACCCATTCCGCAGCGAGAGCCTGGTTCGCGAACGACATGTCCATGACAGCAGCAGGGTGACCCTCGGCGGCCGAAAGGTTCACGAGGCGGCCTTCCCCGAGGAGATACACGCGGCGGCCGTCTGCGAACGTGTACTCATCGACGAACTCACGGATGCGCCGGACACCGCCGACACCCAGCTCCGCCAACCCGGGCTTGTCGATCTCGACGTCGAAATGCCCGGAGTTCGCGAGCATCGCGCCATTCTTCATCAGTTCGATGTGTTCCTTGCGGATGACGCTGGTGTCGCCTGTGAGCGTGATGAAGATGTCGCCGATGCGAGCGGCATCTCGGATCGGCATGACCCGGTAGCCTTCCATCACTGCCTCGATCGCCGCTGTCGGGTCGACCTCGGTGACGACCACGTGGGCGCCCATGCCGCGGGCCCGCGAAGCTACCCCCCGGCCGCACATCCCGTAACCGCAGACGACGATCGTGCGCCCTGCCAGCAGACGATTCGTCGCCCGCATGATCGCGTCGATCGTCGACTGCCCGGTGCCGAACCGGTTGTCGAACAGGTGCTTCGTATCGGCGTCGTTCACGCTGACGATCGGGTACCGCAGAGCCCCGTCTGCCGCCATCGCACGCAGCCGGATGACTCCGGTCGTGGTCTCCTCGGTGCCGCCGATGATCTCGGCGATCTGGTCCGCCCGCTGCTTGTGGAGCACGCTCACCATGTCGGCGCCGTCATCCATCGTGATGTTCGGTCTGATGTCGAGCACGGCGTTGATGTGCTTGAAGAACGTGTCGGTGTCTTCGCCCCTGACGGCATAGGTGTCGATGCCGGCGGCCACCAAGGCCGCAGCCGTCTCATCCTGGGTCGAGAGCGGGTTCGAGGCGCACAGCGCCACCTCTGCGCCGCCCGCCTGCAGCGTGAGCATGAGGTTGGCGGTCTCCGTCGTCACGTGCAGGCAGGCGGCCACACGGATGCCGTCGAGTGGCCTCTCCTTCTCGAACCGCTCCTTGATCAACGCGAGGACGGGCATCTCTGCACCCGCCCACTCGATCCTGTCGCGACCTTCGCCGGCGAGCGACATATCGCGGACATCGTTCGTCATCGGTTCTCCTCTCGCTCGGGCAACGTCGGTCATAGACGCGGCATGATGTCGACCAGCAACCTACCCACCGAGATCGCGGTCTCGTTGGAAACACGAACGACCTCCTCGTGCTCGACGTGTTCCCCCAGGGAGTTCGTGAGTGAGCAGACACCCAGCACACGCATCTCGAGCGCGGCCGAGGGAAGCGCCTCGGGAACCATCGACATGCCGACCACCGTCGCGCCGGCGAGCTGCAGCATCGCCACCTCGGTCGGGGTTTCGTACGCGGGACCGCTCATCGCCGCGTACACACCGATCGACGCGCTGATACCGAGCGCCGAAGCTCGCTCGAACGCCAGATCTCGCAGATCGGCGTCGTAGATGTCGGTCGTCGCGATGAAGGCCGGCATGCCGTCTGGGTAGCGCCACCCTCGGAGCGGTGCCACGCCCATCATGTTGAGGTGATCGCGCACGATCACGACGGTCCCCGCGGCCTCCCCGGGCACGAGCCCGCCCACGGCGGCCGTCAGCACCATCGTGCTCGCACCCAACTCCTTGGCAAGACGGGGAAGCAGCGCCGGCACGTCCATGCCGTGCCCCTCGTAGAAGTGCACCCTGCCGAAGAAGGCGGCCACGGATACACCTGCGAGATGACCGAGCACCAGCCTTCCTGCATGACCGGGAACACCCGACGCGGGGAAACCGGGGAGGTCGGCGAACGGGAAGCTGACCTTCTCCTCGAGGTGACCGCCGAGAGCAGGACCGAGCCCTGAGCCGAGAACAACCGCGGCGGTGGGCGCGAGATCGGTCTCGGCTCGCACGACAGCCGCAGCCTGTTCGGCGAGGTCGTCGCCGGGTCCGGGCGGTCCGGGCGTCCTCACGCCGGCGCAACCGAGTCGAGGAACGCCTTCAGTCGCACGATCGCGTCGATCGGCGACGGGTCCACACCATGCGCGAGCCCGACGTAGCAGCTCGTGAAGTCACCCATGATCACGAGCGAGAGGAACCGCGAGAGGCGGCTCCGACCCGTCGCCCAGACCTCTTCGGTGACGGCCCCCGCTTCTCGGGCGATCTCGAGCGAGATCGGGAACCGGACCGAGACGTCGGGGTGCTCTTCCTCGTCGCGAAGCGCGATCACGAACGAATCCCGACCACGGCCTTCGGACCAGCCAACCACCTCGTTGTGGTCGAGCTCCGGAAGCGCCGCGGCCCACGAGGGCACCTTGCCGTTCTCGTTCATCTGCGCCTTCCATCGCCCGGCAGCAGCAGACCCGACCCCGTCGGCACCCCAGATCACCGGCTGCCGATCGCCGAGACGCGATGCGAGCGCCTTCGCCTCGTTCCGCTCGAGGGGCACGTCGGGCGCGAGAGCCTCGACCAGAGGCTCCAACACGGCGATCGCGTCGTTCACGTCGTCGACGAGCTTCGGAAGCAGGCCCACACGCTCCATCGTGCCCAGCAGCGCGAACGACAGGTAGCCGAGTGCAGCCCGCGGCAGATAGCCACCTGGGATGCGGACCGATGCGATGCCCAGCTCGTCGGCGCGGTCGGCGAGCCTTCCTCCTGAGGTGATCGGCACGATGCGGGCGCCCCGGCTCCTCGCCTCCTCGAAGCACGAGAGCGTCTCGGCCGTGCCACCCGAGTACGACGAGGTGATCACCAAGCTGTGAGGCCCGACCCACGCAGGCACGACCGGAGACCGAGTGACCTCCACCGGCACGACGAGGCGATCGCCAAAGGTTGCGCGCAACACGTCGCCGGCGATGCCAGAGCCACCCATGCCGCAGAAGGCCACCGCGGTCACGCCGTCGGCGAGCGGCAACCCATCGGTCGACATGGCGGCCTCGTAGCCCACCCGTGCGTGATGCGGCATCGAGGCGACCGCACCGAGCATGTCGCCGGCGTCGAGCGCTCGCAGCGCCTCGACGTCGTTCAGATCGGTCACCTGGCCCCCGGCTTCCGGTCGGGCTTCTTGTTCGGCTTCTTGTTCGGCTTCTTGTTCGGCTTCTGGCTCGGCTTGTGCTCTGGCTTGTGGGCCTCGTCGATCAGCATCACCGGGATGTCGTCGCGGATCGGGTACCGGTATCCGCACATCGTGCAGACCAGCAGCTGCTCGGATTCGCGGTAGTCGAGATCACCGCGGTCGTTGGGGCAGACGAGGATCTCCAGCAGCTGCGGGTCGAGGGTCACGATCGCTCCTTGTCGTCGTCGGCATCGCCCCGGATCAGCGCGAGCACCTCGGCGGTCTTCTCGGCCAGCAGCTCGGGGGTTCGCGCCTCCGCGTTCAGCCGGAGCAGCGGCTCGGTGTTCGAAGGGCGCACGTTGCACCACCAGTCGTCGAACTCTACCGTCAGGCCGTCGAGTCGGTCCTGTCGCCCGTCAGCGTAGTGATCGGCGATCGCCTCGATGCGCGCCGCCGGATCGTCGACGACGGAGTTGATCTCGCCCGATGCCTCGTAGCGCCGAAGGGGAGCCAGCAGCTCCGAGAGCGGACGATCGGCCTTCGAGAGCTCCCCGAGCGCGGCGACGGCCGCGATCAGGCCCGAATCCGCCCGGTAGTTGTCGCGGAAGTAGTAGTGGCCGGAATGCTCCCCCCCGAAGATCGCCCCGGTCTCGGCCATGACCTGACTTGATGAACGAATGGCCGACCCGGGTACGCACCGGTTCCCCACCGTGCTCACGGATCACTTCGGGCACGGTCCACGAACAGATCAGGTTGTGCACGATCTTCGCGCCCGGCTCCTGCTCCAGCATCGCGATCGCTACGAGCGCGGTGAGCAGCGACCCGCTCACGTCCTGGGCCTGCTCGTCGATGAGGAAGACTCGGTCGGCGTCGCCGTCGAAGGCTAGACCGATGTCGGCGCCGTGCTCGAGCACCGCTGCCTTGAGGTCCTTCTGATTCTCGGGATCGATCGGATCGGCCGGGTGGTTCGGGAAGGTGCCATCGAGCTCTGGATAGAGGTGGTGCAGGGTCACGGGGAGCCGCTCCATCACCGCGGGAACCACGAGGCCACCCATGCCGTTCGCCGTGTCGGCGACGATCGTGAGCGGCCGCATCGCCCCGACGTCGACGAACGACAGCACGTGCTCCACGTAGGCATCGAGCAGGTCGCGAGGCTCGACGGAACCCCGCTCGTCGACGCCGGGCTGCGGGCCTCGCTCGACCATCGCCCGGATGTCGCGCAGACCTGTTTCCTCGCCCACGGGCTTGGCGCCGGCGAGGCAGAACTTCATGCCGTTGTACTGCTTCGGGTTGTGGCTCGCCGTCAGCATGATGCCCGGCATGTCGAGCGACCCGGACGCGAAATAGAGCAGGTCCGTCGACGCCAGCCCGAGGTCGACGACGTCGACTCCGCTCGATGTCGCGCCCTCGGCGATGGCGGCAGCGAGCTCAGGCGAGCTCAGGCGGCAGTCGCGCCCGACGACGATGCTCGTCGCGCTGCTCCATCGGGCGAACGCCGCCCCGATGTCGCGGACGAGATCAGCGTCGAGATCGTCGGGCACCACACCACGGACGTCATACGCCTTGAAGATGCGGTCGAGGTCGCCGGTCACGCCCGCATGGTACGAAGGCTGGAACGAGGGCGTCAGCCGGATATGCGGTGGCGAGAGGTCGAAGCGCGAGGGCCCGAACCGCGTCGGTCACTTCTCGACGACGAGTCCGATCACCGAGGCCAACGGCACTTCATCGCCGTCGCGGTACCACCATTTCGCCTCACAGTGGTGGCAGGTGCTGAACGACAGCTCTCGGCCACCGACCGACATCGAGATCGCGATGAGATCACCGGCGCGGCATTGGGGGCAGGTTCCGGTTTCCATGGGGACAGTGTCGGCGTCACCAGGCTCGCGGCGCATGACTCGACGCAGCCATTTCGATAGGCCTCGCGAGCGATGGCCCTCGTAGGCCGTGCCGAGGGACCGCGTACCCCATCGGGGGGACACCGACGTGGTTCGACCGGCGCTCAGAGCGCATGCCAGGTGAGATCACACGGCCAACGCGGTGTCGGTGTCGGTGAGCGTCACGACTCGCGAGTCCTCGACCGACCAGCCCACCGGTGGGGTCATGCGGTCGACGTGCTCCCGGCAGAGGTCGAGCAGGTTCCGGTCGCGCTCGGCGAAGGAGGTCGCCGATCGATACCTCGCTCTCGCATATCGGAGGGAGACGGTCGCGACGGGCTCGGCGTCACATCGCATCTTCGCGCAGGTTCGCATCGCGCGAAGCCTAGATGACAGTGATGTGATTTCCAAGCACCTCGGCGGAAGTCCACCTGGTACGAGGCCCGAAGGGGCGCAGCACAGATGTACCCCGCAGTGGCGCTCCGGTTTCCCTTCGCGTCGCTACGGGGTACGAGTGGAACCATACCCCGTGCTTCCAGACAGCGGCAACCGTTGCGACCGGAAAAGAGTGACAAGAACAGCGTGCCGAGCGTCAGACGTTGACCGAAGCGGGGGTGTCTCCCTCGACCGCGTCGGCGGGACGAGAGCCGATGACGATCACCCTGGTGCCCACATCGACCATCGGGTAGAGCTGCTCGATCTCGTAGTTGTGCATCCGGATGCAGCCGTGCGACGCATAGGTGCCGATCGAGCTGTCGGCTGGTGTTCCGTGGATGCGGATCAGCCCGGGCGCGGTGATGTAGAGCGCTCGGGTACCCATCGGCGCGGTCGGGCCTCCGGGCACGACGGCGGGCAGATCAGCGCCCCAGCTGTCGAGCGCCGGGTTGTACCACGTGGGGTTCACGGCCTTGCGATAGAGGTTCCAGTCGCCCTGAGGCGTGATCCAGCCGGGCATGGCGGTCGCCACCGACCACGTGCGGACCACGTCGAAGCCGTCGTAGAGGTAGAGCGTGTTCTCATCGACCCGTACGACGATCGTGCGGGGCATCGTCCGCTCGGTCACCTTCGGGGCGACCTTCAGCACCGGCAGCACGACCTCGTTCACACCCTGGGCCTTCAGCGCCGCACGTACCGATCTGCGGGCCTGGACGAAATCGAGGGCACGTCCGGGCTTGGACTTCACGAAACGAAGCTGGCCGCCGTCGTATGCGATGTCGGCATTCTGCGGCTTGCGCGAGACGTCTCGGGCGATGTGGGAGAGCACGGCGTCGACACGCCCGCTCCCGGAGAAGCGAAGCTCGACCTCCTGACCGATCGGCTCATCGTTGAACCTGTGCCAGAAGCGGGAGAACGTGCCCATCGACTCGCCGAGCGCCAGCGCTCTATTCACCGCTGCGGCCGCGTTGGAGCGCTGGCCGAGCTCCCCGAACGTTACGGTGGATCGATGTCCGCCTGCCCGCAGCTCGATCGAGGTCTCAAGCTCGATGGCTGCGGCCGCGCGGACCGCGACCACCGCCTGGACCTTGGTCATGCCACCGACATCGACCCCGGCGATCATGACCCCCGGCAAGATGCGGTCGGCCCGCGACTGCTCGTACCGATACGCCGAGTATGCCGCGCCGCCGGCCGCGAGCACGAGGAAGCCGGCGACGATCGTCACGATGACGAGCGCGCGGTGCTTCTTGACGGGTGCGTGGGTTCCTCTGGTCATCTGCTGGGCTTCTTGATCGATGTCATCGCGAAGGACCGGAACATGATACGTGAGGGCACAACCCCTCCAGTCGGTCGATCATGGGATTCCCTGGCTCGGTATCGGCACACCGGCGGCGAGACCGAAGAGCGAGAGCCCGTCGTTGCCGAGCGAGGTGGACGCGCCGAGCGCGACCACCGGTGATCCCTCGGCCGTCACGAGGAGCGACGCGGAGCCGATCCCGTCCAGGAACTCCCTCGGCAGGACTCCGACCGATCCCGGCAGCACCGACACTACGGTCTCAGAGACCGTGGTGTCTTGCCGCGGGATGCTCGAGACGGTCACGGTGGCCTCCGATGCGCCTGGGTTGAGCAGGAGGAGCCCTGCACGCGCCGGCTCACCCGCGACGGTGGGGGTGACGACCCACGAGGTGGCGGGCGCCACCGAACCTGCGGTCGCTCCCCCGTCCCGGCCCACACCCGCCGTCCGGAGGGCCGCAACGAGTGGAGCTCCCTCGCCCACCACGACGTCGACCGCCGCCGGTCCGGTGGTCGTGACGGGGTAGGCCGCGGCCGACTCCGGCTCTTGCGCCTGGTCGGCGAGACCGCCGGCGGGCTGAGGCGGGTCCTGCGACCGCAGGGTCGCCGCGAACGTGGAGCCGAGTTCACCGGCAGCGGTGTCTTGATCGGAAGCGAGGGTGGGAACAGCGACGGCGAGCACCGAGCGCCCCGTCCCCGTCGTGGTCAGCAGCACCTGTCGTTCCCCCGGCGTCGCCGATGCGAGCACGCTGCCGATGCCTCGACCACGGGAGGCGACGAGGGTCGAGGCCGCCACTCGCCCCGAGGAGACCTCGATCGAGACGCCGAGCCCGTCTTCCCCTTGCGCGTAGAGGTTCAGACGGATCGCCGCGCTCCGCCGCGGGCCCACCGTGACGTCGGTCAGGTCAGCGTGACGAACAGGCGCACGTCCTGACGAGAACAGAGCTACGTCGAAGACGGCGTCGGTGTCGAACGGGTTCATCACGATCAGGAAGGCGTCATCGCCCTCACCCGTGGTGGGGGCCGCGGAGACCCAGTCGCGGCGCGCCTCGGGCGCGCACGGCTCGGCCCCAACACCCGCCTCGCCTTCCGCGCCTCGGATCAGCCAGCCGGCCGCCACCCACCCTCCGAACGTCTCCACGAAGGTCGACGACGATCGCGTGGAGGCGGCGACCTCGACCGCGACCTGGGAACGGGGAGGCACCAGGACCTCGGACGAACCGTCGGCGGCATCGGCGTCGAGCTCGGTGACGCGCGCGGTGACCTCCGTCTCTCCTGGATTGGCGAGGAACACGGTGCCTTCGTACGCGTCTCCACCACCGTGCGGACATAGCCATGTGGCTGAGGTCGCTGTTGGCGAAGCCGCCGCCGCCGGTTCCCGCTGACCCAGTCGGTCGAGGGAGATCGCACCGACCGCCACGACGCCCGCAACCGCCACGGTCAAGACACCCTGGCCGCGATTTCTCATCGCGCCACCGGCTTCCTGGTGAACCACAACGCCGCCGCCCACAGCGCCGCGAGCACCCAGGCTTGGATGGTGGCCGGCAGCTGCGAACCATAGCGAACGGTGACCGGCGCCTGCTGTACGCCGAAGCCGGTCGCCCATCCGAACGCGGTGAACGGGTCGTCGTTAGAACCTTCCACCTTCCAGTCGCCTTGGAACTCGGTCGAGACGAAGACCGGACCGGCGCCGTCGCCGCCATCCCAGCCTCCCTCGACCTGGCGGAGGGGAGATCCCCGACGCAGCGACGTCTTGACGATCTCGGACGCCTCGCTGGCGCGCATGGCATCGGCCGAGGCGTCGTCGTCCTGCAGCATCGTGGCCGGCGAGATCGCCCGCGCGTTGCGATAGACGATGAGCCCGCCGGCGGGCACCAGGTCGAGGTCGACCTGCGCATCGAGTATCGCCGCCGCCGCGCTCGGCAGGTCGTCGTCGCCAGCGATCACGAACCGAACACCGAAGGGGGCCAGCAGCGCGCCTCCATGGTGGGTGCCACCGGCAAGTATCTCGTCGAGCGCTCGAGCCAGGCTGTCGGGCCCGGGCCCCACCGACGGACGAGCGAGATCGATCGCCAGTGCACCGTCACGCCCGGTGAGCCCGTATCGGAGCGTGGCCGTGCCGGCTTGGGCGAGCCCTGAAGGGTCGCCACCGGGCGCGGGGAACGGATCGCCGACGCGCCCACCGACCCACAGGACCCGGAAGCTGCCGTTCGATGTGCTCTGCAGGACGGACCATGCGGCGGGGACCTGATCGGGTCCGCCGACGGCCCAACCTCCCACGAGCGCGGCCATCGACTGCAATACGAGGCCACCGCCGAGCACGATCGTCAGCAGCACCGTGAGCACCTGGCGCATGCCGAACGCCTCACGGCCGAGTCCGGTAGTCGCCGATGAGACTCCGTAGGCCACGAGCATCACTTCGGCAACCGCGGCCACGACAAGGTATGAGAGGGGGTTCGACAACGACCCGGGCATCCAGTCGGCTGCCGAAAGCCACGACAACGCCAGCCCGATCAGCGCCACGAGCCCCGCACGGATCGCCCGCGCCCGAAGCTCTGATCCGACCAACGCGAACGAGATGAACGCCGCGATCGGCAGGAACGAGGCGACGACCCAGGTGCCGGGTCCTGGGCCAGGGGCGAGCCGAGCGAGCTGCGGAAGGTCGGTGGTGCCGATCCTCGAGACGAGCGAAGCCCCGCCGTCGGCGACCATCGCCGGGACGAACGGGAACAAGAGCACCAGGGCCGCCGCGACCGACGAGGCGACGAGCGTGATGCCGCGGAGCCGGGCGGAGCCGGCCACGAGCTGCACGGCCACGAGAAGCCCCACCGCGAGCGCTGCTCCGGGCAGGAACGCCAACAGGACCGCCAGCGTCACGCCGACCCCGGCGATGAACCGCCACTTTCCGTCAGGCGGCTCGACAGGTGCGAAGGCCGTTTCGATCCGCTCGAAGATGGAGGGCATGATCGCGAGCGCCACCAACAGATCGAGGCGGCCCTGCGAGAACGCCCACAGCATGAGCCCACAGAGCAGGTAGACGCAGGACGCGAGCACCGACGAACCCGGGCGCCCGGTGAGGCGCACGGCAGCCCGGTAGCTGAGGATGGCCGCGAGCACCGGTGCTCCTGCCAGCACCACCTTCTGCGCGAGCGCAGTGCTCCCGAGCATCAACCAGGACAAGCCACCCAGTGCGCCCAGGGCGGGGGTAGCGGAGAGCGAACCGCCGAGCCCAGTGGTGCGAAAGGCCGAGGCCATCTCTGCCCAGAAGTCCTCGGGTTCGGCCGGGAACGTGGGCAGTACCCCGCCTGCAAGCACCTCGGAGCCCAGCAGACCACGGATCACCAGGGCGCCGACGACGATGCCGACGAACGAGCCCACGATGACCGGGTGGGTCCCCACGAGCGATGCTGTCCGGTCGCGGAGGCGGCGCGACACGGTCTCGCCATCGTCGCGCTCCTCTATCTCGCGCTGTTCCTCGAGGATGCGCTCTGCCATCTGGAACCAACGTGGCAACCGGAGCCCGGCCGTTTCCATGAACCGGCGGATCGCGCGATCCTTCACCCGGCGCTCGCGCTGGATCCGCCTTCGCCGGGCCATCGTGCCGGGGAGGTGCGCCAGGTTCCAGCCCCACGCCGCGAGCACGTCGAAGGCCTCCTCGAATCTGCGGGCCAAGGTGAGGAAGAGCAGACGGATCACGCCGAGCGCCAGCGCGATCGGGGTCACCCAGAGCAACGAGATCAGCCCGTAGTTCTTCAGCATCGCGGCGATCGCGGCACGATCCTCCTCGTACCGCGGGCTGTGTCTGCCTGACCGCGCCTCGTGATCACCCGAGGGCGCGGCCACGCGAACTCGGGCTCGGGCGAGCGGCATCATCACCACCCGGAAGCCTGCGATGCGTGCTCGCCAACAGAAATCGAGACTCTGGTGTCGCGCGGCGATCCGCTCATCGAGCAGGCCGGCCTTCTTCCACGTGTCACGCGAGATGAGCATCGCGGCCGACGAGACGCTCAGCACCTCGAGGACACGGTCGAACTGGCCCTGATCGATCTCGTCGTCTTGGAGCGGGGTGTAGGCATGGCCGAAGATGTCGGCGGAGCGACCGACGTCGAGCAGCCGTCGGGGCTCCTGCCAGTCGACCACCTTGCACCCGACCACGCCTACGTGGTCGACCCCTGGAAGGCCGACCGCAGCATCGACCAGTCGTTGCACGGCATCGGGATCCAGTGCGGCTTCGTGGTGCAGCAGCAGCACCAGCTCCGCTTCGGAGGCTGCCGGCTGTTCCATGGCGACGCGGAACGCCCCCGCAGGACCTCGCGATGTCGGCAATGCGATCACCCGGCGCTCGCCGAGCGCCTGCTCGAGGATCGCGCGGGAGTCATCGCTCGAGGCGTCGTCGACACCGAGGACCGCCGTGCGTGGGTATGTCTGAGCGGCGAGCGCCGCGACGGTCTCGCCGAGCCAGGGGGCGGCGTCACGAACCACCAGGACGACCAGCACGGTGGGCGCGCGCTCGGGTGCAGCAGGTGACGACTGGGTCATTCGAGGGCTCCCTCGAGCGGCGGCGAGCCTAGCACGGCCCTGTCGAGAGAAAGCGGAAGGGGGGCGGAAGGCCCCCCTTCGAGATCGCGAGTGATCGCGATCAGCGCTTGCGTGCGGCCGTCTTCCTCTTGGCCGTGGTCTTCTTCTTGGCGGCCGGCCTCTTGCGAGCCGCCGTCTTCTTCCTGGCGGCGGGCTTCTTGCGAGCGGCGACCTTCCGCTTGGCGGTGGTCTTCTTCTTGGCGACCTTCCGCTTGGCGGCGGTCTTCGTCTTGGCGACCTTCCGCTTAAGGGCCGTCTTCTTCGCGGCGACCTTCCGCTTGGCGGTGGTCTTCTTCTTGGCGGCCGGCCTCTTGCGAGCCGCCGTCTTCTTGGCTGCTGCCATGCCTCCTCCCCTTTCCCTGCTGTTCGTCGAGCGGTTCGTGGAACCGTGGTGGCCGTTCTCAGGACGCCATGCGTTTCAGGCGTCGGCGTTCCCGTTCGCTCATGCCGCCCCACACGCCGTATCGCTCGTCACGTCGGAGGGCGTAGTTCAGGCATTCGATGCGCACGGGACACTCGCTGCAGATCCGCTTGGCCTCCCTCGATGAGCCTCCCTTCTCGGGGAAGAAGATCTCCGGGTCGTATTCGCGACACCGCGCTCGTTCTTGCCAAGGGATGTAGTGATGCATGCTCGTCTCCCTCTCGAAATCACATCGATGTGATTCTGAGGGAAGAACCGCCTCGATGACAAGTCCTGCTCCGAGGAAGTTCCCTGCCTCATCCCTCGTTCCTTGACCATCGTGTCGAACCAGCGGCCGGTCTGCAACCCATGGGAGCGCATCGCCGCGGCGTGATCGCCATCACTGGGACGCGCTCATGACGCTCGACACGCTCCGGCATCGACCCGGCCATAGGTCGTGGTGCGCTCCGCAGGCGTTCGTCCGATCGCGACGATCGCGTCGTCGAACTGGTCCGGTGTCATCTCGATACCCCATTCCGCGCCGGCCATGCGGCTGATCGTCTCCTCCATGAGCGTGCCACCGAAATCGTTGGCGCCCGAGCGCAGGATCGTTTGGCACGCGTCGACCCCGAGCTTCACCCACGAGACCTGGATGTTCGGGATCAGCCCCTCGAGCAGGATGCGCGCGACGGCGTGCATGCGCAGGTTCTCCTCGAAGCTCGCGCCCGGCCGGGCCTTGCCCGACAGGTAGATCGGCGCGTGTTGATGCACGAACGGAAGCGGAACGAACTCGGTGAACCCGCCCGTGTCTGCCTGGATGCGTCCGATGCGCCGCATGTGCGCCACCCAGTGGGGCGGCGCATCGACGTGGCCGAACATGATCGTGCTCGAGCTCGCGATACCGAGACCGTGGGCGGTGCGGACGATCTCCTCCCACGTGTCGGCGGGCAGCTTGCCCTTCGTCAGCATCCATCGCACGTCGTCGTCGAGGATCTCGGCCGCTGTGCCGGGGATCGTGCCGAGCCCGTGCGCCTTCGCCTCGGTCAAGAAATCCTCGAAGGAGATGCCCAGTTTGGTCGCGCCGTTGAGGATCTCCATAGGGCTGAACGCGTGGACGTGCATCTCGGGCGTGCGCCGCTTCACCGCGTCGACGACGTCGAAGTAGAACGAGCCCGGCAGGTCGGGATGGATGCCGCCTTGCATACAGACCTCGGTGGCGCCCTTGCTCCAGGCTTCCTCTGCTCGGTCTGCCACCTCGGAGAGGGTGAGGGTGTAGGACTCGTCGTCGACCTCTCGTTGCGCGAACGCACAGAAGCGGCAGCCCACGTAGCAGACGTTCGTGAAGTTGATGTTGCGGTTGACGACGTACGTGACGTCATCGCCGACGGCGTCGGCGCGCAGCCCATCGGCGACCGAGCAGAGGGCATCGAGCGCGTCGCCGTCGGCGCGGAACAGCGCGAGAGCTTCGTCATCGGTGATCGCCCGGTGCGACTCGGCCTTGACGAGCGCCGAGCGGATCTCGGCATCGAGGCGGCCAGGTGCGACCCGGCTGCGCGCCCACGCAGCCGTCACCTCGGGCATGTCGGCCTCGCCGTACACGATCGTGGCGTCCTCGCGTGATCCGGCATCGGCAGCCTTCGCGAACGTGAGCGCGATCGTGCGGGGCTTCCAGCGCACGTCTGGGTCTTGCCACGCGATCGCCTCCGGGCGCTGTCCTTCGACCCCGCGAGCGTCGGGCCCGAGCAGCGCAGCAACCGGCGCCCGCATCTTGGCGGCGAGGTACGGGTCGGGCTTCGTCGCGAACTCGGGGTACACGGTGAGACGCTCGCGCAGCGCCTTGCCGCGCAGCGCGGTGGTGGCGTGGAGGGCTTCGATCGAGGGCCAGGGCTTCTCGGGATTCACGTGATCGGGCGTCACGGGCGAGACACCGCCCCAGTCGTCGATACCGGCGTCGAGCAGACGGAGCCGTTGCGCGGGGTCCGAAAGGTTCGGCGGAGCTTGCACGTGCATGCGCGGTCCAAGCACGACCCTGGCGGTCGCAACCGCGGCGAGGAACTCATCGTCGCCGGGCTCCGGTGAGTCGTGCATCGCGGTTCGCGGCTTCGCCCGGAAGTTCTGCACGATCACCTCCTGCACATGGTGGTAGCGCCGTTGCAGGTCCCGCAGATGCGAACAACGACTCGGCGCGTTCACGCTCGGTCTCGCCGATGCCGATGAGGACGCCTGTCGTGAACGGCACCGCGAGGCGCCCGGCGTCCTCGATCGTGCGCAGCCGCACAGCGGGCAACTTGTCCGGCGAGCCGAAGTGGGGACCGCCCTTGCCCGAAAGACGGTCGCTCGTGGTCTCCAGCATGAGACCCATCGAGGCACTGACATGTTTGAGACGCGCGATCTCCTCGTAGCCCATCACGCCGGGGTTCAGGTGGGGCAGCAGACCCGTCTCCTCGATGACCATGATGGCGACAGCCCGCAGGTAGTCGAGCGTCGAGTCGTACCCGCGCTCGTCGAGCCAGGCTCGCGCGACCTCGTACCGATCCTCGGGACGATCGCCCAGGGTGAACAGCGCTTCCTTGCAGCCTGCCTCTGCTCCCGCGCGCGCGATCACGAGCACTTCCTCGGGTGTCAGGTACGGCGCCTCGAGCCTGGCGGGCGGCTTGGCGAACGTGCAGTAGTGGCAGTGGTCGCGGCAGAGCATCGTGAGCGGCACGAAGACCTTGCGCGAGTACGTGACGACTTGTCCGTGGCCCAGGTCGCGGAGTCGGGCGGCGGTCTCGAGCAAGCGCTCGAGCTCTTCACCCCTAGCTCCCAGAAGCGCGGTCGCCTCATCGACGCTGAGTGCGTCACCCCGATCGGCCCGAGCGAGTGCCCGGCGCACCTTGTGGCCGGTCGGCCGATCGGGTGCGTGGCCGCTGGCCGGACCAGTCCTGTGGGCCATGGCGGCGAGCCTACTACGCTGCTTCTCGTGAAGGTCGTGGCGCTCGCCGGTGGCATCGGTGCGGGGAAGTTCCTGCGAGGCATGACTCGACTCGTGCCTGGCCCCGACCTCACCGTGATCCTCAACATCGCCGATGACGTGATCGTGCACGGACTCCACGTGAGCCCCGACCCCGACTCCGTGACCTATTGGCTCGGCGACGCCTTCGACAGGGAACGCGGCTGGGGACGGCGTGACGACACCTTCCGCGCGGCGGAGGAGCTGCGTGCCTTCGGCGCGCCCGACGCCTGGTTCAACCTCGGCGACCTCGACCTGGCGACCCACGTGCTGCGGACCTCGATGATGCGGCGGGGAGCCACGATGTCGCAGGTCATCGCGCGCATCGCCGACCGGTTCGGCGTGACCGCACTGCTCCTTCCGGTCTCCGACGATCGCGTCGAGACGCGCATCGACGCCGTCGACGCCCAGACCGGCGAACGCCTGGACCTCCACTTCCAGGAGTACTGGGTCGAGCGAGGAGCCGCCGACCACGTCAAGGGCGTGCGGTTCGAAGGTGTCGACGCATCGAGGCCCGCTCCGGGCGTGCTCGAGGCGATCGCCCGAGCCGACATCGTCGTCCTTCCTCCCTCGAACCCGGTCGTCTCGCTCGGACCGATCCTCGCCACGCCCGGACTCCGCTCGGTCGTCGCGTCGCGCCGCCCGGCCGTGGTGGGTGTGAGCGGCATCATCGGCGGCGCCCCCCTTTCCGGCATGGCCGACCGGCTGATGCCGGCGGTCGGCCTCGAGGTCACCGCCGCTGGGGCCGCATCCGCATACGACGGACTGCTCGCGGCGTGGGTGATCGACGAGCGCGACCGCGGGCTCGCCGGTCGCATCGAAGCCACCGGCGTTCGGGTGATCGTCACCGACTCCGTGATGCGCAACGACGACGCGGCCGAGCGTCTCGCCGCGGTCGCGCTGGGCGCCCTGTCGTGACAGGGGGGCCCCGGCCACCGGTCGAGGTGCGTGCGGTCGAGGGTGTGCCCGAGGTGCGGCCGGGCGCCGACCTCTCAGCGCTGCTCGCACCGGCGGTCCGGTCGACCGGGGTCGAGGCCGGCGACATCGTCGTGATCACCTCGAAGATCGTGTCCAAGGCCGAGGGGCGGCTCGTGTCGAGCGAGGACAGGTCTTCGACCGTTGACGCCGAGACCGTTCGCGTCGTGGCGCGCCGGGGCGACCTGGTGATCGCCGAGACTGCGCACGGATTCGTGTGCGCGAACGCCGGCGTCGACGCGTCGAACGTCGACGCCGGTTGGCTCGCCCTGCTGCCGCACGACCCCGATACGAGTGCTCGAGCGCTGCGTGCAGACCTCGTGGCCGAGCTTGGGGTCGGGAACCTGGCCGTCGTGATCACCGATACGTTCGGGCGAGCCTGGCGCAACGGCGTCGTGAACGTCGCGATCGGGAGCGCAGGACTCCCCGCCCTGGTCGACCTGCGAGGGCGTGCCGACGACCGTGGCGCCGAGCTCGTTGCGACCGAGATCGCGTTGGCCGACGAGGTCGCTGCCGCGAGCGGCCTCGTGATGGCGAAGGACGCCCGGGTGCCCGCGGCGATCGTCCGCGGGGTCGATCGGCTCGACGGCGTCGACGCTCCGGCGCAAGCGCTCGTGAGGTCACCAGAGCAGGATCTGTTCCGCGCCTCGCCGCTGCAGGCACTCCACGACCGCCGCACGATCCGATCGTTCGGCCAGGGAACCGTGCCGTTGACCGCGATCGAACAGGCGATCGGCGCTGCATGCACGGCCCCGGCGCCCCACCACACGCGACCGTGGCGGTTCAGCGTGCTGACCTCGAGCGCCGCGCGCCGCGCCTACCTGGCAGCCATGGCCACCGCGTGGCGGGCGGATCTGCGAGGTGACGGCACTCCCGACGACGTGATCGAGCGACGCCTGGCGCGCAGTGACGCCGTGCTCGGTGCGGCGCCGGTGCTGATCGTTCCCTGGTTGACGCTCGGGAGGGCGCACGCCTACGCGGACGGCGAGCGGAGCACCGCCGAGCGGGACATGTTCCTGCTGTCCGGGGGGCGGCGATCCAGAACCTGCTCCTCGCGCTCTCGGCGCAGGGGTTCGCGAGCAGCTGGATCAGCTCGTCGATCTTCTGCCGGGAGGAAGCGCGCGAAGCCCTCGGCGTGACCCGGGAATGGTCGGCACTCGGCACCGTCGCATGCGGCCCCATGCCCGCTGACCGCGAGCCCGGGCCCCGACCCACGATCGACCTCGCCCCGCTCATCGATCTGGGCTGAGCATCGACGCCGGCCGCAGATGGCTCCGAGCGTTGGGTACCCTCTAGCATCCGTGGCTCGCCAGCACGCCTTGAAGGGAGCTCCAGCGAACGTGTCGAAGCAGCCGAACGACGGTCGTCGTCCGACGAAGGCCGAGCGGAAGGAGCAGGCGCGCCTGGAACGCGAGGCGATCCAGCGCCGGATGGCTTCGAGGAAGCGCACCCGCACCATCGGGCATGTCGCTCGTCGCTCTCGCGGCGGTCGCGGTCGTCGTCGCGATCGTCGTGCTGCAACCTGCAGAGCTCCGCAGCGAACCTGCCGACACCGGACGAGCTGCTGGCGGGTGCGGCCGAGGCGTCACGCGCCGCCGGCTGCACCGAGGTACAGACGACCGACCCCTACCCCGACGCCGACGCTGCCCACATCGAGGGGGACGCGCGGTTCCCGCAGCTGCCGGCGCTCGACACGTACCCCAGCACACCCCCTGCCTCGGGCCCACATGTCGGCTCCGCCACGCTGCCGGCGGGCTTGTACGACTCGCCTCCCGACATCGGCATCGCCCTGCACTCGCTCGAGCACGGCGGCACCATCGTGTGGTACTCGCCGGACGCGCCCCAGGACAAGATCGATGCGATCAAGGACTTCTACGATCAGGACGACCCGGTCGGGCAGGATCGCGTGATCGTGGCTCCGTACGACTACGAAGGACCTGGCGGCCAGCTCGATGACGGCGTCAACATGGCGCTCGTGGCCTGGCGTCGGGTGCAGACGTGCGCCACGCCGAGCCTCGAGGTGGCGTTCGACTTCACGAGCCAGTACTCGGCTCCCCCCTCACAGGGCCGCGAGTACGCCGGCGTGGCTCCCGAGGCCGGGGGAGCGATGTAGCCGTGACGAACAAGAACAAGAGGAAGAAGGCGCGCCGCACCCCCTCGTCGACCGGACCGGCGAGGACTCGCTCGGGGCCGGTCGGCGACGAGGCCCGCCGGGAACGCAAGCAGCTGGCGCGCGAGGCGCGAGCCGCCTCGCGCAAGCGGGCGGCGCGCGACGCGTTCGTACGGCGAGCCGCCGTCTTCATCGTGGTGGGCATCGTCGGCGTCGGGGCCTTCTACTTCCTCACCAGGGCCGAGGGCGCACGCGCGATCCCTCAGGAAGCGATCGATGCTGCCGCCGCTGCCGGGTGCACCGACATCACCCGGCCGGCGGACGGCTCCGCGGAAGCCGGCGTGCACGTCGACGAGGGCATCCCCCTCGAGTACGCGCAGAAGCCGGCCACATCGGGCGAGCACTACGGCGGCCAGGTCCTGCCCAGCAGCCCCGATTCCTACGATGATCCCATCGGCAGCGAGCCGGCCGTGGTGCACTTCCTCGAGCACTCAGGCGTCATGCTGTACTACCGGGCCGGCGGCGACGGTGCAGCGTCACCCGAGGTGATCGACGCGTTGAAAGGGGTCGCTGCCGATCAACCCATGACGGTCGCCGCGCCGTACGAAGGACTGCCTGAGGGTGTCACCGTGGCGCTCGCAGCGTGGGATCAGCTGCAGACGTGCCCGGCCGAACTCACCGCCGACCAGGCCACGACGATCGCCGACGGGTTCGCGCACTCCTTCAACTGCACGGCGAACGCCCCTGAGCCACGCGCGGCAGACGACTGCCCATGAGTGGGTGAGTCGGGCTGTCGCCGACCGCCAATCTCGCGCGCCTCGCTCACTCGACGCGACAGGCCCGACCCTGGGGGCAGACGATCGTGCCGTGCTCGAAGCGCGCGAGCGAACCGCCGCTTCCATCTGGGCGCACCCGGCTCGTCGGGAAGCCGAGCGATCCATCGGTGCCTCGGCGGTCGAGGTACTCGCCGAGCACCCGGCCCCAGAGCGCATGCGCGCCCGAGCCTGCCTTCGCCAAGATGCGCCCCTTCTCGAAGATGGCCCGGGTGCCGGCCCCAGGGTTCACCGCGACGACCTGTGATGCCGGCATGCCGAGCCTGCTCTTCGGGCCACCGATGTCGCGATACTCACCGTAGATCGCTCCGCGCAACCAGACGGTGACGCCCGCAGCGCCGTTGCGGAAGATCGCCCCCTGTTGGAAGCGCTGCCTGCTTCCCCCGGCGACGTCCTGGATCGAGGAAGCGGGCAAGCCCGGGCGACACATCACCTCGTCGTAACGATCCCTGATCGGCCCGGTGATGTTCCTGTTCGTGTCGATCCAGATGCGCCCGTCCCAGGCACCGATCGCCCAGCGGAGCTCCGATCCGGTGATCGGCGCCGAGCCGCTCGATCCACGGACGGTTGCCGTGATGATGCGGCCGCCTTCGGCTCGCTTCACCTTCGGGAACCCTCGCACGGTGCCGATCGCACCGGTGTAGGGCGCGAGCCGGTCGCTGAGCGCTCTCGCCGTGTACGACTTCTGCCAGTCGGTCCAGGGGTTCGCAGGCGTGCTCTCCCCCGGGTCGCACTCCGCCTTGAGGTAGGGGATGGCGTAGGCCTCGTCCCCGCCGTGCCAGACGTCCTCCACCGCATCGGAGTGGCCGCCGTCGGACGCCGCGTAGAACGCCTGGATGACGTTGCCCCTGTGGGTGATGACCTGGCCTCGCGTGTCGTTCACGGCCGCAACCCAACGGTTGCCGTCGGGGCCGCCTTCCTTGTTGTAGCCCACGTAGACCTGATCGTTGGTGCCGTCGGTGATGTCGCAGTTGCACTGGGCGTTCGGCGGGTATCGCTTGACCTTGTAGGTGGCGAACGTGCGACCGGCAACGGCTTGTGATCGCAGGGCGGCAGGCGGCCAGGAGCTCGGCATCTCTCCGAGCCCGAAGAGGTACTGCTCGAAGTCGACAGGGAGCACGAGTCGTTGGTTCCACCGGCTGCCGCGTTGGTAGAGGCTGAACTCGAGGTGGCCACGGTTGTAGGCGTATCCGACGCCGCTGACCCCGTCGGCCTCGGGCACGAACGCGCGGGCTCCCGAGCCGTACGTGGCGATCAGGTCGAACGAGGCACCACCCCACGTACGACCGCCTACGAGCTTGCCGTCGTGGTTGCGAACGGCGAACCCGCTCGCCTTCGCACGCACAGCCCAGGTGCGTCCGGCCGGCACACGCCCCACGCGAGCGCCGCCCTTCGAGCCGACCCAGAGCCGGACCGGACCGTCCTTGGCGCCGAGGTGGATCACCGTGCGATCCCACGTCAGGCCGACCCGGAGCTTCCGCACTGGATCGGCGAGGCGCTGGACCCGGGTGCCCCGGTAGAAGTGCTTCACGATGCGCTTGTGCGACCAGCCCATCTGCGCCAGGCCGTAGGCCCCCCACTGCGACATGCCGATGCCGTGACCGAAGCCCGAGCCGAAGAAGCGGAAGCCGTTCCTGGCTGTGATACCGGGAGTGGCGGGCGCAGGAGAGCCCGTGAACGCATCGTCGGTCGCGCCCGGAACGGTCGTGCCCTCGCCCGCGGCGAGCGCCATCGGCATCGAGCCCGCCGATGCCACGATGGCGCAGAGTACGGCGGCCATGATCGTTCGCGTCCGCAGGCACGAGATCACGGTGCGATCGCCTCCGCCCCCGCCGCCACCTTGGCGCCGACCAGACGCAGCCCCGGCGGAACCGAGGAACCCTCACCCAGCACGCTTCCATCGACGGTCGCGCCGTCGCCGACCACGGCATCGCGAGCGAGCACCGATCCATCCACGTGGGCGCCGGCGCCCACCCGTGCGCCCTGGTGCAGCACCGAGTCGTCGATCCGCGCGCCGGGGCCGATCGCAGCCCCGGTCCCGACCGCCACCCATCGACCGAGATGAGCCCTCAGGTCGACATCGGCGCCCTCGGCCACCCATGGCGCCTGGTACGTCGCGCCGTGCACCTTTCCTTCGAACATGTCGAAGTGCGCCTGCAGGTACTTCTCGGGCGTGCCGAGGTCGAGCCAGTACGCGTCGGCGACGAACCCGTAGACGGCATGACCGGCGGCGATCACGGCGGGGAAGATGTCGCGCTCGATCGAGACGCTCTCGCCGGCCGCCCAGTCCCCGAGCACCGCCGGGTCGAGCAGGTACGTGCCGGCGTTCACGTCACCGGGGACCAGGTCTTCGGGCTTCTCCCGGAACTCGAGGACCCGGCCGTCGCCGCTCGGTCGCGACGAGGCCGAATGCGCGAGCGTCATCGACGTGGTGCAGCGCGATCGTCACCGCCGCCCCATTCGCGTCGTGGAAGCCCCGCATCGCAGTCAGGTCGAGGTCGGTGAGGATGTCGCCGTTCAGCGCGAAGAACGGGTCGGTCCCGGCGGCCTCGAGCGCGTTGACGATCGCCCCGCCAGTGCCCAGCGGCGTGCGTCTCGGTGATCCACGTGATCGGCGGGATCGCCGCGCCCGCGCCGCGATGAACGGGTGGAACGTCCTCCTCGAGGTAGGGCGAGGACAGCACGACCTCGTGCACCCCGTGCCGGCCGAGGTGATCGAGCACGTGATCGAGGGCCCGCCGGTCCACGAGCGGCAGCAGCGGCTTGGGCACGGTCTCGGTGAGCGGGCGCAGCCGGGTGCCCTCGCCCCCGACCAGGACGACGGCCTTCATCGTGTGGTGAACCTCTCTCGGAGCGCTTCGAGCTCGGCGCGCAGACGCAGGACCAGCCGCGCCGCCGGCAGCGTCGCCCGGCGCCACCCGGTGGCACGGTGCTTCCGGTAGTAACGGTAGATGCTCTCGGAGTGCATCAGAAGCATCTCGCGGCTCTGACCCCTCGAGACGCCGATCTCGTGCACGATCTCGACCTCGGGCGTGTAGACCACCGATCGGCCCGCATCGCGGAGTCGCGTCGCGAAGTCGAGCTCCTCGCCGAAGAGAGGGAAGTCCTCGTCGAGCGGACCCACCTCGTCGAACACGCTACGTGGGAACAGCATGCAGCACCCACTCACCCAGTCGACCTCGCGCTCGGTCGTGCGATCCCAACCGTGCATCTGGTATCGGCGCGTGAACTGATTGCTCGGGCGCAGCGACCCGAGGAACGAATGCCCCACCGCGTCGACGACGCTCGGGAACGACCTGCCGCTCTCGTACACCGTGCCGTCGGAGTTGCGAACGAGCGGGCCCACGATGCCTGCTCGCGGATGCGCCCGCGCGACCGCACGTAGTCGGCGAGCGTGCCGGCCCACCACTCGGTGTCGGGATTCAGCAGCAACACGAACGGTGCTGCCGTCGCGCCGATGCCCTGGTTCCAGGCCGGTGAGAGGAGACGTTGCTCGGGTTCTCGATCAACCGAGCCCACGGATGCGCGGCCACCGCGCCGTGTGCGTGCCATCGCGCGACGCGTTGTCGATCACGAGCACGTCGAGCGCGATGTCACCGCGATGCCGCTCGAGCGACGCGAGGCACCGCTCCAGGAACCCGCGGGTGTTGTAGTTCACGATCACGACCGCAAGCTCTGCGGCCTCGGGAGCGACGGTGACCGACACCGGTGCGACGTCGCTTCCCGCTTGTGCGGCGTGCGTCATCGCGTGTGCGGCGCCCGTCGTCACTTGTGCGGCGTCCGTCGTCACTTGTGCGGCGTCTGCGCCACGAGCACGATGCCGAGCATGATGCAGAGCACGCCGGCCCACCGCAGCGGGGGGATCTGCTCGTGCAGCACGAACCGGTCCGCGAGCAGGATCAGCGCGTAGGTGAGCGAGGCGAACGGATAGGCGAACGAGAGCGACGCCCGCGACAGGACCGCGAGCCACACGAACGCCGACAGGCCGAAGAGCAGCAGTCCGCCCCAGACGGCGAGCGTGCCGGCGACGTCCTTCAGCGAATGCGCGTTGAGCTGCAGCTCACCGCTGTTCGAGGCGACCTGGTTCATGCCGTGCTTCAGCGTCAGCTGCGCGAGGGCCGCGAGAGCCACGGACAGCAGGATCAAGCCGATCAACATCGTGCGGTCCTTCCTTCTCGCGGGGAGGCCTGCGCTGCGCTCGGCGAGGTGCGCGTCATGCGCCTCGGGATCGGTGACGGGTGGGTTGGGGTTCACAGGTCCTCCACGCTCGCAGCGGGCAAGACCTCGAGGCGAGTCGGCACCTGGACGTCGTCGGGCACCTGCAGCAGGTATCGCTGGGTCTGCACATGGAAGACTCGGCCCGCACTCGAGGCGAGGCCGATCGTGACGAAGTACTTGCCGCCGACCCAAGCGGCGGGCGGCACACGGAAGACCACGCGGCGCTTGCCGTCGACGGCGCCGAGGTCGACGCCGAGCTCACTGGTCCGCCCGTCGACGACGGCATGGTTCGTGGACGCCGACACGACCGCGAACGAGACGTCGAGGTCCGCCACGGGTGTGTTCGCCTGCACGTCGACCGCGATCGTGAGCTCGGCCCCGGGCCAGACCGTGCCGTTGCCGTCGCCACCGGAGTCGAAGCTCACACCGATCACCTCGACCTCGCGCGTTCCCTCCTCGGGCACGAAGTCCGGATCGCGACTGAGCAGCGCGTGCCGCAGCTCGCGAACGACCTCGGCGGGCTCGCCCTGCATGTGCACCGAGCCGTGGTCGAGCATCACCGCGCGGTCGCAGACGTCGACGACGGTGTCGAGCGCGTGGGTGACGAGCACGATCGTGCGCCCGTCCCGCTGGAACTCACGCACCCGCTCGAGGCATCGCCGCTGGAACGATTCGTCGCCGACCGCGAGCACCTCGTCGATCAGCAGGATCTCCGGGTCGACGTGCACGGCCACCGCGAACCCCAGCCGCACGAGCATGCCCGAGGAGTAGAACTTGACCTGGTTCTCCATGAAGTCCTCGAGCTCGGCGAACTCCACGATGTCGTCGTACACGCGCTCGGTCGTCGCGCCGGTCGAGGCCGAGGAACGACGCGTTGAGGTACACGTTCTCGCGCCCGGTCAGCTCGGGGTGGAACCCCGCGCCGAGCTCGAGCAGGGCCGCCATGCGGCCGCGCGAGCGGATGCGGCCCTCGGTCGGGCGAAGGATGCCGGCGATGCACTTCAGCAGCGTCGTCTTGCCCGAGCCGTTGTGGCCGATCAGTCCGATCGAGGAGCCCTGCTCGATGTCGAAGGACACGTCGCGCAGGGCCCAGAAGTCCTCGGCCTTCGACCGCGTGACGAGCAGCCGCTGCTTCACGCTGGACGGCCGTTCGCGGTAGAGCCGGAACCGCTTCGAGACGCCGTCGACCTCGATCGCGGCCGGTCACAGCTCCTCCGCGAAGTCGCCGGAGAGCCGGAAGAACAATCGCCACGCGAGCAGCAGCAGCACGATCGACGACCGCGAGCACGATCGCCAGCAGGCCCGCCTGCCACGCGACGGAGCACGTCGGGCAGCACCTGCTGGCCGTCCTGTACGCGGGTCCCCGTAGAGCGCTCGCTGGAAGCCCGAGCACGATCGGGGTGAGCGGGTTCAGCGAGGTAGAGGTTCCAGAGGCTTACGCCGGCGATCTCGCGCGAGACCAGCACGTTCTGCACGAGCGCCGCCTGATACACGATCGGCGTGATCCAGAACCACACGAGCAGCCCGAGGCTCAACAGGTGCTGGACGTCGCGGTAGCGCACGTTGACGGCCGAGGTCCAGAGCGTCGCCGCCGTCGTGAACACCATGAGCGTCACGAACGCGAGCGGATACAGCACGAGCGCCTGCCACCCCGATGCCGTGGCCGGAGATGACGATGAACAGCAGCAGCACGCCGGTCTGGAGCACGAAGTCGACGAGCGCGACGCCGATCGAGGCGAGCGGAAGGATCTCTCGCGGGAACGCGACCTTCTTCACGAGGTTCGAGTTGTCGATCACCGAGCTCGAGCCCGGAGAGCAGCGACGCCGAGAACAGGTTCCACGCGAGCAGCCCCGAGAGCAGGAACACGGGGAAGTCGGGCACCCGGTTGTCGAGCACCACGACCACGAACGAGAACACCGCCAGGAACACGACCGGGTTCAGCAGCGACCAGACCGCACCCAGGAACGAGGCCGTGTACTTGACCTTCAGCTCCTTGCGGACGAGGTTCGCGAGGATCTCGCGATAGCCCCAGAGCTCGCGCAGGCGCGTGCCGAGCCGCAGGTGCGGCGCCTCGGACGTGCGCTCGGTGACGGTGGTGGCGGCGATCGTGACGGCTCCTGTCGAGTGCGGACGCGGCGGACGAAGACCCGCAGGTCAGCGCGGCGACGAGTCTAGCAACGGGGGCAGGCGGACCTGCGGCCGAGCTATGGCGATCGTTCGAAGTTCTCGCGTGCTTCGGCCACTTCGGAGCCCGGCTCGAAGCTCGCGAGCGCGCTGCGCGTACTCCATGCCGTAGCCCTCGCCGACCATCTCCTCGGTGATGCCGGCGTCGACGAGCGCCTTGCCCCAGATCGCCATGGCCTTGCGAGCCGGGTCGCGGACGAGCGCGAGGGTCTCGATCGATCGCGTGCTCGTAGCCGCGTGCGGTCGCCTCGCTCGCTCGTTGACGCTCGATGTGCGCGGCGGCCGCGGCGCCCATCCGCGCCCGCAGACCGTCGTCGTCGCGCAGGCGCGCGAGCACGGCCGCGAGCTCCTCGGGGTCGGCGGGCCCGGGCGCGACGCGCACCACCGGCGTCGTCGGGCACGTCGAGATACGTGCCGGTCGCGCTCACGACGCGTCGGCGTCGCCGGCCTGCATCGCCCGGCTGAGCGAGCCGCTCACCTCGCCGCGGTGCGGGAACCGCAGGTCCACGACGACGTCGGCTGCGCACGAGCCACGCGAGGAACTCGTCGTCGGTCGACATCGGAGTGCACGCTGATCCGCGCCGCCCATGCCCGCGGCGTCGATCGCCGGTTCGACGTCGTAGCCCGCGATGCGCCGGCCGACGATCGCGACGTGCGCGTCGTCGTCGAGCCGCGCGGCCGCGCGCGACGAGGGCGTCGAGCTGCTTGGCCTCGTTCATGTCGCCGGGCGCCACGACCAGGAACGATGGCCGCCCGACGCTCGCGCGCGCAGCTCTCGCGGCACGCGGCGCCGCTCGCTCGAACGCTGCGGGCGCCTCGACCACCGGATGCGGCACCACGAAGACGGGCGTGCGGCACCCGAAGCCCTCGAGGTAGCGTCGGCCGAAATCGCGAGTGCACGATGATGCCGCGCGCGCGCCGCGCGACGTGCGCGCACCACGGTTCGCGCAGCGGCTCGTTCCGCACGACGTCGGGATCCTCGAGTCGTGCCTCGCAGACGGCGCTGCCTCGCGAGCGGCCATGTAGCCGAGCGGATCGCCCGCCGCCTTGAGGCCACGAACGAAGTCGTCGAGCGCCAGGTCGTGCAGCACGACGAGCGCGTTCGTCAGGAACGCGGCCCGGTAGATCTCGAGGTGGAACTCGACGTTGTTCCCGAGCTGGAACACCCCGAGGTGGTAGCCGGGGAAGCCGGCCGGCGTCCTTGGTGTGCACCGGCCAGACGACATCCATCTGCGCGCGGTCGGTGAACCCGATGCGATCGAGGCCCGTCGAGCACCGCCCTGTCGTAGGTCGCGATGCCGGTGGGCGCCGGCGGCAGCGGACCGGCGAAGATGACGTCGCCCTGGGAACCGGGTCCCCGCCCGTGCTGCACCTCGACGGTCGGCGCCGTGCCGCGCGACGCGGCGTCGCAGCTTCCGCGCCGCCTGCATCAGTCGAGGAGTCGCGCGACGATCTCGGGCCACCGCGGCACCTCGGCGCGTACGAGCGCGTTGCCCGCCGCACCCATGCGCGCGGCGCCCTCTCGATCGTTCCACAGGCGATCGAACGCCTCGGCGATCGACTTCGGCATCGGGCGGGCGCACGAGACCGGTCTCGTCCTCGCGCACGAACTCGAGCGGTCCGCCGCTGTCGGTGAGCGTGACCACCGGCCGCGAGGCCGCGAAGCCCTCGATCGTGACGTAGCCGTAGTCCTCGTCGAACGGGCCGAAGTAGACGCCGAGCGCCTCGCGGTAGAGCTGCAGCAGCCGCTCGTCGCTCACGCCGATCTCGAACGCGACTCGGTCCCCGACGCCGAGGCGCTCGACCTGCTCGCGCAGCTTCGGCTCGTCGGGTCCCCGGCCGACGAGCACGAGACGCACGCCGGTCGAGACGTGACGCATCGCGTCGATCGCGAGCGACTGACGCTTCAAGCCCTCCATGCGGCTCGGGAACACCAGGTAGTCGCCGAGCGGCCCGGCGGTCGAGCCGAGCAGGTCCTCGGCGACGCGGCTGGGGTGGTACAGCGGCTCTGCGCCGATCCGGAGCGAGCTCCAGAGGCGGTCACGCACGTTCTTCGCGTTCGTGAACACGCGCTTGGCCTCGCCGAGCGCGACGCGGTCGGCTTCCCAGACCATGTCGCGCACCTTCGCGCCGTCGTCCTGGCGTTTGAGGTCGGCATAGTCGGGGTGGTCCCAGAGCTCGTAGGCGGTGCGGTGCTGATGGATCAGCCAGACGATCTTGCGCTCGTGCTGGGCGAGGTACGCAGGGAACTTCAGTCCGATCACGGCGTCGACCTCGAGGCCGTTGGATTCGGTGATGTCGAAGCTCCGCCAGACCGCCATCTGATGGGCGAGCTGGCTCGGCGGATACCACTTGCCGGCGATCTGCACGAGGTCGGCCTCGTGGCCGGCATCGCGGAGGGCGCGCACCAGGGCTTCGGTGTGCGTCTCGGCCCCACCCCGCACGAACGCCGTCTGCGGGTGCAGCACGGCGATCCTCACGCCGGTCCGCCTCGAGGCGCGTTCCCGTCCTGCTCGTCCTTGAGCCGGCTCACCTCGGCCTCGAGCACCATGACCTTCTCGGCGAGGCTCGTCGTGAGCTCGGCGTGATCGGCGAGCAGCCGATCGTAACGCCACGTGGCCGGCCGCATCAGGCGCCACAGACGCCGCTTGAGCTGCCGGCGCCACTTCGACGGCGACGCCAGGTTGCCCTCCCCCATCGGGATCACGACGGCCTCGTCCGTGCGCATCTGCGCAGCGAAATCGTGCAGGCGATCGCGGATCTCAGCGGTGTTCATGCGCGCCCGGGCGGCGGTCTCGCGAGCCCAGTACATCTCGCGCAGCAGGTCGCCCTGGTCGTCGTGTTGGTCGCCGGGCACCTGCTGCGAGCCCGGAGGATCCTCGGCCACCATGATCCCCGGAGGCTAGCACCGACCCCGAGCCGGTCCCCTTCCGAGCGGACGATCAGCCTGGAAGCTCGACGGCTTTCTCGTCGGTCTTCTGGGCCCAGATCGCGAAGTCCTGCGCGCTTCCCCGGTGGTCCTCGTTGAGGAAGACGATCTCGACGCGATCGAACCCGGCGTGCTCGGCCATGAGCCGGAGCGTCTCGGGGTGCCCCGGCCAGGTGTGTGTCACGTCGGCGACGAAGTAGGAGGCCACGGCCTCGGGGTTGAGGCCGTTGATGGTCTCGATCAGCATCGCCCCACCGGGGCGGAGCACCGCGTGGATGCGTTCGAACAGCCTGATCCAGTCGCCTCGCGGCATGTGCTCGATCAGTTGGATGGCGCTCACGGCGGATGGCGCCTCACCGCGACGGGTCTCGAGGTACCCGTCGACCTCGGCGAGCGTCGCATCGATGCCCTTGGTTCGGCACGCGTCGATAGCGCCGGGTGAGCTATCGACCCCGTGCACGCGCCAGCCCCATTCTTGCACGAGCTCACAGAGCTCTCCCAGTCCGCATCCGAGGTCGAGCCAGAGGGGCTGCCAGAGGGGCTGAAGGTCGTCGGGTTCCGCGTTCGGGCCGTTCGGGGTGAGCCGTTCGCGCAGGGGCACGGCGAATCGCTCGTACTGCCGCAGGCGCGCGATCACCGAGGAAGCATCGCCGCGCATCCGTTGCTCGAAGGCCCAGTAGTAGCTGTCGTCGACGATCGGCGCCCGGTCGCCGGCATCAGCGTCGACGACGCCGCTCGAGGCGCGCATCTCGCCGAGGGCACGATCCTGCCGGTCGAGATCACCCTTCATGCGTTCGAGCTCTGCTGTGACCCCATGCAGCTGGTCGGCGAGCTCGAGAGCGACGGCGGCGAGGTCGGTTGCCAGCCTGTCTGACCGCCGGGTCGCCGGGCGGGTGAGGCGGAACACGCTCCGCTTGAGCGTGCCCTTCAGGGCGGAACCGGAGGCCAGGTACGGCTCGGCCGCCGGAACCGTCTCGCGCTGCTCTGCCTGCAGCTGGTCCACCATCTGGCGCAGCCGATCACGCAGCTCCTGATCGGCCTCGGCGCCGGTCGGCCCCTCATCGCTCACGGCGACCGAGCCTAGCACCGGCCCGCGGCCGGCCGCGAGCGGCAAGCGGTCACCACACGTCGCCGGGGCGCCAGTCGCAGCTGATCCCGGCGTCGAGGTCGATCTCCGGTGTCGCCGGAGTCCGCCGGATCATGACGAGGCCGTCCTCATCGGGTGTTGCGATTTCGCCGCGTTCGGTCCGCACGGACGTCGGGCCGCGCCAGACCTCCCACCCGAACCGTTCGTAGAAGCTCAGCAGTCCGGTGCCGAGCGCTGCAAGCTCGTACCACTCGTCGATGAAGGAGCCGACGGCCTGCATGACCTGCGTCGCGTAGCCGAGCCGCTGATGCTCTGGCCTCGTTGCCACGGCCTCGACGTAGCCGGTCCGCAGCTCGCGGCCGCCCGTCTCGAGCACTCGCTCGACCACAGACGCATGCGACACGATCGTTCCGTCGATCTCGAGCAGGAAGTGTGTGCCGCCAATCGCGCTCGCCCAGTCGTCGTCCGAGAATCCGCCGTCCTCTCCACCCCATGCGACGTCGAACATGGCCCTCAGCGCCGCCTGCTCATCACGCGACAGCTCGGTCGTTTCCGCGACTCGGAGAGGCACCAGGGCACCTCGGTCGTAAAGCGCCGACCGAGCCGGAAGGGCATCGTCCGGGTCGAGTCGGAGTTGCTGGGGCTCGCGAGTCAGGTAGCGATCCTTCGCGTCGTTGTATCGGTCTTCGTCACCCATGATGACCAGCTTCCTACGTCTCGAAGTAGATCGGGCCTTCGCAGTCGTCGCGAAGGGGCAGCGGGGTCGGTGCCCGTGGTTCCTGCTGGAAGTCGAAGGCGCTCAGCATCGGCGTGGCCTCGACGGTCGCGCTTCGTGAGCTTCGTCAGTCCCCAGTTGTCTTCGATGAAGCGCAGCACGCTCGAGAACTCACCGAGCTCGTGCGAGACCATGCCTTCCTTCGCGTAGGGCGAGAGCACCAACATGGGCACGCGGATGCCGAACCCGAACCCGTCGACCTGTGGCGGCGGCACGTGATCGTAGAAGCCGCCGTAGTCGTCCCACGTGAGGAAGATCGCGGTGTCCTTCCACATGTCGCTGCGCATGATCGCGTCGATCACCTTGGTCGACCAGTTCTCCCCGTGACAGAAGTTGAACTCGGGGTGCTCGCTCAGCTCGAAGCGCGGCGTGATCCACGTGACCGGCGGCAGCTCGTTCGGCTCTGATGTCCTGCAACACCCGGTCGACCGGAAACATGTGCTGTTGCCATCTCTCAGGGTTCTCGCGGTAACGACGGATCGCGGCGTAGGCAGACCATATGTAGCCACGCTGATCCTCCTGCGCCGCGTAGTACGACCAGGGGATCCCCGCCCGGTTCAGAAGGTCGCCCTCGGTCAGGAAGTCGAAGCATGGGCGCACCCGCTTCGTGACGCCTTCGGAGTCGACCACCTCGACGAGCTGCTCCGGCGGCGCGTCACAACCGAACGTGTTCGAGCCGAGACCCGGACGCCGGCGAGGGTTGTCATGCGCACCACCCGATTGCGCGGCGATCGTGTACAGGTGGTTGGGGAACGACGGGCCGTGCGCGCTCGCGAACACGTTGTCGAACAACGCGTACTCCTTCGCCCACCGCCAGTAGTTCGGAAGCTGATCCTTGCGGAGCTGCGTGTACGCCCATCGCTCCGCGGACTCACTCTGGTTGAACCCGTCCATCGCGCCCTCGTTCCACGCGGCGAGAGCGCAGTTGTAGCAGTGCGGGATGTCTTCGTGCGTCGCCTGATCGGTGCCCCGCTCGAGTCGTCGCTCGACACCACGATCCATGCCGACGGTCACTCCCCTGGCTCCCGGGAACCTGCCGAAGAGATGATCGAACGTGCGGTTCTCCTTGATCAGGAACACCACGTGCTTGATCGGCCATCGGGTCTGGAACCTTGCCGCGTCGACCTGCTGGGCGGCAGATGGGCTCGTGACGACGGGCGAGGGAGCCGTCGGTTCCGGTGCCCCCGACCGGTCGTCGCCGCCGCCGGGCCGCACACACGCGATCGCGATGATGGCGGGAACCATCAGCGGGATCAGCCGGCGCATCGCCGGAGTCAACTGAGGCCCGCTGGACGCCCGCCGCTGCCGGCCGGCCTTCACGACGGGTCGAGCGCGACCGCCAGGAAGTCCTTGAGCCCTTCCTCCAGGGAAGGCATCGGATCGATCCCGAGATGCGGCGTGAACACGCTCGTCAGCGCCGAGTAGACCGGACGGGGAGCAGGCAACGCGAGCTCACCGGCGAGCTGGCGCTGGACCGAGCCCGCCGACCCGGTGAGTCCGTGAAGGCGTGTCAGGACTTCGAACCACGACGCGGGCTCGGGGCCGCCCAGGTGGTAGAGCCCGAAGCGACCGGTCAACACGAGCGGCAGCATGCGCTCGACCAGGTGATCGACGAAGGTGGGTGAGCCCCATCGATCCGCGAGGCCCGCTACCGCCTGCCCGTCGGCGAGACGGCGCGCCGTGCGCGAGAGGAAGTCATGGCCTCCGCCGTACACGTGGCCGACGCGCACCACGAACGACTCGGGTGCGATCTCTCGAACGAACCGCTCGCCCGAGAGCTTGGCGCGTCCGTACACCGACAACGGCGACGCCTCGTCGGTCTCGTCGTACGGAGCTCCCTTGGCGCCGTCGAAGACGTAGTCGGTCGACACGTGCAGGAGCACGGCGCCACTCGCCCGCGCAGCGAGCGCTAGGTGTTGAGGACCGAGAGCGTTGTCGCGGAAGGACCGTGCCTGATCGGTCTCGTTGCCATCGACCTGGGTGAAGGCCGCGAAGTTCAAGACGGCATCGGCCCGCAGGGGTTCCACGACCTGCCGCACGGCAGCGTGGTCGCCGATGTCGAGCGCCGCGTGGTCGAACGCGTGCACCTCATGGTGCGCGGGCACCTGCCGCAAGAACGCCCGCCCCAGGTCGCCGCCTGCCCCGGTCACGACCAGCCTCATGCGCCCGCTCCCGCGATGCGAGGTGCCGTCACGATCGGCACGACATGTGCAGCGTCGAGGGTGTCGAGATGATCTCGATACCACGCCACCGTGTGCGCGAGCGCGTCGTCGAACGTCCATGCCGGGCGCCACCCCAGCGCAAGCAGGCGATCGGAACGAAGGCCGTACCGGAAGTCGTGCCCCGGCCGATCGGCGACGAGCGCGATCAGGTCGGCCGGGGCCCCGGCCAGCTCGCAGATGCGCCTCGCGAGCTCGAGGTTGGCGAGCTCGTGGCCCTCGCCCAGGTTGTAGACCATGCCTGGTTCGCCACGGTCGAGCGCGGTCAGGGCGCCCGCTACCCAATCCTCGACGTAGAGGAGCTCACGCCGCTGCTCTCCCTGGTCGTAGACGGGCACGGGCTCGCCACGTAAAGCGTTCACCGCGAACGTCGGCACCACCCGCTCGATCTGGCGTGGTCCGAACGCGTTCGTGCCGCGCACCACGACGACGGGCAGGCCGTAGGTCGAGACCGATGCGGCGCAGAGCAGGTCCGCAGACGCCTTGCTCGCCGCGTACGGGCTGCGAGGACGCAGCGGCGACTCCTCGTCGAACGAACCACCCGCCGGATCGCCCGCGCCGTACACCTCGTCGGTCGAGATCATCAGCATGCGCGTGCCGTGGCGCCGCACGGCGTCGAGCACCGACTGCGTGCCGAGCACGTTCGTGGTCAGGAACGCCGTCGGCTCGTCGATGCTCCGATCGACGTGGGTCTCGGCGGCTGCGTGCACGACGACCTCGGCCTCGCCGACGAGGCGCTCGACCACGCTCGCATCACGGACGTCGCCGTGGACGAAGGTCAGGTCGGGGCCGGCGCCGACGTGCTCGAGGTTCGCAAGGCTGCCGCCGGCTGAGAGACGGTCGAGCACGGTGACACGGTCGCCGCGCGCGAGCAGCGCGTCGACGAGATGCGACCCGATGAATCCGGCGCCGCCGGTGACCAGGATACGGCTCTCAGTCATGCCAACCTCGAAGGTCGGGGAACGCGCCGAGTCTACCCGCGTACCCTCTCGTGGGCGGCGCGCAGGGCCACGGCCGTGGCGCGTGCCGTGGCTTCCCAGGTGAACCGCGTGGCTCTGGTGAGTCCCGCGGCCGAGAGCATCGCCCGCAGATCGGCATCGTCGAACAGCTGGGACATGCCCTCGGCGATCGCGAGCTCATCACGTGGATCCACTGCGATCGCGGCATCGCCGGTCACCTCGGGCAACGACGAGACATCGGAGGTGAGCACCGGCAACCCGGCGGCGAAACCTTCCAACACGGGGAAACCGAACCCCTCGTACAGCGATGGGTACGCGAGCATCGTCGCGCCCGTCATCAGGGCCACCTTCTCGCGGTCGCTGACGTAGCCGGTCCGCACGATCCGAGCTCGCGCCGCGGCGGGAAGCTGGGCGATGACGGCCTCGAGCCGATCCGCCGCCTTGGGGTCCCACCGGACTGGTCCACCCGCGATCACGAGCCGCGTGCCCGGCGCGGTCGTCGCGAATGCCCGCACGAGCGCATCGAGGTTCTTCCGAGGCTCGATGCCTCCCACGAACAAGGCGTAGGGCTGATCGACCCCGTACTTCCGCCGGACCGCGTCCACCGCTTCGAGCGGCGTCGGCGCGAACGCGCCCATGTCGACGCCGAGCGGCGTCACATGTACGCGATCATCATCGACGTCATGGGCTTCGAGCAGATCGTGCTTGGTGGACCGCGACGGCACGAGCACACCCGCGGCTCGTTGGAGCCAGGAATCGAAACGGCGTCGCCATCGATCGTCCATGTGCGGCGCGGTCTCGGGCAGGCGCTCGTACGCGAGGTCATGCACCACCATCACCACGCCGGAGCTGTGGGTCGCCGGCGGCAGGAAGTTCGTGGCGACCAGCATGTCGAACTCCACCGACCATTCGATGCGCGGCACCCCCAATCGCGATGACATCGGCCCGAACACCCGAGCCGGGAACCGCGACGCCTTCTCGGCGAGGTTGGGGGCATGCACACCAGAGAAGAAGGACCGAGGACGGAACAGGCCCTTGGCGTGCAGATACCACGCGACGTAGTCGTTCGTAGGGTCGGCGTACGGGAGGTGGCGGATCAGCTGCTGGGTGTAGTGACCCACGCCCGTGCGACGTGGGTCGAGCGCCGGCCGGGCGTCGATCACGGCTCGCATGAGCCACGAAGCTTACGCTGTTTTCTCCGGGGGCTACGCTCGGCTGGGCCTCGCTTCTTGAGCCCCCGTACCCCGTCTCCGGGGGCTATGCTCGGCTGCCGCGTCCTGCGAGCCAGCCCGCGGCCGCGGATGCGAGCCACACGAACGCCAATCCGCCCGCCAGGGGGATCACGAGGCCGGGATCCTTGCCGCGCTCGGAGAGCTCACCTGCGAGCCGAGCCACGAACCAACCCCAGAACCACAGGCCGAGCGCGCCGACGACGATGGCGCCGTACGCACTCACCCTGCCCGGGGCACGTGCGCCCGCAACCGAAGACTCGTCGAGCGAGCGGAAGCCGAGCACGATCGCCGCGGGAGAGCTGCTCCCCATCAGGAACGGACCGAGGCACGCGAGCAGGAACGCAGATACCGCTTTTCGGCGCCCCGGCACGACGAGAGGAAGCTGTTCCACCCTGCGGATGGTAGGCGCGAGCTCGTCGCGGGGGAACCAACGAACGGCCTAGATGACGAGGGCGGCTCTCGCGCTTCAGTCCACCTCGATGCGGCTCTGGTCGCCGACGATCAGGCGGTGGGCGCCGCTTCCGCCCGAATGGCGCACCTCGACGCGTCGGCCGAGGATCGATCCGGTGAGTCCGTGCACATCGGCGATCGTGCACTCATCCATGATGATCGAATCGACCACCTCGCTGCCTTCGATACGACATGCCCGGCCGATCGAGACGTCGGGTCCAACGGTCGAACGCTCGATGGTCGCGCCCTCCCCGACGACGATCGGACCTCGTAGCACGCTGCCGGTGACCTTGGCACCGGCGCGGACGATCACCGATCCGGCGACCGAGGTTGCATCGTCGAGCTCGCCCTCGATCGAAGCCTCGAGGCTCGCGAGGATCATGCGGTTCGCCTCGAGCAGATCCTCGGGACGACCCGTGTCCTTCCAGTAGCCGCTCACCATCTCGGCGCGCACCTCGCGGCCTTCGTCGAGCAGCCACTGGATCGCCTCGGTGATCTCGTACTCGCCGCGACCGGACGGCTCCAGTGTGTGGCACGCCTCGAGGATCGAGCTGCGGAACAGGTACACGCCGACGAGCGCCAGGTCGCTCAGATGCTCGGTGGGCTTCTCGACGAGACGGACGACCCGGTCACCCTCGAGCACCGCCACTCCGAAGTGCTCCGGCTCGCGCACGTGGGCGAGCAGTATGTGCGCGTCGGCGTCGCTCCGCTCGAACTCCTCGACGAACCTGGTGACGCCACCGAGCAGCACGTTGTCGCCGAGGTACAGCAGGAAAGGCTCGCCGGCCAGGAACGCTTCCGCGGTCATCACGGCGTGGGCGATGCCGAGCGGCGCTTCCTGCTCGATGAACGTCGCGTCGAGTCCCCACCGGGAGCCGTCGCCGACCGCTGCGCGGACCTCTGCGCCCGTGGCGCCGGTGACGACGCCGACCTGGGCGATGCCGGCCTGGGCGATCGCCTCCAACGCCTGGAACAGGATCGGTGTTCCTGCGACCGGGATCAGCTGCTTCGCATTGGTCGAGGTGATGGGACGCAGGCGCGACCCTTCCCCACCCGCGAGTACGAGCGCCCGCATCAGACGGCCGAGGGGCATTCGGATGGCGGAACGCCCTCGCCGACCTCCGCCGGCCGGTACGAGCCGTCAACGAAGACGGCCACGCCGTCGGGCAGGCCCTTGACCTGCTGCAGCTCGAGCGTCGGGAAGTACTTCTTCACCACCTGCGCCTCCGCATCGGCGTCGGGCGCGTACGCGATCACGCTCCCCGGCACCTTCTTCGCATATCGCTCGTAGGTCGAGAGGCCGGGCGAGATGTCGAAGCCGGCCTGCGAGAGCACGTCCTGCACCCCGGCCACCGCGCCACCAGACCCGTGGTCGACCACGAGCACCGGAACGTTTGCCTCCGACGGAGGTGTGTAGACGAGGTCGCGGCCGATCTCGCCCAAAGGCTCCCCGTCGCGGATCGCAGCGAAGACGCGCTGAGCCGAAGCGTCCATGCGCAGGATGCCGAGGTTCGCAGGATCCACGAACGAGGGCACGGTGCGGAACTCCGCCGCGCCCGTCGAGATGCCCTCGAGCTGGCCGACCAGGAACGCGAGGTCGGCCAGGTTGAGCTCCTCGTCGCGTGTGAGGTTCTGCATGATGGGCTTGATCATGATCGGGAGCTGAGCGATCTGGTCGGGCTGGAGCAACTTGTTGATCACCGCTCGAAGGAACTGCTGCTGGCGAGCGATCCGATAGAAGTCGGGGGCTGCAGCGTCACAACGCAGATGGCGGGTGCGCACGTACGCGAGCGCCTGATCCCCGGGGAGCCTCTGGCAACCCGGAGCTACATCGAGCGCGGTGAGCTCATCCACGATGCGCCCATCGGGCGTGTTGACGTTCTCGGCGGGGATGCACATGTCGACGCCTCCGAGGGTATCCACGACCCCCTGGAATCCGGCCAGATCCACGTAGAGCGTGTGGTTGATCTTGAGCCCGGTGAGCTTGTTCACGGTCGCTGCCACGAGCTGTGCGCCGCCGCCCTGTATGCCGCCTTCGAACGAGGCGTTGATCTTGTCCTCGCCCCGGCCGGGGATCTCCACCCAGAGGTCCCTCGGGAACGACAGGATGATCGCCTTCTCGAGGGACGGATCGGTGTGCACGAGCATGATCGTGTCGGCTCGATTCTCACCGCCGATCTGCTTGTCGGTGCCGAACTGGTCGAGCTCATCGTCGGTGAGCCCGGCCCGGGAATCGCTGCCCAGGATCAGGTAGTTGCACACATCATCGACGCATGGCCCCGTGGCCTCGACGACCTCGATGGGAGCCGAGGGATCGGGAGTAGGGATCGTGGGCCCCGAGTCGCCCGCCTGCTGGTACGCAACGAAGCCGTAGGCGCTGCCGATGCCGATCAGCACCGAGAGGGTGGCCGTGAGGGCGACGGCGAGCCGGGTCACCCGGCCATGGCCGGGCCCGGATCCCACGGCAACGCTGGAGCGAGGCTCGGGCATCTTCAAAGCGTACTCGGGCACCCGTCGGCTCAGCGCCTGCGACGCCGTGGCGTTCCTGTATCGGAAGCGTGGCGGCGCACCAGGTTCCGCCGAGGAGCTTCACTCCGGCTTCCGCCCGACGCGCAGGTTGAGCGGATGGGATAATCCAGCCACGAACCAGGAGGACATATGGACGACGCGATGACGGTGATGCTCGTAGGGCTCGCCGAGGAGCTTACACACGAACTCGCCGACGACGAGCGCTTCGAGGTGCGACTGGTCGACAGCGTGGACCAGCTCGGTCCCGGCGAGCGGACCGACGCGGTCGTGGTGGCGATGAACGGACAGGGCCCTCTGGAGCTGCTCGAGCTCCTGCGCAGCAAGACTCCCGAAGCGGCAGTCGTTGTCATCACCCGGGCCGACCATGAGACCGACGGGTCCGTCGCGATGCACGCCGGCGCGGAGGACCACCTCGTGATGGGTGCCATCCCCGAAGGACTGCTGTCGCGTTCGGTTCTGTATGCGGTGTCGATCCGCCGGCTCCGGCGCGAGCTCGCGACGACCGACGAGGTCACCGGCTTGCTGAACCTGCGGGGGTTCGTGCCGATCGCCGAGCATCACCTGCACATGGCCGACCGTAGCCGGGCCTCGGTCGTGTTCCTGTTCGTGCGCGTCGAGGGTGAAGTCGTCCCCGACGAGGCGCGCGAGGCGGCGGAGGTACTGCTCGACGCTGTGCGCGATGCCGACCTTCCTGCCCGCATCACCCACGATACGTTCGCCGTGCTGCTGACGGGCGAAGCAGCCGGTGCCGAGACGTTGGTGCTCTCGCGTCTCGTGGAAGCGATCGCCGTGCACAACTCGAAACAGGACACACCGCGACCTCTGTCGCTGTCGGTCGGAAGTGCCTTGTACGAGCCGGAGACGCCGAGCACCCTGTCGGAGATCCTCGAGACAGCGGGCCGGCGCATGCACGAGCAGGTGGAGGGCTGATCCATCCGATCCACCCATGGCTGCGAATACCCCGCGAGACGAGCCCGCTCCGTGGAAGGTGCCGTTCTTGCAGGGGACAGTGAGTTCGGGTCGGAGCGCGATCTTGGGTGCTGTTGAGATGCCCGAGACGCGCGACCAAGATCTCATGGAACGCCTGCTCGGCGGCGACGAGGATGCGTTCCGAGGATTGTTCCATCGGTACGCGCCGTCGGCCAAAGCCCTTGCGCAGCGGGTCGTGAGGCAATCGCACCTCGCGGAGGAGATCGTGCAGGAGGCGTTCATGGCGGTGTGGAAGAACCCGGGCGCCTACGACGGCCAACGGGGCTCGGTGAGGAGCTGGCTCATGGGTATGGTGCACCACCGTGCCGTCGACCTCGTGCGTCGCGAAGAGGCCCACCGGCGCCGCGCCGAAGCCGCGATCCCCCAGGCGCTCGAGGAAGAGGCCGATCACGCCGATGAGGTCGTGCGACAGCTGGCCGAGCCCACCGAACGTCGGATGGTGCAGGCGGCATTGGCGGACCTTCCTCTCGAGCAACGACAGGTGCTCGAGATGATGTACTTCGACGGCCATTCGCAGTCCCAGATCGCGCAACAGACGGGCATCCCGCTCGGCACTGTCAAGTCACGCACCCTGCTCGGCATGCGCCGCATGCGAGAAGCCCTCGCAGAGGTCGAACGATGACGCTCGATCACTCCGCTCTCGAAGAGCTCATGGCCGCCGACGCACTGGGTGGTCTCGACGACGACGAGGCGGCGCTGTTGCGGCGGGAGCGCGCCTCCCACGGCGACTGCGAAGCATGCCGGGCGATCGAGGTCGCATTCGCCGAGACCGCCGGCCGGCTCGCCCTCACGCTCACTCCGCTGCCGGTCGACGATTCGATGCTCGAGCGCATCCTCGCGTCACCGCGCGACGAGCGGTCGACGCCGGTTGCAGCCGGATCTGAGCCGCGTGACGAGCTATCGGAACGCCGGACTCGCCGCCCGCGGGCATGGCACGCGCTCGCCGCGGCGGCGGCCGTTGCCGCAGCACTCGTCGTCATCGTCGCGATCTCGCCGTCGTCGACCATCGAGACCCAGGTGACGGCGTCGCAGCGTGTCGTCCCCTTCACGGGTGGCGGTGACGACATCACACTCATGGTGGCGTACACGCCGGGCGAGTCCGGCGCCGTGTTCTGGGGAAGCGGGCTGCCCGACCCGGAAGCGGGCGAGGTGTACGAGATCTGGATGATCGAGAACGATGAGCCCGTCTCCGGCGGATGCGTCATGCCGACCGACGGAGTGATCGCCCTCCGGGTCGAAGCCGACATCGGCACCACGGAGTCGATGGCCGTGACGCGTGAGCCGTCGGAGTGCCCCGCGGCCCCTACGGGGTTTCCGTTCCTCTCCGCGGACCTGCCCACGGTCGTCTGACCGCCTCTGGGGGACGCGGGCGGCGCGAGCGCGCCGGGAGTTCACTCCCCCAGCATCTGGCCCAGCATCTGGCCGAGCACGAGCCGCAAGATGCCCCCGGCCCGGAAGTAGTCGAGCTCGGCCTGGGCGTCGATGCGCACGGTGACCGCGAACTCGATCGTCGAGCCATCACCCCGGACCGCCTCGACCTGTGCTTGCTGGCCAGGCGTGATGCCGCCATCGAGCCCACGCACACTGAAGGTCTCGGTGCCGTCGAGGCCGAGCGAGACCGCGGAGTCGCCCTCGAGGTACTGCAGCGGCAACACGCCCATGCCCACCAGGTTCGAGCGGTGGATGCGCTCGTAGCTCTGGGCGATCGCGAACCGCACGCCGAGCAGATCGGGCCCTTTGGCCGCCCAGTCACGGCTGGAGCCGCTCCCGTACTCCGTGCCGGCGAGCACGGCGAGGGGTGTGCCCTCGGCGCGGTAGCGCAGCGCAGCTTCGTAGACGCTCGTCACCTCGCCGCTGGGAAGGTGGGTCGTGAACGACCCTTCGGTGCCGGGCGCAAGGTCGTTGCGCAGGCGGATGTTCGCGAACGTGCCGCGCATCATCACCTCGTGGTTCCCACGCCTCGCGCCGTAGGAGTTGAAGTCCACGGGCTCGACACCGTGCTCGCGCAGGTAGGCGCCTGCAGGTGAATCGAGCTTGATCGACCCAGCGGGCGAGATGTGGTCGGTCGTGATGGAATCCCCGACCTTCACGAGCACGCGTGCGCCTTCGATGTCGCCGCTCGGCCTCGCATCGTCGAGGCCCTCGAAGAACGGGGGCTCGCGCACGTAGGTCGAGTCGGGCGTCCAGGCGTAGACCGGGCCGGTCGGCGTGGGAAGGTCGCGCCAGTGCTCGTCGCCGTCCCAGATGCGTCCGTACTGGGTCGTGAACTGATCTTCGGTGATCGCGGCGGCGACCGCGTCACGCACTTCCTCGGGGCTCGGCCAGATGTCGCGAAGGAACACCGGACCCCCCACGCCATCACCGATCGCGTCGGTCGTGAGGTCGATGTCGAGGCGGCCGGCGAGCGCGTACGCGACGCAGAGCGGCGGCGATGCCAGGTAGGAGGCGCGCACCTGCGGATGCACCCGTCCCTCGAAGTTGCGGTTGCCGCTCAGGACCGCCGCGACGTTGAGATCGTGCTCGTCGACGGCCTTCGCGACCTCGTCGATGAGCGGACCGGAGTTCCCGATGCAGGTCGTGCAGCCGTAGCCGACGAGTGCGAACCCGAGCTTGTCGAGGTAGGGCGTGAGCCCGGCGCGATCCAGGTAGTCGGTGACGACCCGCGAGCCGGGTGCGAGCGAAGTCTTCACCCACGGCCTCGTCTCGAGCCCGGCTTCGACCGCGTTGCGGGCGAGCAACCCCGCGGCGACCATGACGCTCGGATTCGACGTGTTCGTGCAGCTCGTGATCGCTGCGATGACGACGCTGCCGTGACCGACGGTCGTGTCGCCGTCGGCGTTCTGCGTGACGTCGTCCTCGCCAGGGATGCGATCGACCCGCGGGTTCCCGCCCTCGGCAACGAACCGTCCGACCTCGGTGGCCTTCGGGTCGGGTTCATCGTGGTCGCGGAACGCCCCCACGAACGACTGCCACACGTCGGGAAGCGCCACCCGGTCCTGGGGCCGCTTCGGCCCCGCCATCGACGGCACGACGCCCGAGAGGTCGAGGTCGAGGATCTCGCTGAACGTCGGCTCGGGGTCGCCGTCACGCCGGAACAAGCCTTGTTCCTTCGCGTAGCGCTCGACGAGATCGACGCGGTCGCCTCGCCCGGTGAACGACAGGTACCGCAGCGTCTCGTCGTCGATCGGGAAGTAGGACGACGTGGCCCCGTACTCGGGGCACATGTTCGACAACGTGGCGCGATCGGCGATCGACAGCGACGAGAGCCCGTCGCCGAAGAACTCGACGAACGTGCCGACGACGCCGTGCGCGCGGAGCATCTGGGTGAGGGTCAGCACGAGGTCGGTGGCGGTCGTCCCGGGTGTGAGCGCGCCGGTCATGCGAACGCCGAGCACGACCGGTTGGGGCAGGAACATCGGCTGGCCGAGCATCGCGGCTTCCGCCTCGATGCCGCCGACACCCCAGCCGAGCACGCCGAGGCCGTTGATCATCGTGGTGTGCGAGTCGGTGCCGACGAGCGTGTCGGGGAACGCCACGCCGTCGCGCGTCGAGACGACCTGACCGAGGTGCTCCAGGTTCACCTGATGGCAGATGCCTGCCCCGGGCGGCACCACGCGAAGTCCCTCGAACGCCTGCTGGGCCCAGCGGAGCAAGGAGTACCGCTCGCCGTTGCGTCGGTACTCGAACTCGATGTTGCGCTCGTACGCCTCGGGCGTGCGGAACAGGTCGACCTGCACGGAATGATCGATCACCAGGTCGACCGGGATCGAGGGCTCGATCGAGAGCGGATCGATGCCTGCGCGCTCCGCCGCACTGCGCATCGCGGCGAGGTCGACGATGGCCGGCACGCCTGTGAAGTCCTGCATCAGCACTCGCGCGGGCATGAAGGCGATGTCGCGGGCCTCGCCCGGCCACCCCGCGAGCGCGCGGACGTCGTCGTCGGAGACATCACGCGTGCCCGTGCGGCGGAGCAGATCTTCGAGCAGGATCAACACCGTCTTGGGCAGACGGGTGACGTCGAGGCCGGTCGCGGTGGCGAGGGTGTCGAGCCGGAACAGGTCGATCGGGCCGTCGGCGGTCTCCAACCGCCCCCGCGACCGGGCGAGATCGTTGGTCATCGTGAGCGTCAGTCCTTCCGCGTTGGAGTGAGGGCGCCTCCATGTTCCCACGCGCCCGCCGCCCCCGAGAACCGGGCCTCTTCGATCAGGCAGTGGAGATGCGATCGCGCTCCATGATCACGCGCGCGCCTCGGCGTCGCGGGCGGCTTGCACGGCCTGCTTGTGAGCCAGCCGGGCGTGCCGCCGAAGCTTCGCCTCGCGCTGACGTCGCCTCTCGTCGTCGCCGTCGACCACCAACGGCGGCACCGGTCTCGGCCGGCCCTCGTCATCGACGGCGACGAAGACGAGGTATGCGCTGTTGGCGTGGCGCGTCGTCCCCTTCACCGGATCTTGGGCCTCGACGCGCACACCACATTCCATCGAGGTCGTCCCGACGTCGTTCACCGTCGCGAGCAGCGTCACCACGTCGCCGATGTGCACGGGCTCGTGGAACGTCATCTCATCGATCGCCACCGTGACGGCGAGCCCTCCGGCGTGGCGAACAGCCGCGAGGCCGGCCGCGGTGTCGACGAGCCGCATGATCACGCCGCCGTGCACCGTGCCGGCGATGTTCACATCTGTGACCTCCATCATCTGGGTGAGGGTCACGGCGGAATCGGCGACACGCTTCGGCGCGAGCGGACTCCGAGCTGCGCCTGCATCGGTCATGCGCGGCATCGTACGTCGGCCTCGCAGGGCCGCCGGTAGCGGAGCGCCGAAGAGCGGCCGATAGCATCGAACGCATGCGAGCCTTGGGCGTCGGCGTGGTGTTCGCGGCGGTGGTCGCACTGGCGTCGTGCGGAGGGACCGCGGTCGCGCCCGTTGATCCGTCAGGGTCGATCTCGGCAAGCTCGGTGTCGGACAGCTCGGTGTCGGACAGCTCGACCCCCACGAGCCAGGGCACTCCGAGCGCAGCCGAAGCTCCCCCACCGTCCCCGGTCGCCACCCTTCCGGACGGCGTTCCGCGAACGTTCGGTCAGGATCTGCCCGCTCAAGATCTCCCGATCGACCAGCTGATCCCAGCCGACGACGAGGACACCGGAGTGGATCGGGCTCGCACGAGTGCGGGCGAGGCCATCGTGATCACCTTCGCGACGCCGAGCCAGGATCCATTCGCGCAATCTCGAGGATTCGTCGTGTGGCGACGATCCGAGGGCACCGAACCACCGTGGCACGCCGTCTACGGCCTCGCACATGGGAAGCGAGACGGCGTGCTCGCCATCTCCGTCGACGCGACCGATCTCACCGGCGACGGCAGCGACGATGCCCTCGTCCGCGAGGAAACCGGTGGCACCGGGGCGTGCGCGACGTACCGAGTGATCGACCTCGCCGCAGGCGCCGCTCTGTGGAAGCGATCGCTCTGCGACGCAGAGGTGCAGCCGAGCCCCGATCCGCTCGGCCTCTACGTGGTGGCGCGGGTGTACGAGCCCGGCGACCCCCATTGTTGCCCGAGCGCGATCAGCGAGCGCGTGCTCGCATGGCGCGACGACCGATTCATCGTAGTGTCGGAGATCGAGACGCCGCTCTAGTCCAGTTCAGACTAGGTAGACATGGCGTTGCAGGCCGCGCCGCCCGATCGCCAGGCGCGGGGTCGCTAGGGAGGCGCCCGGTCGGCCCGATCCTCGAGAACAGATCCGTCTCCCCGTCGGAACACCGGTCGCTCGGCGACCATCTCGAGCGAGAACCTCCCGTGAACCAACCTGTGGTGGCGTCGACATAGCAGCACCAGGTTCGCGACGGAGGTCTCGCCACCGTCTGCCCAGTGCCTCACATGATGAGCGTCGCACCACGACTGCGGACGATCGCATCCAGGGAATCGGCAAGCCGGTCTCGGGTGATCACCGCCCTCCGGATGGCGGGTGAGACCACCGGGGTCTTTCGGCCCACGTCGAGCGGCTCGGAGCGTGGACCGAGCACGACGCGGGTGATCGACGCGTCGCAGGCCAGCCTTCGCACGCTCTCATTGCCGAGCGCTCCGGCGTGCTCGAACACGCCCGTGGCACCCAGCGCCCCGACCGGCACCGTCACGGTCAGATGCGGGCGCTCTCCAGCCACGCTGGGACGATCGGACGATCGAGCCAGCCGCGGCAGATCTCGGCGAGCGCGTCGGCACGGCGCTGTGCGGGCGTTCGGTCGTCCGTGCCCGAGCCGCTGACTTCTGCTCCTGCCGCGTCCGAGCGTGCATCCGCGTCCAGCACGGCGCGGAGCGCGGTCATGAACGTCTCGCCGGTCTCTGGGTCGAGATCACCGTCGAGGCGCACCATGCCCTCGAGGGTGACCGAGGCGTGCAGGCGACGTCGCGCTCGGAGGACCTCGTCGGCTCCGATCACACCGGCTCGCTCGCGCTCCACGATACGGCGCCAATGGATCACCGCACGCCTCAGATCGGAGATCGAGTGGCGAGATGCGGCCTCGACCAGCAGCGGCTCGGCCTCAGCGAATGCGTCAGGCTCTGCCTCGAGGGCTTCGGCCAGCGTCCTGACCGCGGAGAGCGAGACCATGCCACGCTCGAAAGCTCTGCGCACGCGGGTCATCTCGGCGAGACGTCGTGCGAGCTGCACACTCTGGCGAGCCTGTCCGAAGCCCACGCTGAACCTGCCCGCGAGCCATGCGACCGCCGACAGGTGCCCGTCGTGTTCGAACAGCCGGCGACGGTCGATCTCGGCGAGACGTCGAAGGCGCTCCATCTCGAGCGCCTCAACCGCCTCGTGGAGCTCGCAGAAGTCCTGTTCCACGCGAGCGTCGGGCAGCTCGGCGAGCGTCTCGGCTCGCAGCGAATCGACCGCGGACCCGAGCTCGAACGCGATCCCTGCCCGGGCGTCTGCATCACCAACATCCGTCCGACGATAGGACCGCCCGACTCCTCGGTCTGTGACGGGCGTCACATCCGGAGCAAGATCGTTGCGAGTACGATTCCACGCTCGTGGGAGCCATTCTGACATCAGGCTCGTCGACGAAGGAGCACGCACTCGCCGCGTTCCGAACGGATGGATGCGGGGTGCCACGCTCCTGGGCGAACGGCCCCGGCGACCGGTACGCACGCCACCGGCACGACGAGCACAAGGTGCTGTTCTGCCTGCGTGGGTCGATCGTCTTCCATACGGACTCGGGCGACCTCGAGCTGACCGAAGGCGACCGGCTCGACCTGCCACCGGGCACGGCGCACGCCGCCACCGTCGGCTCCGAAGGCTGCGAGTGCATCGAGGCGTTTCGCGAGCGAGAGCGGCCGTCACGGTGAGGGTCGCCTTCCACATCGATCAGCTCTGGTTCTCGGCGCCAGGCGGCATCGGCACCTATGTGCGAGAGCTCGGACCGGCCCTGGTCGAGCAGGATCCGACACTCGAGCTGCTCCCGTTCCGGTCACGCTTCACGACGACCGGCCCCACGTCGTCGTGGCTCGACGCGATGCCGCCGATCACCGTCGTGGACCGCCCGATCCGCGTGCTGTATCCGTTCTGGAACCTGACCGCACGGCCGTCGCTCCCTTCGGCGCTCGCCCAGGCACAGATCGTGCATGCGACGAACCCGTCTGCGATCGCGCCGGCGCGGCGGGGCCAGCGGTTGGTGGTGACCGTGCACGATCTCGCGTTCATGCGGCACCCGGAGCTGTTCCCGCAGAACTGGCGCATGCTCTATCGCGCGGGCCTGCGGGCCACGGCGCGGCGGGCCGACGCGGTGCTCGTGCCCTCGACGTTCACGGCCGATGAGCTTCGCCAGCACTCCGACGTCGACGCGGCCAAGGTCCACGTCACACCCCTCGCGTCGTCATCGCCCACGACACCTGCGATCCACATCGACGCGGTCCTCGAGCGGCTCGGCGTTCCGAGACCCTACGTGCTCTCGGTGGGCACACTCGAGCCGAGGAAGAACCAGGCCCGGCTCGTCCGCGCCTACCGGCGCCTGGCCGCGGGGGGACGCCCGCATGCCCTCGTCTTGAACGGACCCGACGGGTGGCTCGATGACGAGTTGCAACACGAGCTCGCCGTGGAAGGGCCCGGGCGCGTCGTGCGGACCCGCGACGCCCACAGCAACTAGTACACCGTTACTGTTTACCTGTCACAGTGATGCCTACAACTGTTCTAATTTCTAACCCAATCTGCGGCTCAGCGAGTTTTCGATTACTGCTACAACCTTGGTTTTGGCGACATTCACAAGTTGGAACCAGGATGGGGATAAGGTCGCCTGTGAATCACTGCCACTGCAACTTTGGGGCAGATGATGCTGGTTTGCCTCTGATAAGCCCGCCTTATCTAAGCCTATTTCTACCCCATTTGTTAGCGAAATTACGGTAGACGGTACAAGGTGATCTTATCTTTGTGTAGGCAAAGGTGTTGCTACGGGGAAGAGCTTCACCTTTGCTTTTATAGCGGCAGTGATGCCTTTAAGTTGAAACCATCAGGTTCGTTAAAGGCATCACCCGCCACCACGCCCTATACTTTCACGGTTCCCGGCGCTTGCGTTCTGATTCAGCATAGGCTAACAGGTTAGCCGCGGCCGCTAGTGGCGTTTCACCATAGCCGGTCAGCTTTCGGAGGATACTCTCGATCCAGCCGTCGAGGTCGCGCCCTTCATAGAGGAATGCAGCCCAGCGGCCCCGGTAGTCGTTGCGCTCGGTTATGATGATATCCACGGACATTTGTCGCTCTTCGGTCAATCTCTTGTTACTGTCCTTTCTCTGTACACTAAGTTGTAAGCTTGCGCCCACTTTGCCGACCATTAACCGGTTCTTGTCCCTGTTTGGCCGCGTCCTTAATGGGTTGCCAAACGTCTACACCATCCTTGCAGGTGGCCTCTATCCACGGTTTGCCCTCATTCCATGCCGGGCGGCATTGTGCCTCCATGACGTTCTGCCCATGCTTGATTACGAGGATCAACATACTGCCCAGCGACATAAACCTTACCCGTTCGGAGTAAGAGATATTCAGCCCAAGCTGCTGCAGCAGCATTGACGGTAACGCGGGCATGTATGGCCATCGGTAGGAATGCCGGCGCCAGTGGCCCAAACTTCAAGTTTCAAACGTCTTGATTTCTATCTTCATCCTCCGGGCAAAGTCAAGCAATGAAACCTTTATCACCTGTTCGCGTATCTCGTGAATCTTTACGCCATACGGTTGAGCGGCCGGTTATGATGCTACGTGCTGCGCTGCAATAAGGCTTGGCTACTGTGATCGTGCGCTGTGGTGGGCTGTGGGCGCATGTCGTTTACTGTGCTGCGCATATCGTCCAATAGGCTTTTAAACATGGTATCACCCCCACTGCTGAAAGTTATTATTGTCGTCATCATCCCATGACCAAGCGTCTGCCGGTTGTGCTTGTCCCGCTGGGCTTCCCATCCGCTGGTTCGGTATCGGTCAACAGCTTGGCTTGCTGCCCTGCAATCTGGTTGACCCGCTTAGCATCCAACACAGTCAACTGCGCCGCTGCCTTTTGCATAGCCGCATCACCGCCCGCCATGGCCTTAAACGTCTGCATCCGCGCCGGATCACCGGCGTCATTGGCGTTGAACTGGAAATGACGTTTGAGGTCGCCGTTGGTTCATGTGGGCAAACAAAGCACCACCCGCAAACAGAATCACGCCCACCAATGCGAAGATAATCAGCAGGGTATTGTCCGCTCCCACATTCCCCTGTAGCCACCACACCGCCAGGATAATGAAGCCTAGCACAGTCAGCAACTTCAAAAAGTCCCACGTTCCATCATGCGAGTACATTTATTTTACCCTCCTTCGTTGCGCTAATAGTCAGCGCCGACGCGATAAGTGATAGCACGATTAACAGCGCCGTTTGTGCTGCTGACAAACTCTCTACTTGGTTCAGCCACAAATCAATCATCAATCACCACCCGTTCCCGTTCTGCGTAAACGAATAATCTTACTGTCAACCGGCTCCAACGCCGCGGACCCAGGCCACCCGATCGGGGTTTTTGCTGCCATAGATGACGGCCACGGCGCGGTTAAGGTACAACTTACCGTTTGTGTTGAAGTCGCCACGTTGCGCCATTTGACGCACAATTTCCGATTCCTGTTCAGTTAATGGACGACTCACAGAGATCGGAAATTGTGCGTTGTCCGTTCCATAACCGGTTATAGAACGTGTGTCGCTTTCACTCGTGTGTAACCGGTCTATAACCGGCTCATAACCAGTTACATAACTAGTTGTAACCGGCTCTATAACCGGTTTCTTACCCCACAATCGTGCGTAAAATCCCGGTGTGCGATGGTGGCAACACCTCGCCTTTATCTTTCTCATCGATCTTAGAAGCCTTGGAAGCGGTAGACGTGCGGACCTTCGCATCGAGGAATGCGCCGCGGCCCGGCGGTAGCAATCGGCGTGGGTCTGGGCTCGGCTGGTCGCGGTGTGGCTTTGGCCTGGCGCAACTTGGCCCACCAAGCGCACCCCAAAGTTAGCCTTTAAGCAGACTACCCAACGCCGCCCTCTATCCGTTGGGTGTTGGGTGGCGCCAATCAGTTAATGTCCTTGCTCGTCCGATGCTGGCCAGGTCGCCCAGAGGATATCGCGAGCTACTATTCGCCGGCCAACTGCGCCATCTCATCAACCACCAGCACCAAGCGGTAAGGCTTATACCCTCTGTTGCGCGACTCGCTTATCCTTTTCTGCCTGCACAAAGCGTAGGGCGTCCAGGGCTTTGGCCTTGGTGCCGGCAAAGGTCAAGGTGTGGGGTAGACTCTCAAAGGGTACTAAGTCTTCATTCTTGCGATCCACCAACACGAATTTACATTCTGTGGGTACGTGCTGGCTGCTAGGGATAGCAGCATCGTTTGCAACAGCACCGACTTGCCCCGCCGGTGATACCACAGATCAGAACATGGGGAGTAGAATCAAAGACAATGTACTCATCTTGTGGCTCCTTCGATATAGCTCCGCCCGGCAAGCATCGTGTGAGGTGCCGCGCTGGTCAACACCCCGTTGGTCGCCAGCAGTGGCGTAGGGCCAGGGTGTGGGAGTTCAAGCGCCACGCGGGAACGATACAGGGATACATTGAATATCACCAGGGAGACGCGGCCGCTGGCTGCATTACCAAGCACGGTAGACAACTCGCGCTGCATGGCTTCCACTTTGGCGAAACGTTCATTCATGGCAAGGGTTAAGCCATAGCTGATATACCCGGTTTGAATTTCAACGGTCGCCCCTTGTCACACCTTCGCCCGAATATTATTCTCTTTGAACATGGCGTTGATCGTCGCCGCTTCAGTCACATCAATTGCTTGATGTCCATCTACACCGCCTTTCGTGGATAGGTCACCCAGCAAAACAGCGCCACCGCGACCGCACAGAATGACGTGAGGGTTAGCGCACAACCACACCACCACACACAGGACGCCCCCAAAAGCCAGGAGGAAGCCGCCGACGTAGCAAACCACCTTGCAGACTGTTAGCACGTCAGGTAACGCAGCAAGGGCAGCTTGACGCACCAGTGGCAACGTCCCCCGGATGAAGTGCAACAGGCCCACCACAGCGCTACCAGTGCGATAGAGGGCGTACACCGCCCACCACCCGACAACGTGTAGATTGATATTCTCAGATAGTCTATAGCTGCTCATGCTTGCACCTCACCCGCTTCCTGCCGGCGTCGCTCGATGGCCCGTAAGCGCCACTCGCGGATAATCCGACGATGGCGATAGGCGTTGACCTCTCGGCGTGATTCCTGGGCATCTAGCACCGTTTGCGCAGAGAAACCCAAATCCTCGTAAAGCTTTTGCGCCAAGCTTTCGCTGTCGGCTTTGTCGCTACTGTCAGCCATAGCCGCAATCCAGTAGGCAACCTCACTTACTTGATTGGGATTCAGTTTGATGATTAACTTGCTTGACTTTGCCATTTGATACACCCCTTTTTGGGTAGAGGTGGCTGTAGATTCCAAGGAGGAAATAAAAACAGCCACACAACAAGATTTTGTAGTCCCGTTGGTGGCTGCTGTGGTACACTTATACCCAGCTATGGCCACGTTGGCGTTCTCAACGGGTTATGGTGAGCTATATGTCAGTGTTGCTAGCATTGACATATAGCGTAACTACCTAAACTTTCCAGTTATCTGCCGGCGAATGTCTGCCGGCGTCGTCTATGTCTCTGCTAAGTTGATGTAGATCAAGACTGTTCGTACATCCTCATGGCCTAGCAACTCCTGTAGTTGAAAGACATTACCGCCATTGCGTAAAAACTCTATAGCAAAGGTGTGCCGAAACCGGTGACAACCGGCCCTCTTGACGTTGGCGCGGCTTCCGCATCCTTCAATCAAGTGATAGAGGTTGACCTGCTGTTAGGTGTTCACCTGTGTTCGTTATAAAGAGTGCTTCCGTATCCTTTGCCTTTGGACGTTGCGCCATGTAGCGCCATACTGCTTTCTGTGTGCGCTTGCCAGTCACCACAAAGCGCCCTTTGTCGCCTTTGCCGTGCAAAAGATGTGTGGCCCCGGCGCTCGTCATAATCGCCCACGGTCAGGTTACAAAGCTCACTGGCTCTTATGCCAGTGTCCAACAAGGTGAGGATGATTGCCCTATCTCTTTCGGCTGTGCTGCGCAAGCTGCACCTTTCGCCCATTGCTGGCTGTCCACGCTGCGTTGTATTCCGGTGCTTGAGTAAAGCCCTGATTTCATCCTGACTATAAGGGATAATTTCAGGTTCTTTGTATTTGGCTTGACAACTTTAGCCACTACGTTGGGTATACGAGCTCCACAGCGGCCCATGTCCAAAGGGTTGAAAGTCTGACGGCGTACATCGTACAGTGTATGGTTACTATTCGTGTGGGATTTTGCAGATGGTTCAAGAACTCGATTACATCAAAGCGGGTGATCGCTTCAATCTCCTTGTCGCCAACAAACTCAACGAAGATGAAATTCAAATGGGCGCGATACAGATACAGCACTATTGCAATGGTGGTTTCCGGCAAGCTCCATGCGAGATCCAGGAAATAGCCACGGATAGCAAAGGAGAGTTTCATAGAAATGATGTTACGTGAGGTTGGGAAAGGGGAAATAAAAAAGTCCTGTAACCGGATTACGGTCTGATACAGGACTTGAATATCTAAGATATACGTCGGGAAGGCAAATCTAACCCCATTGAAGTACGCTACCAAGCTGCGCTACGCCCCGACGATTCTTTACTTTGCATTACCCTGGTTGCAGTAAATGCAAACGCTATTATACCGGTAGGCACCGTTTCCTGCAAATTCTGTTTAGGCTGATAGCACAGAGCTTTGTTGACGGTCATATTCTGTCGCTTGTTCAGGCAGGAAATACATGCCGTTCCGTTCGGGGAAACCTTGTGCCAAGCCACGGTAGAACTCGGTGGCGGAGATGGGGACAGTGATACCTTGCTGGATATGAAAGTGATCATCGATCAAAAGAAGAGAATTCTGACGTTCGGTTACCACTTCGGTTTTGCCTGTGGCGTCAATAGGGCCACAGATGGGCAATTGTTGCAGGTGGGCGCGGACAAAGGCCCAAACGCCTTCCACTGTGCCTGCTTCCAGCTTAACCGATCGTGTGCTCAACGCTGTCGGTTTATAGGCCGATACGAGCAGATCGGTTTGAATGGCAACCGTTGCGGTCATCTGTTTATAACTACCCTGTCCGCGGGCGGTGGCGCGGACATCGGCTACAACAAAACCGGCCTGAAAAAGTGCCTCTTGAATGCTGCGCCACACCACATTTTTAGAATTGTGGAAGACCAGGGTTAACCACTTGCCGGGCTTAAGAACGCGGTACCGCAAAACGCGGCTGTCATGAGCGCCTGATACGCGTTCGTGATCCTTGCCACCCTGCTCATAAATAATCGCTTCGGCGCGGCGGTTCGCCATAACACCTAGCCAAACTTCCGATAGAGTTCAGTTCACCATAATGCACAAAGCCGCCAAAGGGGGGATCGGTCAGACAGTAGTCGATGCTATTATCGGGCAGATCCAGCGCTGTGGCCGAGCCTGTGGAAATGACTACGGATTGTTGGGGGGATGGTTGGGGTGGTGCGTGTTGATAATAATCGGCCAGCGCTTTGAGTTTATCCGCAAAGAGCCGCCCGATGTGGCGTTCTGCCGACAAGTTGGGTAGATAGTAGGTGTTGGGCAATTGACCCGCCAGGTTGATAGTGCCCTGTTTAAAGCCAATGTTGTGCAAACGGCTGCCGGTTTTGAGCATAAAGGCGGTGATAGCAAAGCGTAGGTGGCGATGGCTGC
>CAWHQA010000010.1:0-43360 GCA_963831325.1 uncultured Actinomycetes bacterium
ACGCATTCCGCTCTGGAATTCCTCGACACGAGCAGTCCGATCGTCGCGAAGGAGAACGCGAGTAGGGGTCCGTCAGGTAGAGGGTCTCGACCCCTTCACGTATGGCGGGGACAGCGAAGACGAGTCCGCCGATGGCGCCTACGTATGCGATCGCGGCCAGGACCCGCGGCACGTTGTCGGCGCCACGTTCCATCCCCACGTTCACGCGGATGCCCCTTCCATCACGACGGGTCCCAGAGGAACGCGACCGCTGACGACGGTCCCCCTGCCCGGCGCAGACTCGACGGTCACTCCACCCTCCAGGGCGCCGAGCCGATCGGCGATCCCCTGCAAGCCCGGTGCCGTAGCCGGTCGCCGTGCGGGTCGAACCCCCGGCCGTCGTCGGCGACCTCGAACGGAGCGAACCGCTCGCGTCGGCCGAGCGAGATGGTCACGGCTCGCGCGCCTCCGCGTACTTCGCGACGTTCTGCAGCGCCTCGAGCACCGAGAAGTAGACGGCGGCCTCGATCTCCTGCGGGATACCGGCCGACGCCGTCGGGGTCGACCGGGACCGGCACGGGCGACTTGCGTGCCTGCGCCTCGAGCGCGGCGGCGAGTCCCTTGTCGGCCAGCAGCGGCGGGTAGATCCCGCGCGCGAGGTCGCGGAGGTCCTCGAGCGCGTCGTGCGTCTCGGCCTGGATCTGCCCGAGCATCTCGGCGGCCTTCGCGGGATCGCGTTCGCGTGAGCTGCTCGCGCGAGCCGGGCCTTCACCGAGAGCGCGACGAGCTGCTGCTGGGCGCCGTCGTGGATGTTGCGCTCGAGCCTGCGCCGCTCCTCGTCCTGCGCGGCGACGAGGCGCTTCTGCGCGGCCTGCAGATCGTCGAGGCGCGCACGGAGCTCCTCGGTGAGCCGGACGTTGCGGAGCACGAGCCCTGCCTGGGCGGCGAGGTCGTCGACGAGCTTCGACCTTCGTCGGCGTTGAGCGGATCGTTCGCCGGCATCCGACCGAGAGCGCGCCGAGCAGCTCGCCCGGTGCTCACCGGGAACCTCGGCATCCGGCGATCGCGTCGGGGACCCGTCGCAGCGGCATCGGGCGCCCGGCATCGTCCCGGCGGCCAGGACGCGACGGTGCGCGAGCTCGCTCTCCGACGGCAGCCAGACGTCGGCTCGCTCGGCGCCGACGCCCTCACCGAGCACGCGCGCCATCCGCGGCAGGACGTCCTCGTCGGCGTAGGTCTCGCCGACGCGTTCGGAGAACTCGGAGAGCACCTCGTACGGGGTCGCCCGCTTGCCGTACACGACCCGGTCGGCGAACCGCGCGAGCCGCGACCGCACGGCTGGAACAGCACGGCGACGACGACGGCGGCGACCATCGGAGGAACGGAGCTGTCCCGCCCACCAGGCGCCGATCCCCGACCACGATCGCGACGTAGACGAGCGTGGTGAAGAGCCGCGAGCAGCCGCGATACAGGAGCGTCTTGCGGACCACGACGTCGAGGTCGTAGAGGCGGAACCGCAGGACGGCGATCCCGACCGATGCGGGAAGGGCGATGAATCCGAGCCCACCGACGATCGAGCGCGACAGTCGGCTGTCGATGAGATCGCCCAGGACGGCCGCGATGAACGCGGCCAGGAAGCCGAACGCGACCCACTTGATCTGTGCCGCTCGACGCCCCTCGACGCCCCGGAACCGCACGAACATCGAGCGCGACGCGACACGGCGAAGGAACCGAGGTAGCACGACGCCGAGACAAGGTCAGGGATCTGTGATCTCCCCGAGCGCCTCCACGTAGAGCGGGTTGGGAACCCGCATGACGTCGCTCGAAGCGGTCAGCGGCCGGTCACCGAACACCAGGCGACGAAGAGGACGACGAGGACGACGATGAACCACAGGAACGGCCTCCACCGGGGCGAGGGCAGTCGCCCATCGGGGAACAGCAGCGGAGCAGGAACACGACGCGGGAGGATCCCGAACAGCCACCCGAAGCCCGAGACAGCAGACCCAGACTGGGCGAGCACACCGCTCGAGCCGCCGGTCGACCAGCCAGGTGAGGATCTCGCCGGCCGATGAACGAGACGGCGGCTGTGAAGGACCCGTACAGGAGCAGGCGCCCGATCGTGTTCCGCGGTCGCGGCTGACGATGAGCGCGCCGACCACCCCGAACATCGAGAAGGCGACGACGAACGGCAGTCTGTTCGCCGAGGGCCTCGCCGTTGACGACGACGAGTGACGTGCCGACGATCGCTGATGAGCGCGAACGCGGCGAAGACGACCCAGGGCCAACGCCTCGGACGGAGTGCGGACCGCGCCGCGTTCCGCATCCACGCTCAGGCTCACGCGGGCGCTCCTGCCTCGAGCGCCCAGACCAGGCCCTTGTCGGCGAGCCGCCGCAGCCGCTCGTCGCTCGGGGTCACCGCTCGGCTCCCGTCACACGGAACACCTCCACGGGCTCCTCCCGGCCCTTGACGTGCCGCGGGCCGATCGGCTCGCGACACGCCGGCGCGGCGGCGACCGTGGTCGGCGGTCGCCACGATCTCGCCGCCCTCCGCCTCCCCCTGCAGCCGTGACGCGACGTTCACCGCGTCGCCGACCACCGTGTACTCGAGACGGCCGCCGCCGCCGACGGTGCCGGCGATCACCTGGCCGGTGTTCACGCCGATCCCCACCCCCATCTCGGGCAGATCGTCGACGTCCCATCCCTCGGCGTTGAGCTCCGTCTGCCGCGCCTGCATCGCGATCGCGCAGCGCAGCGCGCGCTCGGCGTGGCCGTGCAGCGGCTCGGGCGCCCCGAAGACGGCCATCACGGCATCGCCCTGGAACTTGTCGATCGTGCCGCCGTGCGCGAGCGACCACCTCGGCCATGGCCGACAGGTGGCGGCCGACGACGGAGGCGACGTCACGCGCGCCGAGCCGCTCCGCGATCGTCGAGAAGCCCCGGATGTCGCTGAACAGCACGGTCACCTCGACCTCCTGCGGCTCGATCGCGGTGTCGGGGTGCGCGGCCAGCCGGTCGGCGAGCTGCTGGGGCACGAACGACGCGAGCGTCTTGCGCGACGCGGTCTGCTCGACGACCGCCGCGTGCATGCGCTTGAACTCGTCGACCAGACCGGCCCCGCCCCGTCGCCCGCCATGCCGCGGAACAGCTCGGTCACCTGGCGGTCGACGGCCTCCTGCGTGGTGCCGAGCGCCTCCGCGATCTCCGCGTAGCCGAGGCCCTTCGCCATCATGTCGAGCAGCTCGCGGTCGCGCTCGGCCGCGTCGCTGCGGCCCGGAGAGCCGCTCGGCGATCGACGGGTCGACCGTGCTGCCGCCGGCGTGCACCTCGCGGATCGCGCGCGCGAGCTCGTCGCCTTGCGCGATCCGGTCCTTCAGCAGGTACGCGAGGCCGCTGTGGCCCTTGCCGAGCAGCGCGAGCGCGTACTCCTCGTCGTCGTGCGCGCGACAGGACCACGACGCCCGTGTCCGGGTGCTGCTCGCGGATCGCGTGCGCGCAGTCGATCCCCTCGAGCTGGAACGACGGCGGCATCTTGATGTCGGTGACGACCACGTCGGGCACGTGCTCGGCGGCGGCGGCGAGCAGCGAGGGCGCGTCCTCGGCCACCCCCACGACCTCGATGTCGTCGTAGGACTCCAGCAGCGCCCGCACGCCCTCGCGCACGAGCACGTTGTCCTCGCCGAGCACGACCGTGATGCTCACGCCGCTCGCCTTCCTTCGGCCGGAGGTGCACGTGTACCATCCGCGCATGCTGCGAGTCGTGTTCGCGGAAGATAACTACCTCGTTCGCGAAGGCACGGTCGCGCTGCTCTCGAGCGTCGACGACGTCGAGGTCGTCGGCACCGCCGAAGCCTACGACGAGCTGCTCGCCGCGGTCGAGAGGCAGCACCCCGACGCGGTGCTCACCGACATCCGCATGCCGCCGACGGGCACCGACGAAGGCATCCGGGCGGCCAAGGCGATCCGCGCCGATCACCCCGATGTCGGCGTCGTCGTCCTGTCGCAGTTCGCCGACGAGGAGTACGCCTACGAGCTGCTGAAGGACGGCGCCGCGGGCCTCGGCTATCTGCTGAAGGAGCGCGTCGCCGACGTCGACGAGGTCGTCCGCGCGCTCAACGAGGTCGCGCGAGGCGGCAGCGTCCTCGACCCGAAGGTCGTCGAGGCGCTCGTGGCGGCGAAGGATCGCATGGCGCACTCCGCGCTCGCGACGCTCACCGATCGCGAGCGCGAGGTGCTCGGCCACATGGCCCAGGGGGAGAACAACGCCGCGATCGCGGAGTCGCTGTTCCTCACCGAGCGGGCGGTCGAGAAGCACATCAACTCGCTGTTCCACAAGCTCGACCTCACCGAGGAACCCGCCGTGCACCGCCGGGTGATGGCGGTGCTGGCGTTCCTCCGGGAGACCGAGCAGGCGTAGGCGCACCGCAGCGCTCACTGGGCCCGTCGCGTGTCGACGATGAACACGCTGCACGGCGAGTGGCGCAGCACGAGGTTCGGCACGCTGTCCTTCACACGCCACCACGAGCCGCGCGTGCCCCGGTTGCCGAGCACGATGGTCTCGGCGTTCACCTCCGCGGCGACCTCGCAGATGCGCTCGGCCGGCTCGCCCTGCTCGATGCGCGTGGTCGTCGTCACCTCCGGGAAGCGGCGCGCCAGCCCCGCGAGGTAGCGGGTCGGGTCGGGCGCACGATCGGGGTCGACGGCCGCCCGCAGGTCGCCGTCTGGTCTGACGAGCAGCACGAGCAGCTCGGCCCCTCGGTCGCGTGCGAGGCGAGCGGCGTCGTCGACGGCGAGGTTTGCGGCGGAGCTGGAATCGGTTCCCACGACGATCGTGGTCATGACGGGCCTCCTTCTCGAATCCCGACCTCACGGTAGGCGGCGCACGGCGCCCGAACGACCCGGCGAGCATGCGGAAACGCCGGGGGTGCCTGCACCCGGCAGCGGGTGAGGTTCCGCCCCGCGAAAGGGAGGGCCGGCTTCCTTCCCGGATCGGTGCTTCGGGGAGGAAGATGCGCGCATGCAGGTCGAGGCGCCCGGCGACGGCGGAAGGATCACCGCGCGGCGGCGGTCGGTCGCGGCGTGGACGATCGCGGCAGTCAGCATCGCCTTGATGGCGGCGTCGTTCGCGATCAAGCTTGCCTTCGGCACGGTGTTCGGCGCTGAGGACACCGCCATCATCCTGCCGGGACTGATGGGGGGCGTCGCCTTCGCAGTGGTGGGCGCGTTGATCGCGTCGCGCACCGGGAATGCGGTCGGGTGGGTGTTCCTCTTCATCGCGGCGTCGCTCGCGATCTCGCTTCCAGCCCAGAACTGGACCGAGGCCGCAGTGGAGGAGGGGCGAGCCCTGCCGTTCGTCGGCGTGGCCAACTGGCTCAGCCAATGGCTGTTCTTCATCGGCCTCGGATTGCTGCCCGCGATCTTCTTCCTCTTCCCCACCGGATCGTTGCCGTCGGAAAGGTGGCGCCTGCCCTGGCGCATCTACGTCTCGTCGCTCCTGGTCACCGTCGTCGGCTTCGCACTCTTGCCCACCCGATGGGAAGGGGTCGAGGGCGTCGTGGTCACGAACCCCGTGGGGATCGAGCCCCTCGAACCGATCTTGAGCGCGCTGCTGGCCGCGGCCGGCGTGCTGCTCGCGTTGAGCGCTTTCTTCGCGCTGGCGTCGTTGATCGCGCGTGCACGCGGCGCGGACCCGGAGGGCCGACAGCAGATCCGTTGGCTCGGCACCGTCGGACAGATCGGCGGGGCGCTGTTCCTCCTGACAGTCGTGGCGGGCATCGCGAGCGGCAACCGCGAGACCGGGCTCGCAGCGGCCGCCACGGCCTTGCTCGGGGTGCTGCTCGTGATCGCGATCGTGGTGGGCATCCCGGCTGCGACCGCGGTGGCGATCTTCCGGTTCAGACTGTTCGACCTCGACCTCGTGATCAAGAAGACCGTGGTCTTCGCGGTAGTCGTGGCATCGGTGGTTGCGATCGGCGGGGTTGTCGCAGCGCTCGTCGCTTCGGGCATCCTGCCCTCCCTGTACGACACGCCTCCGCTGTTCATGTTCCTCGGTCTCGCGTACGGGTTGCTGGCCATCCCGCTCTACCGCCTCGCGAAGCGCATCGCAGACCGGCTCGTGTTCGGCGGTCGAGCGACGCCCTACGAGGTGCTGACGGAGTTCTCCGAACGGGTCCGAGAGACGTACGACGCGGACGACGTGCTTCCGCGCATGGCGGCCGTTCTGGGGGAGGCGACGGGCGCCGACAGGGCAACCGTGTGGCTACTGGTAGGCGCAGAGCTCCGGCCGGCGACGACATGGCCCGACGGTGCCGAAGAGCCTGGCGTGCCCGACGACATCGTCGACGTGCTCCACCGAGGCGAAGTGCTCGGAGCGCTCTCGGTCACGATGCCGCCGAGCGACCCGATGAACCCGTCGAAGGAACGTCTGGTGCGCGATCTTGCGTCGCAGGCCGGCCTGGTCTTGCGGAACGTGCGGCTGATCGAGGATCTCCGGGCTTCCCGGCAGCGACTCGTCGCCGCGCAGGACGAGGAACGTCGCAAGCTCGAGCGGAACCTGCACGATGGCGCGCAGCAACAGCTCGTCGCGCTCGCCGTGCAGTTGAAGCTCGCGCGCACGATGGTCGATCGCGACCCGGCCAAGGCCGGGGGCATGCTCGACTCGCTGCAGGAAGCGGCGGGCGACGCACTCGAGGAGCTGAGAGACCTAGCTCGGGGCATCTATCCGCCGTTGCTCGCCGACAAGGGCCTCACGGCGGCGCTCGAGTCACAGGCTCGCAAGGCCGTTGTGCCCACGACCGTCGAAGGCGAGGACATCGGACGCTACCCGCGTGACGTCGAGTCCGCGGTCTACTTCTGCACCTTGGAAGCGCTGAACAACATCGCGAAGTATGCCGAGGCGAGCAGCGCCGATGTGCGCCTCGCCCGGTCGAACGGCCACCTGACCTTCATCGTGCACGACGACGGACAAGGGTTCGACCGTGACGCCACGACGTTCGGTACCGGACTGCAGGGCATGATCGACCGGCTGGATGCGATCGGGGGCGACCTGCACGTGACGAGCGCTCCCGGCGCCGGCACCACCGTGACGGGGCGGGTTCCCGCTCGAGAGTGGCCCGAGCATGAGGAGGGATCGGCATGAGCTCTGGCGCGGCACGACTCGTGTCGGTGGGCATCCTGGTGGTCTCCCTCCTCGCAACGGCGGTCTCGATCCCGATCGGCATCGCCGCGCATCGCCGCTCCGAACCCGGACAGATCGTCATCGTCGGAGATCCGGCGACCCCCGGCATGCAGCGGGCGCTCGACGAGCTGGAAGCCGCGCAAGCAGCCGGCGACACCCTGCAGCCGGGATCGTTCAACCCGGCATTCGCACTGCTCATCGTGCTGCTCGTGCTCTGGATCGGTATCGGCGTGATCATCGTCTCGCGGCAGCCAGGCAACTGGGCGGGATGGCTGTTCATCGTGACGGGGGCGCCCTTCCCGCTGCTCACGCTCGCACAGGCGCTCCTGATCTACGACCTCAAGGCCGAGCGCGGTTCGGTACCGCTGCTCGGTCTCTGGGCGGCGTTCGGCGAGTACTCCTTGTACCCCATCGCCCTCATCCCCTTGCTGTTCCTGCTCTATCCCGACGGTCACCCGCCGAGCCCTCGATGGCGATGGGCGGTCGGAGGGCTCGTGGGCGGCACGGCACTCGCCGTCGCCGGGTTCGTCGTGCGGCCGGGTCCGTACAACGCCTGGATCGATCTCGGGATCCTCTACGAGAACCCGCTCGGCATCGATGTGCTCTCGAACGTGACCCCCGCGATCATCGCGGCCGGCACGGTCGCCGCCCTCGTCTCGGCGATCTCGTCGGTTGTCGCGGTTCGCCAGCGGTTCAGGGGATCGGCCGGCGAGGAGCGTCAGCGCATGCGGGTGCTGGCGTTCGTCGCGTCGATCTCCGGAGCGTCTTTCGTGCTCGCATGGATCGTCGGACTCATCGGCGAGCTCCTCGGCGCCGACGAGGATTCCTGGATCTTCGGCATCTTCCTCGCGCTCACGGCGTTCGCGATCGTGGTCGGCATCCCGCTCGCCTACCTCGTCGCGATCTTCCGCTATCGCCTGTACGACCTCGACCTCGTGATCCGCAAGACCGTGCAGTACGGCGTGGTGGTCGTGGCGTTCATGCTGCTGGGATTCATCATCGTGGCGGCCGTGCCGGCCCTGGTGTTCGGTATCGGCTCGGGCGCGAACGTCTTCCCGACCCTGCTATTCGCCGGTCTGCTGGCCACGGTGTTCCTCTGGCTGCGTCCGCGCGCCGTGCGCCTGGCGAACCGCTTCGTCTACGGCAAGCGCGCCACGCCATACGAGGTGCTCTCGGAGTTCAGCGAGCGGGTCGGCGATACGTACTCGACCGACGACGTGCTGCCGCGCATGGCACAGGTCGTGACGGAAGCCACCGGGGCGCAGCGAGCCGACGTGTGGTTGCTGGTGGGGTCGCAGCTGCGGCGCGAGGCGTCGTGGCCCCCCGATGCCGATGAGCCCGCGCCACGGCGGCTCGTCGGCGACGTGGTCGACGCGGTCGCGGGCGAGCACCTCGCCGAAGTCCGGCATCAGGGCGAGCTGCTCGGGGCGATCACGCTCGAACCGGCGCCGGACGACCCGATGAACCCCGCCAAGGAGCTGCTCGTGCGTGACCTCGCCGGGCAGGCAGGCCTCGTGCTTCGCAACGTGCGGCTGATCGAGGAGCTTCGAGCGTCGCGACAGCGTCTGGTCGCCGCGCAAGACGCCGAGCGGCGCAAGCTCGAGCGGAACATCCACGACGGCGTGCAGCAGCAACTCGTGGCGCTGACGGTGCAGATGCGCCTCGCCGAGCAGCTGGCCGAGCGCGACCCGCAGAAGACACGCGAGCTGCTCGCCGGGCTCCAGGGCCAGACGAACGCCGCGCTCGATGACCTGCGCGATCTCGCCCGCGGCATCTATCCCCCACTGCTCGCCGACAAGGGTCTCGCGGCCGCTCTCGCCGCTCAGGCCCGTAAGGCAGCCGTGCCCACCACGGTCGATGCAGCCGATCTCGGCCGATACCCCCAGGACGTCGAGGCGGCCGTGTACTTCACCTGCCTCGAGGCGCTCAACAACATAGCGAAGTACGCGGAGGCCTCGGGCGCGACGATCACGCTCGCACAACGCAACGGCACGCTCGAGTTCGCGGTGAGCGACGACGGTCGCGGCTTCGACAGCGGCGTCGACCGGCGACGGCACGGGCTTGCAGGGCATAGCCGATCGGCTCGACGCGATCGGCGGGACCATGCGGATCGAGAGCGCTCCGGGAGCAGGAACCACGCTGGTCGGCGTGATCACGACCGAGGCGATCACGTGAACGACGCCCGATCCATGCGCTGGCCATGGTTCGTGTGGGGGGTCATGCTCTGCCTTCTCGCGGCAGCCCTCTCGCTGTCGATCGTGAACGGCACCTTCGAGGTGTTCGTCGTCATCGCCGTCATGATGATGATCGGGTACGGCACGGTCGGCGCGCTCGTCGCTTCGCGTGTGCCCCACAATCCCATCGGCTGGCTCATGCTGACGATCGGGGCAGGGTTCGCGCTCGTGGGCCTGTCCGACGAGGTCTTGACGTACACGGTGATCACGAACCCGGGTGCGATGCCAGGGAAGGCCGTCGCGGCCTGGGTGTCGAACTGGGTCTTCGTCGTCACGTTGGCGCCGATCCCGCTGATCCTGCTGCTGTTCCCGACGGGCCAAGTGATCTCCCCTCGATGGCGCTGGGTGGTGCGAGCCATCGTCGTCTCGTCCGTCCTTCTCATCGTGAGCGGCATCGTGCGCCCCGGCAACGTCGAGACCGACAGTGACGTCGACATGGTGGTCGCCAATCCGACGGGAGTCGAGGCGCTCGGCCCCGCCGTCGACGTCGTCTCCTCGGTTGGGTTCGCCGTGGTCCTCGCCGGAGCGCTTGCATCGGTGGTGGCGGTCGCCGTCCGGTACCGGCGATCGGCGGACGACGACCGCCGCCAGATCCGAGGGCTCACCTACATGGTGGGTGTGGCGGTGTTGCTGTTCCTCGCGGTGCTCGCGACCTCGGGGGTCACATGGCTCAACGACATCATCTTCATCGCCTTCTTCGCGTCGTTCGGCGTTGGGATACCGGTGGCGATCGGCTACTCGATCCTGCGGCACCGCCTCTACGACATCGACGTCGTCGTGAAGAAGACGGTGACGTACTCGCATCGTGGCCGTCGCGCTCACGGGGTTCTACCTCGCCTTCGTGACGGTCGCGACGCTGGTGAACTTCTCGCGCCTGTTCTTCGCGATCGTGCTGCTGGTGCTCACGTTCCGGCCGGTGCGCCGGACCGCGCGCTCGATCGCCGACCGGCTCATCTACGGACGCCGAGCCACGCCGTACGAAGTCATGAGCGAGTTCTCCGAGCGCATGTCCGAGACGTACTCGACCGACGACGTGCTGCCCCGCATGGCCAAGGTGCTGCAAGGCGCGACGGGTGCGACGAGGGCCGACGTGTGGCTGCGGGTGGGGCGTCAACTGCGAGCGAGTGCTTCATCCCCCGGCGGGCAGGCGCCGACTGCCCCTGTTTCGGCCGACGACGATGCAACGCCGGAGCTGCCCGGCGACTTCGCGGCCGAGGTCCGTCACCAAGGCGCGCTGCTCGGCGCGCTCACCGTGATCGATGCCGGCGAACGATCCGCTCGATCCGTCGAGGGAGCGGCTCGTGCGCGACCTCGCCGCGCAGGCAGGCCCGGTGCTGCGGAACGTCCGCCTGATCGAGGAGCTGCGCGCGTCGCGACAGCGGCTCGTCGCCGCCCAGGACGAGGAGCGACGCAAGCTCGAACGGAACATCCATGACGGCGCGCAACAGCAGCTGGTGGCGCTCGGTGTGAAGCTCCGGCTCGCAGACACCCTCGTGGACCGTGATCCAGGCAAGGCCCATGAGATGCTCGCCCAGCTCCAGACGGAGACCCAGGGGGCGATCGACGACCTGCGCGACCTCGCTCGCGGCATCTACCCTCCGCTCCTCGCCGACCAGGGGCTCGGTCCGGCGCTCGAGGCGCAAGCGCGGAAGTCCTCCGTGCCCGTGGAGGTCGCGGTCACGGCGGCGTGGGGCGCTCGGTCAGGACGTCGAAGCGGCCGTCTACTTCTCGTGCCTCGAGGCGCTGCAGAACGTCGCGAAGTACGCAGCCGCGTCACGAGGTCACGATCTCGCTGGTGCAGCGCAACGGCTCGCTCGAGTTCTCGGTCAACGACGACGGGTCGGGGTTCGACCTCGCAGGGGTCGACACGCGGCACCGGCCTGCAGGGCATGGCCGACCGCATCGACGCGATCGGTGGGTCGCTCGGCGTCGAGAGCACACCCGGCGCCGGCACCACGATCCGGGGTTCCGTGCCGGTAGTCTGAACCAGACTACTTGCTCTCGGTGGCGTCGTCGTTGCTCGCGGCGGTCCACGCGTCCTCGAGGCGATCGGGACCGAACACGGCCTTCGGGATGTAGGCGGCGGCGCCGCACTCGGCGGCGCGAGGCGCGTATTCCTCTTCTTCATACGTCGAGAGCAGCAGCACGACGACCGCGCCCTCGCCGGCCGCCAGGATCTGGCGGGTCGCGTCGAGCCCGTTGATCCCTGGCAGGTTCACGTCCATGAGCACCAGGTCGGGCTTGAGCTCGGCGGCCATGTTACGGAGTCCTCGCCCGTCTCGGCCTCGCCGACCACGTCGAAACCGTCGGTGGCGTCGACGACCATGCGGGCGGCCATGCGGAACGGCGCCTGGTCATCGACGATGAGGACTCGAACGGTCATGTGTCATATGCCTCCACCCGGAAGCGTCCCACCGTGACACGCCGCTGCCAGTGATGCCAGCACCACTCTTCGCCGGCGTGCGCCTACGCGGCGATCTCGGCCAGACAGCAGGAAGGCGCGCTCGAGCACGAGCCGGGTGTTGAGGTTCAGATCCTCGGCGAGCTCGGCGCGCGCGGCCTCGACGCCGGCGAGGCCGCTCGCCGCTCGCACGACGGTGAGGTCCGCCCCAGGAGCGATGTCGGGGTTCAGCAGCTCGCCGCGTGGGGCTCCCACGCTCGACGGCGATGCGATCGCGCAACAGGGCTGACGCGCCGAGCAGCACCCAGTCGACATAGTCGCGCTCGGCTCGGCGCTCCTTGCGCTTGAAACGGATCTCGATGCGACGGATCGCACCACGGTAGTGGTCCTCGGGGCGGCCCTTCTCGTCGAGGAACGGTGCAAGCTCGTCGTCGAGCTGCGACTTCATGGCCTTCTTGTAGTCGGTGGCCGCGGCCAGCACCGCGTCGGCTGCCGCGAGCGCTCCGGTCGGTCCGCGCGAGGCCAGGTCGAGCGCGTCGCACGGCCGCGTCTCTGAACGCGAGGCCGTCGTCGCTCGCCGCCAGCCTCCGCGCGCGGCCGAGGTTGCCGCCGGTCAGGCGAGCGGCGAGCTGCGCCCGGGTGGGCTCCACGCCCTCGCCGGACGAGCACGTCGACCACGAACGCCTCCGAGAGCGCGGTGAAGGTGACCATGTGACAGCGCGAGCGAACCGTGTCGGGAAGCTCGTGTGCGCGGGCCGACATCAAGCAGGAAGACGGCATCGGCCGGCGGCTCCTCGAGCACCTTGAGCAGGGTGTCGGCCGCGGCGGGCGAGAGTCGATCTGCCTCGCGGATCACGAAGACCTTGCGGCCCGGCTCAGGCGCCGTTCGCGAGGCGGGGTGCCAGACCTCGTCGCGCACGGTGTCGACATGGATGTCACGCCCCTCGGGCTCGACGAGGAACTCGTTGGGATGCTGATCCTTCAGCGCGAGCCGGCATTCGCGACACTCACCGCAGCCCCCGAGCCGACACAGCAGCGCGGCGGCGAACGCGCGAGCCGCGAGCGACTTGCCGCTCCCCTCGGGTCCGGCAAGCACGTAGGCGTGATGCGGGCGTTCGGCCGCGCCCTGCAGGAACGCCATCGCATGATCTTGCCCCGGCACACGGTCCAGCACCTTCGGCGTCATGCGCTCGAGTGTAGCGATGGACCACGGACGAGCCTCCGGTCACGCAACGCCGCCAGAGCCATTCGAGCGTTCGTAGTCCTCGAGGGCCTTGTCGAGGGCGGAGCGCACGTCGACGAAGACCTCGGCGGGCGGGTTGTCTGCGTCGACCACGACGAACCGCTCGGGGTGCTCTTCGGCGATCTTGAGGTAGGCGTCGGCGACCTTGGCGTGGAAATCCTGCCCCTCGAGCTCCATGCGGTCGGGCGCCTCGGTCGAGCGCAACAGACCGCGCTCCGGCTCGAGGTGCAGCAGGATCACGAGGTCAGGGAACAAGCCCTGCGTCGCCCACACGTTGAGCGTCAGCACGTCCTGCTCGCCGAGCCCGCGGGCCCACCCCTGGTACGCGAGCGACGAGTCGACGTATCGATCGCAGATCACGACCTTTCCTTCGGCGAGCGCCGGGCGGATCACGCTCGTCACGGTCTGCGCTCGCGCGGCCGCGAAGAGCAGGGCCTCGCTGCGCGCGTCGAGCTTGCCGGTCTTCGGGTCGAGCAGCACCTCGCGGATCTTCTCCCCCAGCTCGGTGCCACCGGGCTCGCGCGTGACCAGCACGTCCTGTGAGAGCTGACCACGCAGGTACTCCTCGGCGAGCTCGATCTGCGTGCCCTTGCCCGCGCCTTCCACACCTTCGAACGCGATGAACAGCCCGGTCGCCGGCGGCCGCTTCAGCTTCGGCACGAGGGCGAGGGACTGCGGTCGGGAGAGGCGGTGGCGATGCAAGAGGCGCCGGGTGTTGAGGCCGGCGGCGGCCGCGAGCACGCCGGCCGTCCACAACGCGAGGCGCGTGCCCGACAGGTCGAAGCGCTGACCACCGACGTAGAACTCGTAGTTCCCATAGACGCTCGACAGGATAGGGAAGACGGTGAGGCTCAGGAACAGCCCCATGCGCGAGAGCGTGGTGAGGGAGCCGAACGTACGCCCTCGGAACTCGTCCTCCACGTTCTCCTGCAGCAGCGTGTAGCCGCTCACCCATGCCAGCCCGCAGAACGCGCCGAGCCAGACGGTCACGACCGAAGCAAGGGGCAGGTTGGGCATCGCGGCGAGCACGAACAGCGCGCCGGCGGCGGCGACGAGCGCCCACACGAACGTCAGGCCACGGTCGACGAACCTCGCGACCTGATTCGTCGCGGCCATGCCCAAGGCCATGCCCACGCCGAACGCGGTGACGATGACGCCCCACGCCGCGTCGCCGGCATCGAGCGACCGGACGAAGATCGGTCCGAGCGCGAGCACGGCCCCGACCGCCGCGAACGCGACGACGATGCCCGCCGTCATCGCCGAGGCGATCGAATCCTCGCGCAGGAAACGCAGGCCGTCGACGACGTCCCTCCAGATGCGCGTGAGATCGAAGCGGCCCGTGAGTCCGCCGGTCCTCGGCGGGAAGCTGATGCGGCTCACCATGAATGCGGAGAACAGGAACGTGCCCCCGTCGAGCATCAGCGCGAGCGCCTGCGGTCGCTCGCCGAGCCAGGGCACACGCACGGCGAGTCCGGTCGAGAACGCGGCGAGCGCCGCGAAGACGCCGCCGCCGAGCGGCAGCGTGCCGTACGCGCTCACGAGGCCGATCGCGTTGGCGTTGGCGAGCTGGCGCCGCGGCACCATGTTGGGCAGCGACGCGTCGCGAGCCGGGGTCCAGAGCAACGAGAGGCACTCGATCGCGAACGACAACAGGAAGATCGCCCACAGCTCCCCGACGAACGCCATCGAGCCGTACATCACGGCACGCCCCAGGTCGGCGATGATCATGATCTGCTTGCGATCGGTGCGGTCGACGAGCGCGCCCGCGAACGGACCGAACAGCACCGCCGGCAGCATTCGCGCCGTCATGACCGCACCCACCGCGAGGCCGGCGGTCGCCGCGGACCCTGAGATGGCTGGGCTCGCCACCAACGACGTGACCGCGATGAACCCGACCCAGTCGCCGAGCGACGACACGGTCATCGCGGCGAGCAGTCGCGAGAACGACGGGTGGGTGAGCAGGTCCTTCAGGGTCGCCGCACGGGTTCCGCGGAGCGCGGCGACCTCGTCGGCGACCGATGCCACGTCGGGCTAGGCCTCGGGGGCGGGCGCGGCTTTCGCCGCCGTCTTCTTCCGGACCGCCGGCGTCTTCGCCGTGGCGGCCTTCTTCCGCGCTGTGGGCTTCTTCCGTGCCGTGGTCTTCTTCTTCGCGCTCGTCTTCTTCTTGCTGCTCTTTTGGGCGCCGTTCTTCTTGCTGGCAGCGCGCGCCGCACGGGCGGCGGCCTTCGCCTCGCGCGCCGCGGTCTCGGCCTCGACGTCACCGTTCTTCGTGACGTTGAACTCCAGGTCGAGCTCCGCGCCGCAGCCCCAGCATCTGAGCGACTTCGGACGACGGAGCAACAGCGATCCGCACTCAGGACACGGGTGGTCCTTCTCGGGCGGGTTGCCGACCGCGCAGTCGCAATCGGGGTAGCGGCTGCAGCTGTAGAAGATCGACCCGAACCGGCTGCGCTTCTCGATCAGCTCACCCTGGTTGCACTGAGGACACGTCACGCCGGTCGAGATAGGCGGATCCTTCTTGATGTAGCGGCAGTCGGGGTAGCCGCTGCACCCGGTGAACGGCCCGTACCGCCCCACACGACGCTGCAGCTGCTTCCCGCATTCGGGGCAGATCTCATCGAGCATCTCGGGCTCGGGCCGCACGCTGCCGTCCATGTTGCGGATGTAGCGGCACTCGGGGTAGTTCGTGCAGCCGACGAACTTGCCGTATCGCCCGAGCTTCACCTCGAGCTTGCCGGGGTCACGACCCTCGGTCGGACATAGCGGACAGGCCTCGTCGAGCTCCTCGACGTAGCGCTCGAACGAGTGCTCGGCCTTCTCGAGCGCACGCTCGAACGGGCCGTAGAACTCCTCGAGCATCGTGATCTTGCGCAGGTCGCCCTCGGCGATGTCGTCGAGCTCCTTCTCCATGTACGCGGTGAAGGTCACGTCCACAACGTCGGGGAAGTGCTCGATCAGCTTGTCGGTCACGACCTCGCCGGTGTCGGTGGGCGTGAATCGCTTCTCCTCGAGCGTGACGTACTCGCGCCGCTGGATGGTCTCGATGATCGACGCGTATGTCGAGGGCCGTCCGATGCCGAGCTCCTCGAGCGTCTTCACGAGCGATGCTTCGGAGAATCGTGGAGGCGGCTGGGTGAAGTGCTGCTCGGGCAGCACCTCGAGCATGCGCAACAGCTGCTCGGCGGTGAGCACGGGGAGCGTCTTCTCGGCATCCTCGTCGGGCCCTTCGTCGCGACCTTCCTTGTAGACGCGGATGAACCCGTCGAACGTCATCGTCTGTCCGGTCGCTCGCAGGCCGTAGGTCGTGTCGGCCGCGTCACCGTTCGAGGCCGTCGCCACCGCCTCGACGTCGACGCCGACCTGGTCGAAGCGAGCCTCGGCCATCTGCGTGGCCACCGTGCGCTGCCAGATCATGGTGTACAGGCGCAGCTGGTCGCGATCGAGCACGCCGGCCACTCGAGCCGGGGTGCGCATAGCACTCGTAGGTCGCACGGCCTCGTGCGCCTCCTGCGCGTTGCGACTCCGCGTCTTGTAGCGGCGAGGCTCGGCGAGCGAGTAGCGCTCCCCATACTCGGTCTTGACGAGCGCGGCGACCTCGCGGAGCGCCGTGTCGGCGATGTTCACCGAGTCGGTTCGCATGTAGGTGATCAGCCCCACCGAGCCCTCGCCGGGCAGGTCGATGCCCTCGTAGAGGCGCTGGGCGAGCGTCATCGTCTTGCGGGCGCTGAACCCGAGCTTGCGCGCGGCTTCCTGCTGCAGGGTCGAGGTCGTGAACGGCGGCGCGGGCGATCGCTTGCGCTCCTTCTTCTCGACGTTCGCGACGCGGTAGTTCGCGCGCCGCAGCCGTTCGACGTGCGCGGCGGCATCGGCCTCGGCCGAGAGCAGCACGCCCTTCTTGTCGGGGGCAGCGGCGACCTTGCCCTCGGGCACATGGGTGAGGCGGGCGGCGAAGGGCTGCTCGGAGTCGGCGGGCGTGAGACGGACGTCGACGCTCCAATACTCGACGGGGTTGAACGCCCGGATCTCCCGCTCACGCTCGACGATCAACCGCACCGCCACCGACTGCACTCGGCCGGCCGACAGTCCGGGGCGGACCTTCTTCCAGAGCAGGGGTGAGATGCGATAGCCCACGAGGCGGTCGAGGATGCGACGGGCTTCCTGCGCGTCGAAGAGCTTGAGGTCGATCGCGCGCGGCTCGCCGAACGCTTCGAGGATCGCGTCGCGCGTGATCTCGGTGAACGTCACCCGTTTCGCGGTCGCGGGGTCGACACCCAGCAGGCTCGCCACGTGGAACGCGATCGCCTCGCCCTCACGGTCGTAGTCGGTCGCGAGGATGAGGTCACCGGAACCGGCCTTCAGCACCTTCTTCAGCTCACCGACGTGCCGCTTGGAATCCTCCGGCACGACGTAGTCGGGCGTGAATGCGTGCTCGACGTCGACGCCGAGCCCTCCGTACCCCTTGCCGAGATCACGGATGTGCCCATACGAAGCTCGGACGGCGTAGTCGCCACCCAGATACTTCTCGATCGTCTTCGCCTTGGCGGGCGACTCGACGACCACGAGCGTCTTTCCTGTGGCCATGGCGGGGAACCTTTACGGGTCGATGGGGAGAACTGTCAAGTCCCGGCGATGTATCGGGAGCCTGAGGCCGGGGTGCAGTGACTGGCCCCTGGACGCCCGAGAACGCACTGGTACGGTCTTCGTATTCCCGAACCGAGGACTTGAACACGCATGCTCGACTGGCTGCATCAGTCCGTGACCGACACGGTCGCCGGCTACGGCTACGTGGCCGTGTTCGCCTTGATGGTGCTCGAGTCGGCGTGCGTGCCGATCCCGAGCGAGGTCACGATGCTCTTCGGCGGCGCGCTCGCCTCGGCCGGGTTCGCGGCACCGGGCGAGGAGCTGTCACTGTTCTGGGTCGGCATGGCGGGGACCGTCGGCAACCTCGTCGGATCGTGGCTCGCGTACTGGGCCGGCGCCATCGGTGGACGTCCGTTGGTCGACAGGTTCGGACGCTACCTCCTGATCCGACCCCACGAGGTCGACAAGGCGCACGAGTGGTTCGAACGCTACGGCGACGCGGCGGTCTTCTTCTCGCGCCTGCTGCCGGTGATCCGCACGTTCATCTCGCTGCCGGCGGGCGTCGTGCGCATGCCCTTCTGGCGGTTCACGATCTACACGGTGCTCGGGTGCCTGCCGTGGACCTTCGCGCTGGCGTGGCTCGGCTTCCAGCTCGGCGACCGCTGGGAGCGCGTCGAGCACGCCCTGCAGCCGTTCTCGTGGGCGATCGCGGGCATCTGCGTGCTGGCTGCCGCCTGGTATGTGCGCCGCCGCTGGACCAAGGTGCGAGCGGAGTACGCCGCCCTCGATGCCTCCGTGGCGGCCGGCAACGGGCACCGGCCCCACAGCCCTCCTACAGGTTGACGAGCATCGTCCAGTGGTCGCCGTCTTCGGCGACCTTCTCGAAGCCCACCCGCTGGTACATCATGCGCGAGCGGTTATGCACGGCGACCGAGAGGGAGAGTCTCTGGAAGCCCTCTTCCCTGGCTTGCACCATGGCCGCGCGTACCAACGTGCCGCCGATCCCCTTGCGGCGGTGCAGCGGCTGCACGGCGACGGAGAGCTCGGGTGTCTTCTCGTCGATGAATCCGAAGCCGGGCTCGTCGTCGCTGAACTGGCGATACCACACGGCGCCCACGGAAGAGCCGTCGAGCTCTGCGACCACTCCTCCGTCGCCCTGCCTGCCCCAGCCCTCGTGATAGCGGCGCAGCACCGGGTCGTCGAGCACCTCGTCGATCGGCTCCCTCGGCCAATCGGGATTCCAGCGAGCGGCCTCGAAGAGCATCGTCTTCAGGAATGCCGCGTCGCTTGACGTGGCCGGACGGATGTTCACGTGGTTGGCCTCCCGGTCGGTTCGCCGTCGCGAGCCGCAACCGTACCGCAGCCGGACGCTTCGGTTTGGAAGGCGTCTCAGTCGGCGGTGTCGGCCTCGGCCGTCGAGACGCGACGCGTCGCCCGCGCCGACCCGATCTGATATGCCACGCTCGTGAGCAGCACGCGTTCCTCGAACAGGAACAGGCGCTTCACGAACAGCGCCGTCTGTCCGTGCAACGGAAGCTGCCACCACTTGGCCACGATGTACTCTGGGATCACCACGTTCACGATCGTGCCCGGGCGCTCGGTGTAGCGGCGAACCTCTTCGAGCATCGGGGTCGACAGGTCGCGGAACGGGGCCTCGACGATGTCGAGCGGCACGCCTTCGACGACGTCGAACCAGCTGTCGCCGATCGAGACGGCTGCCTCAGGATCGAGATCGAAGTAGACGGCTCGTGTCACCGTGGCGTCGAGAGCGCGCGCGTAGTTGACGGCTCGCACCGAGACATCATTGACAGATGAGAGCAGGACCAGTGTCACCGTGTGCTGCGGGATCAGGGGCTTGCCTCCAGCCGCCGAAGGGGTGCCCTGCTTGAGCACGACCGGGACGTCGGTGACGACGACGTTCGGGATGCGCAGCATGCTCGCTTTGAGCCGTACCAGGTCGCGGCTGCGCACGAGGTAGGAGAAGAGGCCCTGCCGACGAAGCAGCTCGGGCACGACGACGGTCACGAAGTCGTCGGGCCCGCGATCGATCGACTCCACGACGAGGCGGATACTCGATGTCGGGTTCGTCGGAGCGATCGGCATGAGGTCGGGGATGCCGGGACCCACGAACGTCCGCCACCGCGCTTGCACATCGCGCGGCACCTGATCTTCCCGGCACGGGAACACCGGCCGGATGTCCTCCGGTCGGAACGATCGCAGGTATCCGACCGCCTCGGCGGTTGCCACGTCGAAGTCCCTCACGAGCAGCACGACGTGGTTCTGCCCAGTCGCGCCCGGGCGGACCCGACCCGCACCCAGCTGGCGGCGAACGTTCGTGTAGTGGCGGTGGATCAAGTAGAAGACCGGCACGAGCACGCCCATGATCAAGATCGAGAGCCACGCTCCCTGCCCGAACTTCGATACCACCACGACGACGAGGACCACGCTGGTCGTGAGCGCACCGATCACGTTGATCACGATCGAGCGGCGCCACCCCGCCATCGCCGCCGCGCCCTTTCGGCCCTCGAGCACCCAGTGGCGAACCATGCCGCTCTGCGAGAGCGAGAACGACGTGAACACGCCGACCACGTAGAAGTTGATCAACACCGACAGGCTGGCGTCGAACAGGAAGATCATGCCGCACGACAGCGCCCCGAGCACGATGACGCCGTTGGAGAACACCAGACGGTCGCCGCGGTTCACGAACTGGCTGGGCATGAAGCGGTCACGAGCCAAGATCGAGGCAAGGCGAGGGAAGTCCTGATACGCGGTGTTCGCGGCCAAGATCAAGATCGTCGCCGTGAAGAACTGCACGACGAAGAAGCCGATCGAGCTGTTGCCGAAGACCGCGATGGCGATCTGCGCCACCACCGATCGTTCCTCGCTCGCGACCACGCCCTCGACGTGGGTCGCGAGCCACGAGATGCCGAGGAACATCGATACAGCGATCGCCCCCATGATCGCGAGCGTCGTCGCGGCGTTGTGTGCCTGCGGCCGGCGGAACGCCGGCACGCCGTTGGAGATCGCCTCGACGCCGGTCAGCGCGGTCGCACCGAGCGAGAACGCTCGCAGGATGGCGAACAGACCGATGGCGCCGGCAGCGGTCGCCGCATCGTGCAGAGGCTCTGACTCGAGCCCTACGTCGGGGCATCCGGTCGCGCACCGAGCGAGGCCGACCACGAGCAGGACCGCGATCGAGACGACGAATCCGTACGTCGGGATCGCGAACAAGGTGCCCGACTCCCGAGATCCACGCAGGTTCGCGAACGTGACGAAGATCACGAACCCGGTCGACAGGAGCACCTTGTGCTCGTTCGCCCAGGGCAGCGCTGAGCCGATCGCGAACACCCCGGCCACGATCGAGACCACCACGGTCATCATGTAGTCGAACAGCAGCGCGGAAGCCGCGATCAGCGCCGGCATGGTGCCGAGGTTCTCCTTGCTCACGATGTAGGCGCCGCCGCCGCTGGGATAGGCGCGAACCGTCTGCCGGTAAGAAGCGACGACGATGATCATCAGCGACCCGATCGCGATGGCGATCGGCATCACGTACGGCTGCGGTCGCATCGTGACGAGGGTGAGCGCGATCAAGATCTCGCCGGTGGCGTAGGCGACAGACGACAACGCGTCCGAAGCGAACACCGGCAGCGCCAAGACCTTGGGCAACAGCGTGTGCTCGAGCCCTGAGCTCGAGAATGCGCGGCCCAGCACGACACGCTTGAGCACACCGGTCGGCGCCAGCGGGGCATCGGTGTTGGCCATGCGGCCGACAGCCTACGTCGTGGGCGGAACCCCGCCGTTCCCTGGCGGATCCATAGCTGCAGCTACCTCGAGCGGTACCTCGGGTGCCGAGAGGTGGAAGGGAACGCTCGTGACCACCACTCCCGGCTCGAAGAGCAACAGCCGCTTGAAGAAGAGCGCAGTCTGGTTGTGGAGCAGGTTCTCCCACCAGTGTCTCGGCACGAGCTCGGGGAGCACGACCGTGACGATGGTGTCGCCGCGCGAGGTGTGCGACCGGATCTCCTCGAGCAGCGGCGGCCCGAGATCACGGAAGGGCGCCTCGACCATCACGAGCGGCACGTCGAGGTGGCGCTCGTGCCATTCGTCGACGACACCTTCCACCTCGTCGGGATCGGTGACGAGATAGATCGCCTCGATCGCGGTCGGATGCAGGGACTTGCCGTAGATCACGGCCCGGACGGTCGGATCGTGCACTGCCGACACGGGCACCAGCACCACCGTGCGCTCGGGCTCGAGTGGACGATCGCCCAGCCAGCTTGGCCGCTCCTCGGCCGGCACCAGCGGCACGTCGGTGACCACGACCCGCGGCTCGAACAGCAAGGCAGTCTTGAGTAGGAACACATCGCGGTGACGCAGGAATTGCCAGAACGTGTTGCGCGGCAACAGCTCCGGTATTACGACCGTAAGGAAGCGGTCACCCTCGTGCCGAGGCATCGCCCGAACGAAACGGCGCACTGCCCGCACGAGGTGCCGATCGGCGCCGTCGAGCCTGTCGAGCGCGCCCATGCGGGGCGCCACGACGGCCCACTCGGCGGCCACCGCTTCGTATCTCTCCGGCGACCCGACGTACAGAGCGTTGAACGCGACAGGGCGCACCGCGAGCAGGTACGCGACCGCGTCTCGCGTGGCGAGCCCGAGGTCGGGCACGAGGAGCAACATCGTGCCCGACGCCACGTCGCGGCCGGTGAGGCGCCTGGTCTTCAGGATGCGCGCCATGTGTTCGTAGTGGCGATGCACGGCCCAGAAGAACAGCACGATGAACGGGATCGCAGCGATCACGATCCAGGCCCCCTTCGCGAACTTGGTGATCGTGACCACGACGAGCACGATGCCCGTCGTCGCCGCACCCACGCCGTTGATCGCCGCGCTCCGCTGCCAGCTTCCCTCGCGTGTTCGCACCCAGCGGCGAACCATGCCCGCCTGCGACAGCGTGAACGCGGTGAACACCCCGACGACGTAGAGCTGGATCAATCGAGTGAGGTTCGCGTCGAAGAGCCAGACAAGCATGGCGGCCAGCCCCGCCAGCACGACGACACCGTTCGAGAAGACGAGCCGGTCGCCTCGGTTGCGGAACTGTGACGGCATGAATCGGTCCCGCGCGAGGATCGACGCCAGCCGCGGGAAGTCCTGGAACGCCGTGTTCGCCGCCAGGATGAGGATCCCAGCGGTGAAGATCTGCAGCGCCAGGAACATGAAGCCGCCGTCGAAAACCGTCTCGCCGATCTGCGCGAGCACGGGCATCTCGTGCGGCGATCTCCTCGGTGATGCGGACGTGCAAGCAGCTGTGCGAGCACCGTGATGCCGAGGAACATCGTGATCGACATCGTGCCCATGACGGCCAGCGTGCGTCGCCGCGTTCTTGGCCTGCGGTCGCCGGAACGCCTGCACGCCGTCGGCGATCGCCTCGACGCCGGTGAGGGCCGTGGCGCCCGACGAGAACGCCCGCGCGATCAGGAAGAGCGACAACGTCTGCTCGAACTCGATCGGCAGGTCGGCGGTCTCGGCCACGGGGCAGCCGCCGAGGCATCGCACGAAGCCGGTGACGAGCGTGATCGCGACCATCACCACGAACCCGTAGGTCGGGATCGCGAACAGCGAACCGGCCTCCTTCACGCCGCGGAGGTTCGCGAGCGTGACGAGCCGCACGAGGCCCACCGCGATCGGGACCCGGATCGGCACGAGGGTCTCGGGCGCCACCGAGGCGATCGCCGTCGTGCCGGCGGTGATGCTCACCGCCACCGTCAGGACGTAGTCGGTCAGGATCGCGGCCGCGGCGACGAGCCCGGGGATCGTGCCGAGGTTCTCGCGGGCCACGATGTAGGAGCCGCCACCGCGCGGGTACGCGCGGACGGTCTGCCGGTACGACGTCACGACGATCGCGAGCAGCGCCGCGATCGCGAGCGCGATCGGCATGCGGAGCGCGAGCGCGCCGGCGCCCGCCGCCACGAGCACGAGCATCATCTCCTCGGTCGCATACGCGTTCGAGGAGAGCGGCGTCCGAGGAGAAGACCGGCAGCGCGAGGAACTTCGGCAGCAGCTGGTGCTCGGCCTTGTCCGAGGCGATCGCACGGCCGACGAGCAGCCGCTTCAGCGGGCCGCCACCGACGTGGCGCGGGGCATCGAGCTCGACCGGCACGGCGGCATCCTCGCACGAACGCGGGACTCAGGGGTCTCCGACGTCGTCGGCTCCGCGATCCAGCGGTACCCGACGCCCGGCTCGGTCACGATCAGCCCGGGCGCCTGCGGCGTCGTCACCGAGCTTCTTGCGCAGGGCCCGGATGTAGGTGCGCAGGTACGTCGTCTCGGTGCCGTAGCCCTGGCCCCAGACCTTCCGCAGGAGCCACTGGTGCGTGAGGAGCTTGCCGGGGTTCGTGACGAGCGCCTCGAGCAGCCCGTACTCCGTCGGCGTCAGGTGCACCTGCTCGCCGTCGAGCGTCACGAGCCGCCTGGCGAGGTCGACCTCGAGCGCGCCGTAGCGCAGCGATCGGCGCCGGCGGCTCGTCGCACCGGCGCGGCGGAGCGCCGCGCGCGCCCGGGCGAGCAGCTCCTCCATGCCGAACGGCTTCGTGACGTAGTCGTCGGCGCCCGCGTCGAGCGCCGCGACCTTGTCGGTCTGCCCCTCGCGGACCGACAGCACGATGACGGGGACGTCGGAGAAGCGCGCGGACGCGGCGGATCACCTCGGTGCCGTCGATGTCGGGCAGCCCCAGGTCGAGCAGCACGAGGTCGGGACGCCTGCTCGGCGGCCGCCGAGCACGCCCTCCTCGCCGGTGCCGACCGCGGTCACCTCGTAGCCGTGCGCCTCGAGGCTCGTCCGGAGCGCCCGGCGGATCTGGGGCTCGTCGTCGACGACCAGGACCTTCACCGAGCCCCCATCGGCTCCTCCTCGAGCGGGATCTCGAACGACGAACGCGGCGCCGCCGCGCACCGCCTCCTCGACCCAGATCCGGCCGCCGTGCGCCGTCACGATCGCCTTCGCGATCGCGAGCCCCAGCCCGGTCCCGGGGTCTCCGGCGGCTCGATGCCCACGGTAGAACGCCTCGAAGACCTTCTCGCGATCATCCCCGGAGATGCCGGGGCCCTCGATCGATCACGCGGATCCGCACGCCGCGCGGGATCGACCCCGAGGTGCGACCCGACAGTCGATCCCGCCTCAGGCGGCGAGTGCCGGGCCGCGTTCTCGAGCAGGTTGGTCAGCACCTGGTCGAGCTGCATCGGGTCGGCCGCTACCGACGGCACGTCGTCGGTCGATTCGAGCTCCACTCGCGACCCGTCGATCGTCGGCGCGAGCGCGGCGCGACCACCGCCTCCGCGACCTCGTCGAGCGCCGGCTTCGGACCGTCTGGGGATCAGCGCGCCCGCCCGGATCTTCGCGAGGTCGAGGATGTTGCCGACGAGCCGGTTCAGCCGGTCGGTCTCCTCGAGGATCGTCGTGAGCAGCTCGCGCTCCTGCATCGGGTCGTGCTCGCACGCTCCGTCGAGCAGGCTCGTGACGCCGGCCTTGATCGACGCGAGCGGCGTCCGGAGGTCGTGCGTCACCGAGCTGAACATCGGCGCGCGCAGCTGGTTCGTCTCGGCGTCGACCTGGGCGAGCCGGGCGCGGGCGTCGAGCCGCGCCCGGTCGAGCGCGGCCGCCGCCTGCTTCGACGGCGCCTCGAGCAGCAGCTGCTCGTGCGGCGCCAGCGGCCGCGGTCCGCGGGCCGCTCGACCGCGAAGCGTGCCGAACGAGACGGGTCCCACGACGAGCGGCACGACGGTCGTCGGGGCCGCCCGGCGCCGCGCCCGACCTGATCGGCTCGAGCGTGAAGCTGCGTGCCGTCGAGCTCGACGCGGACCGCGGCCGACGCGAGCCCGAACGGCTCGAGCAGCACCCGACGAACTCGTCGAGCACGCGATCGGGCACCTCGCCGGCGAGAACACAGGGTCGAGAGGTGCCGCAAGCAGCCGCGCCTCGCGCTCGCGCCGCGTCGCGCGCGCTCGCTCCTCGGCCGCGCCGCCCACCAGGATGCCGACGACGAGCGCGACCGCGAGGAACACGAGAGGCGTGAGCACGTCTCCGGTGCCCGTCGAACTGCAGGCGGAACCGCGGCTCCCCGTAAGGAACGGCAGGGCGAACGACGAGAGGACGCGGCGACGAGGCCGCGCCCACAGACCGCCGACGACCGCCGCGATCACGATCGCGAGCAGGAACAAGCGCGATGGCGGCCGCCGGCCCGTCGCGGCCGAGCGAGATGGAGGCTGCGCCGGCGGCCGCGGGCGCGATCACCGGCGATCACGGCACCACGCGCCGCTCAGCCCGCCGGAATCGTCGCCCGCTCTGCTCCGTCACCGCCAAGCTCATCGCGTCGACTCATCGTGCCATGCCTATCGGCACGCATCGCTCTTCACGTGATCTTCACGCCGCCAGACGCGATCCTTCACGCACCCCTCACGGGCGTGGCACGACACTCTCACCAGCGGTTGCAACATCCTCCGAACCAAGCCCGGAGGCCGGACGGCGCCCTCCAGCTCCGCCGGCCCTCCGGGCCCCGTCCTTTCGTCGCGGCCCTCCGAGCAGTACGGACATCATCCACGACCGCATCGGGAACGTGCAGGACCACACTGTCGCGAGGCCACCCGTCGTCTAGCGATGCCCCGCGATGCGAATCATCATCATGGGCTGCGGCCGTGTCGGTTCCGAGCTCTCGAACGAGCTCGTCGCCGACGGCCACGATGTCGCGATGATCGACAAGAACCCAGAAGCGTTCTTCCGTTACCCCCCCGGTGAAGGGGCGAAGACCGTGGTCGGGCTCGGGTTCGACCGCGACATCCTCGAGGAGGCAGGCATCAAGGACGCCGACGCGTTCGTGGCCGTGTCGAGCGGCGACAACTCCAACATCGTGTCGGCTCGCGTGGCGCTCGAGAACTACCACGTGCCCAGGGTCGTGGCGCGCATCTACGACCCTCGTCGCGCCGACATCTACGAGCGGCTCAACATCCCCACTGTGGCCACCACGAAATGGGGCGTGAAGCAGATCCAGCTGATGCTGCTGCACGACCGGCAGGAGATCCGCGAGACCCTCGGAGGCGGCGAGCTGCTGCGCATGCGCATGCCGGTCGGGCCTCACATGGTGGGCAAACCGGCGACCGCGTTCAACGTGTCCGGCAAGATCCTGATCGCCGGGGTCTCGCGGGGTGGCGGCGGGTTCCTGCCCACCGACGACAGCGACGTTGCAGGCGGGCGACTACCTCGTGGTCATGCTCACCAAGGACGGCATGGACACGCTCGACGAGGTCTTCGAGCCGACCGGGGAGCACGCATGAAGGTCGTCGTCACCGGCGGCGGGGCAGTGGGCCGGCACCTGTCGGTCGACCTCACCCAGCGAGGCCACGAGGTCACGCTGATCGAGCAGGACCGCGCACTGGTCGAGAAGCTTCGAGCGTGGGCCCCGGGTGTCAGCGTGAAGTATGGCGACGCATGCGAACCATCGGTGCTCGAGAACGCTTCCACGGCCAGCGCCGACGTGCTCGTCGCCGCCACCGGCGACGACGAGGACAACCTCGTGACGTCGCTGCTCGCGAAGACCGGAGTTCGCGGTGCCCCGCGTGCTCGCTCGCGTGAACCACCCGAAGAACGAGTGGCTGTTCACCGAGCAGTGGGGCGTCGACGCCGAGGTATCGCCGCCCCACATCCTGACCGCGATGGTCGAGGAAGCCGTCACGGTGGGCGACCTCGTGCGGCTGATCCGCCTCGAGGGCGGCCGCGTCTCGATCGTGGAGATGACCTTGCCCGAAGGCTCGACATCGGTCGGGCGCGCGATCTACGAGCTGCGCCTGCCCGGCGATTCGGTGATCGTGGCGGTTCTGCGCGACGGACACGTCGTGCTCCCCCAGCCCGAGACCGTGCTGGCGGCCGGCGACGAGGTGCTGGCGCTCGCCAGCGGTCCTGTCGAGACTGCGCTCCGCGATGCGGTGGTCGGCGCCGGCATGCCGGGCGGTGTGCCGCGCGACTCGATCGACGGCGCCTCAGCCGTCGAGTAGGCGTCGCCGAACGTTCGACTCCGCCGCCGCGCGCACGGCTCGATCGCGTTCCAGCAGCAAGGCGAGCTGGTTTCCGAAGGCCTCCAGGATGCGCCGCTCCGACGGTGACAGCGGCTCGCGGATCCCGCGCATCACGAGCAGTCCGAGGTTCCGCCGACCCACATTGAGCGGAAGTCGCTCCACCCCACTGCCGCCGCTCGGCGGCACGGCTCCCGGCTCGCCCCCGGCGGTCGCCTCCTCCACCAGGCCCTGATCGGGGGGACCCTGCACAAAGAGGGCCCCATCCAGAAAGCCGAACGTGGCGACCACGACCCGCAGTATGCCGTCGTAGGGACGTGGCCCGGGCTCGGACTCGACCAGGATGCGACTGAGCTCCTGTTGCCGCCGGAGCTCCTCGGCTCTGCCCTCGGCAGCTCGCGCCCGCGCGTCGGCCCGCGCGATCAGCACAGAGATCAGCACAGAGAGACCGAGGAACACGAACAACACGATGAGGTCGTGCGCCTTCGCGACCGCGAGCGTTTCGAAGGGCGGGAGGAAGTAGAAATTGAATACCCCGAAGCCGAGCAAGGATGCAGCGATACCCGGCCCGATCCCTCCGAGCGAAACGCACGCGACGACGAGCACGAGGAAACCGAACCCGGTCGCCACCGGATCGACGGCATCTCGGATCGCATCGGCCCCTATGACGATCAACGATGTCACCACGACGGCGAGGGTGTAGGCGGCTGTCACGCTCGGGCGGATGCTCCTGCGACTACGGGGGACCGAGCCCGTGACGCCGGCCTCGTGGCGGTCAGGCCGTTCAGGATGCTCGGGACTGCGACGGGTCGACGTCATCTCGCTGAGGGTACCCCTCCGGCGTAGGATGCTCGCGTGAGCCAGAGCCCCCGCGAGGCCGCCCTCGAACGCGACTTGGGCGGCTGGACGAAACGTCTGCTGCTCGGGCGCGCCCTCGCTTCGCACAAGGCCGAGCACCAGCTGCTCCCGAGGATCCTCGCCCTTCCGGTCTTCGCGTCGGACCAGCTCTCTTCCGTGGCCTACGCGACGGAAGAGATGCTGCTCGTGCTCTTGTTGACGGGAGCTTCGGGGCAAGCTCTGTTGACTCCCCTTTCGGTTGGGGTCGGAGCCTTGCTCGTCGTCGTGATCGGGTCGTACCGCCAGACCGTTCGTGAGTATCCGCAAGGGGGCGGCTCCTACATCGTCGCCCGGCAGAACCTCGGCCTGATCCCGGGCCTGACAGCCGGGGCGGCGATCCAGATCTCGTACGTGTTGACGGTCGCTGTGAGCGTGACAGCGGGTGCGATCGCAGTGACGTCCGCCGTGCCGTCGCTCGCTCCCTTCAAGATGCCGATGGCGATCGCGTTTATCGGCATGATCACCCTCGCGAACCTGCGCGGTGCCAAGGAAGCGGGCCGGCTCTTCGCGATACCGACCTATGGCTTCGTCGTCGTGGTCGGCGTCACCCTGGTTTGGGGTGCGTGGCTCTGCGCCAGTGGTGGATGCCCGCGCGCCGCCACCGCGGACCTGCCTCTCCAGGCCGTTTCTGGGCTGTCAGCACTCGTCGTGCTCCGCGCCTTCTCATCGGGTGCGACGGCGCTCACCGGTGTCGAAGCGATCGCCGACGGCGTGCAGGCCTTCCGCCGGCCGCAGTCGAAGAACGCCGCCTCGACGCTCCTGCTGATGGGCATGATGAGCATCCCGATGTTCCTCGGGATCTCAGTTCTCGCCTCTGCGCTGGGAGTTCGCACGAACGAACACATCGCTGCCTCGACGTCGGTGCTCGCGCAGATCGGCGAGACGGTGTTCGGCGACGGCCTCGTGTTCCTCGTGCTGCAGGTATTCACCGCTCTGATCTTGATCCTCGCCGCCAACACGGCTTATCAAGACTTCCCGAGGCTCGCCTCGATCCTCGCGCGAGATGGGTTCATGCCCTCGCAGTTCCGCAACCGAGGGGACCGGCTCGTCTTCTCGAACGGCATCGCGGTGCTGGCTGGTCTTGCCATACTCCTCGTCTGGGTCTTCGACGCCGACCTCTCGCGCCTGATCCAGCTCTACGTGGTGGGCGTGTTCATCGCCCTGACCCTCTCGCAGGCCGGCATGGTTCGGCGATGGTGGCATCGGCGCACAGCGGGCTGGCAAGTCAAGGCGGCGATCAACGTGATCGGCGCGACGACGACAGGAGTGGTATTCGCGATCGTCGTTGCGACGCGCTTCTCGTTGGGAGCGTGGATGGTCATCGCTGCCCTGCCGATCGTGGTCGGTCAGTTCCTCCTCGTGGCCCATCATTACCGGTCCGTCGCCATGGCTCTCGACAGGGTGACACCGGCCGACGCGCCCGCCGCGTACAGCGAGTTCATCTTCTTGGTGCCCGACCTCGGGCCGGCCACGCGCGACGGCATCGCCTACTTGCGGGCGATCCGTCCCGAGTCGGTCACCGCCCTCTACATCGGGGCGGCGCCCGGCTTCAAGCTTGCCGCGGCGGAGTGGTCGTTGGTGGCCCCGAGGCTCGGGGAGCTTCGTCCACTGAACGATGCCGATCGACACCTGGTGCGGGCGCTCAGGTCGTTCGTCCGGGGACTCTCACGACCGGCCGATGGGTTCCTGACCCTGATCGTGCCCGAAAACGCGAGCGATCGATCGCTCGTGCAGCAGATCGTGCACAACCGTCGGCTCTTCCTGCTGAAGACGTCGATGCTCTTCGAGCCTGGGGTCGTGGTCACCGACGTGCCCCTCCTGCCCCAGGAGCAGGTCACGAAGTCAGGGAGACCATTGGAACCGGAGCGAAGCTTCGTGATCGTGCCGATCTCCAACGCGAGCTATCCGACCGCCCGGGCAGTCGAATACGCCAAATCGTTGCACGCGGTCGGTGTCGAAGCGCTGTTCCTCGTGACCGACAATGCGGAGGTCCACGACGTCGCGGATGCGTGGATCGAGCGCGGCTTCGACGTGCCACTCGTGATGGTTGAAGCGCCGTTCCGCGATCTCGGCACGCCGTTGCTCGAGGAGATCCACAAGCTCACGGAACGGGGCGACACTATCGTCACGGTCGTCTTGCCTGAGGTCGTGCCACTACGGTGGTGGCAGAGCCTGCTCCACGGACAGACCGCACTGTATTTCAAGCGCCTGTTGCTTTTCGAGCCGCACGTGGTCGTGACGAGCGTGCCGTTCCACCTGCGGGCACCAGAGGTTCCCGAAGGAAGCGCGCCGCTCAGGCGGTGAACTCGAGGCGAGGGTTGATCATGCGAGGCGGCCCGCCACCGCGCTGTTCGCCCAACACACCTTCGACCACGACCTTGGTGCCGAGTGAGAACCCACCGATGCCCCGGCGTCCCATGAACACCACGACGGCCTCGCCGGTGCCGTCGCTCACGAGCGCCTCGAGCGACTCGTGTCCACTCATCGGCAGCACGGTGATGCGCCTGATCACCCCGGCGATCTTCACCGGCCGCCGCATGGGCGCGTTCCCCAGTCGCACGCAGCCGGCGACCGAGTCCGCCCAGTCCTCGATCTCGGCCGCGAGGCGTGTCTCGTCGCTCTCGGTGAGCCTGTCGAGCCAGCGACGGAGGGCACCCATGTCGTCAGTGCGCCGCCGTTCGCAGACCTCAGGCGTCGGCCGCGGACTTCTCGGCGAACTCGGCGTCGGCGTCGAGCTCGGACTTGCGAGATTTCGAGACGTAGATCGCGGACCCGAGGATCACGGTCGCCACCAACCCGATCGAGATGCGTATCGCAGTCTCATCGGCGTACTGCACGACGAGCGGGGCGATGAGCAGCGCGACCAGGTTCATGACCTTGATCAGCGGGTTCAACGCCGGCCCGGCCGTGTCCTTGAACGGATCACCCACCGTGTCACCGATCACCGCCGCCTTGTGAGCCTCGGATCCCTTGCCGCCGAAGTTGCCTTCCTCGATGTACTTCTTCGCGTTGTCCCATGCGCCGCCCGAGTTGGACAACATCACGGCCATGAGCAGGCCGGTCACGATGGCGCCGGCCAGGAACCCCCCGAGCGCCTCTTCCTTCAACAGGAAACCGGCGATCACCGGTGACAGCACCGCCAACAGCCCCGGCGTGAGCAGCTCGCGCAGCGAGGTTCTGGTGCAGATGTCGACGACTCGGGCGTAGTCGGGCTTCACCGAGTAATCCATGATGCCGGGGTTCTCGCGGAACTGGTTGCGCACCTCGACGACGACCTGTGCGGCAGCACGCCCGACGGCGCGGATCGCGAGCGATGCGAACAGGAACGAGATCGTGCCGCCGGCGAGCAGTCCGACGAGCACGTCGGGCCGGTCGATGCGGATGCCCTCGAAGGCGAAGCCGGCGGCCTTCAAGGCTTCCTCGAACGAGCCGAAGAGCGACGTCGCCGCGATCACGGCCGTCGCGATCGCCATGCCCTTGGTGATCGCCTTGGTGGAGTTGCCCACGGCGTCGAGCCCGCCGAGGATCTCGGCCGGACGACCCTCGAACTCCCCCGACATCTCGGCGATGCCCTGCGCGTTGTCGCTGATCGGGCCGTAGGTGTCCATCGACACGACCACCCCGACCGTCGTCAGCATGCCCATACCGGTGAGGGCGATGAAGTACAGACGCTCGGCGAACAGGTTCGTCGAATCGGGGTCCGCGAGCAGGAACGCAGCCATGATCGCTCCCGCGATCACGAGCGCCGCCCACACCGCCGACTCGAGTCCGACCGAGAACCCGCTCAAGACCGTCGTGGCCGGACCTGTGACCGTGGAGTCTGCGACCTCCTTCACGGGCTTGAACTTCGTGTCGGTGAAGTACTGCGTGATGATCTGGATCACCGAGGCGAGCACGAGCCCGATCGCCACCGCGATGCCGGGACGCCAGCTCTTCATGTAGACCGTCGAGATGGCGAGCACCAGGATCGCGGAGATCACCGCCGAGAGGAAGAAGCCGCGGTTGATCGCCTTCATGCCGTGCTCGGTCTCGGATCGAGGGGTCACGGCCATGATGCCGATGATCGACGTGATGACGCCGACGGCGCGCACGAACAGCGGGAACATCACGCCCGCGATCGCGCCGATCTCGCTGTCCGCGAAGGCCGCCGCGCCGAGGATCAATGCGGCGACGAGCGTCACCTCGTAGCTCTCGAACAGGTCGGCCGCCATGCCGGCGCAGTCGCCGACGTTGTCACCGACGTTGTCCGCGATCGTGGCCGCATTGCGCGGGTCGTCCTCGGGGATGCCCTGCTCGACCTTGCCCACCAGGTCGGCGCCGACGTCGGCTGCCTTGGTGAAGATGCCGCCGCCCACCCGCATGAACATCGCGAGCAGCGCGCCGCCGAACCCGAATCCGACCAGCACGCTCGTCGCGTCGCCCTTGAAGATGATGAGGATCAGCGTGGCCCCGAACAGCCCGAGCCCCACGGTGAACATGCCGGCCACTCCGCCGGCCCGGAACGCGATCGTGAGCGCCTTGCGCAGCCCCGATTCCTTCGCGGCGTTGGCCGTACGAACGTTGGCGCGCACGGCGAGCCACATGCCCGCGTAGCCGGTGAGCATCGACGCCCCCGCACCGAGCAGGAATGCGATCGAACGGCCGATGCGGACCGAGAGCTCCGCCGACATGCCGAGGAAGGTCGTCGTCACACCTTCGGCGACGGGAAGCACGAAGAACAACGCCACCGTCAAGATGCCGAGGAAGACGCCGAGCGTGCTGAACTGCCGGCTCAGATAGGCCTTGGCGCCTTCCTGGATCGCTGTCGCGATCTCCCGCATCTTCGGGCTGCCCTCGGGCTCGGCGAGCACCCTCGCCCGTAGGTACCAGGCGAACACGAGCGCCACGAGCGAGACGGCGAGCACGATCCAGAGCCATGTGTTCTCGAACGACCCGAAGGTGACCTCGAGCGGGCCGCCTTCCTGGGCAAGGACGCGGAGCATGCAACCTCCTGTGTGGTTCGGTTGAACGTCGTTGAAGACCTCTGGGCCAGGCCGTCAGGCCGGGCGACCGGTGCAGTATAGGGAACGCTCCCCCCGCTGACCTGCGCGGATGCGCGTTGCAACGCGAGGCGTGCGAGCATGTCGACACCGTGGCATTCGAAGGAAGCACGTTGTGGCGCCTCCGACAGAAGGTGGGCACCGACCTCGTGCTGTGGCCCGGCGCCAGCGTGATGGTCGTGCGCTCAGACGACCGAGTGTTGCTGGGTCGCCGGCTCGACAACGGCATGTGGGCGATCCCGGGAGGCGGCGCCGAGGCAGGGTCGAGCTTCTCCGGCACCGCGGTCACCGAGCTGCGTGAGGAAGTCGGCATCGACGCCGACGAGACGGATCTCGATGCGTTCGCGTGCATCTCACGTGCGGACAACCATCTCGAGACCTACCCCAACGGCGACGTGACGCACTACTTCGGTATCTGGTTCGCACTGCGCCGGTGGAGCGGAGACCCTGCCGGCGACGGACAGGAGATGGGCGAGGTTATCTGGGCCGACCTCAACGACCTCCCCCGACCGCTGCTCGGCTCCACCGAACTCGGGTTCGTCCTCTATCGGTCCTGGCTCGAGACCGGACGCTTCCAGGCCTACTGAACCGCGGGCTGACCCGTGGACCGCTCTCCATCGTGCTCGTCGAGGGCGGGGCGCGCCGGCACGATCCTCAGCAGCAGGTACCCGGCGAGACCCGCGACGACCGCCGCGGCCAAGATGGCGGTCTTCACCTCATCGAGCGTGCGGCCCGGCGGGAACGCCACCTCCGCGAGGAACAAGGACACGGCGAATCCGATGCCTGCCGTCGCGCCGACGCCGGTCACGTGGCCCCACCCCACGTCGGCAGGGAGACGACCGACGCCCGAACGCACCGCGACCAACGACCCCAGCACCACTCCGAGGGGCTTGCCCAGCACCCGGGCGACGAAGATGCCGAGGCCGACCGGCGCCGTGAGCGCAGCCGCGACCCGCGAAGGAGAGAGCTCCACGCCCGCGTTGGCGAGCGCGAAGATCGGCAGGATCACGAAGCTCGCCCACGGTAGGAGCCCGTGCTCGGTTCGCGCCAGCGGGGAGACGGCCTCTCGAGACAGCCACGCCAGACGCAGCCACCCCGGCGCGTCTGCATCGACCGGGTCGGGGTCGTTGCTCGTCTCGTCGGCCGTGCGCCGGGCCTGCTCACTCACCGCCGCCGGACGCTGGAAGGGCACCGAGGGTGTGAGCATGGCCAAAGCGACGCCTGCGATCGTGGGGTGGATCCCAGCCTGGTGCGTGGCATACCAGAGAGCGGCGCCGAGCAGCGCGTACACCGGCAGGAACCGGATGTGCACGGCATTCGCCATCGCGATCAGGCCGACGATGACGAACGCGATCACCAGGGGACCCACCGCGATCCCCCCCGTATAGAAGATCGCGATCACGATGATGGTGCCGATGTCGTCGACGATGGCAAGTGTGAGCAAGAGCGGCTTGAGGCTCGGGGGAGCATGCGCAGCAGCGAGGGTCAGAACCCCCAGCGCGAACGCGATATCGGTGGCCATCGGGATGGCCCATCCACGTCCGGCATCGCCGCCGGCCACCGCCAGGTAGATGAGGGCCGGAACAACCATGCCGCCGAGCGCAGCAACGATGGGGACGCTCGCTACCCGCGATCGGCGCAGCTCGCCCGAGACCACTTCGCGCTTGATCTCGAGCCCGATGACGAGGAAGTACACGGCCATGAGGCCGTCGTTCACCCAGAAGAGCAGGTCCTCGTCGAGATGCAGAAGCGACCCCAGGCGCACGGAGAGCTCAGTCGAGAACAGCGCATCGTAGCCGGCCTTCCATGGAGAGCTCGCCCAGACCACTGCAACGATCGCCGCGACGAGCAGCAGTGACGCGCTCGCCGTCGCGGTCTGCAGGAACTCCTGGAGCGGCTGCACGACCCGCCTCGGCACGAGCCGATCGGAGCCTGACCAGGGGGGTCGGACCTCGTCGCCGACGTGGTCGGAAACGCGAGGGGACGTGGCGGGCGTGACCGGTTCGGACATGGCGCTCCCTTCCGCCGACCAGTCTTCCCGGCACACCTTGTGGAACGGGTGCATCGTACTCGTCACGGAACCGTCATGCGGATCAACTTGGCGCCATGCTCGCCCACCGGTAGGGTTCCCGCGCTTTGGCAGACGGCCAGCACGTAGCCACCACTTCCCGCAAGAAGCCCCTGATGATCGTGGGCGCCCTCGTGGTGGCCGCACTCGTGGCTGTGGCGATCTTCTCCGTGTCGGGCGGCGGCGACGGTCCCCTCGGCGCCATCGTGGGCCGCGAGGCGCCGAAGACACCGGCGTTCGAGTTCGAAGCGGCCAAGCCGAAACCGGTCGAGACGGCCGCGAAGCCTGATCACCAGCAGGCCGTCACCGCGGCGCAGGCGCCCGCGGAGGCCGTGACGCAGCGGCTCGACGACCTCTACACGGCCGCGTTCCTCGACCCAGGCAATTGGATGGAGGGCAGTTACGACGATGTGCTCGAGCTCTTCGCCGACGGAGCCCGCGATGCTGCCGAAGCGCAGCTCGACGTGTTGACCGCGGGGCCGGAAGCCGCGGAGGCGTTCGAGACCATCCGCCCCATGCCCAGCACGCTCAAGATCCACGTGCTATTCGACCCAGCGGGCGTGGCGCAGTCGGTGGAGGGCAGTGCTCGATTCGTGGGAATGGGCACCGGAACCTCGGACCAGGTCATGCTCGTGAGCAAGGGACAGTTCATCTTCGAGAAGTCCGACGGCGAGTGGCTCGTCGTATCGTTCTCGGTGCAACGCAACGACGAGGAGCGCCGGCCGAAACCCGATGCATCGTCGTCGCCCAGCACCGACGAGAACGTCGAGCCGTCGCAGGCGAGGTCTTCATGAGGCGACGGGCGGCGTTCCTCGTGCTCGCGCTCGCGGCATGGGTGCTCGGGTCGGCCGTGGGTTCGCTGCACGGCCCGGTGACCGCTCGAGCCCAGTCGACCGGCGTCGTCGTGGGCAAGGCTCATGCCGGGTACACGCCGTCGCTCACGGGCTCGAAGCCGGTAGTGATCCTCGCGATCGGCTCGGGGGCGCGCCCGGGCGAGAACGTGATGCGCTCCCTCGGCGACTCGCTGCACCTGATCTTCCTCAACCCGCAGAGCAGGCGGGCGGTGCTCGTCGGCGTGCCGCGCGACTCTTACCTGCCGATCCCCGGGCGAGGTACCGGCAAGATCAACTCAACGATGGTCTACGGCGGGCCCGAGTTGTTGGTGCGGACGATGGAAGAGAACTTCGGGGTGACGATCGACTACTGGGCCCTCACGACCTTCTGGGGGTTCACCGACATGATCAACGCGGTCGGTGGCCTCACGGTCGATGTGCCGTTCCCGATGATCGACTCGTTCGCTCGCACCGACTTCTCGCCCGGCGTGCAGAAGCTCACCGGCCCTGAGGCGCTGGCCTTCTCGCGCGATCGGCACAGCCTCGAGGAAGGCGACTTCGGTCGTCAGGAGAACGGCGGACGGCTGTTGCTCGCCTCGCTCGCACAGTTCAAGAAGCAGTTCCGCACCGATCAGGCGAGGCTGTTCACCTGGCTCGGTGCAGGCATGCGCAACATCGAGACCGAGATGCCACTGCCAGAGGTGATGTCCCTTGCGTTCACGGTCACGAAGGTCCCGACGACGAGGGTCCAGAACGTGGTGCTGCCCGGTAGCGCCGGCATGGTCGGAGGCCTCTCTGTGGTGACGCTCGACATGGCTCGTGCCCGCGCCATCGTGGCCGACGCGAAGAAGGACGCCCTGCTGCTGAAGAAGAACGTGCCGCCGAGCCCTACTGCCGGCGAATGACTCGAGGCACGCGCGGGTAGGCTGCGACTCGCATGACGACGCTCCGTGACGACCTGACCGACGTTCACCCGGCCCGCGCCAGGTTGCAGATCCTCATGGCGTTGGCGCTCACGGCGCCGGCGTTCGTGCTGCGGTTCACCCACCCTGAGATCTCGCACCCGCTCGAGGCCCTGCTGTTCGGGCTCTCGATCGTGGGCGCCGCGTTCATGCTCTCGTGGGCGGCGGAGGTTGCCCAGCTCGACATCTCGGCGGGCCTCGCGATCGCCCTGCTCGCCCTGATCGCGGTGCTGCCCGAGTACGCGGTGGACTTCGTCTTCGCGCGCAAGGGCGGTGAGTCGTTCGCTCAGACGGGAGCCGCCTGCCTTCCGCTCGACGGCGGTACGGAGTCCCCCTGCAACCTCGCCCTCGCGAACATGACCGGGGCGAACCGGCTCCTGATCGGCGTCGGGTGGACGATGGTCGTCTTCATCGCGTACTTCCGGCTGAAGAAGCAAGGGCGGGCTCGTGCGGGAGCCGAACGGCCGTTGGGAAGGCGTGCGCCTCGACCGGGAGCATTCGATCGAGATCGGGTACCTCGCGATCGCGACCATCTACTCGCTCACGCTGCCGCTGAAGGAGTCGATCACCTTGATCGACTCGGTGATCCTGGTCGGGCATCTTCGTCGCGTACTCGATCCGCGTCGCACGCGCCCCCGCCGAGGAACCGCATCTCGTCGGCCCTGCCAGGTATCTCGGCACGTTCGCGAAGGTGCCCCGGCGATCGATCGTGATCGGGATCACGGTGTTCGCGGCCGCGGTGATCCTCTCCTTCGCCGAGCGGTTCGCCGAGGCGCTGGTCGCCTCGGGCGAGGAGCTCAGCGTCAGCGAGTTCCTGTTGGTGCAGTGGGTCGCGCCGCTCGCTTCGGAAGCGCCGGAGCTGCTGGTCGCCGGCCTCTACGCGTGGCGCCTCAACACCAACGCGGGCCTCGGCACGCTGGTGTCCTCGAAGGTGAACCAGTGGACGCTGCTCGTCGGCACGCTGCCGATCGTGTTCGCGATCGCGGCCGGCGGGTCTGCACGGCCTGCCGATCGACTCGGTGCAGCGCGAGGAGCTCTTCCTCACGGCGGCGCAGTCGGTGTTCGCCGTCGCGGTGATCGCGAACCTCAGCATGTCGCTGCGGGAGGCCGTGATGCGTCTTCGCGCTGTTCTGGGCGCAGTTCATCCTCGGCGGCCTCGTGCCCGAGAGACGGCACGGCGTCGAGCGCATCGGGGTCGGCATCGTCTACCTGCTCCTCGCCGCGTGGGTGCTGCTCACCGGCAAGCTCGAGTTCCGCAAGCTCGCGCACGACGCGTTCCGCGCCCCCTACGGCGAGCTCGTCGAGTAGCGAACGGTCGCGGCGCCGGTAGCCTGAGGCCCCGTGGATCCCCGCGCCTTCCTGCACGAGCTCGAGACCGATCCGGATACGGCCGACCCACTGGTGCACGTGCGCACGCTCGAGGCACGCAGACCGGTGATCGAGCCCTTCCCCGACGATCTTCCCGAGCTGCTCGTCGCGCGGCTCGGGCTCGCCGGCGTGCGCGGGCTCTACCCGCACCAGTCCGACGGGCTCGCGGCCTTGCGATCGGGGCGCAACGTGGTGCTCGCTACCGGGACGGCGAGCGGCAAGACCCTCGTGTACAACGCGGCGTTCGCCGAGGCCGCGATCACCACGCCCAAGGCGACCGCGCTGTACCTGTTCCCGACGAAAGCCCTCGCACGCGACCAGCTCCGGTCGATCCGCGCGTGAAGCTTCCCCAGGTGAAGGCGGCGGTCTACGACGGGGACACGCCGCAGGCCGAGCGCCCGTTGATCCGCAGGAACGCGAACCTCGTGATGACGAACCCCGACATGTTGCACCTGTCGTTGCTCGCCGATCACGCGCGATGGGCCGACTTCTTCCTGCGGCTCTCGCTCGTCGTCGTCGACGAGGCGCACGTGTGCCGCGGGGTCTTCGGCTCGCACGTGGCGATGGTGCTGCGCAGGCTCCGGCGGCTCGTGAGCCACTACGGCGGCTCACCGGGTTGGTGCCTCGCGAGCGCGACCGTCGGCAATCCGGGCGAGCTCGCGACCAGGCTCACGGGGCTCGACGACGTGGTGGAGGTCACCGACGATGCGTCACCGCGCGGGGAGAAACTCTTCGCCCTGTGGAACCCACCCCTCGTCGACGAGGAGACGGGAGACACGAAGTAGGCGCTCGGCTTCGAGCTATGCCTGGCTGATCTCGAAGAGGTGGCCGTCCGGGTCGCGGAAGAAGCAGCGGATCTCCTGCCCCCAGTCGTAGGGGCGGCGTGAGGAACTCGGCTCCCCGCTCACGGAGGATCTCGTAGGCCTGCTGGCAGTCGGGCACGCGGATCGTGATCGAGTGGCTGACCGAGCGGGGTCCGGCGGCTCGAAGGTGACGTCGGGCTTGTCGTCGGTCGGTCCGCCGCCGGTGACCACGAGCAACCACGCCGCGCCGAACTTGAACACAGCCGAGGTGCCGCCGTACTCGCGGAACAGCTCGGCGCGGAGGACGTCGCGGTACCAGTCGCAACGGCTCTCAGTCCAGAGACCACGAGGATGTTCGAGAGCTCCATCCTCTCGGTCGGGAACTCAGCCTGCCGATCGGTCTGCGAACCGCTCACCCCTTCCTCCCTTCCTGAAACAATCGGCGCGAGCGTAGCCTCCATGCGTGGATACGTCGGTGCCCGGGATCGTGTCGCTCGCCGACTGGCGACGCATCGTGTCGGAGTCCTATGGTGCGATCAGAGCCCACGACGGTCCCCTACTGAGCGTGGGAGTTTTGCTTGAAACCCGCCACGACCTGTTCACCACACATGCACAGTCTCCGATCCCGTCTGCGGACCGCGAGGGATATCAGGGGCCGTTCGCCTTCACCTATGACCCTGCCGCACGGGTCCGTCGCCGACCTCGAGCCCGTCGAGGGTGGCGCGTCGAGGTCGGTACGAGCGACGGTCGCTCGACCCGCATGTCCGCTTCGCCCGGGCGAGTTTCGGGCTGTTCGGGACGTGCCGCCGCACTCGAGGTGTTCTGGCTCGATCAGTACGGAGGTGGCATCTACCTCGCGTTCCGCGATGCGACGAGTGGCGAGAGGACCTACGGTGGTGGCCGCTACCTGCTCGACACGGTGAAGGGCGCAGACCTCGGCGTCGACGGTGGTCGGCTCGTGCTCGACTTCAACTTCGCGTACCAACCATGGTGCTCGTACGACCCGAGCTGGTCATGCCCGCTTCCCCACCGCAGAACACCATGCCGTTTGAGGTGCCCGTGGGGGAGCGGCTGCACTAGGATGCGGGCTGCTCCCGCGTCGGAGGGGTCAGCCAGTGACCGCGATGATCTCCCTCGAGGACGTCGAGAAGCGCTACCCCGGCGGCGTCGGCGCCCGCCGTCGGCGACCTCACGCTCGAGATCGACGAAGGCGAGACCGTCGCGCTCGTCGGGCCGTCGGGCTGCGGCAAGACCACGACGCTGAAGATGATCAACCGGCTGATCGAGCCGACCGGCGGGCGCATCGTGCTCGACGGCACGAACGTGCTCGACCAGGACCCGGTGCAGCTCCGTCGAGGCATCGGCTACGTGATCCAGCACACGGGCCTGCTCCCGCACCGCACGATCCGCCAGAACATCGCGACGGTGCCGCACCTCGTGGGCTGGGACGACGCGCGGTCGACGCGCGCGGGTCGACGAGCTGCTCGAGATCTTCGACCTCGACCGCGAGCTGCTCGACCGATATCCGGCGGAGCTCTCCGGCGGCCAGCGCCAGCGCGTCGGGGTCGCCCGCGCGCTCGCCGCCGACCCGCCGGTGATGCTGATGGACGAGCCGTTCGCGCGCGGTCGATCCGATCGTGCGGGGGCGCCTGCAGGACCAGTTCCTCGACATCCAGCGCGCGCTTGCGCAAGACGATCGTGTTCGTGACCCACGACGTCGACGAGGCGATCAAGCTGAGCGACCGCATGGCGATCCTCAACGTCGGCGGCGTGCTCGAGCAGTTCGCGCCGCCCGAGACCGTGCTGCGCGAGCCCGCGAACGACTTCGTGCGCGAGTTCGTCGGCGCGGAGCGAGGCCTGAAGCGGCTCGCGCTGATCAAGGTCGACGACATCGAGGTCGAGCCCGGCCCCGTGGTGCGCCCGGCCGCGGGCGCCGACGAGGCCCGGCGCGCGATCGAGCCGCCGGCTTCGGGTGGGTCAGCGTGGTCGACGCCGGGGAGCTGCTCGGGTGGGTCGACCACAGGCGCTCGAAGGGTGTGCCACGGCGGGTGAGGCCACGCCGAGGAGGTTCAGCGCGTACGTGACCGGCGACGACTCCCTGCGCCAGGCCCTCGATTCGATCGTCACCTCGCGGACGGCGGTGGCCGTCGTGGTGACCGAGGGCCAGCACTACCGCGGCGTCTTGACGCTGGAGCGCATCTCGCAAGGAGATCCTCGCGTGAGCGACCTCCTCGCCGGCGCCACGACGTTCCTCTCGCCAGCAGGACACCGAGCCGCTGATCCGCTGGATCTGGATCTCCGACCATGTCGACGAGATCGTGAGCCGGGGGTTGCAGCACGTCTACCTGACGATCGTGACCGTGGTGATCGGGTTCCTGATCGCGTTCCCGGCGGCCGTCTACGCCTCGCGGCACCGGTGGGCGGTGTCGCCGATCACGTCGATCTCCGGCGTGCTGTACACGATCCCGGCGTTCGCGTTCATCTTCCTGCTGCTGCCGATCACCGGCCTGTCGCTCACGACGGTCGTGGTCCCGCTGATCGCGTACAGCCTGCTGATCCTGTTCCGCAACACGCTCGCGGGCCTCGACTCCGTGGAACCCGAGGTGAAGGAAGCCGGCATCGGCATGGGGCTGTCGCGCCGGCAGCTGCTGTGGCGCGTCGAGGTGCCGCTCGCGATGCCGGTGATCATCGCGGGCCTGCGCATCGCGACGGTGAGCTCGATCGGGCTGATCACGATCGCGGCGCTGATCGGCAGGGGCGGGTTCGGTCAGTTCATCCTCGACGGCCTGAACACGTTCTTCTGGACCCCGCTGCTCGTCGGCGTCGTGCTCTCCGTCGCCTCGGCGTTCGCCGCCGACCTGCTGCTGCTCGGGCTGCAGCGGCTCGTGACGCCGTGGGCCAGGGCGTCGGGCGTGCGGGCGGTGGGCAGGTGAGCGGGTTCTCGAGGGCCTGCAGTGGCTGGTCGCGACCCGGCGAATTGGTCGGGGTCGACGGCATCCCGGCTCGGGTGTGGGAGCACGTGCAGCTGTCGGTGATCGCGCCGGTGACGCGGCGCTCGATCGCCGGCCGCATCGGCCTGTGGGTTGGTCACACCCGGCGCGGGCAGTTCTGGACCGTGCAGCTCTCGAACGTCGGACGGGCGATTCCTTCGCTTGCGATCTTGTCCATCGCATTCCTGCTCGCCGTGAAGCTCTCGCCGACGCTCGCTTTCGGGTTCCCGCCCGTGGTCATCGCGCCTCACTGTGCTGGGGGACCCGGTGATCTTGATGAACACGAATGTCGGCATCCAGCAGGTGGATCCGACACGGTTGAAGCGGCCCGAGGCATGGGGATGAGCGGAAGGCAGATACTCTTCGGGATCGAGCTGCCGCTGGCGGCACCCCTCCATCTTGACGGGACTCCGCCTCTCGGCGGTGCTGGTCGTTGCCACCGCGGGACTCTGGGCGCTCACGGCCGGAGGGGCCCTGGGCCGCTACATCGTGGACGGGTTCGCTCTACAAGAAGAACCGACCGAGTGGTTGCGGGGGCGATCTTGATCGCGGCGATCGCGATCGCGGTTGACGTTGTGTTCACCCTGCTCACTCGAGTCCTGACTCCACGAGTGCGTTCGGTCGCGCTTTCGGGGGTCGCTCAGCAACGCCTCGATCGCACCCCAGCATGAAACGTCCCTCGTCTGTGCCGGACCAGCCAGTTGGGTGGCACCAACTAGAGCGTAGTTG
>CAWHQA010000011.1:0-57079 GCA_963831325.1 uncultured Actinomycetes bacterium
GGCCCGCTTCACCACGGCCTGGCGTCATCCCAGCACATCTGGGATCAGATGCTGCCGAGACTCGCCGGTCAGTTCCGGGTCGTGTCGTTCGATGCTCGCGGACACGGCGTCAGCTCGAAGCCGAACAGCGGCTACGGGTTCGACCACGTCGTTGCCGACGCCCTGGCCGTCGCTCGTGCCACGGGGCTCGGCCGTCCCGTCGTCGCCGGACACTCGTGGGGCGCGATGGTCGCACTGGAGCTCGCTGCACACCATCCGCGTTCGATCGCCGGCGCGGTGCTCGTCGACGGGGGTGTGCATCGCTTGCGCGATGAGATGGATTGGCCAACGACCAAGGAGCGGCTCGCTCCTCCGGCCCTCACGGGGATGCCCCTCGAGGAGTTCCGGGAGGTGATGCGCTCGTTCGTGGCCGGAGGGGTCGAGGTTACCCCCGATATCGAGGCGCAGGTGCTGTCGGTGATGCGCGTGCGTCGCGACGGCACGATCACACCCCGACTCGCTCGCTCGAACCACTTCCGCATATTGCGCGCGATCTGGGAGCAAGACCCGTTCGACCTCTGGCATCGATCGCGTGGGCCGTTGCTCGCGATCGTCGCGCGAGATACGGCTGACGCACAACGCCACGATCGCATGCGGCACGCAGTCGCCCGCGTTCGCAAGCTGCGCCACGATGACCGGGCGACCATCGAATGGATGGAAGGGATCCACGACCTGCCGCTCCAGCATCCCGACGCACTCGCTCGGCGGATCGAACGATTCGCGAAGACCGACGTAGGCTAATGACACGATGTTCGTGTTCGTGGTGATACTGCTGCTGCTCGCCGCCGTGTTCGGCGTGCTCGGGGCGGTGCTGAAGGCGGTCGTGTTCCTCGTGATCACCACGGTGCTCGTTGTGACCGTGCTCGGCGCGTTCGCGTGGTGGGCACTGAAGAGGAAGGCCCGCGAGATCCACGCTGAGTACGACCGGCAGATCGCGCAGCAGCGCGTGACGCACTACCGCGTCAACGAGGCCTCACGGGAGCCCGAGCGCCTGCCCCCGCGCGACGACCGGTACTGATCAGCCCACCCCGCGCCCGGCTCTTCGGATGAGCCGATCTCGGTACGCCGCTGGAGCGTTTCCGACGGCCTCGAGCACAGCCCCTCGTGGTCGTCCCGAATCCTCCCGACGATCGCCGAGCTCGAGCGCGCGAGAGGACAGCCACACCGCGGGATATCGGAACGGTTCCGGCGGCGACGTGGCCTCGGGGCCAACGACGGGCATCGACGCCCACTCGTCGGCGACTCCTTGCACGAGCGAGGCGAGGATGCGCCCGCCCAACATCGTCTGCGATAGCCCATGCCCCGAGAAACCCATGCCCGCGTGCAGATTGCCGGGTTCGAGCGTGCGGAAGAACGGCAGGAACGTCGCCGTCTGGTCGATCGGGCCTCCCCATGCGTGGGTGAAGCGCACGCCCTCGAGTTGCGGGAACATCCATGTGAGCCCCCTAGCGGCGACAGCGGCGACACGCCGGTCGTGCGTGACCGCGCGCCCATCGGCGCGACCGCCGAACGCGACGCCCAGCGCACCGCCCCCGATCACGATGCGGTGGTCGTCGGTGGGACGAAGGTAGTACAGGAGCTCGCGGCCGTCGCCGATGCCGACCTGCGACGTCCACCCGATCTCATGCAGGAGCTCGGGTATCGGCTCGGTTGCGACCACGTGATCGACGATGACGCCGAAGCTCCGGCGGAACCCCGACCACCCGGCGGCCCAGGCTCCGGTCGTCAGCACAACCTGGTCTGCCTTCACGGCGCCGTACGGGGTCCGCACAACGGCCGGCCGTGATCGCTCGAGGCCGATCATCGTCGTTCGTTCGAAGATCTGCACGCCTCGTTGCAGCGCGACTCGCCGCAGACCTCGTGCAAGTCTGGCCGGCTGCACGACTGCGCTGTCGGGCATGAACCGCGCCGAGACGAACCGCGGCGAGTGCGCGATCGCTCGTGCCTCGTCCCGCTCGATGTCGCGCAGCCGGCGACCCTCCCCGCGCTCGGCAAGGAAGGTGGTCACCGACATGCCGCGGGGTTCTTCTTGCCACGAGCCGGTCGTGACGCGAAGCACGCCTTCGTCGTGGAACCAGGCATCGACGCCGTGCTCTCCGAGCCACGCACCGACCTCGCCTACGGTGGCCGCGACCGCACTCAGGTACCGCATTCCCTCCTCGTCGCCGAAGAGCGAGCAGATCGCAGGCGTATCCCACCATGACGCGGAGAAGAAGCCGCCGTTGCGTCCGCTGGCGCCGCCGCCGCAGATGTCCCCTTCGATCAGGACGATACGAAGAGCGGGATCTCGCCTGGACAGCTCGATCGCGGTCCAGAGCCCCGCGAAACCACCACCGACGATGCAGACATCGGCCACCACGTGAGCCGCCAGCGGGGGGCACGGATCACCCGGCTCGTGCGCGAGCGCCTCCTGCAGCCAGAAGCTGCGCGCCGCCCCCGGCACGGGCACCGGCGATCTCGTCGTCACGATGGGCGGCGCCACACCGGCCGAAAACCGGTCAGCGCCCACACGGCGCCGCGCCCGACCGCAAGGAACAGCAGCGTGAACACCAGCCCCACCACGAGGAACACGACGATACGGCTGCCCTGAGGAGAACCGACCCACCAGGTGCGGACGAGCAACGCCGGTGGAACCGCGACCGCCCACGTGGTGACGAGGGAAGCAAGGTCGCGGCGACGGTACGTCGCGACGATGAGACTCACCACGGCCCAAGTAGCCGCGAGGGGGATGGCGTTTCGCGCGACGATCTCGGCGATCGCCCCGAGACGATGCGAGCGCAGGCCGACAGCGACGAACGCGAGCAACGCGAGCCCATCTGCAACCTCGAGGACCGTGCCGCTCCGTCGCCGAGCGGTGCCGCTCGAGGAGGACCCACCGGTCGTCGTGAGGCTCGACTCGGACATGGCCCCATCCTCCCAGGTGTTCCGATCCCACCGCCTGCGCGATGGCTGAACCGATGCCCAGGCGACCGATCTGCACCAACCCGCGGGAGTGCGCTCACGGCGGAGCTACCCTTGCCGACACATGGACCGATGGATCTTGCTCTACGACGAGGACTGCGGGTTCTGCCGGTGGTCCGCCGACCGGATCCGGGCGTGGGATCGCCACGGGGTCTTGCGGTTCGAGCCGTTACAGAGCACCTGGGCTGCCCGCTTGCTCCGCGCCGTGCCGCTCGAGCGGCGAGCGGCCTCGTGGCACCTGGTCGAGTCCGACGGTCGCGTGTGGTCGAGCGGAGCGGCCGTGCCGCGTCTCATGCGCAGACTGCCCGGAGGTACGCCGATCGCGATGCTCGCCGAGGCAGCTCCCGGAGGCACCGATCGGATCTACGCCGCGGTCGCGCGGCGCCGCGGCGTGCTAGGCCGCCTGCTCGGACGACGAGCATGTTCGGTCGACCCCTCCGAAGCCGCATGACCCGATCCTCCCGACGCCACACGACCCGGCCCCAGGGCAGCAGGACCCGACTCCTCCGCGCGCACCCACTGACGGGTCCACGCGCCGACAGATCCCAGCGTTGACCTGACCGCGTCGCGCTCCCCGCCTAGTCGAGCGGGGCTCTCACGACGAGCTGCTCCGTGAGACCGGGAACGCGCGATCCTGACTCACTCTGAGGCTTCGGCCTCCACCAGCTCAGCCGGTGTGTCGGGCACCACCACGGTGGCTTCCTCTGTTGAGTGCCCTTCCACGTCGATCTTGGGCAGCCATTGCAGCCAGCCCGGCAGGTACCAGTTGCGGTCACCGAGCAGCCGCATCGTCGACGGCACCAGGATCGAGCGCACCACGGTCGCATCGAGGAAGACCGCGACGGCGAGGCCGAAGCCCATCTGCTCCAGCGATGTGAGACGCCCGGCCGCGAAACCGGCGAACACCGCAACCATGATGATCGCCGCACCGGTGATGATGCCGCCCGTCGTGCGCAGCCCGTATGCGACCGCCCCAGCGTTGTCGTGGGTCTTGTCGTACTGCTCCCTGATACGGGTGAGCAGGAACACGTGGTAGTCCATCGACAGACCGAACAGGATCGAGAACAGGAACAGCGGCAGCCACGACTCGATCGCGTCGACCTGCTGGAAGCCGAACGCGCTCGCGATCGACTCACCGAACGCAGGCCCCCCCTTCTGGAACACCAAGACGATGAGGCCGTAGGCGGCGCCCACCGACAACAGGTTCATGATGATCGCCTTGACCGGGACCACGATCGAACGGAACACGACCGTGAGCAGCAGGAACGACAGTCCCAAGACCACCAAGATGATCAGCGGCGTATACGCGTCGGAGATGTCGAAGAAGTCCTTCACGAACGCCGTATCGCCACCGACGAGCACGGTCGCAGAGGTGTCGCCGAATGCCTCCGGCACGTACGTCTCGCGCAGCTTCGAGATCGTCGCGACAGCGACCTCACCTTGCGAGTCGGTCGCGGCGCCGGCCAAGGGGATCTCGACCAGGGCGACCGAGCCGTCCTGACTGATCAACGGCGCCGACGGCGCACCGAGCGTGCTGTCGTCTGCGATCGCCGATCCCAGGTTCTGCACGGCCGTCGCATACTCCGACGCAAGCTCACCGGGAGCACCTGGCTCCGGGCCGGCGGTGCCGACGCCGTCCGCCTGCACGACGATGTCGACCGTCGCCTGGGCGCCTGCCTCGGGGAACCGCTCCACGATGATGTCGAAGGCTTCCTTGGTCTGGATGCCGTCGGGAAGCGTGCTGATGCCCGCCAGCCCGGTCTTGATGCCCCGGCCGTCGTCCTCAGGGTGCCCCTGGAACCAGTACGGCAGGGAGAGCGCGATCATGAGGAAGCCTCCGACCGCGAGCCACACCACCGGTCGACCCATCACCACGCGGGTGACCCGATCCCAGAACCCGCCTTCGGTGCTGAGGCTCGAGCCTTCTGGGCGGGAGTAGCGAGCGAATGCTCCGCGCTTCAGCATGCGGTTGACGAGGATGCCCGCACCGATGAAGCCCACGAGGCCACCGATCGGCGCCGCCGCGGCAAGTCCCGCCGCCGAGAGCGCACCGCCCACGATGCCACCACCCACCAGCATCGCGATGAACACCGCGATCGTGGGGATCCGGGACAGGTAGGGCCAGTTGACACGATCGCCGAGCAGCGAGAGCACCGCCGGAAGCAGCGTCATCGACGACGCCACCGAGACCAGCACCACGACGATCGCGCCGCCGGCGAGGCTGCGGAAGATCGTGGTCGGCACCAGCAGCATGCCGGCGAGCGCGACCACAACGGTCATGCCGCTGAAGAACACCGCGCGCGATGCCGTGGCACCCGATGCACGGATCGCATCGTCCTTCTCGCGACCGTTGTGGCGTTCTTCGCGGTAGCGGGACACGATGAACAGTGCGTAGTCGACGCCGACCGCGATGCCCATCATCGTGATGAGGTTCGGTGTGAAGAAGCTGAAGTCCCACAGCGTGCCCAACAGGCCGACGATCCCCAGCGTGATGGGGAGCGTGAACAGGACCGTCTTCAGCAGCGGAAGCAGGCCAGCCACGATCGCGCCGAACACGATCAACAGCACGATGATCGCGGCGGTGATGCCGATGCCCTCTCCGAAGGCCAGATCCTCCTCGGAGATGACCCTGAAGTCCTCAGACGAGCTCACCGCGCCCAACATGTACGCCTCGACGCCGTCGGTCGACGCCGCCTCGCGAGCCGCCTCGACGTCCTCGAAGTGCGGAGTCGCCTCATCGATGTCACCGGCATAGACGCCTGTGAACAACACTGCGGACCCGTCCTCCGACGGGATCGGACCGAGCGCAGCGACGAGCGGATCGGCAGCCTGCGCTTCGGTGAGGGGGAACGACTCAGGCAGCCCGGAGAAGACGTCGGGTCCGAGATCCCTCAGGTCGGTGAGGTAGGCGTTCACCTGGCCGGTGAACGCAGGGTCCTCGATCGCGCCCGGATCACCGGCGACCACGAAGGTCTCCGTGATCACGTCCTCGGTGAGCTGCCTGTCTTCGAGGAGCTGCTGCGCCCGCTTGGCCTCCGGCGAGTTGGTGAAGTCGAAATCGGTCGTCAATGCCGGCCCCAGCAGCGTGGCGGCCGAGGCGATCCCGGCGACCAACAACGCCACCCAGATGCCAACGGTCCTGTACGGATGACGGCTGCTCGCCTTCGCCAGAGATTCGGGATTGATGCGCATCCGAGCGTTCCCCCTTCGTCGGTCGATCCTTGTCGTCAGTCGCGGCCGCCGGTTCCATCAGGCGGCTTGACGTACGATGTATGCTTACAACGTACGGGAGCATAGGTATACACCGTAAGCCTGTCAAGTCCGATCCTAGCCCGTTCCGATGAACGTTCGGAGAACGACACCCGATGCCGGCACGAACCCGCAAGCGGACGCCCCACACTTCAGCAGTCGAGGCGCCGATGAAAGAGCGTCTCACACGTGATCGCGTGGTCGACGCCGCGTTGCACATCATGGACGACGAGGGCCTCGACGCGGTGACGATGCGTCGGGTTGCACGCGACGTCGGTGTCGAGGCGATGTCGCTCTACCATCACGTCCGAGACAAGGAAGATCTGCTGGACGGCATCTGCGCCGGGGTGATGCGCGACTTCCGCTACCCCGACGAGGACCGGCCGTGGATAGAGGTCGCTCGCGACGGAGCGCGCGAATGGCGTCGCGTGCTGCGAGACCATCCGAACGTGATCGCGCTGTGGGCCGACCGCCAGCGCCCGATGACCGAGCTCGAATCCCTGTTGCCGATGGAGTTCGCCCTCCGAGTGATCGCCCGCGCCGGTATCGGCGCCCGTGAAGGAGTGCAGTTCTTCAACGTGCTCGGGGGCTACATCATGGGCGTGGTGATGATGGAGGTCGGCGCGATGTTCTCGGCAGGAACCACCCGCAGCGGCAAGAACCTCGACATCAACGCCGTGCACGCGAAGATCCCCGACGATGCCTTCGCGCAGTACCTTCCGGCCGATCGGTTGCCGTGCATCATCGCGGCGCTCCCTCACCTCGCCGAGTGTGACCCTGACGAACAGTTCGAGTTCGGACTCGACCTGATGCTGGCGGGCATCCAGGCGCGGGTCGGCGGCCCCGCCTGACACTCGCTCACCGCAATCCGAGCTCCGACCCGACCCGTCCGAACACCTCGAGCGCCTCGCGAAGGTCGGGCTCGGTGTGATCCGCAGTGACGATCGCACGCACGCGCGCGTGTCCCTTGCCCACCGTCGGGAACACGATCGCGGGACAGAACACACCCTCCTCGAACAGGCGCTCCGCGAACGCCTGCGTGCGGACTTCGTCGCCGGTGATGACGGGCGCGATCGGCGTCTCGCTCGTGCCGGTGTCGAACCCGAGCTCGTGCAGGCCGCTCTTGAACAGCTCGGTGTTCGACCAGAGACGCGTGAGCCGGTCGGGCTCGTCTGCGATCACGTCGAGCGCGGTGATGCACGCAGCGACCACCGGCGCGGGGGCACTCGTCGAGAACAGGTACGGCCTCCCACGGTTCTGCAGCCACTCGATGAGATGCGCGGGTCCCGCGATGAACCCGCCGATCACGCCGAACGCCTTCGAGAGCGTGCCGACCTGGATGTCGACGCGCCCGTGCAATCCGAAATGGTCGACCGTGCCCGCGCCATGTTCACCGAGTACCCCGCTCGCATGGGCGTCGTCGACCATCATGATCGCGTCGTGCCGCTCGGCCACCTCGACCAGATCGGGCAGGGGCGCGATGTCACCGTCCATCGAGAACACACCGTCGGTGATCAAGAGCTGGCGTCGTCCGGACCGTGCGGTCTCGGCGAGCAACCGGTCGGCGTGATCGCGCGTCGCGATGGTCGAACACCGCGATCTCGGCCCGCGACAGCCGGGCGCCGTCGATGATCGAGGCGTGGTTGAGGCGATCGGAAACGATCACGTCGTCCTTCGTGAGGAGCGCAGCGACGGTCCCGGCGTTCGATGTGAAGCCCGACTGAAACATGAGCGCGGCATCGGCATGCTTGAAGCGTGCTAGCCGCGCCTCGAGATCACGGTGCGCGGTCATCTGACCAGCGATCGTGCGCACGGCGCCCGACCCGGCGCCGAGCTCGATCGCGGCCCGGCTCGCCGCCTCGTTCAGACGAGGATGGTTCGCGAGTCCCAGGTAGTTGTTCGACGCCAGATTGATCACGTCGCGCCCGTCGTAGCGGGCTCGGGCTCCTTGCGGTCCCTCGAGGGTTCGAGGATGCAAGCGCAGTCCGTCTCGTTCGAGCGAGGCCAGCTCGCCGATCAGGAAGTCGAGCGCGGCGGTCATGCCGTGCCACTTCCACCCGGAACGAGGATCACCTTGCCGGAGCGGCCCGAAGCTGTGGTCTCGAACGCTTCCCCCCACCGATCGAAGTCGAATCGATGGGTGATGACGGGTGAGACGTCAACCCGCCCCGTGGAGAGCAGGGTCGTCGTTTGTTGCCACGTCCGGAACATCTCCCGCCCGGTGATGCCCTGCAGTCGGGCTTCCTTGAAGATCACCTGGTCGTTGAGGTCGAGCGCGACCGAAGCATCGGGGAGCCCGAGCAGCGACATGCGGCCACCTCGGGCGAGCATGCGAGTGCCCTGGTCGATCGCGTTGGCGTTCCCGCTCATCTCGAGGACGACCTCGGCTCCCGCTCCCTTCGTCTGCTCGAGCACGACCGCGACCGGATCGACCTCGGTGGGGTCGATCGACACGTCGGCACCCATCTCCTCGGCCTTCGCACGGCGGTACCCGTTGGGCTCGATCGCGATCACCTTGAACGCACCGAGTGACCGAACCACGCCGACCGCGAACATGCCGATCGGGCCGCACCCGATCACTGCGACCACGTTCGTCGCGATGTCTTCGCCTCCTCCGGTGCCGAACGCCGCATGCACGGCGTTTCCGAACGGCTCCATGATCGATGCCACATCGGGGTCGATGCCTTCACCGACGACCCACGCGTTCTGCGCCGGCAACACGACGTACTCAGCGAAGGCACCTTCTGTGTCGACGCCCAGGATGCGGAGGTTCTCGCAGATGTGCGCTCGCCCCGTCTGACAGGTGGAGCAGTGACCACATGCGATGTGGGTCTCGGCCGCGACGAAAACCCCGGGCTGCAGGTGATGCACCTCGTCGCCGACCGCGCGCACCGTTCCGGCGACCTCGTGACCGAACGTCAGCGGCAACGTACCGATGCGCTTGTCAGCCCACTCGTTCCATTCGAGCATGTGCAGGTCCGTCCCGCAGATCGAAGCTCCGTGCACCCGGACCAGCACCTCGTCGTCACCGGGCGTCGGTATCGCAACCTCGACGAGCTCCGCCCCGGGACCGCGCGTCACCTTTCGCAGCGCCCGCATCGTTCCGCTCACGCTCGAAGGGTACCTGCGCCGGGAACCCATCCGCGTCGCCACCGCGTCAGACAGGGCCGAACCTGCCGAACCCGACCGAACACAGCACGATGGACAAGGATAGTCGGCGGATGGCGGCCGGATGGATGGAAGGATGACCCGTGAAGCTGCGACAGATCGCCCCACTCGCCTTGTTCGCTCTGGTTGTGACCGCGTGCGCTGACGCCCCAAGGGCGGGCGGCGGGTCGGCCTCAACCGGGGTCCCGCACTCGACGGCCCACAGCGACCTGCTCCTGCGATGGGGATACGAGGGTGGTTTCACGCCACCCGAGTTCCAGCTCACGAACGTCCCGTCATTCTCGCTCTATGGCGATGGCACGATCGTTCGCCCTGGTCCGCAGATCGAGATCTACCCGGGCCCTGCGCTTCCTTCGATGGAAACCGCAACGATCGATGAGGCCGCCGTGCAGACCATCCTCGATGCCGCTCTCGATGCGAACCTCGACACCGTCGGTGATCTGACCGACATGGGCTCGGTGGGGATCGCCGATGCACCCGAGACCGTGTTCACGGTGAGGTTCGGCGACGTCGATCGGACCGTTCGCGTCTACGCGCTGAGCGACCTAGGCGGCCAACCGCCCGGTATGCCGAACGAGGAATTCCAGGCCCGGCAGCTTCTTCTCGAGCTCGTGGAACGGCTCGGGTCCCTCGAGACCTTCCTCCCGGCAGGCTCGATCTCAGCGCCTCTCGGCTACGAACCGAGCGGCGCTCGCGCATTCGTGTCTCGCTTCCGAGGCCAGCCCGATCCTCCACAGTCAACGGTCGAGTGGCCACTCGCAACCCCGCTCTCCGGCATCGGGCAGGGTGCGGGCGCAGGATTCCGCTGCATCGTTGTGAGCGGCGCCGCGTGGACCGGACAACTTCAGCCGGCCGCGCAGATGGCGAACCAGCTCACGCCGTGGATCAGCGAAGGTCGACGCTACGCGGTGGCGTTCCGTCCCTTGCTTCCCGACGAAACAACCTGCTAGAAGGCCGGAGCCGCACGGCACGCCTCGGCCCCGCCGCGCGTTCAAGCCGCTGCCTCACCCTGCCGATGATGAGACGTCGGGCGTGGGTCCGGCGGTCCGGCACGTATGGAAACGGCAGGTGGCGTGAGCTTCAACGACCAGACGAGCCAAACGACACAGTCGGCCCCCGAAGCAGCGCCCGCCCGTCAGCGGCGCGGTTCAACGCCATCGGGATCCGGGCCTGACGTCGATGGCGCCGTTGCCGATCTTCAAGAACAGCTGCGCGATCTCGAGGTCCGCTACAGGGGGATCATCGACGGGCTGCCCGCCGTCATCTACCTCGAAGGCGTCGGCGCCGGTGCGGTCATGTTCGACGTCAGCCCCGGCATCGAAGCGCTGCTCGGAGTCACTCGAGAGGAATGGCTCGCTCGCCCACATGCCTGGGTCGATCGTGTGCACCCCGAGGATCGCCAGCGCGTCGTCCGGACGAGCCAGCTCGCCGCCGAGACCGGTGAGGCATTCCGCATCGAATACCGAGCGATCCACCGCGACAGCCGAGAAGTCTGGATCAAGGAAGACTGCGTACTGATCCGCGACGAGCACGGCACCCCCATGTACTGGCTCGGCTTGATGCTCGACATGACCGACGACGCCGCGACCCGAGGGCAGCTGCACGAGGCACGCTCGAAGTACGGAGCCCTCGTGGAACAGATCCCGGCGATCGTATACGTCGACATCGCGGACGAGCAGATGACCACGACCTACGTGAGCCCTCAGATCCTGCCGCTGCTCGGCTACACCTCGGACGAGTACGTCGAGGACCCCGACCTATGGGCGCGAATGCTGCACCCGGAGGACCGGTCGGTTGCGATCGAGACCTACCTCCGCGGGCGGGAGATCGGCCAGCCGTTCGTCTACGAGTACCGCCTCGTCGCGAGGGACGGTCGTGTGCTGTGGTTCCGCGACTCGGCGATCGTGCTCTCGAACGCAGACGGCGAGCCGGCGCTGATCCAGGGCGTGATGCTCGACATCACCGAGCGGAAGGCTGCCGAGGAGCAGATCGCCTACCTCGCCTACCACGACAAGCTGACCGGCATGGCGAACCGTGCGATGTTCGACGAGCTGCTCGAGCTCTCGCTCTCGCGCGCCCGCCGCAATGGATACGGGGTCGCGGTGATCTCGGTGGACCTCGACGACTTTAAGCTGGTGAACGACTCGCTCGGCCACGAGAAGGGCGATGAGCTTATCCGGCTGCTGGCCGATCGGCTGCGCGAGGCGACACGGGATACCGATCTCGTCGCGCGTCCCGGGGGCGACGAGTTCCTGGTGCTGCTTGCTGACCTCGATACCACACCTCCCGTACCCGGCGGGCAAGATGGCGGATCGATCGCGGCCGAAGCGGTCGCCCTGCGGATCCAGGAGGCGATGCGCCAGGCGTTCGAGATCGGGGGCACGGAGTTGTACCTGACCGCCAGCCAGGGCATCAGCGTCTTCCCAGATGACGCGGGCGACGCAACGACGCTGCTCACGAACGCTGAAACAGCCATGTTCGAGTCGAAGAAGGTCGGACCTGGCGGATTCGTGGTGCACACCGTCAACTCAGGCGACGCGATGACCCGTCTCTCGATGTCCACCCGGCTGCGCAGGGCCGTGGAGCAGAAGCAGTGGATGCTGCACTATCAGCCGCTGATCGAACTCGACTCGGGCCAGATGTATGGCGTGGAGGCTCTGATCCGATGGCCGGAACCGAGTGGGGGCCTCGTTCCGCCGGGTGAGTTCATCCCGTTGGCAGAAGAGATGGGGCTGATCGAAGCGATCGGCGACTGGGTTGTCGAGGAGATCTGTCGCCAGGACGCCCAGTGGCGCGCCGAGGGCCTGGAGCTGGAAGTGGGGTTCAACCTCTCCCCCCGGCAGCTCTGGCAGCCGGAGCTCGTCGCGAAGATCGTTGCCCCGATCGTCATAGCCGGCATGGACCCACATCGGGTCACGGTCGAGATCACAGAGTCCACGGCGATGACCGACCCGGACCGCACCGTCGCTCTGCTCAGGGAGATGCACGACCGGGGACTGAAGCTCGCGATCGATGACTTCGGCACCGGGTACTCGTCGCTGGCCCGGCTCAGGCACATGCCGGTCGACATCTTGAAGATCGATCGGTCGTTCGTGCGCGAGGTCGACCTCGATCGTGACGCGGCAAGCATGGTGTCGGCGATGATCGCGCTGGCCGACAACCTGGGCATGACCCCGCTCGCTGAGGGCATCGAGACGGAGGGTGAGTGGCGGTTCCTCGCGGACCGAGGTTGTGCCCTCGGCCAGGGGTACTTCTTCTCACGTCCCGTGCCGGCATCCGAGATCTTGGCTCTCCACCGCCGGGCATCGTTGCGGGTGCTCGAAGACGACGCCGGCTAGCCGGCTGCTGGTTCGAGCATCTACCGGCGGCGCTTCGGACCACGAAGACCCGAGCGACGGCCGCGCGAGCTGCCGCTGAAAACCGTGCGAGGCGGCGCGACCTTCATGCCCTCTTGCTCGAACTCCTCGTGCAGGTCGAGGCGTGCGGCCATGCGGCTGACATCGCCGAGCTGTTGCGGGGTCACGAACGTCACGCTCGTCCCTGTGCGTCCTGCCCGAGCCGTACGGCCCACGCGATGCACGTATCCCTTGTCATCTTGTGGAGGGTCGTAGTTCACGACCAGCGTGATGTCGTCGAGGTCGAGCCCCCTGGCCGCCACGTCGGTCGCGATCAAGACACCGACGTGCTTATCCTCGAACCGGTGCAGCGCCTTCTCACGGGCCTGCTGTGTCATGTCGCCATGCATGGCGACCGTGGGCACGCCTTCGTTGCGCAACTGTCGAGCGAGCGAGTCGACGGCGCGCTTCGTGTTGACGAACACGAGGGTGAGACCGTCGGGCTCCTCTGCCCTGGCCAGTTGGATCAGCTTGGCGAGCTTCTCGTGGGAACCGGTGGGCACGAAACGATGGTCGGCTTCCTCGACCGTCTTGCCTTCGAACTCGACCTCGTGGCGAACGGGGTCCCGCGTGTACACGTCGGCGATCCTGCCCACCGCGCCGTCGAGCGTGGCGGAGAAGAACATCGTCTGGCGGTCCTTCGGCAGCCGCCTCACGATGCGATCGACCTGTGGCTGGAACCCCATGTCGAGCATGCGGTCTGCCTCGTCGAGCACGAAGATCCGTACCCCGTCGAGGCGGACCATCTTCCGCTGCACGAGGTCGTCGAGGCGGCCCGGGGTGGCGATCAGGATGTGCACGTCGCCAACGCCCTTGGATTGTTCACTCACGCTTGTACCGCCGTACACCGCCTTCACCGAGAGACGTCTGGCTTTCGCGATGTCGGCGAACTCGCCGCGAACCTGGGTGGCGAGCTCACGTGTGGGCACCAGTACGAGCGCTGCGGGGCGATCACGGTCGTCGGGATCGAGCTGGTCGACGATCGGGATCGCGAACCCCAAGGTCTTGCCCGAACCGGTCTTCGACCTCGCCAATGTGTCACGGCCGGCGGTCGCGTCCTCGATCACCATCACCTGGATCGGGAACGGCAGTCCGATACCACGCGCAGCGAGCGTCTCGACGACGGCTTCGGAAACGCCGAGATCCCGGAACGAGGGCAACGAAGGCAGCGCGGTCATCGACTAGCAAGGGTAACGCTTCCGTCACAGGTCAAAGGCACCGTCCAGCGCGCCGATGAGATGTGCGACGATCAGGAGCTGCGTCAGGGCGAGCGCCTCGCTGCGTCGCTCGCCCTGTCCAGGGATGCGGACCATGCCGATGCGCTCTCGTTGGAGCCGATCGTCGGGGTGCAACGATGACCACAGCACGCCCTCGATCTCGGCACCGAGTTCCGGCGGACAGTCGCCGTCGATGTCGAGCACGCTGATCGGTCCTCGGCCGTCGGTACGAGTGGACCAGCGGATCGGCGCGTCTTTCTCACCGCGCAGCGAACCGACCAGCTCCCGGAGTCCCTGGAAGGGCAGCGTCGGGCGCACGACGAGGCGGGCTGACAACTGATCGTGGTCGGATCCGGACGGTCGCCGGAACGACACGATGATGTCGGCGAATCCTCGCTGTGGGCGAACGAATGTCAGCAGCATCGGCCTCCCTGCGACGGATCTCGTCCACGACCTGGCTCGGGGAGTAGCCGCGCTCGAACACGTCTCGCTCGAGCTTCCAGCGGCGGCGAAGCATCTCCTCGGGTTCGCAGAATACGGCAACATCGATCGCGTCGCGCGTGCCTCGATCTGCGAGCGGCAGCAGGCCTTCAACGATGACGATCTCGCCTGGCGTGACCGATTCCAACGGACCGAAGGTGCCTGCGACGTGACTGTAGGTTGGCTTCGTCACCACCTGACCGGCTGACAGCGCACGCAGGTGCTCGGCCATGAGGTCCATGTTGTTCGTGCTGGGTGCGAGCGGCGTGACCCCACGGCGAGCACGCTCGGCCCGATCGAATCGGTGGTAATCATCGGTGCAGACACGGCCGACGCGCTCGACGCCGAGGACGTACTCCACACCGCGCGACAACGTGCTCTTGCCCGACGCACTATCGCCTGCGAGCCCGAGGAGCACCGGTCGGTCGCCACCACTAGCCGCGCCGTGCAGTCCGAACGCACGCTGGTCACGCGGTGCCCTCATGGTCGTTTCACGCTACCGCAGCCGGGTAGTCTGCGATCACCCGCCTCACGGCATGACCTCAAGGGGAGAAGATGGACGACCGCATCCAACGATGGAACGACCTTGCCGCACAGATCGGCGTCGACAGCATCCGCTGCACGACCGAGGCGGGGTCGGGGCACCCGACCTCCTCATTGTCGTGCACGCACCTGCTCGCCGTCCTGTTCGCGAGCCACCTGCGCACCGATGTCGAAGACCCGCGGTCGCTCGCGAACGATCGGTTCATCATGTCGAAGGGGCATGCCGCACCCGCACTCTATTCGACGCTGAAGGCGATCGGGGCCATCTCGGACGAGCAGCTCCTCAGCTTGCGACGGTTCGGATCGCCCATCCAGGGCCACCCGGCGCCGGTGCCCGAGATGCCGTGGATCGACGTGGCGACCGGCTCGCTCGGGCAGGGGCTGGCGGTCGGCCTGGGCATGTCGATCGCGATGCGCCTCGATGGCATCGGCGGCAGGGTGTTCGTACTGATGGGAGACTCGGAAGCTGCCGAAGGCTCGGTGTGGGAGGCGATGGAAGCAGCATCGTTCCACCAACTTGACGACCTCGTGGCCATCCTCGACATGAACCGGCTCGGCCAGAGAGGCCCCACGATGCACGAGTGGAGCGGTGACCTCTTCGCCCAACGCGCGCGAGCGTATGGGTGGCATGCGATCGAGATCGACGGACACGACGCCGCGGCGATCGACGCTGCCTACACCGCAGCGACCGTCGTCGACGGACCCGTCTTCATCGTGGCGAAGACCGAGAAGGGCCACGGTGTCTCCTTCGCCGCCGACCAGGAAGGGTGGCACGGCAAGGCGATGTCGCGGGAGCAGGCCGCCCGTGCGATCGAAGAGCTCGGCGGCATCCGCTCGATCACGGTCACACCGCCTTCACCGCCGGAGTTCAAGCCACTGGTGCTCGGTGAGCTCCGTGCCGAGCCCGCACCCGTCTACGCTGAGCCGGTCGCCACGCGGAAGGCATTCGGCGAGACGCTCGCGTGGCTCGCCGGTCATCGCCCCGACCTCGTCGTGATCGATGGCGAGGTCGGGAACTCCACCCACACCGAGGACTTCCAGGAGGTGGCACCTGAACGGTTCGTGCAGATGTATATCGCCGAGCAGGCGGTGGTCGGAGCCCAGACCGGCCTTCAGGCGCTCGGCAAGACCACGTTCGCAGCCACCTTCGGTGCGTTCTGGACGCGCGCTTTGGACCAGGTGCGCATGGGCGCGATCAGCCGGGCCGACCTGCGCCTGTGCGGATCGCACGCCGGCGTGTCGATCGGCGAAGACGGGCCCTCACAGATGGCCGTCGAAGATCTCGCCGTCTTCCGTGCGCTGCATTCATCGACCGTGCTCTATCCCGCCGACGGCACTGCGACCGTGAAGCTCGTCACGGCGATGTGCGACCTGCCGGGCATCTCTTACGTGCGCACGACGAGAGAGGCGACGCCGGCGCTCTACGCGGCGGACGACGAGTTCCCGATCGGAGGTTCGAAGACCCTCCGCCGCGGCGACGCCGACGTCGCAACCTTGGTCGGTGCAGGAGTGACCGTCCGGGAATGCCTCACGGCCGCGGACGATCTCGCCGACGACGGCATCTCGGTCGGGGTGGTCGACGCCTACAGCGTGAAGCCCATCGACGGGTCAGGGCTCCGAAGCGCCTTCGAGCGCACCGGCCTGGTGATCGTCGTCGAAGACCACCGGGTGGAAGGAGGCCTCGGCGACGCCGTCCTTGGCTCGCTCGCCGAGAGCGGCTCGCTGTCGGGCAGGGTGGTCAAGCTCGGTGTACACGACATGCCGGGATCGGGCACCGCCGACGAGATGCGAGCGTGGGCCGGCATCGATGCGGCGTCGATCGCGGCCCGCGTTCGCACCGAGCTCTCGTAGCCACTGCGCATGGGCTCTTTCAGTGGCCCTCCGCACCGACGGGCGCCCCGGGCACTCCACCGAACGCGTAGGCGATGATCTCCTCGGGGGGAACGGGCTTCGAGAACAGGAAACCCTGTCCGAGCATGCAGCCACGCTCGCGTAGGAAGCCGAGCTCCTCAGGCGTCTCGATGCCTTCAGCCAACGTGGTCATGTCGAGACCTCGAGCGAGCTCCAGGAACGCCGCGACGATGCTGCCGGATTGATCGTCGGTCCACACGTTGCTGACGAAGGACCGGTCGATCTTCAGCACGTCCACCGGCATCTCGCGCAGCCGTGACAGCGACGAGTAGCCGGTGCCGAAGTCGTCGATCGCGATGCGCAGTCCGCCGCGATGCAGCTCCCACAAGATCTCCTGGGCCCGGTCTGGGTCCATCATCGCCGAGGTCTCCGTGATCTCGACCAGCACGTTCGCCGGATCGATGCCGCCATCGACGATGCGTTGCAGGATACGTTCGGCGAGGTCGGGTTGCCAGAATTGGCGCGGCGACAAGTTGAATCCCACCTCGAGGTTGATGTCGAGCTCTCGCCACGCCTGCGACTGGTACACGAGCTCTCGCACGACCCAGTCGCCGATCAGCTCGATCAGCCCGAGCTCCTCTGCGAGCGGGATGAAGTCGTTCGGCGGCACCATGGTGCCGTCGGGCTCGATCCAGCGGATCAGGGCCTCGACGCCCATCATGCGACCGGTCGCGAGTTCCATGACCGGCTGGTAGTGCAGTGTCCAACGTTGACTGTCGACGGCCTTGCGAAGGCGTGTGACGAACTGCAGCTTCGCGCTCGAGTCGAAGGCGCCGCGCGAGGACACCGCATACCCCGCTGGGCCTGTCTTCTTGGAGTCGTGCATCGCCGCGTCCGCATTGCGCTGCAGGTCGTTGGCATCTTCGGCATCCTGCGGGTACAGGCTGATGCCCATGCTCACCGAGACGTAGAGCTCGGTGCCATCGAGCGAGATGGGCGCGAGCATGGTGTCGGCAACCCGCTGGGCCGCCGCCTCGGCTCGCACCACCGCGGTGCCCATCTCGCCACCAGCATCGCGCTCGAGATCCGCGATCAACATCAGGAACTGATCGCCACCTCGACGCGCGACGAGGTCTGTTTCGCGCGACGCTTCCCGGAGGCGATCGGCGACGACCTTCAGGATCTCGTCGCCGTTCGCATGCCCGAGCGAGTCGTTCACCAGGCGGAAGTCATCCACGTCGACCGCGATCACGGCGACCGCGCCGTCGTGCCTGCGAGCTCGGTCGATCGACAGGTCCAGCAGCTCGTCGAACATCGACCGGCTTGGCAGCCCTGTGAGCTCGTCGTGGTACGCGAGGAAGGCCACGTTCTCCTCACCCCGCTTGCGTTCGGAGATATCCATCATCACGCCGTGCGAGAACCGCGGCGCACCGCGTCCATCCCGCATCATCGTGGCCTCGTCGTGCACCCAGACGATGTGCCCGTCACGGTGGAGCATGCGGTACTCCAGGCGGAACGCCTCACCGGTCTCGTTGTGGCGCTCGTTCTCGGCGAGCGCGCGAGCTCGGTCGTCCGGGTGCAGCAGGGCTGGCCAGAGTTCCCCGTTGGCGACCCACTCATCGGGCGTGTACCCCGTCAGCGCTTCGATCTGCGGGCTGATGAAGATCGTCGAAGCACTCTCGTCGGGGGCGTCGATATAGCTGACCGCCGGCCCGTGCTCGACCATCGACCGGTACTTGTCACCGTCGAGCTCCTGCGTGCGCTCCGCGAGCTGGCGATCGAAGAGCACGCCGAGATGGCCCGCAATGGCCCGAAGGGCGTCGATCTCCACATCGATCCAGACACGCTCGTCGGTGCAGTCATCGAACCCGACGAAGCCCCACCACTCGTCACGGACGAACACCGGCGCAGCGAGGATCGAACGGACGCCCTCGGACTCCAGCACCGCCCGCTCGGCCGCCGGCGCGGCACTGACGAGCTCTGCGAGCACCTCGCCTCGCCAGAACAGGTCGATGAGCCGGGTGAACGCCGGCGCGTATGGATGCAGGTGGTCGCCAGAGTGTTCGAAGATCTGTCGGACGCTGGGAGCATCCCACTCAGCTCGCAGGTCCATCCACAGCCGTCCCTGTGGGTCGCGCACGTTCTGGAACAGGTAGGCGCGATCAGCACCCGCGGCGGCGCCGAGGTGCGCCAACACCTCGTTCAGAGTGCCTGCGCTTTCGCCTTCCCCTCGAAGCAAGCGCTCCGACGAGAACGCGACCGCGGCCAGCACGGCCTCGCCCCGAGCCGTGGGAGCTTCCATGTTCCTCACCTATCGGTCGGGGTCGGGGCTTGCTTGACGCCTGTTACCCTGTCCCGGCGATGGCCGACTACCGAGAGATCCTGCACGAGCGCCTGTACGTCAAGGTTCCAGGGACCGACAAGCTCCGCAAGACCGCCGCGAACCGTCAGAAGCACCTGCTGGCCAACGGGTGGCGCGAGCTTGAGCGTCAACGTCGCGCCGACCACATGATGGTCACCTACGAACGCACCGGCCACGCACCGATGAAGGCGCGGCTGCCGAAGCAAGCACCCGAGGTGCACATCGATCGTCGCCCTCGTCGCGACGACAACCGCGGCGGCGGTCGCCGGCGCTAAGATTCAATTCTTCAGAGTTCTCCGAATATCCTTCGGTTGCGAGCGTGTTATTCCGGACGTTCTTCGGCTATCATCCCCTTCCGACGCAGGAACGCCGGGCTGGCCGCCCTGACGGCGTCGAGCCGAGCCGATGACATCAAAGGGGTGGACCGATGGATCTCGCAGACAATGATCGGACGAGCCGGTCCGACCGTCCGGCTCATCGCGAGCCTCACGCGCACGCGGCTGAGGACCAGCCGTTCCACTACCCGGTGACGCGCGAATACGCAGAGCCCGACTGGACACGCCTTCCTGCCTACCGCGAGATCACGAAGGACCAGTGGCATTCGGCGCAGTGGCAGCGAGCGCACTCCGTCAAGAACCTGAAGGAGTTCAAGGCGGCGCTCGGCGATTTCCTGACCGATGAGCTTCTCGAGGACATCAAGCGTGATCAGGAGGAGCGCGCGACGATGTCGATGCTGATCCCTCCGCAGATGATCAACACGATGGAGGTCGACGACCTCTTCAGCGATCGAGTGCGCCGCTACATGGCACCAGCGATGAGTGACCGTCAGACCGAGTGGGCCTCCCACCCCATGGCATCGCGCGACTCGCTGCACGAGGCCGACATGTGGGCGGTGGAAGGCCTCACCCACCGCTACCCCACGAAGGTGCTCGCCGAACTGATCCCGACCTGCCCGCAGTACTGCGGGCACTGCACACGCATGGACCTGGTCGGCAACGACACGTTGCAGGTACTGAAGTACAAGTTCGAGATCAAGCAGAACGAGCGCTGGGACATGATGCTCGACTACCTGCGACAGACCCCGCAGGTGCGCGACGTGGTGGTCTCGGGTGGCGACATGGCGAACGTGCCCGCCAAGCGGCTCGAAGACTTCGTCATGAAGCTCCTCGACATCGAGAACATCCGCGACATCAGGCTCGCAACCAAGGGGCTCATGGGCATCCCGCAGCACTTCCTGCAGGACGACGTGAAAGCCGCCTTCGCGCGCATGGGCTCGCGCGCAGTGGAGCGCGGGGTCGACATCGCGCTGCACACCCACGTCAACTGTGCGCAGCAGGTGACGCCGCTCGTCGGCGACGCCGCGCGCATGGTGCTGGACTCGGGCTTCCGCGACGTGCGCAACCAGGGCGTGCTGCTACGGGGCGTGAACACGTCACCAGGCGATCTGCTGGAGCTGTGCTTCATGCTCCTCGATCACGCGAAGATCATGCCCTACTACTTCTACATGTGCGACATGATCCCCAACGCCGAGCACTGGCGCACGTCGGTCGGCGAGGCGCAGGACCTGCAGTATCAGCTGCTCGGATTCATGCCCGGGTTCGCCACGCCGCGCGTGATATGTGACGTGCCGTTCGTCGGCAAGCGTTGGGTACACATGCTGAAGAGCTACGACCGGGATCGGGGCATCTCGTACTGGACGAAGAACTACCGCACCGGCATCGAGTTCGATGACCCTGAGGCGCTCAGCCGTGAGTACGTGTACTTCGACCCGATCTACACCTTGGCCGACGATGGTCAGCGATGGTGGCGCGATCAGGTCGAGAACGGCCTTCCCGACGCTCACTGGGTCGAGCCGATCGCACCCATCGAACCCGCCGCAGCCGACCTCGTGACGCCGAGCAAGGACGAACCAGCCTCGGTCTGACACGGTGCGCAGCATGAACCGCGTGCTCTGGCCGCTAGGGCATCGCGGCCCGAGGACGGCAGTTCCGGACTACCGGATACTTCGCGCCCGCCGACGAAGCACGCAGACTCCGGTCGCGATCGCCGCCAGCCCGCCGGCCGCGAACGCGGCGGGAAGCCACGGGTGCCACCCCGCCACAACCTGCACATCCTGCTCGACGGAGCCCCGCGCCCCAGGACCGTCGAGCTCTCGCAGACGGTGGATCGGTCGCCCGACGCCCAGCAGGTCGCATGCCGACTCGTCGCGCACGATGACGCTCCAGCGCAGACGCTCCAGGCCGGGGGAGGTCCCGGTCTCGTCCTCGTCCGCCGAAAGCGTGCGACCGGGCACCTGCAGCACAAGCTTGTCGCCATCGGTCGACGGCGCGATGAAGCGACTCTGGCCGGCTTCGGGAAGCAGGAGGATCATGGTGATCGGATCAGCGACAGCGTCGTAACGAAGGACCCGGTTTATCCCTCGGTACAGGCCGGCGTCGACGGGGGGCACGGCCGGATCGAGCAACACGATCTCGACACGCAAGGGCGTGCCCTCGTCATCGGGAACGACCAACGGTTCGGCGAACCGCACGGTGAACCGTGCCGACGTGCCGAGCTCGACGATCTCGCCGGTCGCCTCGATCAGGTCGGGCCCGGTGTCGCCGGCGATGCCAGGCACGCCAGGGCAGCGTCCGACATCACCCGAGGGGTCGATCGCGCCCATAAGGAGCGGTGTGACGAGCACGAGCAGGGCAGCTCGCCCGAGTGGTGCCGGGCTCACGCCGCTGGACACTCACGCGGCTCGAGGATCACAGGGTCCAGCTGGGGCTCCTGCGTGAAGTCGAACGCACCGGAGAGCGGGTCGGCACGTTCGTCGCGATCGGTCATCGGCTCGAGACCGTGGAGCTCCTCGATGAACTTCAACACCGACGAGAACTCATAGACGTTGTCGTCGACGGCGCCTCCTTCGGGGTTGTCGCCCCGGCGGGTGTACGGCGAGATGATCAAGGCAGGGGTCCGGGGGCCGAGCCCCATGACGTCGTAGTGAGGCGGCGGCACATGGTCGTAGAAGCCGCCGAAATCGTCCCACACGACGATCACTGCGGTGTTGGGCCACGCGTCGCTGCGTTGGATCGCGTTCAGGTACTCGACGGTCCAGTTCTCCCCCTCGCACACGTTGGTGCCCGAACCCGGGTGCTCGTTCGGCTCTCCCTCGGGCGGGATCAACCACGAGACCGCGGGCAGCGTGTCTTGCCTGAGGTCTTGCAGGATCGTCTCGGGATCCTGCACCTTGTTCCACATGGGGCCGAATCGCACGTGCCGGATCGCCTGCAGGGCGTTCATCCACTTGTCCGGGAGCGCGTAGTACTTCCAGCTGATGCCGTTGTTCTGGAGCTGGTCGGGCAACACCTTGATGTTGAAGCAGGTGCGCGTGCTCTCCCAGTACTGCGCGATCTTGAGGAGCTGACCGGGCGTTGCTGTGATGTTCTCCTCGAGGCGCATGATGCGCTTGATGTCGTCGGCGGTGAGATCCTCGAGCGGGAATCGCTGCGTGAACTCCGTGTTGTCGTCGCAGTAGTTTCCCTCGACGTTCGTCGTCGACTTGTTGTCGACGACGCCGTAGCTTTGGGCCGCGACCGTGTACAGGTGCTCGGGGAACGTCGGGCCGTACATCGACGTGAAGAAGTGGTCGGCGATGACGAAGCGGTCAGCATACGCCCAGTACGCAGGCAGGGAATCGCGATCGTACTGCGAGTATCCGGCGAGATCCTCGCCGAGCGCGATGCAGTTGAAGCCATTCATCTTGCCGCCGTTGATCGCGAGGAGACCCGGGTAGAACGCGTGACCAAGGTCGTGCGGCTGCACGAGGGGAGCGTCGCTCAGCTCGATGGAAGGCCCATCCTTGAGGCTCGAGCAGTCGAGGGTGTCACCCTCCGTGGCGCCTTCGACCCCGGGGTACTTCCCGAAGTAGTGGTCGAAGCTGCGGTTCTCCTTGATCAGGAAGATCACGTGCTCGATCGGATTCTCCCCCGCAACGATGACACCGACGTCATCGTTGTCCTTCCCTCCCGCACCAGGTGCCTCGCCGCCGGGGCCCTCGCCGCCGGGGCTCGTCCCACCCGCCTGCTGAGTGCCGCCGTCGCGCGGCCACGCGACCCAAACCAAGGCCACGACCAGCACCATGATCAGTGCAGCGAAGGCGCGACGACGGGCGATCTGCTGACGGGTGGGACGGCGCGGGCCGGCGGCGCGGATGAGGGGACCCGACGGTTGCTGCACGATGCAGCAGTGTAGCTGTCAGGGTGTGGCCGGCGGCAGGTCTGGTGCGAGCTCGACGAGCATCGCCGCGAGCTCTCGCACCACCTCGTCATATGCCGCATCATGTACGACGTTCCGCAGCTCGAAAGGGTCGCGTTCGCCGAGAACGCCAGCCCGGTCATACAGCTCCAGGCTGCCATCGGCGTGCTCGATGTAGCTGAAAGCCCGGGTGCGGACGCCACGCCACGGTGGCACATCGCCGTCACCGGCCCACTCGATCAGCACGCCTTGGCGCGCGAGCGCACCATCATCGAGGTGACCGTCCAAGAGGGGGCGCAGACTCAGGCCATCCGTCGGCACGGTCGGCATGTCCACATACGCTCCGACCAGGTCCCGGATCGTCGGAGCCAGATCGACGTTCGAGACGGGAACGGAGATCTCACCAGCCCCTCGCCAAGGTGAGCGAACCACGAACGGCATCCGAACGCATGCGTCGTACGGACACCGTTTCCCGACCCAACGATGCTCGCCGAACGAGTAACCGTTGTCGGAGACGAACACGATGAGCGTGCGTTCGAGTTCGCCCCGCGACCGCACTTCTGCCACCAGTGAACCGAGGGACCGGTCGACCTCGGCGAGGGTCTCCAGCATCCGCCTCCTGCGGGTATCCAGTGTTGCTGCCATAGCTGGGTCGATCGGGGGCAGCGCACGTACCCAGCCGGGCTTTCCCTGCACATCGTTCAGCAAGCGCTCGCCGGGCGCGCCGATCGGCACCTCGGCGAACGAGCCAGCGTCGCCAGGTGATGGGATCGACGGTTCATGCGGTGCCGTCGGGGCGAACATCAGGAACCACGGCTGCTCTCGTGCCGCCCCGCGAAGGAACGCGAGAGCTTCCTCCGTCAACGCCGTGGTCGCGTACGCGCTCGGGGCAGGGCCGGCGATCAGTGGCACGCCCTGATCGACGAAGGGGTATCGCTCATAGGTGGTCGAAACACCGGCGGTCTGCTTGGCCAGGAAGCGATCCCACCCTACGGGCACGTACGGCCCGCGTCCCCACGGATATCCATTGAGGTACTTGCCGATGAACGCCGTGCGATACCCGGCTGCCTCGAGCCAAGGAGCAAGGCTCGAGGACTCATCGAAGGCTGCGCCGTCGCCGTTGCCCTCGACGCCCGTGTGGTGTGCGTATCGGCCGGTCAGGATGGTCGCCCTCGACGGGCAGCACAGCGGCACGTTCACGAAGGCGTTCGTGAACCGAACCCAGTGATCGGTCGGGTCCCCGAGCCGCGACTCGAGCCACGGCATCGCCGGCATTCCGATCGCCATGGGAAGGGTGTCCCACGGTTGGTCGTCGGTGACGATGAGCAACACGTTCGGCGGACGGCGATCGAGCGTCGACGCCGCAGGCGGCGGCATCACCCCCGCGACGATGCAGGCGAACACGGCGGCGAATGCGACAGCCTCGGCGGGGGCAGGTCGCTTCGCGCTCGTGCCTCGCGCGACGCTCATCTCACCGGTCGAGCCACCCACCCTCGCGATCGTGCGAATCGGCGACGACGCCCGCTGCGATCGAGAGCGCGATCTGCTCCGGATCGCGCCCACCGAGATCGAGTCCGAGGGGCGAACGGATGCGGGAGATCGCAAGTTCATCGAGACCCATCTCGCGGAGCGACTCGACGTGGTGCCCGACGTGGCGCCGGCTGCCCATGACACCCACGAACCGTGCCGCCGACCGCACTGCGACGGCCAAGAGCGAAGCGACGTCGGGCGCATCGTGATCGGTGAGCACGACCACATCGCGTGCCCCCAACGGCACCCCGTCGAGACTCGCGAGCGCGGCACCGTCGTCGGAGGTCAGGCGTTCCCGTCGAGGCTCGACGAGCACGATCTCGTACCCGAGGCGTTCCAGGTGACCCCTAAGCGAACGGGCCACGTCGTTGGCCGAGACCAGGACCGCCTTGCGTGCGCCGAGCACGGGTTCGAGGTAGACCTCGACCTCACCGAGGTCGTGGGAGAGCGTCCGGGTCTGAGGCTCTCCAGCCGCCGCCACTTCGCCCGCAGCAGCCACAGCGGCCGTATCGAACTCGGCGCAACCGAGCGTGCCGCGCACCTCGCCGCCGACGACGATCGACATCGACGCACCGACGCGGCAAGGGGGAGATCCGAGGATGCGGATCGCCTTCACGTCGACGGTTGCAGCAGAGGCATCGAGCTCGGACGCACCCCCCCGGACGGGCTGCCCTGGATCGCTCGTGCTGTGCCCCGTGGGGTGCTCCCCCGTCGCGCCGCCGAGCAGCTGCACCGCGTGCGGAACGACCTGCGCGATAGCGCTGAGACCCTCGCGAACCCCGTTGGGGGACCCGGGAAGATTGACCACGAGCGTCGTCCCGATCGTGCCGGCAACAGATCGCGAGAGGGCAGCCATCGGCGTGTGTGAGACGCCTTCGGCGCGCATCAGCTCGGCGAGCCCGGGTGCCTCACGGTCGATCACCGCCCGTGTCGCCTCCGGCGTCACGTCACGCGGGCCGAACCCCGTGCCGCCTGTCGTCACGATCAGGGCGTGCGTGCCGGCTAGGTCGCGCAGGGACCGTTCGATGTCTGGGCGCTCATCGGGCACCACGACGCGCGACGCGACCTCGAAGCCAGCGGTCCGCAGCATGTCCTCGGCCAGGTCACCCGACTCATCGGCGCGGGTGCCGTGCGCAACGCCGTCGGACACGGTGATGACCGCGGCATTGACGGGTTCCATGTCTTCATCCTCGCATCTCGCGCCTCGACCGACCGGCTCACCTGGCTCGTTCGGCTCACCGAGGAGTACCCTGGCTCGACGATGCCAGAAACAACGACCATCAGCGAGACACCGGCTGCGGGCCCCTTGATCGACACCTTCGGACGGATCGGGAGCGACCTCCGGATCTCGGTCACAGACAGGTGCAACTTCCGATGCACGTATTGCATGCCTGCCGAGGGCCTCAACTGGCTTCCCAAGGACGAGATCCTCTCGTTCGAGGAGCTTGCGCGGCTGCTCCGTCTGTTCGTCGGGCTGGGTGTGCGATCGCTCAAGGTCACGGGTGGTGAGCCGACGGTTCGGGCCGACCTTCCGACTCTCGTCGGCATGTTCCGAGAGGCCGGACCCGACCTCGACATCTCCCTCACGACCAACGGCGTACTGCTCGAAACACTCGCAGGTCCGTTGGCCGAAGCCGGCATCGACCGTGCGACGGTGTCGTGCGACTCGTTGCTGCGGCATCGATTCGCCGAGATGACCCGACGCGACGCTCTCGAGAAGGTGCTCCGCGGCTTGCGAGCTGCTGAGGCAGCGGGGTTGACGCCGATAAAGATCAACTGCGTGGTCATCGGTGGCACGAACGACGATGAGGTCGTGGGGTTCGCCGGATGGGCGCGCGAGACCGGCTACGAGGTGCGGTTCATCGAGTACATGCCGCTCGACGCGCAGCACGCATGGGAACGCCAGAAGGTCGTGCCCGCGCGCAACGTGCTCGACCGGATCGGTGAGGTGTTCCCCTTGGTCGCCGACGGCGAGGGAGCGGAACCAGCGACGACCTACGGTTTCGCCGATGGCTCACCCGGTCGGATCGGGGTGATCCCGAGCGTGACCGAGCCCTTCTGCGAATCGTGCAACCGCATGCGGGTCACCGCCGAGGGACAGTTCCGCAACTGTCTCTTCGCGCTCGAAGAGACCGATCTTCGCGGTCCCATGCGCGCCGGTGCGAGCGACGACGAACTCGAGGCGCTGCTCCGCGACGCCATGTGGCGGAAATGGTCCGGGCATCGGATCGACCACCCAGACTTCGTGCAGCCCGCCCGCAGCATGTCGATGATCGGCGGCTGACCCGCTGGGTCAGCAACGCGACCTATCGACCGAAACGGCCGATCGGGCCCAGGGTTCGTCTGGCCGACCGAGCGGGTTCACCCCTTGTTCACCCGGCGCTGCGAGCCTTGCGAGTGCCGAGAGGTTGCGCCCCCTCTCCGGCGCGGGGGCCGGGCTTCACCCGGCCCCCGCGGACCCTCTGCTGTTCGTCATCCGCGTCTCAGGCAAGGTTCTCGACCTCCAGCTTCGGGAAACCACCTGCAGGTTCGAACCCGAGCACTTGTCCGTAGAACGAGAGCTCCGCCTCATAGGCTCGCTCGATCGTTTCCGCCTTGCGGAACCCGTGCTGCTCGCCCTCGAACAACAGATACGCGTGGGGAAGCGCCTTCTCGCGGAGCGCCTCGACCATGATCTCGGCTTGCGACGGCGGCACCACCCGGTCTTCGTCGCCGTGGAGCAAGAGCATCGGGGTCGAGAGCAGGTCGACCGAGTGGATCGGGCTTCGCGCTCGATACAGGTCCGTGGCTTCGGGCCATGGGCCGATCAACGTGTGCTCGTATCTCGACTCGAACTTGTGCGTGTCTCCCGTGGCGAACGGCTCGAGGTCGCTGATGCCGTAGAAGCTTGTGCCTGCAGCGAAGTCGTCATGGAAGGTCAGGGCGCACAAGGTCGTGTATCCACCGGCGCTTCCCCCTCTGATCACCAGCTGGTCCCCGTCAACCTCGGCGGCATCGACGAGGAAGCGCGCGGCGTTGATGCAATCAGCCGTGTCGACAACCCCCCAGTGGCCGTTGAGACGCTCTCTGTAGGCGCGGCCGAAGCCCGTGGAGCCTCCGTAGTTCACGTCCAGGACCGCGAACCCGCGGGTCGTCCAGAACTGGATCGTGAAATCGAGGGTCGCGGTGGCCTCGCTGGTGGGGCCGCCATGACTCATCACGATGAGGGGAGGCAGCACGCCTTCCGGTGCCACGAACCCTGGGTTCGCGGGCACGTAGAAGTGCGCGAACGAAGTCACACCACCTTCGGTCGGAAACTCGACCTGGCGAGGAACCGAGATGAACGAAGCGTCGATCGGCCTGTCGACACTCTCGCGGAGCACCTCGACCGCCCGCGAGCCGAGGTCGAGCCAGACCACCTGCGAAGAAAGATCGGGTGCGCCCGCGATGAACGCGATCCCCTCACCCGAGGCAGCGACGGCGGGGCCCGGTTCGAATGACGAGAACGGGAGGTCCAGATCGAGGAGCTCGGCGGACTCGGTGTCGAGCAGCCCGAGATGCTGCACTCCGCGGTCTCCGTACCAGCAGGCGATCCGACCATCATCGAGGAACGCGAACGACGACTCGCCCATCACCCACTGTGGGTAGCCGAACTCAGACGCCTGTGGGTGCAGCAGCTCACGGTCCTCTCCGCGGATGCGCTCGAGGTTCCACCACCCCGAACGGTCGCTCGCGAAAACCAGGTCGCCTGCCGGACTCCAGGTCGGCTGCCAGATTGATTCCTCGCCGTTGCGGCCTGCGACCTTCCGTTCTCCAGAGAGAGAGCCGTCGGGCGTCAGCTCGGCGCACCACAGCTCGCAGCCGTCCCACGGCATCCACGGGAGGTCCCACGTCAGCCACGACAGGCGCGACCCATCGGGCGCGATGCGGGGCGTGGAGTAGAAGTCACGGCCACCGGCGATGATCTCCGGCTCCCGGGATCCGTCGAGCGGCACGACCACGAGCTCATTCACGACGTCGATGACCCGGCCCGACTCCGCGTGACGTTCCCGCACCCCGATCCATCGTGCGCCGTCGGCCACGACGCGACCGTCGGCGTACCGGTGCAGCCCCCCCGTCTCCGGCGTGACGGGCACGGGTTCGCTGTCCACGTCGTGACGGTAGAGGCGGCTGTCACCGTCGTGAGCGAAGACCACGGTGCCTCGATGAACGGACCAAGCGCCACCGCCGTACTCGTGCACACGCGAACGAACATCGAAGCCCGCGGGCGTCACGTCGACCGGCTGTGACCAGGGTGCGCCACGTACCACGACACCACGGCCGCCCTCTGCAGGGCGACTCTCGTGCCAGTACACCGCATCGTCGTCGATCCATGGCTCCGATAGGGACACGCTCGACGTGGCGAGCATGCGCGGGCTGATCGGGGACTCCCACGCTCCGTACGGAGCAACGTGTGGTTCGGTCACCTCGGTCGCCTGCCCACGATCACGCGAGTGACCTTGAGTTCTCCGCCCTTCGTGCTCTGCACGTCGCGGAATCCTCCGTCCGTGTAGATGCCCTTGACCTCCTTGGCACGGTCGGGACTGACCTCCATGAGCAACCAGCCGGACGAGCGCAGCCACCGCGGCGACTCACCCACGGTGCGTCCGATCAACCCCATGCCATCAGAGCTGTGGTCGGTCAAGGTGTGCGGTGGCTCCCACTCCCGGATCTCGTCTGGAAGATCCTCCACCTCACCGACCGGTACATACGGCGGATGCAAGGTGATCACGTCGACCGACCCTCGCAAGCGCTTGGGCAGTCCGTCGAAGAGGTCCCCCACCGCGAACGTCGCGCCGAGTTGCAAGATCTTTGCGTTCTTGCGCGCGAGCTTCACAGCGTCGCCCGCCACATCGGTGCCCCACACCTCAGCTCCGGGTACTCCGTCGGCGACAGCCAATGCGATGGTGCCTCCTCCGGTTGCGAGGTCGACGTGCACGGGTCGGGAACGGCGTCGAAGCCGCCTGACCGCCTGCTCGGCGAGGAACTCCGACGAGTCCCGTGGAACGAAGACACCTGGCTTCGCCAGCAGCTCGAGGCCGCGAAACTCCGAATAGCCCTTGATGAACGCGATCGGCTCGCCGGTCATCCGTCTGTCGACGAGGGCCTCGAACCGCCGACGGTCTTTGCCCGAGATCTCCTCGCCGGGCTCTGGGTCCTCACCGAGGATGTGGCCGAGCAGATCCTCGGCCTCGATTCGTTCCCGCCCCTTCTGCCAGTGGTCGATCGCGGGTGAGGCTTTCAGCTGCTTCACGGCACGCGTGAGCACTCGCCGGGCTTCCATGGCGAAGCATCGTACCGGGTCGCGCTCGCTACACTCCCCCGGACATGACCGAGACGTCATCCCCTTCGAAGAAGACCCCCGCGAAGGCATCCGCCAAGCGGAAACCGCGCTCGAAGAAGACGGCGGGCGGCACGTCGATCCGGCTCACCGGAGATCGGCTGGTCGTGCGCACGCCCGACAACGGAGAACGCAAGAGCGCGGGTGGACTGTTGATCCCGGCAACCGCCGCCCCTGCGCCGAGACGCCTCTCCTGGGGCGACGTCGCCCTCGTCGGCCCGGACGTGCGTGTCGCCAAGGAAGGCGATCGGGTCTTGTTCCTTCCCTCATCGGGGCTCGAGGTTGAGCTCGACGGCGACGATCTCGTGCTGTTGCGAGAACGTGACGTGCAGGCCGTTTCGTCGGCGCCCGGCGAAGAGCGCGCACCGGGCCAGTACCTGTAATCCGCCGACCGTCTCGTCCGCCCCGCGATGACCTTCTCATCCGGCAACGAAGCTGAATCGCACGGTGCGCACATCGTTCTCGCGGTTCGGATCGACCAGCACCACCGACTGCCACGAACCGAGCTGGGCGGCGCCGTCGATGACAGCCAGCACCAGTGAGCTCGAGATGAGCACCGGCACCAGATGGTCACCGCCGTGACCCACCGACCCGTGCCGGTGTGCATAGCGATCGTCTCGAGGGAACACGCGCTCGAGCAACTCGTCGAGATCGGCCTCCGACCCACTCCCGGTCTCCATCAGCGCGACGCCGGCCGTGGCGTGCGGCACGAAGACGTGGAGCAGGCCGTCGCCACCCACCTGCTCGGTGAAGCTCGTCACACGCCCGGTCAGGTCATGCACGCGCCGGCCGCGTGATTCGATCTGGAACGCCTCGGTGCGCATCGCGATGTCTCAGCCTACGGGTCGAGCGAGCTCCGGATCACTCGGTTTCCGGTGCAGAGGCACTTGAATGTATGCATGTAATTCTGTAATCTCCTAGGATGACGAAGACACGGACGCACCGCGCATTCGCATCTGACGACGAGGTACGTGGCTGGTTCGCGGGTCGACTTCCCGCCGAATGGTTCACCGGAGTCATTGAGGTCACCACCGACCGTGACGAGATCCTCGTCATAGGAACGATCGCTCCCCCCGATCTTGCCGACGACGAGACGGCCGAAGCGCGCAGCGCCGCGCTCGCCGCGCGTATCGCCGGGTTCCGGGAGGACACACGAACTCAGCGCATGAAGATCGCGGACGAAGCGCAGCACCGATTCGGGCGCACCGTGAGCTGGGGGGTGACATGTGCCGACCAACGGGTGCCCTTCACGACGCTCAGTGTTCCGGCCATGACTCGTCTCCGGCAATCAGAACGTCGCGTCCTCGACACTCTCGTCGATGCGGGAGTCGCACGCAGCAGGAGCCACGCACTCGCATGGTGCGTTCGCCTCGTCGCGGAACGTCAGGACGACTGGCTCGGCGAACTGCGCGAGGCGCTCACGAAGGTGGAACAGGTGCGGGGCGAAGGCCCGACCAACTGATCGTTCGATCTCTCCTTCAGCTGGGCGATCGTTCGATCGCCACGATCATGTTCGCGGCGGTTCGGACCACTACTTCATCGCCGGCTCTTAGCCCGTCAGGAACGCTCTCTCGGCCGAGTCGCGCAGTCGTCACAGATCGATCACGATAGGTGACCGTCACGTCGACGTAGCCGACTCCGTGCACGTCGAAGGCGCGGACATCGACAACGGCCGCCTCCGCTTCACCGAGCATCCTTCCGAGCCTACTTCACCTCGGTTGGCTGGCCAGGTCGATGTTTCAAGACCGACGACGAGAGTGCCGAACCTATCCCCATGCACCGAGGGGGAATCCGCATGCGCCGTCGGCTGGTCACGGTCGGCACGATCGCCGCTCTGGGGATCGCCTTGGCCCCGGGTCTGGCCGCTGCCGACGCCGCACCCACCGATCCCGTCTCGGTCCTCGGAGAGGTTGGTTCGGGCCCGGCACCGTTCCCGATCGAGATGGCATCGATGGCGGCTGCTCGATCCGCCAGGTTCAAGTGGAGCGATCTCGATCGATCGGACGCGTGGGCCAAGAGGGCCATCGACTTCGTTGGGAAGGACAACGATTGGATGCGTGACTTCGAGGCAACGCCCGAAGGAACGGTGCCCTTCAAGCCCGACATGCTCGAGACCCGGAAGTACCTTGCTCGTGCGATCGTGAAGGCCTTCGCTCCGCACGCGGTCGTCGATCCGACGATCACGTTCACCGACCTCGACCCCACCGATGCTTTCTACACGTGGGCCAACATCGCGGTTCAGCGAAGCTGGATGAGCCGATCGGCCGACGGCCGGTTCCAGCCAGACCGAGCCGTGACCACCGGCGTCCTGCACTCGGTCCTGATCGACGTGCTGGGCATGAGGCCCATCGCTCGGCAGCTCGACCGGTTGCACACACACGATGGCATCACCTTCCCGACCCCGCCTCGCTTCGGCGCCCTCATGCTCGGGCTGCGATTGGGTTTGCGCTACAACAACGGTGACGAGTCGATGGATGTCGGTCCGCGAACCCCCCTCAGCCGGTCACAGGTCGCTTTCTCGCTCTACAAGGCGACCACGCTTCCCGGATGGGTCGTGCCGTGGGTGAGCGAGCAGTACGACGGCATCGAGCTGCCCACCATGGGTCCCAGCCGCAGAGCGATCGTGCGGTGGGGCGTGAAGTCGGTCGGTCTCCCCTACGTCTGGGGGGGTGAGTGGGGGCTTGACCGGGCTCCGGCCGGCCTCGGCCAACCGGTTCCCGGGTTCGACTGCTCCGGACTGATGTGGTGGGCGCTGCGGGCCAACGACGGCGCCGCGTGGAAGGTGCACCCCCCGCGACCTTACGCAGGGTGGACGCTCGCCCAGCGCACGTCCGCCGACATGGCGCGGTACGGAAAGCTGAAGTTCGACCATCTACAACCCGGTGATCTCATGTTCTACGACGGCGACGACGACGGCAAGGTCGATCACGTCGACACCTACCTCGGGAACGGCTACGCACTCGATTCCTCCAGCACGCCGGGGGGCGTCACGATCATGTGGGTCGGCGACGGCTGGTACCGCGACCATTTCGTTCATGGCCGGCGTGTCCTTCAATCGAAGTGATCAGATGCTCGACGCCTCGAGGGCCTTCTGCAGCGCGACTCGCTCCTCATCGGTGAGCGGCCGACTGGCCGGCTCATCCGGAGCCCGAGGCACGATCACCGCTTCCGCCTCGGCCGCGAGGGTGCCGTCGGTCTTCTCGATCCGTTCCCGTGTTCGGATGCTCGAGCGCCCGAAGCCGCCAACCTCGCACCGCACGATCACCTCGCCGTCCGTCTGCGTGAGCTGATGGCGGAAGTCGATACCGACGTGCGCCAGGACAAAGTCCCACGCCTCGCTCGCACCGAACAATGACTCGATCATGCCGTCGCGGCATTCCTCGAGGTAGTTGAGGTAGACGGCGTTGTTGACGTGACCGTAGCTGTCCATGTCCCGCCAGCGGATGCGGAGCTTGACTTCATGCATGGCCGGTATCGTGCCACGCCGTCACCATCATCCGGTGCCACCGGCGCCGATCAACCGACGCCGCAAGGATGGGAGAAGGCCCCGGGCGGGGGGCCCGGGGCCTTCTCTGTCGGAGAGGGGCTCCACCCGTGCTTCGGCGTGCGTCACCCTTCGGTTCGCCGTGCAGTGTTGCGGTTGTGTGACAGCCAGGATGCCCAGCCGCCCGGTCCCTCCCGATCGTTCTCGAGCCCACGGTAGCCGGGACCTTGCTGCCTTCGGAAGCCGAACGGGGCCCCCGAAGGGGCCCCGTCTTGTTCCGTGTCCGTTTCTGGCGTCGCTCAGAAGTCCATGTCGCCGCCCGGCATACCCCCTGCAGGCATCGCCGGCGCCTTCTCGGGCTTCTCCGCGACGATCGCTTCGGTCGTTAGGAACAAGGCTCCGATCGACGCGGCGTTCTGCAGCGCCGAGCGCGTGACCTTGGTCGGATCGATCACGCCGAACTTGACCATGTCGCCGTACTCGCCGGTGGCGGCGTTCAGACCGTTGCCCGGGTCGAGCGCACGCACCTTCTCGACGATGACTCCGCCTTCGAGACCGGCATTCACGGCGATCTGCTTGATCGGCTCCTCGAGCGCGCGACGCACGATATTGGCCCCGGTGAGCTCGTCGCCTTCGAGGTCGACCTTGTCGAGCGCGGTCTGCGCGTTCAACAAGGCGACGCCCCCGCCGGGAACGATGCCTTCCTCGACGGCAGCCTTGGTCGACTGGACCGCGTCCTCGATGCGGTGTTTCTTCTCCTTGAGCTCGACCTCGGTGGCCGCGCCAACCTTGATCACCGCAACACCCCCGGAGAGCTTCGCCAGCCGCTCCTGCAGTTTCTCGCGGTCGTAGTCGGAATCGGTCTTCTCGATCTCGGCCTTGATCTGGTTGATGCGGCCCTGGACGTCGTCGTCCTTGCCGGCGCCCTCCACGATCGTGGTTTCGTCCTTCGTGACGATCACCTTGCGAGCGGTACCGAGCAGGTCGAGGGTCGCGTTCTCCAGCTTCAGACCGACCTCCTCGGAGATGACCGTGCCGCCCGCGAGGACAGCGATGTCCTGCAGCATCGCCTTGCGGCGATCACCGAAGCCAGGGGCCTTCACCGCAGCACTGCGGAACGTGCCACGTATCTTGTTGACCACCAACGTCGCGAGAGCCTCGCCTTCGACATCCTCCGCGAGGACCAGCACCGGCTTGCCGGCCTGCATGACCTTCTCGAGCACGGGCAGCAGGTCCTTCACCGCGGAGATCTTGGAGTTGGCGATCAGGATGTACGGGTCCTCGAGCACGGCTTCCATGCGCTCGGAGTCGGTGACGAAGTAGGGCGAGATGTACCCCTTGTCGAACCGCATGCCCTCGACGAAGTCGAGCTCCATGCCGAACGTGTTCGACTCCTCGACCGTGATGACGCCGTCCTTGCCAACCTTATCGACCGCCTCGGCGATCGTGGATCCGATCTCGGGGTCGGCCGCGGAGATGGCGCCGACGTTGGCGATCTGCGCCTTGTCGTCGACCTCCTTGGATTGGTTCTTGATGGCTTCGACGGCGAGCTCGGTGGCGCGCTCGATGCCGCGCTTGAGGCTCATCGGGTTGGCGCCGGCTGCGACGTTGCGCAGGCCTTCCTTGATGATCGCTTGAGCGAGCACCGTCGCCGTTGTCGTGCCGTCACCGGCGACGTCGTCGGTCTTCTTGGCGACCTCCTTGACCAGCTCCGCGCCGATCTTCTCCTGGGGGTCGTCGAGCTCGATCTCCTTGGCGATCGAGACGCCATCGTTCGTGATCGTGGGGGCGCCCCACTTCTTCTCGAGGACCACGTTGCGGCCCTTGGGACCGAGCGTGATCTTGACGGCGTTGGCGAGCTGGTCCATGCCTCGCTCGAGCGAACGCCGTGCGTCCTCATCGAAAGAGATGATCTTCGCTGCCATCCCTTCTCCTTTCCCGGCACATGGCCTGTTTGGTTGCGGCGGTCCGTGGCGTTCTCAGCCTCGGCTCCCGACTGCTAGCACTCGGGGGTGCCGAGTGCTAACGATTGTAGCCGCAAACCCGGCACCGGTGACAAGGGCTTGGGACCGAGACCCATGCGAGGCACTCGAATGTAGGCTGCCGAACCAGAACCTCGACCGAGGAACCGCCCGACCGAAGGAGCGCTCGAGCCGATGACTGCCGCCGATTGGAGACGACGACTGACCACGCCGACGGTCAGTGGGGTGAGCTGGAGCGCCCAGGTCCCAGAGCGTCTCGCCGTCGTCTCGACCGAGAGCGGCACATCGCAGGCGTGGTCGTGGGATCTCGCGACCGGGGAGCGCCGACAAGCGTCGGCCGAGGGAGTCGGCGCGGAAGAAGCTCATGTCACTCCTGATGGCTCCGCCACGGTGTGGTGGCTCGACCCTCTCGGAGACGAGCGCGGCCGGTGGATGAACACGCGATTCGGCGAGGACGGATCGCAACCATTGCTCCCGGAGCTCCCCGACATGTGGATGTCTGGCCTTTCTCTCGTCGGTGACTCCGTCGCGGCCGGGTACGCCGGCGACGACGACTACATCATCGTCGTACGGCACGGCTCGGAAACGGCCCGCGAGCTGTACCGGAGCGAGCACCCCGCTGGAGTAGGTCGGGAGTGGCCTCAGGGGCGGGGCGGCCTCTCCGCCGACGCATCATTGGTCGCCATCCGCCACGCCGAGTCCTCGAACATCGAGAACCCGGCCGTCCATGTGCTCGACGCCATCACAGGTCAGACCGTCGGCAGCATGGCTGACGAGGGAATGGCGATCGATCCGGCGGGGTGGTCGCCGGTCCAAGGCGACAACCGGCTGGTCGTGCACCGCGAGGTCGGCGGGTTCATGCGGCCCTGGATGTGGTCACCGCGCGCAGGCGACCCCATACCGATCGAGGCCGGACTACCAGGTGCGGTGACGCTCGCCGACTGGTTTCCCGGCGGGGACGCTCTGCTGTTGCACCACGACCACGAGGCGACGCACGGCCTCGTACGGTTCGATCTCGCCGATGGTGGCCTCACTCCCGTGGTCCCGGCGGGCGGCACGATCGAGAGCGCCGGGGTGCGACCCGACGGTGCGGTGTGGTTCCGCCACGAGAGCGGCCTGCTGCCGCCGGCGTGGCGGGATGCAGCGACGCGCGGCCGGGTCGTGCACATCGCGGACGAGCCACCCCAAGGCCGCCCCTGGAGACCGGTCTGGTTCGAGAACCCGCCGGGCCAGCGCATCCAGGGGTGGTTCCTGCGACCCGACGGTGAGCCGCCGTTCGCGACGGTCGTGTCGGTGCACGGAGGCCCGAACTACCACAACACCGACGCGTACGAACCTCGCCGCCAAGCGTTCGCCGACGAGGGATATGCGGTGCTGCTCGTGAACTATCGGGGATCGACCGGCTACGGACGTGAGTTCCGGCAGGCGCTCTACGGCAACGTCGGGTTCCCCGAGTCCGAGGACATCAACGCTGGGCTCGACCATGCGATCGAGGTCGGGCTCGTCGATCCCGCACACGTTTTCCTCGAGGGGTGGTCATGGGGCGGGTACCTCGCGACGCTCAACGCGGGCCTGCACCCAGAGCGATGGCGTGGCGTGATCGCGGGCATACCGGTCGGCGATTCGGTCGCTGCCCACTACGAGAGCGCGCCGTCACTGCAGGCTTGGGACGTCGCCGTGATGGGTGGCACGCCCATGGAGGTGCCCGAGCTCTTCCACGAGCGGAATCCGATGACCTACGTCGACCAGGTGGCGGCGCCGATGTTGATCATCGCCGGCGAGCACGACAGCCGCTGCCCGCTCGGACAGATCATGACGTACGCACACGCACTGCGGGTGCGCGGCCGCGAAGTCGACGTGCATCTCTACCCCGGGGGACACCACGCGAATGACGTCAACGAGCAGGTCCGACATGTGGAGCTGATGCTGGAGTTCATGCGCCGCCATCATCCACGCCGGTAGTCTCCGGATCCGTGAGCAAGGAGCAGATCAGCCGTCGAGACCCCAGCTCACGACTCGATCCACCCGCACCTCGACGATGACGGATGATCCTTCCTCGATCGGCGACGAGGATGGGTACTGCGGGAACTTCTCGTACAGCAAGGTTCGGTCGCGTTCGAACTCGAACCCCGAATCGAGCCGGTATGCCTCCCCGTGCACGATGATCTGCTTCAGCCGCGCCCAGTCCTCGTGATACTCGTCGAAACAGATCGCGACGTTGGGATCCGCATCGATGTTCCGGACCTTCTGGGTGTCGGTCTCGGTCGCGAACACCAGGCGATCGAGGTCCAACACCGCGGAGATCGGAACGACGTGCGGACGGCCGTCGGGGTAGGTCGTGGCGAGCGCCCCGGCGCGGGCCCCTGCGACGAACGCTGCTTCAGGTGCGGTGAACAGCTGGGCGTCGATGGTCATCCCCCCTCGCCACTCAGTCGTCGCCGGCGGTCGCCTGGTCGCGGATCTGGTCGACGATCTCGGCATTCGCAAGCGTCGTCACATCTCCGAGCGTGTTGCCGCGGGCGACGTCTCGCAACAGCCGGCGCATGATCTTGCCCGACCGTGTCTTCGGGAGGTCGGGTGTGAAGATGATCTCGTCGGGTCTCGCGATCGGTCCGATCACCTTCGAAACGTGCTCTCGCAGCTCGGCGAGCATCTCCGCGTCGCCCTCGTAGCCACCCTTCAGCGTCACGAACGCCACGATGCCTTCGCCCTTGATCTCATGCGGCTTCGAGACGACCGCCGCCTCGGCGACCTTATCGTCGTCGACGAGGGCCGACTCGATCTCGAACGTCGACAGGCGGTGACCCGCGACGTTCATCACGTCGTCGATCCGGCCGAGCAGCCAGAGGTATCCGTCGTCATCGCGGCGAGCGCCATCACCGGCGACGTACACGCTGGGACCGTATCGCGAGAAATATGTCTGCACGTACCGATCGGGATCGCCGTAGATCGTGCGGGCGATCGCCGGCCAGGGATGCTGCAGCACCAAGTAGCCGCCGCCGCCAGGTCCGACGCTCGCGCCCGATTCATCGACGACGTCGGCGGCGATACCAGGGAACGGCAGCGTCGCAGATCCGGGCTTGAGCGTCGTGATGCCCGGAAGCGGGGTGATCATGATCGCCCCCGTCTCGGTCTGCCACCAGGTGTCGACGACCGGGCAGCGCTCCGTTCCGACGACCTTCCAGTACCAGACCCAGGCCTCAGGGTTGATCGGCTCGCCGACAGACCCAAGCAGGCGGAGCGACGAGAGGTCATGCCGTTCGGGGTACTCGGTGCCCCAGCGCATGAACGCGCGGATCGCAGTGGGCGCCGTGTACATGATGGTCACGCCGTAGCGCTCAACGATGCTCCACCATCTGTCCTTGTCGGGCCAGTCGGGAGCTCCCTCGTACATGACACCGGTGGTGTGGTTCGCGAGCGGCCCGTACACGATGTAGGAGTGCCCCGTCACCCAGCCGCAGTCCGCCGCACACCAGTACACGTCGTCCTCGTGGATGTCGAAGATCATGCGATGCGTCGCCGCGACCTGGGTCATGTAGCCGCCGGTGGTATGCGCGATGCCTTTGGGCTTGCCTGTCGTGCCGCTCGTATAGAGCAGGTAGAGCAGATCCTCGGCTCCCATCGGTTCGGCCTCGCACTCTGCGGGCTGACCCGCCACGAGCTCGTGGTACCAGAGATCTTGCCCCTCGGTGAATGAGTGCTCGTTCTCGCACCGCCGGACCGTGACGACATGCTCGATCGACGGACACTCGCGAACAGCCTCGTCGGCGTTGTCCTTCAACGGCACGATCGTGCCGCGCCGCCATGCTCCGTCGGCGGTGATGAGCACCTTGGCCTCGGCATCATTGATGCGGTCGCGCAGCGACTCGGAGCTGAAGCCTCCGAAGACCACCGAATGGGGGGCGCCGATCCGCGCACATGCCAGCATCGCGATAGGCAGCTCTGGCACCATGCCGAGGTAGATGTTGACCCGGTCGCCCTTCCCGACGCCCATCGACTTCAGGCCGTTGGCCAACCTGCAGACGTCGTCGAGCAGCTCGGCGTAGGTGATCGTTCGGGTGTCGCCGGGCTCGCCTTCCCAGTGGAATGCGACCTTTTCACCACCGCCGGCCTCGACGTGGCGGTCGAGACAGTTGTACGACGCGTTGAGCTCACCACCCTCGAACCATGTCACCCAGGGCGGGTTCCAATCCATGACCGTGTCCCAGCGCTTGAACCAGGTCAGCCTGTCCGCCTGCTCCGCCCAGAAGCCCTCGTGGTCAGCGTTGGCCCGCTCGTATATCGAGTCGTCGGAGACGATCGCACGCTCGGCGAAGGTCGGTGGTGGTTCGAACACTCGTAGCTCTGACAGGAGCGCCTCGATGTTCTGCTCGGTGTCGCTCATCGATCCTCCAGGGACGGCCTCGGTGTAAGCGTCGGGGCGAGCCAGCATCGTACGCGCGCGGCCCCGGCCGTGCGAGCCGGCACGGAAGCCGGGAGCGGTGGGGACCCTGCCCGCACGGAATGTGCTTGCACCGAGCGGTTCTCGGGGCCACCATCGGGCCTCGAGGCTGCCCAGCGGCTGCCTCGAGGGAAAGGAGGCAGGCGATGGCCGACGAAGGCTATTGCATGAAGTGCCGGGCCAAGCGTGAGTTCGAGGGACAGGTCGTGACCCTGAAAAACGGGCGCCCGGCCGCCCAGGGCACCTGCTCGGTCTGCGGCACGAAGCTCACGAAGATCCTCGGCATGGACGCTGCGAAATCTCGCGGTTGGTCGGCGCCGTAGCCGGCTAGCTAGTCAGACGAGAGAGCAGCTGGTCGGAAGGGATCAGCGTCGGTCCCGAGGCGACGCCCCGGTGGCGGGCCGCAAGGTCCGCCACCGTCGTCTCCTGGAACACCTGTTGCACGGCCCTGGCCACATCAGCCCAGAACCCTTGCAACCCACACCGTGAATCCTGAAAACACGTGTGGTCGCTGGGCTCCAGACAGAACATCGGGAAGATCTGACCTTCGATCGCATCGGCGATCTCGGCAACCGTGATGCGATCGGGGTCACGCGAGAGCCGGCACCCTCCACCCGCGCCTCGGAAGCTCTCCACGAGCCCCGCCTTGGACAACGCGCCGAGTTGCTGCTCCAAGAACCGCACCGGGATCTGCTGACGCTCCGCGATAGCGCGCGCAGGCACCAGGACACCTTCGCCGCGTCGCTGTGCGAGCTCGATCATCGCCCTCATCGCGTACTCGAGCTTCTGCGAGACCTTCAGCATGGTCAGCCTTCCTGGTGGATGGGGAACCGGCATCGTGGGCTCTCGAGCCCCGAACGTCTGCGAGCCAGCGTAGAAGTGCCCCTCGCAGCCGTCAACGAGCCGAACGACCTATCACCGGTCCAACCGGTACCGAACCTGGTGCCCGCCTCTTCCCGCTTCCCGGCCACTTCCCGGGTTTCGGGTATCAACATGAGGGAACCCCGTCCGATATGCAACGTAGGGGATCCGTACGTCCCCCGTAAGGAGGACTCGAGGCACATGAGTCGTGTGCTGGTCATCGACGACGAAGCCGACGTCAGGCTGCTGTACCGAGTGAACCTGCGCCAGGCTGGTCATGAAGTGCTGGAAGCCGATGACGGCGAGCGGGGCATCGAGGCCGCGCGGAAGCATCGACCCGACGCGGTGGTGCTCGATCTGATGATGCCCAGGTTCGACGGCTTCGAGGTGCTGCGAGTGCTGCGCGCCGAGCAGGCCTCGTGCGAGATGCCGGTGCTCGTGCTGACCGCGGACAGCCGCGTGGACGACCATCGGATCTGCTTCGAGCTCGGCGCCGACGAGGTCATCACCAAGCCGTTCATGCCCGAGGCGCTGACGGAGAGCATCGCCCGCCTGCTGACGACGAGCCTCGAGGATCGCCTTGCGCGTCGGCAGGTGGCGGCCACGGCCGCAGGATCGGCGTTCGGCTGATCGTCAGCTGTCAGGTCACCGGGTGGGCCGCGGCGTAGTCCTCGCCGAGCACGACGACCAGGTCGACCTTCGCCGGAACCACCGTTCCGAGGGAATCATTCAGCGGCCTGACCGAGGTCTCCACGCGCTTCAGATAGGTCGCCAGATTCGAGGCATCCACCTCGTTCTGTTCGGCACCGTCACCGGTGCGGAAGTACACGGTCGTCCCGGGAACGGGCTTGCTGTCCAGGTCGTCAGGCACAAGCCCTTGCTCGTAGCCCTTGCCGGTGAGGAGCAGATCGACCTCGCTCGCAAGGCCCGTCGCGTTGGTACCGTTCAGCACCTGGATGGAGACACCCTCGACCTGCGGCTCGAGGTCGGGTGGTGGGGTCTCGCTGACCGACGTCGATGCGCCATCGGTCGGCTCGGGGCTCCCACTCGTGGTCGTCTCGACGACGTCGGAGGGGCCCGACGCCATCGTGGTGCCGTCATCGCCGAAGCCGTTCATCATCACCGCAACGCCGCCCACGACGAGGGCCACGAGCACTGCGAGACGCCCCGGGCTGAGGTTCACGTGGGCCATCCTACCCAGGTTCTCAGCCCGAAGGCTCGCACCCACAACCTGCGTCGCGCCGCGTCCTGCACGCTGTCGCCTCGCCCTAGATACGCACGCCGAGCTGCCGCGCGACCCGACGCTGTCGACGAGCGTCTCGCATCCGCTGCAACCGTCGGACGAGCATGGGGTCGTACGCCAGAGCCGCAGGTTCCTCGATCACCCGGTTGAGCAACTGGTGATATCGGGTGGCGGAGAAGCCGAACCTCTCCCTGATCGCGCGCTCCTTCGGAGTGTGGAGCTTCCAGCTCTCACGCTCGAAATCGAGCAAGCCTCGAGAACGATCGTCGAGCACGTCGGGGATCGATCTGTCCACGGATGGGAGCGTACCGACGGACACCGACGGTGCAAGCACATCCTGCGGTCCCCCAGGACGAACGCGGTACAGGCGGCACGGCGCCCCGCCGACAACCAGAGAGCAAGGCCCGGCAGATGCGGGGGGATCGCACGCGCGGTGCGAGGATGGCAGGGGTCAACAGGAGAGACTCGGTGGCAGACCAGGCGAGTATCGGGCAGACCGGAGGGACACCCCGCCATGGGGTGGACAGCTTCCGTTCCATGGCCCAGCTCAACATGCTGCACAGCCTCGCGGCGAAGCTGAATGCAATAGGCAGCGTCGAGGCGATCGGCGAGGCCATCACAGCCGAGCTCCGGACGATCGTCGAGTACCACAACTGCCGTGTCTATCTGCTCCAGCCCGACGGCCGAACGCTGTTGCCGATCGCGTTCCGGGGCGAGTACTTCACCGAGTACGAGGAAGAGACGCTCGACGAGCTCGTGACGACGGTGGGCGAGGGCATGACCGGCTGGGTCGCCGAGACGGGCCGATCGCTGCTCACCCCGGATGCCCAAGAGGTCGAGTTCGCGGTCCAGATCGAGGGCACCGACGATATCGTCGAGTCGATGCTCCTGGTGCCCACGAAGCTGGGTGAACGGGTGAACGGGGTGATCGTGCTCTCGAGCCTCGGCTACGGCAAGTTCGACGAGCAGGATCTCCAGATGGTGGAGGTGCTCGCCCCGCACGCGGCAGCCGCGTTCGAGAATGCGACCCTGCTTGCTGCCGAGCGCGAGGCCGCCCGGACCTCGGCGGCGCTGTTGGCGCTGTCCCAAGCTTTGGTCGGGCGTCACACGGTCGGTGACATCTTCCAGGAGGCGATCGAAGCGATCCCGTCGCTGATGCCGTGCTCCGCTGTGGGGGCTTACGTGCGGAACGAAGAGACCGGGGACTACCGCATGGCCCGGCTCCACGTTGTGGAGCTTGGGCTCGCCCGTCCCCGCGCCGAGATCGCCGACGTTCCGGCCGCCGTGGCCGAGTCGTTCCTCGTCGGGGACCTCGAACCGTTCACGCTCGACGCCGATGAAGTGGAAACGTTGCCCCGAGAGCTGTGGATCAGTCGCGAGGCCCGTTCGGTGTTGACCGTGCCCCTGCGCTGGGGCCCGGAGGGTGTCGGAACGATCGCGATGATCGCGGATGAACGCGATGCGCGCTTCGACGACCGCGAGATCCGACTCGCACAGGGCATCGCGAACATCGCCTCGTTGGCGCTCGGCACCGCCAGCAGGCTCTCGGAACTCGAACGGTTCCACGAGCTCGTCGCGAGCCTCGGCGCGGTCTTCTGGGAGGCCGACGCTGCTTCGCTCGGGTTCTCATTCATCGGCGGGCGCGTGGACGAGATCCTGGGCTCGGGCGCGACGGCGTGGCCAGAGGAAGGCCGCAGATGGGGCGACCACATCGTCGAGGAAGACCGAGCAGCCACGCTCGCAGCATGCCGAGCCACGATCGCGAGCGGAGAAGACCGTTCACTCGAGTACCGCGTTCCCACGCTCGATGGCGACACAGCGTGGGTGCGAGACGTCGTGCACGTGGTGCGGGGAGCTCAGGGCGCCCGAGAGCTGCGCGGACTCATGGTCGACATCACCGAACGCCGACGAGCGGAGCAGGCGCTGCGCGACAGCGAGCAGCGCTACTCCGAGGCGTTCCGGCGCGAGCGCGAGGCGACCCAGCGTCTCCGCAACCTCGACGAGATGAAGAACACATTCCTCGAGGCAGTCTCGCACGACCTCCGCACACCGCTAACCTCGATCCTGGGATTCGCGCTCACCCTCGAGAGCTCCGGGCTCGACATGGCGACCGACGACGCCCTCGACCTCGTCGCACGCATCGCAGCCAACGCCCGGAAGCTCGAACGACTGCTCGGCGACCTACTGGACCTCGACCGACTGCAACGAGGCATCATCGCGCCCCAGCGGCGACCGACCGATCTCGCGGCGCTGGTGGCGCGAGCCGTCGACGAGAGCGACGACAAGGGTCACGTGATCGTGACCGAAGTTGCTGAAGGCTCGTTCTTCATCGACGCCGCGAAGGTGGAACGCATCGTGGAGAACCTGCTCTCGAACGCTCTTCGCCATACGCCCTTGGGAACCCAGATCTGGATCCGCGCCGACCCTGCCGAGGGCGGCGTGTCGATCAGCGTCGAGGACGCGGGCCCCGGACTGCCCGAGGACCTGCACGACGCCGTGTTCGAACCGTTCCGCCAGGCGCCGGGTTCGTCATCGGAGCACTCTCCCGGCGTGGGCATCGGCTTGTCGCTGGTGCGCCGCTTCGCCGAGCTGCACGGCGGGCGGGCATGGCTTCAAGCACGTGAAGGCGGAGGAGCCTCGTTCCGCGTCTTCCTCGCGGAAGAGTAGAGACCGCACGGCGCCTGCCCGCGACTACCATCCGTCGCGTGCTGGATCTGGTGATCGTCAACGCCACCGTCGTGGACGGCACGGGGGCGCCCGCGTTCCGGGCATCGGTGGGCGTCCAGGGCGGTCGCGTCGTCCTCATCGCGCGTGGCGCGCAGATGAACGAAGTGGTGGAAGCAGCGACCACGATCTACGCCCACGATCGTGTGCTCGCTCCCGGCTTCGTCGACGTGCACAACCACTCCGACATGGCCCCCTTCGTCGTTCCCACGATGCCGTCGACGATCCGCCAAGGTGTCACCACGATCGTCGTGGGGAACTGCGGCTCCTCACCGTTCCCGACGTCCGCAGCGGCCGAGCTCGCGATCGTGGGTCGGCGGCGATCTTGAGCTCAGCGGCGCCACGGGTTTCGACTCGTTCGGCGAGTACCTCGCGCGGGTCGACGCCGCCCGGCCGGCGGTGCACATCGCAGCGCTCATCGGCCACGGGTCGGTTCGTGAGCTCACGATGGATCTGCAACGACGCGGGCCCACGACCGACGAGCTCGCCGCGATGCGCGGGTGCGTCGCTGAGGCGATGGACGCGGGTGCCGTGGGGCTGTCGACCGGCCTCGTCTACGCGCCCGGCATGTACGCCGAGACGGACGAGATCGTGTCGCTCGCAGAGGCGGCTGCGCGGTCCGGCGGCATCTACGCCTCGCACATCCGAGGAGAGGGCTCGCACCTGTTCAGGGCGGTTGATGAAGCGCTTGAGGTAGGAAGCCGAGCAGGACTCCCGGTGCACGTGAGCCACCTCAAGTGCGAGACGTCGTTCATGTGGGGTCGTGCGCCCGAGCTCCTCGCCCGGGTGCACGGTGCCGACGACGCGACCGGCGATCAATATCCGTACGCCGCGTGGGCCTCGGTCCTGTGGTCGCTCCTCCCAGAGTGGGCGCCCGTGACCGAGCTGCCTCGTCTCGTCGGCGCCCACACCACCCGCGCGCGACTGGTGGCCTCGGTGGAAGAGGGCGAGGGAGACGCTTTCCAGTCATCGGTCGACGGCGTCGGATGGGATCGAATCGTGATCGAGGCAACCGCCGATACGTCGTGCAACGGACGCACGATCACCGAGATCGCCGATCAGCGCGGCCTCGAGCCAATCGACGCCTTCTTCGAGCTGCTGATCGAGGAGCCGAGCACCTCGTGCATCGGCCACGCGATGCACGATGACGATGTCCGCACGATCGTGTCCGACCCTGACGTCATGGTCGCGTCCGACGCGGCCTCCGTGGCGCCAGTCGGGCCGATGGCCGATGTGCCCGTTCACCCACGCACGTACGGCACGTTCCCGCGGGTGCTCGGCCCCGCTGCGCGCGACGGTCTGCTCACGATCGAGGCCGCCGTGCGGAAGATGACGTCGCTGCCAGCTGATCGGTTCAGCCTCAGCGATCGCGGGCGGATCGTCGAGGGCGCCTGGGCAGACCTGGTCGTGTTCGACCCGGCGACCATCAGCGATCGAGCGACGTTCGATCGCCCTCACGCCTTCCCCGACGGGATCGAAGCCGTCATCGTGGAAGGCGTCGTCGCGTGGGGGACCGGGGACGACGAGATCACGTGCGCCGGCAGGGTGCTCAGACGCGGCAGCGGATAGGACGACCAAGACGGCGCGTCAGCGGGCTAGGCACGCACCCCAGACGCCGGTGCCCTCGTTCCTGGCCCGACGCTCGGCTTCCGTGAATCGATCGACGTAGCGAACATTAGGCGGGAAGGTCGCCAGCACCGCACGTCCATCGAGCAGGATGCGCTCGTTGAAGAGCTCTCCGTTGAGCCAGATGTAAGCGAGCACGCGATCGAACCTGTCGGTGCGTTCGACGTCGAACTCCAGCTCGACGTCGCGGTCGTCCAGGGCATCGGCCGTGTAGCGAGAGGCCAGCTCGCCGAAGCACTCTTGGTCCGTGTACGGGCCGTCCTTCTCTGGCGTGTCGATGCCGATCAAGCGCACGGGAGTCTCTACGCCGGCCAGGTCGACTCGGATCGTATCGCCGTCGGTCACATCGACGACGGCGACCTGGGTCCTTGCGCCTGGCCGGGTGTCCGGCTCAGCTGGCTCGGGAGCGCGAGCCGTCGTGGACGCGCACGAGACGATCGCGGTCGCGAGGATGAGCGCCACCAGACTCGGGAGCGCATCGGCATCCGAACGAAGCAGGGAGGCGAGGTTCCCCCCCGTGGCGCGGCTCATGGTCTCCGGAAGCTACCGTAGCTCCGTGCACCCCGACCGCGGTCCCGCGACTGAGCCGCCGGCAGAACCTCGAGCTCGTACGGGCGCCGGGCTACATCATCAGAGTTCTCGAGTCACTGTGCGCGCGCGCCTGAACCCACTCAGGCGTGACGCGGAGCCGGCGGTCGGATTCGAACCGACGACCTACCGATTACAAGTCGGTTGCGCTACCGGACTGCGCCACGCCGGCGGTGTGGGCGTGGGGATTCTACCCCTCACGCGTTCGGTGGAATGCCTCAGCGTTGGTCACGAGCGCGAACACGACGAAGCCGAAGATCGCGATCGTTACCATCCCCCGAGGCGACCCGGCGGCGGCGAGACCTCCGGCGATGCCGAGCCCCGCCACGATGATGCCGAGCGTGCGGCCTGCCGGTGCGCATCGCAGCACGAGCAGGCCAGATCCGATCTCGAGGCAGGCCAGGGCCGACGACACGATCACGGCGAGCGTGGACGCGCCAGCACCGTCGCCGACGCCTTCGATGGTTGCTCCATCGCCTGTCATCAGTATCAGCAGGCCCGCGAGCGCCGCGAACCCACCTGCCACCATCAACAGCGTGCCAGCAACGGTGATCACCGCCGGGCGCCGGCGCTCAGCTGCGACTGGCTCGGCGATCACGCGCTCCCATGATTCGAGCGATCCCGGGCGACCGGGTGGTGGCGGCATCTGCTGGCCCATCACCGAGGTATCGGCATACACGCCTGCCGACGTGAGCCTCATGCGCGGGTCGGCAGCACGTACGCGTACAGCACCGCCGCGAGAGATGCGGCGGCGTTCAACGATCCGACCTGGCCCCGCATCGGCAGTGAGATCAGCTGGTCGCATCGCTCCCGCGTGAGTCTCGCCATACCCTCGCCTTCGTTGCCGATCACGATGGCAACCCGTCCCGGCGGGCAAGTCTCGTCGTAGATGGAAACATCGCTTCGCTCGTCGAGTCCGACGACCCAGAATCCCGCTCCCTGCAGCCGTTCGACCGCGCGGGCGATGTTCGCGATTCGCGCATGAGGAAGATGCATGAGCGCGCCAGCCGACGCACGCACGGCCGCCTGCGTGACCTCCGCTGCCCGGCGCGTACGCGTCACCAGCATTGCGGCGCCGGCCGCCTCCGCCGACCTTGCTGCCGCACCGAGATTCTGGGGGTCGACGATGCCGTCGAGCACCACGGCGAGGGCGTCCGTCTCGAACGGGAACGTCGCCAGATCATGCTCGGACAGCGATCCGTTCGCGAGAGCGTCGACCCTGGCCAGCACGCCCCGATGCTCGTCGGCGAGCGCATCCAGCGTCGCTCGAGGCACGGTGCGAACGGGCACATTCTGAGCCCGGGCCGCCTCGAGCACTGCCTGCATGCCCGGGGTTCCGGCCTGCGACGACGCGACCAAGACCTCCCTCACCCTCCCGCTGCCGATCGCTTCGGCGACACCGCGCCGACCCGCCACGACGTGCCCGGTCGGGTCCGATCGCCGGCGGCTCCCGCGCGTCACTCCATGCTTCGCTCGATCTCGTGCTTCGCTCATGCGATGAGCACGACGGCCATGCACCCGACGCCATCGCCAGTGAGTCCGAGGCCTTCAGGCCTGGTCGCCTTCACCGACACCGCGTCCACCGACGTGGCGAGCGCATCTGCGAGTCGCGCTCTCACCTCGTCGCGTCGAGGCGCGATCACTGGACGATCGCAGATCACGGTCACATCGCACGAGAGGAACGTGAACCCCGCCCCGCGCACCAGCTCGAGAGTCTCCCTCAGGAGCGCAGATCCCCCGATGCCGTGGATCTCTGGATCGTCCTCGGGAAAGTGGGTTCCGAGGTCGCCGAGTGCGGCGGCGCCTAGCAGCGCATCTGCGATGGCGTGGCAGACGGCGTCACCGTCGGAGTGTCCCCCGAGCCCCCGGTCCCCATCGAAGCGCACGCTCCCCAGCCAGAGTGCACGCTCGTCGCTGGCCCAAGGGTGCACGTCGAACCCGAGGCCGACCCGCGACGGGCCCTCAACCATCGTTGCCACCCATGCGGGCATCGGCGTTGGCCAGATCGAAGAGGGTCGTGATCTTGACGTTGCTGGGATCACCAGGGATCGCAGCAACGGTGATGCCATCGTGTTCGAGTGCTGCGGCGTCGTCGGTCAATGCCGCGCTCGACGAGCTTGCGTGTCCGTGCGCCGCGCGCAGGATGGTGACATCGAACGCTTGCGGGGTCTGTGCCAGGCCGAGGCGCTCACGGTCGAGGGTTCGCACGACCCGTCCGTCGACAACGTGCTTGACCGTGTCGGCCACGGGAGCGACCGGCACCACACCAGGCGTCCGCTCGCTCACGCCTTCGATCACCGCAGTGAACAGATCTGGCGGTGCGAACGGCCTGGCAGCGTCGTGGATCGCAACGATACGTGTCCCGGGCGGCAGTGCCTCGAGCGCCGCGAGCACCGAGGCTCGGCGGGTCGATCCGCCGGTGACCACTACCACCGGCAGGCCGCATCCTTCCACGCATCGCCGGGCGCGTTCTTCCCAGCCGGCCGGCGCGGTGACGACCACCGAACCCACAGCCGGAGAAGCAGCGGCCGCGCCCGTCGCGACGGCCAGTATCGGGCGACCACCGATCAGCAGGAACGCCTTCGGCTCCTCGGCACCGAGGCGTCGTCCGGCTCCCGCGGCGAGCACGATCGCGACGGCCGAACCTGGGTGCGATTGCATACGGCAAGCATGACAGACCCCTCTGCGCCGGGCCGTATCGAGCGGCGGGTCCCCGTCGGGTCTGGTCGGGCGAAGCGGCTCAGCCCGACGAAGACACCTCCGGCACGAGCGCGGCGAACACCATCCGGCCCGTCGTGGTCTGGATCACGTTCGTCACCCGGATGTCGGGAGCCGAGCCGATCATGTCGACAGCCTTCTCGACGACCACCATCGTGCCGTCGTCGAGGTAGCCGACCGCCTGGCCGTGCTCACGGCCTTCCTTCACGAGCCGCACCGAGATCTCGTCGCCTGCCGTGTACGGCACGCGGAACTTCGAGGCGAGCGCGTTGATCTGGGCGACCGGCACCCGAAGGGCCTCCGCAACCTTCGCAAGGTTGTGATCGACCGTGATCAGCGATGCCCCGCGCTCGCGTGCCAGCCGCACCAGGGCGGCATCGACATCGCTGCACCCCGACCTCTTCGACGAGCTGGAACTGGACCGTCGGGGCCTTCTGGAGCTCGACCAGTACGTCGAGCCCACGACGCCCACGCTGGCGACGGCGAGGATCGCTCGCATCGCTGATCGCCTGTAGCTCCCGCAGCACACCGTCGTGCAGGAGGACGGTGCCGCTCACGAAACCGGTCGCGACCAGATCGAGCACGCGACCATCGATCAATGCGCTGGTGTCGAGCACATGCAGATCGCCGCGAGCAGCCACCGACGCACGAGGTTTCATGCCGACGAGACCGAAGATGTCCTCGTGCTTGTCCTCGCCCACACGGAACCCGAGCGAGGCGCAGACCAGGTAGACGAATGCGATCGCCGGCCATGCAGCGCCCGTCGGCACCAGGAGCAGCGGGATCATCACCAGGCCCGCGACCACCAGACCGACGATCAGTCCCACTACACCGCCCGCGAGCTGCGGCGCCGGCCTGCGGTGCAGCTCGCGCTCCATGCCGCCGACAGCACGCAGGGTGAGCCGCCCTGCAACGCCCCCGATCACGAACCCGACGCCTGCGCCCAGGAAGATGAAGGCCAGTGCCCGGCTCGTGCTCTCCGCAGCGACGGTGCCACCCATGAGGAAGCCGCCGGTCGCGAGCAGCGCGATGAAGATCAGGCGAACGCCTTCGACGAGGTAGCCGCGCATCGCGCCGCCCCGCACGTCTGGCTCGCTCGCGCCCTGGGTCGCTCATGGGCTCCACTCCACCTCCTTCGTGGCTCCGACGGTCGTTCGGCCGGCGAGCATGCTGAACGGACCTGGTGCTGAAGGAGTCATCGGCGCGCGCGGAACACGCCTGTAGGAGGTCAAGGGGTGAGGCGAGCTCGGGACGGAGCGGCGAGGCCTTAGACGGCGGCGATCTTCTCGCCGTGAGCGTCGTCGAGGACCTCATCGATCATGACTTCGGCGTCGTCTTCGGACTTGCCGGTGGCGTGTGAGAGCTCGGAGATCAAGATCTGTCGCGCCTTGGTGATCATGCGTTTCTCGCCGGCCGACAGGCCCTTCTCGCGATCGCGGATCGAGAGGTTCCGCAGCACCTCGGCCACCTGATAGGGGTCGCCAGAGTGCAGCTTCTCCATGTTGTTCTTGAAGCGGCGGCTCCAGTTGGCGGCCATCGAGGATTCCTCTTCGGTGAGCACCTTCAGGACCTTCTTGACCTCGCTCTTGCTCACGACCGAGCGCAGTCCGACCTGATCGGTCGAGTCGGTCGGGATCATCAGCGTGAGGTCGCCGTAGGCGACACGCAGCACCAGATACGTTCGCGTTCTCGCCCAGGAACTCCTTCTCTCGCAACTCTTCGATGACTGCAGCTCCATGCTCCGGATGCACAACGGTATCGCCCTTACGGAACACGGAACCTCCAAGAGTTGAAAGACAGGGGTCGCGCTGACTCGCCGAGCAAGGGTAGCACGGGTGGGTCTTGCGGCGCAACCCAAATCCCCAGGTCAGAGGGCTAATTCCGCACTCAGACGCTCCTCACCCGGCCTAGGCTGAACGCCGATTCAGCTCACCGGATATACGAGGCGAAGGGATCCAGGAAAGAGCCTCGATGACGTGGCGCACCGTCACCACCTCGACACCCGCATGCGCGAACTCACCTGGAGGAGCGAACACCGTGGACACCCCGGCGGCTCGAGCGGCAGCGAAACGTTGTGCCATGGCCGGCGCAGGGCGCACCAGCCCGGTGAGCGAGACCTCACCGACGAAGGCTGACCCTCGCGGTGGCGCGGATCCGGTCGCGGCAGACGCGAGCGCCGCGGCCACCGCCAGATCACACGCAGGATCGTCGACCCTGACGCCGCCTGAAGACGCGCCGAACAATTCTGACCGGCCCAGCGAGAGCCCCGCCACACGGTCGAGCACCGCAGCGATCAACTGGAAGCGCCTCCCGTCGAGCCCCGTGGCCTGCCTGCGCGCCGGACCATCGGAGGAGCCCGACGAGCGCTTGCACCTCGACGGCGAGCGCGCGGCGGCCGGACTGCGCGAGCGCGGTGGCCGCGCCCGGCCACGCGTTCGCCGCTCACGAGCAGCCCCGTCGGATCGATCTCGCGGAGTCCGCTGGTGCCCATCTCGAACCACGCGCTCTCGCCCTCGGCGCCGAAACGATTCTTGCCGCCGGCGAGCACGCGCAGCCCCGATCGGGGATCGCCTTCGAAGGTGAGGACCACATCGACGGCGTGCTCGAGAGCGCGCGGCCCCGCCAGATCGCCGTCTTTCGTGACGTGGCCGGTGAGCAGCATGGCGACACCCTCGGCCTTGGCCAGCCCAACAAGAGCATCTGTGCAGGTGCGCACCTGCGAGACGCCGCCGGGCACCTGCGAGCCATTCGTGTCACGAACGGTCTGGATCGAGTCGACAGCCAGCAGGAAGGGCCTCTCGGCGAGAGCGGTCTGCAGCACTTGCTCGAGGTCACGCCCGGGCGCGAACCGGATCGAGCCACCCGGGATGCCCAGCCGGCGCGCACGCGCTGCGACCTGCGCGTGTGATTCTTCGCCGCTGACCAACAGGCAGTCGTGTCCTTGCGACGCGAGATGCGCCACGAGGTGCAGGAGTAGGGTCGACTTGCCGATGCCCGGCTCGCCCGCGAGCAGCGCGACCGATGCCGGCACCAGTCCGCCTCCGAGCACCCGATCGACCCCTGCGAAGCCCGTTTCCACGCGAGGCTCTTCGGCGGTGTCACCGACGAGCTGCGCGGTGACGACGGCGCGCTCCAAGCGTGACTCGGACGTCACGGGAGCTCGGGCGTCTTCCTCGATGGTGCCCCAGGCCCCACAGCCCGGGCACCGCCCTACCCACTGCGCCACCTGCTGGCGGCAATCGCGACAGGTCAGCACCACGCGCATCTTCGCCATCGCGCCACCCTAGTCATCACCTCCGACACCCGGTGGGGTGTTACCCTGACCCGGCAACAGAGACGGTCCAGGCAACGTCCGCATCCGTGACGTGGCGCTCCAGCAGCGACGCGAGAGCGTTACGAGAGATGGGAAGGGAGGCGATGAGCATGGCTGCGATCTCGGTGATGGAACCTGCGCGCACGCCGCGTCCCTTCCGGTTCGCCACGGTCGTAGCGCCGCCCACCTCAGGCAGCGCTCACGATCGTTCCTCGGCTCCTTCCAGGGACGTGGCACCACTACGCCACGAACCACCTGACCTCAGGCTCGAAGGGAGTCCAGCGTTGACCGACGCGAACCAATTCGAGTACTTCTTCGATGAGGGGCTCATCGAAGCGGTGCTCAGACCGATCAAGAGCGGCAAGGAAGCCTCGGTCCACCTCTGCCGCGCCAACCCCCGCACGACCGGCGAAGAGCTCGTCGCGCTCAAGGCCTATCACCCGCTGGACCGGCGCGACTTCCGTGACGAGTCGATGTACCGCGACGGTGAATGGATCAAGGAGCGCCGCGTGCGCGTGGCGCTCGAGAAGAAGACGCGCTTCGGACGCGAGGTGCAGGGCATGATCTGGGTCGACCGCGAGTGGGAGACCCTTCGCGCACTCTCGGAGGGTGGCGCCCCGGTGCCACGGCCGATCGAGCGCACCGGCGACGCGATCCTCATGTCCTACATCGGCGACGACGAGTTCGCGGCGCCGCAGCTGCGTTCCTACGACGTCGAAGATGCCGAGGAAGCCGAGGACCTGACCGACCAGGTACTGCGCACGATCGAACGCATGCTCTTCCTGAACGTCGTGCACGGGGACCTCTCACCCTACAACGTTCTAGTCTGGAATGGACTAGTGACGATGATCGATCTTCCGCAGGCCGTCGACCCGCGCAAGAATCGGCACGCGAGGCCGTTCCTGGAGCGCGACGTCGAGCGGATCTGCGAGTGGGCGTCGCATCACGGAGTGCACCGGCCGGCGGGACGCATCGCCGCCGACCTGTGGACCGGTTGGGAGTTCGCCGACCTCGTCCCCGAGGAGTTGCGGGGTCTCACGATGTGACCACTTCCGCGATCGTGCCGGGTGAGATATCGCGTGTCACTAAGCGCTGAGGTCGTCGGCGGCATCTAGGAGGGTGATGCAGGCAGAGGGCGACGTCGTTCGGTTCCCTCGCGAGGCAGAGGCCCCGCCCGACTTCACGGCGTTCTTCGCCGACGAGCACCGCGGGCTCTTCAAGGCCTTGTACTTCGTGACCGGGAACCGGGCCGACGCCCAGGAGCTGATGCAGGAGGCCTTCCTCACCCTGTGGGAACGGTGGGACGCGATCGACCGGATCGACGACCCCACCGGCTACCTCTTCCGCGTGGCGCTCAACGGGTTCCGCATGCGGGCGCGCGCCGCACGCCGGGCCACGCGGAGGCTGGTGGCGATCGACCCGTCGCACGACCCGTTCGACGAGGTCGACCTGCGGGAGGACGTTCGCCGCATGCTCCGTTCCTGGCGCCGCGGCAGCGCGCCGCCCTCGTCCTGCTCGACATGTACGGCTATGGCTCGGAGGACGCGGCCGCGATCATGCGGATCCGCCCCTCCACCGTGCGAGCGCTCGCATCCCAGGGCCGAGCCGTGCTCCGAACCGCTGGAGGCCCGCATGGCTGAGCTGAAGGAGCTGTTCGAGATTGCGACCAAGCAGGTCGAGCCAGATCTCGATTCATGGAAAGACCAGGAACGCCGACAGGAGCAAGCTCGCCGACGGCGCAGGATCGGGGCGTTCGCCGTGGCCGCAGCGATCGGAGTTGCCGTGGTCGTCGTTGCGATCCGCGCGGAACAGGGCTCGGGCACGAAACCGGCGATCCAGCCCAGCCCGACGCCAGCGGAGAGCGCCGTCCCCGAGACCGACTACCTGATCGATCTGGACGATGGCGAGACGACGCCGCTGCCAGAGAGCATCGTCAGTACGGGGAGCTATGCCGACGAGGGAGGCTATGCAGTCTCACCCGACGGTTCGAGGCTCTCCTATGTGGGGATCGGCGACGATGGCGTCAAGCAGATCTTCGTCGCGAACCTCGACGGAACCGGAGTGGAACAGGTGACGAACGATCCCGGAGCGAAGACACCAGCTTGGTCCCCCGATGGCTCGAGGATCGCTTACCGTCAGTAGCCAAGGCCGATATCCCGGGAACGTCTTCGTGCTGGACCTTGCAACGGGCGCGTCCGGGCAGCTCACGTTCCATGCGGGATCCACGGGTGCGTCGCTCGAGCCGCCGTCCTTCACACCGGATGGATCGTCCATCGTTTACAGCGCTACTACGTGGGACGCACCCTGCTGCCCCCTCAGACACAATCAGATCCGGATCGTCCCGATCACTGGGGACAGGAACCTGCGGTTGGTGGGCGGCGACGGCATCAGTGCGAACGACGGCAAGCTGTCGCCAGATGGCTCGCTCCTGTCATACTTCTGCGACGCCGACGCGGACGGTCAGCTTCTCTGCCTAGCGAAGTCCGACGGAAGCGACGAACGGGTACTCGTGCATGGGAACGACTTCCTCGTCAGCCACAGTTGGTCCCCCGACGGCACGCGGATCGCGTACTGGGAACTCCATTCGCATGACGTGTTCGTCGTGGATGTCGAAACCGGCGCGGGGACATACGTGGCCGAAGGTGCGTTTCCGGTCTGGCTCGACGATCACACCCTCATCGTCAGGATCGACAGCTGCTATGACCACGCGCTCGGCGCACGATCCCCGTACTGCTCCGGTTGAGCGCCGCGAGCAGCGTCGTGCCGCCGGTGATCGTGCGTACCACGCCGTGTCGGCTCCTGCAAAGCCGGGACAACGGCCCCCGGGCTGACGGTCACTCGGGGGAGCCGGCGAGCTCGACGGGAGGCACGTCGGGCGGCATGATGCCGCCGGTGCGATCGAAGACGATCTCGTCGTCGACCGCGTCGACGATGATCGTCTCACCCGCGCGGAACTCCTTGTAGAGCAGCTTCTCGGCGAGCGGGATCCTCCACGAGGCGCTGGATCGTGCGCCTCAGCGGACGGGCTCCGAGCGACACGTCGTAGCCTTGCTTCGCGAGCAACACCTTCGCGGATTCGGTCAGGTCGATCTCGAGGTCCTTCGCCTTCAGCTGCTCGGTCACGCGCTTCATCATGAGGTCGACGATGTTCTTGACGTCTTCCTGCGTGAGCGAGCGGAAGACGATGACCTCGTCGATGCGGTTGATGAACTCCGGGCGGAAGCTCTTCTTGAGCTCTTCGGTGACGCGGTCCTTCATCTTCTCGTAGGTGACCTCTTCGTCGCCCGCGGCGGCGAACCCGATGCCCGGGCCCTTCTGGATGTCACGGGTGCCCAGGTTCGAGGTCATGATGATGATCGTGTTCTTGAAGTCGACCTTGTGACCCTGTGAGTCGGTGAGGTGGCCGTCTTCCAAGATCTGGAGCAGGGTGTTGAACACGTCGGGGTGCGCCTTCTCGATCTCGTCGAAGAGCACGACGCTGAAGGGTTTGCGGCGAACCGCCTCGGTGAGCTGCCCGCCTTCCTCGTAGCCGACGTAGCCGGGAGGCGAGCCGATCAGGCGGCTGACCGTGTGCTTCTCCATGTACTCCGACATATCGAGCTGGATCAACGCGTCCTCGTCGCCGAACAGGAACTCGGCAAGCGCCTTCGAGAGCTCTGTCTTGCCCACACCGCTCGGCCCGAGGAAGATGAACGACCCCGCAGGGCGT
>CAWHQA010000012.1:0-29208 GCA_963831325.1 uncultured Actinomycetes bacterium
GGACGGACGGCTCCTTCCAGCCAGGCTCTCAAGGAGGCGTCCGTTCGACATGAACGGGCACCGCGCGATCGAGACGCTCGAACCGCTGCTCGAGACCTAACCGCGAAGTCCGAGCACGACCAGCAGGATCGACGCGTACTGGCACGCTGCGGCCGCGATGGTCGCCGTATGCCACACCTCGTGGTAGCCGAACGTGCTCGGCCATGGATCCGGCTTGTTCGTGGCGAGCACGAGCGCCCCGAACGAGTAGAGCAGTCCACCAGCGATCAGGAGCACCGTCTCGGCGGTGCCGAGCCCGCGCAGCAAGGCCGGCATGCTCACGGCCACCAGCCACCCAAGACCGATGTACATGAACCCAGAGAGGACGTGCAGATCGACCCGGTAGAGCTTCGTGGCGACGCCGATAGCCGCGCCCACCCACACAGCGATCAGCACGACCGTCGCGATGCGTGCCGTGCAGCACGAGCAGGCAGTACGGCGTGTACGTGCCGGCGATCAACACGAAGATCATCGAATGATCGAGCCGGCGCATGCGCACGTACGCGGCTTCGGTCCATTCCCCCAGATGGTAGGCAGCGCTCGCACCGAACAAGCCGGTGAGCGTGAGGGCGTAGATCAGGGTCGCCACACGCGCACGGACGTCGGGCGCGATGCAGCACGAGCAGCAGCCCGGCGGGATCGACGCGACGAACGCGCCCTGGTGCAACCTTCCCCGCATGAGCGGCTTCGGACGCTCGTGGATCGGGATGGATCGAACAGCCTTCTTGTTCGGCGAGCACGGCGGGGTCGACGTTCGTCGGGGGCATCACGTGCAAGCGTACGTGCCCCTAGACTTCAGCCACGACCGCACGGCGGAAAGGTGCGCCATGTCCGAGGCGATGGAACGCGAGGGATCCGGCAAGGGGAAGTTCCCCGCCAAGGTCTACGAGCGCGAGCTCTTCCGGCTGCAGGAAGAGCTGGTGAAGATGGAGCAGTGGGCGTACGACACGGGCGCCCGGATCGTCGCGATCTTCGAAGGGCGCGACGCGGCGGGCAAGGGCGGGGCGATCAAGCGGATCACCGAGCACACCAACCCCCGCATCACCAGGCACATCGCGCTCCCCAAGCCATCGGATCGCGAACGCTCGGAGTGGTACTTCCAGCGGTACATCGAGGAGATTGCCGGCGGCCGGCGAGATCGTGCTGTTCGATCGTAGCTGGTACAACCGAGCCGGGGTCGAGCGGGTGCTCGGGTTCTGCACGCAGGCCGAGTACTACCGCTTCCTGCGGCAGACGCCGATCTTCGAGCGGCTGCTGGTCGAGGACGGCATCATCCTGATCAAGTACTGGTTCTCGGTCAGCGACGAGGAGCAGGAACGCCGGTTCGCCAAGCGTATCGACGATCCGCTCCGCCGGTGGAAGCTCTCGGAGACCGACCTGTACTCGCGCACGAAGTGGGTCGACTACTCGCGCGCCAAGGACGAGATGTTCGTGCACACCGACATCCCCGAGGCCCCCTGGTACGTGGTGGACGCCGACAACAAGAAGAAGGCTCGGCTGAACTGCATCGCGCACCTGCTCTCGATGGTGCCGTACGAGACGCGGCCCGTGCCCGAGATCGAGATGCCAACTCGACAGCGCGACGATGGCTACGTGCGACCCCCGCGCGACCTCTACACGTATGTGCCCGACCACGCCGACGAGGTCCGCGCCGCCTCGAAGTAGGCGTGGCGTCACGGTCGTCTGAACTGGACTAGCGGAAAGCGGCTACACCAGGTCGTCGAAGGCTTCCTCGACGGACTTGCGGATGCCGGTGACGAATGGGATCTCGACCTTCGTGAACAGACGGGCCTTCGTGTCGCGCAGGCGACGGATCACGTCGACGAGCGAGTCGGCGCGCTCGGCCTCGAAGGCGAGGATCCACTCCCAGTCGCCGAGCCCGAACCCGCTCGTAGTGTTCGCCAGTACCTCGGGGAACTCGCGGCCGAGCAGGCCGTGCTCGCGGAGCAGCTCGCCGCGTTCCTCTCGGGGCAGCAGGTACCACTCGGGTGTGCGCACGAACGGGTAGACGCAGAGGAACGTCTCGGGCGGGGTGCCCTTGACGAATGCGGGCTGGTGATCGGGTGTGAACTCCGCGGGCTTGACGGCTCCCATGAACGTCCACGACAGATCCATGAGACGTCCGGCTCGCGTGCGACGGAACTCCACGAGGAAGCCCTGCAGATCCTGCGGTGAGCGCCCGACGAGCCAGAGCATCAGGTCGGCATCGGCCCGGAACCCGATGGTTGAGTAGGTGCCGCGAACGTCGACCCGACCTTCCCAGGCCTTGTAGAGGTTCTCGACCTCCTGCACGGCGTCGCGCAGGTCGTCGGCCTCGGCCAGCTCGTCGCGCAGATCGGGCGAGGCGAGGAACACGGGGTAGAGGGTGAAGATCGTCTCGGACGTGTGGTCGGTCATGCAACGGTCTCCTCGTGATCGGTCGGTCGCCGCGCGAGGCTCGCGACGACCTGGTCGGCCATCTCGTTCGCTGCGCGCACGCAGTCGGGCACACCAACTCCATCGTATGCCTGACCCGCCACGACGATGCCCGGAGGAAGCGCCGCTCGGATGCTCGCCACCCTATCCAGGTGGCCAACCTCGTACTGAGGCATCGACGCCGGCCACCGCACGACGGCAGCGTGCTGCGGCCCGTCGGGAAGGTTCACGACCGCCGCCAGGTGTCGGACACAGGCCTCGATGAGGTCCGCATCATCGGCGTCCAAGATGTCTTCTTCACCGACGGCACCGACGTAACACCGCACGACGGCCCGAGTGCCGAAGGCTTCCGATGACCACTTGCTGCTGAGCCAGGTCGCGGCGGTCATGGGCGCCTTGCCACGCGGCACGACGAATCCCGTGCCGTCGGGAAGGCCGGCCTGTGTTCCATCTGGATAGACCATCAACACGACTCCGGTCGAGGCGTACGCGATTGCCGCGAGGTCGGTCGCGACCCCCGGCGCCGTGGCGGCGAGGAGCCGCGCCGCCTCGTGCGCGGGGGTCGTGATCACGATGGCGTCGGCTTCGATCGAGGTACCGGCATCGAGCGTGACCCTGCCAGGCTCGACGGCGGTCACCACCGCGCCCGTACGCACCCGGTCGCCCAGTCGATCAGCGAGCGTGTCGGTGAGTCGATCGACTCCTCCGCGCGGTCTCGCGAACATCGGACCGAGCTGCGCGCGTCGAGCGGCCTTCGACGTCGCTTGCGAGCCGCGGAACAGACTCCCCTGCCACCGCTCCCACACAGCGAGGTCGGGGAACGTCGCGTGCACGCTCAGGCGGTCGACATCGCCCGCGTAGAGCCCCGCGAGGAGTGGAGCGAGCGCGAGGTCGGTCGCCTCGTCGCCGAACCGACGGCGAAGTAACGACCCGAGCGACTCGTCGTCTTCGCTCTTGCGCGCCCGGCGTACCAGATCCTGCGCGGCGCGACGTTTGCCTGCGGCCGAAAGTCCCGGCCAACGGATGAGGTCGCCGATCTCACCCGGGATGCCGAACGGGGCATCCTTCAACAGGGGAACGAGACCCGCATCGGTCCACAGGTACGCGCCGGTCGCGCCGGGGGTCTCCAGATCGATGCCGAGCTCTTTGCAAAGCTCGATCGCCCACGGCTTGCGCGCGAGGAACGAGTCCGCGCCGGAAGGGAGCACCAGATCGCCGAGCGCGACGCTGCGGAGCTTGCCGCCCGGGATCGTGCCCGCCTCGAGGACCGTGGCGTCGATGGCAGCCTCGGCCTGCGAGAGGCGGTGCGCGACGGTGAGACCGGTGACCCCACCGCCGACCACGACGACCCGGTGGGCGCGGGCCACGCTCACGCGAGGGACGCCTCGGCCATGTGCTCGCGAACGACCTGCGCGAGAACGTCGAGGTAGGCGGGATCGGCATTGGGCATGCGTGTTCGCGCGAAGAAGAGGCCGGCTTCCTCGGCGATCTGGCGGGCCTCGATATCGAGGTCGTACAGGATCTCGAGGTGGTCGGCGACGAAGCCGGCGCTGCAGACGAGCACGGCTGCCTGGCCACTCGCGGCGAGCTCCCGGATCACGTCTTCGACCGGCGGTCCCCACCAGGGGTCGGGGGTGCGTCCGGCGCTCTGCCACCCGATCGAGTAGTGCGCGAGCCCGACCTGCTCGGCCACGAGGTCGGCAGTGAGCTGCAGGCCGTCTCGGTAACGGCATGAATCGTCGCAGTCGCAGGTCTTGCAGCGGAGCGAGCCGTCGTCGACCGTGCGCACCGGCAATGAATGGGCGCTGAAGACGACCGCTGCGCCCTCACGCACGTCGTCGGGCATCTCGGCGAGGGCTTCGCGAACCCGTTCCGCGAGGAATGAGATGAGCGCCGGATGGTCGGAGTAGCTGCGGACGAACGTGAACACCGGTGTCTCGCCGTGATCATCGACCGCCTGCGCCACCCGCTCGACGTAGGTCTCGACCGACATGCCGGACCAGTGCGGGGCCATCACGATTCCGACGCCGCGCACGATGCCGTCGGCGCGCATCGCCTCGACGCCGTCGGGGATGAACGGGACCGAATGCTTCATGCCGAGATACGCGCGGAAGGTCGCGTGGCCCGCGCCGTGGTTCAGCCTTTCGACGAGCCCTTCGGCCTGCGCGCGCGTGGTGTCGAGCAGCGGGAACACGTTGCCGATCGCCTCGTAGCGATCCTTGAGCTCCTGCAGGTGCTCGGGGCTCGGCGCGCGGCCGCCGCGGATGTCGGTGTAGTACCGCTCGATGTCGTCAGGACCCGCGGCCGTGCCGTACGCCATGACGAGCACACCGATCGGTGGGTCGCCGGTCACGTCGCGTGCCTTTCCGTGGGCGCTTCGCGCTCGGTCCGCGAGTGCACGAGCTCCACGAGGCGAGAGAGCGTATCGGGCGGCGTATCGGGAAGCACCCCGTGCCCTAGGTTGAAGACATGACCGTCGCGTCCATCGACACGATCGAGGATCTCAAGCGCCTTCGCCTCGACGACCTGCCACGGCGCGCCGAGCGCCGCTGGGTCGAGGTTGCCCTGCACGGCCCGGTCGTTTCCGACACGGTCCCAGCCCTCGTCGATCGGCACGCGCCAGTCGATGCCGAGCACATCACCGCCCGAGACTGCCATCTCGCCCAGCAACTCCCCCGTGCCGACCCCGAAATGGATCACCGGGACTTCGAGGCTCTCGAGGGCGGTGAACAGATCGGTCATGTGCGGCTGCACACGCCGGCGATAGTCGTCGCGGTCGAGCGCACCGACCCACGAGTCGAAAACCTGCACCGCCTGTGCGCCCGCCTCGACCTGGGCGCGCAGATGCGGCACCACGATCGCCACGAGCGCTCGCATGAGGGCGTCCCACGTCGCGGCGTCTCCGTGCATCAAGGCCTTGGTCCGTTCATGTGTGCGGCTCGGACCGCCCTCGATCAGATAGCTCGCCAGCGTGAACGGCGCGCCCGCGAACCCGATCAACGGCATGGCGAGCTCCTTGCGAAGCAACCGGATCGCCTCGAGTGACTCGGGGACGTCCTGCAGCGGCTCGAGCGGACGCAGACGCTGCACGCCGGCGGCCGAGCGGATCGGCGTGTCAACGACCGGTCCCCGGCCCGGCTCTATGTGCACGTCGATGCCGACGCCCGCGAGCGGCACCATGATGTCGCTGAACACGATCGCTGCGTCGAGGTCCATGCGTCGTAGTGGCTGCAGCGAGATCTCGACCACCCGCGCCGGGTCCTTACAGGTATCCAAGATGTCGCGGTCGCCGCGCAGCTTCCTGTACTCGGGCAGGTAGCGGCCGGCCTGGCGCATGAACCACACGGGCGTGCGATCCACCGGCTGGCGTCGGCATGCGCGCAAGAACCGATCGCGGAAGGGGGCCGAGCTCATGGGCCCAGTCTACGGAGCGACGTGAGACCAACCCTCTGCGTTCCCGTCGATCGGGTTGTGCGGTGGAAGGTGACCTGACATGGCGATGCGGTTGCTGGGCAAACGAGGGGTCGAGCTCGTCAGCGCGATCGCCGGCGAATGAGCGCTACGGCGCGCGGAAGCCCCGCACGTCGATCCGTTCGCGCTGCAGAACCAAGGCGAGGTCGTTCACCCACGGGTGCTCCTCAGCGGTCAGCTCGCGGGAGTTCCTGATACGGAACCGCGCCAGGTCTCCGTCATGCCGAACGACGAACCGGGCATGGAACCCGCGCAGCATGCGTCGAACCTCGGCCTCGTCGTCGAGCGACACGCTCACGCGGATCGCCATCGGCCAGCTCGGCTCGTCGAACGCGGCGCGCTTCGCCCGGTCGACGGCGCGCTCATACGACGCTGGATCGACCCGAGTCTTCCGCTGCGGGTCGGAGCCGAAGATCGCGTTCCACAGGATCTTTCGGGACCCCTCCATATGTCCCTTGTAGAAGGGGTCGCTCGGCATCAGCACGACTCGTCCGTTCCGCGCCGGCTCGTCGATCACGGCAGGGGTGCCGAACAGTTGCCGCTCGCCATCGGCCAAGCCGGAGACGTAGAAGCCGTTGCGCGATCCTCGAGGGAATCGCACCGGGGCGGTACCGCGTGCGTACTCGATCACCACATCGTCGTCGTCGAACAAGATCCAGCACCATCGCCCGATGCCGTCGGCGAGCGGATGGTCACGGTCGAGCTCGACGCGCACGACGCTGCCGGGCACATCGGCGGTCGGGTCGCGCATCTGCGCGGTCGTGAGACCGAGCGCCTGCGCGAGCTTGGCGCCGCCTCCGCGATAGCCGACGTAGCGCCCGCCGGCGCGCACCCACTGGCGGATCGCCTGCGCACCGGCATCGCCGAGTCGACGGAGCGCGGTCGGCCAGTCGCCGCCGGGCGTCACCAGCACGTCGATGCCGGCGAGGCCCCCTGCGTTGATGGCGTCTGCGTCGAGGAACGTGTACGGCACGTTCCAATAGGTGTCGAAGAGCCACTGCGTCGCGCCGAACGACTCCTGCGCGTACCCGCCGACCGACATCGAGTACAGGCCGATCGTGGGCGCGCCGGGGGGGATCGCCGGAGGTGCCGGCTCGGCCTCGAGGGGCAGGAGCGTCGCGTTCGGCCGGAGCTTCGAGCCCGATGAGCCCGCCTCGAGGTTCATGCTCAGCGGGAAGCTCCATCCGGCGAGCCCGTACGTGTAGTAGGTCGGAAGGTACGGCTGCTCGGCCATCACGGCCTCGATCCAGTGCTTCTGGAGCTGCGCCATCGGGATCCACACTGTGCCTGCGGGGAGCACCGGTCCAACTGCAGGAATCTCACGGTCTCCCGAAGGCGGAACACCGAGCTCGTGGAAGTCGCGCACCAGCAGATCCTCGTCGAGGCGGTAGACATCGACGTCCATGCGCTGCAATCGACGGATCAGTACAGACACCTCGTCGCGGGTCCTCGCGTTGTCGAGCACGAAGTAGTGGCGCAGAGGCTCGGTGGGCACGGGCGTGCGCACCTTCAGGTTCGGCATGAAGTAGCGCTTGTTCGGCTCGCGCGCTCCGGCCTTGCCTTGCTCCACAGCCGTCGCGCTCGCGTCGTGCCACGCACGCAGCACCCGACGTCGTTTCCGCGCGAGCTGCCACAAGCACGCCCACTGGATGCCGAGCTGCCGGGCGAAGCGACGGTCCATGGGCGAGCCGTTGTACACCTCGATCGTCATGCCGACTCCGTTGAGGCCGAGCGACGTGCCGGTGTCGTTGAACTGTGGCGCGAAGAAGTCGTAGACGCCCCCGTTGAAGAACGGCCAGTCGTTGCGGTGGTACAGCCGTGACATCGCTGGGCCGTACAGGTCGTCGATCTGGCGCATGACCTGCTCGGGGACCTCGTGGTGCACCGGATCGGCGTTCGGCGGGAAGAACGACCGGTAGTACCCGAACTCGTGGTGATCGAGGTTCAGCACGGGCGGGTATCGCCGCATCAGCTCGACACGGTCGTCGGTCTCGACCTGGGTGCGCGCGAAAAAGTCGCGGTTCAGGTCGAAGCCGTAGCCGTTGCGACGCTGATCGAGCACCCGCCCGTCGGGGTTCTGCACCGGGATCACGAAGATCACGAGGTTGTCGAGCAGCGTCTGGACCACACAGTCATCACGGTCCGCCAGCTCGTAGAGCAGCTGCAAGGCCGCGTCGGCGCCGCTCTCTTCCGAGCCGTGCACGTTGGCCTCGATCCACGCGAACGCCGGCGTGGTGCGAGCGAGGTCGTCCGCGCGACCTTGCCGAGTCGAGGGGTCACGGATCTCGAGGTTCGCCTGGCGGATCGCTTCGAGACCGCCCGCCGAGATGTTGGCGGCGTGACCCACCACGGCGTATCGGATCGTGCGGCCCTGCACGCTCTGCCCAAGGGGAAACTCGCGCACCCTGTTGCTCGCGCCTGCCAATGCCTGCAGGTACGTGTTGGCGTCGGCGGCCGAGATCTCCTGGTCGACTCCGACCGGGAACCCGAGCACGGTCGACGGGTCGGGCGCGACGCCCATGAAGCTTGGAGGCGTGTCATAAAGATCGCAACCGGTTCCCGCGCGCGCCGACCCGGCTCGCAGGATCGGGAATGCCGCCGCCGTCGTCGTCGCGGCTCCCTGCAGGAACCGTCTGCGGCCGACCGGGTGTCGCTCGGTCGGGTCGGCGTTGTCGTGCTCACGACGTCGGGACATGTCGCCTCCTGGCTTTCGGGACAACGGTCCTACCACGGCCTTCGACATCCCAGCAAACGAAGACGGCGCGAGAGCGGGAGGAGGGGGATTCGAACCCCCGAGCGAGTTGCCCCGCTAACGGTTTTCAAGACCGTCGCCTTCGTCCGCTCGGCCATCCTCCCGAGCCGAGGATAACCGGCGGGCTGGGGCGGCTTGCTGCCAAGACTCATGGTCGCAGGTCGGACCCTGTGGCTCACCTGCCAGTAGAAGGTCTATTCGAGGGGCAAGAGTCAGTCCGGCACCTGCCGCGCAGGTGTGGCGGCGCGCCCGGTTGTGCGGTTACCCGGGTTGTGTGTGTGCCCTACGCGTCGGCTGGTCCTGGAATCAGTTTTCCTCGGCTGATGTGATCGCGATGTGCTCGCGGTGATACTGCAGATGCTCAGGGTTCAGCGTGTGTTGCCGAACCATGGTCAACATGCCCAAGAGCCCTCCATCGACGCTCGAGTAGACGCGACGGTTCCCATCAATCCAAAGAGCTCCCGTGTCGAGTCGCTTGTGATCATTGGGACAGAGACAAAGCAGGTTGGAGTCTGCATCGGGCCCATCATGTGGGCGCCCTAGCGGGCGGATGTGGGCTGCCTCCGCGTATGGTCCCGCTGGCGTCTCGATTCGGTCACCGCATACCTGGCAATAATGATCGTTCAGTCGCTTGACTCGTTCGGCTAGGCGGAAGTCTCGAACTATCCGTTGGTGGGTAACCTCTCGCCTGCTGGGAGGAGCATGGATGTCCCGTCCAGGCGAAAGGGCCCCGACCAACGAGTCGCCTTCTGCCCTAACGAGCCTGAAGCGGAAGATGAGATGCGGCACTCGGTCCTCCCAGAAGCGCTCCACGAGGAAGAGACCGTCGTAGCGAAAGCCTGTGGGCGGGGAAAAAGCAGGATCGCCCCCTGAGCCACGTACTACTCGCACAGGGAGCTGCTCGAGGGAGCTAACTGCAAGTGCCTAGTTCCCTGCAGTGAAGGTCTGGTCTCGCACAATCTGGGAGCTCCTCGGCTCTCGCCGCAAGCTCTCTGATGGGTCTAGCTGCACACGCGGCCCGGCGCAGGCAGCCTCCACCACCCAGCCGGGCGGGTCCGGCGGCTTCGAGTGGTCCGATTCCGGTTCTGGGGCTAGGCGTCGTACTGGCCGCCACCTCAGCCGCCTCGGGCCTATGGAACTGACCGTTGTGAACGTCTCGGACGAGCAGGTGAGAGTCGGGTACGAATGCTCGTGTGGGTCGACAGGCGTTGTTGCTGTGGGCGCTCGTTGGTCGTCGGCAGAGGAGGAGAACGCTTCGGTCGGAGAAGGCGTCACCGCCGGACTCATTACGAGGACGTCCCCTTCGTCGCCCCGTGGGGTGATTCGGTGCCCGCGATCTGGGTCGACCCGGAGCCAGCCGCCTGATGTTTCGAGTTTCGAGCCACTTGGTTGTCGTCACCTTCGTAGCCGCAGCCCTATTCACGGCCTGTTCCAAGTAGCTCGACGTGCAACCGATCGGATCCTGCCGATCCGAGTGAGGTCGAGCGAACGATCAAAGTCGAGCTCCGAGATGAACTAGTGTTTGCGCCGTCCGAGATCGCCGTGCAGACGGGCGAGTCGGTGCGGTTCGAGATCGAGAACGTGGGGAGCCTGCCGCACGAGTTCGTCCTTGGGGACGAGGCCTCACATGAGGAGCACGGCGACTCAGGTGCAGGCGCCGACGGCGCCATCTCGCTCCAGCCGGGGGGGATGGGATCGTTCGTGTGGACCTTCACCGACGCTGGCACGGTGCTGCTTGCGTGCCACATTGCTGGGCACTTCGAGGCGGGGATGGTCGGAGCTATCGACGTTGAATGACGGTGGGACTGCCCCGGCGGCCCCGGCAGACGGGGCTGGAGCAAACGTACCAAGCACTCGGGTGGCGATAGGGTGCAGGTCGCCCAGCCGCCGACCGAGCAAGCGGGCGCTGACAACCTCGATGTGAAGCAGGGCCTGAGGGCCTGAAACCGTCGTTCCCATGCACGTCAGAGGGGCGAGGCTGATGCCCGTCGTGGCGATCGGACAAAGACGTACACTTGGGGAAGACGCGACCCCCGTACCTGTCGGGAGAAGACCCACTCACGGGGAATCGCCTCTATCCGGCCCCATTCGCTGGTCCCAGCGAAGGCTTGATACCCCGAGCGGGTTCCGCTCTCGATCTGGCTTAAGTTGGCCCCAGGTGTTCCGGGGCAACAAGTATTCGAGATAGGGAGTACACAGATGAAGCACTTGCGCGTAGCAACTTACGAGATCAAGCGGGGTTCCTTCCAGGAGATCGCCGATGTCGCCCGTCGGGGCATGCTTCGGACCTTCCAGGAGCAGCCCGGGTTCATCCGGTACGGCCTTGCCGACCTCGGTGACAAGACCTGCCTGTCGCTCAGCATGTGGGAGACCCGCAAGGACGCCGACGCGGCGGTCCCCGTGGCCACCAGCTGGGTACGCGACAATCTCAGTGACCGGGTCGAGCTCCGGTCGAATGTGATCGGCGACCTGGCCTTCTATGAAGGCATCCCCGCGACGGTCTGACCGACCGATATCGTGCGAAAGGAAGGGAGCCCACCTCGGTGGGCTCCCTTCTTCTTGGAAGGGCGACCTCGTTGAGTTTCTCGGCCTACCCAGTCGAAAGGTGGAGGCCCCCGGGGCCTTCGAATCCCCGGAACGGTTGCACCGCGACGGGACGCCCGACCACCCGGGGGTCGATGCGCGTCTGGGCTCTTCGCTGGCGGTCACCGTTTCCCGAAGGAAGGCCACGTACGCGCTCTGCGCGAGCGCCCCGAGCGCCCACTCCGTAGGCGTGCACCAACGGCGATTAGTTGGAGCGGCCACCCCGACTGCGGCCTGCGGCCCTCCTCCTCGACCGGCACCACCTGGATAGAGGGGATGTAGGCGGGAGGGACCGGCGTCGGCGGCCGTCGGAACAGTGACACCACCGTCTCGATCGGAAGGAGGTCCACGGCGTACGCGTCGAGGAGGCGGGCTTGGAGCTGGGTTGGATCGATGCCCGTCGGTTGGGTCCGGCGCCCGTCTTGTACCTCGATCCCACCCCGATGGACGGCGCACAATGTGTACAGCCGCCCGGTGAACGCGTGCACGACGACCGGTACGCCGGGCCCTGGTTCGAACCACGCGCACATCGCGCAGAGCAACCGCAGCCGGGCCGGGTACGCGAACTGCGCACGCCATCCCCGTTCGTGTTCCACGACCGTGCCCCATAGCGAGACCGTGCCGACGACGGGCGCCGGCGGCCATGCTGGCCGTGGCCGTTCGAACGCGTCCAGGGATCGGCCCGCGTAGATGCCGCACTGGCACCGGATGTCGGGGGCGGCGTGCGGACCGATGCCCGCCGTGAGGAGCCGCGGCGCGGCGCAGCCCGCCTCGACCCCGCGCTGCGGCTGCCAGGCGTCGATTCCGGAGCCCGCAGGCCGAAGGAGTGGTCTCCCCTGATCTTCGGACAGGTTCCAGACGCGCCATCCCTCGATGGGCTCGTCGAGACGCTCAGCGATCATGGGGACGGGATCGACCATCATGGATGCATCGTCGACCGAGTGTCCGGATCACGCAAGGGATGCCCTGGAGACATTCATCCCGACTCAACGGAGCTGCGGCTCAGGAACGTGATCAGCGCCGAGGCGCCGATCGTGAGTGCGTCGTCCGACCCGTCGTCAACACGCCGATGTTGCTTAGTGCACGCCCGGTGTCCTCCCGCGATTCTGCTTGTCGAACGTACGTTCGGTCAGCATAGGTCGACCGAGACTATGCGCGGGGGTCCGCGCCGGAATGCGCACGGCTTTGAGGCGGCGCAGATGGCGCACGGCGCAGAAAGCGAGCCGGCTTTCAAGACCGTCGCCTTCGTCCGCTCGGCCATCCTCCCGGCACGAGCCTACCCTGGGGCACCTGGCAAGCCGGTCGTGATACGAGTCATGTTCCGGTCACCACACGGGTACCGTTCGTACAGAGATCCAGGGAGGGGAGCGATGGAACCGCTGTCAGGTCTGTTCGTCGCACGAGCCGACACGGAGGAATGGGAGGCGGACCCGGACGTGCCGGGTACCGAGATGCACGAACTCGTTCATGACGGTCCGATCTAGGCGGGGATATCGAGGATCTCCGGCAGCCCCGGACCCTTGACGTGGACACCGGAGCAGCGTGAAGTCGCTGTCGTGCTCCAGGGAGCGGTTCGGATCGAGTTCCCCGAGGGCGGCGACGTTACGCTCGGCGTCGGAGACGCGTTCACGATCCCAGCCGGGATGACGACGACGTGGTACGTGACCACACCGTTCAAGGAGATGTGGGTCCTCGCCGACGCGCCCTCCCACGCCGACGGCGGATAGGACGCTGAACGGGCTCTCTAGCCGAAGGGCATGTCGATCAGGGCTGCAAGCGAGACCGATCGGCCAGCCTTGTCGATCACACGCGATACGACCGATACGCCTGCGGTCCCCCGTGCTCGATCAAGACTGAAACGTCCTCTCCAGACTCCACCGCATCAACCCGGCGGTACGACGCGCGAGCTCGACCCAGCGGGACGCCCGCGAACGGTGCCGCCACGCCAGCTCGAGGTTCCATCCCGGTGCGCGCCGGATCGAGATCGGTGGGCTTGCGTCGACGAGGTGCCCGCGAGGCCTCACGTGCGAATGCGATCACGGGCTAGGAGGTCGCCACGTCGTCGAGGATCCTCTCGAGTGCGTCGACCACCGCCTGCGGCCGATCGAACTGGACCATGTGCCCAGCGCCAGACACGGTCTCGCGCGAACCCGCGGTCGACTCATCAGCCAACTCCTGCTGGCTGGCCACCCAAACGTCGTCGATCGTCTTCGCGAGCTTGGATGGCAATCCCAGCTGGGGACCCGGTGTCATCTCGGCGCTCAGCACAACCACCGGGCGATCCTCGAACAGCGGCCCGGGCGCGTCGAGAGCGGCCGCGGCCTCCGCGAAGCTGGGTTCGAGATGAACGTGCTCGGGGTTCAACGATGGGTCGGAATCGAAAGTCTCCAGCTCGTCGCGGAAGTCGGTGATGCTGGCAGGCTCATGGGCGGCCGGTGCCGGAAGCGCGTCCCTCCACGTCGCAGTGACTCGGGGACTCTGCGGGTCGACGAAGAGCAGTCCGACGACCTCGTCTGGGTAGGCCTGGGTGAACAAGATCGCCACCGTCGCGCCATACGAATGAGCTCCGATCACGAAGGGCCCGCCGACGCCGGCTCCATCGAGCAGCCTGCGGAGGTCGGCGACCTGGTCCGCGGCCGTGCGCGATGCTTCCGCGGGCGGATCGCTCTGCCCCAGCCCCGCGCGGTCGTACGCACACAGCCGATGAGTGGACCGCATCCCGGGCAGAACTCGGTCCCACGAGAGGGTGTCCCCGCCGCCGCCGGCCTCGAGCAGGATCGTCGGTTCGCCCGTATCGGTTGGGCCGACGCACACGAGATGCATGGTCCGGCCGCCGACGTCGATGGCGAGCTCGGTCGAGGCGCTCGTGCTGGGCGTGGGCGCGGTCGACGCCGGGATGCCGCTGCCGCAGGCTGTGATGAACACGAGCAACAACGCCGGGGCCAGAGAGTAGGGACGCACCTCCGATCGAGTGTAGTTGTGGCCTTCGGTTCCGGAAGCCGCGTCCGCTGAACTGCCGTCTGGCTCCCGGCACCTGGCTTCGAGTGGATGTCCTACGTCGACCTGATCTATGCGGACTCCCTCCCAGAAACCTTTGGTGAGAAAGGTGTTCGCACCCGGATCGAGAGGTTGACGGCGCTGCCGATCGCAAGACCGAGTGCGGAACCGCCGACGACATCGAGCGGCAAGTGGACCCCTACGTACATCCGCGCGAATGGCACGATCCCGGAGAGGGCTGCGAGAGACATCCGCCAGCCAGAGGACAGATACGGCCACGCGACGACCGTCAGCGCGGCGGAGACGGATGCGTGCCCAGAAGGGAAGCCTCGATCGCCCTCTTCCCTTCCTCGCAGCGAGACGCCTTCGAGCACGCTCGCTGGTCGTCCCCGATCCACGATCTGTTTGACGACCTTCGCCACGACCCAGGCGGCAGTCCCGCCGACCCCGATCGCCAGCGCCAGCCGAGGCCGGCGGCGCGCAAGGGCGAGAACGGCGGCCGCGGGGACCGTGCCGAACGTGCCGTACTGCATGGGTAACCAGATCGCCGGATAACCTCCTCCCGGGAGCCCGTTGGCGATACGGAAGGTACGTATCTCGGCCTGCGTGATCGGTCGTCGAGCGAGCGTCGCGGTTCCAAGCAAGGTGCCGACTCCGACGGCCAGATCGACGGTGTTCCGACGCGAAGAGGCCATGCCTACGCCGCAGCCGTCACAGCCGATGATGCCCGCACGGCGGATGTCTACCACGCCGATGGCTCATTCAGGGGAAGAGCGCGATGAGGTCTTGGCTGTAGATGCCGACGAATGCAGCCGCCACGAAGAGGCTGCAGACGACAGCCGCTGCCGTAACCTTCATCTGCCGCAGGCGTCGCACCACGACGTACCCCAGCAGCAGCAGTCCGACGACGATCTCACCCATCCAGTACGGCGGGTACGTGGTGTCGGCGATGAAGCTGAGCCCATAGACACCTTCGCCGATCAACACGCCGCTCACCACACCCGCCCCAACCGCAGCTAGGTAACCGTGGCTGGTCTTGATCCAGTGGGCGCTGAGGCCAAGGACGGGGCCGGCGAGCACAGCGGCCAGTCCCCAGAAAGCGATAAGGGAACTCGAAGAGGGATCGCCCCGGACCTCTGCTCCGAGCACGTGTCCGACGAGCAGTGCGATGAGCGTCAAGGAACCGAGCATCGCGGCAATGCGTTGGTTGGTGCCGAGGAGCGCAAGGAGGAACGCCATCAAGGGCCCACGAACCACTCGAGTTCGCGAGAGAACCCAGCTCCTGAGGGAGCCATGCCTGCCCGTACGCAGTGAGAACACCGAGCGTCAGGCCGAGGAGTCCGACGAGCGCCGCACGTACACCTACCGACGCGATCCCTATCCCTTCCCTGCCTCGCCGTTTCCCGCGGAAGGACCGGGCACCAGAGCCAGTCTTCGCCGGGTTCGTACGGCTATCGAACCATATGCACACCGCAAGAGAGGAGGGGTTGCCCCTCCTCTCCCGTGCCCTCGGATCTGCCGGCGGCGAAGTGTTCTCCGCGTCGACGAAAGGTGCCGAACGTGCCTACTTGTTGCTGCTGACGCCTCGTGCCGACGAATCCGCTTCGATGCGACGGACGAAGGCGGCGGGAACTCCCGCGCAGTTGCCCTCGATGCGCCTGTAACCCAGGCCACTGATGGAGTTGTTGACGATCAGGTCCTTGTGTCCCACGTCGGCGACACCGGCCTGATACCCACACGTCGCGCTGTAGCCGGTCGTGTTGGTCACGGCAACGTTGGAGATGGTGTTGTGCTTCACCGTGTTCTTGGTCCGAGTGGCCGGGGAGTTGCAATCCGCGTCTGCGTTGTAGAGCCAGACTCCCACGTCGTTGCCCGTGAGGATGTTCCTCGAGACGTTCAGCCCGACCGTGTAGGCAAGACCGGGGCCGAAGCACGCTCCACCGACGACGAGGACCCCTGCGGAGCTCGCCTGGTTCGCGCCTGAGTAGGCGTTCCCGGTCACGGTGTTCTTGGTCACGGTCGCCGTCGCGCCGTAACCGAGCTGGATACCGTTCTGGGCGATGTAGGCAACGGGCCCCTCGCCGGTCACGGTGTTGTTCGCGATCGTCACCGAGACGTCGCCGTTGACCGTGATCCCGTTCTTCTGGTAGCGCTCGATCTTGTTGTCGGAGATCGTGCCGCTCACGGAGCCGGTAGCGAGGGCGCGATAGTAGACCGCGTTCCCGTGCTGGCTTCCGTTGAAGGGGTCCTCGCCGATGTCGTGGATGGTGCTGTCCGTCACGTTGACCGAAGCCACACCGACGTCGCCGTTGACGACGACCCCGAAGTAGTTCGCCCCGAAGATGTCGGCTCCGGTCACGTTGCCTGAGGTTGTGTTGTCGTAGTAGACGCCGATGTTGCAACCGGTTGCGTCGAGGCTGCCCGTGACGTTCCCGCCGATCTGTGCAGCGGTCATATCGACACCGTCCCGGAAGAATCCGGTCTCGGTGCAAGACGCGGCGCTCGCCACAGTCGGTAGCAGCGTGACGGTCATCGCCCCGAGGACTGCCGCGGTGATGATGGATCGCTTCATACGCCCCTCTTCACTCTCGAGTCACGCTTTGCGTGGTTGTCCGCCGGACGCCCCCTCCGTTGTCAGCTGGCCGACTGTATCTTGGCTGGGTGGACTGTCACTACTCTTGGCACCGCCGAGGACAGAGCGATGGATGCTCTGCTGACGCGCTACCCTGCCGGACGTGACCTCCAACTTCCTCGACGACAGCGAGCTCTACCGGCGAATCGTCGAGGACTCCCCCGTCGCCGTCATGCTCTTGACGAGCGAGTCGAACCCGCGGGTGCTCTACGCGAGCCGCCGGATCGAGGAGATCTCGGGATTCACGCCCGGCCAGCTGCTCGAACAGCCCGAGCTGTGGTTCAGGCGCTTCCACCCCGACGGGTCGGCCGCGGTCGGTGCCGAGTGGAGCGCTGCGGTTGAGAGCAAGGGCCGATTCGAGGCCGACTATCGATTCCAGCACCGCAATGGTGAATGGCGTTGGTTCCGCGAGACATCGACACCGATGCTGGAACCCGACGGCTCTGTGCGGTTCCGGCAAAGCTTCATCGAGGACATCACCGCGGAGCGGTTCGCCGAGGTGGTGGCTGAACGGTCGGAGGCGAGGTACCGGGCGCTGGTCGAGCGACTTCCGGTGGTCGTCTACGTCGACACCGACGAGCCCGAGCCCCGCAGCCTGTACGTAAGCCCGAACTCCCGCGACATCCTCGGGTACGACCCGGGCGACTACCTCGCCGACTCCAGCCTCTGGTTCGACTCGATGCACCCGGTCGACCTTCCTCGTGTTCGCGAGACATGGGCCGAGTCGATCCGGACGAGACAGCCGTTCCACGCGGAGTACCGCGACCTCAGGCCCGACGGCACCGCTGTGTGGGTGCGTGACCACTCGATCCTGGTGCTGAGCGACGAGGGTGAAGCGCTCTTCTGGCAAGGCGTGTTGCTCGATATCACCGCCGAACGCGAGGTCGAGGTGATGCTCGACCGCTCCGAGGCGCGGTACCGCGATCTGATCGAACACCTCCCGGTGATCGTGTACATGGACGCCTACGGAGCGTCGGAGGGCAGCCGGTACGTGAGTCCGAACGTCATCGACGTGCTCGGGCGTTCCGCCGAGGAGTTCGTCTCCGACACGACGCTGTGGTTCCGCACACTGCACCCCGACGACCGCCTCCTCGCGTATGCGGCCTGGTCGCAGGGGTGGACCACCGGCTCCGGGTGGACCGTCGAGTACCGCTTCATGCACCTCGATGGACACGACGTGTGGGTGCGCGACGAGGCGAGCATGGTCATCGACCCGTCGACCGGACAGCAGACCTGGCAGGGCGTGATCGTGGACCTGACGGCAGCTCGGCAGACCGAAGCCGACCTGCGGAGCTCCGAGCGGCGCTACCGGGCACTGGTCGAGCAGGTCCCCGCGATCATGTACGAGATGGGGCCCGACGACGAGCGTCGCACGCTGTTCGTCTCTCCCCACGTCGAGGAGATCCTCGGCTACCCCCGACAGGAGTGGCTCGACCAGCCAGACATCTGGGTGGAGCTGCTGCACCCCGACGATCGGGAGCACCAGCTCGCGGCGCACGACCTTCACAACGAGACGGGGGAATCGTGGCAGCGGGAGTACCGCCTCATCGCGAGCGACGGCCGCCAGGTGTGGGTACGCGACCAGGCCGAGCTCGTGTCCGACGCGGACGGCGCCCGGTGGCTCGGAGTCATGCTCGACATCTCTCCTCAGAAGGAAGCCGAAGCCATGCTGCAACTCGCCAACGACGAGCTGGAGATGCGGGTGCTGACCCGCACGGCGCAGCTCGAGGACGCCAACGAGATGATGACGCTCGAGATCGGAGAACGTCGGCGTGCCGAAGACAAGCTCCGGCAGACCGAAGAGCGGTTCCGCACGCTCGTGGAGCACATGCCGAGCGTGGCCTACACGTGGCACGTGCCCTCGTCCGACGTTGCCGACCAGGCCCAGCTGAGCACCTACACGAACCCCCGGATCGAAGATCTGCTCGGCTTCACCGTCGCGGAATGGGAGAAGGACGGACGATTCTGGGAGACCCGAGTGCACCCACACGATCGGGAACGGGTGCTTGCGGCTGCGCAGCGTTCCAGCATCACCGGGGAGCTCTTCAACGAGGAGTTCCGCTACCTCGCCAAGGATGGCCGCGTCGTCTGGGTGCTCGAGCGCGCAGCTTTGCTGAGCAGGGACGACAAAGGCCGGCCGCAGTTCTTCCAGGGTCTCATCCTGGACATCACCGATCGCAGGCGGGCGGAAGAGAAGGCCGAGGTTGCCGAGGAGCGGTTCCGACTGCTCGCGGAGCGAGGACCGCTCGTCGTGTACGAGTTCGCCGTCGACCACGGCGAGCCACCGGAGATCGAGATGCGGTACCTGAGCCCATCAGCCGCCGAGCTGCTGAGCATGCCGACTTCCGAGTGGGAGGGGAACCTCGAGGCGTGGCTCTCGATGATGCATCCCGACGATGTCGATCGCATGAGCCGGTTCGCGCACGAGATCTTCCGTTCCGGCGAACCGTGGACCCACGTCTTCCGCATGATCGCCGGCGACGGCCGCGTCGTCTGGGTGCTCGACCGCGGTCAGGCGATCCAACGCGACGATCAGGGGCGCCCTACCTCTTCCAGGGAATCCTGCTCGATGTCACCGAGGAGGCCGATCTTCACGCCTCGCTCGAAGTGTCGGAGGCGGCGTTCCGCTCGGTCGTGGAATCGATGCCGGCTGTGCCCTGGACCGAGGTCGTCGACCCAGGCGCCGGCCGAGGCCGGTTCACCTTCATCGGCCCCCAGGTCGAGGAGGTGTTCGGCTACACCTCGAGCGAGCTGCTCTCCGAGCCGGACCACTTCTTCCGGATAGTGCATCCAGACGACCGCGCGCGCGTGGTCGCGAGCAACGATCGCTGCAACCGAACGGGCGAGCCCTGGGATGAGCTGTATCGGGTTATCCATCGGGATGGCTCGGTGCGGTGGATCCTGAGCCGCGGGCGCATGAGCATCGATGACGCTCGGTCCGCGTGGCATGGCGTGGCGATCGACGTGACGCGCCACGTCGCGGCCGGGTCGGTCCCGGTGCCGGTGGGCGAGGTTCGCGAGCGCGAGCGCACCTGATCCGATCAGGAAGCCGTCGGGCGCAGCTCCCGCACGCTCTCGGGAAGGTACGGGTGCAGCTTCACGGGAAGCGCGACCGAGCCATCGGCCCGTTGGTGGTTCTCGAGCAGCGCGATCAACGTTCGACCCATGGCGGTCGCCGTGCCGTTCAACGTGTGGGGCACGCCCATGGAGCCGTCGGCCGCCCGCATCCTGGTCTGCGCGCGACGGGCGCCGTAGTCGGTGTAGTTGGAACACGAGGTGAGCTCGCGGTACCGCTGCTGACCGGGCAACCACGCTTCGATGTCGTACTTCTTCGCCGCCGCACTCCCGAGATCGCCCGCGGCGATGTTCACCACGCGGTATGGCAGCTCCAGGTTGCCGATGATCTCCTCTTCGATCGACACGAGGAACTCGAGCTCATCCCAGCTCGAGGAGGGATCGCTGAACGCGAACATCTCGACCTTGTCGAACTGGTGCACGCGGAACATGCCGCCCATATCTTTGCCGTAGGTGCCGGCCTCCCTCCGGAAACACGTCGAGTAGCCGGCGTATCGGATCGGCAGATCGCCTTCGTCGAGGATCTCACCCATGCGGAGCGCGGCCAGCGAGACCTCCGACGTGCCGACGAGGTAGAGCTGGTCCGCGTCGGTCCGGTAGATGTTGGCCTCGTCGGTTGGGAGGAATCCGGAGCCGTACATCGCTTCCTCGCGAACGAGCACGGGAGGGATGACGGGCATGAACCCCTTGCCGGCCAGGATGTCCATGGCGTGGCGCATCAGCGCGAACTGCACGAACACGAGGTCGCCGAGCAGGTACACGAACCGCGACCCGCTCGTGCGTGCACCCCGGTCCACGTCGAGCACGCCGAGCATCGCTCCGAGCTCGACGTGGTCGCGCGGTTCGAAGTCGAACGCGCGCGGCTCGAGATGACGCCGCACCTCGACCGCGTCGTCGTCGGTGAAGCCATCGGGCGCGCTCTCGTGAGGGAGGTTGGGCGTCGCGGCGAGGAGTTCGTTCAGCGCCTGGCGTCGGCCTCGGCGAGCTCGGGCTCGATCGCCTTCAGCGCCGGCGATGACACGCGCGACCTCGTCGATCAACCGTTGCTTCTCGTCGCCGTCGGCCCTGCCGATCGCCTTCGATGCCGTGTTCTGCTCTGCACGCAGCTCTCGACCTTGGAGGTCAGGGCGCGCCGGCGCTCGTCGGCGACGAGCAACTGAGTCCACGGCATCGCCGAGGTTGCGACGCGCGAGCGCGATGCGGAAGCGCTCCGGGTCCTCCCTGACGGCCTTGATGTCGAGCATGAGCGGCTACTTCCCGATCTGTGCAGGTTCGCCGCCCTTGCTCGCGGCTGGGTTCCCTGGCCGTGCTGTGCGGCGGCTGGGGCAGCGCCGCCGCCGTCCATGATGCTCTGACCGTGGAAGATGCCCCCTTCCTCGACCACGAGCGTCTTCGACGTGATGTTGCCGTCGATGCGTCCGCCGCGCGCGAGGTGAGCCTTGCGCCTTCACGATCAGATTGCCCTTGAACTTGCCCGCCACGCTCACGTTCTGCGCGCGGATGTCGGCCTCGACCTGGCTCTGCGGCGAGAGCGTCACGTCGCCGTCGGCGTTGATCTGCCCCTTGACCTGGCCGTCGATCCGAAGGCTGCCGGCGGAGACGACGTTGCCCTCGAGGCGTGCGCCGGTGCCGACGATCGTGACCTCACCGTTGTTCTCAGCCATGCCGCCTCCTTGGTCTCGTGACCGCCTGGTCGAACCAGCGATGTCGGCGCTCGGGGCCGTCGCGGCGACCGGGTCGGCATCGTCGTCGTCGCGCTTGAAGATCATCGGGCCTCCACAGGCTCGGTGGCCGGAGCCATGGCCAGACGGATCGCTTCGTCTTCCTCGGTCGACAGGTTGTACGAGCTCGTGCTGGCGATGACGGGCTTGGCGTAGACCCGGGTCTCCTGCCGTCCGTTGATCGACGTGATCACGACGCCCGTGCCGTGGTCGTCGAGCATCGCGCAGGAGAACGAGAGGCGTCCGCCGACGTCCTCGAACGCGTCGAACCGCAACAAGGCGACGTGTCGCACGCTTCCGTCGACCAACGCCTGCTGCTTCTTGTCGGTCGCGTCGAGCGCGCGCGCCGCCTGCTCCAGCCGCTCGATGCGCTGTGCCTGGTCGGTCAGCACTCCGCGCAGGGCGTCGCTCATCTGGATCGGGCCCGCCGGCTGCTTGGTGCGCCGCCCTCCGGAGCCTGCGATCGAGAAGAGGATCGCGAGCACCGAGAGCCCGATCGCGACGAGGGCGATCAGCGTGAGCGTGCTGTCGGACAGGGTCATGGCTGCCTCGAGGAAGTCGGTGGCCACCGGTCGACCGACGGCCGTTCCGACCGCGGGGGCTCACTATACGACGGGCCTGACCGTGGCGCTGCCGCTTCACTGCACGTCGCGGATGCGGAACGATGCCGTGGCGACGGCCAGGAGTCCGAAGGCGTAGACGGCAACGACCACCGCGGCGCGCGAAGGCGTGATCGATCGTCCCGTCGCCCATCGCGATGTCGTCGCCGATGACCAACGTCGCGATGTTGTCACCGAGCAGGAACCGTCCGAGCGCGGGCCGCAGCCCCCGCAGGATGCCCTCGAGCACGGCCAGGTAGACGAAGACCGCACCGAGCGCGGCCGTGGTGTTGCGACCCGACCATGGCGATCGCGCCGCCGATGATGGAAGCGGCCCCGCGAGCGCCGAGACCTGCACGATCGACGCCGCGCCGTCTCCGACGCCCAACCGCCGGGGGTCGAGGTCAGCCCTCGCAGGCTCGTCGCGATCCAGAAGAGCGCGAGCGAAGACGCCCAGCAGCACAGCGATGAGCGCGACCGTGCCCGAGCGGCGAAGACGGCGGCTCGCGCCAGCGCGACCCTGGTGCGCCGTGGTTCCCACGCCAGGATCGTGGTCATGGTGCCGGTCTGCCACGACGCCCCGACGGCAGAGGCGCCGATCACGAGCCCGATGAGGATCGCCACGAACGACGTTCCTCGCAGGATCTCGGGAAGCTCCGACAAGCGCAGTGGCTGCTCGTCGAGGAAGAGCGAAGGATCGGCCTGCTGCTCGCAGAAGGAATCGATGTCGCCGCCCGGTTCGACTGCGCCGAACCCATCGTTGTCGAGGCACTCGTCGAACGCGCGATCGGCCCTTCGCTCGGCGAGCGCCACGGCGTCCGCGCTCGGCCGCTCCGACTGCACTGCGCCGATCACCACCGCGGCGACGATGCCGAACAGGGCGAGCGCGGCGAGCACCTTCACGAGGCGTCGCGAACGCATGCGGAGCCACTCCGACGAGAGGAGCCCGATCACGTGCGCGGCCTCCGGCTCGTCGCGGGTGAGCTCCAGGAACACGGTCTCGAGGTCGACCTCGTCGGGACGGAGCTCCGTCACGAAGAGATCGCGGTGGGCGAGCGTGCGCGAGACCCGCTCCGCTGCGTCAGCCGGAAGAGCCACGCGCAACGCATCGGCGACCTAACGGTCGCCTCGATGCCCGCCGCCGTGAGGGCGTCGAGCCCTGCTCGAAGGTCGCCGAGCTTGACGATGAGCCCCTCGCCCCCACGCGAGGCGAGCACCTCGCTTACGGGACCGGAGGCGACCAGCCGGCCCCGCGCGACGATCGCGACACGGTCGGCCGTCTGCTGGATCTCCGACAGGATGTGGCTCGAGACGAACACGGTGCGACCCTCGGCGCCGAGCGATCGCAGCAGCCGTCGAACCTCGACGATGCCGGCCGGATCGAGTCCGTTCGCCGGCTCGTCGAGCACGAGCAACGCCGGATCCTTGAGCAGCGGCCGCCGCGATGCCGAGCCGCTGCTTCATGCCGAGCGAGTAGTTCTTCACGAGGTCCCCTTGGCGCGGTCGGCGAGCCCGACGCGCTCGAGCGACGCGTCGATCGTCGCGGCGCCGATGCCGTCGATGCGCGCCAGGATCTCGAGGTTTCGCCGGCCGGTGAACCGCGGGAACAATGCCGGGCTCTCGACGATCGACCCGACCCGACGTATCGCCTACGAGAGCCGGTCGGGCACCTGGGCGTCGAGCAGCCGGACCCGACCGGCACTCGGCGCGACGAGCCCGAGCAGGCAGCGGATCGTCGTGGTCTTGCCCGCGCCGTTCGGGCCGAGGAACCCGAACACCCCGCCCTCAGGAACCTCGAGATCGAGACCGTCGACCGCGAGCGTTCGCCCGCCACGCAGCCGCCGGTACTCCTTGCGGAGCCCTTCGATCTCGATCACGCTCGCCATCTCGGACCACTGTATAGAGGCGACGTGTGGCGATGCCGTGGCGGCAACCCGCGAGGTGCGACATCGCGCTAGCATCGAAGCCGCATGCCCGACTCCCTGACCGAACCCTCCCTGCTCGGATCGCTGCTCGCTGATCGCTACGAGATCCGAGCGCGGCTCGGACGCGGAGGCATGGGTGAGGTCTTCGAGGCGGTCGACCGGCGCCTCGGGCGCTCGGTCGCGATCAAGGTGCTGCGGCACGGAGCTCGCGGCCAACGAGCGGTTCCTGGCACGCTTCCGGCGGGAAGCCACCACCGCCGCGGGACTGGCTCATGTCGGCATCGTCTCGGTGCACGACATCGGGGAGGACGCAGGGCGCACGTTCATCGTGATGGAGTTCGTTGCCGGTCGCACGCTCGCCGACATCAGCCGATGACGGGACGCCCGCTCGCCGCGTCTCGGGTCGCCCGCATCGGCGCGGCTGCGGCGCGCGCGCTCGCACATGCCCACGACCGCGGTGTGGTTCATCGCGACGTGTCACCCGCCAACATCATGGTCACGGCCGACGACGGGGTGAAGATCCTCGACTTCGGCATCGCTCGAGGGCGGAGCGACGCGATGCGATCGGCGGCGACATCGCGCGGGACGATTGCGTTCGTCGCGCCCGAGGTGCTGCGGGGAAGCCCCATCGACGCGCGCGCCGACGCCTTCGCGCTCGGTGCAACACTTCGGGAGCTCGCGCAGATCGTCGACGCTCCGCATGCGCGCTTGGACTCGATCATCGACCGGGCTGCTAATGCGGACCCGGGTGCCCGATTCATGACCGCGTCCGCGTTCGCGGATGCCCTCGACGAGCTGCAGAGATCACTCGCGCAGGACTTCGTTCCACAGGCACTCGATGCGACGCACCGAACAGGCGGCGGCACCGAACCCATCGTGCGCATCGCGACCCGACCATTTGCCACGGCCGTCGGCTCGGACGGCGGACCGGCTCGCGGCGCGGCGACCGACCCGGCTCGCGGGCCCACGACGTCACCAGGGCGACGCCTCCAAGGCGGCCGCGTCGTTCGGGCGGTCGTCGCCACGGCGCTCGTGAGCATCGCTCTGGGCGGCACCGTGGTCGTCGGCCAGGCGCTCGTGTCGATGTCGGCGCCGCGGGTGGCGAACCCTGCTGTGGATGCCGCCCCCCTCATCCCGCCCACGGAGCTGGTGACGACCGCCTCGTGCGATGGCATATTCTCGACCGGCGTCGATCTCACGTGGAGCGCGACGGCGCCTGCCGATGGGTACGAGATCTGGCGTCGCGAGCGAGCTGACCGATTCATGCTCGTCGCCCGGGTGCGAGGCGCGGGCGCTGAAGCGTTCCGCGACACCGACCTCGGCGTCGACGCCGCCTATGCCTACCGTGTTCGCGCATTCGATGGCCCTCGAGTGAGCCGATGGTCGAACGTCGATGAGGTCGCGACTCCGTTGCTCTGCCTGACGTAGTCGCACGCCCCCGACGAGGCGCGCACGTTCAGGGGATCTCGATGAAGACTCGAGTACGGGTCCCGTCGAGGTCCGAGGACGATCCCATCATCACGATCGTGATCGGCTCGATCGCCTCGAGCTCGGTCGCCGCCTCGGCGCCGATCTGCTCGGAAAGTACGGCCACGATGTCGGCGACGTTCACGAAGAACACCGAATCGCCGGTGGGGACCCGGGACGCCGCCTCGGCGTAGGTCGGATCCTCGGCGATCGGATCGCCACCGCCTTGCGAGAGCTCGATGATCTGGATCAGCTCTTCGGGCGAGGCGGCGATGACCGCAACGTCCTCGACGAGGCCATACGCCAGCGGCAGCTCCGCTGCTCCGTCGAGATGGGCGAACGAGACGCCGGCGTGCTCGGCTTCGACCCAAGCGCCGCCGCCGGGAAGCACACCACCGAGATCCTTCGCCCACCGATCCATCAAGGCTCGCATCGCCGTGGCATCTGTGGTCGTGACCATGACTGCGCCGCCGACCGGGAGCGACGTGCCCGGAGTGAACTCGAATGCCAGGTCGGGACCGACGATCGACGCGAGGCCCCCGGGCCCGGTGATTCCGAGACGCTCGAGCTCCGCGGTGATCGCGGGGTCCGCTGCCTCGAGATCCTCGAAGCCCTGCTTGATCTGCACGTCGATGCCGGTTTGGGCAGCGAACCCAAAGGAGTCGGCCGAGACGAGGTCGATCAAGGCGTTCTCGTGGTCGCTGCCGAGCGAGGTGCGCTGCTCGTCCGTGAGCTGCGATACGTCGACGCTCGCGAACGCATCGATGGCGAAGCCGTCGGGCTCAGCCGACAGCGTCACGGCCGCTCCCTCGATGCCCTCGCCGTACAACTGCCCAGGCGCGACACCTTCGACGCCGACGACACCGCCGACTGCCATGGCATCCCCGAACGCCTCGATGAGATCCGGCACGTTCATGTACGCCATCGCCAGGTGGTCCTCAGGGAGCTCGGCGATGGCCTCGGTGAAAGTGGGTGACGCGGCGAGGGAGCCGCTTTCGACCGTGCCGATCACGTCGTCGATCACGCTCTCGCCCGACGCGAACACCATCACGCCGTCGACCAGCGCCGCGGCACCGCCGCCTTCGTCGCCGCTCATGACGACCTGTACACCATCGTTGTCCTCGACCGTGACGGTCTCGCCGCGGTCTTCGGCCGCCTGCACGAACGCTTCCATGGCGGCCTCCGCGCCTTCCTCATCATCGACGGCCAGCAGGACGGCTCCCCGTGGCTCGTTGGGCCCCTCTTCGAGGTCCACGAACCCTGCCACCTGCGATCCGACCCAATCGAGATCTCGATGGGTGAGGCCCGAGTCGGCGAGGGCCTCGTCGATCAGTTCGGCCGATCGCCGTCGCAGCTCCTGCTCGTCGCCTAAGTCGGGGAACTCCGTCAGCATGCGCATCAGATTGACCTTCTGCCCGGCGGCGGGGTCGAGGTAGACGCTGAATGCGACATCGGCCGTCACGGGTATGCGCTCCAGGAGCTTCGCATCGCTGCCGGCCATGAACATGACGGCGGCGGCACCGGTAGCACCCAACGCGAGCACCAGCGCGGCGGCGATGACCGCCGCTGTGCGCCTCCGCCTTCCGCCCGAGGTCGGTGGCGCAGGCGCGGAGGGGTCGTCGGTCGGCTCGAGGTCCGGTCGGCTCGGCTCTGACGGTGCAGGAGGCTGGGGATTCATCGAGCGCCTTTCGGGTCAGGTGTTCGCTTCAGCCACCCCGATCAGTTGCCCTGCCGAGGTACCCGACGATCTCGAGCGCCATCGGCATCGAAGAACCTCAGCTTGAAAGCCACGGCCGTCGATCTAGTCAGCAGGTGGGCTCATTCAGCCCCGGGTTCGACTTCGACCTCCGGTCGTGGGCATCGCACGGGTGCCCCGAGGCTCAGTTCCCCGGCACCCTCAGCTCCACGTGTCGGCCGCCGATCTCACCTGTGATCCTGAACGCACCGAACCGTGTATCGAACCAGTAGCGGCTGACGATCCGCAGCTCCCCATCGTCCGTCCCGACGCCGTGGATGTTGACGCCGGCGCGGACCCGTGGGTTCTCGAAGTCGTACGAGAACGTCGTTCGACCGCGCACTGCGACGTCCTTGACGAACCGAGCGTTGTGCAGGATCAGCTCGGCCCTGTCACCAAGGCTCTCGAAGTCGTAGTGGAACCACCCACTTCGGAGCCCGGCACCGTCGGCGATCGGCACCGGCGTGCGGAAGCTTCGCAGCCAGGCGTCGAGCACGGTCTGGACCGCGGACCACACGGCGCGCCGGTCCTCGGGCGGTGCTCTCGTCTCCCGCCCTGGCCGTGGCCTCGAGCGCCCCACTCGAGGTCTTCGGGAACCTGGACGCCGCCTGGACAACCGGGATCGGGGTCTCCGCGCAGCCCGTGTTGCCCACCGCGAGCGTGCGAAGGAACCGGTCGGCGAGCACCTGGCCGCAGGCGGGGCTCCACGCGAGGTTGATGTGGCCACCCCCTTCGAGCTCCACGATCACGGGATCGGCGAACAAGGCGGCCATCCGATCCGACGTCGCGCTCGGAACCACCGTATCCAGGTCGCCCTCGAGGACCAGGACTGGGACGTCGATCGGCGGGCCGGCGGGGACGGCGGGCACGAAGCGATCCGGCGACGGCCACTCGGCGCAGACATCCGGCCACCAGTACCCCTCCCATGCCTCGATCGTGAAGGGGGCGAAGGTGTCGTCCGGAAGGGCGTCGCGTGCGTCCACGTACTGCTGTCGCCGGACCGCGCGGGACGCCGTCCGATCGAAGACGAAGTCCACGTCGTTGCACCACGTGGCCCAGTTGGCTCCAGCGGAGAAATCACGGGGGTCCTCCCCATCCGCCAGGCCAGAACAGCGACTCGGCGCCGCAGGCGCAGCAAGGGCGCCTCGTCGTCGTGCTCGAGCAGGGCGACGGTCGCGGCAGCGATCTCGCCCTGGTTGAGGACCCCGGTACTTACGATGACGGCGAGTCCGGTCTGGTCGATCGTCACGCGCCGGAGGTTGCCGAACGCGTCACGGCCCCGCCCGGACACCGGGTCCGCGTCCAACCGTGCCGCGAGGGCATCGAAGAGCGAGGAGGGGTCCGGGTGCTCCGCCGCGCACGACGGCGCACGCTGGCACGCGAGGACGACGCTTCGGACGAAGCCACCCGGGATGTCGAGTCCCCACCCGACGGTGTGCGCGGGGTCGGTAACCGGCAGGCCGGCGTCGAGGACCATCGCCCGGACACGCCCGGGGAACCGCGAGGCGTAGGCCTGTTCGTTGACGGTGCCGTACGAGCCGCCGACGTAGTTGATGCGGTCGTAGCCGAGGGCCTTACGCACCGCCTCGATGTCCCGCGCGATGTCGCCCGTGCCGTAGCGGTCGGCATCGTCTCCGAGGGACCTGCCGCACCGACGGATGCCGATCGGCGAAGCTCCTCCACGCTGTTCCAGCCGTTCTGCACGTCCGGACAGACGATGGCGCCCGATCCTCCCGTGCCGCGTTGATCGATCAGCACGAGGTCACGGGTGTCGTTGAGCGACGCCAGGGCGTAGAA
>CAWHQA010000013.1:0-12466 GCA_963831325.1 uncultured Actinomycetes bacterium
GGCGATCTCTCCGGCGATGGACGGGCCACGTCGGCATCCGGCGACATCAGGATCGGTTCGGCAGCGGCGGACCTCACGCTGCAGTCGGTGTCGGGCGACATCGAGGTCGGAGTGCCGGGAGGCAAGCGGGTCTGGTTCGACCTCGCGTCGACCTCAGGCGATACGATCTCGGAACTGGAACCGAGTGACACCGACATCGCCGAGAGCTCGGCTGCGATCAGGGCGACGACCGTCAGCGGTGACATCTGCATCCGGCCGGCGCACTCGCGCAACGGATCGCCTGTCTGACATCGAAAGCGCGAGTGGCCGGAACGCTTGACCTGCACCACGTCTCGCCCGTACCCTCGCCGTGCAGCGACGGGAACGCCAGCCGGCCGAGGATCGGCCGAACAGCCGGGAGACTCGACATGCGCGGCGCAGGGGCACGAACGTCCGCGACGGGGGCCTCGCCCTCGCCGTGGTGGCGTGTCTGGCAGTGGCGACCGCCCACGCGGTCCCGGGCAAGCTCGACGGCTCGTTCTCCGTCGACGGAGGGGAGCGCATTAAAGGCGCCACTGGTTCGACCTCGCGTCGACCTCAGGCGATACGATCTCGGAACTGGAACCGAGTGACACCGACATCGCCGAGAGCTCGGCTGCGATCAGGGCGACGACCGTCAGCGGAGACATCTGCATCCGGCCGGCGCACTCGCGCAACGGATCGCCTGTCTGACATCGAAAGCGCGAGTGGCCGGAACGCTTGACCTGCACCACGTCTCGCCCGTACCCTCGCCGTGCAGCGACGGGAACGCCAGCCGGCCGAGGATCGGCCGAACAGCCGGGAGACTCGACATGCGCGGCGCAGGGGCACGAACGTCCGCGACGGGCGGCCTCGCCCTCGCCGTGGTGGCGTGTCTGGCAGTGGCGACCGCCCACGCGGTCCCGGGCAAGCTCGACGGCTCGTTCTCCGTCGACGGACGAGCGAGCGCATTCCCCAAGGGCGCCACCGGGTTCGGCGTCGCGATCGATGCCAAGGGGCGCATCCTGGTCGCCGGCTACACGCTCGACGGCGATACCGACTTCGCGCTGGCCCGCTTCCGGCCCAACGGCAGTCTCGACCCGGACTTCGGCGGTGGCGACGGCCGTGTCAGCACCGATCTAGGAGGCACCGACTACGGCTTCGATATCGCGCTCGCGTCCAACGGGCGCATCGTGGTGGCAGGTGAGCGCCGCCGCAGATCGGGCTCTCTCATGGCGGTGGCCGTGTACGGCCCTCGCGGCATGCTCGACGAAGACTTCTCGAACGATGGCCTCGCGTACGTCGGCTTCGACAACGATCTGCAGGGAGCGAACGCGGTGGCGGCCGGCGCCAACGACAAGATCGTGATCGGCGGCTCGACGAGCAACGGCGAGGCGAGCCGATGGGCTCTCGCTCGGCTTCGACCGAACGGATCGCGCGATCGAGCCTTCGGGGGTGATGGACGGGTCACCGTCGACGTGTCCGCGAGCGCCGAGCAGATTAACGACCTCACGATCGTCGAGGGAGGCAAGGTCGTCGCGGTGGGCTCCGCCGAATCCGCGCTCTCCCCTCGCATCGCGATCGCTCGCTTCCTGAACGGCGGCGCGCTGGATCGACGTTTCGGCAAGCGCGGCGTGAGGACTACCGACGTCGCGAACGGCGCCGACACCGCCTACGGGGTGACGGAGCAGGAAGACGGCAAGCTCCTCGTGACCGGTCACGTCGCCAATCGAGGAAGGGCCGACTGGGGCGTGCTTCGGTACGGGGTCAACGGCCGGCTCGACGACACGTTCCACGGCGACGGCATCCGCATCCTGGGCTTCGGCCCCGACTACGAACTCGCGCAGGCCTCGGCTGTGCAGCAGAACGGACGCATCGTCGTGGTTGGGCGCATCCGCCGCTCAGACGACGACCACTTCGGCATCGTGCGCTTGAAGGCCAACGGGTCATACGACCTGAGCTTCTCGAGCGACGGCCGCGTGATCGTGGACTTCGACGGCGGCAGCGACACCGCCCGCGAGGTGGTCCTGCAGGACAACGGCAGGATCGTGGTCGCCGGGGAAGCGTTCGACCGGGGGCGGCGACGGTTCGCTGTGGCGAGGCTCATGGCCTCATAGCGACCTTGGGATTGACACCATCGGGGGGCCCTGTGGCACAATCCGACCAGATGTTTGAATCCACGTTCAAGGAACTGCCGACGTACCACACCACGCACGAAGTATCGAGCGCGTAGGGCGCCACGGACGCGTGCTCGCGTCCACGAGCGCCTGGGGGACCTCTCGTCGAAGCGAGGGGTCCTTTCGTTTCTAGGTGAGGCACATGTAGCAAGGGGGTCACGATGGGCGGGACGATCGAGGAACGCGTCGCACAGCAGGCCGAGCAGCTCGAGCAAGAGTGGGAGACCGATCCCCGATGGAAGGGGGTCGAGCGCCAATACTCCGCCGAGGACGTGATCCGACTCCGCGGGTCGTTCCTCGTCGAGCACACCGTCGCTCGCCACGGAGCCGAGCGGCTCTGGGAGCTGGTGAACGAGACCGAGTACGTGAACGCGCTCGGCGCCCTCACGGGCGGCCAAGCCGTCGAGATGGTCAAGGCCGGACTCCAGGCGATCTACCTGAGTGGGTGGCAGGTGGCGGCCGACGCGAACCTCGCCGGCCACACCTATCCCGACCAGTCGTTATACCCTTCGAACTCCGTGCCGTCGGTCGTCCGGCGCATCAACAACGCGATGCAGCGCGCCGACCAGATCGCCTGGAGCGAGGGAAACGACACCCGTTGCCTGGTGCCGATCCTCGCCGACGCTGAGGCGGGCTTCGGCGGGGCACTCAATGCCTTCGAGCTGATGCGGGCCATGATCGAGGCCGGGGCGGCAGGGGTGCATTTCGAGGACCAGCTCACGTCCGAGAAGAAGTGCGGTCACCTGGGTGGCAAGGTGCTCGTACCGACCGATCAGTTCGTGCGAACCCTGACGGCCGCGAGGCTCGCCGCCGACGTGCTCGGCGTGCCGACCCTGGTGGTCGCCCGCACCGACGCGCTCGCGGCCACGCTGATCACGAGCGACATCGACCAGCGGGACCGGCGCTTCGTGAATGGCGACCGCACCCACGAGGGCTTCTACCGGGTGACCAACGGCATGGAGTCCGCGATCGCACGAGCCCAGGCATACGCGCCATATGCGGACATGATCTGGTGCGAGACCTCGACGCCGGACCTCGACGAGGCTCGCACATTCGCCGAGGGCGTTCACGCCATGTATCCAGAGAAGCTTCTCGCCTACAACTGCAGCCCATCGTTCCACTGGAAGCAGCATCTCGACGATGCCACGATCGGGCGCTTCCAGAAGGAACTCGGCGCAATGGGCTATCGGTTCCAGTTCATCACGCTTGCGGGGTTCCACGCGTTGAACGCGAGCATGTTCGAGCTGGCTCGCGGGTATGCCGGCGAGGGCATGACCGCGTACGTGCGGCTGCAGGAGCGGGAGATGGCCATGGAAGCCGAGGGTTACACCGCCACTCGACACCAGGCGGAAGTCGGCACCGGCTACTTCGATCGCGTGTCGACCGTGATCAGCGGCGGGAGCTCATCGACTCTGGCACTGAAGGGCTCGACCGAAGAGGCGCAATTCAAGGACTGATCCCGCAGCCCACGATCGGTGGCACCGCAGGGGTCTCATGTCAGGCCCATCGGTCGCCTCGCCGGCCCGTTCGCCGCTTGGTGCGCTGGCGCACAGTTCCCCGACCGAACCCTGCCGTATCGTTTTACCTCCCGCGGGGGTCGCCTGGGTACACTCGCGCGTCGGTCGGAGAGTCCACGTGGCAGGCGGAGCGATGAGTCCAAGTCCAGCTGAGCGATCCGACCCTCGGCTCGGCTCACGGCTGTGGCGCCCGGAGAAGACCGCGGAACTGATCACCGGCCTCGGTCTCGCCATCGTCCTGCCCTGGTTCGCGGCGTGGATGGCGCGCGACCTCGCGGTCTTCGAACGATTCCCGGGGCTGACGTTCCTGGCAGCGACCGTGGCCGCCACGTTGGTGGGCAGACTCAGCGCCAGCGTCGTCGCGACCGTCTCCTCGGCCGTGCTCGTGACGACGAGTCACCTGCTGCCGGGGGGACTCGACAACCTTGTCATCAATCTGCTCGCCCTGCTGTTCTTCGTCGCCGTGTCATTCACCGTGGCTTATGCCTTGGCCCTCAAGGATGCGGCGGGTGAGCAAGCTGCCGCCGGCCGGTCCGAGATCGAGCGGCTCGCCGCGGAGGTGGCGGCCGAACGCAACACGATGCAGCAGATCCTGACGCAGATCCCTCACGGCGTGATGGTCGTCGACGTCGAGGGGAAACCGACGTTCACAAACGCCAGGGCGAAAGACATCCTCGAGAGCGGCGGTACGGAACGGCCGGACCTCGACGAGGCCGCCGCCGAGATGCTGTGGACGGCGCGACGCCCCGATGGGACCTCGTACGAGCCCGACGAGCATCCCCTGATGCGGTCGGCTGCGACCGGGGAGATCGTCACGGGCGAGACCATGATGGTGCAGCGAGCCGACGGCACCATGGTGACGATCTCCATCGACTCGGCGCCGATCGCGTCGACGGGCGGCGTAGGTATCGAGGGTGCCGTGTCGAGCTTCCAGGATGTGACCGAGCGGCTCGACACGCTGGAGCGCCTGGCTCGAACCACCCGGCGGCTGTCGCGGATCCAAACGGTCACCGATGCAACCCTCGCGGGGCTCGGCGTCGACGAGCTCGCCGATCAACTGCTTCGGAAGATCCGCGAGGTGCTCGGCGCGGACTCCGCAACCCTGCTGTTGCTCGACAGAACGGGCGCCGCCCTGGTCGAACACACGACGGTCGGCGTCGAGACCGATGGCACGACGATCTCCGTGCCGATCGGACGGGGCTTCGCCGGGAAGATCGCGAGCACGATCTCTCCGATCGTGGTGGAGGACCTCTCCACCTACGAGGTCGTGCGCCCGTGGTTGACCCGCACCATGCGCTCTCTCATGGGCGTGCCCCTCGTCTATCGCGGGCAGGTCAAGGGAGTGATCCACGTCGCGACCCGCACACACCGCCGCTTCACGGAGGACGACATCGAGGTCGCCGAGCTCGCGGCCAATCGCATCGCAGCCGCCCTCGAACGCGCTGCCCTGTACGACAGCCGCTCGGCCATGGCTCAGGCGCTACAGCGAAGCCTGCTGCCGTCCACCCTGCCGCAGATCGACGGGGTTGAGCTTGCTGGGCTGTACCACCCCTTCTCACCGGATCACGAGATCGGAGGGGACTTCTACGACGCCTATCCCCACGGCGAGGGAGCCTGGGGCGTCGTGGTGGGCGATGTCTCGGGGAAAGGGCCGAACGCCGCAGCGATCATGGGACTCGCGGCGCACACCGTGCGCGCGCTCGCGCGATACGAATCTCGGCCGAGCGCTGTGCTCTCAGCACTGAACGAAACGCTGCTTCGCGCCGAGCGGGTCAACGAAGCACAGTTCTGCACCGCGTGCGAGATGCGGCTGCGGGCCGAAGCTAATCATCTCCACGTCACCCTCTGCGTTGCCGGTCACCCGCTGCCCCTCGTAGTGCGAGCCGACGGCTCGGTCGAGGAGGCTGGCGTTCCGGGCACGCTCTTGGGGAGCTTCGTCGATCCCGAGCTCCATGATGTCGTTCTCGATCTGCGCCCGGGTGACGCGTTGGTTGCCTACACCGATGGTTTGGTGGAACGTAGAGGCGTCGGCATCGACGCGGGGCAGCGCACCCTTGCGGCGCTGCTGTCGACCCTCACCGGACTCTCCGGCAGCGACATCGCCGCTCGTATCGAACGTGAGCTCGTCGACGACGTCGTGCTCGACGACGATGTGGCGGTCTTCGTCATCAGGAAGACCTGAGCGCCGGACGCAGCTGATCCTCGCTCATCTCTCTCGACCCGACGGTTTGCGCTTCGGGCGATCCGGGAATCAGACCCGGCGCGATGAGCAGCGAAGTCAGCCGTCCCGCAGCGTCATGCCCGATCTGTGGCAAGGGTGCGATCTCCGACATCGCCCACGACGTCGACCCGGCGAGTCGCGAGCCGGCGCAGCGCTCCGACAGCCGCGAGATGGTCACCTACTCCTGCGGACACCGACTGGGCGGCGCACCGCTCGATTCGACCGACGACGACCAGCTCAACGTCGAACGCCGGACCTCCGAGGAGACGGTGAATCCAGGCGACTCGGCCTAGCGTCGCCACATTCAGGCGGCCGCATCGGCCTCACGTGAGTCGGCGTCGAGCAGCTGGAGGACAGCTCGTTCGACGAGCTCGAAGGCCTCTTGTCGGTCGGTCGTCTCGATCCTCTCCAGCGAAGGTGCCAGTGTTCGACCCTGGTGGAACCGCTCGAAGACACGCGGGTCAATGTACGACGCGCGGGCGACGGCAGGGGTGTTGCCCATATGCTCGGCGACGGTGCGGACCGTGGCAGCGATAAGGCTCTTGCGTGGTGTGGTTTCGTGCACCTCTGCGCCCGCTATATCGACGGCCGCGAGGACAGTAGCATGCCAGGTTCGGAAGTCCTTGGCTGAGTGCTCCTCACCCAGCAGGGTCTTGATGTACGCGTTGATGTCACCCGACCGAAGGTCGCGCCAGCCGCGGTCCTCACGGTAGGCAAGCAACTCGATCCCGCCGGATCGTCGCCGCTTGAGCTGCTCCAGCAACGGCACGAGCATCGGGTCGTCGATCTCGTGAAGCCTGCGGGCGCCGCCTTTGGCAACGTAGTCGAAGATGAGCTTCGACCCCTCGATCTGCACGTGGCTCTTGCGGATGGTCGCCAGTCCGAAAGAACCGTTGCGATCAGCGTACGTCTCCGATCCGATGCGGAATGTGCCGCGGTCTAGCAGTCGTACAGCGGCGGCCATCACACACTCCTTCGGAACCCCTTCTCGCGCGAGGTCGCGCTCGAGCGCGGGACGCACAGCCGGGAGTGATCGAGCGAACGATTCGATGCGCTGGAACTTGCGTACGTCCTGCCTGCGACGCCACGCCTCGTGGTAGATCGGCTGGCGTCGGCCAGCGGCATCGGTCCCGGCTGCTTGCAAGTGCCCCTCGGGGTCCGGGCAGATCCAGACATCCGTCCACGCCGGGGGCACCGCGAGGCCGCGGATACGTTGAAGCGCCTCGCGATCTCGCACAGGGTGGCCGCGCGCATCCTCATAGGAGAAGCCACGACCACGCCGGCGGCGCGTGATCCCGGGTGATGTCGGATCGACCTTGTTGAGGCGTGGCACGCCCCGATATGCCCCACATCACCTTCCCGCAAACGGATCCGGCCGACGATGGGTCGGGGTGGCCGGGGGGAAAGGTTTGCTCCTCGTGTTCCTGCGGTATCGACGTGGCACGGAACATCGACACGAAGTGGAGGCATCGATGGCAACCCTCGTTCGACATGTCATGACCGAAGAACCGAAGTCGCTGTCGGCGACCATGTCGGCCGCAGAAGCGGCGGGCATGATGGCGAACTACGATGTGGGCTCGATCCCGGTCCTCGATGAGGAGGGTGCGCTCGCAGGCATCGTGACCGACCGAGATATCGTGATCAGGGTGGTGGCGAACAGAGACGACCCCACGCAGGTGACCCTCGGCGAGATCGCTACCCAGAGCACCGTCGAAGTGACTCCCGACACCGAGATAGCCGATGCGAACCAGATGATGGCCGATCACAAGGTGCGGCGGCTGCCGGTCACGAAGGACGGCTCGCTCGTCGGCGTCGTTTCGCTTGGTGACATCGCGCTTGCACTCGCATCGAAGCGCTCCGTCGGGGAGACCCTCGAACAGGTGTCCGCATCGGACAGCACAGCGTCGCGGAACGACGGCCCCGATTTAGGTACTCCCGAACGCGTCACCGAGAACCGCGAACACAACGAGACCCGAGCGTAAGGCCGAGCGTCAGCCGCTCGGTCTCGCCTCTGCGGCATCAGGCATCGGCATCGGCCGCCTTCCGCAACCGTTCGAGGGTCTGCGTCAAGATGCGCGACACGTGCATCTGGCTCACGCCCACATCCTCAGCGATCTCGCTCTGGGTGAGTCCTCGGAAGAACCGCAGGAAAAGCACCCGGCGATCCCGGGCTGAGAGCTCCTCGACGGCCGGCGCGATCGAGGACCACTCGTCGAGCAGCTCGATCGAGGGGTCTTCACCTCCGAGTGAATCGACGGGCGCCTTGGCGTCTTCCCCGGCCGGGGTGTCGAGCGACGTCGTCGAGTAGGCCTGCACGGCGTCCATCGCTTCGGCTATGTCGTCCGTGGTCACATCGAGGTGGTGGGCAAGCTCGGGGATCGTGGGCGATCGCCCGAGCAACTGGGTGAGCTCCGGCAATGACCGGTTGATACGAACAGCGAGCTCCTGGAGCCGGCGTGGCACGCGGAGCGCCCACCCCTTGTCGCGGAAGTGTCGCTTCAGCTCACCCACGATCGTCGCTGCCGCGTACGTCGAGAACTGCACCTCGCGGGTTGGGTCGAACCGATCGATCGCGTTCAGCAGGCCGATATTGGCGACTTGGGTGAGGTCCTCGACCGCTTCTCCCCTTCCCGAGAATCGTCGGGCGAGGTACTCGGCGAAGGGCATGAACCGTGTAGCGAGCTCGTCGCGGGCGTTGCTATTCGGCAGCTTGGCGAACAGGGCCTGAACCTCGGCGTCGTCCGGACGCCCACGACCAGAGCCGCCCGGATCGTTGCCAGCCTGCTGGGTCACGTGGAAACGGTCCGCAGGCGCAGCTCGATCGCCGGGTTGCCGTCGACCTCGGTGACCTCGGCATGATCGGCGAGACCCTCGATCACCCTCCACGCCAGGCCCCTCGATCGGTGAGGGCGGGCCCATCCGATCCTTCCACCCAGATCGTGAGGCGGAGGTCGGCATCGCTCGGCTGCAGATCGACCCGCAGCCGGGCGCCGTCCGCTCCAGCCGTCAAGAGCAAGGCCGCCGCTTCGGCTGCCGCGATGCGCAGATCGTCGACGGCGTCGTAGGGCAGCGCCAGCTTCGACGCGACGCCGGCCACCATGGTTCGCACGAGCGCGATGGACTCCGGGTCGGCCGGAAGGCCCAGGTTCACCGTTGCGAGAGGGTCGTTCACGGTTTCCTTCCTATACTGGTTCGATTGCTAGGTTGCGGGCCGGCGCCTGCCATTCGGCGCCGGACATCACCATATCCTCACCGGCCCGGGCCGGCCGTCGCACAGGGGAGAGTTGTCCGTGGAGCCATCGTTCGAAACGAGCACCTCCGGGTCATGGACCGTGGTCAGCGTCCGAGGTGAGCTCGACCTGTCAACATCCGACGCTCTCAAGGATGCTCTCGATGTCGGTTTCGGCGACGCCGCTCCGAGGATCGCCATCGATCTCACCGAGGTGTCGTTCATGGACTCGAGCAGCTTCGGGTGTATTGATCGCGTGCCTGAAGCGTGCTCGCGAACGCGACGGCGACGTTCGACTGGTGGGCGTGCAGGGCTCACCTGCCAAGGTGATCGCGATCACCGGCCTTGACTCGGCCTTCCAGATCAACGACTCCGTCGCCGATCTTCCTGCCTGATCGAGCCCAACCCCCGACGTGTTTCGATCGCGTCGGGGTCGGGTATCCGGACCTTCAACGCTTCCCCGGATCGAGACACCATGGAGGGGCCGGACCATGAGCACGACGAGCAGCGAGCACATATTCCGAGGGCGCATGGCGCCCGGCGACGCCCGAGTCAACCCGGTGCACCGGTCCGGAAGGGTCTGCGAAGACCCGTCGTGCGCAACGGTGCTTTCCATCTACAACGCGACCGGATCGTGCTGGCAGCACGAACGGCCACACGCGTACGTGCTTCAAGCCCCACGTAAGCGCCGCAGCGACGCGCGAGTGGCGTGATGAGCCCCGACCGAGGATCGGATCACCGATGGTCGACCTGCACTCGATGAAGCGCTCCTCGAGCGAAGAAGTGCGGCGGCCCCCCCTGCCGCATGCGCCGAGCCGGGTTCGGGGGCAGGACCATGCCCCCGCCCCGGCCGCCGGCGCCGCCCGCCCCAAGCCCTGAACCCGTGCCCGGCCCGGGCCCCGCCCCGGAGCCTGACCCATCACCTGGCCCTCAACCCGGTCCGACGCCGGAACCAGGGCCCGCCCCTGCACCCGCACCGGTGCCGACGCCGTCGCCTGTCCCACAGCCGCCGACGATCCTCGCGGCTTGAGCCCAAGCGGGCACCCAAGATCCGTTCCGTCGGGACGGCCGCTGGGAGGCTCTGTGCGACCGGGTACGATGCTCGGGCGATGAACCCGGTCAAGGGACTGCTGCTGTGGGCATCGCAGAACTCCTCGCTCCGCGAGCAGCTCCCCCGCTGCCCTTCGTGCAAGCGCTCGGTCGCGCGCTTCATGCCCGGCGAGACGGCCGAGGACGCCATCGAGGCCGCGCAGCGGATGGCCCGCGACGTGGGCATCCCGGCTACGTTCACGCGGCTCGGCGAGAACACGACCGACCTCTCTCAGGCCGCGGAGGCCGCGGGCGACTACCTGCAGGCTCCTCGACCGGATCGAGGAGCTCGGGCTCGATGCCGAGATCTCCGTCAAGCTCACGCAGCTCGGCAACGACCAGGATCCGGCGGTCACCGCCACGCACCTCGAACGGCTCGTCGACCGTTCGGCCGAGCTCGGACCGAACCTGCTGGATCGACATGGAAGCGAGCGCGTACGTCGACGGCACGCTCGACCTGTACGAGGCGGAGCTCGCGCCGCTCGCCGAACGTCGGGCTGTGCCTGCAGGCGTACCTGCGATCGCACCTACGACGACATCCAGCGGCTGCTGCCGTCGGCGCCGACGATCAGGCTCGTGAAGGGGGCCTACCGGGAGCCGAAAGGACCTCGTCTTCACGTCGAAGGCGGCGATCGACGAGAGCTACTCCGGCTCGCGCGAGCACCTCGTGCACGGCGGAGCCCGCCGCGTCGTCCTGGGGTCGCACGACACCGATCTGATCGCGCGCATCGAGACGGATCGCTCGGCGGGCACGACGACTTCGAGATCGCGATGCTCTACGGCATCCGGGCGACGAGCAGCGGCGACTACGCGCGTGAGGGGTACGCGATCCGCACCCTGATCTCCTACGGTCCGTCGTGGTACCCGTGGTTCATGCGCCGGCATCGCCGAGAAGCCGGTCGAGAACACCCTGCTCGCGCTGCGCAACCTGTCTGTCGACCGCGGGCCCGTCGACTCCGGCCATGATGCGACGCCTGCACGGGGCGATCGCGGCGAGCGTGACCCCGATGCGCGAGGGCGGCCGAGCCGTCGACGTCGACGCGATCGAGGGCCTCACGCGGTTCCTCGCCGAGGGCGGGGTCGACGGCGTGCTCGCATGCGGCACCACGGGCGAGGGCGTGCTGCTCGACGTCGCGGAACGCCGCGCGGTCGCGGAGGCATTCATCGTCGAGCACGCCCCCGGGGTTCGCGGTCGCCGTGCATGCCGGAGCGCAGACCTCGGCCGACACGGTCACGCTCGCTGCGCATGCCCGAGATGCCGGCGCCGCCGCGGTGGCCGTGATCGCCCCGCCGTACTTCCCGCTCGACGACGAAGAGCTCACCCGCCACCTGGTGAGCGCGGCGAACGCCGCGGATCCGTTGCCGTTCTACGTGTACGAGTTCGCTGCCCGCAGTGGATACGCGATCCCGCCCGCGTGGTGGTCCGGGTGCGGGAGTCGGCGCCGAACGTCGTGGGCATGAAGGTCTCGGACTCGCCGTTCGCCGCGGTCGAGCCCTACCTCGGGCTCGGGCTCGACGTGTTCATCGGATCGGAGCCGTTGGCGCTCGAAGGGCATCGCGGCAGGCGCTGTCGGGAGCGTGAGCGGACTGGCCGCAGCGTTCCCCGAGATCGTCGCATCACTCGTGCACGACCGGAGCGAGGCCGCCCACGATCAGCGTCTGCCGGCTCCGTGACGAGCTGCGAGGCATGCCGTTCCACGCCGCGCTCAAGGAGGTGCTCGTCGCCCGCGACGTGCTCGTCACGCGCCGACGTGCGGGCGCCGTTGCGGGGGCTGACCGAGACAGAGCGCGACCGCGTGCTCGGCCTCGCTCGCGACCTCCGGCGTGCTCTAGCTCGTTCTCTCGGCGGCTTCGCATGCTCTTCGCGGTCGAAGCGAACGAAGGCGAACGTGCCGTCGGGCTCCAGCACGGCGAATCGCACGTGGTTCACGTCGCCGATGCCCTGCTCACGAGCCGCCGAGATGACCTCATCGCGGGTGAGCCGTTCGATCTCGATCACCTCGTCGAGGATCTTCCCCTCGTCGATCACGATCGCTGGCACGCCTTCGATCACTCGTTTCGAGGCCGGCCACTTGAACCCGACGTAGGACATCGCGACGACGAGGACCGCGATCGTGCCGACCGCGAGCATCGCCCCGGTGACCGACATGTCTTCCTGGGTCACGCCTTGCTGCACCAGATCGCCGATGGTCACGATCAGCACCAGCTCGAAGGCGGACATCTCGGCCAGCTCTCT
>CAWHQA010000014.1:0-57330 GCA_963831325.1 uncultured Actinomycetes bacterium
AGTTCAAGCCCGGCGCGATCTTCGCCAATATCGTGCTCGGCGACGAGATCAACCGCGCCTCCCCCAAGACCCAGTCCGCACTGCTCGAATGCATGGAGGAGCGCCAGGTCACGGTCGACACCGAGACCCATCCGCTCGGCACACCGTTCATGGTGATCGCGACGCAGAACCCGATCGAGCACGAGGGTACCTACCCGCTGCCCGAGGCCCAGCTCGACCGCTTCATGTTGCGGCTGTCGATCGGCTACCCCACCGCCGATGTCGAGACAGAGATCCTCGGAAGCCACACGACGGGCGAGCAGCCGCTCGCCGAGATCGGGGCGGTCAACGACGCCCGAGGTGTCGCAGACATGATCGAGCAGGCGCGGCTCGTGCACGTCGCGCCGACTCTCCGCCGTTACATCGTCGACCTCGTGGCGGCGACCCGGCACCACGGCGACGTCTACCTCGGGGCCAGCCCGCGAGCCTCGATGATGATCCTGCGCGCTGCCCGGGCGTTCGCGGCAGCCGAGGAGCGAGATTTCGTCATCCCCGATGACGTGAAGGTCCTCGCGGCACCCGTGCTCGCGCACCGCATCATCATCACCGCAGACGCGGTCATGACCGGCCGCTCGACCGATGTGATCTTGCAGGAGATCCTCGCCGAGGTGCCCGTGCCGATCGCGGAGAGCCCCTGATGCCCTCAGGCCGGGGCGTCGCCGTCCTCGGCACCGGCCTCGGCATGTGGGTCGTGTCGCGCGTCGTTGGCTCAGCCGGTATGGAGGTTGTCGGCGATCGGCTTGGTGGCGCTGCCGTTCCTGGCCGGCCTGTTCGTCCGATGGGGGCGGACCCGGCTGGGCATCCGCAGGCGGCTGTCCGACGTCCGCGTGCCGCCGGGCACCCGGGTCACCGTGCGACTCGACGTCGAGAACGATGCGCCGGTGCCATCACCGTTCTTGTTGATAGAGGACCGCCTGCCCCCGACGCTCGGGCGGCCAGCGAGGCTCGTGGTCTCGGGTGTGCCCGCGCACGGCTCGCAACAGGTTGCGTACACCGTGTTGCCGCAGACGCGCGGCCGCTACCGCATGGGGCCGCTCACGATCGACGTCTCCGACCCGTTCGCCCTGACGCGCCAGCGCCTGGAGTTCGACGAGCTCGACGACCTGCTGGTGACTCCCGAGATCGAGGACCTGATCTCGGCGCCCGACTCGGGCGTTCGGGCCGAACTGGGGCGCCACGCGGGCCCGGCAGCTGTTCCGCACGGGCGAGGAGTACTACACGATGCGCCAGTACCAGCTGGGCGACGACCTCCGCCGCATCCACTGGCCCTCGGTCGCGCGAACCGGCGACCTGATGATCCGCCAGGACGAGTCGTCGCGGCGCGCGAGCGGGCTGGTGTTCCTCGACAACCGGGGACACTCGCTCGGACAGTCGCATTCCCCCGCGTTCGAGCGAGCGGTGTCGGTCGCGGCCAGCCTCGGCGTGCTGCTTGTCGCAGCGAGGCTTCCCGCTCCGCCTCGGCGACCACGGAGACCGCTCCCGCCGCCGTGAGCGAGGAGCGATTCCTCGACGCCCTCGCCGGCATCTCCCACGCGTCGGCTCGCTCGGTCGGTCCATCGCTCGCACACCTGCGCGCGGGCGCGTCGGCCGACACCTCGCTCGTGTACGTCGCCGCGCCGCCCGCTCCCGGGGAGCTCACGTCGCTGATCCGAGCGGGCGCCGGCTTCGGTCCGAAGCTCGTCGTGCTCGTGCATCCGGTCGACCCCGCACACCCTGCCCCCGGGCCGCGCCGCCCAGCTCGAGGGCCGGGCGACCCAGGCGAACCTGGCGTTCACCCGCGCCGGCTGGGACTGCATCGTGCTTGACCCCCTCGACCCCACTGAAGGAACGATGGCACGCACCCAGGGAACGTCCGCTCGCACACAGCGTCTGATCGCCGGCGTCGCGACGGTGCTGGTCGCCGCCGCGGCGGCGATCGCGCTCGGTCGCGTCTTCGAGGGCAACGGCCTCCACGCTGCGCCTGCTCGCTGGCCGGCGTCGCCTCGGCGGTGATCGCCGCCCTGCTGGAGCGGCGGAACCTGGTGCTCGCCACGATCGTCGAGCGCTGGCCGGGCTCGCGATCGCGATCGGGCTGGCTGGTGTTCCCCGAGACGACCTGGTTCGGGCTGCCCACGGCCGAGACGCTCACGGCCGCGCTCGACGCCGCGGGCCGGGTCGGCGAGCAGGCGCGCGTGCAGGTCGCGCCGTCGCCGCCGTTGGCGCCGCTGATGCTGGCGGGCTCGCCGGCGTCTGGGCCGCGGTGTTCGCGGCGCACTCGCTGGCGTTCCGAGCGGGGAGCCCCCTGCTCGCCCTGCTGCCGCCCGTCGCGCTCGTGGGCTTCGCGGACTCGGTGCTCGAGGACGTCGTGCGCCCGGTCTTCGGGCTGCTGTTCCTGGTCGCGGCGACGGCGCTGCTGTTCGCCGACGGGCTCCGGCGCGTGCAGGGCTGGGGCCCGGTGTGGACGGCACCGGGCCGGGCCGCGAGGCTCGACGTCGCGGCCGGCCGAGGCGCCCGGCGCGTGGCCGCGGCGGCCGTCATGGTCGCCGCGGTGGCTCCCGATCGTGCTGCCGGGGTTCGGCTCCCGCGGCGTGATCGACTTCTCCACGACGAGCGACGACCGCGTGCGGATCGATCCGCTCGTGTCGGTGCAGGCGAGCCTGCACGCGCGACGAGGTCGCCCCGGTGTTCGAGGTCGAAGCCGACGTCGGGCGGTACTGGCGCATGGTCGCGCTGCCGAACTTCGACGGACGACGTCTGGAGCCCGGATCCCGAGCCCGGCGACGGTCGCCGATCGTGCCCGGCGCGCCGCTCGTGACGTCGACGCCTGCCGCGAGACCCGGCGAGACGACCGAGGTGACGTTCACGACCACGAGCGAGCTCGCGTTGCCGTGGCTGCCGCTCCCCTACCCACCCGCTGTCGACCGACGCGCCGCTCGATGGCATGCGGTGGGACCCGAGGGGGGCTCGATCTCATCTCGAGAGCGGCGTCGAGCGCGGGCGTGACCTACACGCGCCGTGGCCGACAGGTCGTGCAGCCGACCCCCGAGCGAGCTTCGCGCCGAAGCACGATCGCGGCGACGCGACCGCGCCCGTACGCCGTGACGCCCGCCGATCTCCCGCCCGAGATCGGAGACGTCGGCCGAACAGTGGACCGAGAGCGCGGACACCGACTACGACGCGGATCATCGCGATCCAGGACACGGTTCACCGATCCGACCGGGAGTTCACCTACGACGACGACGTGCCGGGCTCGTCGAGCGACCGACGCCATGGTCGAGTTCCTGACGCAGACGAAGGACGGGCTTCTGCCAGCAGTTCTCGAGCGCGATGGCGGTGATGCTGCGAACGCTCGGCATCCCGGCGCGGCTGGCCGTCGGCTTCACGCCCGGGCAGTCCATCGACGCTCGGGCGACCGGCTCACGGTCACGACCGAGAACGCCCACTCCTGGGTCGAGGTGCTGTTCCCGTCGTTCGGATGGGTTCCCGTTCGAGCCGACCCCGAACCGGCAGAACGTCGCCGCCTACCCCTACCTCGACCCCGACGCTCCGCGAGCCGTGCGTGGCACCGTGCCGGTGCGGGCGACGGAGGACAACCCGCGGCGCGGGGACCGCCCAGGCAATCCGCCGCCAGCTCGGCGGCGCTCCGCGGAGCGCCGACCGCCTGTTCGGCGCCGCGGTCGCGCGCCGCGGCGATCGGGGGTCGCGCTCGACCTCCGGCGTCGGCGAACGCCGCACCCGTCCGGGTCCGTGTCACTGCCCGACGGTGCTCTCCTCGCCGCCGTGTCGCTCGGCGCGTCGGCCTGGCGCTCGTGCCTGCCGCGCGAGGGCCTGGCGCCGCCGGCTGCCGGCTGCGCCGCGCCGGGCCGGCGCCGCGGACGCTGATCCTCGCGACCTACGACGTGTTCGCGGAGCGGGCCGCCGAGCTCGGGCACCCGCGAGAGTCCCGGCCAGACCCTCGAGGAGTACCGGCGCGCCGTCCATGGCCTCGGGCTCATCGCGCTCGACGACGACCTGGATCGGCTGACCCGCGCTCGCGACCGACGCGGCCTACGCCGGGCGTGAGCCCGGCCCGGCATGAGGCCGCCGAGGCGACGCGAGCGTCGCACGCGGTCGTGCCGCGCGATGCGGCGGCCACGCCGGCTGGACCCAGCGCTCACCGGGCCGTACCGGCGACGCTGACGCTCGCCGGCCGCTGACGACGTGCCGGTGACCGTGTGCGCCGCGGCCTCTCGCAGCGCTCGCACGAACCGCTCCCGGTCCTCGCGGAACTGACGGACGTTGGTCTCGACCCCGGTCGCGATGTCGTCGATCGCGACGAAGAACGCCATCTGGCCGTCTCGCAGGGCGTCCATCACCTCGCCGTCTCGCCGGCAGATCTTGAAGATGCTCTGCCCGTCGGTGACGAGCTTCACCTCGGACAGGTGCTTGTCCATGCCCGCCTTCTTGTTCAGGAACTCCCACGATCGACGCACCCGCTGCAGCGACATGCCGCCGTCGAGCAGCGACTTCACGACCCGCAGCGCCACGAGGTCGCGGAAGGCGTAGAGGCGCGGCACCCCCGGGCGGCCGCCGGTGCCTTGGACGGTCGGCTGCACCAACCCGATCTGGTCCCAGTACCTGAGCTGGCGCGGCGTGCAGCCGGTGAACTTGCAGGCCTGGTGGGTGGTGAATCCCTCCATCCGGTCGCGTGCCCCCTCGGTCTCGACGTTCCGTCGTCTCGACGCCTTCGGCACGGATCGCCGAAGGACGATGGCACAACCGACCGACGACTCGCGCCCAGGGGGAAGGGGACCCCGTTGTACAACAGCGCGCGGAACAGCGGCAAGCCGCGAGGTCACGAAGGTCGCGGAACCACCCGAACGGACTAGGAGCGTCGAGGAGCCGTCGCTCGTCGGTCGTCGCGTCGGCAGCCGGCGGACGGAAGCGCGCGGCGAGCCGTCCGATGATGCCGGTCGAAGCGATCCGCCCTCGGTCTGCATCGCGCGGATCTGATCGCGCCCGAGCTGTCCGAGGTAGCGGTAGATCAACAAGCGCCGAACCGATCATGGTCACGAAGCCGACGGCCGCGATCCAGGGGCTCACGACGAACAGCAGCAGCAGCACGAAGCCGAGACACGAACGCGATGGCCGCGAGCCGGATGCGCCGCGCGAGATGCGTGTAGAGGTCGGTGCGACCGACCTGCTCGACGAGCTTCGGGTCGTCCTCGGCGAGCCGCCGCTCGATCTCCTCGAGGATGCGCTGTTCGTGTTCGCTCAGGGGCACGCCTCGATTATAGGGAGGCAGCCCGACTTGGAAACCCTGCACCCATGAAACTCCTTGCCCACGAGCACCGCGACCCTGCGGCCGGAGAGCTCAGATCGGGCGTCGGGGCGTGCGCGGTCGAGCAGCGAGGCGGGCATCGCCGCGCCTCGCCCGAACCGACGCTCGATGCGGTCGACCGCGCGCTCCACGTCGCCCCAGCGCTCCCCGCGGAGCATCGCGAGCTGCTCGGCGCCTGCGGAGACGAGTCCGCTCGCCTGCACGCCCAACAGCCGCACCCGGCGCCGTATCCCCGGCAGCGCCCGGTAGAGGGCGGCAACCGTGTGGTACAGGTCGGCGCCCACATCGGTGGCATCGGCGAGGGTCTTCGAGCGCGTGAGGGTGGTGAACGTGGCCGAGCGCACCTTCATCGTCACCGTGCGTGCCCGGTAGCCGTCGGCTCGCAGGCGCGAGGCCACCTTGCCCGAGAGCGCCAGCAGCTCGCGCAACAGGATCTCGTCGTCGTCGAGGTCGTGCTCGAACGTCTCCTCGTGGCCGACCGACTTCGGCGCCTCGTACGGCACGACGTCGCGCTCGTCGATGCCGCGCGAGAGCCGCGAGAGGTGCCGGGCGCTCTGCTCGCCGAGCAGGCGAGCCAGGATCGGCTCCGGCGTCGCCGCGAGGTCGCCGACGGTGCGAACGGCGAGGCGCGAGAGCACCTCGCCGGTCTTCTCCCCCACACCCCACAGCCGCCTCACCGGCAGCGGCTCGAGGAAGCTGAGCACACCGTCGGCGGGAACCACCAGCATGCCGTTGGGCTTGCAGTGGTCGCTCGCGAGCTTGGCCACGAACTTCGTCGGCGCGACGCCCACCGAGCACGTGACGCCGACCTCGCGCTCGACCTCGGCGCGGATGCGCGCGGCGATCTCTCGCGGCTCGCCGAACAGCATGGTGGCGCCGCCGACGTCGAGGAACGCCTCGTCGAGCGAGATCGGCTCGACGAGCGGCGTGTGTGCGAGCAGCACCTCGCGGAACCGGTTCGAGTGCGCCTGGTACGCCTCGAAGTCGGGCGGCACGAACACCCCGTCGGGGCAGAGCCGCCGCGCGCGCACCGTGGGCATCGCCGATCGCACCCCGTACTCGCGAGCCTCGTACGACGCGGAGCTCACCACCCCGCGCCCGCCCACGCCGCCGACGATCACCGGCTTGCCTGCGAGCGACGGATCCTTCAGCACCTCGACCGAGGCGTAGAACGCGTCGAGGTCGACGTGCAGGATCGGCTCGGGCGGGCGTTCGTCGGGCACCGTGCGCCGGGTGGTCATGCGGCCATCATCCCGCGGAGCCGGGGCTCGCGTGCCAGAGCGTGCGCGGTCCGGTGCCGGCGGCTGGCGCCGACGCCGGTGGCAGGCGCACGTCGCCGCGAACGGCCTCGCGCAACCTGCCCTCGCCCCGCGCGCGATGCAGCGCCGACAGGTCCCAGACCTCCTCGGCGACGACGCTCACCCCGCCCACACCGGTGCGCCGCAGCTCGCCCGCGACCGCCAGCGCGTACCCGTGGAACACGGTCTTCACGACCTTCGGCTGTACCGACTCGAACACCGTGACCTCCACCGGTCCGGTCGCGTCGTCGAGCGTGAGGAAGATGATGCGCTGGCCGCTGCGGATCGCCGGGGTCTGCGAGGCGACCTTCACGCCGGCCACGATCACCTTCGAGCCGCCGCGGGTGCGCCGCAGGTCGCTTCGCGCGGGTCACGCCGAGGTCGGCGAGCAGCGGCTCGAAGAAGCTCACGATGTGCCGGGTGGCGTCGAGGCCCATCACCTCCAGCTCGGCGCGCACCACCTCGGCGTCGGAGTAGTCCTTGAACCGGTGACCCTCGGCCGGGTCGGCGCCCATCGTGAGCGTGAGCTGGTCGCCTTCGCGCTCGGCCTCGGCGGTCATCGCGACGTAGAGGTGACGGCGGCGGGCGGGCTCGAGCGCGTCGAACGCGCCCGCGTGCGCGAGCGCCTCGGTCACCGGACGGCTCACGGTGGTGCGCCGCATGAAGTCCCCCACGTCGCGGAACGCCCGGTCGGCGCGCGCCGTCATGATCGAGCGGATCTCGGCGTCGCTGATGCCGTGCACGTCCTGGAGCGCGAGCCGACGCCGAAGGTCCCATGCTGGGGGGCTACGCTCGCTGTCGCTCGCTCCTTGACCCCCCAGACCCCCTCGACTTCCTCGACGACGTACTCGGGCTCGCTCGCGTTCACGTCGAGGGGCAGGATCGGGATGCCGTGCTGGCGCGCGTCTTCCAGGATCAGGCGCCGCGGGTACATGCCGGGGTCGTGGGTGAGCAGGCCCGCCAACAGGTGCGCCGGGTAGTGCGTCTTCAGCCACGCGCTCTGGTAGGTCGGCACCGCGAACGCGGCCGCGTGCGCCTTGCAGAACCCGAACGACGCGAACTGCGTCACCGCGTGCCAGATCTTCTCGGCGGCCTCGCGATCGACGCCGCGAGCCGCGGCGCGCTCGAGGAAGTCCGCCTCGAACCCCGGCAGCATGTCCTCGTGGTCGAGGTGTCGCCGGATGTGGTCGGCGTAGGTCTCGGTGTAGCCGGCGAGCGCCGCGAGCGCCCGGATCACCTGCTCGTGGAAGACGATCACCCCGAACGTCTCCTGCAGCGGCCCGCGCAGGCCGGGGTGGATGTAGGTCGGGCGCTCAATGCCGGAGCGCCGTCGCAGGTACGGCGTGATCATGTCGGACTTCACCGGCCCGGGCCGGAACAGCGAGATGTCGACGATCAGGTCCTCCCAGCGGTCGGGCTGCAGCTTCTGCAGCAGCTCGCGCTGGCCGGGCGACTCGATCTGGAAGCACCCGAGCGTGTCGGAGGCGCGGATCGTCTCGAACGTGGCGGGGTCGTCGAGCGCGATGCGGTCGAGGTCGACCTTCTCCCCCGTCGTGCGCGCGATCTCGTCGAGCGCGTGGCGCATCGAGCTCAGCATGCGCACGCCGAGGATGTCGAGCTTCAGGTAGCCGAGCAGCTCGACGTCGTCCTTGTCGGCCTGGATCATGCGGTGGCCGTTCGCGCTGCGCTCGAGCGGCACGCGCTCGCACCAGGTCGTGCGAGGCGAGCACGATGCCGCAGGGATGCAGCGCGATGTGTCGCGGGAAGCCGGCGATCCTCTCGGCGACGCCGATCAGGCGTTCCATCTGCTCGAAGCGCAGGTTGATGCCCTGCCAGCTCGGGCAGGCGGTCGATCGCCTCGCGCAGGTGCCGCGCCGAGATGTGCGGGAACGACTTCGCGACGACGCCGACCTCGACCTCGGGCAGGCCGAGCGCCTTGCCGACCTCGCGGATCGCCGAGCGCGCGCGGTAGGTGTCGATCATCGCGACGCAGCCGGCGCGCTCTTCGCCGTGGCGACTGAGGATCATGTCGTAGACGTCCTCGCGCCTGGCGGACTCGACGTCGATGTCGATGTCGGGAAGGTCCTTGCGCATCGGGTTCATGAACCGCTCGAACGACAGGTCGTGGCGGAGCGCATCGACGTCGGAGATGCCGGTGAGGTAGCACACGAGCGAACCGGCGGCGCTCCCCCGGCACGCGGCCCGGATGCCCATCGCCTTCACGTCGGCGACGATGTCGGCCACGGTGAGGAAGTACGCCGCGAACCCCATGCGCCGGATCATCGAGAGCTCGTGGTGCAGCCGATCGCGCAGACGCCTCGGTCTCGCGCATACCCCGCTCGTGCACGCCCCGCCAGCACCGCTCGGCGAGCACGGCGTCGGCGCTGCGATTGCCCGGCGTCGGGAAGTCCGGGAAGTGGATGCGCCCGAGCCCGAGGTCGTATCGGCACATGTCGGCGACGGTCAGGGTCGCGTCACACAGGTCGGGGCGCTCGGCGAAGAGCGCGCGCATCTCGGCGGCCGGCTTCAACCAGCCCTCTGCGTTGCGGCGCGTGACGTTCGTCTCTGCAAGCGGCACCAGGCGCCGCATGCACTCGAGCACGTCGGCCACGAACGCGTCGCCCGGGTCGAGGTAGCGCACAGGGTTCGTCGCGACGGCGCCGACGCCGATCCGCTCGGCGAGCCGCAGCATCGCTCGGACCTCGTCGCTGGACTCGCGCTCGAGCCGGTGCTCGACGCCGACGAAGAGCCGGTCGCGACCGAACGCCTCGCGGAACGGATCGAGCAGTCGCGCGCCGTGATCGACGCGGCCGGCGGTCGCTGCACGCCCCGGGTGCGAGCTCGGTCCGGCGATCGCGACGAGACCGGCTGCATGCGCGCAGATCTGGAGCGGGTCGACCCACGGGTCGCCGCGCTCGCCGAGCATGTGCGCGTCGGTGATGAGCCGGCAGAGGTTCGCGTATCCGATGTCGTCGGTCGCGAGCAGCACCACGATGGGCATCTCCCGGCGGCGGTGTACACGCCCGAACCGTGAGCGAGGCGCCCAGGATCGGACGCACGCCCTGGGACTCGCACGCCCGCACGAACCGTGCGGCGCCGTAGAGCCCATCACGGTCGGTCATGGCCACGGCCGGTGGGCCCGAGCCAGGCGCCGGCGCGAGCGCTGCCAAGCAGGCCACGAGCTGCTCAGGAGTGAACGCGCCTTCCTTCAAGGAGAAGCACGACCGAACATCGAGATGCACGAAGGGCGTCATCATGATGTCTTAGAGTGTTATCATGATGTCGATGGTTCGAACGCAGATCCAACTCACCATCGAGCAGGCCGAGAAGGCGAAACGTCTCGCCGCCGAGCGCGGCGTCTCGATGGCCGAGGTGATCCGCGAGGCCGTCGACCGCTTGCCTGAGCGCGACGACCGTGCCGGGCGGTTCGCCAGGGCGCTGGCCGTTGTGGGTACAGGCCGCGACATCGAAGGGAAGACCGACGTGAGCCTGCGCCATGACGAGTACCTGGCCGAGATCCTCGCCGAAGATCTGCACAAGTCATGACGACGTTCGTCGACACCTCTGCGTTCTTCGCGCTGCTCGCCGGGGACGATGCCGCGAACGACCGTGCATCGCGATGGCTCGACGAGACTTCGACTCACGAGGACGAACGACTCATCACACACAACTACGTCGTGGTCGAATCGATCGCATTGATCCATCGGCGACTCGGCACCGACCTGGTCCGGTCGTTCCTCGACCACCTGCTGCCGGTCTGCGAGATCCGTTTCGTCGACAAGCCGCTCCACGAACGTGCGACAGTCGCTTATATGGCAGGCCTGAGCCGCAGGTCGACGTTCGTGGACCGGATGAGCTTCGAGCTGATGCGCGCCGAACGCATCGACCGCGCGTTCGCGTTCGATCCCGACTTCGGCCGGGAAGGCTTCGAGACCGTGCCCTAACCGTGCACAGGCGCGGTCAAACGCTCGTCCCTGGCTGCGGCGATCGTCATCAGCACCGCGGCCGGCACGAAGAAGAGCCCGATCGACGCGAGCAGAGGCAGGAGCGTCTGCAGCACCGTGGCCGAGACCACGACGATGACCCAAGCTCCGTCGTGGTCGAACGTACTGGTTTCTGTGCAATGTTCGGCTCCGCCCGACGTTGAACTGCACGACGTGATGAGCGGGGCGAACACCGCGATGGCTGCGCCGAGGCCCGCGACACCGAACGACGCCAGCGCGAGTCGTTTCGCCATCTCGAGACCCAGCATATTCCCGCACGGCGTTCAGTCCCACAAGCGTTCCATGTGCCAGCGGTCCTTGCCTCGGTCGAAGTAGAGGTCCCAGACCGCGCCACCGCGAGCTTCGACACGCCAGTACTCGCGATCGCGACCATCGGACCACCAACGGCCTTCGATCTTCCACCGGCCGATCACGTCGGCGACCTCGTAGCGCTTGCCCCGCCACTCGAAGGCGCTCGGCATGCCGGTATCGCGCTCGACCCGGATCTCCTCGTCGAATCGCTTCGTCACCTATGAACCCTCGCCAACAGGAATCGAACATGTGTTCGAGCGGAAATTGAATCTACGCCTGAGCTCCGACATCCGTCAAGAGGTCTCGACGGCCCTGAGCAAGGCCGTATCATCCTCTTGAGCGCTCGTGCGGGCGCCTAACGGCACACGGGCGCGAAAGGGGTTCGATGACGACGGTAGCCGATCCCGGCGGACAGCTCTCCCCCGCCTTGCCGGTTTCCCCCGGCGACGCACCCACGACCTCCGACGAGCACATCCGACTGGTCGAGCGCTATTCGGCGCGCAACTACCACCCCCTGCCGGTCGTCGTCGCCGAGGCCGAGGGCGCCTGGGTCACCGACGTCGAGGGCAAGCGCTACCTCGACATGCTCGCCGCCTACTCGGCGTTGAACTTCGGCCACCGTCACCCCGACCTGATCGCAGCGGCGCACGCGCAGCTCGATCGGGTCACCCTCACTAGCCGAGCGTTCCACAACGACCAGATGGGCGCGTTCTGCAAGGGACTCGCCGAGCTCTGCGGCATGGAGATGGTGCTGCCGATGAACTCGGGCGCCGAGGCGGTCGAGACGGCCGTGAAGACCGCTCGTCGCTGGGGGTACGACGTGAAGGGCGTGCCCCAGGACCGGGCGAAGATCGTCACCTGCGAGGGCAATTTCCACGGGCGCACCATCACGATCGTGAGCTTCTCGACCGACCCGAGTGCCAAGGGAGGGTTCGGGCCGTTCACACCCGGGTTCGTGACCGTGCCCTACGGCGACGAGGCGGCGCTCGAGACCGCGCTCGCCGACCCCGACGTCGTCGGGTTCCTGGTCGAGCCGATCCAAGGCGAGGCCGGGGTCATCGTGCCGCCTGAGGGGTATCTGCGCCGCGCCCGGGAGCTCTGCGACGAGCACCGAGTGCTGCTGATCGCCGACGAGATCCAGTCGGGGCTCGGGCGGACCGGGCGCACGTTCGCCTGCGAGCACGACGACGTGCGGCCCGACGTGTACATCGTCGGCAAGGCGCTCGGGGGTGGCATCGTGCCCATCTCGGCGGTCGTGTCGACGCGTGACGTGCTCGGGGTGTTCCGCCCCGGCGAGCACGGGTCGACGTTCGGCGGCAATCCGCTCGCATGCGCGATCGGCATCGAGGTGCTCCGGCTTCTCAACACCGGCGAGTATCAACGACGCTCCGACGAGCTCGGCACCGCGTTCATCGAACGGCTCCGGGCCGAGTCGCCGGCGGGTGCGGTCGCCGAGGTCCGCGGCAAGGGCCTGTGGATCGGCATCGAGCTCACACCCGAGGCGGCTCCTGCGCGCGAGGTGTGCGAGCGGCTGATGGAGATGGGCGTGCTCGCCAAGGACACACACGAGACCACCGTGCGGCTGGCTCCCCCGCTCTGCGTCACGCAGGACGACCTCGACTGGGCGGCTGAGCGCATCGTCACGGCGCTGGCCGAGCGGCTCGGCTGATCAGCGGCGCGAACGGCGGGGGCACCCGGGAGCCGGCACCGCTCACCCGAGGCGAGATCGTCACGCTCCGAGAGGTCTGGCGGGGCCGTCCGCTCGCAGTGCGGAGCGTCCGGGTTGTCGAGGATGTTGCCGAGCACCATCGCGCGTTCTATCTCGCTCCCGGGTCCCGCTTCCTGAACGATCCGAGAGATCACGGTGAGGTGCGGTTCCACGACGGGCCGTGGGAGCTGGAGACGGTCGTGCGCGACCTGTCGGTGCTGTCGTTCGCGTTCCCGGAAACGCCTTACGCGGTGCTGCTGTCGTGGGACACGGAGTGGCGCTTCCGTGGGTCCTACGTGAACATCCAGTCGCCGCTTCGGCCGGTCGGGCGGACATGCTTCGAGTACACGGACTGGTTCCTCGACGTGCGCATCCCGCCCGCGCTCGACACATATGAGTGGAAGGACGAGCACGAGCTCGAGGAGGCCGTCGAGCGGGGGCTGCTCACGGAAGCCGAAGCGCGCGACGTTCGTCGAGCCGGTGAGCGTGCGATCGAACACGTGCTCCGGCGGGAGCCGCCGTTCGACCGGGACTGGTCCTCGTGGCGCCCCGACGAGGCGTGGGGCCCGCTCGACGTGGGCTGAGCCTCCCGTCGTGTCGCGGCCTCGCATCCCACACCGGTGCGGAGAGCAGGCGTACGATTCGCGCGTTCGTTCGAAGAAGGGGGACCCACCATGGACGATTCGGGCTTCACGACGCCCCCTCCCCCGCCTCCACCGCCTCCCGGCGGCGGCGAGGGAGGCGCAGGAGGACCCGGCCTCCCACAGCGCGGGATCGGAGAGATCCTGAGCACCGCATTCGAGATCTACAAGACGAACGCGGCGAGCCTGTTGATGATCGTCGCGATCGTCGTCGTGCCGCTGACGTTCATCAGCGCCTTCATCGGCGGCGTCGTCTTCGCACCCGACACCGAGACGGTCACCGTCCTCGGCGAGTCCGTCGAGACGGTCAGCGCGCGAACGGCGGGCGTGGCGATCCTCGTCGCCCTCATCGGCGCCGTGATCGGCGTCATCATCAATGCGGTGCTGCAAGCAGCGATCATGCGCGGGGCCGCCCTGGGAAGCATCGGCGACCCGGTCGACATCGACGCCTCGTACAAGTGGGGCTTCGCCCGGTTCGGCAGCGTGCTGTTGATCTCGATCCTTGTCGGCCTCGCCGTGGCCGGAGGATTCATCCTGTTGATCATCCCGGGTGTGATCTTCCTCGTGATGTTCTCGGTCTCGATCCCCGCACTGGTCGTGGAGAACCTGCGAGGCACCGATGCCATGAGCCGATCGTGGAACCTCGTCAAGGGGTTCTTCTGGCACGCGCTCGGTGTCATCGTCGTCGCGGCCATCATCACGGCCCTTGTCGGAGGCATCATCGGTGCGATCGGAGGCGACAACTGGTTCGTGTCGTGGATCTTCCAGGCGATCGCACAGATCATCACAGCCCCCTTCGCGGCCATCGTCAGTGTGCTGCTCTACCTCGATCTTCGAGCCCGCAGGGAATCGCTGACGGCCGACGGCCTGCGTGGTGAGCTGAACCGCACGACGTAGCGATCCCCCCGACCCCGTGAGCGACGAGGCGCCCGGACGGGCGCCTCGTCGGTTGTCGCGGGTGCGCTCGCAGGCGAACCTATGGCGGTGACGACCTCAGCCGACCTCTCGGTTCTCCGTTCGCGATTCCCCGCGCTCTCGCGCGTGCAGGACGGTCGTCCGATCGTCTACGTCGACGCTCCGGGAGGGTCACAGGTGCCCGACACCGTCATCGAGGCGATCTCGGCCCACTATGCGCGCGGCATCTCGAACATGGACGGGGTGTTCGCGGCCAGCGAGGATCTCGAAGAGTCCGTCGCCGCCGCACGCCGTGCGGGTGCCGACCTCGCCGGCGTCGATCCGCAGCGCATCGTCTTCGGCGCGAATTCCACGTCGTTGCTGTTCCACCTGTCGCGTTCGTTCGCTCGCACGATCGGTCCCGGCGACCACGTGGTAGTGACACGCCTCGATCATGACGCGAACGTGCGCCCGTGGGTGCTGGCCGCCCGCGACGCCGGGGCGGACGTGTCGTGGGTCGATGTGCACACCAGCGATGCGACGATCGAGCTCGACTCGTTCGACGCGGCGCTCGAACGCGAACCAAGGCTCGTCGCGTTCACGCTGGCTTCGAACGCCGTCGGCACGGTGACCCCGGCCACCGAGATGATCGCGAGGGCCAAGGCCGCCGGCGCTCTGGTCGCCGTCGACGGGGTGCATATCGCGCAGCACCGCTCGATCGACCTCGATGCGCTCGGCGCCGACATCGTCACGATCTCTCCGTACAAGGTCTTCGGACCGCACATGGGAATGGTCGCCGCGACCGACGCGGTGCTCGACGGCTGGGACCCCTACCGGGTACGTCCCGCCGAGCGCTACGCGTCACCTGAGCGCTGGGAGACGGGCACGCAGAACCACGAAGCCATGGCGGGCTTCGCGGCCGCGGTCGACTACCTCGCCGAGATCGGCGCCGCGAGCGGGAAACTTGCCGCCGGTGACAGGCGCGAAGCCGTCGTCGCTGCCTTCGACGCGATCCGGGCGCACGAACGCGGGCTCGCGCGACGTTTCCTGGAAGGGGTCGCCACCATCGACGGTGTGCGCCTGTACGGCGTCAGTGCCCTCGATCGGCTCGATGAGCGCACGCCGACGTTCGCCCTGCGCGTCGGCGACGCCCATCCTCGCGACACGGCGAGCTCGCTCGCCGAGCGTGGCATCTTCGTGTGGGACGGCCACTACTACGCGATCGAGCTCTACGACCGACTGGGACTCCTCGACACCGGCGGGGCCGTTCGCATCGGCTTCTGCCACTATCACTCGCTCGACGAGGTCGATCTCGTGCTCGAGGCGCTCGCGGACCTGGCTGCCAGCACGTAGCCGGCAACCGACGCCGCGCCCAACACGAGCAGACCGTCCGCTCCGCTCGGATCGATGCCGATGAGACCCACACCCGTCCCGATGAGGACGACGACGACGGCACCGACAGCGGGGGCGAGCGCAGTGATGTCGACCGGGCCCCCGCGCCGTTCGTTCACCATGGTCATGGCGTATCCGCCACCAACAGCCGCGAGGGCGAGAACACATAGGGTCGCCCGGACTCCAGCGGACGCGATCGGAACGCTCGCGGCGGGCACGAGCACCTCCGGCGAGGTCAGCGGGCCGCGGATCACCGCCAACCCCGGTGCCACGAGCCTCGATCCGTCATCGCTCAGGCGCTGCCACGTCTGATCGCCCACGTAGCCACGCGCCGCGACGACGATCGCACCGTCGCGCAGCGCCGCGCCTGCGCCGTGCGCCCAGCTGTTCGCGATCGCAGACCGGATCGCCTCATCGTCAGCATCGGCCTGAGATGCCCGCTGCACAGGAAACCGCTCACCGTCGAGGGTTCCGACGATGACGAAGACCCCGTCGATGGCATCCGTCGGGGAGAGCGCTCGCATCTGGTTCTGCCGGCCCCTCCACGACAGAGCCGCTGCCGGGGTCGTCGGCTCGGTGAAGATAACGACGGGTCTGTTCAAGGCGGCCTCGGCGATGTACGACGCGATCACGCGCGCTGGGCCCGCTTTGACCGGCAAGGCTGCCCGGCGGCTCAACGGAGCGAGGCCGGAAAGGGCAACCAGGACGCAGGACGCGATCACCACACTGGGCGCGAGCCAGGCACCGACCCACGCGGGCGGCCGAGACGCCGGCGGCAGCGCGTCGAACCCGATCTCGTCTCGGATGCCGAGCGCCACCCCGACGGCTCCGAGACCCGCGAGCGCGGGCAGCGGGACGATCATCCCGAGAGCACGGTGTCCCGGAAGCGACGGAAACAGCGATCCCAGCAGGCCCCCGGTGGCGCATACGAGCATCCACGCGGTGCCGAGGAGCACGAGCGGCCGTGATGTCGAGTCACGTCGAGTCCAGACGACGACACCTCCCGCCACGGCGAAGACGGTCACCGCAGAGACCCACAAACCGATCGAGCTCACGATGAGGTCGAGCCGTTGCGAGAACATCTGCACGCCCTCGGTGAGGTTCGTGAGGTCGTCGACCCGGAAGCCCATCGCGCCGAGGACGGCAGTGACGATGGCTGCGGCTATCACCAGCACGAGCCCGAACGAACCGGCCGGCGCTCGCCACCACCGCCTCCTCGAGCGTTCGGTACCGTCGACCGTCCGCAGAGAGAACACCGCCCATGTTCCCGCCACGACGAGGTAGAACGCCAGGACGCCCGGGTGAGCGAATCCCGAGGCTGTGGCTGCCGCAACGCTCCCGACGATACGCCCGCGCTGGGTGACCTCGCCCGTGACCAGGAGGAAGACCGCAGGAACGATGCACACGAGGCTGAGCTCGTTCGCCAGATGTCCTTGCGACAGGTGAACGGCCCCGCCCCAGAGCGCGACCGTGACTCCGATGCTGCACACGGCCCATCGAGGCAGGCGGAACGCGACCCGCACCACGACGGCGACCGCGAATCCGAGCGCCACGATCAGCACGAGCGGGACGATCAGGGCCGCGTCGGTTCGAGATGTGAGGCCGAACCCGGCGAGCACCGCGCTCAGCACCGGCAGCCCCGGACGGCTGCCGACGGCCGAGAGCGGTCCTTGCCCGATCAAGCGGGTCTGCCAGATGTACCCGAAGGAATCGGACCCAAGGGGTCGGAGCGTCGCTCCTGTTGCCACGAGGTAGGCGACGACGGTGACGAGGAGCGATCCGACGAGAAGAGAGATCGCGCGGGCCGTACCCGCCCGGCGGTCCCTCGTCGACACGTCGGTGCGCGCCGCCGGGCCGTTGCTCACCATGCCATCGGCATCCTAGCCCGCTGACCTGCGACGATCCCGCCTCCAGACACATCGAGCTCGGCGGCCTATTGATACGATCGGGCGAGTTTCCGAGACGAACTCCCCTTTCCGAAAGGAACGACATGCGCATCCTGATCCTGGGCGGTGACGGCTACCTCGGGTGGCCGACCGCGATGCGATTCTCCAACCGCGGCCACGAGGTGCACGTGATCGACAACTACCTTCGGCGTACCGCACACCAGGAGGCCGGGTCCGACTCTCTCACGCCGATCGCCTCGGGGCTGCCCGATCGCGTCACCGCCTGGAAGGACGTGACCGGCTCCGAGATCGGCTTCACCGAAGGCGACCTGACCGACTGGAGCCGTGACCGAGAAGCTGTTCCGCGACTTCCGGCCCGAAGCGGTCGTGCACTACGGCGAGATGCCGAGCGCGCCGTACTCCATGAAGGACCGCGACCACGCCGTGTTCACGCAGACGAACAACGTCGTGAACACCCTGAACGTCATCTACGCGATGCGGGACCTGACCCCCGATGCCCATCTCGTGAAGCTCGGCACGATGGGCGAGTACGGCACGCCGAACATCGACATCGAAGAGGGCTACATCGAGATCGACCACAACGGCCGGCGCGACTACCCTTCCGTTCCCGAAGCTGCCCGGGCTCGATGTACCACCTGTCGAAGGTGCACGACTCCCACAACATCCACTTCGCCTGCCGCGTCTGGGGCATGCGGGCCACCGACCTGAACCAGGGCGTCGTCTACGGCATCCACACCGAGGAGACGCGACTCGACGACCGCCTGCTCACCCGGTTCGACTACGACGACGTGTTCGGCACGGCGCTGAACCGCTTCTGCCTGCAGGCGGTGATCGGGCATCCGCTCACGGTCTACGGCAAGGGCGGGCAGACCCGCGGCTACCTGAACATCGTCGACACGCTGCAGTGCGTCGAGCTCGCGGTGACGAACCCCGCCGAGCGCGGCGAGATGCGCGTGTTCAACCAGTTCACCGAGTCGTTCTCGGTGCTCGAGCTCGCCGAGCTCGTGCAGAAGGCCGGCGCCGAGGTCGGGCTCGACGTCGTCGATCGAGCCGATCGACAACCCTCGGTTCGAGCTCGAGGAGCACTACTACAACCCGGCGCACACGAAGCTGCTCGACCTCGGCCTCGAAGCCGCACCTGCTCTCGGAGACGCTGATCGAGTCGGTGTTCGCCGAGATCGAGCGGCACAAGGACCGGGTGATCGCCGACCACATCCTGCCGCGCGACCGGTGGAAGGTCGCCGAGATGCCGGTCTTCCTGACGCCATGTGGGCGCTGCGGCTGCTCGCCGGCGCCGCCGCGGTCGCGTTCTTCCTCGCGGCGGCTCGGTCCTACCAGCGGCGCAACATCAGCCGACTGAGCCTGTTCACGGCGTTCCTCGCCGTCGACCGCCGTGGTCGTGCTCGCCGCGCTCCCGAACCTGTTCGACCCCGTCTTCGACACGTTCAACTTCCGAGGCCGGCAACAACCGGCCGGCTCGTCGGCGGTGCTGTTGGGGGCGGTGGTCGTGCTGTTCCTGCTGCTCTTCCGCCTGCAGGGCCACTCCGACCGCAGCGAGCGAGCGATCCGGCAGCTCGTGGAGTCGCTCACGGTCGAGCGGTTCGACTGGGAAGAGGCCGAACGTCGCGTGCCGCCCGGGCCCGAAGGTCGATCACGATCTCCCCCGCCTTCAACGAGGCCGAGAACGTCGGCGCCGTGATCGAGGCGATGCCGAAGGAGGTCTCGGGCTACCACGTCGTGCCGATCGTGATCGACGACCATTCCGACGACGGCACCGCCGACGCCGCACGCATGGCCGGCGCGCTCGCCGCGACCCTGCCGATCCGCCGCGGCGGCGGCATGGCGCTGCGGGTGGGCTACGACATCGCGCTGCGGCTCGGCGCCGACATCGTCGTCACGCTCGACGCCGACGGACAGCACCTGCCCGAGGAGATCCCGACCCTGATCGCTCCGATCGTCGAGGACCGCGCCGACCACGTGAACGGCTCACGCATGCTCGGCGACTTCGAGCGCGGTGGCGGCTGATCCTGCGGCACGCCGGCGTGCACTTCTTCTCGTGGCTCGTCACGATCCTCACGGGCCAGCGCATCACCGACATCTCCAGCGGCTACCGGGCCACGCGCGCCGAGACCCTGCGCAAGCTGATCCTCGTGCAGGACCAGTTCTGGACATCGGAGGTCACGATCGAGGCGTTGCGGCAGCGAGCCCGCATCGTGGAGGTGCCGGTCACGTTCCTCACGCGGCGCGGCGGCGAGTCGAAGAAGCCGAAGAGCATGCGGTACGCATGGCACTTCTCGAAGGCGATCGGCAAGACCTGGCTCAGGTGAGGGCGCGCGCCTGCGGAGCCTCCGACCCGTCGCGCACGGCTCGGTGCAGGCACCACGGCACCACCGCCGCGGGCAGCGTGATGCCCGACCACGTAGACGATCTTCGCCCAGCCCTCGTCGAAGCCGCCCGCGACCCCGACGACCGTCGCCGCGAGCGATCACCGCGGCCGCCGGGCGCAAGGCTCGCCACGCATCCACGGCCGCCGGTGGCCCGCAACAGTCCGGCGGCCACGACGAGTGTGCCCACGGTCGCCACGATCACTCCGGCCAGGTGGAGGCCCCGTGCCACGATGTCGGCTCGCCCGGCGCATCGGTCGGGAAGGCGAGCAGCACATCGCCGGTCGCGGTCACGAGGTAGCCCGCCGACCGCCAGCGATCGAGACGGCCGCCGGCCTGAGGGCACCCAGCGCGAACACCACGTAGCACGCCACCGAGCCAGAGGAACGTCGCGATCATCGGCACACCGGGAGCGCCTCCGAGCGCCATGCTGCTCGGCCAGCTCACCCAGCCCTGACGTTCGATCACGTCGTGGCGCACGACCGCGAGCACGGACGAGACGAGCAGGAACCCGATCGGACCCGCGGCCCCGGCCCACAGCGCCGCGCGAGCCGGCCGACCGGTCACGAGCCGATCATCCGACGAACTGGGCCGGCCGTCGCGGGCATGCGTTACCGCGATCTCCGCGGCGACCCTCGCGTTGTCTTCGAGCAGAGACGAGGTTCGCCTCGAGGCTCTTTCCAGCGGTGAGCTCCGCCATGGCGGCCAGCAGGAACGGCGTGCGCGACTTGCCGAAGACAGCCGCCCCGTCGGCCAGCCGTTCGGCTTCGCGCGCCGCCACCGCGACCTCGTCGGACGCGATCGCGTCGCTCGGGGGCACAGGATTGCACAGCAGCATCGTGGACCCGGTGCCGAGCGCGAGTGACGACCTCGAGCATGGCCGCGGCCTCGGCGGGCGTGTCGGCCCGGTGCTCCAGCTCGACCGGGGCCTCCCTCGAGAGGAAGAACGGCAGCCGGTTCACCCCGTATCCCACTATCGCCACACCGAGCTCCTCGAGCTTCTCGGCCGTCGCCACCGGATCGATGATCGATTTCGGACCCGAGCAGACGAGCAACCCGGGGGTGCACGCGAGCTCGAACAGGTCGGCGCTGACGTCGACCTGTCCGCCCGGGTGCACGCCGCCGATGCCACCGGTCGCTGCCACGCGCACCCCCGCTCTCGCGCCGGCCCAGATCGTGGCGCTCACGGTCGTGGCTCCGAGCACGCCGGTCGCGACGGCGATCGGCACGTCGCGCCGGGCCACCTTCGTCACAGCTCCGGGTGTGCAGAAGCGCGCGAGCTCGTGATCGCTCGAGTCCGACGACCACCTTGCCGTCGACGACGCCGATCCAGGCGGGCACCGCCCCGGCCTCGCGGATGGCGCCGCTCATGCGCTGCACGCACTCCTCGTTGCGCGGAGAAGGCAAGCCCTGTCCGATCACGCTCGTCTCGAGCGCGACCACGCCGACGCCCGTGACGAGGGCGACGCGCACCTCGTCGGCGATCGTGAGCGCGTCACCCATGCCGGGCCAGCTCGGGCCAGGCCTGCGCGCTGGCCGCGACGAGCGCGCCGGCGTGGCATGCCAGGGCGAGGCGCGCCTCGGGTCCGCGCCGCGCGCGAGCATCGCGAGCAGCACCCCGTCGAACGCGTCGCCTGCGCCGGTCGGGTCGATCTCGTCGACCGGCTCGGCCGGGGCGGTCGAAGGAGGCCATCGACGACAGAGCGCCGCGCCGCGCCGATCCATCTTCACCGCTGCCAGGCGGTATCGCTCGCCGAGCAGTCCCGCCGCGTGCGCCGCCGGTCCGGCCCGTGAGCACCTCGGCCTCGCGCTCGTTCGCGAGCACCGCGGTCGCCTGCGCGGTGTCCTCGAAGAAGCGATCGGCACCGAACGCCTCGACGCAGCGGCCAGGACGCGGCCTCGACCGCCACGAGGCCCGCGCGCGATCGGGCGAGCGCGGCGAGCGGCCGCGTCGTGGCCGGGTTCCTGCAGCAGCAGGTACCCGGAGACCAGCACGGCGCCCGCCTCGATCGCGGCGGGAAGGTCGTCGGGCGCGAGGCGCGCGTTCGCGCCGCGGTCGGCGACCATCGAGCGCTCCCCGGCTCGTGCACGACGAGCATCGTGCCCGTCGGCGCCTCGGGGTCGACCGTCAGCGCGGCGTCGACGCCGCGTTCGGCGAGGGCGCCGCACACGGTGCGCCCCGGCAGGTCGTCGCCGACGCGGCCGAGCACCCGCGTCGATGCGCCGGCCCAGGCCCCCCAGACGGCCGCGTTCGCCGAGGTGCCGCCGGGCTGCAGCAGCACGCGGCCGTGCACGTCGCCGCCGCGCTTGAGCGCGTCGGCGTCGACCCTGATGTCGAGCATCACGTCGCCCACGCACACGAGATCCACGGCGCACACCCTAGCATCGAGGCGCGACGAAGCGCAGCGCGACCGGCTCAGCTCGAGCGCCGTGCCTCGAACGGGCCGGGCTCCACGGGCTCGGCGACCGACGCCGCCGGCCCTCGGGGATCTGCGAACCGCCGGTGACGCGCGCCTGCTTCGGCAGACGGGCGCCGGCGGCCAGCGCCGCTCGGCGCTGCCCGCGCGATCGCCTTCTCGCGCGGAACTTCTTCCAGTCGCTCGACTTCGTGCTGAGCGCCGATGTCGGTCACGATCTGCAGCACGCCGAGGCCGGCCAGCGCGGCCGCCGCCCACCACGGCGCGTTCGATGCCGGCCAGAACGCGAGCGCGACGAACGGGGCGAGCTTCGTCGCGATCGCGCCCGACGCATGCATCCAGGCCCGGGAGTCGGGGTCGGCCCGCAGGTAGGTGCCGTAGTCGGACTTCAGCCCTGGCCTCGGCGGCGGCGGTCCTCCGAGGAAGCAGTCGGTCCACCGGATGCCGACCATGGTAGCCCACGAGCCAGTGCGTCGGCGAGTGCACCGAGACCGACCAGATCGCCCCGGCCGCGATCAGGGCGAGACCCTTCCACATGGGCGTCTGCCAGACGAAGGCGGCCCCAACCGCGAGTGCCCCGACCGACCGTGCCGAGCAGCAGGAGTGTTCCCGACCCAGACCGGCACGCGCAGCCTCACCCCCGCCCGGAACGCGGCCGTGTCGATGCGGCCGATCTGGTCGGCGTGCTCGTCGACCAGGAGCCGGTCGAGCTTGACCTGCTTCACGAGCCGCCCAGAACCCGAGCGCGCTGCAGATCGGTGTTCCCGGCCGCCACGGCGGCCTCGATGCGGTCGAGATCGGCGCCGATCTCGCTCGCATCGGGACCCTTCGGCGACGCAGTTGCCCGAACCTCCACGATCCGGCCCCTTTCCGGCTATACGATTCGCGCGGGCGGCCCCGTCTCGAGGCGCCGGCGCTCCTGCGACGAGAGCGCTTCCCCGACCTGCAGGAGGGCACCACGTCTAGGAGTATCGCGCAGCCGGCGCCTCCGGGTGCACCGCAAGGCCATGCGCTCGTCACGCTCGACGGGCGCTACGCGATCGTGGAGCGCATCGCGTCGGGCGGCATGGGCGAGGTCTTCCGTGCCCGTGACACGGTGCTGGCCCGCGAGGTCGCGATCAAGGTGCTGCACCGCTCGCTCGCCGGCGACCAGGCGTTCGTCGATCGATTCCGCACCGAGGCGCGGGCTGCGGCCGGGCTCTCCCACACCAACATCGTGGCCGTCTTCGACTGGGGCTCGGTCGACGGCATCTACTACATGGTCATGGAGTACGTCCGCGGTCAGAGCGTGCGCGCGCTGCTGAACCGCGAGGGCCGCCTCGAGCCCGCGCAGACGGCCGAGGTCGTGCGCCAGACGCTGCAGGCGCTCGATCACGCCCATCGCCAGGGCATCGTGCACCGCGACATCAAGCCCGAGAACATCCTGGTCACGACCGAGGGTGTCGTGAAGGTCGCCGACTTCGGCCTCGCACGCGCCTACGCGGAAGGCCGCCAGACCCAGGCCGGCACGGTGACCGGCACGGTGCAGTACCTGGCGCCCGAGCAGATCCGCGGCGAGCCGGCCGACCCCCGCAGCGACCTGTACTCGCTCGGCATCGTGAGCTACGAGCTGCTGACCGGCAAGCTGCCGTTCACCGGCGAGACCGCGATGTCGATCGCGTACAAGCACCTGTCGGGCCGGGTGCCGATGCCGAGCGCCACCGTGCCGTCGATCTCCGCCGAGCTCGACGGCTTCGTCGCGAGCGCCACCGACCGCGACCGGGAGATGCGTCCCGAGTCGGCCCTCGAGATGCGTCGCGACCTCGAGGCGATCGCGCCGTCGCTCCCGCCGCCCGCGCGCTCACGTCGATCGTCGACGACGCCCCCGGCGATGCCACTGCCGCGCCGACGGCGACGACGACCGACGTCGTCGTGCTCGGCGACGTACCGAGCGAGCGAGCTCGACACGACCACCGCCACGATCGTCCGGGTGGAGCGGGGCACCGGCCGCCGCTGGCGCCGGCGTCTGGGCATCGTCGCCCTCGTGGCGGCGCTCGCCGCGACGCGCCTGGGGCGTGTGGACCTACCTGATCCCCCACCGCGCCGACGTGCCCGCGCTCGCGGGTTCCCCGTCGACGCCGCCCGGGACCAGCTCTCCGAACTCGGCTTCGCCGTGCGCATCGCCGACGGGCAGCTACTCCGAGCGGGTGGCCGAGGGCCGGGTGCTTCGCGTGCAGCCCGAGCCCGGCACCTCGCTCGAAGCAGGGCGAGACGGTCACGCTCGTGCCCTCGCTCGGCCCTCCCCCGGTGGAGGCTCCAGAGGTCGACGGCATGACGCTTGAACGAGGCGACCGCCCAGCTCGACCGCGCCGGGCTCGATGCGTCGGTCACGAAGCGCCGCTTCCACGACGAGGTTCCCGAAGGAAGCGTGATCGAGCAGGTGCAGACCGGCATGGTTCCCTCGGGGAGCACGGTCGAGCTGGTCGTGAGCAAGGGACATGCGCCCGTGGCGATGCCGAAGGTCGCCGGAGCTGAGCGAGGCGGAAGCGTCCGATCTGCTGCGTGCCGAGGGCTTCTCGGTCACGACCGAGGAGGACTTCTCCAACACCATCGAGCGTGGGTTCGTGATCGGCGTGAGCCCGAAGGCGGGCAAGGAGGCCCCGTACGCCTCCAGCCGTGACGCTGAAGGTCTCGCTCGGGCCCGAGCGGTTCCTGCTCCCGAGCTTCATCGGGCTGACGCGCACCGAGGCCGAGGCGAAGGCGGCGGAGTACGGCCTGCAGGCGTCGTTCACCGATCTTCCCGGGGGCACCGGGCGTCGTCATCACCCAGAGCCCCGCGCCGGGAGTCATGGTCAGCTACGGCGACACGATCCAGCTCTTCCTGCTGTGAGGTTCGGCGCCCACGTGCGCCGCGGGTCCGAAGCCACCACCGGAGTCGTCGAGGAGTGTCGGCGACGCGGTGCGGACTGCGCGCAGATCTTCGTCTCGAATCCGCGCGCATGGGCGCCGCCTTCGTTCTCCGACGAGGCGGCGGCAGCGTTCCGCGAGCGCGTGGACGTACGAGCGGGCTCGGACCGCTGGCGGCTCACGCCCCGTACCTCGTGAACATCGCCTCGCCGAACCCCGGCTTCCTCGCGAAGTCCCGCTCGCTCGCCCGATGGCAACGGCCGGAGCCTGCGATCGGCTCGGCGTCGATCTGCTCGTGCTGCACGCGGGCGCGGGCGGTGACGACGACGCGGCCACGGCGCGACGCAGGGCCGCGGACACCCTACGGGAGACGGTCGCAGCGCCGAGCGGGTGCGGGTGCTCGTGGAGCTGATGGCCGGCACGCGAGGGGCGGTCGCCTCGACGATCGCCGAGGCCGCGGCCCTGCTCGAGGAAGTCGACGATGCCCGCCTGGGCCTCTGCCTCGATGTCTGCCACCTGTTCGCGACCGGCTACGGGCTCGACGAGCCCGAAGGCGTCGAGGCGCTCTTCGCCGAGCTCGCCGAGCACGGGCTCATCGAGCGGGTCGCGCTCGTGCACGCCAACGACTCGGAGTTCCCACGAGGAGAGCGCCGCGACCGGCACGCGCCGATCGGCGAGGGGCTCATCGGCATCGAGGGCTGGCGTGCGATGCTCGCTCGCCCGGAGGCAACCGGGTGGCCGTTCGTGCTCGAAACACCCGGCGACGCCGCGTCGCACGCGGCGCAGATCGCGCTGCTCCGCGAGCTCGCGCCGAACTAGGCCGACGTCAGGGCTGGAACTCGGCCCTCGGGCCCTCCTGGTAGCTGTAGCGCTCCTCGCGCGAACGGCTCGCCGTGCACGTGGTAGCCGCGCTCCTCCCAGAAGCCGCGCTCGTTCCGGTCGCTGAAGCGGAGGCCGGTGAGCCACTTCGCGCTCTTCCAGGCGTACCGCTTCGGGACGACGAGCCGCAGCGGCCATCCGTGCTCGGGGGTGAGGTCCTCGCCGTGGTTGCGCCAGGCGAGCAGCACGTCGTCGATCGCCCATCGCCTCGAGCGAGAGGTCCGACGTGTAGCCGTGGGAGCACTCGGCGATCACCCACTTCGCCTCGGGCGTCGGCTGCGCACGCTCGAGGATCGTGCGGAAGGGGACGCCTTCCCACGTGTTGTCGAGCGTCGTCCAACCGGTCACGCAGTGCATGTCGGCATCGACCGTGACGTTCGGCAAGCGCCCGCAGCTCCTCGTAGGCGAGCCGGAACGGGTTCTCGACGAGGCCGGAGACCTCGAGGTCCCAGTTCGTGCCGTCGAAGTTCGGGATCGGCCCGTAGTGCAGCACCGGCCATGTCTTCACGAGCCGCTGGCCCGGCGGGATGCGCGGGGCGATCTCGGGCGGGTAGTTCTTCGTGAACAGGCCCATCACTCCTCCTTCGCACCGCTCGGCGTCCGATGACGCGCGCCGCCGCGACGGAGGCCCACGCGTCGAGCGCGACGTCGACACCGTCGTCGCTCACGTCGACGTGGGTCACCATGCGCACTTGCCTGCCGGTGTGCGTCGCGCCCACGCCGAGGGCCTCCAGCCGCTCGAGCGTCTCGAGCAGGCCGAGCCCCACCGCTTCCGTGTCGACGAGGACCATGTTCGTTTCAACCTGGTCGAGATCGATCGAGCCGGGAAGCCGCTCGGCGACCCCCTCGGCGAGGCGCCGCGCCCGCTCGTGGTCTTCGTGCAGCCGCTCGGGACCGTGTCGAGCGCGACGATGCCGGCGGCCGCGGTGATGCCCGCCTGGCGCCAGGCGCCCCCGAACAGGATCTACAGGCGCCGCGCCTCGGGCATCAGGTCGGCAGGACCGCAGAGCAGCGACCCGATCGGCGCGCCGAGTCCCTTCGAGACGCAGAACATCACCGTGTCGGCCTCGCGCGCGAACTCCTGGGCGTCGACCCCGGCCGCGGCCGCGGCGTTGAACAAGCCGGGCGCCGTCGAGGTGCACCGGCACCCCGGCGTCGTCGGCCACCTTCCGCACCGCCCGCAACTCATCGACGCGGCATCACCCGGCCGCCCGCCCCACCCAGCGTGTTCTCGACCGAGAGCACGTCGACGATCTCGACGTCGTAGTAGGTGTCGGGTTCCAGCAGAGCCCGGGGATCTCGGCGTCGATCCACCCCCGGGGGCCCGGGTCGGCCGTACGGAACGCGATGCCCGACAGGGCCGCCGAGGTCATCACCTCGGTCGTGGCCACGTGCGACGCGGCCGAGCACGCCACGAGATGCCCGTTCGCGCGCACTGCAGCGCCAGCGCGATCTGGTTGGCCATCGTGCCGGTCGGCACGTAGAGCGCGGCTTCCTTGCCGAGGCGCTCGGCGGCGAGCTCCTGCAGACGGTTCACGGTCGGGTCGTCGCCGTACCAGGCGTCCCCGACCTCGGCCTCGGCCATCGCCCCGCGCATCTCGGCCGACGGCATCGTGACGGTGTCCGAACGCAGGTCGACGCGGAACCGGCTCATGCGGCGCAGTGTAGCCGCGCTCCAGGCGAGCCCGGCCTGAGCACGCCGTCGGCGCCGTCAGTACAGGAACATCGGCTTGCCGTCGACGTGGCGGATCTTCGGCCGGTAGGCCTCGCCGTCGTACAGCGCGTCGACGTCGACCCGCTTCACGCCCTGTCCCAGCACCGTGAGCGGCACGTTCACGTAGTTGCCGTTGCGCAGGGCCACGAGGCGGCCGTGGACCCCTTCGATCGCGAGGTCGGCGGCCATCACGGCGTAGTTGATCGCGACCATCAGGTCGAGCGAGTCGGGCGAGCCCGAGCGCATCAGGTAGCCCGATCTGCTGGTAGATCATGTCGGAGCCGGTGCGTTCCTTGAGCAGCTCGCTCGTGTGCTGCCCGATGCCGCCGAGCTTGCGGTGGCCGTAGGCGTCCTCGGCGCCGGCCTGCACCATCTCGCCGCCCGCGAGCGTGGCGCCCTCGGAGATCGTCATCATCGCGTAGTTGCTGGGGTTCGCCGCCTTGTCGCGCATCAGCTGCTCGGCCAGACGATCGACGTCGAACGGCACCTCGGAGATGATCGCGCGCTCGACTCCGGACAGGTAGGCCGACACGAGGGAGGTCTCGCCGCTGTAGCGGCCGAACACCTCGACCACGGCGAGGCGCTCGTGCGAGCCCGCGCTCGTGCGCAGCTGGTGCACGAAGATCACCGTGCGCGTCACGGCGGTCGAGAACCCGATGCAGTAGTCGGTGCCGTGCACGTCGTTGTCCATCGTCTTCGGGATCGCGATGACGGGCACGCCTTCCTCGTGCAGCCGCAGCGCGAACGAGAGCGTGTCGTCGCCGCCGATCGGGATCAGCGCGTCGATGCCGAGATGCTCGATGACCCGCAGCACGTGCGGCGGTGTGGTCGCGCGGCCCGTCGTCGGTGCGGCCCGTCGGCGAGGAACGCCGGCTCGTCGGCGGTCCTCACCTTGGCCGGGTTCGTGCGCGAGGTGTGCAGGAACGTGCCGCCCGTGCGATCGATCGTGCGCACGACACCCGGGTCGAGCGGCAAGGGAGTTCGCGGCGACGGTCTCGAGGTCGTCGGGATCGGTGTCGAGCAGGCCGCCCCAGCCCGCGCCGGATGCCGACGACCTCGTGACCCTCCGACGCCGCGCGGTTCACGACGGCCTTGATCGCGGCGTTGAGCCCCGGCACGTCGCCGCCCCCCGTGAGGATGCCCAGTCGCATAGCGGGAAGCCTACGAGAGCCTGAGCGCGGCCTGTGGGACCCCGGCGTCAGTCGCACGAGCGACTGCCTAACGACGGTCACCTGCCATCACGCGCAACGAAGGGCGAAGGGAGCGGGGAATCGCTTGCAACTCTATGTGACTAGACCTTTCGGGCCAGATACACCTCAAGTTTCACCCCCCGGAGTGCCGATGCAAGCCCCTATCCGGGGGAGGTCAGGCGGCCCGGCGAGCTTCGGAGGGGGTCCCGCATGGAACGCAGAAAGTTCCTGCGACATGCAGCATGGACGGCGGCGGGAGCGGCGCTCGCCCCTGGTGCGATCGGACAGATCGGGCAGATCGTCGGGGGACGGGCCTCGGCCGCGACCGCCCGAGCGGGCTGGGGGATCTGCGCTCAGGAGTATGCGGGCAAGAGCCGGGAGCAGCTCGTGCAATATCTCGAGGGCTTGGCTGGGCGCAGGTTCACGACCGTGCACAACCGCATGGGTTGGCCCGTCTCGCTCGTGAACAGGTACTCACGGTGGATCGTGTCCACCGGCCACACCCCGATACTCACCTGGCAGACGCACAGCAGCAGCATCAACGTGCGCTGGGCATCGGTCGCGGCAGGAGATCACGACGATCGCATCCGCTCGGAAGCCGCCAAGGTCGCGGCGCTCGATCGAGACGTGTACTTCTGCTTCCACCACGAGCCGGAGAACGACCAGACCCTCGGCACTCCCGAGGACTGGCGCCGGGCCTACGACCGCGTCTACGAGCTGTTCAACGAGGAAGGGGCGACGCGGGTTCGCCACGTCGCGTGCTTGATGGCTTCGACGTTCAAGGGGCTGTACGGCGGCGAGGGCGCCTGGCTGCCGCCGCGCTACGACGTGCTCGGGGTCGACGGCTACAACCGGAACTCCGGAGGCAAGTGGCGCTCGTTCTCAGAGATCTTCCGGCCGGCATACGCGAAGGCTGTCTCGGCCGGGAAGCCGATGTACGTGATCGAGCACGGATGCGTCGAGGGCGCAGCGGGAGCCAAGGAGGACTGGTTCACCGAGGCCGCCGCGACGGTCGAAGGCTGGCCCGATCTCTTGGGGGTCTCGTACAACCACGAGGGCGGCACGCGGGAAAACGACGTTGGACGCAGCTACCGGGTCGACACCTCACAGAGCTCCATCGCGGGATTCCGGGCGATGGGGTCCTACGGCCGGTTCGCTTCCGCCTAGCCTTCGGCGGCGGTGCCCTCGTCGGTCTCGTCTGCCTTGGCCTTCAGCACCTGGTACCAGCTGTCGAGGTACGCGTCGTCGTCCACGGCCGTGTCGGCGGGCTCAGGCGCCGGGTCGGCCTTCCTGGTCCGGTTCTGCGCGAAGCCCAGGTACTCGTCAACCGACCGTTGCTTCACCATCTCAGGCACTCGATCCTATCCTCGGCTCTCCAACCACACCACCATCGGAAACGGGTTCGAGAGCCTTGATACCTTGGATCAGGTACGGAGATTGCGGTGCAACCGTTCGTCCCTCCGCTAGCATGGCCTCATGGTCGGCGCTGCGCTCCTCGCGAACCTCTTCCCGGAGATCAAAGGCCCCCTCGAAGCCATCTTCATCGGGCTCTTGGTGCTCTTGGCCGGCGCTGTCGGAGTGTTCGCGCTCTTCGTCTTCGCTCAGCAGTTCCGCAACCCGGGCCGTCGGGAACGCACTGGTCGCTGACCGCTTAGCTCTTCGGGTTCGGCACGATCTCTGTGCCTGCGGCGCCGCGGAGGGCCTCGGTGGAATCCTCAAGGTCAGCGATCACGGCTCGTGCACCCCCGGCTCGCACGAACCCGGACGCCGCCTCGATCTTGGGACCCATCGATCCAACACCGAACTCCCCTTTCCTCAGCATCGCTCGGGCCTCGTCCACCGTCATGCGGTCGATGTCCTCCGGGTAGAACGAGCCGTACCCGCGCTGCACCTTCTTCACGTCGGTCAGGATAAGCAGCGTGCTCGCCCCGACCTCCTTGGCGAGGATCGCCGAGGCGAGATCTTTGTCGACCACCCCTTCCTTGCCGATCAGGCGGGGGCCATCTTCGATGACGGGCACGCCTCCTCCGCCACTCGCGATCACGATGACGTCGTCCGCGACGAGCCTCGCGATCACCGGCGTCTCGACGATCGAGTACGGGGTCGGGCTCGGCACGACTCGGCGCCAGCCCCCGTGCGGATCGGCCTTCATCGTGTACGCCACGCTCAGCCTCCAGCTGGTGCGCTTCGGCCTCCTCGTAGTACGGACCCACGAACTTCGTCGGGTTCGCGAAGGCGGGGTCGTCGGGGCGAACCCTCGTGAGCGTGAGCACGGTCGCCACGGGGCGCTCCATGCTCCGTTCGAAGAAGACGTCGCCGATCGTGATCTGCAGCAGATACCCGATCTGACCCTGGCTCTGTGCTCCGCACACATCGAGCGGCATCGGGTGCACGGTGCCGATCGCGGCTTCCTGCTGCAGCAAGATCCGGCCCACCTGGGGACCGTTGCCGTGCGAGACGACGACTTGCCAACCATCGGCTGCGATGTCGGCGATACGCTCAGCCGCCTCGCGGCACGACCTGTACATCTCTTCGAACGTATCCTCGGCCCCGCGCCGGAGCAGGGCGTTTCCTCCCAGGGCGACCACGACCCGCTCCATACGTCGCTACCTCGTCCCCTCGCTCCGGTCGGGGAGCGATGGGGCCGTCGTCGAGGATCCCGACGCGACCCATCCGAGATCATCGACACGACCGAACGGGCGGGCGAAGTGCTGGACCCCGACGTGCCAAGCACCGGCGACCGCGCGACCGAAGATCGCGACACGCGATGCGGCGCTCGTCTCCGGGTCGTCGTCGTGGCTCGAGAGCCACGTGGGGTGCGCAGCTTGCACCGGCATGTGCACGAGGTCCCCCGTGAGCAGCAGCGACTCCTCTCCCGCCTCGAGGAGCACGCTGCGATGCCCCGGCGTGTGTCCGGGGGTGTGCACGACCCGGATGCCGGGCATCAGCTCGCGGTCGGCAGGATCGGCATCGAGCATGCCGAGGGCCTCGATGCGACGGAGCTCGTCGACCGCCGCGTATGCGTCGGGGTCGGGCGACGACGTGAAGAACTCGAGGTCTGCTTCGTGCAGCGCGTAGCGCGCGTTGGGGAAGCGAGGCGAGTCTGCTGCCCACGTCCCTCCGGCGTGGTCGGCGTGCAGATGAGAGAGCACCACGAGCCGTACCTGGCCGGGATCGACGCCGGCCGACGCGTATGCCTCCTCAGGTGTGCTGCCCGAGCCCGGAGCCCACGGGCGAAAGGGCGGATACTCGCCGAGCCCCGAGTCGACCATCGCGATCCCATCGGGCCCGCGCACAGCGAATGCATGCACGTGCCACGGCCAGGAACCATCGTCGTGGAACGCCCATGGGTGCCGCTCACGCTCTGCGCTCCAATCCACATCGCGGCCCGGGCACTCATCGGCGAGATCGAGCGGCGCGAACCCTTGGCAGACCGTCGAGACCTCGAACGGACCGACCTGCACAGGCTCGACGTGGCTCATGCCACAGCCTATGCCGAAGCGATATCGCCCGGCTCGTCGATGTCACGCAAGGTCTCTCGGCCCGGATCGAGCGCCGCCCAGGTCGCCTCGTCGATCACCGCGAGGCGCATCATCTGCAACCAGGCGAGGAGCGATCGTTCCCCGCCGTGAACGAGCGTGTGGGCAACCTCCCTCGCTCGAACGCTGCGCACCACGACGGGCAACGGGCTGAACCTTCCCTCGTCGTGCAGGGCCACGGCATCGACCGATGCCTCGCTGGCGACCCGCATCATCTCCAGGATGACGGCGGTCGACAACCCCGGCATGTCACCGCCTGCGAGGACCGCAAGCTCCCCTTCGGCAGCGCTGAGCCCTGCCAGGGCACCGGCGAGCGGCCCCTCCCCGGCGCGTGCGTCGCGCACGAACCGCACGGGCGCTCCGGGCGGCATCGAGGGTTCGAGGGCGTCGGGAGCCAGCACGACCACCACGTCGCGGGTGATCTCAGCGAGCCGCAGCACGGGGTGGTGCAGCAGGGGCATGCCTGCGTAGGTCGCCGCGAGCTTGTCGGCGGCGCCGAACCGCAACGAGCGGCCGCCGGCGAGGACGATACCAGTGGCGCCACCAGTAGTCTGTATCAGACTAGCCCGCTCCTCGGCTCGCCCGCTTCCGACGCGTGGGGTCGTCGCGCTTCCGCGACTGCACATAGGCGAAGCCGAACCTGCCCTTGATGCACAGGTGCCCGTTCGTCACCGAGTGATCGGCGGGGCTCGTCACCTTCACGATCTCGTTGTCCTGTACGTGCAACTCGAGCTCACAGCCGACTCCGCAGTAGGGGCAGATCGTGTTCGTGACGGTCTGCTCCTCCTCGTGCCAGGTGCCCTCTTCCCGCATCTCGTGCTCGCTCGTGAACATCAGGGCACCCGTGGGGCACACCCCGATGCAGTTGCCGCAGTAGACGCACGCCGACTCATCGAGCCCCACCGCGTACTCGGTCGAGATGCGCGCGTCGAACCCGCGTCCAGCGACGGCGATGGCGAACGTGTTCTGGGCGTCGACGCCGCACGCCTCGACGCACTTGTAGCAGAGGATGCAGCGTGAGTAGTCGCGCACGTATAACTCGTTGTCGATCTTCACCGGCTGGAACACGCCCTCGGCCACGGTCGGATCGTCGGGCTCGTGATGATGCCCGGGTTCGCGAGCATCGCGCTCACCGGCCGGAAGCTCGGGCATGACCGCACCGAACCGCTCCGGGTGCACCTCGTACTCCTGCATCCACCGGTGCACATCTGCGCTGGTGAGATCCATCTCCACACTGGAAGCCAACAGCTCCATGACCAAGGTGCGGGAACGCCGGACGCGCTCGGTATCGGTCGCGACCTTCATGCCATCCTCGGCCGCTCGGCTGCACGCGGGCACGAGCGTTCGGGCGCTTTCCACTTCGACGACGCAGACCCGGCAGGCGTTCACCGGCGTCAGGTTGTCGGCGAAGCAGAGCGTGGGGGTGTCGACCTGTTGGGCACGACAGGCATCGAGGATCGTCGACCCTTCGGGCACCCGCGATTCGACCCCGTCGACGGTGATCGTCAGAAGGCGGCGGGGTGGCTCGAGCGGCACGGCTCCAAGAGACGGGCCAGAAGACCGAGTGGCCATCTACGACTCCTGATCCTCGGTTGGAGTGGGCACGTCCTCGCCGTCGAGCGTGTCGGCGGCGTCGCCGCCGAAGACGCCGAGCGACGCGATGGCCGACTGCACGGCGTTCGCGGCGGTCTGGCCGAGTCCACAGATCGAGGCGTCGCGCATCACCTGGGCGACGTCTTCGAGCAAGGCCATCTCGTCGTCGCGCGAGCCGAGGGTGGAGCCCTGCACGATCCGCAGCAGCGCTTCTTCCTGACGGACGGTGCCCACACGGCAGGGGACGCACTGGCCGCACGACTCGTCGCGGAAGAACCGCGCGATGCGAAGGCATGCGTCGGTGAGGTCGGCGCTCTCGTCGAAGAGCATCACGACGCCCGACCCGAGCGTGTAGCCGCCGGCGCGAGCGTCCTCGAACGTCATGGCGATGTCGAGCTTGTCGGGTCCGACGAATCCACCTGCCGCGCCGCCGAGCAAGACCGCCTTGAGCGCGGCGCCGCCTCGGACGCCGCCCGCCGCCTCGATCACGTCACGCAGGGTGACTCCGTGCTCATGTTCGTAGACGCCAGGGCGTTCGACGTCGCCAGAGAGACAGAACAGCCGGGGCCCCGTCGAGCCCTCTGTGCCGATCTCGGCGTACGCCTGCCCCCCGATGCGCACGACCTCGAGCACGTTGATCAGCGTCTCCACGTTGTTGATGCCGGTCGGCTTGCCGAACAGCCCGCGCTGCACCGGGAACGGCGGCTTGTTCCTCGGCTCGCCTCGCTTTCCCTCGATCGAGTTGAACAGCGCCGTCTCTTCGCCGCAGATGTACGCGCCGGCGCCTCGCCGCAGCTCGATGTCGAACCGCGCGCCGTGGCCCATGACGTCGTCGCCCAGGAAGCCGTGGCGGCGCGCTTCCTCGATCGCGTGGCGCAGTCGCTCGGTCGCGAGGGGGTACTCACCGCGGATGTAGAGGTAGCCCTGTTCGCACCCGGTGGTGATGCCCGCGATCGTGAGCGACTCGATCACGCCGAAGGGATCCTGCTCCATCACGACGCGGTCCTTGAACGTGCCGGGCTCGCTCTCGTCGGCATTGCAGACGAAGTAGTGCGGGTGCACGGCTTGTTCGGCGACCGCCTTCCACTTCACTCCGGTCGGGAACGCCGCGCCGCCGCGGCCCATGAGCTTCGAGTCGGTGAGCTCACGCAGGGTCCAGTCGGGGCCGTGCTCGAGCGCGAGCCGCAGCGCCTCGTAGCCCCCGTGCGCTCGATAGTCGTCGATCGAGGAAGGGTCGGCCACGCCGACGCGCCTGAGGAGCCGCAGCGTCGCTCGTTCGTCGGGGTCAGATGCCTGCGGTGAGCCAGCGTCCCCTTCCGCCTCAACCATCACTCCACCACCGCTCGCGAAGGCTGTCGTGAACGCCGTCGTGAAGGCCTCGGTGACCGGTGCGATCGCGAGGTCGTCATTGTCGGCGGATTGGATCAGCGCTGCAGGCGCGCGATCGCAGAGTCCGAGACACGGACTCGCGACAGCCGCCCGTGACGACGCCTCGAGCTGTCCGAGGATCTCTGAGCCTCCACGCCGGCGGCACGCGATGTCGTCGCAGACATGCACGACTGCCCTGGGGCGTTCCTCGGTCGAGAACATCGCGTAGAAGGTCGCGACCCCGTACGCCTCGGCGGGAGGGACGGTGAGGCGTTCACAGACGTAGTTCATGCCGCCGGGGCTGATCCACCCGACCCGGCCCTGGAGCGCGTGCAGTGCCGGCAGCAACAGGTGCCGGTCGTCACGCGCATCGGCGCCGCCGCGCGAGACCCGGTGGTCGACGGCCGAACGTTCGACGGCGCCGTCCCAGGCGCTCTCGGGCGGTCCGAGCAGGTCGTCGAGAGCGGCGCGTTCGTCGGCCGTCGCTTCCGCCTGCATCAGCTTCAGGTCCACAGCGCCTCCACGCGGGTCGCAGGCGCACGGGTTCTCATCACGGGCGCGATGCTACTCCCCGCTCCCGCCCACGACCGCGCCGGCCGGTTCGGTCGCGGGCATCTTGTCGATGCGAACGGCAGCCGCCTTGAACTCAGCGGTTCCCGACTTGGGGTCGGTGGCCTCGATCGTCAGCACGTTGGTATCGACCTGATCCGGGAAATGGAACGTCATGAAGACCAGGCCGGGACGCAGCGCCTGGTCGACGTGGACGGGCACCTCGACCGAGCCACGCCGGCTCGAGACGATCACGCACTCTTCCTCGGCGACGTCGAGGCGCACGGCATCCTCGGGCGAGACGTCGATCGTCTCTCCTCGTCGCAGCGGCGACGTATAGGCGCCCGTCTGCACACCGGTGTTGTAGGAATCGAGCCGGCGTCCGGTCGTCAGACGAAGCGGGAAATCCTCGGTGAGCTCGTCGACCGGCGGATCGTCGATCACGATCGAGAACGGCGCCTTGGGGCCTTGCGCCTCGGGATCATCGAACTCCCAGAGCCGCGCGTGCAGGAACATGGTGCCCGGGTGGGTCTCGTCGGGGCACGGCCACTGGATGCCCCCCAGCTCCTCGAGGCGCTTCCAGCTCATGCCCGCGTGCATCGGGCTGAGCGAACGAAGCTCGTCCCACGCCTGCTCGGGTGCGACGTCGCCCCAGTCGGCGCCCATGCGGTTCGCGAGCTGATTGATGATCCAGATGTCGTCCTTGGCGTTGCCGGGTGGATCGAGCGCCTTGCGCGTGCGCTGCACCCGGCGCTCGGAGTTCGTGACCGTTCCGTCGGACTCGAACGCGCTGTTCGACGCCGGGAAGACCACGTCGGCGAGCTCCGCCGTCTTCGTCAAGAAGATGTCCTGCACGATCAGGGTGTCGAGACCTTCTAGCAGCTCGACCGCGTGTTGCTTGTCTGCCTCACTGGTTGCCGGGTTCTCGCCGATGCAGTACACCGCGGTCAGATCACCGCGCTCCATCGCATGGAACATCTCCGTGAGATGCCAGCCGTACTTCGCGACGATCGGCACCCCCCACGCCGCTTCGAACTTCGCACGTGCGGCATCGTTGTTCTCGATGTCTTGGAAGCCGGCCAGCTTGTTCGGGATCGCACCCATGTCGCCGCCGCCCTGCACGTTGTTCTGGCCGCGCAGTGGGTTCACGCCGCTTCCGTAGGTGCCGACGTGGCCGGTCAGCAGCGACAGGTTGATCAACGAGAGCACGTTGTCGACCGCGTTGTGGTGCTCGGTGATACCGAGGGTCCAACAGATCATCGCGCGGTCGGCCTTCGCATACGCGTGCGCGACCTCGCGGATTACTTCGGCCGGCACGCCCGTCACGGCTTCGCCCCGCTCGAGCGTCCAGTCCATGATCGAATCGACGTACTCGTCGTAACCGAGGCGTGGCCCCGTCGATGAATGCGTGGTGCTGCAGATCGCCCGCGACGATCTCGCGGGCGATCGCGTTCGACAGTGCGATGTCCGTGCCGACGTCGATGCCGAGCCAGAGATCGCCCCACTCGGCGGACTCGGTCCGGCGCGGATCGACCACGATGAGCTTCGCGCCCCTGTTGACCGCCTTCAGGACATGGTGGAAGAAGATGGGGTGTGCGGCACGAGCGTTCGAGCCCCACAGCACGATCAGGTCGGTGTTCTCGACCTCCTCATATGAGCTGGTACCGCCACCGGCACCGAAGACGGTGGCCAGACCGACCACCGAAGGCGCGTGTCAGGTGCGGTTGCAGCTGTCGATGTTGTTGCTGCCGAGGACCTGGCGGGAGAACTTCCCCGCGATGAAGTTCATCTCGTTCGAGGCCTTCGAGCAGCTGAACATGCCCGTGCCCCAGCCAGGGTTGCGATCGGCAGCGCGGCGGAGCCCCTCGGCGGCCCGATCGAGGGCCTCGTCCCAGGTGGCAACTCGCAGCTGGCCGTTCTCACGAACCATCGGCTCGGTCAAACGGGTGAGCCTCGTGCTCATCGACACATCTCCTTCCGATCCGGGACCGGCGTCCCCTGCGGCGATTGTACGGTGGGCGGCACGAACCTCGACAGCTCATGCTCGGTTGGCTCCCGCGCTCTCGCCGGTCCATGATGGGGCATGGATCACATCTCGATCGGCGAGCCTGAGGAGGAACCGGACAACGTCGTACGACTGCCCGGGGCCGGCGACGGCGGAGACGGCGACGGCGGAGACCCCTCGAACGAGGAGATGAGCTACGAGGACGCGCTCGCAGCCGATGCCGAGGCAGGTTTCGACGATGCCGAGCCTCCCGGGGCTGCACCTGGATCACAGGTAGCCGGTCTCGTTGAGCAAGGCGTCCGGGTGGGTGCGGGCCTGTTCGCGGCCGGCGCCTCGGCGCTCGCCGACGCCCTGCGCTCGACGTTGACCGACGAGGACCCAGGCGCACAGAAGGACCCGGCCGCGACGCTTGCCGGCGCAGGGCTCGGCGCGGCAGTGACCGCAGCCGAGGCCGCGGCGGCGGCGGCCAAACAGGTGGCCGATACGATCGGGCCGGCGATGACGTGGCTCGTCGAACCGCGATTCGCCAAGGACGCTGGCGATATGGCCGCGGGCGCCGCGAGGCTGCTCGATGGCCGATGGAAGGCCTCACAGGCCGAGATGGTCGAGGCCGCGACGGCGTTCCTCGGCGCTCTCGTGCCCGAGATCGCGAAGGGCGTGGCCGACCAGGTCGACCTCACCGCGCTCGTGCGCGAGCGGGTCGACGTGAACGCGATCGTCGAGGATGTCGATATCGATCGCATCATCGATCGAGTGGACCTCGACGCCCTCATCGATCGGATCGACATCGATGAGATCATCGCTCGGGTTGACGTGAACCACGCCGCCGACCGGATCGACGTCGATCGTGTGATCGCCCGAACCGATCTCGTGGGGATCGTCGACCGGCTCGATCTCGCGACGATCGCCGAAGACGTGATCGATGAGATCGACCTACCGCGGTTGGTCCGGGAATCCTCGGGAATCATGGCGAACGAGACCGTGCAGACGGTGAGGGTGCAGGGCATGAATGCCGACCGACTCGTCTCACGGATGGTCGACAGGGTCCTTCGACGTGAGGCCCGCGACCTGGTGCCGCGGGAAGCCGGCGCCGAGGAGCGACCGTGAGCGGCGCCGCGGTGTCGAGCAGACGTGTGTTCCCAGAAGGAGCGGCCGACCGTCAAGGTCTTCGCGCGGGCGTCGTCTCGCGGCTGGGCGCGATGGCGATCGACCTGCTGTACGTCGCGGCGATACTGGGTGTGGTCTATCTGGGGCTCGCCGGCTTCCGGCTGATGCGGAACGCCCGCACGTTCAGCTGGCCGCAGCCGACGTTCCTCCAGACACTTCTTGCGAGTGCCATCGTGACCGTGATCGTGCTCACGGTCGCATGGTCATCGACCGGGAGAACGGCCGGCATGCGGGTCATGGGCCTTCGCCTCGTGGGACGCAGCGGCACGCGCGTCGGCGCCGTCGTGGCGCTGGTTCGAGCCGTCGCTTGCGTCGTGTTCCCGCTCGGGCTCCTCTGGAGCGCCGTGAGCAGGCGGAACGCATCGGTGCACGACCTTGTGGTGCAGACGAGCGTCATCTACGACTGGCACATGCAGGTGCCGGGCGCGCGCACCGACGAGGACGCGCCGACGAGCCCGGCGCCCCGCGAAGCACCTGGTTCCCCTGGCTAGCTCCCGACGCGGTCGGGGCACGTGTAGACGTTGCAGCGACCGTCGCGCACGAAGCCGACGATCGTCATGTTGAACCGTTGCCCGGCTTCGACCGCGAGCGACGACGGCGCGCTCACCGCGCTGACGATCGCGATGCCCGCCACCGCTGCCTTCTGCACGATCTCGAAGCTCGCGCGTCCACTCACCTGCAGCACATGGTTCGCGAGCGGCACGGCGCCCGCGAGCACGTGCCCGCCGATCACCTTGTCGACGGCGTTGTGGCGACCGACGTCTTCCCGGAGGCTCACGAGCTCACCCTCCGGTGTGAACAGTCCGGCCGCATGCAGACCGCCGGTGCGATCGAAGACCCGTTGGCTCGACCGCAGACGATCGGGGAGCGAGATCAGCACATCGGCGGCGACCACGGGCCCGGGGGCTACCGGCGGGCACCGCACCTCGACGTCATCGAGCGCGGCCTTTCCGCAGATGCCGCACGACGACGTGGCGAAGAAGTTCCGGTGGAGCCGGTCGTGGTCGAACGGGCGATCGAGCGTCACGGTCACCACGTTGTAGCGCTGCTCCTCGTCGCCGAGGTCGTCGCAGTAGGCGACCCGTCGTACGTCGCCGGGCGAGATCAGACCCTCGGTGAACAAGAACCCGGCGGCCAGCTCGTAGTCGGCTCCGGGTGTACGCATCGTGATGGCGACGGCGCGGGCGTCCTGACCGGGTGCCCCGACCCTGATCTCCATCGGCTCCTCGGTCGCGAGGGTATCCGGGCGCTCCGAACGGACACCGTCCTTGATCGCGGTCACGCGAACGTCGGTGACGGTGCGTCGGAGCCGGTCTGCTGTCGCCATCACCCCAGTATCGGCGCGACGACCGCGAAGGTCACGCGGATCGAGCAGGTCGCCGTGCGCGCAACACCGGTTTGAACCTGCTTGGCCGCGGGTCGTATCGTCCGGAGCGCCGCAGACCTCCACGAAGGGACCCGCGACCGCCATGAAGTCCGGACTCGAGATCGCCCAGGAAGCAGAGCTCCGCCCCATCACCGACATCGCCGCTGCTGCCGGGATCGAGCCCGGCGAGCTCGAGCAGTACGGGCGCTGGCGTGCGAAGGTCGATCCTTCGATCCTCGATCGGCTCGCCGGCCGCCCGGACGGCAAGCTCGTGATCACCACGGCCATCACGCCGACGAAAGCCGGCGAAGGCAAGACCACGACGAGCGTCTCGCTCACGCAGGGTCTCGGGAAGATCGGCAAGGACGTGGTGCTCTGCCTGCGGGAACCCTCGATGGGCCCGGTGTGGGGCATCAAAGGTGGCGGGAACGGCGGCGGGTACGCCCAAGTCGTGCCCATGGAAGAGTTCAACCTGCATTTCAACGGTGACTTCCATGCGGTGAGCGCCGCGCACAACCTGCTCTCGGCCGCACTCGATGCGTCGATCTATCACGGCAACGCGCTCGACATCGATCCGCAATCGGTCACCTGGCCGCGGACGATGGACATGAACGACCGTGAGCTGCGGAACATCGTCGCGGGCCTCGGTGGCAAAGCTCACGGCGTTCCCCGCCAGGACGGGTTCGTGATCACCGCCGCGAGCGAGGTCATGGCCGTATTCGCACTTGCGGCCGACCTGAAGGATCTGCGCGCACGGCTCGGGCGCATCGTGGTTGCCTCGACGCACGGAGGAGATCCGGTCACCGCCGACGACCTGCAGGCCGGGGGTGCGATGACCGTGATCATGAAGGACGCCATCAAGCCCAACCTGGTTCAGACGCTCGAAGGTCAGCCGGTCCTTGCCCACGCCGGTCCGTTCGGCAACATCGCTCACGCGAACAACTCCATCATCGCCGATCGTGTCGCCCTGAAGCTCGCCGACTACGTCGTCACCGAGGGCGGCTTCGCCAGCGATCTCGGCTTCCAGAAGTTCTGCGACATCGTCTGCCGTGCCGGTGGATTCTCACCCAGCGCAGCAGTGCTCGTCACCACGATCAGAGCCACGAAGTCTCATGGCGGCAAGGCCTTCGCCGATCTCGGGAACGAGGATCTCGATGCGCTCCGTCGTGGGATCGACAATCTGAGCGCGCACATCAGCATCGTGCGGCAGTACGGCCTGCCCTGTGTCGTGTCGATCAACAACTTCCCCAACGACACCGAGGCGGAGGTCGAGCTGATCCGCGAGCTCGCGGTCGAGGCGGGAGCGGAGACCGTCGTCGTCAACCGCGCTTTCGCTCAAGGCGGCGACGGTGCGGTGGAGCTTGCCGAGGCGGTCGTGAGAGCGTGCGATCAACCGAACTCCTTCGACTTCCTCACGCCGGAGGGAGCCGACCTGAAGGAGCAGATCGAGGCGATCGCCACGCGCCTCTACGGCGCGGAAGGGGTCGACTACCTGCCCCAGGCCGAGAAGGACATCGCGCGCATGGACGAGCTCGGGTTCGGCGCTGTTCCCGTCTGCATGGCCAAGACGCACCTGTCGCTCAGCCACGAGCCCCTGTTGCTGAACCGACCCAGCGGCTTCCGGCTGCCGGTTCGTGCCGTCGTGCCGAGCGCGGGCGCCGGATTCGTCGTCGCGCTCTGCGGCGACATGCAGCGCATGCCGGGCCTCGGCCGGACACCGGCGTTCCACAACGTCGACATCGACGACGACGGCCGCACGATCGGCTTGTTCTAAGCGTCTGCGACTCAGGCTTCCGCTGGCATCACGCAGAACTCGTTGCCCTCTGGATCGAGCATCACCGCCCAGACGTTGCCTTCTTCCTCGGCCCAGTTGCGCAACGTGGCGCCGAGCCCTTCGAGGCGGATGACCTCGTCGTCGACGGTCTCGTCGGCCACCACATCGACGTGCACACGGTTCTTCCCCGCCTTTGCTTCCGGCACCTCGGTGAAGAACAAGACCGGCAGGCCAGGCGGTTCGTCGTCGGGTGGCTCGACCATCACGCTCGGGTCGTTCTCGGGATCGTCCATGCCTTTGCCCGCGAGGCGTTCGAGCTCGTCTGCATCGTAGGGGGCCACCCGCCAGCCGAGCGCTGGGCCCAGAACCGCGCCAGCGGCGCAGCGTCCTCGCAGTCGAACACGATGGCGTCGATCCTCACCGGCCGAGCCTACGCGGGCGTGCTCCCTGAAGCCAGAGGAGGTCTCGGAGACCCGATCACCGTGTCAGGCGCAGCCCGAACGCTTCGCGGCACTGACCCAGCAGCGTCTCAGCGCGTTCACGGATGGCGGCGACCTCGTCGAGCAGGGCGGAGCGGCGAGCCTCGTCCTTCAGTGACGACGCGTTGATCTCCACGTTCGCGCGCGCGCCGATCACCGCGGCGAGCAACATGCCGGCGGCCGTCATGCCATCGCTGGCCGCGTTCGGGTTGCCCATGGCCGTGGCGTCTTCAGCCAGCTCCATCAGATCGACCGCCCGGCGGGCGATCTCGAGCGGCACACTTGCCGCGAGCTCGAGGCCACGCTGGATCGCGTCGACCCGAGCGGCCTTCTCGACATCGGACCCCTTCGGCATCCGGAACGCCAGCATCACCGCCTCGAACGCGTGCGCATCACGGTCACCGAGCGAGAGGAACTCGGCGCGCGCATCGTCGGCGCGTTGCACGAGCAACAGCATCCGCTCTTCGAGATCCTCGAACCCCGCCTTGCCGAGTGTGAGACGGCCCACCATCGCGATCAATGCCGCACCGGTCGCCGCCGCGACGGCCGCCGCCGCACCACCTCCAGGCGTCGGATCCTTCGATGCCATCGCGTCCAGGAATCCGTCGATCGTCATGTCGCCGAACCGTGCCTCGCCCATCAACTCTCCTCACCGTCGTCGTCCACCAGAATCTCCAGCACCTGGCGTCCGGGGTCGAAGCCGTCCAGTCGGAGGTATCCGATGTCGCCGTCAGCGAGTGCCGACGAAGGCACGAGGCCCACGATCTCCGAGTCGGTCACGGCCAGACCCCGCTCCTGGGCGAGCCGCTCGACCTCATCGAAGACCGTGCGCAGTCCCGTCACCTCGTGATCGACGAGGTTCATCGACACCGTGACCACGCCCGCTCGCTCCGGCACCGCGAACCCGATCGCTCGCACCGCCGCCAACCCTCCGCTCGTTGCCCGCAGCGCCTTCGCGATCTCCTTGGCGGCGGGCTCGTCGGTGCCGTCGAGGTAGACGTTGAAGGCGACGAGCGGCTTGCGGGCGCCCACCGCTGTCGCCCCCGCGCGCCCGATCTCGCGAGGACCGAAGTCGGGGAGCCGCTCCCCACGCGCGACGGCGTCGCGCAGCCCCTCGTACTGACCGCGACGCACCTCGGCGAGCGAGATCCGTTCCGTCAGGAGGGCGGCGCGGTCGTACAGGTACACGGGGATATCCAGCTCGGTCGCGAGCTCGCGCCCGAAACCGTGGGCAAGAATCACGCAGTCCTCGAGCGTCACGTCGCGCACCGGCATGAACGGGATCACGTCAGCGGCGCCCATACGCGGATGCCCGCCCTCGTGTTCGCGCATGTCGATGAGCTCCACCGCGACGGCGGCGCCGGCGAGGGCGCTCGCTCGCACGGCGTCGGCGCCGCCCAACACGGTGGTGTCGAGGCGGTTGTGGTCGGGGTCGGCTTCCGCGTAGACGACGCGTGCACCGGGCACGTGGAGCGCATCGACGATCGCCTCGATCACGTCGGCGCGGCGGCCCTCGCTGAAGTTCGGCACCACGCCGTACAGCTGGCCCTGACCCATGGGCGCCAGCATAGGGGCGGCAGGGCTCCCGTCCCAGCCACGCGCGGGCGAGCTAGGCCCGAGGACGCTCCTTGTTCGGGTCGAGCAGTGAGAGCACCTCGACCGTCGCCGGCGACGCGCCGCCCTCGACGGCCACCTCGACCTTGCCGCCGTCCTCGGCGGCATCGGCGTCGAGGATCGCCAGCCCGATCACGCCGAGCCGTGGCGACAGCGCCGGCGAGGTCACGATGCCCACCTCGCGCCCATCCTTCGTCACCGTGGCCCCGTAGTCCGGCAGCACGTCGCCCTCGATCTTCAACGTCTTGAACCGCTTGGGCGGAGCGGAGCCACGCGCGGCTAGGGCGTCAGCGCCGACGCATTCGGTGTCCGTCTTGATGAACCTATCCATGGATAGGTCCCAGGGGGAGAGCTCGCCGGGGTTGTAATCGACGGCGATGATGATCAAGCCGATCTCGGTGCGGGCGAGATCGATCGCGGTGAGCCCGAACGGTGTCGCGCCTGCGGCGATGAGGGCGTCCCAGACCTGGCGTGCGTCGCCGGGCGCCATCACGATCTCGTAGCCCTTCTCGCCGCTGAAGCCGGTGCGCAGCACCCACGCATCGGCGCCGGCGACCGTGGTCTTCTCGGGCCAGAAGCGGAAATACCGCAGCTCGCCGAGGTCGCGCCCGGTCAGGCCCTGCAGCGTCTGCTGCGAGGTGGGTCCCTGCACCGCGATCATCGCGTAGTCGTCGGTCTTGTGCTCGATCTCTGCGTCGAGGTCTTCGGCCGTCTCGCGGAACCACCCCTCGATACCGGCCGTGTTGATCATGAGCAGGAAGTGGTCGTCCGCGAGCTTGTACACGTTGCCGTCATCGACCATCAACCCGTCGGCGTTCACGAAGGCGCCGTATCGCACGGAGCCCTCCTGCATGCCCTCAAGGCTGTTCGTGAATCGACGCTGTATCAGTCGAGCCGCGTCGGTTCCCGTGACCTCGTACTTGCAGGTTGAGTACAGGTCCCAGACCCCGGTCGCCGTTCGCACGGCGTCGTACTCGGCCAGAGGGTCACCACCCTCGTGCATCGCCCACGGGTAGCCGTCCTCCCAGACGACCTCCGCGCCATGCTCGACGTGCCAATCGTGCAGCGGCGAGCGTTTGTCTTCGGTCATGCGGTTCCTCCTCGTCTCGTTGTTCACTGTCTCTGCGATGCGGCCCCTCGCGTTCAGGCGCGAGGACGTTGCTTCGTCGGGTCGAGCAGGGCGAGCACGTCGACAGCGCCGCCGATGGTCGAGCCGTCGGGCATCGCGACCTGAACCGCGGTGCCCGGGGCGGCGACTTCCGTGCGCAGGATCGCGAGGCCGAGCGGGCCGAGAGCGGGACTCGTCGCCGGACTCGTCAACACACCCGCGTCGGCGCCACCGACCGACACGGCCGCCCCGTACTCGGGCAAGGCGTCGCCCTCGAGACGGATCGTCACGAACCGATTGGGTGGATCGGCCGCCACCGCACGGAGCTGCTCCTTGCCCATGAACTCACCGTCTGCGTCGAGCGCCACGAGCCGATCGAGTCCCAAGTCGAACGGCGAGCGCTGATGTGGCTCGTAGTCGTAGTCCGTGACGATCATGCCGGTCTCCACACGGATCGGCTCGATGATGTCGACACCGTAAGGGGTGGCTCCAGCGGCTTCGACGGCCTCCCACACCGCCGCCGCCGCTTCCGGACGCAGGAAGAGCTCATAGCCGAGCTCGCCCGAGAACCCGGTGCGCGAGAGCCAGACCGGGGCGCCCCCGACCGTGACGGGTTCCGGGAAGAACGTGAAGTACCGAAGCTCGTCGATGTCGGCTCCCGAGACGATCGAGCGCACCAGGTCACGGCTCTCTGGGCCTTGGATCTGGAGGCTCGGCAGCTCGGGCGCGATGTACGCGATCTCGACCTCGAGTCCTTTCGTCGACTCGGCGAAGTAGTCGGCGTGATCGAACCCATTCGTACACACCCATAGATGCTCGGCCGAGTGGCGGAAGACGGTGCCGTCGTCGACAACCAGCCCGTCCTCGTCGACGAATGCCCCGTAGCGAATCTGCCCGTCATGCATGCCGAGCACGTCGTTGGTATGCAGGCGCTGCGCTGCCTCCAGCGCCTCCGCACCCCGGAACTCCCACTTGTTCAGTGGCGAGAGATCCCACATGCCTACGCCCTCGCGCACGGCGCGGTACTCGTCGTCGACGTCGCCGTAGTTCGTGACCCAGAGCCACCCGGCTTCTTCCATGAAGCCGGCCGCCTTCGTCGAGGTGATCTCATGGAACGCCGTCTGCCTGCTCTGGCCCAACCGAACCTCCTACCTCGCCCGGTGCACACCGAGACCTTGTGACCGGGGTTCTATCAGACGTTTGAACGGTTGTTCAAGTCGAGCCACTCCCCCGCGTGATGCGGCACGCCTGGCGTCACCGGGTCGGTCGGCACCGCAGCGTCTCCGAGTCAGTCACGACCAGGTCGACGCGGAGATCGAAGTGACCTGCCGGCACCGCCCGCCCCGGGGCCAACAGCTGCAGGCCGTACCCGACACCGACACGCGTCGCATCGCGGCGTGTGGTGGGCAAGAATCGGTCGTAGAACCCACCGCCGTAGCCGATCCGCCGACCCTCGCGGTCGAACGCCACGGCAGGCACCACGATCACGTCGACGTCCTGCGCGTCGAGCAGCGAGCCACCGGCTGGCTCCAACGCGCCGAAGGCGGTGGTGCTCAACTCGTCACCCGGCCGGTACGACCTCGCTTCGAGGTCCCCTGCAGCGATACGCGGCAGCGCTACCACGATCCCGCGGGCATGGAGGTCGGCGATGAGCGGCCCGGTGGGCAGCTCCGACCCGAACGACCAGAACACGAGAACGATATCGGGGCGCGCCAACTCGGGGAGTGCCATGACACGCTCGGTGACCGACCGCGCACGACGCGCCCGCTCAGCCTTCGGAAGCGCATCTCGCTGCGCCAACACGCTGCGGCGAACATCGCGCTTCGCGCGCTTCAGCTGAGCGCTGGTGGGCGGGGAGCCGTTCGTTGGAACGTCGTTCATCGCGGCGTGGCTTCGGCGATGACCTCGAGGCGATCGGAGGGACCGGCTGGCAAGACCACACACCAAGTCGCGCCGGCCTCTCGCAGATCGTTGGTGAACCCGCCCCACTGGCCGGATGTACCGGCCCAAACCCCGTCGAGCGGGAGCCCTCGGTCGGCGCGTTGGGCGAGCAATCTGTCGAGGTCGGCACGATCCTCCCCCACCAAGGCGATACCGGCCCACGTCGGTGAGACCGCCCTGCCGCCGGCGAGCTCACGCAGCGCAGTCGCGCGCGCCGCGAACGCGCCGGCGTCGAGACCCCATCCGTTCCACGCGTCGGCAACCCGTGCCGCCACGGCCAGCACGGCATCAGAGAGGCCACCGACCCAGATCGCGGGCTCGCCCGGCGGCAAGAGTGGGCCACGGAGCGCAGGCACGTAGCTCCCACCCGACCACGTCCGCCCGCCGAATAACGCGCGCAAGGCCTGAGCCGTTTCCTCCAGGGCAGCCACCCTCTCGGCCGCCGGCGGGTACGGGAAGCCGAACCGTTCGTGCTCCTCGGCCGAGGCGCGATCGCCGGTGCCGATACCGAGGATCGCGCGGCCGTGCGACATCGCGTCGAGGGCAGCCGCCTGTTTCGCCAGGATGCCGGGAGCCCGCAGCGAGACACGCGTGACGAGCGTGCCGACGTGCAGCCCGGGCTCGCGCGCGGCGACCGCAGACAACACCGAGAAGACCTCGAGCGCCGGCCTCTCGGGTCCTGATGGCGGGTAGAACACCGGAGGGAACAGGTGGTCGGGCGCGAAGACGCCGTCGATGCCGAGCTCCCGCGCCCGGGTCGCGACACCGAGCGGCCTCGCAGGGTCGTCGGTGAACACCGGAAGTGAGACGCCCAGCTTCATGGGGCATCACCGCCGAGCTGCTCGAACACGAGCGCTGCTGCCCCTATCGCGCCGGAGTCGCCTCCGAGCGCGGCCTGCACGATCGGCACCTCGGGGCGATGATGCAGCCCCTCGACCGAGCGTCGGAACGAGTCACGCGCCGGCGCAAGCAGCATGTCGTCCGCTTCCGATACGCCGCCGCCCACGACCACGAGTTCGGGGTCGAGCACGTTGACGAGCCCGGCGATACCCACCCCCAGCCTGTGGCCCACCTCGACGAAGATGCCGCGGCTCACGATGTCCCCTTGGCGTGCTGCTTCGGTCACCATGGCCCCCGTCACCGCCATTGGGTTACCGCCCGCGAGCTCCAGGAGCGAGGAATGCGGATGACGGGCTGCAGCCCGCTTCCCCTGGCGTGTGATGGCGCTGCCGCTGGCGACCTGCTCCCAACACCCGCGGTTGCCGCAACCACATCGGGGGCCCGATGGCTCGACCACGACGTGGCCGATCTCTGCTGCGAACCCGTTCGCACCCCGATAGAGACGCCCACCCAGCACGACGCCGCCGCCGATGCCGGTGCCGACACTGACCATGAGCAGGTGCCTCGACCCCCGCCCGGCGCCGTGGCGGTACTCGCCCCAGGCCGCAGCATTCACATCGTTGTCCGCGACGGCGACCACCCCGAGCGCTTCCGCCATGTAGGCGACCAGCGGCGCGTCGCGCCATGCAAGGTTCGGGGAGTAGCGCAGGACACCCTGGAGATCGACCATGCCCGCCGCTGCGATCCCGACGCCAACGACCTCGGTCGTTGCCACCGCCCGCGCCGCTTCGACCATCGTCTCGAGCGTCGCCTGCTGGTCCTCAGCGGGAGTTGGCCGCACGTCGCGGGCGAGCACCGTGCCGTCGGGGCCGACCAGGAGGGCGGCGGTCTTCGTGCCCCCGACGTCGATGCCGATCGCCGGCCCCGGTTCGTTCACGGGTCCGACGACTGCTCCTCATCGCTCGCTACCGGCTTCCCGAACATGATCTCCAGGTGGTCGCCCGCGAAGTTCGCCTCCCGCACGACGAGGCGCTTCAGCGTCTGGGGCAGGATCAGGTTCCGCTTGTACGACCCCACGCGCACGTACAGCTCCTCGCCTCGGCGATGGATGTCCATATCGTCCCGGGAGACGAAGGGCAGACGCATCGACAAGACGTAGCCGCCGTCGCCGCTCACACGCTTGCGCACCCGGATCGGGTCGTCGTGGTACAGCACGGCCGTGACGTCCCGCTCGCCGTAGACCTCGGTGCCCATCTCGCCGAGCAGGGGCACGCCCACCATCTCGCGGTCGAACAATCGCACCTCGAGGATCGGCACGGGCTCGAACGACTCGTGCACCGTGGCGAGATGTTCGGCTTGGATGTCCTTCCACTTACCGAAGTAGGGGTCGTTCACCTCGTCGGGAAGTATGCGATTCACGATCACCGCGTCGACGCGGTATCCGAACAAGCCGAGGTAGGTATACGTGCGGCGGGCCTCGGCGATCACCATCTTCTCCGGGTTCACGACGAGGCGCACCGATGACGTGTGCTCGTCGGTGAGGATCTGCTTCACGGCGTCGAGGTTGCGATGCAGTCGTTCCACCGCCGCGAACACCTGGTCGCCGGCGATAGGCAACGAGGTCATCCTCGAGAGCATCGGGCGCACCGTCTTCACGATGCGCCGCTCCACCGGGAAGATCCGCTCGATGTACCAGTTCATGATCTCGGGCAGCGAAAGCAGACGCAGGGTCTCGGCGGTCGGAGCACAGTCGACCACGAGCATGTCGTATGCCCCGCTCTCGACGTGGGTCTTCACGTCGATCAGGGCGAAGATCTCGTCGAGGCCGGGGATCACCGTGAGCTCCTCTGCTTGGATCGTCTCGGTGCCGGCCCAGTTCATGAGCTGGATGAAGTAGTCCTGGATCTCCCGCCAGTTGTCTTCGAGACGCTCCTGGGCGTCGATCTGCACCGCCCAAAGGTTCGGGATGATCTCGGCGGGCTTCGATTCGATCTCGACCTCGAAGGAGTCGGCGAGGGAGTGGGCCGGATCGGTCGACATGACCAGCGTCCGGTGTCCGCCTCGGGCGGCGCGTACCGCCGTGGCCGCGGCGACGGTCGTCTTGCCGACCCCCCCCTTGCCCGTGAACAGCACCACCCGCATGGGGTCAGCTTAGACGGTGCGGCCCATCAGCCGGTCGGAGTCGAGCCGGCAGATGCGGTTCAACCCATCTCGACCCGGCGCTTGAGCTTCTCGAGTGCGTTCTCGATGACGCGCTTGGCGCCCTCGCTCCGCAGGAAGCCGGGCACGAGCACGCCGAGCTCGACTCCGAGCCGGTACGTCACCTTCGTCTCGGACTCGGAGATCTCGTGCAGCAGGTATTCGCCCCTGATGTCGCGCACCGCCCCCCGCGCCTCCGATGTCGTCCACGACAACCCCGTATCACCGGGAGCGTATCGGTACGCCAACGTATAGGCGGCCTTGCCGAGGACCGGCACATCGACCTCGAAGGCCACCTCGGTGGCACGTCCGCCCTCGCCTCGCTGCCGGATGTCGACCGTACGGACGTCGGCCCACTCCGTGTAGGACTCGAAGTCCTCGACGACTTCCATCACGTCCTCGAGGGGCGCATCGATCACGATCGAGCCTTCAGCTTGTTCCATCGGGGGGGAATCCTAGCGTTTGGCCGCCGTGACGACGCTCAATGCGAGGAGCATGACCGACGCCAAGATCACGCCGACGGTCGCCCACAGCAGTGCACGCGACGACACGAGTGCCTGGCCACCGTCGGCGATGTGGTAGGCCTCCCACGCCGACCCGAAGTACACGAGCAAGGCGGCCCCGAGGAAGAGTGCGAAGATCCCGAACGTGGCTGCGGTACCGACGCCCGAGACGAACACCGTTGCGGCCATGGCCGTCAGAACGGTGAACAGCACGCCGCGGGCAAGCCCGTCGAGCCCCCGTCCAGCCTTGCGATGGCCGAGCCCCGGATACAGCAGCGATGCGGAGAAGGCGTCCTTCGGATGGACCTGAGGAGGCGTCTCGTCCTGTCGCATGAGCGACGCGAACGTCGTGCCGCAGACGGCGCATGCATCGAGCTCGATGGGATTCGCGTTGCCGCATGCCGGGCACGGCCACGTCGGCGTGCGCTGCGCAGCGCCGACGTTCGATCGCTCGTCCTTTGCGGTTCGGGGGGGCGAGACAGGCTCGGCCGTGGTCACGACCGCCGCGGCTGACTCAGGATCTGGTTCGGGCTCGCGGAGCGAGCGGAAGCACTGACCGCACCATTCCGCATCGGAGGCAGCGAGCGCACCGCAGTCGGGGCAGCGCCGCTCCACGCCCGGAGGTCCGATCTGCATCCCGTCAGGGTACCCCCGGTTCTCATCGAGACGCGTGAGGCACGGGTGTCAGCTCGCCGCCTCCTGCAGCCAGCCCTCGAGGGTACTGGCTATGGAGGACCACGTGAGCTCCCGCACCACCCGCTCCCGGCCGGCGTGCCCCATGGCCTGGGCCCGAGGCGGGTCGGCGAGGAGCTCCGCGACGGCGTCGGAGACGATCGCCACATCGGCGCCGTCGACGAGCAGGCCGGTCTCGCCGTCGACGAGCGCCTCGCTCGCTCCTCCGGAATCCCCGACGACCACGGGCTTCGCGCATGCGGCAGCCTCGATGAACACGTTGCCCCATCCCTCGACCTCGAGCCCCGCGAGGCGCGTGCGGCACGGCATCGCGAACACGTCACCGAGGGTGTAGTAGCGGGGAAGATCGAGCTCCTCGACCTGCCCGGCGAACACCACGGACCCCGGGGGCGCCTCGGCTGCCAGCGCCCGCAGCCGACCCATGTCCGGCCCCCCTCCGACGACCACGAGGGTGGCGCCGGGTACCCGGCGCCGGACCCGTTCCATGCCCCGGATCAACACGTCCTGGCCCTTGCGCCTGACCAACCGGCTCACACAGACCACGAGGGGCACGTCATCGAGCCCGTGTCGGGCACGGAGGTCGTCGGTGGCAAGGCCGGGTCGGAACGTCTCGATGTCGGCTCCCAGATGCAACACCGAGACCGGCACCGGCCGTGGCACCGCCGTTCGGAGGGTTCGCGCGATGAACGTGCTGCAGACGAAGACGCGGGCGGCTTTCGACCCCGCGTATCGCATCGCGGCGTGGGCACCCGGTGCGATCGACAGCCAATACTCGAAACCGTGCGCGGCCGACAGATAGGGGATGCCGGCCTTCGAGAGGCCCGGCCCGAGCATCGCAAGCGGGTACATCGCGCCGAACAGCACCACCTGCGAGCCGGTCTCTCGTACCGCCGCTTGGACACGATCGCCCATCTCGGGTGTCGGCCACAGGAAGGCTTCACGCTGGCGGAGCACGCGGTAGGGCGCGGAAGCGTCGTACATGGTGGCATCGTCGTGGGCGGCGCAGAAGACCGCGACGCGGTCCGCGGGAAGCTCTCCGACGAGTGCCTCGAGCATGCGTTCGATGCCGCCCACCCTGGGCGGGAAGTCGTTGGTCACGAGCAAGGTCCTGGGCACCGGCACGGCGCCGATATCCTGGCAGAGCGATGAGGCCACTCACTGCCCCCACCGATGAGCTCGACGCCCTGACCGAGGGACGCGCGGCGGTCGATCTCTCGGCATATCACAAGGTGCAGGTGCAGGGAAGCGATGCCCGGCGATGGCTTCACGACCTGGTGACCACCGATGTCGCGTCGCTCACCCCCGGACGGGCGAGGAGGTCGCTGCTGCTCGATCCGACCGGCCACATCAGGGCCGATCTACATGTTGCCCTCGATGACGAGGGGTTCTGGTTGTTCCAGGCGCCCGATCAGCCCGATCACATCGGGCAGGCGCTCGCCCCCTTCGTGCTCTCGTCCGACGTCCGGCTCGCTGACAGGACGGATGAGCTCGGGCTCGTGTCGATCGGCGGCGAGGGGCAGGGCGGATCGACCCCTTCGATGCTCGGAAGGGGACGAGACCTACTCTTCGAGGGACACGCCGACCTCGCGATCGTGACCGATCGGGTCGTCGTGAGTGCCGATGCCGCCGAGGTCGTGCGCATCCGAGATGGGCGCGCACGCATGGGCAGCGACTTCTTCCGAACGTCGATCCCGGCCGAAGCTGGCCTCGGATCCACGATCGACACCTCGAAAGGGTGCTTCCTCGGGCAGGAATCGGTGGCCCGGGTGCGCAACCTGGGTCACCCTCCCCGCGTGCTGGTGCATCTGGCCTCGCCCGGCGTCGTGGCGCCGGGCACCGATGTCGTGGATGCTTCGGGAGAGACGATCGGCATCGTCACGAGTGCCGCGGTCGGCGAGCTCGACGCCACGGTGCTGCTTGCCTCCGTGCGCTGGTCTGCTCGCGACGAGTCGCTGATGGACGAGACCGGGGCAACCCTCGTCCCCGCCCGGCACTCGGACTAGCCCGTTCGGGTGATTTCGTGTCCCTCCGTCGTCCTATCAGAGGATGCATACATCCGACCCTTCCGCTGACGCCTCTGCCTCTGATATGAATCGACTTCCGCGGGTCCATACCTCGCCCGCGGGACGCTCCGAGGGGGAGGAACGATCAGTGAGGATCGAGCGGTTCCCGAACGTCGACGTCAGTCTCCTGCCGCCCAACCCCGCCCCGCCCGACTTCTGGCAGGAACGAGCCGCTTGCTTCGGGGTCGACCCTGACATCTTCTTCCCGATCTCCGAAGAGGAAGCCGGCCCCGCCCTCACGTTCTGCAGCTCCTGCCGTATCAGGGAAGAGTGCCTCGCCTGGGCGCTCAAGAACGGCGAGCGATACGGCGTGTGGGGCGGGCTCACCGAGCAGCAGCGCCGCCGGCTCCAGCGCCGCGTCGCCTGACGAGTCTCTCCCGCGACCGCATGGCGTGTCGGTGACGCCCGTCACCATGTGCGCATGGCTTCCCGCGCCCCCTCGCCGACCCAGACCACCCTCGAGCTGGGAGTGCCGCTGTCCGAGGTCACGTTCTGCGTGGTCGATCTCGAGACGACGGGGGGCTCCCCCACCGACGACGCGATCACCGAGATCGGGGCGGTCAAGTATCCGGGGGGGCGAGCGACTGGGCTCGTTCCAGAGCCTCGTCAACCCTCGGCGGTCGATCCCTCCGTACATCGCCCACCTCACCGGCATCGACGACCGGCTCGTATCGTGCGAACCGCCGATCGAGCAGGTGCTGCCAGCCTTCCTCGAGTTCTTCACGGGCTCCGTCTTCGCGGCGCACAACGCCCGGTTCGACTTCGGGTTCCTCGACGCCAGCTGCGACGAGCTCGCATACCCATCGCTTCCGGGTCCGCCCGTCTGCACGGCCCGGCTCGCGCGCCGTGTGGTCTGGCCCGACGTCCCGAACGTGAAGCTGCGGACGCTCGCGAACTACTTCCGCACCCGAGCGACGCCGACCCATCGGGCGCTCGACGACGCCGCAGGCGTGCGCCGAGGTGCTGCACGGCCTGCTCGACCTCGGCGGTCGACTCGGCATCGTCGACGATCGGGCGATCTCGCACGAGGCGGTGCGAGCCCGGGGACGTCCGAACTTCGGCAAGATCCGGCTCGCCGACCACCTGCCGCACGCGCCCGGCGTGTACCTGTTCCGTGGCCGCGACGGCCAGGTGCTGTACGTGGGCAAGTCCAACGACCTTCGATCGCGCGTGAAGTCCTACTTCTACGGCGACGAGCGCAAGAAGATCGCTGGACCTGCTCGACGAGGTCCGCTCGGTCGAGGGCATCCGGTGCCGCGGCGAGCTCGAGGCGCTCGTCGTGGAGGCCCGCCTCATCCGCCAGCACGAGCCGAAGTACAACCGGCGGGGAAAGACCTGGCGTCGCGGCGCCTACCTGGCCCTCGACCCGGCCGAGGCTTGGCCTCGGATCAAGGTCGTGCGCGTCGCCGATGGCAGCGACGGCCGTGTCTACCTCGGCCCATTCGCCGGCTCGGCTCACGCGCGGCTCGCGAAGGAGGCCATCGAGGAGGCCGTGCCCATCCGACGCTGCACGGCGCCGATGGGCGTCACCGACCCGGTTCGCGCCCTGCGCGCTGGCCGACATGGGCCGGTGCGTCGCGCCGTGCGACGGCCGCACCGACCTCGAGCGCTACGGAGAGCTCGTCCGATGGCTCGCCTCCTCCCTGAGCACCGGCCCGGGCGAGCTCCTCGAAGCGCTCGAACGCCGCATGTCGACACTGGCCGACGCCGAGCGGTTCGAGGAGGCGGCCTCGGTTCGTGACCGTCTCCACGCGCTCGCCGAGGGGCTGCGGCGGTCACGGTCCGACGCCTGGCTGATCGGCGCCGGCGGCTCGACCTGCGCCATGGCGACGATCGAGGTGCTCACGTTCGACCGCGGCTCGACCGTGGGCGCACGACGCCGGCTCCGAGGCCGAGGCGATCGCCGTGCCGCTGTCCCGCGAACGCGCCGACGAGCTCGCGGCGGTGCGCTCGTGGATCGCGGCGCGCCGTCCGCGGGTCGACGGGTGCGAGGCTCCCGCCCGCCGAGCCGGTGGACGGGAGGCGCGGCGCTCGTCCCGCGTGCTCGCGGCGCGCCTGCGGCCGATGCTGCCTGTGCCGCGGCCGCGAAGGGTCGCCGACGCGCCGCGTCTAGACTGACGGCATGGAGCGGGCGGTCATCCTCGAGGGCGCGCGAACCCCGATCGGCAGGTTCCTGGGCTCCTTCGCCGAGACACCGGCGGTCGAGCTCGGCGAGCTCGCAGCGCCGTCGAGGCCCTGCGTCGCGCCGACGTCGAGCCCGACCAGGTCGAGCAGACGATCTTCGGCCACGCGCGCCAGGCGGGAACGGTCCGAACACCGGGCGCCAGGTCAGCGATCCGCGCCGGCGTGCCCGAGGAGGTCGGCGCCTACAACGTCAACATCGCCTGCGGCTCGGGCATGAAGGCGACCCAGCTCGGCGCCCAGCAGATCTGCTCGGCGAGACGCGAGGTCGTGCTCGTCGGCGGCATGGAGAACATGACCCGCGTGCCGTTCCTGCTTGCCCGACATGCGGCTCGGGCACCGGCTCGGCAACGCCGACGGTGGTCGACGCGATGTACCGCGACGGCCTGCTCGATCCGCTCTGCGGGCTGATCATGGGCGAGACCGCCGAGAACCTCGTCGACATGTACGACATCTCGCGCGCAGGAGCAGGACGAGTTCGCGCTGGAGTCGCAGCGCAAGGCCGCGGCCGGCGCGGAGCGCCGGGCCGCGGAGATGTTCCCGGTCGAGGCGACGATCGGGCGGCACGACGGTGACGGTCGCCGAGGACGAGCATCCGCGCCCGCGACGCACGATGGAGGCGCTTGGCGAAGCTCGCGCCGGTGTTCCGAGAAGGTGGCAGCGTCACCGCCGGCAACTCGAGCGGGCATCACCGACGGCGCCGCCGCGCATGGTGCTGATGAGCGAGTCGCGCGCCGGGGCCGAGGGCCGCGAGCCGCTCGCGCGGATCGTCGGCGATGTCGTGGGCCGGCGTGCCGCCCGAGATCATGGGCATCGGACCCGTGCCGGCCACGCAGAAGGTCTGGAGCGCACTCGGCTGCACGCTCGCCGACTTCGACTCTGATCGAGATCAACGAGGCGTTCGCCGCGCAGGTGATCGCGTGCGAGCGCGAGCTGAAGTTCGACCGCGACCGGCTCAACGTGAACGGCGGCGGCATCTCCGTCGGCCATCCGATCGGCATGAGCGGCGCCCGCATCATCCTGTCGCTCGCCTACGAGATGCGGGCGCGCGACCTGACGCTGGGCTCGCGACGCTGTGCATCTCGGGCGGCCAGGGCCTGGCCGTCGTCTCTGGAGCGTGCCTGAGGAAGGAGCCTGGCCCGATGAGCGCGTCCACGCCGTCGTGCTGATCCAGTGCGAGATCGACGAGATCCCCGAGGCCGCGCAGGCGATCGCCGAGATCGACGGCGTCAGCGAGGTCTACTCGGTGGCAGGCGAGTTCGACCTGATCGCGATCGTGCGCGTGCGCGGAGCACGAGGAGCTGGCGACCGTGATCCCCGGGGGGATCTCCAAGGTCGAGGGCGTCGAGCGGACCGAGACACTCATCAGCTTCCAGGTTTACTCCAAGCATGACCTCGAGCAACT
>CAWHQA010000015.1:0-5931 GCA_963831325.1 uncultured Actinomycetes bacterium
CAACCCTTCCCCACGCACGGTGACGACCTCGGCACCGCCGATCTCGACGACGCAGTCTCCACCGGGTGAGACCACGTCGTTCGAGACCTCCGGCCGACGGATCCGCATCGGATCGACTGGAGGTGGTTCCTTCCATGTCCGGGGCGTCTACCCGTGGAGCCCATCGCGCTGCGTGCGCCCAGATCGACCCTCGCTCGACGCTCGCTACCCGGGCGCGCTCTCCGTCGGCACCTCAGACGACGGCACGTTGACGGTCACTGCAACGATCTCGTTCCGCGAGTACTTGGAGGGCATCGCTGAGGTGCCGCCGACTTGGCCGCGGGCGGCGCTCGAGGCGCAGGTCATCGCGGCGCGCAGCTACGTGCTGTCGCGCACCGGCTGGTCGGGCGCCGAAGGCGGCGAACTCGAAGGGACGATCTGCGCCACCTCGGACTGTCAGGTCTACGCCGGCATCCCCCGTCCGCGCCCGCCGGGCATCGAGCGCTGGTACCGGGCGGTGCGCGACACTCGAGGACAGGTGCTGCTCTACGGCGATCGGCCCGCCGACACCGTCTACTCGTCCACCTCGAACGGGCGGACCTACGGCAACGACGAGGTGTTCGGCAGCGCCCCGCTCCCATATCTGCGACCGGTCGACGAGCGCGACGACGGTGCCTCGCCCCTGTCGCGGTGGCGGGTCGAGCTGCCGTTCGGCGACCTCGCGACCGTGCTGCGAGCTGCGGGCTCGTGGCCCGGCGGGGCGATCGCCTCGGCGAGCGTCGGTGGCTCGGCGATCCGGCTCAGCGGGGGCGGCGAGTCCCATACGCTCGATGCGAGTGGGCTCCGCGACGCCGTGAACACGTGGGCCTCGTGCCTGCTTCCCCGCAGGTACCCGAGCGGCGGGCTGCCGGTCACCATCCCGTCGGGGTGGTTCAGCGTGTCGTCGAACCCGCGCGGGCTCACGATCGACGGTCGAGGGTGGGGCCACGGCGTCGGAATGGTGCAGTGGGGCGCGTACGGCAAGGCACTCCGCGGATGGTCAGCGGCGCGGATCCTCGCCTTCTACTACGGGGGACTCACACCCCGGTCCTATCCGGAGCCCGGTTCGATGCAGGTCGTCGTCGCGACCGGCCTCCGCTCGCTCACGGTCGATCCGTCGAGGGCCGGCGCTTCGATCGGCGATCACGAGCTCGGCACGAGGAAGCTGCACATCAGCGGCGGAGACACGGTCACGATCTCGACCAGATGACGACCCCCGCGCGCCGAGTCGCGATCGTCGTCGTGGCCGCCCTCGGGGTGGCCTGCCATGCGGCCCCTGCCGCCGAGCCGCCGCTCTCGTCCCGTCCCGCCCAGGCAGCGGCGCCCGTAGGCATGACCCGATCGCCGGCGAGCCGGCCGGTTTCCTCACCTTCTGCGGAGCCGGCATCACAGGCCGCGACCGCCGAGCCTCGGTTCGAAGGCGGCGTCTCGCGCATCGGACCCTTCCTGCGAGATCGCCTGGTCGGGATGAACTGGCACCCCGGCTGCCCTGTCGGGCTCGTCGACCTGCGGCACGTGCATGTGAGCTACTGGGATCTCGAAGGACGCGTGCGCTCGGGGCCTCTGGTCGTGCACGAGAGGGTGGCAGGCGACGTGCTGTGGGTGTTCCACCGACTGTTCGAAGCGCGGTTCCCGATCCACCGCATCGAGCTTCCGCGCGCCTATCGTCCGGCCCGCCGGATCGACTGGTTCAACACTCGGAACCGCACGGCAGCCTTCAACTGTCGGCCCGCCACCGGCAACCCGGGCTCATTGTCACACCACTCCTACGGCTGGGCGATCGACATCAACCCACTGCAGAACCCCTACGTCGCGTCCGACGGCTCGGTGCTTCGGCGCGCCGTTCGCCCCTACACAGATCGGTCGCTGCGCCGGCCCGGCATGATCTATCGCGCGGGTGTGGTGGTTCGCGCGTTCGCGAGGATCGGCTGGGAATGGGGTGGTGACTGGCTGACCATCAAGGACTACATGCACTTCTCCTTGACGGGCCGCTGAGGCGAGGAGCGTGGTGTACCCGAGCACGGCGCAGCTAGGGGTCGCGCGCGGGCCCGGTCGACTCGTGCGGACGTCGCTCCCCGCTCGCGAACGTTTCGGCTGACCCGCGCACAGGACCACCGGCGCCGGCGCCTTCGTGCGGCGGCTGCTCACCCCCCGGCCCCGCATGTCGTCCCTCGGCCCCGGGGTTCCGTATGCCCACCGCGTTGATCGCGGCGCCGACGAGCAGGAGGCCCGCGGAGACCAGCGCCGCGAGGTGGAAGGCGTCGGTGGACGCCGAGCGAGCAGCGGCACGGATCTCCGGCGACACGTCGCCTGTCGGTTGGTTCAGGGGCGAGACATCGGCCCGGAACGCGCTCGAATCGACGTCGGCGCCGGGCACCTGCCTGGCGATCGAGGAGTAGAAGCTCGATGCGACCGCCACGAAGATCACGGCCGTCACGAGCGGCGACCCGACCCGCGAGATGGCATTGTTGATGGCCGACGCCACGCCGGCGTTGCTCTCGGGCACCGACGTCATCAGCGCGGTGGTGAGCGGCGCGACCATCATCATCAGCCCGATGCCGAATGTCAGCAGCGCGGGCAGCAGGTCGATGAAGTAATCCGAGGGCGGCAGGATCGACGACCCTTCCCCGCCGCCGAGGACCCATCCGGCGCTGTCGGACGGGATGCGCACGAACCAGAGCACCCCGAGCGCCATGATCGCGGGACCGAGCGCCATGAACAGACGCGGGCCGTACCGTGCCGCGAGCTTGCCGAATCGCGTCGAGAAGAGAACGAGCAGCAGCGTTGCCGGCAGGCCCGCGATGCCCGCAGCCTGCTCGTTGTACCCGAGCGTGCCGATCAGGAAGATGCCTTGGAAGGTGAGGGAGACGTACAGGGCCCCGTAGATGACGAGCGTCGAGAGGTTCGTCACGGTGAAGTTCCGCGAGCGGAACAGGCGCGGCGGCACGAGCGGATCGCGGCGCCGCAGCATCATGAACGGGAACGCGATCGCAGCGAGGGCGCCGACGACGAGGCTTCCGACCGCGACGGGTTCACCCCAGCCCTGCTGCTGGCCTCGGATCGTGCCGAAGGCGAGGCCTCCGACGGCCAGCACGATCACGACCGAGCCGAGCCAGTCGAAGTGCCCGCTGGCATCCGGATCGCGCGACTCGGGCACGTGCCGGATCGTCGCGACATAGGCGATCGCCAGTAGCGGCAGGTTCACGAGGAAGGCCATGCGCCAGGAGATGGTGTTCACGAGCAGCCCGCCCACGAACGGCCCGAGGATCGTGGTGGCGGCCGATGCGCCGGCCCACACGCCGAAGGCACGGCCACGTTCCTCGCCTTCGAAGCTCGCCGTGATGATCGAGAGCGACCCGGGCACGACGAGCGCGCCGGCGGCTCCCTGCAGCACGCGAGCCACGATGAGGAACTCGATCGACGGGGCGATGCCGCAGAGCAGCGAGGTGACGGCGAAGCCGATCAGCCCGAGCGAGAACATCTTGCGACGACCGTGATAATCGGTGAGCCCTCCGGCGAGGATCAGCAAGGCGCTGAGCGTCACGAAGTAGCCGTAGGCGACGTAGGACTGCGCCTCGAGGGTGCCCAGCAGGTCGGACGAGAGCTCCTCGCCGATGCGAGGCAGCGCAAGGTTCACAACCGAGGTGTCGAGGAACACGACGGCCGACCCCAGGACGACGGCGATCATCGTCCATCGCTTCTGCACGGGCGTCATGGGAGCCTGCCCGCCGGACCGCTCGCTCATCGGCGCATCCGCCGCACCCATTGGGCGCGCCACTGCGGCGCGTCGAACGGCTGGGCGAAGTAGTCGGTCTCGGTGAGGACCTTCCCATCGCGGAGCTCCATGATGCTCACGCCTTGGTACACGCTGCCGTCCGCGTATCGGAGCTCCACCTCGAGCACGGCGATGTCGCCGGAGGCCGAAGTCCGCCGGACGTGCATCGACGGAAGACCTCCCGGGAAGTTCCGGTTGACGGCGAGGGCGTCATCAGGCCCCTCGATCCGCTCACCGGACTGCGGCCATTCCTGCACGTAGTCGTCGTGCATGAGCTCCCTGGCGCCGTCCCAATCCCCGGCACCGAGCCGTGCCCAGAGCCCATCCGCGACCGCCGCTGCGTCCTGGTCCACCATGCCTATCCCCTCCCCGTGGTCGAGCGTACGACCCTTCGTTCAGTCCCGCCTCGAGCTCGCTCTCCCTCCCCTAAGTCGGCGCTGCCGCACTACGGTCGGGAAGGTGGCACCCTTCCGTCCGCCCCGGAACACGCGCAGAATCGAACTCGGAGAGGTGCCGCCATGAAGTCCCGAGGAACATCCTGGTTGGCGTGGTCGATGTGCGTCGTCGCCGCGGCGGCGCTCGCGGGCACCGTGACCATCGATGCCGTCGCCTCCTCGTTGGATGCTTTCGGCCTGGTCGGGCTTTCGGCGGTCCTCGCGTTCGCCGTCGTCGGAGCCCTGATCGCCACGCGCCGATCGGACAACGCCGTCGGGTGGATCCTCTGCGCCGCCGGCCTGTGCTTCGCGCTCGCGTCCTTCGCCGGTGAATACTCCGAGCACGCCCTGGTCACCGAGCCGGGATCGCTGCCTGGCGGCGACGTGATGGCGTGGCTCGGGACGTGGATCTGGCCGCCTGCCACCATCCTCGTGTTCGTGTTCCTGCTCTTGCTCTTCCCCGATGGCCGGCTCCCCTCGCGACGGTGGAAGCCCGTCGCGTGGCTCGGCGTGATGGCCATCGTCATCACGGTGGTCCCGGTCGCCATCACCGCCTGGCCCATGCGGGGGCCGATCCTCACGAACATCGGCGAAGATGCGCCCACAGGAGCAAACGACGCTTTCACGATCGCGTTCAACATCCAGGTCGCGGGCGTCCTGCTCATGTTCGTGCTCGGCATCGCCTCCGCGGCCTCCGTCATCATCCGGTTCCGACGCGCGACCGGCGACGAGCGAGCGCAGCTCAAGTGGTTCGCCTATGCCGGATCGTTCCTCGTGGCGAGCATCATCGCGAGCAGCCCGTTGTTCGACGAGTTCGGCGTGAGCGTCCTTCCGAGCATCGCGCTGCTGATGATCCCCTTCGCGGTCGGTATCGCGATGTTCAAGTATCGCCTCTACGACATCGACCTCGTCATCAACAAGACCGTCGTCGTCGCGGTGCTCGCCGCGTTCGTGACCGCGGTGTACCTGGCGATCGTGGTCGGCATCGGCGCGGCGATCGGCACCAGCGGGGAAGCGAACCTCGGGCTCTCCATCGCGGCAACGGCGGTCGTCGCGCTCGCATTCCAGCCCTTGCGCCAACGCGCGAGACGGCTGGCCGACCGCGTCGTCTACGGGAAGCGAGCGACACCGTATGAGGTGCTCTCCGACTTCTCCGAGCGGATGGCCGGCGCCTACTCGACCGACGACGTCCTGCCGCGCATGGCCCGCATCCTCGGCGAGGGAACGGGAGCGACGCGGACCGAGGTCTGGCTGCGGCTAGGAGACCGGCTGCAGCGCGCTGCCACGTGGCCCGAGGGCACGGAGGCCGAGAGGATGACGATCCCTCTGCATGAAGGTGAGCTCCCCGGGTTCCCCGATGTCGACAGGTCCGTCGCGGTCCGCCATCAGTCCGAGCTCCTCGGTGCGCTCACGTTGACCAAACCGTCGAGCGAACCGGTCACGCCGGCCGAGGAGAAGCTGCTGTTCGACCTAGCCTCGCAAGCCGGGTTGATGCTTCGGAACGTTCGGCTCACCGCCGAGCTGCAGGCGCGTCTCGTGGACCTGCGTGCCTCTCGACAGCGCCTCGTGGCCGCACAGGACGAGGAGCGCCGCAAGATCGAGCGGAACATCCACGACGGCGCGCAGCAGCAGCTCGTGGCTCTGGCCGTGAAGCTGCGTCTCGCGGAGAACGCCGCGAAGAGCGAAGGGGCCGGGCAGACCGGA
>CAWHQA010000016.1:0-74143 GCA_963831325.1 uncultured Actinomycetes bacterium
TAGGCCGACGGATCATCGACCGCGGCGACGTGATCCCATCGCTCCCACAGCCGGAGGAAGGCGTCCTGCATGATCTCCTCCGCCTCGGAGCGGTCGCCGGTGACGAGGCAGAGGGCCCCGAACGGCCGCGCGTGCTCGGATGCGAAGAACACCTCGAAGCTCCGCGGTTCCTCGGCCACCTCTGCTCTCCCACGACCTCCTCGCCGCGAAGCACCCGTAGCGAGCGATCCATCATGCCGCATGAACAACGGAGACGCCCCGATCGCTACAGGCGAACGCCGAAAGAATCGTGCGATGTCGTCCGGGCATACGTGCCACGATGGCCGGGCGGAAGGAGGAAGTGGCATGGCCGGAAGCAAGGGACGACTTCCACCTCGGTGGTTCATCGTCAGCGCCTGGCACGTCCATCGGTGGATCTTCCGGGCAACTGGGGGGCGCAAGGGGCTTTGGGCTCCGCGCCCGGGGAAGTGGGGCGCGTTGCGGCTCACCACGACGGGGCGTCGCAGCGGCGGGCCGCGAAGCGTGATCGTCGGCTACTACGAGGACGGTCCCAACCTCGTGTCGATGGCCATGAACGGGTGGGGTGCGCCCGAGCCTGCCTGGTGGCTGAACCTGCAGAACCAGCCCGAGGCGGTCGTCGAGCTGGCGGGCGGAGTCCGGCGCGAGGTGATCGGTAGGGCTGCGGTGGACGGCGAGCGCGAACGCCTGTGGCAGGGCTGGCGTGAGATCGATAGGAACCTCGACGGCTTCGCGTCGCGGCGCCCCCACGAGACGGCGGTGGTCGTCCTCGAGCCGGCGCCCGTCGGCGGGTGAGTCGCGAGCTCAGAGCCGACCGAGGCGGACCTGGCGCATCCCCAAGAGTCGCTTCGCCTCCCGGATCCCGGTGCGCATCGCGCCGTCGGCGTACCCTGCCCTCGCCGAGCCGGTGGCCTCACCCGCGAACAGGAGTCTCCCGGCGATCGGCTCCCCCAGACGATCGAGATCCTCACTTGAGGATCCGAGACGGATGAACGAGCCGTCCCCCGTTCCGGTCGCGTGCCTCGAGGACGATCACTTCGACGCCCGCATGGGTGAGGGCGTTGGCCACCGTGATCCCGCGACCCCAGCGCCCACCACGATCACCCGATCCACCGGGCGTGCGGCTCCCGTGGGCACGTCGCGACTTCCATCGTCGAACAGCCCGGACGGCGCTCCGTCGGTCCTCGAGGAAGGATCCATGGCCGCCTGGAGCTCCGCCTACGGATCCCCTGCTGTCACGCGTCGATCCACGACAGTGACGGTGTCGGCGTGATGCTCGCGATCGCGGATCCCGCCGCTTCGAGTACCGCATCGTGAACCATCCACCGGACTCTAGGCGTCGGGGGATGTGACTCGCCACCGGGATATCCTTCCCGCGTGAGGGTGTGTTCGAGTTGTGGCGCAGCGAACCCGGATGAGTCTCGGTTCTGTGCGGCCTGCGGGGCGAGCATGGGAGGGGTCTGCAGCCATTGCGGAGCGAACGCGCCGGAGGACGCACGGTTCTGCCCGGCATGCGGAACGCAGACGAGGTCCGAGGCAGGCGCGGAGCGACAGCGGAAGGTGATCTCGGTGGTCTTCGCCGATCTGGTGGGCTACACCTCGCGGTCGGAGACCACCGACGCCGAGGACGTGCGCGAGCTGCTAGAGCACTACTACCAGCGAGTGAGCGTGGAGATCGAGCGCTTCGGCGGAACCGTCGAGAAATTCATCGGAGACGCGGTGATGGCCGTATTCGGCGCCCCCGTTGCCCGGGGTGACGACGCCGAACGCGCCGTTCGCGCTGCTCTTCAGATCCCGGTCGCCGTCGCCGCGCTGAACGAAGAACTGCCTGACGCCGAGCTCAGGGTGCGCGTGGGGGTGAACACCGGCGAGGCAGTCGTGGAGCTCGATCCCACGTCGGAGAGTACGGCGCTCGTGGTGGGCGACATGGTGAACACCGCGTCGCGGCTCCAATCTGCTGCGCCGGTGGGACGCGTGCTCGTGGGTGAGGAGACCCACCGCGCTACGCACCGATCGATCCGCTACGAAAACGTCGAGCCCGTCATCGCCAAGAACAAGCGAGACCCTGTCCCCACATGGCTCGCCGTCGAGCCCCTCACCGATTTCGGGCAGCGCCCCAGCGAGACGCCGTTCCTAGGTCGCGGGAGCGAGCTCGGTCTGCTCGACGATGTGTGGCAACGCGTGGTCACCGGGCGGCGCGCGCATCTGGTTACGATCTTGGGCGAGCCTGGTATCGGCAAGAGCCGCATCGCGGCGGAGCTCGCGAACCACATGGAGCGCACCGGCGGCCGATCACTGCTGGTGCGAGAGCTTCCCTACACCCAGAGCGTCGGCTACGAGGCCTTCGGGCAGCTCGTGAAGGAGGTCGCCGGGGTCTTCGAGCTCGACGTCGACGAAGTGATAACCGAGAAGCTGGAGCGCTCCCTCGCAGAGCTAGGGGTCGATGACCCCGAGGTCTCGCAGCGTCTGGCAGTCTTCGTGGGGACAGCCGAGGCCTCCGCCGAGGATCGACGCGAGGTCTTCGATGTCGCCCGCCGGTTCGTGGAGGCGCTCGCGCACGATCAGCCCACCCTGCTCGTGTTCGACGACATCCACTGGGCCCACCCAGCATGCTCGACCTGATCGACTCGCTGGCCGCCCGGGTGAAGGAGACGCCGATCCTGTTCCTGTGCCTCGCCCGACCCCAACTGCTCGACATCCGACCGATGTGGGGCGGCGGACAGCTCTCGTCGTTCACGATCCGCCTCGAGCCGTTGGGGACCGAGGAATCGCAATCCCTGGCAGCGCAGCTCACGTCAACGATGGCTGCTGAAGTCGCGGCGCAGATCGAGGCGACCGCGGGCGGGAACCCACTGTTCATCGAGGAGCTGTCGTCGTGGGTCGCTGAGGGGGGTGATCGCGCGGTCCTCCCCACCACGGTGAAGGCGATGATCGCGGCGCGACTCGATGCCCTACCCCGGGAGGAGCGATCGTTGCTGAACGACGCGGCCGTGGTGGGCAAGGTCTTCTGGCGTGGTGTGCTGGGTGGACTCGGCCCGAGCGGCGATGCGTTGGACGGCGCATTGGACTCCCTGGAATCGCGCGACCTCATCCGGACCGAGACCTCCTCGAGAGTCGAGGGCGACCGCGAGTACGGGTTCCGCCACATCTTGATCCGGGACGTCGCGTACTCGACGCTCACGAAGAGCGACCGGCGCGACCGGCACAAGGCCGTGGCACAGTACTTCGAGCAGACGGTGCCGGAGGCAGACAGCATCGCCGCGATCCTCGCCCATCACTGGAAGGAAGCAGGCGACCCGCAGCGGGCGGTCGGCTACCTGCTCTCGGCGGCCGAGCGTGCCGAGCGCGCCTGGGCGAACGCCGAGGCAGTGGCTCTCTTCGAGGAAGCGCTCTCACTGATCCCGAAGGACGAGGAGGGCCGGCGCCGCTCGATCGGTCTTCGTCGCAGCGTCGCTTGGTCGCGATACGAGCATTCGCAGATGGACGAGGAGACACTTCGGCGCGCGGCGCGAGTGGACCCTGCTAGTTCGTGAAGTCGGATGGCGCGACGTCTCCGCCGATCTCGTAGATCACTTCGATCTGGTGTCCGCCCATCGCGTCGGCGTGTTCACGCACGATGGTTTCGTCCGGTGCGAAGTAGATGCAGAAGGTACGGACGGCCCCATCGGGGCTTCCGACGACGTGGCTGTGCTCCCAGGTGATCTGGGTGAAGTCGGTCTCGGTGAGCAACTTGCTCTTGCGCGCACGCAGCTCAAGGTGCTCATCGTCGATATTGCCGAAGTTCCGCTGAACGAGGTATCGCGGCATGGCTCCCTTTCGGCGGGCATCCGACCTGATCGCAACACTAGGCGCGCGCAGGAGAGCTGGCAAGTGGGGACAAGGCAACGCCCTGGCTCCGCCTCGGCCGAGTCAGCACCTCGGGGCGCCGGTTGCCGACGACGGCGTACGATGCCGACAAGAACGGCGACCTCGCGCGATGGCTTCCGGAGGTTCGGCGAAGCAAACAAGGGGGGACTCACGTGAGGAACGCAGGCGCCGACACGGACATGACGAAGGGGCGGCCCGCCGACTCGGACGACCTGTTCACCCATGAGACTGCTGGACTGCCCGACGCGTCACCCCCCCAGGTGATCCGTCTCAAGGACGGCGATCAGCTGGACCTTCGGATCACACCGGTACGCAAGCGCATCGACGATGCAGAGCTGCGGATGCTCGGCTACAACGGCTTCGATCCCCGGCCCGACCCTGCATGTCGATCAAGGGTCCGAGATCACGGTGCAGGTGACGAACGACGGCGACGTCGAGGCGACCGTCCACTGGCACGGCCTCCGGCTCGAGAACCGCTACGACGGCGTGCCGCACGAGACGCAGGCGCCGATCCCGATCGGAGGGACGTTCACGTACAAGGTCCAGTTCCCCGACGCCGGGTTCTACTGGTATCACCCGCACATCCGCGAGGACTTCGGGCTCGAGATGGGCCTGTACGGCACGATCATCGTCGAGCCCACTGACCCGTCGTACTGGCCTGCTGCCGACCGGCAGCTCAGCATCACCCTGGACGACCTACTCGTCGAGGACGGCCACATCGCTCCGTTCCACCGCTCAGGCCCCAACTACACAGCGATGGGCCGGTTCGGCAACGTGATGCTGATCAACGGCGAGACAACGTTCTCGGGCGAAGTGGCAGTGGGGGAGGTCCTGCGCCTCCGTCTCGTGAACACCGCGAACACACGCATCTTCAACTTCGCGCTCCCTGGCGCACGCATGAAGCTGATCGGTGGTGACAGCGGTCGCTACGAGCGAGAGGTCTTCGTCGAGGAGGTGATGCTGGCCCCCTCGGAGCGAGCGGTCCTCGACGTGATGTTCGACCGTCCTGGGCAAGCACGGCTCGAGCATCGCACACCCGACCAGGTCTACGACCTCGGCGCGTTCGCCGTCTCAGAGGGCCGAACCAGCTCTGCAGGTGCGTCGTTCGAAGCGCTGCGCGTCGACGCTCAACTCATGGCCGAGCGCGGCTCGATCGGTGCCGACCTCGATCGGCCGCCGGACAAGGTGCTCGCCTTCGTGGCCTCGATGCCACTCCTCTATGGGGACGACGTCGCACCGGCCACGTCGTACGCCTGCCCGATGCACCCCGAAGTCACTTCTTCCGAGCCGGGGCCCTGCCCGAAGTGCGGCATGAAGTTGCCGTGCCTCGCCGGCGCGCCTGCCGGCGGCACCGGACGCCCGAGGCGGCTACGTCCCCGAGCCAGGGCATGCGCACCACACGAAGAGCAGAGCGACGGGCTGGAATGGGAAGACCTGATGCCGGAGATCAACCGCGCCTCAGAGCCCGGCAACATGAGATGGATGCTCATCGACAGGGAGAGCGGCGCCGAGAACGGCGCCATCGCGTGGGATCTCACGGTCGGTGATCGGGTGAAGATCCGACTGGTCAACGAGATGGAGTCCGATCACCCGATGCACCATCCGTTCCACATCCACGGGGCAGGGCGCTTCCTCGTCCTGTCGCGTGAGGGCGAGCGCGGAGTCCAACTTGGTGTGGAAGGACACCGTGCTCGTTCCCGCGGGACAGACCGTGGACATCCTGCTCGACGTCTCGAACCCGGGTCTCTGGATGGCGCATTGCCACATCGCCGAGCACGCTCAGAGCGGGATGATGTTCAGCTTCAACGTGTCTCTGACCCCTTCGAACTGAGAGGAGGACGGATGGCGATGGTGGAGGATCCGGTGTGCGGGATGCGCATCGATAGCGAAGAGGCTGCAGGGACGATCGAGTACGGGGGGAAGACCTAGTACTTCTGCTCGCAGACGTGCCTACGACGCCTTCAAGGCAGACCCGACCTCGTACGTGACGTGACGTGATGGGAGGAGCCTCTCCCTCGTCCCGTCGGCCGTGAGGCCTCCGCGAGACGACGATGCCGGTGACGGGTTCACCGAGGATGAGGTCGCGCAGCGAGCGGGGACGACTCCGGAGCGCATCCGACTGCTCGCCGAGCTGGGCATCCTCGAGCCCGACGAGACGGGACCTATCCGCGACGAGACGTGCTGCGAGCCCGCTTCGTCGTCGGTCTCGATGCGATCGGGCATCGACGCGAACGCCGTCGCGGATGCGCTCGCGTCGGGAGACCTGACCCTCGGGTACGTCGAGAGCGGGAGGGCGACGACCCCCTCGTTCGGACCGAACCTTCGCCGAGCTGAGCGAGGAGATCGACATCCCGTTCTCGATGCTCGAACGCATCTACGTCGCGTTCGGGCTGCCGCGCCCGACGCCCGACGAGTACGTGCGAGAGGAGGACCTGCCCCTCATCAAGATTCATCCCCGTGCTCGTCGGCGCCGGATGTGAGCGAAGGGGAGGTCTTGCGGCTGGCGCGCGTGTGGGGCGACAGCGCCCGACGGGTCGCGCAGTTCCAGAGCCACTACCTGCACCACTCCATCGAGGAGCCGTTCCGCCGACGCGGTCTCCGCGACAACGCAGCCTTCGAGGCGGCGCTCAGGGAGGTCGGCGTGCGTCGGGTCGGTCCGGGGAAGACCTGCTCGGCTGGCTCTACCGGCGCCATTCGGAAGTGTTCGAGACCGAGCATCTCTTCGATCATGTCGAGACCGCGCTCGAGGACGCCGGAGTGCATCGGAGGGAGCCTCGGCAGGTCGAGGCCTGCGTGTTCGCGGACCTCTCCGGCTATACGAGGCTGACCGAGGAGTCCGGGGACGAGGAGGCGGCGCGGGTCTCCGCTCAAGCTCGCCGAGCTGGTCAACGAGATCGCATCGCGGCACTCGGGGTGCCGTCGTCAAGATGCTCGGCGACGGCGTGCATCTTCCACTTCAAGGATCCGCGCGATGCGGTGATGGCGTCGCTCGAGATCGTGGACCGCGTTCGGCCAGCCGGTCTGCCGCCGGCGCACGTCGGTGTGAACGCGGGGCCGATGATCTACGACGAGGGCGACTACTTCGGCCGGACGGTCAACATCGCGGCCCGCATCGCGTCGCAGGCCGGGCCGGACCAGGTCTTCGTCGGAGAGGACGTTCTGCATCACATCACGCCGACCGGGTTCCGTGTCGTCGAGGTCGGGCGCCTTCGAACTCAAGGGCATCGAGAAGCCACTCACGCTCTACGAGGCCATCCGTGACGACTCCTAGCTCGAGATCACGTCTTCCCCGGGGCGAGAAAGCGTCGATGCGTGCCGCGATCGCGTGGGGAGTCGTCGTGGGTGCGATCCAAGCTGCCTCGCCGCTCGCGTTCTGGTGGCTCGATCCGGCGACCGTCTATGCCGTCGGACTCGCTGTCATCGCCCCGGTCTACGTGGGCTTCGCGGTGGCCGACGGACGGGTGAAGATCATCGTCGTCGAGTGTGGTGTCGTGATGGCCTTCGTGGTGATCGCCACGGCGGGCATCACCGGTCCGGCGTGGCTGCTCGCATTCGGGTTCGCGGCCCATGGGGTCAAGGATGCGTGGCAGCAACGCAGCCAGTACGTCTCCGGAACCCGATGGTGGCCGCCGTTCTGCGCCGCCATCGACTGGGTCGTCGCTCTGATCATCGGGATCGAGATCATCGCAGGGACCCACCTCCAGTCCTAGCGTTCGTCACGCTCTGCCGAGTCCGACGGTTGTGGGTGCGTCTCGGATCCAGGCAACCAGCGGTGCGATCACCTCTCGCGCGTCCTCGCTCACGCCCCGAAGGGTGTTGGAGGCATACGATCGCTGGAACTCCAAGCCGACATAGACGAGCCCAACGTGCGTTGACGAGATGCCTCCGACGTGCTTCGGTGCTGCATGCTCGTCCAGAGCCCCGAGGTCGCGCAGGTAGTGAAGGCTGGGCCGGTATCCGGTGGCAAGGATGATCGCGTCGACCGGTTCGCGTTGGCCATCGCTCCAGACCACCCGCCCTCCGTCGAGCTCGGTGAACATGGCACGGCGATCGACGCGGCCCTCAGCGAGGGTCTGCTCGAACCCGACGCTGTCGGTCACCACGCTGCCGCCGGTGATCCTGCTCAACCAGACCGCCGGCAGGGTGTCGAACCCGGTCTCGCGAAACCAGTAGTGCACGTCCTTGCCGTCCAGCCGTTGTGGGATGAACCGCACGGGATGGCGGGTGGCGATCGTGACCGTCGCGCGCGGAGCGAGCTCGTTCGCGATCTGCGCTGCGGAGTCGCCCGCTCCGACGACGACGACGCGCCGCCCAGCGTACGGCGTCGGGGTGCGGTAGTCGGCGGCATGCGAGAGCTCGCCGGTGAAGGTTTCCTCGCCCTGGAAGCTCGGGCGATAGGGATTCGAGAACGATCCGCTCGCGGCCACGATGCCTGATGCAGGCGATGCCCGTCCGTCATCGGTCAAGACCAGGAACGCCTTCCCGTCTTGCCCGATCGTCTCCACACGGGTGTTGGTCCGGATCTCGACGTCGAGCCGTGCGGCGTACCGATCGAGGTAGTCGGCCACCTCATCGCGACTCGGGTAGTGATCGGGCGCGCCCGGGAATGGCATCCCCGGCATCGAGCTGTATCCCGCCGGCGAGAAGACACGCAGGCTGTCGTAGTACCGCGGCCATGATCCGGCTGGACGGTCACTCGCCTCGAGGATCACCGTCGACATCTGCAGCTCGCGAAGAGCTCGGGCCGCCGCCAGGCCCGACTGGCCGCCACCGACGACGATTACGGGTGGAAGCGAGCTGGGCAGCACCTTAGGCGTCCACTGCCCCTTCGAACAAGCCGAAGAAGGCGCCCTGCGGGTCCGAGACTACGGCGATGCGGCCGGCGGGGATCTGGATCGGACCTGCGTGCACCGTTCCTCCGGCGCCGCCGAGCCGGGTGAGCGTGTCATCGAGAGAGGAGGCCGTGAAGTACGGCATCCAGTGCGGTGGCACGCCGGCCTGCTCGGGAGCGAGCTGCCGCATCCCGCCATTGCGACCCTCGGCCGCGCCCGCGTGCTCGATCAGCCAGTAGGGCGGCCCGCCTTGAGTGTCGACCTCGACGATGCGCCAGCCGAAGAGCCCGCCATAGAACGCCGAAGCTTCGGCGACGTCGTCCGTCGAGAGCTCGTTGGAGGTGAGGCATCCGGGATCGTTGACACGCGTCGCGCCGATGGAGCTGCCGGCCTGCCAGACGCCGAAAAAGGCTCCGGTCGGATCCGCGATCACCGCCATGCGGCCGGTCCCCATCACGTCGAGGGCTCCTGCGTGCACGGTTCCGCCCAACTCCTCGGCGCGCGAAGCCGCTGTGTCGGCCTCGGCAACGGTGATGTACGAGAACCAGTTGGGAGGGACGCCTGCGTCGCGTTGGTCGGGGCGCTGCTCGTAGAGCGCCGCCACGCGCTCGCCTCCGAGCAGCAGCATCGTGTAGACGCCGCCACCGGCCTCTTGCGGGATCGGGTTGTCTTCAGCTTCCCAGCCGAACAGATCGCCGTAGAAGGTCTTCGCGGTCTCGGGGTCGGTCGTAGCCAGCTCGACCCAGCTGAAGGTTCCCGGTTCGTAGCTGTCGCGAGTTCCCAATCCGTTTCTCCTCTCGCTGGGTGCGGCGGGTGTGCGCCTGCTTGTTGTGGCCGTCTCGGTCGTAGGCTAGCCTCTCGCGTTCGGCATGGAGGTGTGCGCGTGACGACTCGGCTCGACCTCACGCGCGCGCAGATCCTCGCGTTCCGGCGGCACGTCGGCGCTCTCGACGAGCGGCTCCCGCGCGGGCGGCACTCTCTCCGGCGTGCGGCGTGGGCAGGCCTGCAAGACAGCATGCCCCGAGCTGCGCTCCTGTCGATCCACGCTCGCGTGGAGGGGACCGGACCGTCTACCTGGGAGGATGCTTCTCTCGTTCAGCTGTGGGGGCCGCGGTACAACGCGTACGTCGTCGCGGCGCGCGATCGGCCAGTCTTCACGCTGGGAAGGCTGCCGGAAGGTGGCAAGACGCGGCGGACGGCGGACGACTTGGCCGCTCGCCTCACCGCCTTCCTCGGTGACGCCCGGATGAGGTATGACGAGGCCGGGCAGGGGATCGGCGTCCATGGCAACGCCTTGCGCTACGCCGCCTTGACCGGCACCGTCGCGATCAGGTGGGAGGGCGCGCGGCTGCCCACCGTCTGGACCGTGTCGCCACCCGAGGTCGACCCGAGCGAAGCTCGCCGCGAGCTCGCGCGCCGGTACCTGCATGTCTTCGGCCCCACCACGTCCGAGGCCTTCGCTGGGTGGGCGGGGGTCCCCGCGCGGCACGGCAGCGCGGCGTTCGACGGGCTCCGGAGGTCACTCAGTCCGGTGCGAACACCGATCGAGGACGCGTGGATCCTCACTCGCGACGAACCGACGTTCCGGGAAGTCCCGGGCTCCGTGGCACCCGCACGGCTCCTCCCGAGCGGCGACGCCTACTTCCTCCTGCAGGGGGCCGATCGCGAGCTCTTGGTCGCCGACCCTGATCATCGCGGCTCGCTCTGGACCTCGCGCGTCTGGCCGGGTGGTCTCCTCGTCGAGGGCGAGATCGTCGGGACGTGGCGACGTGCGCAAGGGACGGTCACGGTACAGACCTGGCGGCGTCTTTCGCGCCCGGCCCGTGATGCGGTCGAGGCGGAAGCGGCATCCTTGCCGCTTCCCGGCATCCGGGGGCGGATCGTCGTCCGCTGGGACGACTGACGGTGGTCAGGCCCGCACGGGGTACGTGTACTTGATCCTGGCAGTCGCAACGGCGCATGTCGAAGTCGGCGGCGAGTGGATGCGCAGGAACGATTCGGTCGTCGTGTGCTTCACCTTCCGGTGGCATCCATAGATGCCTCCGTCGATCACGAACGACACCGACTCGATGCGCTCCCTTCGTTCCAGTCCCCACTTCCAGTAGACGGAGATCTCGGCGTTCGCGCACAGGACGTTGGCCTCGTGGGTGTCGTGATCGCGCGCGACCACGCAGTCGCCCCCCCGTGCCGTCGCTACCTCGTCGGCCACGCGCGAGTAGGCGCTCCCGTGCTTCTTCTTGGTGGCCGTGAGCCGGATCAGCCCCTTCGTGACCTCCACCCTCTGCGCCTTGGAGACTCCCGAGACGTCGTTCTCATCGGTCGCCACGACCCTCGCGAAGTAGGTGCCCTTCGGCGCGAACGATGTGTCAGTTTCGGTGCCGTCCCAGGTCCAGGCGTGAGTACCCGACGAGAGCGGACCCAGGTCCTCGGTCCGGATCTCCGTGCCGCAGCACCGACCGTAGATGTCATCCCGGAACACATGGACGAACGTGTCGACCGTGTCGCTCGCCAGCGAGAACCCGATCCTCGAGCGATCCTTGTATCCGTCCCGGACCAAGGGGTAGAACGGCGATGGCTGCGCCGAGAGCCCCGAGACCAGCTTTGGCAACACGGTGAGGGTCTCCGTCGTGATCACCGGGCCGCCGTCCTGGCGGCGGACATCGATGACGTAGTCGGTTGGGGCCGCCACCGACAGCTTTCCCCACGAGAACGCCACGGAGTGCGGAGAGATCTGGGTCGCGGGATCCACGAGGTAGTGCTTCTCCTTGATGGTGCCATGCCCCGGCTCCCGGATGCGCACGGTGAAGATCGTGGCGCTATCGTCCGGCGCGAACGTGAACGTCACCGTGGCCGGACCCCCGTACGGGGAATACACCGCGCTCTCGGGAACCTGCACGATGACGCCGAACGACGCGAGTGCTGGTGCGGCCGTGAGGATGCTAGCTCCGAGTAGGACCACGGCCAGGCAAGAGGTCGTCTTTCGCACACCACACCTATCGGCATCTAGGCCCGATCGCTCAACCGGTGTCGGGTGTACGACACGTCACCGCTCCGCCACTTTGCGCACGACGGTCGGCGCACCGGGCAGGCCGCCCACCGCCGAGGCGTAGTCCGGCACGCCGACGCAGGTGAACAGAAGAGCGTCCAGCGGCTCGCCGATCAGCGCGGCCACCTCGCTGTCGAGGAACGTCATCCCGGAGGCGCTCGCGCCGAGGCTGTAGGCGAGCAGGTGGAGCCTCCCTTCGACGAGGCCGGCAGCGAGCTGCGCCTCGCGGTACTCACGGTCGTCGAGCGCGCCGACGTCGGTCGCGGCGATCACGACGAACGCCGCATCCCGAGCGAGTCCCTGCTCGAGGCACACCCGGTAGAGCTCGTCTCGCATCATGCCGGGGCGCACCGGGGACGAGAGGTCCGGCCAGCGGTACACACCCGGCGCGAGTCCATCGACGTCGTGGACCACGACGAAGTGCGGGACATCGATGCCGCGCATCGCCGCGAGCATGCATGTGTTCAACACGTTCGCCGTCAGCCCGCGCATGGGGTCCATGCGGCGCTGGGAGCCGCGTTCCAGCACGACGGTCTCGACCGGATCGGCTCCCCGTTCGAGGACATCGATCGGTTCACCGCGGTCCCAAGGCTCCCCGAGCGCGTCGCGTCCCCCCGCTCGCTGCGCGCTCGTGACGAGCGGGAACTCGACCGGTGCCGCGTCGACATCGCCCGAAGCGGCTGGACCGGTCGCGTCGAGCTCCGGCGGGCCATCTCCGAGAGCGACCACGGCTACAGGCCACTCGTGCACGCCGTCCGCGCCGACGAGCGCGCCGACCGCCGCGTCGGGAAAGCGGCTGAACAGGCGGGCGGTGATCCCCGCGGAGTCGGCCACCGCGAGCAGCTGCGAGAGCATGGTGCCCGCGTCCCAATACACATGTCGGTAGCCGCGCTCGCGGTAGCGCCATCCCGTGCGCCACGGGACGCCGGTGACGACGAGGGCGGGCGCGCCGCGGCGCGGTGGCGGCCCGACCTGCACCAGGGCGTGATCCTCCGGGTTGTACCAGTGCACGCCGGCGGCGACCGACATGCCGTCGGGTGCGGCCAGGTACAACTCGAGCGGGAAGCGGCCGCCCGCGGACCCGGCGGCGCGGAACAACCACGTCGTGTAGGGCCGGACCATCGTGCGCACCACACCGGCGGACAGGTGGAGCAACCGAGAAAGGTGCGGCAGGTCGAGCTCGGTGTGGGCGATGCGCGCGGTGCCCGCCAGCACGGCGACGGCAGGAGCAGTCGTCGTCGGCAGGACTCGAGGAAGCGCGACGCGCGGCAGCGACTGTGCGTACCGCTTGAAGAACCACGGGAAGTGGCCCAGGTCGTTGACCTCGAGATCCTGCACCACGCGGGGGTCGTCAACGGGTTCATCCCACTCGCGGCCGGGCTCGTAGGACGTGAGCCGATGCAACGTCTGAGTTGCTGTCTCCGGATTTTTCCCGCCGGCAGCTGCTCCACCCGGTCCGTGCTGCCTGGTCATGTCAGGCAATGTAGCGTGGGCTAGCCGAGCGAGGGCACCTCTGCATACCTGTGCACGACGCCGTGCTGGCCTGAGCCGCGACCGAAGTAACGCCACGAGGGGAAGTTGAAGTCCGCGGTGACCGAGGTCGGCAACAGGACCGCGGCTTCCAGGAACGATCGCAGGTCGGGCACTGCATAGATGTTCGTCTCCCAGCCCCGCTGTTCGAGCGCGCCGATCGTGCGTCGCATGTCGCGCCCCCATCTGACGGAGAGGCGGGTCACGCCCCATGAACGGAGCCGTGCCAGCACGATGTCGGCCTCGTCGTGCGCAACTTCGAGCAGCGGACCGAGGAAGTCGATGGGGCAGGATGCGGTCGCGTCCGGATGCCGCTCGCGGAAGACTTCGAAGCCCGCGGCCCCGACGACCTGGATCTCGGCGTTGAACCACACGCGGTCGTCATCGAGCCCGAGACCTTCGATGAGCTTGGAAACCGCGAGGAGCGTCTCGCCGTTCTCTTTCACATCGAGCTTGATCGACCTCCCGGCGTTGACGAGCGTCTCGACCGTTGGCCGCGCGGGGAGCGCACGCTCATGTCGCGCCCACGGACGTTCGTCGAAGCCATCGTGTCGCAAGACGAGGCGCCCCACAGGATCGCAACGCACGTCCACCTCGGCCCACGTGATGCCCGACTCCAGGAACTGGTCCAGGTTCACCTGGTCGTTCACGCCATGCCAGATGAGCTCGACGTGCTCGCGTAGGCGGTCCTCGCTGATCAGGTCCTCGAGCTCGTAGGCCGAGCCGGTCACGACGCCGACACCCTCGCCGCGTTGCGACTCGAAGATCGTGTCTGCGTGCAGGAACAGCGCGCTTGGGGCTGCGTTCGACGCGGCCATCGCGGCCAGGTTCTCCGGCTCGTTGTCGACGACCGCCACGATGCGCATCCCCGATGCCTCGATCTCGTCGAGGGCAACACACTTCGCGCTCGGCACCGGCATCCCTTCGCTCCTCATGAAGAGGAGCTCGGGCTCGAACCGGACGCGGGCAGCTTCGCCCACCGCGTTCAGCGAGTCGATCGTGACGCGCCGCATGGCCTCGGCGCGGCCCGTGTTCAACGCCACGCGTGTGCCGGGTTGGATCTGGAACCACCGGATGACACCGAGCACGCCTCTGTACGGGGCACTCGCTGCGAGCAGGCCGCCCTCGTCCCAGAGGTGATCGCGGTAGAACGACCCCACATGGTGCCGTTGTCGCTGTGGGACCTCGAGGGCTTCGAGCACGAGTTCTATCTGATTCTCTGATGCCGTGATGTCGTCGGCGACGAGACCGTGGAAGAGATCGGTTCCACGATCCCGGTCATAGGTCAGGAGCACGTGCGCCACGAGGTGACGCAGATCCAGGATCGTGCCGTCGATGTCGAAGACGATGCAGAGCTCGTCTGTGGGGAACGACGTTCGCACGGCCGCGTAGTGGTCTGCGAGGGCTCGCATCCAGTCGGTGCCTGCTCGGTCGGGGAAGACCACGGCGACACGGTAGGCACGCATCGAGGGCGGAATCCAGGGGCGTCGCCCAACGTTCACCGAACGTCCCACGCTTCGTCACTGCAGGAGCGGCTCGAGCAGTGCTCTGCAAGGCGATGAACGCCGGCGGAGATATCCTTGGGCACGACATGGCGACCCTCGACGCGACGCTCTTGGCCGAGGAAGACACCCTCTGGCGCGAGCTTCACACGGTCATCGACTCGTTCACGCCCGAGCAAGCTCTCGCGCCTGGCTACTTCCCTGAGGGGTGGTCTGCGAAGGATGCGCTGGCCCACATCGGAACCTGGCTCGCGGAGGCAGGGATGGCGCTGGAACAGCTCCGCGCGGACACGTACGTCGAGCTGCGGACCGATGAGATCGACGGGATGAACGAGCGGTTCCTCGACGCGATGCGAGACGTGTCACTGCACGACGTCACCGCACAAGCAGCGGCCGCTCGCTCGAGGATGCTGCATGCCTGGCGGGAAGTCTCCCTGCACCAGGATGTCGCCGCGGACTGGATCCGCAAAGCTGGGCCCGATCACTATCGGGAGCACCTCCCGCGTCTCCACGCATGGCTGCAGGAGTTGCAAGGCGCGTCCGGGCGGGCCTGAGTGGTCGACGACCCGCGGGCCGACGCGCTCGTCATCTTCGGCATCACCGGCGATCTCGCCGAGCAGAAGATCATCCCCGCTCTCCAGGCGATGGTGCGCCGAGGGAACCTGGACGTGCCGATCGTCGGCGTCGCGCGCTCCGGATGGGACCTCGAGAAGTTCCAGGCCCATGTGCGAGCCGCTCTCGAGAGCCACCGCGATTTCGACGAAAGGTCCTTCGAGCAGCTCGCGTCGCGGCTGCGCTACGTCGATGGCGACTACACCGATGCCGACACGTTCGACCGCTTGAAGGTGGCTCTCGGTGACAGTCGCAGACCGCTGCACTACCTCGCCATCCCGCCCTCGCTGTTCGAGACGGTGGTCCAACACCTGACGCGCGTAGGGTGCGCCGACGGGAGCGTGGTGGTCGAGAAGCCCTTCGGTCGCGACCTCGCCTCGGCCCAGCGGCTGAACGAGGTGATCACCTCGGTGTTCCCGGAGCGGTCGATCTTCCGTATCGATCATTTCCTGGGCAAGGAACCGGTGCAGAACCTCGTCTACTTCCGGTTCGCGAATACGTTCCTCGAGCCCTTCTGGAACCGGCACTACGTCGACAGTGTGCAGATCACGATGGCGGAGAGCTTCGGGCTCGGTGGCCGAGAGCGCTTCTACGATCACGTTGGCGCCATCCGAGATGTCGTGCAGAACCACCTGTTGCAGGTGATGGCTCTCGTCGCGATGGACCCTCCCTCCGGATCGGACCGCGACGTCTTCCTCGGGGAACGGGTGCGCCTGTTGGAGGCGATCCACCCTCTGGCGCCGGCAGACGTCGTGCGAGGGCAGTTCACCGGCTACCGGGATGCCGACGGTGTCGCGGCCGATTCCGCCACGGAGACCTTCGTTGCCGTGCGGCTCGAAGTGGAGAGCTGGCGGTGGGCGGGGGTGCCCTTCTACATCCGCGCCGGCAAGCACCTGCCACTGACGGCGACGGAGGTGCTCGTCGAGCTGAAGCGACCGCCGCGCGATGTGTTCGGCGAACCGGATCCCGGTCACCCGAACCATGTCGTGTTCCGGCTCGGGCCCGACGTGGGTATCGCCCTGGGTGCACGAACCAAGACGCCCGGCGAGGAGATGCATGGCGAGGACGTGGATCTCGTCGCACATCGCCAGCAGGGTGATCGCATGGAAGCCTACGAGCGATTGCTCACTGATGCGCTCGAGGGGAACGCCGAGCTGTTCTCTCGCCAAGACATCGTCGAGGCGTCGTGGCGAGTGGTGGATCCCGTCCTCGACCGAGCGACGCCCGTCTATGCCTACGATCGGGGCTCGCGGGGTCCGGCGGAAGCAGACGAGCTGATCGCCGGTGACGGCGGATGGCACGATCCCGAGCCGCTTGGGTAGCCGCCTGCGCCGGCGCACCTCATCGCGATCTCATCATGCCTCCTGGTCATAGGACGCGATGAGCTCCACGAATGCTCGCGTGTTCGCGCGGCGTCCGCCGACATGCAGGTAGAGCACCGACGGTCCTCGCTGCCACGCCGCGAGGTAGACAGGCACGTCGTTGTGGCAACAGCCGTCCGGCAAGTGACGGAACACGACGACGCCGTCGGGCACCGCGGTGGGGGAGATGCGATCGGCGGTGATGACCTCCTCACCCGCGTTGTCGCCGAACCACGTCACGAAGGCGGCTGCCCCCGCGGGGGTTTCGAATGCGAGGCCCCGTGAGAGCACCCTCGAGAACGCGCCTGTGCCGGCGCCGAAGGAGCGCTGCGCACCAGCGGTGAACCCTGCGTCGCCCAGAAGCGTGCGGAGCTCGTCGGGGTGGACGACCTCGTTGGGCAAGCCGGTCGACATCGACGGCTGATGCATCGCTCGTCATGCGGGGCAACGCAGAGGCCGGCAAGACAAGCGGCGGGGACGCGGCGCCTGACGCCGGGAGAGCCGCCGACAGAAGGGCCTCAGAGCACGCGACGAGAGCGACCGACGACGCGACGAGCGCGACGACGTGGACGACGCGCGCCATGCCCGCCATCGCGTTCCTACCCTCCGCTGGGTGTCTGTCTTGCCCCGGGCGCCTGCCTGCCGCATGATACGGCCCATCTGGGGGTCCGCGACACAGAACTAGGGGGCAGGGTCATGGCGGCACGGCGCTTCACGAACGACATCGCTCGACGTGATTTCCTACGGTACGCGGGGTATTCGGGGATGGCGGTGAGCATGGCGGGCGTGCTGGCCGCCTGCCGAGACGCGGACACTCCGCAAGGCGGGAGCCAGGGGTCGTCGCAGACCCCAAGGCCACCGATGGAGCAGGAACCAGGCGGGCTGCAGGTCTTCGACTGGTCGGGGTACGGCAACGGCGACTTCTTCCCGAAGGAAGAGAAGAAGTTCCTCTGGGGCCAATACGCGAAGGCCACCGGTGACACGCCCGAGTTCGCGTTGTACGAGAATGACGACACTGGCTACACGAAGGTGGTGGCCGGCGCCCGCTACGACGTGGCCCACCCATGCGGCTACCGGTACAAGGACTGGGTCGACCTCGAGGTGTTGCAACCCTGGGACACGTCGTTGATCTCGAACTTCTCTGCGCTGAACCCCAAGCTCATGGAAGCCGGTCAGTTCGACGGCCAGCAGTACTTCGTGCCGCTCGACTGGGGCTTCATCGCCCCGCTCGTGAACCTCGACCATGTCGACGGCAGCGACGAGACGTTCGGCGTGCTGTTCGACGAGAGGTACAAGGGCAAGATCGCCTGGGTCGACACCCTCAACATGATGGTCGTCGCGGCCTACTTCCTCGAGATCCCGGACCCCTGGAACATGACCGACGAGGAGCTCACCGAGGTCAAGGACTTCCTGATCTCGAAGAAGGGACTGGTGCGCTTCTACTGGAACCAGTCCTATGACTTCTGGCTCGCCTTCAAGAAGGAGGAGGTCTGGGCCGGCTACTCCTGGCCCGACACCGTCGGCTACGCCGATGCGGCCGGCATGAACTACCAGTACATGCAGCCCAAGGAAGGGCGCATCTCGTGGGTGTGCGGGCTCGGCCTGTTCGCCGATTCCGAGAACTACCACCACGCGCACGAATACCTCGACTCCTGGGCGAGCAAGGAAGCGGCGGAGTTCCTGCTCGCGTACTACTACTACGGCCACACGAACACCGAGGCGGACCTCTCGGTGGTGCCCGAGGGCGTGCTGACGGCGCTCGGGCTCGACGATCCGACCGTGCTCGACGAGCCGAACTCGCACCCCGAGACATACATCGAGCGCCGTAGCGTCTACCAGACGTACTGGAGCGAGGTCCAGGCGGCGTGACCCGAGGGCCCGCCCGCAGCTATCGCCGCGGGACCGCCGGGTTGCTCGCCGGACCGCTGCTGTGGCTGCTGCTTTTCTTCATGGTTCCGGTCGGGTTCGTGGCCGCCTACAGCGTTGGCGGCGTCGAGCTATTCCCGAGCGATACGGGCATCGTGTCGCTCGCGAGCTGGGAGCGACTGCTCACCGGCGGCTCGGTGTACATGAGCCTGTTCTGGAAGTCGATCCGCATGTCGCTGACGGTCTCCGCCATCGTCGTGCTGCTCGCCTACCCCACGGGGTACTTCCTCGCCCTCTGCGTCGGCCGGCGCAAGTACGTGTTGTTGCTGCTGATCATCGCTCCGTTCCTGACGAGCTTCTTGCTGCGGGTTCTCGCTTGGAAGGTGATCCTTGGCGACGCCGGCGTGATCAATTCGTTCCTGTCATGGACGGGTTTGCGGGGCGCTGACAACCCGATCACATGGCTCCTCTACAGCCGGTTCACGGTGATGTTGGTGCTCGCCTACATCTTCGTGCCGTTCGTTGCGTTGCCCGTGTTCGTGAGCCTCGACAACCTAGACCGGAGCCTGCTCGAGGCGGCGAGCGACCTCGGCGCGAGCCGGTGGCGGACGTTCGTGAGAGTCACGCTGCCGCTCAGCCTCTCGGGCGTGTTCGCGGCGTTCCTTTTCGTGTTCATCCCGACGATCGGTGAGTTCGTGACGCCGCTGCTCGTCGGCGGCACGAGCGGCTACATGTACGGCAACTCCATCAATGACTTGTTCACGAAAGGCCTCGACTGGCAGACGGGCTCGACGCTCGCGATGTTCCTCCTGGCGACCGTCGCCGTGCTGCTGGCGTTGTTCGGTCGATTCTTGCGCGTGCGGGCGGTGGCGCGATGACCGAGATCGCGACCTCGCCTGGCACGCGGCGCGGGCTCACCGTGTTCTTCCTGCTGCTCGTGGTGTTCCTCTACGCGCCGATCCTGATCCTCGCCGTGTTCTCCTTCAACGACGGCGACGTGAGCTTTCCGCTCGCGGGGTTCACGCTCGACTGGTACCGGCGCTTCTTCGCGAACCCCAAGATCCTGCGATCGCTCGAGCGGAGCGCGATCGTGGCGGCGGTGTCGAGCACGATCGCGGTGGCGCTCGGAGTCTCGGCCGCGATCGCGCTAGTGCGCCGCAAGTTCGCAGGGAAGTCGGCCATCTCTGCCTTGGTGTTTTCCCCGCTCGTCGTGCCTTACCTCGTGTTCGGGGTCTCCCTGCTGGTGATCTTCACGACCGTCGACAAGTTCCTGACATCGACGACCGGCTCATACATCGGGCTCGGGCTGCACGCGATCGTGATCGGACATGTCGTCGTATCGCTGCCGTACACGATGCTCACGATCATCCCCTTGCTCGAGCGCCTGAACGTCGGTCTCGAGGAAGCCGCGAAAGATCTGGGCGCGAGCCCGTGGCACTCGTTCCGCCGGGTGACATTCCCGCTGCTGATGCCGGCGCTCGTGTCCGCGTTCATGATCGCGTTCACGCTCTCGTTCGACGAGTACGCGATCGCGTCGTTCCTGTCTGGGGAGACGCCGACCTGGCCCGTCTACCTCTTCGCGCAGCTCCGGGTGCCGAGCCAGCTTCCGCAACTGCTCGCCGTGTCGTCGGTGGTGCTGGTGGTCTCGCTCATCGTGGTGATCGCCGCAGAGATCGGGCGCCGCATCGCGGAGCGGCACTACGGCGGCGGGGTGCGACCGACCTCGTGACCCGCTGTTCCGAGGTACTCCACACCGCAAATGTGGTGGAGCTGACGTCTGCGAGCAGTTCCCCGGGGTTGATCGCTTCCTGCCGCCGGACGTTCGCGCGATAGCCGTCAATACCTGCCGTAGAGCTCGCTCGCGGGGTCGAAGAAGCCGCCCGCGGGACGGGCATGCGCGTGCCAGTGGTCGGGGATGCGCCGGCGCTCGAGGTCAACCCAGTAGCCCTCGCCGCCGTAGCGTTCGGCGGCCACCCGTTCGAGGTGCGCGAGCAACGGCGCCTCGTGCTTCGGGTCCGGGAGGCCGTGCGTGCGCCACACCACCATCGGAGTTCGGCATACCAGGCATTCGGCGACCCAGCAATCGTCGTCCTCGTGCAGCCAGTCGGTGAAGCGTTCGGCGCTGCAGAGCATGCAGTCGTCACTGGGGGGCTGATCCAACGTATCCCTCCATGCGGTCGCCTTCGTCGATGCCGTGCTCCTCGAACCATCGCGCGTTCGCTTCGACGGCTAGCACGTACGGCTCCGTGGGGGAGTACCTGGGGCACGGATCCTCGGTGCATGGCTCCATCTCGAGCACGGTCACGACCCGATCGTCCTCGCCGATGAACGCGATCGACAGGGGGATCAGCGTGTCCTTCATCCAGAAAGAGGAATCGGTCGGCTCGGCGAACTCGAACGCCATGCCTTCGTTGACGGGGAGCGACGTGATACCCATCAGGCCGTGTTGACGCTCCTCGTCGTCGTCGGCGATGCGCACGTCGAGCGAGGCGCCGTCGAAGGTGATGGTGCCGCTAGGTCCATCGCCTCCAGGCCCGGCGCCGGCGCAGGCCATGAGCAGTGCTGCCGCCGCGCACAACAAGGGGGTTGCCGGTCGCATCGGTGCCAATGGTGTCACGGCCGGGCAGATGCAGGTCGCTATCGTCGCCCGGTCGCCTCGTGAGCCTGTTTCGTGATCCCGTCCTGACGACGGGTGAATTGCGTGATCGGGACCCGTCGAGGTAGGTTCGTAGATGTATCGGCCCGACGATGGCGGCTCAGCGTGGCCTGGGGAGGAAGATCATGAAGCTTCGTGTGGGGCGGATCCTCGTCGTGATTGCATGTTCGGCGGGAGTTCTCGCGGTCCCGATAGTGGCGAACGCGGCGACGACGGTCGCGCTCTGGCACATGGACGAGTCGTCCGGCCAGATGATCGACTCGTCGAGCTCGAACAACGATGGCACCCTGTCGAACGTCACCCGGGTGTCGCCTGGGTTCGGGGGTGGCGGTCGGGCTTACAGTTTCAACGGTTCGAACTCCAAGGTGACCGTGCCGAACGATTCGAGCCTCAACCCCGGTTCGCAGAACGTGACCATCAAAGCGCAAGTGAAGTTCTCCACCAGGCCGTCGTCGTCGGTCGGTGACTACGACCTGGTGCGCAAGCAGTCCAACACAGCCGGCACGTACAAGATGGAGATCCTTCAGACCGGCCGGGCCTTCTGCAGGTTCAGTGGCACCAACGGCGGCACCAACATCACCGCCGGCCCCGACCTGTCCGACAACAGGTGGCACACGATCACATGCCGCAAGACGTCATCGGGCATCACGCTCACAGTGGATGGCGCTTCCTTCAACAAGAGCATCAACATCGGTTCGATCTCGAGCAGCATCGCTCTCTACCTCGGGGCGAAGCCACCCAGCGGAGACTGGTACAAGGGCATCATGGACGAGGTCAGCATCACGTTCGGATAGCGCGTCAACTCGACGCCAGAGTTGTATTCCATCAGGTAGACGTTCTTGTCAGCGTTGGCATCCCGGGCGTAGGGAGCGTCGTACGTGAAGAAGATGCGCTCCACATCGCGGGTGCCCGGTTCGCCACGGTCGACGAAGTAGATCTCTACGACACGTCATCTCGTCGTGTCGGTCTCGAGCGCAATGGTCTTTGGGACCCTTGTTCTCGGCCTCGAGCGGGGGCGCTACGAGGGAACGAGCACGGTCACGTCGGCTACACTGCGGCCCGTGACCTGCTTGGAAGCCGCTTCCCTTCGACGTCACCATCCGGTGCATCTATGCGCTGCGCAAGCGGCATGCCAACGACGTTGAAGGAAAACCGCAGGTCAAACGCCGGAGTTGGGCCGGTAGAGATCTACAAGGCTGCAGGTCATCAGGCTGCCAGTATCCGTGCGGTAACGAATTCGGCGCGTCTGGTAACGGCGCATCCGCGTAATGGTCAGCCGCTCGCGAGCGACCGGGTACCGAGCGATTCGTCGAAAGGTCTCCGCCTGCCCGACCAGAGGAGCGAACTCGCAGGTACAAGTGAGGTTCGTAAGCTCCGTCGAGCCCCTCGAAAGCCGGCCGGCTCGACTGCGTGACGTGACAAGCGAGCACCGCCCAACGGCCCGCCCTGCAACCGGATGCAACGTCCGCCTTCCCCAGGTAATAGCACTTGAGCTGCGGTGATACGAGATATTGCTTGTGTTGCAAGGAATATCAAGCGCCACCGAGAATCGTTGCAGTGTAAGGCCCCGAGGGTGCAACTGCACTTCTGCCGATACCTATACAGGAGGACTCGTCGGCAAGGAGGGAGGATGCATGTCCATGAGCAACGAAGACTTCAAGCGGGGGTTAGAACAAGCAACGAGTAGGGCGGACAAGGCGAGGGTCGAGCTCGATCTGCTACCTGAAAACGATCCTCGCCTTCGACTATCACACAGACAGATCGACGGGATGTGCCGGCTCATCGCCGGCATGGAACCGGAACAGCTCGCCTCGAAACTCGAAATCTCGCCTCTGGTGGTCAGGCGCTGGTTGACGAGCCCACGCTTCAGGAAAGCCGTCCGGGCTCAGCGCGAAGCGCCGCTGAGCGACGCCGTGATGCATCAGCTTCTCCGGCGCAAACGGGCGGCTCGCTCGAACAACGGGAAGGAAGGTCAATGATGGCTACGGAGATGGAGAGACACCGATTCGTCACGGATCAACAGCTCTTGGCGATCGACTTGCTCGCTGGCGGGCAGCGCCCTACCCACGTCGCAGAGCGCGTCGGCATATCACGTGAACAACTGTGGCGCTGGCGGAATCAAGACCCCAATTTCATGGCCAAGCTGAACGAGGTGCGCACGGAAGCGCACGCCGCTCGAGTGGATCGCTTTTGGTCTCTAACCGACAAGGCTCAAAGTGTGCTCGAGGAGTCCCTCGACGAGGGAGACCCGCGGGCCGCAATGGACCTCGTGAGACTCGCCGCTCGGGGGTTGACGGATGTCACGGTCAGTCACGCGCGCGTGACCGAGGACTCGGGTCAGGGGCAGGCTGACGTTAGCAAATGTCCTGAGTGCGACACTGAGCCCAGGAGCGAGCGTGGATTGATGCTGCACATGCGGGCCAAGCATTCGAAGGAGTGATGGGTTCTAGCCTGCGGCGTCCCCCTGAGGTGAGTCGGTCACTCGAACTGCCCGCCATCTCCGGCGCCTGCTCATCTGGCGAATCGACAGCACTCACACCTCTACTTCCAGAGACGATTCTTCGCGCTCGTGCCGAGTCGCACATGAAGGGCGGCGAGTCGCACTGGAAGCAGGGAGAAACGCGAAGACCCGTACAGCTACCGGAGCCCACGCGTAGTTTCCCCATCAGATCTTGTTGCGTAGGGGTAGTTGGCAACCGAGCGGGAGGTGCACCCATGGATGCCGGGTTGGGTGTCCACCTTTCCCGATGGGTCCGCTGACGCACACCTCTGGGCGTAGACACCGGCGCCGTTGCGGCGCTCCCGAGGACTGTGCCCCTCACCCCCGCCTGGTCAACACGCCAGGTCGTCCACGCACCATAGGACCGCCCGCCGGATTGTAGCGGAGCTGCACGTCGGAGTGCCCCCGTCGCGGCCGCCAAGTCGGTGTTCGGCGCAGCGAAGAAGTTCCCGCCTAGCGCTCAAGGTCGGGTGCATGAGCGGCAAGATGCCTTGGGCCGGCGACGCGACCGGTGTGGAGCCGGCTCGACATTCGCAACCATTTCTCGGGAGGCGGGCTCTCAATGTTTCGGGCCATGCGAAGGTCGTCCGGGTTTCCGCACCGGATGAGCGTTAATCCACCGTTCCACAGCCGCACGCTCCCAGATCCGCCCTGCTGCCACCTCCACCTCGGGTTCAGGGAAGTCCGCGATCGTTTGGATCATGCGATTCACGCGTTGTCGCGAAACACCGAGCATGTCTGCGACTTCGGCTACGCCGACCAGGTGGCTGGTCATGGCACGAGCGTATCCTCGGCGGTTGTCGACTAGCAACAGCCGGTAGTATTATTGCCGGGCGACAATAGTAATGGCCCCGGCGGCGTATCGAGCGCCCCGGGGCCTGGCCGGAACCTACCAGGAGGTCCCGACAGGCATGAGCCTACCGAGCGAGCCAGACACGCCTGTGACCGATGGGAGCGCGTGGTCGCCGAGCGCTCTCGCCGAGCTCGCTATCACAAGCCTGGATGCGAGCGGTCATCTGGCGCCGGCGAGCGCAGGGCGGCTGTCGGGACTCATGCGCAGGTTCGGCATCTTCGTGGAGCGCGCCCATGACTTACGTAACGCATCGGCCATCGAACCCGCGCACGTCATCACCTTCATCGAAGCGATAACCGGGTCAGAGACGATGCCGAGCGTGGCGACAATGCATCTCCGTCGCACTGCGGTCAGGTTGCTCTTCCGCGAGGCCATCAAGCACGGCGCGGTGGCGAGGGATCCAACCAGGGGCATCAAGCTCCCGCCCCGTTCCTACCTGCCGTTCCGCCCTTGACCGATGACGAGATCGAGCTCGGGCGTTCCTTCTCTCGCAACAGCCTGAACGCAACGCGTGAGCCTGCTGCTTGGGCGCTCTCGGAGGCGGGGGCTCGCACAGCAGAGCTGCCCTACCTGCGCGCGTCGGACCTGGATCTGGGCGCGGGCGTCGTCTATATCGCAGGCGGTACGAAGACCGCGCCGAGGTTGGGCAAGCTTCACCAGCTGGGGTCTGATCCAGCTCAGGCGGCGGATCGAGGAGCTTGAGGGCAAGGGCGCCGAGGCTCCGCTGATCTGTGCCGATCTCGGTGATCGCACCAGGGCACGAGCCAACGCCCACGCCTCAGTCCGTGCCAGCCTGGTAAGGGCTGGACTCGGTGATGAGCCGGGCGTCTGCCCGAACTCGATCGTCGCCTGGCGCGGTGTCTCGGCCATGCAGGCAGGAGCTTCGATCGAGCAGGTCGCGCGCATGCTGGGCATCCGAAGCCTTGATGCAGCGGCGTCGTTCGTCGGTTGGAACTGGGCGGAAGGGGAGCCTTGAGGACCGACCGTGGTCCCGCCGGCTCCCTCGACAAGATCGAGGCGATCCTTCGCAACCCCGCCGTCTACGAGCTCGCCTCCGCGATTCCCGATCAAGCCAGGTCTGGCCGCCCGAGGACCTACCCCGGCTACATGGCGATCGTCTTCGCGGCGCTCGTCTCGGTATGGCGAAGCGCTCGCCAAGTCGAGGCCGAGCTCTCCCACCCTGTGGTCTGGAGATTCGTGCGACGCATCGTCGCCGAGCGCTTCCCCGATGAACCGGAAATGCACCTTCCCTCTGCAACCAATGCGTCGCCACCACTACACCTACCTGCGCGACCGCTACCTCACGAAGCCCGGGGATGTCTGTCCGAGCTCGGCCGGCTGCACCGGGAGTACAGCCATCCTGCAGGCCCAGAGAGATGGGCCTGCTCGACCCCGATGGCCCTGGATCGTTCACCCACCCTCATCTCTCGAGGATGCTGCACGCCGACGGCAAGGTGCGTAACTGCGCTTGTACAGGGCAAGGCCCGGGGACGTGCGCGTGAACCGGCGCACTGGCGCGATGCGCAGGCTCCGAAGCGATTCGGACGCGGCCCTTCATTTCCAGGGGGACGGAGAGGCGGCCTGGGGCACGAAGTTCGTCCTGGTCGCCGCTCGCTCCGCCGAGGGCCGAGTCATCCTCGACGTCAGCACATGTGCGCGTCTTCCGGTGGCGAGGCCGCTGTGGCGATGGACTGTCTGCGGTCGTCTCATGCCAACTCGCCCCGGGCACGCTCGGCGTGATCTATGACATGGCGCTTCGTGGCACCCACCATCAACAGATGCTCCGCGAGCTTGGCGTCATCTGCGTCAACCGAGTCGCGGCCGCGGAGAGCCGCAGGGGGACGCAGAGCGGCTGGAAGGGCACGCGGATCGAGAAGAGCGTGCATGTGGAGGATCGCGTTCATGCGTCTCCCTGACGGACACGACGAAGACTGTTCGCCTGTTCGCTCGGGCAGGTGCGATCGGGATCGTCGGAGTTCACCAGAGAGCGGCGAGACGCTCAGTTCATGCGCCTTAGAAGCGCAAGCGGATCCACCGTAACCAGCTGAAGGACGGCCTCTTCGCCTGGTATCAGGACTACGTTCTGCCCTCCCTCCTACGGCGGTGGGACGATCACCGTGAGGCTCCACGCCAACGACGAGGATGCGGCTCGCGGGCTCGAACCGCACGGAGAACGTCAGGGCGATCCCTGCAAGCCGACCGCTGACTTCTACAAGCTGTATGCGAGGCGGAATGACTCCGAGTCGCTCAACAGGTTGCTCGAGGACTCGCTCTTCATCGGTCGGGCGCACAGCGTCGGGCATGCACGCCAGGCAGGTGGAGATGCTTGGCTGGGCGCTTGCTCGTCAACTCGCTGACGCTCGCTCGGTGCAGGCGTCAGGTCTCGCTGCCCCTGACCGCGTAGCCGTCCGGGTCGACGTCCTGCCAGGACACCAGGCGGGTTCCTGCTGGGCGACTTCACATCGTCGAGCCTCAGCTACGTCGTTTGAGGACGCCTGCGCCCGACGTCGCTAGACTGGCTGTGCTGACCAAGAGGCGTGGCGAGTTCTCTACCACGTTTTCTGACTCCCCCTGGCCGGAGTAGCTCAGTCGGCAGAGCGCCTCCATGGTAAGGAGGAGGTCAGGGGTTCGATTCCCCTCTCCGGCTCGTCATCGTGGGAGAAAGGCCCGCGCGAGCGAAGGGAGTCCGGGGTCGGGCTGCCCCCACCGACACCGAGCCAGACGGGTCGACTCAGACCTACTTCGCCGGCATCGGCAAGACGAGAACAGGCCATCTACTGCGGAAGACGCAGATTCCAGCCCTCGCCTTGAGAAGGCGAAGGTGGGGGGTTCGAGTCCCTCAGCGCGGACGACAGGCAGCAAGGGCGGTACTGGCTGGCCCTCGGCTCTGCCGCGGACATCGAGCTCAGGAGGTAGCCTGCGCCTACGCCGATAGAGGGGAGGCGGTCCGAGATGTCCCACGCAGGCACGGACAAGGGCACCGGCTACCGGGTAGCCCGGGTCCTGGTCCTGTTCATCTACGGCTTCGCGATCGTCTGTACCGTGATCCTGGCGATGGCGTTCTTCCTGGAACTGTTCAACGCGAACGAGGCGACGCCGTTCGTCCGATGGGTACTGCGAGCGACCGACCGGATCATGCAGCCGTTCCGGGGAATCTTCCCCGCGGTCGAGGGTGAGAGCGGTTCCCTTTTCGATCCGGCGCTGCTCTTCGCGATCTTCATGTACTGGTTGCTCGCGCTGGGGATGCATGCCCTGATCGGTTGGATCGATCGGAAGATCGCGGCCGCCAGGTACCGAGGGCAGTGGGATACGGCTCATGTGTCGACGCCCGCAGCGCCGATGCCGCCGGGGAACGTACGGCCGGAAGACCCCGGTACGACTGGGTGAGCCGTCGACCTAAGACCCAGGACATTCGGCGGACCTTGGTCACATTAGGGCGCTCTACTTGAGCAGAGGTGAAGGTCCGTGTCGGTCAAGCCGATGACGACGACGGACACTGTCTGTGTCCGGACTTGCCCAATTGCTATCCGGGGGAGGAGACTTGGGCTGGCCTTACGTTCTGGGTCGCCAACCTTGAGGGGGGAACCGTCTTGGTCGCAGCCGACATTTCGTTCTGGTCCTTCATTTGGTATGCGTTCGCTGGCCTCGTGATCGGTGTGCTGGCGCGGCTATTCATGCCGGGGAAGCAGAACATGAATATCATCGCGACGATCCTGCTCGGCGTGATCGCCGCAATCGCTGGTGGCTTCCTGTGGGATGCGATCTTCGTGGATCAGGAAGGCATCGCATGGATCGGTGCGATCGTTGTCGCGGTGATCCTTCTCTGGCTTTACTCGCGCTTCGCACCGAAGCCGAGCCCCGGCGAATGAGCCCGGTTGCCATCCGTGCGCTAGGGAGTCACGGGTTGAAGCACTTCGAGAGTGAGCAATGGCTCTTCGACCTTGTGGTCGACGGTCTCGTCGCCGATTTCCCGCCCATCAGGACCCTGGCAGACACAGTAGCCCGCGGCCTCACCCGTGAAGCGGCTGCTGAGAGCTGGTGAGGAGGTGCCGATGTCGGCTCATCGTGAGGACCTAGGACCGCCATCGACACGTCCCCGGCTCCTGCCCCACCGTTGACCTGGCGTTTGTTTGCCGTCGAGGCCGAAGGGAAGGGTAACCGTACCTTGATTCGTTGAGCTGAGGCGTCGTAGACTCGGCTATCATGCAAATGGCGTAACCCGATGAGACTATCTATACCCCCCCCCATTCTCCCTACACCCGGCATTGGACCTTCGTCGTCGGTCCTTGCCGTCGGTATCTCAGAGACCGAAGGGTCGCTGAGTGCGGCGATCCCCGCACTCCTGCACGATCTTCTCGCCGCGATCTCTCGGGAGCACGCGGTTGGTACGGTCGTCCGATTCTGCTGGGAGCGCCTCAACGCGCCTGCCGCGGGATGGCTGCGCGGGAGCGACGACCATGACTTTCGACTCGTCCTCTCTCGCGGCATCGACCGAGAGACCAAGGAGATGCTGCGCCGCAGCGCCGATACGCAGGATGCAGATACCATCGTCAGGTCGCTTTGGCCCAAGTTGCCCAAAGCACGACAGATCGTGACACGCACGCGTGACGCCGTGGTGCTGGTGACCGATCCGACCGCAGACGCAAGCATCCTCGACACCCTCGGGGCGGGGCTGGCGCTGGCTCTCGATCGCTTGACGCTCAGCAACGCCGTCGCGGATCTCGCTGGTTCGATCGATGCCGGCCTCGCGTGGACCGCTCACGAGCTCAGAGCCCCGCTGCTCGGAGTCGAGAAGGCGATCGACATGGTGGCGAGCAACGACGGAGTGCCCGACCGGGAGCGTCAGACTCTAGAAAGAGCCCACAAGGAGCTACATCGCCTCACGGGCGTGGTCGAAGACGTCTTGCGGTGGTCGGTGGGAGCCGCGTCGATCAGGAAACGGCCCACCGACCTCTCGCGGCTCGTCGAGGAGTCGGCGCGGTCGGTCTCGTTACTGGAAGACGGCCGTCGGCTGAGCGTCGATGTTCCTGAAAGCGCGATGGTGTGCGTCGATCCTCAGCTGCTTCGGCTGGCGGTGGAGAACCTGATGCGCAACTCTCTCCAGCACGCGAGAGACGCGGTCGACGTCACGGCCGGATTGACCACTCGCGAGGCGAGTGTCAGCGTCTCCGACACCGGCCCAGGGGTTCCATACGATCAGCGGGCGACGATATTCGAGCCGTTCGTGAGGGGGCGTGATGCCGCCAAGGGGGGACGTGGGCTGGGTCTATTCATCGCGCAACGGATCGTGGAGGCTCATGGTGGCACTCTCTGGTACGAGGCGGCGGCTGACGGATCGGTCTTCAGTATGCGATTCCCTAGGGACGCGGCGTGATCGGTGCGACGGTACTCATCGTCGACGACCATCGCCTCTTCGCCGACGTCGTGGCGACCGCCTTGGAGCAGATCGGTGCTCGCATCGTCGGCCCGGTCGGTAACGCAGCCGACGCGATCGTCGCGGTCGCCACTGAGCGGCCGGATGTGGTGCTGCTGGACCTATCGCTGCCCGACGGACACGGCATCGATGCTGGGCGAACGATCGTTGAGTCGCACCCCGACACGATCGTGCTCGCGCTGAGTGCATCGACCGACCCCCGTGCCGTAACCGAAGCTATGAAGGCCGGCTTCCGGGGATACGTCGCAAAGGACGCTTCCCTCTCGACGGTCGTTGAGGCTATCCAGACAGCCATTGGGGGCCGATCCGTGGTGGTCCCATCGGGGCGCGCCAAACCGACGTCGACATCGACCAGAGGGGGGGTATCGCCGGCGCTTCTAGCGAGTGGCCTGACGATCCGCGAGCGCGAGGTGTTGGAGCTTCTGGTGGCCGGGCTGGGGAGCAGGGCCATCGCCGACAAGCTTCAGATCAGTATGAACACCGTTCGGACCCACGTTCAGAGCGTGCTTACGAAGCTCCAGGTCCACTCGCGCCTCGAAGCCGCGGCGTTCGCTGTGCGTCACGAGCTCGTCGAGCTTGACCGCGGATCAGGGATATCAGCCTGAGCTGGCGGCCACCGCCTGGCGCAATCCGCGTAGTCGCACTACGTCGGACATGCGGTGCCCTAGGACCAGCGCGGTAATAACTTTGCATCAGCCCCCTACGTCGGAGGGCAACGGGAACGGCGGAGGTGACAGTGGCGGTCGAGACCATACGTGTCCTCGTGGCAGACGAGCACGCGCTCTTCCGCCAGGCTGTTCGGATCGTGCTGGAGCGAGAGGGCGATCTCAGCGTCGTTGCGGAAGCGCGCTCAGGTGCCGATGCCGTCACTCAAGCGGAGCGGGTGCGGCCCGATGTGGCGCTCCTTCTCGCGCGGCCTCCCGGATTCGACGGTCTGACTGCGACGGCTGCCATCCGTGATCGGCTGCCTTCGTGTCGAGTGATCGTTCTCACGGACGAAGGCGATCAACACATCCTTCGCAAAGCGATCGAAGCGGGTGCAGCAGGCTACGTGACCAAGGACATTCCGATGTCGGAGCTCACGGCTGGCATCAGGGCAGTTCACCAGGGGGATACGTTGGTTCCCCCTCACATGCTCGGACGTCTCTTCGACGGCTTCTTCTCTCAGCGACGGGAGCAGGGTGAGGCGTTGCGCCTCCTCTCGTCGCTGAGCAGACGCGAGCAAGAGGTCTTGGGGCTGCTCGTCCACGGAGCGGGCAACGAGGACATCGGTCGGACCCTCGTGATCAGTCCCCAGACGGCCAGGACCCACATCCAGAGGGTCATCCGCAAGCTCGGGGTGCACTCGCGGCTCGAGGCAGCGATGCTCGCCACGCAGACGGGCATCGTGGACGACCTTCCGGTGCAAGGCCCGGGGCCGGTCGAGCGGGCGGCGGAACTCTAGCTGCCTTTTGCGAGGTCCATGTCCCGCCGCCTCGCCCTCGGGCGACATCGTCGCCGTCGGGAGGAACGACGTCCACCACGCCGTCACATCACGACACGAGGTCGGAGTTCCGTGCGTCTTTCTTACGCCCGTGAGTCGCGCTGACTGCGATGCTGTAGTAGAAGTACGTCGCGCGTCGGTTCCATCGGCTATCCCTCGACGATAGCGTGAGTTCCCTTGGTGGAATCTCGAGAAAAGCTCGTTGAGTTGGAGATGCCGCGGCACGCGGCGCCCTCTCGCATCCTGCTCTTCGACGGGGGGTCACTGTTCCGGCATTCCGTGCAAGGCGTCTTGGAAGCCGATGGGGACCTGCACGTCGTCGCGGAGGCGGGCGACGCACAGCAGGCCGTCGAGGTCGCCGCTCGAACCGATGCCGATGTCGCACTGATCGACGCTGATCTCATCGGATCCGAGATCCCTGCGTTCATCGCCCGTATCAAGGCCGGCAACCCGGATTGCAAGATCCTCGTCATCGTGGCGGTTGAGGAGGTCGGTCCTCTGGTCGAAGCCCTCGAGGCCGGTGCGAGCGGTTACCTCACGAAGAGCGCGACGATCGCTGATCTGCTCCGAGCGACGAGGAGTGTGAGCCGCGGCGACACGGTGATCCCTCCGCGCATGCTGGGTTCGTTGCTCGCTGCGCTCGTGAAACACGGCAGTGAGCGCGACGAGGCGCTGAAGAAGCTTTCGAGTCTGACCCCTCGTGAACAGGAGGTGCTGATGCTGCTCGGGGAGGGTTGTGACAAGGATGCTGTTGCGAGGATGCTGTTCATCAGCCCCCATACGGCGCGAACGCACGTACACAACATCTTGGCAAAGCTCGGGGTTCGGTCGCAGCTTCAGGCGGCCGCGTTCGCTCGCGATCCTGAGGTTGTGCGAACCGTTGGGGCATCGCGGGTTCCTGCGACGGCGGAGCCTAGAATGCGCCCCGTCCCTTGATGACCCGAGGGATAGTTCTGAGCAGGATCGAGGCGTCGAGTCCCAACGTCCACGAGCGCACGTAGCGTTCCTCGAGCTGCACCCGTTCGCCGTATCCGAGATCGTTCCTGCCACTCACTCCCCACAGGCCGGTCAGACCTGGTCGCACGGAGAGCACTGCCGGCAGGCGGCGCCCGAAGAGCGGCATCTCCTCTTCGATGATGGGGCGCGGTCCAACCAAGCTCATCTGACCGATCAGCACGTTGACGAACTGTGGGACCTCGTCAAGGCTGTACTTCCGCAGGATGCGCCCGATGCGGGTGACACGTGGATCGTCGCGCAGCTTCCGGAGCTCGGCCCATTCACGGGCGAGGTCGGCGTCTTCCCGCAGCTTGCGCCGCAGCTCGTCATCGGCGCCCCGCGCCATCGTCCTGAACTTGAATATCTTGAAGGCTGCGCCGGCTCGGCCGATCCGCTCCTGAACGAAGATCGGATGTCCACCCGACTCGATCGCCACCGCCATCGTGAGCACGATCAGCAAGGGGGACAAGATGAGCAGTGCGAGAAAGGAGCCTACGACGTCGATCACCCGCTTCAACCCCCGGGCAACGGAACCTGTGAGCGGTGAGGCTGCGAGCTCCAGGTCATTGACCGACAGTGGCGTATCGGCGCCTGCTACTGCAACGAGCGGCTTCGGTCGCACGATGAAGGACTTGATGGGCGTGGGCGTGGACGACCCCGGCTGTTCCATGCGCCCCCCTTGTCGAAGTGTTTACCGCCATGACGTCATGGCTGGCTTCTGACAAGCTTGGGGGGCGGAGGTCGTCGGTTCGACCGGCGATCCGCGTATCTTGCCCTACAGCGCAACGACGTACGAACTATCCTGCATTTGACTGACCGCCGAACCCTCGATCGTTGCTAGCGTTCCCGCGTGGCCCCTGCCCTGTCCATCGAACAGGCAGGTTCGAAGTGATCCATCCGCCGAGGGAGTGAGATCGCAGCATGGATATCGATCGTCCCATCTTCGTTATCGGGTCCGGTCGATGTGGTTCGACGGCGCTGATGGATCTCATCGCGTACCACCCAGCGTTCGCCTGGCCGTCGCAGTACACGGCGCGGCGGCCAGGTCTGGATCGATCAGCGATCCTGTCACGCATCGTCGAGCTGCCCTTCGTCGGATCTCGATCCAAGCTCACGCGATTCACTCCCAAGCACGCGGAGAACTACGAGCAATGGAGCAGATGCTTCGCCGGGTTCGCTGAACCGTTCAGAGACCTGGTTGCCGATGACGTGACTCCCCGCACCAGGCAACGCTTCCGAACAACGGTTGACAGGATCTGCAGGTACCAGGGCAAAGATCGATTCATGACCAAGTACACGGGCTGGTCCAGGATCGAGTTCATCAGGGCGATCTTCCCGGACGCTCGATTCATCCACATCGTGCGAGACGGCCGCGCGGTGGCGTACTCCTACACGACGATGCCGTGGTGGGACGGATGGGCGGGTGTGGACAACTCACGGTGGGGCCCTCTCGGTGAGGAAGCCCTCGATGCGCTGGCACGATACGACCATTCGTTCGTAGCGGTTGCAGCTCTTCAGTGGAAAGCCTTGGTCAACAATATCTGCGACAAGAGTGCGCTCTTGCCGAAGGAAGACGTGATGCTCTTGCGCTACGAGGACGTCGTTCGGGACCCGATCGGGGCAGCCTACGGAAGCATCGCCTTCGCGGGCGAGGAGGGTGACGACCCTCGTTTCAAGAAGCATCTCGCCGCGACGACGCCGAGGATCGTCGATCCAGACAGCCGGCCGACTCCACCACCTTGGAAGCAGGATCTCACCCCACAGCAGATCGACATGATCGACGATCTCTGTGGCGAGGAGCTCGCCCGGTTCGAGTATCGCTGAGATCTTTACGGAGTCTGGCCCCAGCAGTCACGGTCGATCTACCCACGGAGGAGGGAAGAAGCACTCAAGTCCGGGTACTCGAAACGCCGATGGCGCATGAGTGGTCTCTCTCACGCATTGAGGGGCCAAGGGAGGGGGACTCATGCGCAAGCTGTTCGCAGCATTCATCCTCGTCGGAAGCCTGGCGCTCCCGATGCCCGTCGCTCAGGCGGCCACTCCGAGGTTCCAGATCAGATGCCAGACCTCGCATGTGGCGCAAGAGGATCCGATCGTGTCACGAGGTATGCCATCGGCTCACCTGCACGAGTTCTTCGGGAACACGACGACCCACTCGCTCTCGACATACGAGTCGATGACGGGCGGCGGAACCACGTGTAGCACGGCCGCGGACACGGCTGGGTACTGGGTCCCCACCCTGATCTCCCCTGACGGACAGGTCGTGAGAGCCAAGTCGATCTTGCTCTACTACCGGGGTGCGGAAGGTGTCCGCACCTCGGCGTTCCCGCCGGATTTGAAGATGGTCGCCCATAGCTCCAGGGTTTCGAGCTCCAATCTCATCATCAAGTTTCCCTCGTGTTGGGACGGCCTTCACACCGATAGCGCCGACCACATCTCCCATATGGCTGAGCCCACGAAAGATAGTTGTCCGGCCACGCATCCTGTCAGGGTTCCCGCTCTGACCATCGTGGCCCGGTACCCGCTCGACGACGCGCAAGGGCACCGGCTGTCCAGTGGGGCGCTGTCGACGATGCACGGTGACTTCTGGAACACGTGGGATCAGGAGGTCCTGGAAGCACTGGTCGCTCGATGCCTGAACGACTCGACGGAACCATGCCCAAGGATCGACTGATGACGTATCGCGGCGATCATGCGAATGGCTGACGAGCTCCACGGGATATCGATACGGGCTGCTAGCATCGGCCGCGATGCGACTCCGTACGAGCGCAATGCAATTGCTGTCGATCGTGGCGATGATCTCCACCGGGTTGATAGCCCCGGCCGCCGCGGCTCCCGGTGATATCCCCGAGTGGGTCATCGCCTGTCCCGTCTCCCACCGCGCATCCGACGACCCGATCGTGTTTCCGGGCGATCCCGGCGCCGCACACAGGCACGACTTCTTCGGCAACGAGACCACCGATGCCTTTTCGACGCTGCGCTCTTTGAAGAAGGGGCCGACAACGTGTGGATTCCGCCCCGACCGAGCCGCGTATTGGTTCCCCACCCTCTCGTCGAACGGGCGGGTGACGACGCCCGATCTTGTGAAGGTGTACTACACGAGCCGTCACGCACGCCCAGCAGCGATCAGGCCGTACCCCCATGGTCTCAAGGTCGTGGCCGGGGACGCGCATTCCACAAGGCCCCAACCATTGGGCATCGTGCATTGGGATTGTGGCGAAGGAGGTCCGAAGGGGAACCGAGATCATCCGGTCGACTGCGGGTCCGGCTCGGTGCAGGCCAGCATCATCTTTCCCGACTGCTGGGACGGGATCCGACGCGACTCGTCTGATCACAAGCGACACATGGCATACTCGGTCGACCCTGACGATGACGGTGGCTACACGTGCCCGCATCCGCACCCGGTTCCCGTGCCCCGCATCAAGGTCACCATCCAATGGCCGGTGCACGATGGCACCACGGTGCACCTGTCGAGTGGGCTCCCGCGCACCCTGCACGGCGATTTCTTCGACGCTTGGAGGCGGCGGCCTCTCAAACGACTGATCCAACGATGCCTCGTCGAAGAGGTGGTCTGCGGCAAGATCTCGAGCTAGATCCAGCAGCTCACATCGATCCCGTAGCGGTGCTGAAGTTCATCGAATTCTTCGTGGTATCGCTCGCTGAGGTGAGATCTGAGATCTTCGTCGAGACGTGGAAGCGCCTTGCCCTTGTTGACCGCCCCGCGCACGCCGAGACGGGCTCCCAGATCGACGATCGACTCCAGAGGTGTTCCGCGAAGACGGCGTCCTGTCGACACCGCTGCCTTCGAGAGCGATCCGAACCGGGGGACGGTGCTCGCATTGACTCTGCCAACCGAGGACGGGAACCGGTCGAGCGCAACGTCGAGGAAGGATGAGAGTTCTCGCCGGGTAGAGTCGTCGTCGGCCACGGCTCGCTCGAACACGAGCGCCAACAGGCGCTCTCGCTCGAATCGCGCAAGATAGCGTTCAAGGTAGCGAGTGTAGAAGCCCTTCTCCAGCATCGTCGGGCGCTCGGTGAGGAAGTCCTCGAACGTTCCACGGTAGTTGCGTCGTTGCACCACGAATCCGAAGTGCGAGTATGCGCGGTCGACGGGGTGTCGAAGGATCACGAGCAGTTTGGCGTCGGGGAGCAGGGCCGAGATCCGATCTGGGCAGGCCTCACAGTACAGATACTGCGGTGAGATCTCTCCGATCGCCGCGTAGCGAGCGGCCTCCGCCTGGGGGCAGAAGAACTCTTCATACCAGCTCGTTCCTTTGTCATGATTGCGGTCGAAGAAGCGGATCTCCTTGCGACGCTCGGGCATGTTCACGTCGGGGTGCCCGCTGAGCAAGGTGTGGAGCCACGTCGTCCCGCCGCGAGCCACGCCGATACCGACGAAGTCTGGGAGGGTCATCTCGTCAAGACGTGTTGGCCACGTGATCGCTTGGCGATGGCAAGGTCGTCGACGCTTCGGGAATGGTGATGAGCCTCGATCCGCCATACAAGAGCGACGACAGCACCGCGTCGTAGGCCGCCGCAGCTTTCGCAAGCGTGTACTTCTCGAGGAAGGCCGCGCGACCGGCTGCAGACATGGCGGCCATCCGTACCTCATCGGTCATGAGCTTCTGGATGACTTCGGCGATCGACGTGCCGTTCGGCTCGACCAGTACACCGCAGCCCGTCTCAGCGATCATCTGGCCGATCTCGCCCTCGGGGTCGAGGATGCCCAGGATCGGCGTGCCGCTTGCGAGCACGCCGTACGCCTTGCTAGGCACGCTGATCCCGGTGTGCCCCCGTTCGAGACACACCACTGCGAGATCCGCAGCCGACAGCATCTCCGACAGGCGGTGCATGGGCTGGTACGGCAAGAACTGAACGTTGTGCAGGTCGTGCTCATCGACGAGCGCTTCGAGCTTGGTCTTCTTGGCGCCTTCGCCGACGAACTGAAAGACCACATTCGTCTCGCGCAGGAGCCGCGCAGCGTCGATCAAGGGCTCGAGGCTGTGCTTGTCTCCCAGCCGCCCGGCGTACTGGATGACGAAGCTCTCCTCATCGACGTGTTCATGCCGGAAGGAGTTCGCCGATGGGGGTACCGGGCGAACACGCCGCTCATCGGACCAGTTCGGGATCATCACGATGCGATGGTGCAAGCGGGCAGGCATCTTCGCCTCGATGAGCGCTCGCATGTCCCTGCCGATCACTACCGTTGCCGCTGCCTGGCACAGGATCAAGCGGGTCGTTCGACGCCACACGCTCGCGAGCCACGAATGCGCCGACACGACACCCAAGCTGATCGCGAATTCCGGGAACACGTCGTAGACGATGACGAGATACGGACGCCGGAACACCCGGGAGACGAACCACCCCAACACCCCAACGAAAGGGGGGTTCGTTGTGATCACGAGGCCGCGGTACTCTGCTCGTTTCCGCCACAGCGCCCACGCGACTGAGGGGACGAACGTGAGCGCGGACACGGTCTTGGAGAGGAGCCCACCGCTCTGGCTCCCGAGCGTCGGGACCCGGACGATGCGGACGTTCTGGTACTCCATCTCCGCAGGAACCGGACCGGCATCGGGGTCGTCCGTGCCCCAACTCGGCTTGGAGGTTAGGACCGTGATCTGCCACCCGAGCTCTGCAAGTCTCGTTGCGAGCTCGGTCATGTGCATGCCGGTCGAGACCATCTCCGGGTAGAAGTGTTGGCAGAGCAGAACGAGCTTCTTGTCCCGAGTCATCGCGCATACCCGTAGCGTCGGGCCAACCAGCCGGCCATGCGCCAGAACGTGGCGCTATCGCTCGATGGCAACTTGGTCGTCCATTCCAGATCCGGTCGGAGGCGGACCTCGCCCGTGAACCGCATCCGATTGCCGCCGACCCTATGTCCGGCATGCATGGCCCCCCCGTCTTCGATGCGCTCCATGACCTCGCTGAGATCCTCGCCGACAATCGGCGAGATGCGTTGGAGGAGCACACCAGGCGAATCGACCAGCGACTCGTATCCGATGCGTGTGCTGTGGGATCTGCCAGCTCGCCTCGTCACCCATTCGCTCTCGATATTCGACTGGGTCCAATGCAGCGTCGTTCGCCATGGGGATGTCGGCGGCCGCGCTGAAGGCACCCCCGCTTCGACGTCGCGGGGGAGGGGCTTCATCCTTGACCAGACGACACCGCGACCATCGCGCACGAGATGCAACACGCGGACATCAAGCTCGCCGGTGGCGATCAATGCATAGGTGCGCACCGGCTTCTTCGAGGAGTCTAAGATGACGGACTTGCCGCTCACCTCACCGATCGAACGATAGAGCGCCGCGGTCATGCGAGCGTATTCGAGGAAGGCGGGCGAGGGTCTCCGTTGTTCCACAAGGAGCCGCGGCCACCCCTTCGTCGACTGCTCGTATCGAGCTTGGAGGATGATGTACCGTCCCAGGCCGCCGACACCCACGATCTCGCTCCATCGCTCGAAGACTTCGTTCCAGTACGGGCATGCGTGGATCGGAGATCCGCATGCGCAGCGCCGATCATCGTCTGGGGTCCATCCGGAGCGCGGAAGCTTCGAAAGGGCGCCCACTCCTTCGATGTCGGGGTGGCTGCCCAGCACGATGTCCAACACGGTCGAGCCACTCCGGCCGGATCCGATGATCGAAACCACGCGCGGTGCGCCGAGAGAGCCCTGACTGGTCGACGCACGGTCGGAAGACGTCAGGTCCACCGAACCAGGCCTGGTCACAGCTCTTGGCGAACGGACTCCGGCCTCTTGACCGCGCGGGACTGGTTCGCGGTCCTCGAGGGGGTTGCGACTCCTCGGGCCTTCCAGGCACGACGGTCGCGCCTCGACACGCTCACTCCGTTGAGGACGCCTGCGGTCAGGACGCCGCCGGCTCGCTCCAGCTCGTCGTGGGCAGACACAACATCGTCCCATCTGCTCGTCTCGACATCGGCCACAAAGAGGATCCCTCCAGCCACACGGGCGAGCACGAGAGAGTCGGGGACGCCGAGCACAGGTGGACTATCCACGAGGATGAAGTCGGCATCGTCCTTCCATGTGTCGAGGAGTTCTCGCATCCGGTCGCTCTGCAAGAGGTTCACGGGTTCGACCTGGCCAGCCCCGGCGCCGGCTGGAACAGAGCGAAGGTTCGGGGTGCTGGTGTGGTGCACCAGATCCTTGGCAGGGAGTCCATCGGCGAGGCCCTGTTGCAGCCCAGGCAGATGACCATCGCCGAAGATGTCCTGCAGCCCCGGCTTGCGGAGATCCGCGGATACGACGATGACCCGTCTGCCGATCTCCGCCAGGGCAGCTCCGAGATTCGCGACCGTGGCCGTCTTGCCCTCGCCACTGTTGGCGCTCGTGACCAGGATGACCTTGTCCGTTGGACTCGCGATCCCGAGTAGTCCTGTTCGCAGTCGTCTGAATGCATCGGCGGTGATCGTGCGTTGCCCGCCCGTGACGACCAGTGCCTTCTCCCTGGCAAGACGTCTCGCCCTGGGTATCGCCCCCAGCACCGGGATCCCGAGCCGCTCTTCCATCTCGATCGGCGAACGGACGCTGTCGCTGCTCCGCTCCTTGATCAGCGCTGCTGCGAAGCCAAGGCCGAAACCGAGCACGATGCCGATCAGGATGTCGAACTCATGCCGCGGAGCGGAGGGTGAGGACGGCAGGATGGCTGGGTCGATCACCTCTCCAGGGTCGGTCGTGATGCTCAGCAGCGTTACCAACTGGTTCTGTAGGAAGAGCTGGCTTCCGCTCAGCACATCTCGCCTCGACTGCAACCCGAGTCGGGACGGGGAATCGGGGGATAGCCTCCTGAGCCCTTCAGAGACCGCTCGGAGCTTCGAACCTACTTCCGCAAGCTGCTCGTTGATCGCGTCGGTTTGCTGTTGGATCACTCCCTGTGCTTGCTCTTGCCGGTACGACAGGTAGGCCTCGCCGAAGGCTTCGGCACCTCGCTGAGTAGTTGCGGGGTCGGAACCCGTGAACGCGATCGTCAAGAACTGCGTTCCGTTGACCATGTTGGCCGAGACATGCTTGAGCAGCTGCTGAGGCGACTCGGGAGAACCCATCAGCTCCCCCGCCAGTGTCGCGACGGCCACCGAAGTCGCGAGGTTCGACTCCGTCTGTCCGTCGAGCTCGGGCGAACGGGAGGCGATGGTCAAACTCGTCAGAGCGGGCCTGACGAGGATGCCCACGCTCGCTGAGTACGTCGGAGTCCGCGAGTAGGTGTACAGAACCGAGGCAGCGATCACGGGCAACGCTACGAGCAGGATCAGCCATTTCCTTCGGGCGAGGACCGCAAAGAGATCTTTCACGCCCGGAGGGGCCTCGCGGGATTCCATTGTTCGATTCATCTGGGCTCCACGGTGGAAGGGATGGGGGCGGCATCTTTCGGATCACACGCTGGATCGGAGTCTAAGGAGTCAACCTACGTTCCACTCCATGCAGACGGCGTACCTCGAGGCATGCATCGGCGCGAGAGCGGACCCTTGCTTGCCCATAGGTGCGTGTCCTCGGACGTCTTTGTCCCGGCGTCTCTACGCCGCGCGCTGTATGGATCGTCGCACGTGTGGGCGACGACCATCGATCGGTTCGCACTCAGGATCAACGTGTCGCCGTGATTTCATCCCACGGCCATCCGGGTATCTGAGGAGTCACGCTTGGCGAGCATCCCCATCAGACACGTCGATCGCCTTGCTGATCGTCGGCTTACCAGCGATTGGGTATTCCGGGAATACCTGCGCATGGCGCTTGCAGGCCTCGCCATCGTGTCGACCCTGGGGCTCGGCTGGCTCGTGCTGACGCACCAACCTCTGCCGATGGGGGATCTCCGTACGTCCGCGCTCGCGACAGTCGTGTTCTGCTTGCTCGTGATCGCGTGCGTGCTCTACGTCCAGCGTCTGCCCGTATTGTCGTTCCCATCGCTGCTCCTGGTGGCGACGTTCTTGTTCACCTGCAGCCCGCTGCTGCTTTATCAGTTCCAAGGAGCCGAAGCGTTCCGCGACTGGGAATGGATAGATCTGCGCAGCACCCTCGTCGCGATGCCCGTGATCGCTTTGGCCTTCGCGTCGTTCTTGTCTGGTTCGCTGCTCCTGAGAACGCCAGATCCGAACCGTCAAGGGGCCGCGGTTCCTCGACACGATCACGTTGCTGTCGATGAGCTGATGTTGCGCCGAATCGGATACGTGATATACGGGGTCGCTGCACTGCTCATCGTGGCGGCGACCCTCTCCGGTGGCGCGCTGACGTACGCGATCGACGGCGGCTACCACGCTTATCACGGCGCGAAGAGGGCCGGCGAGATATCACAGCTCGCCGGCGTTTCACTCTCCCGTTTGCTCCCGTGGTCATTGTTGATCCTGGCGGCGACAAGCAGCGATCGACGCTCGCGACTCGTGGTCGTGCTACTCGCGCTCCCGGCGTTGGCGATCATGCTTGGCATCGGTGATCGCAGCGGACCGCTCGCGGCGATCATCATCATCGCGTGCGGGCTGTTCCTTCGGGGATCCCGGATCAGTTGGGGCCGATCGCTCGGAATCGCCATGCTGGTGGCGTTCTTGATGCCGGCCATCCTGAACTTACGGACGGTGCCCGTCTCGCAATGGTCGAGCGGTGCCTTGGAGATGGCGGCCACCAATCAGGTGGAGGAGACGAACACCTACGGCGAGGGCTTCCTCGGAGGGTTCCTGATCTCGACGTCAGGCAGCTATCAGACCCTGATGGCGACGGTCAAAGTGGTCCCCCAGGAAGAGACCTACCACTATGGGAGCGACTACCTGAGCTCGCTCGTGGTCGCGCTTCCGTTCCGTTCGGTCCTCCTTTCTCCGCTCGATGTAGATCTGCGGAACTTCCCACCGAGTCAGTGGGTCCTGTCGTACCTGGCCCCTGGGCGCACAGCGGGGCCTGGCTATCTGCAGGTCGCAGAGGCCTACTTGCAGTTCGGCGCGGCCGGCGTCATCGCTCTCTATGCCCTGATGGGGTGGGGACTGACACGCCTCTGGAGGTCGGTTTCATCGAGGTCGTGGGACGCCCGAACGGTCGCATTCAGCTTGATCGTCATGTCGGAGACGCTGGTGTGGGTGAGGAACTCGTCTGCGCTCTTCGTGAGAGCGGTGGCTTGGGGTTTCCTGATCGTCTACATCGTGCCGGCCTTGTTCAGGGGACGGACCCGTCTCGTGCGTACACGAAGGACCGTCGAGCTCGAGGCATCGCAGCCATGACGACGGAGCATGACCACGGCAAGACCCTGTTGTTCGTGTTCGGGAGCCTCGAGCGGGCGGGCGCCCAACTTCGGACGCTCGAGGTATGTGAGGTGCTGCGACGCCGACACGGCATCGGGTTCGCGCTCTGCTCGATCGGTCTGGGGCCGAACGAGATCGAGGACGACGTCGCACGGCTGGGCGGCTCGACGCATGTGATCTCGATGCGGTCACCGAGTTTCCCGATCAGGTTCGCCCGCTTCCTGCGTGATGGCCGCTACGACGTGATCAACATCGAGCCCCAGTTGCTGAGCGGTCTTATCGTCTGGCTCGCTGCGCTCCGCGGTGTTCCCATCCGCATCGTCACGATCCATAACTCCATGGGGGATCGAGGGCAGACCGCGAGGTCCAAGATCGTTCGGACGATTCTGTCCAATCGCGTGTTCGTCTGGGCGATGCGCTCGCTCATCACTCGGTACGCCACCCGCGTCGTCGCCGTGTCGGGAAGCGCTCTCGACAGCGTGCTTCCGGGTCGCTGGCGATCGGCCTGTCAGGCAGATGTGGTCTACAACGGCACCGATCCGACCCCTTTGCGCAGGAGGCGGACGTGCGAGGTGTGCGAGAGGAGTTCGGATGGCCCGATGAGAGCCGGGTCGTGGTGCACGTCGGTCGCTTCTCGGTGCAGAAGAACCACGCGGGCATCGTCGGGACGATGCGACTCGTTCACGAGCGTGACCCCGAGGTTCGGCTGTTGCTCGTCGGCGATGGTGTGCTTCGTGGCGAGATCGAGCGCATGATCGAGCGGGTCGGTCTTCGCGGCGTCTGTGCCATCACCGCCAACCGGAGCGACGTCGCACGCCTGCTCGTGGCGTCGGACGTGTTCTTCTTCCCGTCGGCGTGGGAGGGCTTGCCCGGCGCCCCCCTTGAGGCACTCGGGGCCGGACTGCCGGTCGTGACGAGCGACATCCCGTCGATGCGAGAGATCGCTCCACTCTTCCCCGGAGATATCTCGATGGCGGCGCCCGATGACGTCGTTCGCCATGCCGACAACATCATGCGAGCCCTCGATGAGATCGACGAAGGGGCCAGGCATCGGCGTCAACAGCGATTCATGACGTCGCCATTCACCCTCGAGACCGCGGTGCAGACCTATCAAGAGCTCTACGGATTGGACTCGCGTGAGCGCGTTGGGTGAGTCGCGCTCGCCGGCCCGCAGGTACGTGTTGCTCGCAACCGGGCTGCTCGCGCTTCGCAAGGGTGATTTCCTCTTGACCGGGTTTCCTCGCTCCGGCACGACGTGGACGAGGCACGTGTTGTGCAACCTCATCAGTTTGAACGAGTGGAACGGCGCAGACGTGGAATCGGTGCTCAACGAGACGATGCCGGCACTCGGCGCCAACGATCTGTTCCGGCCGTGGCCGCATGCCACCATGCCGCGGGTAGTCAAGACGCATCATCGATACTCCCCGGTGTTCAGGAAGCTTCCCTCGGTCAACCTCATCAGAGATCCTCGTGACGTGATGGTGTCTCGCTACCACCTGATCCGAGACAAGCGGGGCGAGTCCGAGGAACCGTTCGAGCGCTTCATCCGCGATGGCCGCCAGGGCCTCGAGAGCTGGTTCAAGCACTTCGTCTCGTGGCGGCCCCACTCGACGCTCGTGCTGCGATACGAGGACATGCTGGCCGATCCCCACTCGGAGTTCGGCCGGCTGCTCGACACCCTCGGCGTCGATCGCAGCGACGAGATACTCGACGAAGCGATCGTTCGCTCCAGCTTCCGGAGCTTGCAGTTGGCGGAGAAGCGACGGAAACCCACCGTACCTGAGGATGGTCTGTTCTTCAGGTCCGGATCGTCGGGACGATGGCGGGAACGATTCAGCGACGACGATCTCGACTACTACCTCGAGCTCGTGGCGAAGTACGACGTTCGGGAGTACCCGTGACGGCGTCGGCGACCACCCACGCCCTGCCGAAGGTCTTGTACACCTCGGCCGACGCCGACACACAGGGCGGTGCGCTTCGTTGTCTGTTCGACATGGGGAACGAGATCCGCCACTGGGGCTATCAACCGGTGTTCGCTCTCGCGAACGAGGCGGACGGCTCGTCTCCGGCTCCCGCGAACGGAGCGGCGAGAACCTACGTCTTGCCGTTGCCCCGACCGAAGCGTGGACGATCGATCGGTAGCTACCTCGGCAACATCGTGGAGACGGTTCGCAGCGCCTGGCGACTCGCCCGGATCATCCGGAGGGAGGGCGTGGCGGTCGTTCACGTGAACGAGATCCTCGATGTGTACGGCGGTATCGCGGCGCGGATGGCCGGGGTGCCGTGCGTCTGGCATGTCCGCGCCGACATCTCGGGGTGGCCGTACCCACTCAGGGCCGTGCTTCCGAGGATCGTCGCCGGTCTGTCCAGCGAGATCATGGCTGTCTCGGCTTCGGTCGAAGAAGAGGTCTTCCGACTCCACGGGCTCGATACGCCGAAGGTGTCCGTGATCCACGATCCGGGCCCCGACCCGATCGCATTTCGCGCAGATCTGAACGGGACCGCGTTTCGACGCGAGATCGGTCTGAGCGACCGTGCCGGGCTCGTGGTGCTCGTGGCGAAACTGGTCGAGCCGAAGGGCCATGAGGTCCTCATCCGAGCCGTGCCTGACGTGCTCGCCTCGTTCCCAGACGCACACTTCGTGATCGTCGGCGGAGAGCTCGAAGGACTGCATCACCAGCAGTACGCCGCGCGGCTGCGACGGTTGCCGAACCAGCTTGGAGTGGCGTCGGCTGTGACCTTCACCGGCTACCGCAGTGACATCCCGCAGATCATGGCCGCAGCCGACGTCGTCGCACACTGCTCGACCCATCCAGATCCATTTCCTGGCGTCGTGCTGCAAGGCATGACACTCGGCAAAGCCGTCGTCGCCTCCGATATCGGGGGCCCACGGGAGCAGATGGAAGATGGGGTCTCGGGCATGCTCGTGGCCCCCGGTGATTCGGCAGGGCTGGGGCGGGCGATCTGCATCCTCCTGGCCGATCCGGAGAAACGGGCGTCGCTGGGCTCGATCGCCGCGTCGAGCGTCCGCGACAGATTCACCTCCGACGGCTTCTATCGGCGACTCGCGGGTACCTACGACGACCTCATCGAAGCGAGGTCGTCGTGAACGCGATCGAACGTTCGACCGGCGGGCGCACCGACCGAGCCCGGGTGGTCGGTTCTCCGCGACATGCGCTCAGGCGGTCGATCATGATGCATCCCTCGCTGTACCTTCCGCTGGCCCGATTGAAGCGCGCAGAGTCGGCGCTCGACACGCGAACGGAGCTCGTGCTCGACGGACTCGAGCGGTCGGCGAACACGTTCGCTGCCGTCGCCTTCCAGCTCGCGCAGAACGGCCATGTTCGGGTGGCGCACCACATGCACGCGGTGGCGCCGCTGGTCGAGGCGGCCGCCCACGGAGTGCCGGCCCTGATCACCGTTCGTGAGCCCCGATCCACGATCGTGTCGTCGATGATCCGTCAGCCCCGGGTCACGGCACGCCAGTGGCTGAAGACGTACGCCGCGTTCTACGAACGTCTCATGAGCTCGCGCAACCACTTCGTGATCGCGACCTTCGAGGATGTGACGACCGACTTCGGTGCCGTGATCCGCAGGGTGAACGAACGGTTCTCGACGGATTTCCGGGAGTTCGACCATACGTCATCGAACGTCGAGATGGTCTTCGCACTGATCGACGAACGGGCCGGCGGGCCACCATGGCAGCCGGCATGCAACCGGTTCCTGAGCGGCAACATGAGCCTCGACGAATACATGATCGCGACCAGCGCTCATCGTGGATCCGAACCGAAGGCAACCCCCTCAGGCGTCGAGCATCGCGTCGGTCGCCCGTCCGACGTCAGGGAGGCGGCGAAGCCCGTCATGTTGGAGCGATATCAGGCGTCGTCGTTGGCAGCGCTTCGCGCGCGGGCCGATCGCGCATACGGTTCGTTCGTCGAGCGTTCGGGAGCGAAGTCGTGATCACGCGAGGCAGGGACCCCAAGAGCGGCACCGATCGAGAGCGGGAAGGAACAGGTGGTCGGATCCTGATCGAGATCATGGGACCGGCCGGCGCCGGCAAGACGACGCTCCTTCGGGCGCTCTGCTCTCAGGATGACCGCATCAGTGCCGGGCTCGCCCTTCGGAGGACCCGCTACGTTCGCCCCTTCTTGCGCAGGGTCGGTGGGCTCCTGCCGATCTGGATCCTCTCCCATGATCGCGACCGGTGGCTCGACCGTCGAGAGATGCGGTCGATCGCGAGGCTGGAAACCTGGTGCGGGGCGCTCGAGAAGGAGCCGGCGCAGCCCCGTGGCGCGGTCGCCATCTTCGATCACGGTCCCCTCTACCGGCTGGCAAGGTTGCGGGAGTTCGGACCGAAGTTGACGCGCAGCGAGCCCTTCCAACGATGGTGGCGCGGCTCATGGCATTGGTGGTTCGACGCCCTCGATGTCGTGGTGGTGCTCGACGCGCCGGACGCAGTGCTCCTGCAGCGGATCGACGAGCGTGGTCACTGGTTCCTCGGCGGGGATCATCCGAGCGAGGACAAGGAGGAATTCCTGGCCCGTTATCGAGGGGCCCTGTCTCAGATCCTGGAGGCACCGGGCCCTGCGCCGAAGGTGCTTCGGTTCCGTACGGACGAGACCTCGGTCAGCAAGATCGCTGCTGAGGTGCTGACCGTGATCTGGACGATGCGAGCGACGATGGTTGGCGAGGAGCGATCACGCCGATGAGCCGCAGTCTGAAGCGCGCCGTGAAAGCGATGTCGAACATCCATCGGCCCGATGGACGTTCGAACGTCTTCCTCTTCTCTACTCCGAGGAGCGGAAGCACGTGGCTCATGGAGCTCATCTGGTCCCAACCCGGGTTCAAGTACTGCAACCAGCCCCTGAGCCTCTTCAATCCGCTCGTACGCCGGCACCTCGGCATCGATCGATGGGAAGCGCTCTACGAGCCGGGTTCAGTTGCCACGTTCGAGCGGTACTTCCGGGATATCTGTGACGGACGCATCCGGTTCTCGAACCCCAACCCGCTCAGGGGCCACTATCGCCCGGTCACGCATCGGATCGTGTTCAAGGAGATCCATGGATGCGCTGACAGGATCAACTGGTTCCGAGACACGTTCGATGCGCGGGTCGCGTACCTGCTGCGGCACCCCATCGCGGTCGCGATCTCGTCGGAGCGGTTCCCACTGCTCGATGCGTTCCTCGAAACCGAGTATCGGGACCACTTCAGCCACGCCCAGCTCAGCTTCGCCGCCCGTATCGCGTCGTCCGGCACGCTGCTCGAACGAGGAGTGTTGTCCTGGTGCCTGCAGAACTCGGTGCCCTTGCGTCAGGCCACCGAGGACTGGGCCGTGGTCACGTATGAACAGCTCGTCGTCGACCCCGAACCCGTTATCCAAGAGCTGGCCACCAAACTCGGCCTGCCGAAGCCCGAGCGCATGCGAGACGCACTGACCGTGCCATCGGTCAACGTGAAGATCAAGTCGAACGAGGAGACGCAGCATCTGTTGTACGAGACCCCCGCCGAACGTCGTCCCGACCTGGTCGACAAGTGGCGGCACAAGGTTGATCCCAACGAGGAAGCACACGCCATGGAGATCCTCAGCACGTTCGAGCTCGACGTCTACACGACCGGCGAGGTCTTCCCGGCCGACCGGGCATGGCTGCCTCGGTTCCCGGTCGCCGAGCGTCACGATGAGGCGGTGAGTCCATGATGGCGACGGACCTCGCCGAGCGGTCGGCTGTGCCGCTTCCGCTCGTGACTGCCCTGCGGGAAGCGCTCGCAACCGAGGAAGTCGCCTACTGCCACTGGAAGAGCAACGACGCGCTGGATCGCGCCGTGTCGGGCGAGAGCGACCTCGATCTGCTGGTCGCGCATCGCGATGCGCGACGATTCACGACCGTGATCCGCGCCCTCGGTTTCCGCGACGTTCGCTCCCCGTCGATCAAGCAGGTGCCGGGCGTCTTCCATGCATATGGGCTCGACGAGCCCTCGGGCAAACTCGTGCATATCCACGCTCACTACGGGCTGATGCTCGGCGACGACACGACGAAGAACTATCGGCTTCCGATCGAAGAGGCGTATCTCGGGTCGGTCGATCACTCAGGTGCGCTCGCGTTGCCGACGCCATCGCCGGCGTTCGAGCTCGTCGTGTTCGTGGTGCGCATGGTGCTGAAGCACTCGACCTGGGACGCCATCGTCTCGCACAAGGGGCGGCTCGCTCAGAGCGAGGCTCGAGAGCTCGGCTACCTCACGCGACGCGCAGACCTCGAGCACGCGCGAGCGATCGTCCGCGAGCATCTCGGGTTCATCGGTATCGAGCTGTGGGATCGATGCCTGCGGTGCGTCGAGGGTGAGGCGAGAGGCTGGGAGCGGACCCGGACCGCTCACCAGCTGGAACGTGCCCTGGCGCCGCACGCTCGGCGGCGGCCAGCTCCCGACGCCATGTTGAGGCTCTGGCGCAGAGGACGCATCATGATCCGGCGGCACGTGCTGCACCGTCCGCAGCCGCGAGGCCGGATCGACGGAGGCGGAGCGGTGATCGCCGTTGTTGGTGGCGACGGTGCGGGGAAATCCACGGTCGTGAACGGGCTGCATGCCTGGTTCTCGAAAGACTTCGCTGCGATCAAGGTGCATCTCGGCAAGCCGCCGAGCTCGCTCACCTCCTCGGTGGTGAGGCGGGTCTGGAAGCGGAGCGTTCGGGGCATGATGCGGGAACCGTCGGTCTCCGGTGCCTCGCTCGCCGCGTCTGATGGAAGGTCGATGAGCCGCCGCGCTTCAGCGAGGTTGGTTCGCCAGGTGACGATCGCACGCGACCGGTACCTGGAGTACGGACGCGCACGCCGTTTCGCCGATGAAGGGGGCATCGTCGTCAGCGATCGTTACCCGTTGCCTGAGATCAAGCTCATGGACGGACCGCTGGCGAACAAGATGCTCGACACGCCGGGGGGAAGCCGACTCGTGAAGTACTTCGCGCGTCGCGAGAGGAACTACTACGCGAAGATCCTCGACCCCGACATCCTGGTCGTACTCAGCGTCGACCCCGACCTCGCGGTCGAGCGCAAGCGCGGGATCGACGACGAAGAAGTCGTCCGGAGCAGATGCGAGGAGATCCGGCATGTGACCTGGGACCGGCTCCCAGCGATCGTGGTCGATGCAGGGCGTCCGGCGCAGGATGTGCTCGCGCAGGTCACGATCGCCGTCTGGATGAGGCTCTGATGGGTTCCGGTCTCGTCACTCGCGCCAGGTCACGGGCCTTCTCCGATGGCAGCCTGACCAAGAAGGCGTCGTTGAACTCGGTCGCGACCGCGATCAATCAGGGCGCTCGAGCCATCGTCGGATTCGTCGTCAACCCGCTCTTGGTGCGATACCTGGGACCTGTGACGTTCGGGAACTGGCAGGTAGTGCACCGCCTGATCGGCCAGACGAATCCCGCAGGAGGGCGGCCGAGCGAGGCGCTCAAGTGGTTCATCGCGCACCGCCAGTCTTCCGACGACCTGCACGTCAAGCGCCAAGCCGTGGGCAGCGCGCTCGTGGTGTGGCTGATCTTCATCCCGATCCTCCTTCCGATCGGCGTCGTGGTCGGGTGGTTCGCGCCGATCTGGCTGGAGATGCCGCCTGCCGACTACTCCGTCGTTCGGCTGACCGCGGCCATCTTGGTCGCGAGCGTTGTGATCATGGGTCTCACGAACATCCCGTGGGCTGCGCTGGTCGGCGAGAACCTCGGCTACAAGCGCATGGGCATCACGGCCGGCATCGAGTTCGTGGGGGGCGGGCTGATGGTCCTCGCGGCGGTGACCGGGACCGGGCTCATAGGTCTCGCGGGCGCCATCGTCGCGATGACGATATTGAGCGGTCTGCTGTACCTCTGGTTGGCCCACGCCTACATCCCGTGGTTCGGTGTCGCGAAACCGGACGTGCCGGCGGTGCGCAAGTTCTTGGGACTGAGCTGGTGGTTCTTGGTATGGAACTTCGTCACCCGCATGACGATGGGTGGCGACATCATCGTTCTGGGCATCGCCGGCTCCGCGACCCAGGTTACGACCTACTCGCTCACGCGATTCATCCCACTCACGATCACCGCGGCGGTCGCCAGCCTGATCTTCGGCATGGCGCCGGGGCTGGGCGGTCTCATCGGTGCAGGGGAGATGGTCCGGGCGGCACGGGTGCGCAGCGAAACGATGGCGGTCGCCTGGCTCATGGCGACCGTGGCGGGCGCCGGCGTGCTGCTGTGGGAGGAATCATTCCTGCGCCTGTGGGTCGATCAGGTTGATCCTCCCGGCGTGCTGCCGACCTTGCTCATCGTGCTGATGGTCGTGCAGCTCACCTTCATCCGGGTCGATTCGAACATCATCGACCTCACGCTCAACATCCGTCGGAAGGTGCTGCTGGGGCTGCTTGTCAGCTGCCCTGTCGATCGGGTTGGGGTGGCTCTTGGTGAAGCGCTACGACCTCGGCATCACGGGTGTCGCCGCCGGCTTCATCGCCGGTCGCGCCGTCCAGAGCGTCACCTATCCGCTGATGATCGGTCGGATCCTCACGATCCCGACTTCTGCTCAGGTTGCTGCCATGATCCGTCCCGGGCTCGTGATGGCAGCTCTCTTCACAACTGCCGCCGCTCTGAGCACGATCTTCACGGTGGGCACGTGGGTGGGCTTGATCGCCGCATCGGCTGTGACCGGGGTGGTCTTGGTGGCTGTTCGCGGTGTTCGGAGGGTTGTCCGAGGCTCAGCGCAGGTGGCTGTTGGGTCGAGCCCGCCGCGTGATCCGTCTGAAGTAGACATCGGTGAGAGGTTGACGATCATGTCCGTACACGAGCGATTGCTCCGGAATCAACGCTTCCGCAATCTCGTGCCACCGCGGGCGAAGGCAGCGTTCGCCGAGAATCGTGTGCGTCTGCGGCACGTTCGTCACCACAGCGAGGTCCGCAACATCTACCACTGCTGTGTCCACAAGACCGGCAGCCAGTGGATCCGCAAGGTGTTCGCCGATCCCGCGGTGTACCGCGCCACCGGCCTTCGAACCTACGCCTACGGTCCTCGGCTCGATGACGTCGCACGGAGCCGCACCTACCAGAACATCTCGTTCGACCGGCCGTTCTCCGCCCGGCGGATCGTGTCTCCTCTCTATATGCCCCACGATGGATTCGTCGCGCTCCCCAAGCCCGAACCCTGGCGTGCGTTCTTCGTGACGAGGGATCCTCGCGACGTCGTTGTCAGCTGGTATTTCTCATCGATCAGCTCGCATCCCACCAATAGCAGCCGGGGCATGCAGGAAGCACGCGATCACCTGGCGACGCTCGACGAGGAACGGGGGCTGATCGACAGCATCGCGCGGCTCGCTCGCTACGGACTGTTCGACGCCCTTGGGTCATGGGTCGGTGCCGGTGGAGCGGAGGTGATGGTCGTCCGCTACGAGGATCTGATCGGTGACGACCGCGACCATTGGTGGAAGCGGCTGCTCGAGCACTGCCATGTGCCGATATCCGATGCCGACCGTGAGTCTCTGCTCGCTCGGTACAGCTTCCAGGTGCTCTCCGGCCGCCGGCCAGGCCAGGAAGACACGGGATCCAAGCTGCGCAAGGGCGTGGCGGGGGACTGGCGGAACCATTTCACTCCCGCCGTCGAGGCCGCCTTCGCCGAAACCACTGGAGGCCTGGTTCGGCGCCTCGGGTACGCTCACTAGGGGTCGACCGAGACGCGTCGGACGCCCTCGAGCTGCATGGCTGCTGGCCGTTCGACCGATTGACCCGCTCACGACCGTTGGGTAGCGTCGGAACACACCCCCGAGGAGTAAAGAGAGGTCTCGATGACGTTGCCCCTGGCTCGATGCTTCCGCCCAGAAGGATGGGTCGTCCGCTCGGACAGGACTGATGATCGCGGCGATCGTTGCCGTGACGATCGCTTTCGCCGCGCCGGCTTCGGCCGCCCCGGGGGCCCTCGATCCTTCGTTCAGCGACGACGGCGTCGTCGTGACCCGCTTCTTCGAGAGCTTCGGCGTCGCGACCGATGTGGCGACCCAGTCCGACGGCAAGATAGTCGTCACCGGTGCGATGCATCGCAACGACAGCATCGACAGCGACTTCGCGCTCGTCCGGTACACCCGGGGCGGTCGCCTGGATCGAACGTTCAGTGGCAACGGGAAGGTCCGAACCGACTTCGGCGGCCGGTTCGACGAGGCGCTCGCCGTGGCCATCGGTGCCGACGGTGCGATCGTCGTCGTGGGCCGGTCGCTCGACAGCGTCGCGGTGGCGAGGTACCTGTCCGACGGCCGTCTCGACCGATCGTTCTCGGGCGACGGCCGGGCGCGGTTCCCGGGGGTCGGTCTCTTCGGCGGGAACGACGTCGCGCTGCAGCCCGACGGGCGCATCGTCGTGGTCGGGTCGAACGGCGAGGAGCTCGTTGTCCTGCGTCTGCGCCCGAACGGCGTGCCCGACGACGCGTTCGGGAGTGAGGGAGTCGTCAGGACCGACGTGGGTGTCAGCCATGATGCCGCTCATGCGGTCGTCATCACCGGCTCAGGCAGGATCGTCGTCGGGGGAGAGGCCAACATCGACCCAGCACGGTCGTCGGACTTCGTGGTCGCCAAGTACCGCTCCGGCGGCTCCCTGGACCGGACGTTCGATGGTGACGGGATCGTGACGGCAGACTTCGATTCCTACGAGGACTCGGTGAACGACCTCGTGCTGACCGGCGGCGGCGGCGTCATCGCCGTGGGGCAGGCAAGCGAGGCTCCGGGCGGCGCCGACCAGTCGTCAGACGTCGGACTCATGCGGTTCGCCCCCGATGGCACGCCGGTCTCGACCTTCGGGACCGACGGGCAGGTCGTGGTCGACTTCGGTTCCTACTTCGACAACTCACATGGTGCGGCCATGCTCGACGATGGATCGATCGCTCTCGCGAGCCACCTCGAGAGCCCAACCGGGGCGACCGCCGCGGTCGCCCGGGTCGACGCGCGCACCGGCGAGCTCGATCCCGCCTTCGGCGACGGCGGCATCGCGGACACAGGTGCTCCGGTCTCGGGCGATGATGTCGGAGGGCTTGCCGTCGACACGGAAGGAAGGATCGTGACCGCAACCGGAGCGGCATTCGAGCTGCCCTCGGCCGACTTCGGCTTCTTGGTCGCCCGGCTGCTCACGGCCTGATCGGACCGCGTAACGTTCCTGCCCGGTCTCGGTACGCCGAAGGAGACGAGCCGGGCGACGGGGGGGAGCGACATGAGCGACGAGTTCGACGTCATCGTGATCGGGGCGGGCCCGCCCGGGGAGAACGCGGCGGGCCGATGCGCCGACGCGGGCCTCAGTGTCGCGATCGTCGAGGAACGTCTCGTCGGCGGGGAGTGCTCCTTCTACGGCTGCATCCCTTCGAAGACCCTGCTACGACCCGGGGACGCGGTCGCTGCGGCACACCGGGTGCCCGGTGCGGCCGAGGCAGTCACCGGGTCGATCGACGTCGCGGCCGCGCTCGCCCAGCGCGACTACATGACGAGCGACTGGAACGACGAAGGTCAGGTGCCCTGGCTCGACTCGAAGGGGATAGCGCTCCTGAGGGGGCACGGCCGCTTGGCCGGGGAACGTGCCGTCGAGGTTGCCACCGACGGCGGCGTGCGCCGACTCACCGCCTCGAAGGCCGTGGTGGTCGCGACCGGCACGACGCCGGCGGTGCCACCGATCGACGGTCTGGCCGACGCGCGCGCGTGGGACAACCGTGACGCGACCCGAGCCACATCGGTGCCCCGCCGTTTCGTCGTTATCGGCGGCGGGCCGATCGGGGTCGAGATGGCTCAGGCGTTCCGTCGGCTCGGGGCCGGCGAGGTCTCCGTCATCGAAGGTGGGCCTCGGCTGCTTCCGCGGGAAGAGCCGTTCGCGGGCGAGGAGCTCCGGGCGGCGTTCGCCGCCGAGGGCGTCGACGTGCTCACCGACGCTCGCGCATCCAGGGTCGTGCGTGACGACGGAACCGTCACCGTGTCGCTGGAAGACGGCCGCGCGGTGGAGGGCGACGAGCTGCTGGTTGCGGTCGGGCGGCGCCCCAACACCGGCGACGCGGGGTTCGACTCGGTCGGTCTCGAGCCGGGACGTTCGCTCGAGGTCGATGACCACCTGCGGGCCAAGGGAGTGGAAGGCGGTTGGCTCTACGGCGTGGGCGACGTCACCGGGCTCGCCCTCCTCACCCACATGGGCAAGTACCAAGGCCGCCTCGTCGGCGACGTGATAGCCGGACGAGAAGCGACCGATATCGCCGATCATCGAGCCGTTCCTCGGGTGACGTTCACCGATCCGCAGGTGGCGGCGGTCGGACCGACCGAGGCCGAGGCGCGCGAGGCCGGCATCGACGTCCGCGTCGTGACGACCGGCACCGGTGACGTCGCGGGCGCCTATGTGCGCGGGAACGACATCGCCGGCACGAGCCAGATCGTCGTCGACGAGTCGCGACGGGTAGTGGTCGGCGCCACCTTCACCGGGCCCGATGTGCAGGAGATGCTCCACGCGGCGACGATCGCGATCGTGGGCGAGGTGCCGCTCGATCGGTTGTGGCACGCGGTGCCAGCGTTCCCCACGGTGAGCGAGGTGTGGCTCCGGCTCTTGGAGACCTACGGGCTCTGATCGTGCTCCAGCGCTCGGCTGCGAGCACGACGATCTGCAGAACCCCGCGCTGCATCGGCGTAGGCTGCACGTCGATGTCGTTCATACCGCCGTCCGAGGGATCGGCCCGGTGGCCACGCGTCCTGCGTAGGCCTCGCCGCTCCAGGACATGCAGAGCTGCCCGGTGTCGCTTCACCACTCGGTTCCTGATCTCGCTCATGCTCACGGTCGTCGCGTGCACGTCGGAGCGCACCAGCTCGTCGCCCCTGTCCTCTCGGGGCCCGGTCGGCGGCACGCTCCGCCTCGGCATGACGAACGTCTCCTACTGGGGCATGGACCCGCTGAACGAGTGGAACGCGGCCACCTGGGAGCTGTTCCGCTGCTGCCTGGTGCGCACGATGATGTCGTACGACGTCGGCGGCTCGCCAGACCTCCGCCCCGTCCCCGACCTGGCGGCCGCGCCGCCAGAGATCTCGACCGACGGGCTGACGTGGACGTTCCGGCTCCGTGGAGGGATCCACTACGCTCCCCCGCTGGAAGACGTCGAGATCACGTCGGGCGACTTCGTGAGGGCGATCACGAGGGCCGCTCACTCGCTCGATCCCTCTACCCCGGAACTGCCGTCGTACCTGGACATGATCGAGGGGTTCGACGCGTATGTGAGCGACGAGGCGACTTCGATCGTCGGACTGCAGACGCCCGACCCGCACACGCTCCGGATCACGACCACACGTCTGGACGCGACCCTGCTGTACATGCTCACGCTCCCGATCACGGCGCCGATCCCTCCTCATCCGACGCAGCCCGATGCTCCATTCGGCGTCGCGACGGGCTACGCGGACGCGGAGGCGGAGCCCTTCGGCGGTGCCGAAAGCTACGGACCGGTGCTGGTGGCGTCGGGCCCGTACATGTTCGAGGGTGCCGGTGAGGTCGACCACGCGCGCAACCCAGCCGAGCGGACGCCGGCATCGGGGTTCACGCCGTGGGGCGTGAGGCCCGTCGGTGAGTTCGGGGACCTGGAGGTGACGAGTGACGGTTCCATCACCCTCGTGCGGAACCCGTCATGGCGATCCGAGGACGATCCGCTCCGCGCCGCCCTCGCCGACCGGATCGAGCTCATCGGTGGCCCACCCGACGTGCTTTTCCCACGGATGAAGTCGGGCGAGCTCGACATGGTGTTCGACGCCGACCCTCCTCCCGGCATGCTGAACGCGTACCAGGACGATCCGACGCTCCGCCCGTTGGTCCAGGTGCCCACCGGCTCGGTCGGCCTGATCTTCGCGTCGTTCAACATGGCGATGCCTCCGTTCGACGACGTCGCGGTCCGACGCGCGGTGGCCATCGCCATGGACCGCGCAGGGCTGGCCGAGATGTTCGGCGGCCCGAGCACGCGCGTGGCCCACCACTTCGGTCCCGATACGTTCGAGGCATCGATGCTGGCATCGTGGTCCGCGATCCCGGGCGCCGGCGGGCACGGCGACACGACCGCGGCGCGCGAGGCGATGCGTGCGTCGCGCTACGCGAGGGGCGATCGGTGCGCGGACCCGGTCTGCGAAGGAGTGCGCATCGTGCTCCGCGACGAGATGGAACCCGGCATGGTGGAGTTCCGGCGTGCGCTCCTCGACCTGGGGATCGAGCCGGAGATCGAGCTGTCGAGCTCGCCCTACGACTGCCTGGATCCGAAGGCGCCCGTGGCGATGTGCATCGGCATGGGATGGCAGCCCGACTTCCCGAGCGCCGCCCAGTACCTGGGAGCGTTCTTCGCCTCCGACGGCGCGCTGGCGACGACCAGGCTGGGCGCGACCCCGTCGGAGCTCCGCACGTGGGGCTACGACGTCACCCACGTGCCGTCGTTGGACGACCAGATCGAGCGGTGCGATCAGGAGCTGGGAGTCGGGCAAGCTGCATGCTGGGCGCGTCTGGACCAGTACGTCGTCACGCAGCTGATGCCGGCCGTCCCGATGGGATACTTCGGCACGCTCCGGCTCTCGTCGCCTGCGATCGGCGCGTTCCCGTGGGACGAGGTCAACCTGCAACCGGCGCTCGATCGGGTTCCGGCGCCCTCGCGCGAGACCTGAGACTCGCTCTGGAGTGGCTCAGGGGTTGCGTTACGCGGCGCCGACCGCGAGCCACACGATGCCGGTGTCGTCGGTGGTGACCGCCACCGGCGCACCGTCGACGCTGAGCGTGCCGGTGACGGTGCGCGAACCGGGATCGATCCGCACGAGTGTTCCCGACGCCCGGCAGGCGACCCACACGGCGTCGGCGCCGGCTGCGACGGCTTCGGGCTGGTCGCAGCCATCCTTCGCCACGTCGAGTGAGGTGAGGACGGCGCCCGTGCGCTCGTCGAGGAGTGTCACGGTGTCCTCCCCGCCCGAGGTGACCCACACGCCGCCGCGCCCCGCCGCGATACCGGTCACCGGCGCGGGGACGGTGAAGGTCTCGATCTCCTGCGGCGCCGTCACGGGAGCCCGGAAGACGCGCCCCGCCGTCGGCGTCGCCCACCCACACGGCGGCATCCTCGGATGACGTGACCACCAGGTCCTCCGGGCGGGCGGGTTCGGTCGCCGACACGGGCGGGAGCGCGACCGATTCCACGGATCGCGTGGCCGGGTCGTAGATCCGGAGCTCACCCGTTGCGGTGTCGGTCACCCACACCCGCTCGGCGCCCCATGCGATCGCTTCTGAGCCGATCGGGGTCTCGAACGCAGGCGTGAGGCTCTCGTCGACCAGATCGATCCGGCTGACACCCCCTTCGGGACCGTCGCCGACGCCGAAACCGTTCGTGACCCAGACGGCCTGGTCGCCGACCGCGACTCCGGTGGCGGCGCCCGCGGCGCCACGGGATCCCGTCTCACCGCTCTCCGGGTCCAGCCAGTAGATCTGACGCTGCTGGTCGGTGACCCAGATCCGGCCCTCCCCCCAGGCGATCGCCGTTGGCACCGACGCGAGCGCGACCGGCTCGGCGAACGCGCCGTCTGCCGTGATCGCGGCGACCGTGCCCGCTGTCGGAACGAACGTCGGGTCCGCACGCGTGAGGAAGTAGGCGGCGACCAACGATGAGCACGATCGCGGCAGGCCGCAGCCGGCACGATCCAGCGCCTGCCGCGCCCGCCGGCAGCAGGCGTGGAGGCCACGCGGTCGCGGCGCTCGCTCGCGACGCTCGCGCCCTCGATCGGCGCGGGCCGAAGCTGCTCGTCGACCGACATCACGTCGTAGAGCGCCCAGGTTCCGGGCACTCCCTTGAGCTCGACGCTTTCCGCGCTCCTGCAGGTCGAACTTGGAACCGGCCACCAGGTCCCTCACGGTCGCCGTCACCAGAACCTCGCAGGCGCCGGCGTGGCCCATCACGCGAGCACCGGTGTGCACGACGATCCCGTGGACCTCGTTGCTTCGCGAGCTCGACCTCGCCGAAGTGGACACCTCCACGGATGTCGAGGCCGAGCTGCTGCACGTCGCTGCAGGCCGCGAACGCGCAGCGCACCGCGTCGGCCGGCCGGTCGAAGACCGCGAAGAAGCCATCGCCGGCGGTGTCGACCTCACGTCCGCCGTTCGACTTGAGCAGGGCGCGGATCACGCGGCGTTGTGCGGCGAGGAGCCGGCTCCACCGCACGTCGCCCATCTCCCGAGCGAGCTCGGTCGAGCCCACGACGTCGGTGAACAGCACCGCTCGTAGCCCCGTCTCTCGCGTCTTCGGCACGGCAGGAGTCTGGCACGGGCCGGGCGTCCACGGATATCCTGGCTTCGAGCGCGGGCCCCGTGGCCAGGCGCCGAGGCCGAAAGCCACGACCCCTGAAAGGTTCGCACGTGTCCGCCACCCGCATCGCGATCTCGATGTCGTTCGTCGCCGGTCTCGCCGGGGCCGCGCAGGCTTCGATATCGGGGGCGCTCGGAAAGCGGATCGGGAGCCTTCCTGCGGCGGCGTTCGGTGGCATCGTTGCGGCCGTCTTGCTCATCGGTCTCGCGGTGGTCGCGGGCAGGGGCGGCGGCATCGCAGACGTGTTCCGCCAGCCCGCATGGCTGTTGCTCTCCGGCGTGTTCGGCGCGGGCATCGTGCTGACGCTCGCCTCCGCACCGCAGCGCATCGGCACGTTCGCCACCGTCGCCCTGATGATCGCGGGCCAGCTCATCGCGGGCGCCTTGATCGACGCATTCGGCTGGCTCGGCAACGAGCGCATCCCGGTGACGGCGTCGAGGATCATCGGGCTCGCGTTGCTCACCGCGGGAGCAGCGTTGACGCTCAAACGTTGATCTCGGGCGCGTGACTCAGCCTTCGCCCAGATCATGCCGACCCTCGTCGGCACCGGTAAACTGACGGTCCGCACGCGCCAGGCGGCGTAGCTCAGAGGTAGAGCAAGCGGCTCATAATCGCTGTGTCGGTGGTTCGAGTCCACCCGCCGCTACCATCCCCGCAGAAGACGATCGCCGGGCACGACCGCACGCTCGGCCCGGACGCCGGAAGAACGAAGGGAACGGAGATGTCGAAGCAGAAGTTCGAACGGACGAAGCCACACGTGAACATCGGCACGATGGGCCACATCGACCACGGCAAGACCACCTTGACCGCGGCGATCACCAAGCGTCAGGCCGAGAAGGGCATGGCTCAGTTCACCCCGTTCGACGAGATCGACAAGGCTCCCGAGGAGCGAGAGCGCGGCATCACGATCGCGATCGCCCACGTGGAGTACGAGACCGATGCCCGCCACTACGCCCACGTCGACATGCCCGGGCACGCCGACTACGTGAAGAACATGATCACCGGCGCCGCCCAGGTCGACGGCGCCATCCTGGTCGTGTCTGCCGCCGACGGCCCCATGCCCCAGACCCGCGAGCACGTGCTGTTGGCCCGCCAGGTGGGGGTGCCCTACATCGTGGTGGCCCTCAACAAGTGCGACATGGTGGATGACCCCGAGCTGCTGGAGCTCGTGGAGCTCGAGGTCAGAGAGCTCCTCGCCGGCTACGAGTACCCCGGCGACGACGTCCCGGTGATCCAGGTCAGTGCCCTCAAGGCGCTGGACGGCGACGAGGCATGGCAGACCAAGATCGACGAGCTGATGGGTGCGGTCGATGACTACGTCGCCGAGCCCACCCGCGACACCGACAAGCCCTTCCTGATGCCGATCGAGGACGTCTTCTCGATCACCGGCCGCGGCACGGTCGTCACCGGCCGCGTCGAGCAGGGCCGCCTCGCCAAGATGAGCGAGATCGAGATCGTCGGCATCCGCGACACCCGCAAGACCACCGCCACCGACCTCGAGATGTTCCGCAAGCTGCTGGACGAGGTCGTGGCCGGTGACAACGTCGGCATCCTGCTGCGGGGCATCGACAAGGAAGACGTCGAGCGCGGCCAGGTGCTCGCCGCACCGGGCTCGATCACCCCGCACACGAACTTCAAGGGCCAGGTCTACATCCTGAGCAAGGACGAGGGAGGACGCCACACACCGTTCTTCAACGGCTACCGCCCCCAGTTCTACTTCCGCACCACCGACGTCACCGGCTCCGCGGCGCTGCCCGAAGGGGTGGAGATGGTGATGCCCGGCGACAACGTGGAGATGACGGTCGAGCTCATCGCCCCCATCGCCATGGAAGAGGGGCTCCGCTTCGCGATCCGCGAAGGCGGCCGCACGGTGGGCGCCGGCCGAGTGACCGAGATCGTCAAGTAGTCTCTGACCTCCGCGAGTCGAGTAGTCACGACCAGACTAGATAGGGATCGCTGATGGCGAAGGCCGACAACCGACCGAAGATCACGCTCGCCTGTACCGACTGCAAGCGGCGCAACTACAACACGGTCAAGAACAAGGTGAACGACCGCGATCGCATCGAGCTGAAGAAATACTGCCGGTGGTGCCGATCGCACACCGTGCACCGCGAGACCCGCTGAGAGCTTCGCTCAGTCCAATCCGGGCGCTGCGCCAGACTCATCGGTCTCAGGCTCAGCCTCGTCGTCCTCGAGCGTGAGAGCGATGGTGCGCACCTTGCCGTAGCGGATCGCCGCGACGATCGCATCGAGCTTCGAATGCAGTCCGAGCTTCGTGAGCACGTTCTGCGTGTGCGTGCGCAGCGTGTGCTTGCTCATGCCGAGCTCTGCCGCGATCGTCTCGGGCGTGTCGCCGTCGGCCATGCGCTGCAGGATCTCGAGCTCGCGTGGCGTGAGGCGCTCGATGCGCTGTGCGAGGTTGCCGTCGTTCGCGCGGCGGCGCCGGAGCCGTCGCAGCGATACCTCGACCTCGGCGCTGGTGTGCAGCGGCTCACCTCGATAGGCGCGGCGGATCGCTTCGGCGAGCCCGACGACCGCCTCGGTCTTTGCCAGGTAGCCCCGCGCGCCCGCCTGGATCGCGCGTGCTAGCGCGATCTCGTCTTCCTGCCCGGACAAGATGATCACGACGGTGCCCGCGGTCTCGTCATGGATGCGCCTGGTGGCCTCGATGCCGTCGACGCCGGGCATCTGCAGATCCATGAGCACCACGTCGGGATGTTCCTTCGACGCCGAATCGATCGCGGCCTGACCGTCGGTGACGACCTCGATGACACGCAGGTCCTGTTCTTGGTCGAGAGCCACTTCGAGCGCTTCGCCGAACGAGCGGTGATCGTCGGCGATGACGACCGTGATCGGTTCATGGGTGGTCCCCTGGGCAGGCATCGCCGAGCATCGTAGGGCGTGAGCCGAACCGTTTCACGCACCTCGATGAACTTGCGACCATCCGGCGAGGGTTTGCCGCACCGGAACGACGCGGCTAGCGTGCGCGCCGTGAACCCCGAGGCCGAAGGCAAGCGGTACCCCGACGTGACGTTCGTCGTCGAGCCGGAGCGCGTCGCCGCGTTCCGCCGTGTCTTCGAGCAACCCGACGGCATGCCTCCGACCTTCCTCGCCGTGGCCGAGTTCGAGGTGATGCCGACCGTCATCGCCGACCCCGCGCTCGGGCTCGATTTCCCGAAGGTGCTGCACGGCGCTCAGGAGTACGAGCTGATCCGGCCCGTGCGCGAAGGAGAGACGCTCACGGTGCGAGCGCACCTCGACTCGATCAAGGTGAGGGCGGGCACGGCCTTCCTCGTGATCGTGATGGAGCTCTTCGACGAAGCCGGCCAGATCGTGGCGCGAACCCGGTCCACGATGATCGAGCGGAGCGCGCAGTGACCAGGCTGTTCGACGACGTCGCGATCGGTGACGAGATGCCCGAGCGTGCCAGGATCGTGACGCTCGAAGACGTGAAGGCCTACGCCGATGTCGGTGGCGACGACAATCCCCTGCATCAGGACGACGCGATCGCTCGTGCTCGAGGCTTCGACGGCGTGATCGCGCACGGCATGTTCACGATGGGTCACCTGGCCACCTGTGTGGTGGCTTGGGCTGGAGAGGACGCCGAGATCAGGGCGATATCAGCGCAGTTCCGGGCTACGGTCTCGATGGGTCAGGAGATCGTGGCAGGTGGAAGCGTGCGGGCCCTCGACGCGACCGAACGAACGGTCACCCTGGCGCTCTGGGTCTCGAGCGAGCACGCCGACGAGACCGAGTGGCCGATCAAGCGCGGAGAAGCGACGGTCCGGCTGACCTGATCTCAGGCGCTTCGGCGCGTGGCGGACATCGCTTGGATCGCGTCGCTCATCCGATCGATCACGACCTGCATGTCGTTTCCGACGCCCTCGTCGACCCGGACCGAGAGCCGATCGATCTTCTCTCCGAGCACTTCCGCGACCTTGACCATCGATTCGGTCGTTGACTGCGTCTCGTGGTGGAGCTGTTCGCTGATCGTGCGCAGCTTCCCATCGACGGTGCTCTGCATGTCGTCGGCGAGGCCCGCCTGAAGCTCCTTGATCGCGCGCAGCGTCTGGCGAACGAGCTCGGCGTCGAGCGGTTCGCTCGGCGTGACCGGCTCGCGTTCACGCACGGCGGATGCCAGGGCCTGGTTGTCCGAACGGATCAGGCGCGCGATCGAGGTCATGCGGTCGTCGATGTGGGCCCGCAGGCGCTCCTCGACGGCGGCCTGGCCCTCGGCGAGCATCGTGTCGATGCCATCGATCGCGCCGAAGCCGCTGTTCATGCGCTCCACGGTCGCGTCGAGCGTCGAGACCACCGATCCCTCGAGCGTCGAGGCCACTGCCCCATCGAGTGACGAGGCGACGGCCATCTCGGTCGCAGCGGCGGCGCGAGCGGCAACCGCCTCCGCAAGGGCTTCGACGACCGACCCGTTCACGGTGGCTGCAACGGTCTGCGCTCGATGGACTCGGCTGATGGAGCCGTGCAGGCTGGCGGCGACGTCCGTCGCGACCGCGCCGAGCTTTTCGTCGACACGCTCGGCGAATGCTGCCATGCGCCAGTCGACCGTCTCGCGGATCGTGTCGACTTGAAGGTCGGTGCGTTCCTCGATCAACTGACGCAAGGCCTCGGAGTCGGCTCGGATCAGCTGCGCCACGCCCATGATGCGGGCCTCGAGCAGCCGCTCGATCGCGGCGCGCACCTGCTCCTGGTCGCGCCCGTGCATGCCCACCTGCTCTGCGAGCATGTCGAGCTGCTGGGCGACGGGGGCGAGCTCTGCTGCCACGCGATCGGCGACCGTCTGGCTGATGGTGCCGTCGTGCTCCGCGAAGGCTTCGGCGTGCTCCTCCACGCGCTGGCTCAGGGTGCCCATCGCCTCTGCACCGGTCTGCACGTAAGCGTCGATAGCACCGATGACCTTGGCGGTCTCCTCGATGAGCATCTGCCCGTGCGCCTGTACCTGACTCGTGACCGTCTCGACGATCGCGCGGTCGCGCTCCTGCATCGTGGCGAGCGCGGCGGCGATGTGGTGCTCGACCTGCTCGAGCTGGGCGCGCACCCCCTCGACCCCATGCAGGGTGGGGGAGTCGGCGATCTCGCGGATCGATTGCAGCGACGCCTCGATCGCGTCACGCGAACCGCGTCCGGTCTCGGCCACCTCGTTCATCGAGTCCTCGACCCTCGCCGAACGCAGCGCGAGCGATTGGAAGCGCTCGTCGTTCGACGAGATCAAGGAGCGGATCGCTTGGTCGCGCGAGAGCAGCGAGATGATGCGCTCCTGCTCGGGCCGCATGTCGTTGCCCGACGCGCGCCAGATCTCGGCGGCGATCTCACGCATGAGGTCGGTCGCCTGCTCCTCGAGCGCCCGAAGACCGTCTTCGAGCTGCCCGTCGATCGACCCGCGCAGCGACGCGGAGATGCGGTGCTCGCTGCTCGTCATCAGCGGTTCGTCTTCATGGTGTTCCAGCCGGCTGAACACGGTTCGCCGGGGGGTGCCGGACTGCTCTTCCATGACGTCTCTCGCGATCTGGGGCCGCCGCGGTGCCGTCGGCTGGAGCATAGGTCAGGAAATGGGGCGACTCACGCACCCTGAAGCGGGTTCTCGTCCTCGGCTGGACGGGGCCCCGGGGCCATTGGGAGGACGCTGGCCGGCATGACCCGGCGCATGCTAGTGCCGACCTGTGGCATGGTGGGGGAGCACGAGCGCGCCGGTTCTTTGCCGTGGCCTCAGAGCGAACCCTATACTGGGCCTTCCGAACGTGCCCCGCCCGGGGTGGCCGAGGTGTCGGAGGCGCGTAGCTCAACTTGGTAGAGCACCGGTCTCCAAAACCGGGGGTTGGGGGTTCAAGTCCCTCCGCGCCTGCAAGGGGAAAGCCATGAACCGACAGATGAAGAGGATGCAGGAGCGCGCCGAGCGCCAGCAGAAGCGCGGCGGCGGCGAGCGTGCCACCGCGCCGTCGGTCGCAGCTCGTCGTGCGCAGACCACCGAGAGGCGCAAGCGCACCGGCGCCCGCCAGTTCCTGAAGGAGGTTCGTCAGGAGCTCAAGAAGGTTGACTGGCCGAGCCGGCCCGAGCTCGTCTCGTACACGATCGTGGTCCTTGCCACCCTCATCGTGACCACCCTCTACGTCGCGGGCCTCGACTTCGTGCTGTCGAAGTCGATCCTCGAGCTGCTGTCCTGACACAGAAGGACCACCAGGGAACCCATGGAAGATCTCGACACCACGTCCGAACCACCGACGACCGACGACGCCGTCGGCGAGTCCGAGTACCTTGAGATGGAAGCCGAGCAGGGCGACGGCGAGCTCGCGCCCGGCACGATGTCACCCGTCGTCGAGCCCGCGCCGGAGCCCGTTGAGCCTGAGGCAGCCGTCGAGCCAGAGCCCGAGCCGCTGAGCCCGAACCTGAGCCCGAGCCGGTGTCGGCCGTGGCCGCACCGGGGCCCACGTCTGACGACCCTTTCCGCGGCCCGGGCGACTGGTACGTCGTGCACACCTACGCCGGCTACGAGAACAAGGTGAAGACCAACCTCGAGTCGCGCATCCACACGATGCAGATGGAAGGCAAGATCTTCCGGGTGCACATCCCCATGGAAGACGTCATGGAGATCAAGTCGGGAAAGAAGCAGATCGTGCAGAAGAAGGTCTTCCCCGGCTACCTGCTGGTGAAGATGGAGTACGACAACGACTCGTGGTACGTCGTGCGCAACACGCCCGGCGTCACCGGGTTCGTGAGCGCCGGCACGGGCACCAAGCCGACACCGCTGTCGAAGCGCGAGGTCGAGAAGATCCTGATCGTGAAGAAGGAAGAGGCTAAGCCCCAGGTGCGGCTCGGCTTCGAGGAAGACGATGTGGTCCGCATCATCTCGGGACCATTCGCCGACTTCAACGGCACGATCAGCGAGATCAACGCCGACCAGGCCAAGCTCAAGGTCCTGGTCAACATCTTCGACCGGGAGACCCCGGTCGAGCTGGGCTTCGACCAAGTGTCGAAGGTCTAGAGCCCCACAAACCGAGAGAGCGGGAGGCCTCACGGCCGCTTGCACCGCTGGAGGTAGATGCACATGGCACCGAAGACCAAGAAGGTGCTGGCGAACGTCAAGCTGCAGATCCGGGCCGGTCAGGCCACCCCGGCGCCGCCCGTGGGCACAGCGCTCGGGCAGCACGGCGTCAACATCATGGACTTCTGCAAGCAGTACAACGAGGCCACGCAGCAGCAGAACGGCCAGGTCATCCCCGTCGAGCTCACGATCTACGAGGACCGCTCGTTCACGTTCGTGACGAAGCAGCCGCCGGCCGCCGAGCTCATCAAGCAGGCCGCAGGCATCGAGAAGGGCTCGGGGGAGCCGAACCGCGACAAGGTGGCCAAGCTCAGCCAGGCGCAGGTTCGCGACATCGCCGAGAAGAAGATGGCCGACCTCAACGCCAACGACGTCGAGAACGCCATGCAGATCATCGCCGGCACGGCCCGCAGCATGGGCGTGGACGTGCAGGCATGACCACCACACACGGCAAGCGCTACCGCAACGGCGTCGGCTCGTACGACCGCGAGCACGAACACATGCCCGCCGAGGCGATCAAGATCATCAAGGGTCAGCCCGCGGCGAAGTTCGACGAGACGATCGAGCTCGCGTTCCGTCTCGGCATCGATACGCGCAAGGCCGACCAGGCTCTGCGCGGCACGGTGACGCTCCCCAACGGCTCGGGCCGCTCTGTGCGTGTCGGCGTCTTCGCGATCGGTGACAAGGCTCGGGAGGCGACCGAGGCCGGCGCCGACGTCGTGGGCGGCGAGGAGCTCGTCGAGCAGGTCATGGGGGGCGAGATCGATTTCGACGCCGCCGTCGCGACCCCCGACATGATGGCTGCGGTCGGCAAGGCTGGGCGCGTGCTCGGGCCGCGCGGGCTCATGCCGAACCCCAAGACCGGCACGGTGACCCAGGACATCGCCAAAGCCGTCGCCGACATCAAGGGCGGCAAGGTCGAGTACCGGGCCGATCGCACCTCGAACGTGCACATGATCATCGGCAAGAAGTCGTTCGGTGAAGAGCAGCTGCTCGAGAACTACCTCGCCGTCGTCGACGAGATCCTGAAGGCCAAGCCGTCGTCGGCGAAGGGTCGCTACATCCACTCGCTTACGGTCTCGTCCACGATGGGAGCCGGCGTGCGCATCGACCCGACGAGGCCGAAGGGCATGGATCACGCCGCGGTCGAGTAGCTCGCTGTAGGCGAGCCGGGGGAGTTCGCCGGCTCGGCCGGGCGATCCATCGGACTGTGGCCTCCGAAGTGCATCTTCCGGGAACGCCGAGATTCTCGGGATGCCTCAGGTCCGCCTCGTTATTCGCGCCTCTCTCACGACAAGCGGTGCCTCGTTCGGGTCTAGGGCGATCGGGGAGAAGCTCCAGGAGGTGTATGCCTCGCTCGCTGACCCTGAGGGAATGGTTGGTCGGTTGCGATGCCCAGGCCTGTTAGCGTGTTTGCGATGACTTCCCCTGCCGAACCGCACGGCCCTAGATACGAACGTGAAATCGATTACCTGTTGTGGGGGCTCGCCGTGGCCTCGGCAGGACTCACACTGTGGCTCTCGCTCGGCCCGGTGCCGCCGGGCACCGGATCGTTCCCGGGCGCCGACAAGGCGTTCCACGGCTTGGCCTATTTCGTAACCACGTTGCTGATCCTGTTCGCCGCGGTATGGCGCCCGGTCCGAGGCCTTGGTCCGTTCGCTCGGTTCGCTCCGGCCCTGGTCGCCGTGATCGTGTCGTCGGGACTGGTCGTGGAGATCCTGCAGAGCATGCTCACGGCGGAGCGGGAGGCGGAGCTCGGCGACTGGTTGGCCGATGCGCTGGGCACCCTCATGGCCGTGGTCGCGCACGGTCTGGTGCGACGGATATCTGCCCAAACGCACGCCCCGGCGGCGTCAGAGATCAGCGCCCGGCCGTGATCGGATCGCGGGCTCGCCGGCCGCTCGGGCCGCTGCCGCCGCTCGCCCCTGAGGTGGATTGGGTCGTGTCGGCACTGCGGGTGCGCTACGGGGCCGAGGCTGCCACCACACCTGCTCGCGCCTGCCGAGGGCCTGGACTGGGACGTTGTTCTGCGAACGACCGATCGCAACGCGGTCACGCAGCTCGTCGCGCCGGTCGTCGGGGTACTGCCTCAAGACGCGGTGCCGACGGCCGTGCGAGATCGACTCGAGGTCGAGGGCAGGCGTATCACGCTCGCGAACCTCGACCTCACCGCCGAGTTGATCCGCGTGCTCGACTCCCTCGACGCGGCGGGTATCCGGGGCCTGCCGTTCAAGGGGCCGGTCTTGGCACAGACGGCATACGGCGGCGTGGGTCTGCGCCGGTTCCTCGATCTCGACGTGCTTGTTCACCCCAGGCGGTTCCCGAGGCCCTCGAAGTGCTAGAGGAGAACGGATACCGGCCGGTCCTCTCGCTCACGCCACGTCAGTGGGAGGCATCCCGCCGCCATGAGCACGCGATCGCCCTCACCGACGAGGGTGGCCACCTATTGGAGCTGCACTGGGCGATCGCGGACCGCGCCTCGATGCTGCCGAGGGATTGTGAGCCCCCTATTCGAACGGGCGGCGACGGTGCCGCTCGGTGGCCACCCGGTACCGACGCTCGACGCCACCGACCAGCTCGCGATCGTCGCGATCCACGGCGGTCGCCATCTCTGGGAGCGGCTCGCGTGGATTTGCGATGTCGCCGAGGCAGCCCGGGCGCCCGGCTCCGACGTGACCGCGCATACGCCATCGCCCGGGTGCGGGCTACGGCAGGGCGCTGCCGGTTGCGTTCCGATGGCCGAGAGAGTCCTCGGCGTTGCGCCAGCGCAGACCGACGCCCTCGGCGCCGCGGCGTTCGATCCGGCGGTCGACTCGATCTGCGACTCACTGTTGCCCCTGACGCTGACGCCGGGAGGTCCGGCGAGAGCGTCGGCCGGTACCTTCGCGAGGGAGCTTGCTCGAATAATGGATCATCGGACGGCAGCCCTTCGTGGCGCCGTGCGAGCGGCCGTCACGCCTACGGCATCCGACTGGGGTGTGGTGAAAATTCCCGACGCGCTTTGGCCGGCCTACTACCCGATCAGGCTCGCCCGGCTGTTCGCATCCTACGCGCTGGGGGACCGCCGTCCGGGCGACGCGGAGGTGGCATCGGGCACGCGGTGATAGCCGTTCCCGTTCCCGTTCCCGGAGCCCACGTGAGCCGGCCGGTCGAAGCGGTCGGCTCTGCGCGATTCGACGGGTGGGAGATGGGGCGGTCCTTCGGGCTCGCCCTCGCGGATCGTCGCGTCCTTCCGCTGCTGCCGCCGGGACCCGCGCTCGTGATATCCGTATCGGCCGCCGTAGTAGGACGAGGACGCAGTGGCCGACGAGTCGAGGTTGTTGAGGATGCAGCCGACGATCCTGCCACCGATGCGCTCGATCTGCGTGCGGAGCTGCTCGACAGATGAGCGCGTGCTCGATGAGGCGTCGGCTACGACGACGACAGCGTCTGCGATCGGCACCAGCTCGAGCGAGTCTGCAACTAGCAACGTGGGCGCTGAGTCGATCAGCACGATGTCGGCGGCCCCCCGGAGCTCTGCGACGAGCTGGCGCATCGCCGTTGATGCCAGCAGCTCGGCCGGGTCGTCGGGGATGGGTCCGCTCGGCAGGAGCAGCAGGTTGTCGACCTTGGGGCGGACGACGGCCTCGCTAAGGGCGATCCTGCCCCGGAGCACGTCGGTGAGCCCCGCGGTCGCCTGTGCGTCGAAGAACCTGGCCAAGCGGGGCTTCCGAAGGTCGGCCGAGACCAGGACCACGCGTTTGCCCGATCGGGCAAGGGTGATGCCGAGGTTGGCGGCGGTCGTGGTCTTGCCCTCGTTCGGTCCCGCGCTCGTGACGAGCAGCACCTTGAAATCGTTCTCGTGGGCCAGGTACAGCAGCGTCGTGCGGGCCGAGCGGTACGCTTCGGCAGCGGGGCCATTCGGGTCGGTCATCGAGACGATCGCCGACTGCTTCTTGCTCCGCCAGCCGGCGACGTGCGGCACGGCAGCGAGCACGGGCGCGTCCAGCGCGCTCTCGAGCCCTAGGTGCTCCGCCACCCGGTCGTCGAGCCGGTGCCGCAGGAACGCGAGACCGACGCCGAGGGCGATGCCCAACAGCATCGCCATGATCCCGATCTCGACGTAATCCTTGTTCGAGGGCTGTAAGGGCAGTGCCGCCTCTTGTGAGACGAGAGCCGGCTGAGCCGCGGGTGTGGGTAGGCTGAGCAGCTGCAGACGCGCGTTGTCGCGGACCTGTTCTTGCGCGGCCCTGTCGTCCTCGAGACCGGCGACCGCGAGAGCGCCGGGCTTGCTACGGATCTCCTGATCGATCGCCTCGATCTCGACCTCGGCGCTGCTGATCTGTTCGTTCAACGACGCCTGGGCCACGTTGTAGTCGGCCGCGGCGCGCGCGACGCGGTCGTTCACGTACGCCTGGGCGTACAGGCCTGCACAGATGCGCGCGCTGTTCGGATCGAGACTTGTGCAGGTGATCGTGAGGTAGTTGGTGTTCGGCGGCACCAAGACGGCGACGACCCCTTCATCGAGCAGGGCTGGATCTTGCCCGTTCTGCGTGAGGAGCTTCTGGACTTCCTTACTGACCTGCAGCGATGTGACCCGCGCTGCCTCGGTGTCGATGGCGGGGTCGAAGTAGTAGCCGGCCAGTGTCGCTTCGGCGGTCGTCGGCCGGACTTCGACGCTCGCTGAGGAGCTGTACACGGGGGTGCGGCGATACACGACGTAGATCGCCGCCACCACCGTGATCAACGTCACCAGGATCACCGACCACTTACGGCGTCGGAGAACTGATCCGAGCTCTCGCAGGTCCATCGAGCGTCGTTGCTCGTCGTCTGATGATCGCGACATCGGATAGGCCTCTTCAGCGGGGGTGAGGGGTCATCTTACAGAGGCACGAAACCGCGGTGTTCCGCAAGCTCGAAGCCGGGCTGCAGCAGATGCAAGGACCAACGCATGGTCTCCCAGTCTCGCTGGTAGGCGGCTTCCATGAGGGTCGCGACGGTTCCCTTGAAGGCCGGATCCTCTCCGTAATCGGTATGGGCCATCATGATCTGCTCGAAGCTCGTGGCGATCGTGCGCTCGTCGTCGGTGAGCAGCTCCTCGTTCATCTTCTCGCCGGGGCGGAGTCCCGTGTAGACGATCTCGATGTCGTCGTCGTCGGCGCCCGAGAGCCGGATCATGTCTCGCGCCAGGTCGCGCGATCTGCACGGGCTCGCCCATGTCGAGCACGAACACCGCGCCGTTCACGCCGAGCGCGCCGGCCTGGATCACGAGCCGCGACGCCTCGGGGATGGTCATGAAGTACCGCGTCATGTCGGGGTGGGTGACCGTGATCGGGCCCCCGCGGCGGATCTGCTCCTGGAAGATCGGCACGACGCTGCCTCGGCTGCCGAGCACGTTGCCGAACCGGACCGACACGAAGACCTGGTCGGCTTCCGCCTGCTTCGCGCCACCGCCCGCACGACCCGCTCGGCGATCGACTTCGTGACCCCGATCATCGAGACCGGGTGCACCGCCTTGTCCGAGGAGATGTTCACGAAACGCCGCACGCCTGCAGCCGCGGACGCAACCGCCATGGTGCGTGTGCCGCCGACGTTGTTGAGCACGGCTTCGTCCGGGTGGCGCTCCATCATCGGCACGTGCTTGTGCGCGGCGGCGTGGAAGACGACGTCGGGGCCCAGGCGCGAAGCACCTCGCGCACCTTGACCTCGTCGGTGACAGACCCCACGATGGTGAGGTGCTCGAGGTCGGGCAGCTCCGTCGAGAGCTCCTGCTCGATCGCGTGCAGGCTGTTCTCGCCGCGCCCGAACAGGATCACGCGCTTCGGGTCGCGCCGGGCGACCTGGCGCACCAGCTCGGCTCCGATCGAGCCGCCGGCGCCCGTGACGAGCACGACGTGTGCCGCCGAGGTAGTCGGACTCGCCGGAGAGGTCGAGCTCGAACGGGTCGCGCCGCAGCAGGTCCTCGACCTGCACCGGGCGGATCTCGGCGACGGAGACCTCGCCCGCGAGGATCTGCGGTGACGCCCGGCAGGATGCGGCACGGCACGCCGGCCTGCCGCGCGAGGTCGACGACCCGCCGGGTCGCCGACCCGGGCGACGACGGCATCGTGATCAGCACCTGCTCGATGCGCGCCGACGCGCACGACGGCGGGCAGGTCCTCGATGCGCCCCGAGCACCGGCAGGCCGCCGATCTTGACGCGGGCGAGCCCGGCGTCGTCGTCGAGGAAGCCCACCGGCGTGAGCCCGGTGCGCGGATGCCGCCGAAGCTGGCGTGCCATGTGCGCGCCGGCGCTTCCCGCCCCGACCAGGAGCACCCGCTTGGCGTTGCCGGCCGCCTCGACCTCGGCATGGGTCGCCCGTTCCTGCGTCAGGCGCAACAGCAGCCGCACGCCGCCCATGCCGATCAGCGCCAGCGTGCCGGCGATAACGGCGCCGTCCTCGGGAAGCCGGACCCTTCGTACAGGAGCAACCCCACGACGAACATCACGGCGGTGCCGCCGGCGACCGCCGCCAGCAGGTGCACGAGGTCGTCGACTGTGGACTGCCGCCACGCCTGCCGGGGAGGCCGGCCCACCAGATCGCGATGCTCGCACTGGGAGCCCGATCGAACATGTACAGCAGGAAGGAGTCGAGCGGAACAGAGAAGGGGTTGTCGATGCCGAAGGGGGAACGCGAGCAGGGCCGCAAGGTTCCAGATCGCGAGGTCGATCGCGAACTTCAGCCAGATGCGCCCGGGGCCGCGGTTGTCGATGTCGCTAATGCTCATAGTCCCCTCTTTGCCTCGGAGCAGCCCCGGCATCTGCCCTCGGGGCATCCTGCCACAGGAACCCGCACTCACTCGTGAAGCTAGGGGGGCGATTATCCTTTCCCGGGAGTCGGGCAAGTCAGGAAGGGCACACGGCAGCGATGAGGTCGGTCGCGCACGTCTGCACGGTGGACATCACGGCCCGGGCACTGCTGCTGCCCCAGCTCATCGGGCTGCGCGACGACGGGTGGAACGTGTCGGTCATCTGTGCTCCCGGCCCTGGTACTGGGGAGCTGAAGGGCCACGGCATCACTCATGTGCCCTGGCCGAGCGCGACGAGGGCGTGGAACCCACGGGCCGACGCCAGGGCGTTCACTGAGCTGGTCCGCATCTTCCGCGCAGGTCGGTTCGACGTCGTGCACACCCACAACCCGAAGCCGGGCGTGCTCGGCCGCATCGCCGCGCGTGTGGCCGGTGTACCTCGCGTGCTCAACACGGTGCACGGCTTCTACGCCGTACCCGATGACCGTCTCGCGCGGGTCGGTGCCGGTCATGTCTGCGGAATGGCTGGCCTCGAGGTGCAGCGATGTCGAGCTGTTCCAGAGCCGGGAAGACATGGAATGGGCGCGCAGACTGCGCATCGCGCGGCCGGCGCGATCGTTGCTGCTCGGGAACGGGGTCGATCTCGAGCGGTTTCCGGCGAAGCTCGACGGCTCGGGAGCTGCTTCGCTCCGTGCCGAGCTTGGCGTACCACATGGCGATCTCCTTGTGACGACCGTCGGCCGCTTGGTGCGCGAGAAGGGCATCTTCGAGTTCATCAGAGCCGCCAAGGCAGTCAGGGCTGCCCAGCCTGGGGTGAGCTTCCTTGTGGTCGGTCCGACCGACGTTGACAAGCACGACGCGGTCTCGGCAGCTGATATCGGGGCCGCACGTGGCGACGTGTTGTTCGCGGGATGGCGGGAGGACGTGCCCGCGGTCATGGCCGTCAGCGACGTGTTCGTGCTCGCCTCGTGGCGCGAGGGCATGCCTCGGTCGGCGATCGAGGCGGCCGCCTCGGGACTTCCGTCGGTGCTCACCGACATCCGCGGCTGCCGTGAGGTTATCCGCGACGGCATCGAAGGCCGGCTGGTGCCGCCACTAGAGCCCGTACGACTCGCGGCCGCGATCCTGGAGCTGGTAGGGGATCCGGCGGCAAGGGAGCGCATGGGGAAGGCCGCCAGTGCACGGGCAGAGTCGACGTTCGACGAGCGCCGAGTAGT
>CAWHQA010000017.1:0-226727 GCA_963831325.1 uncultured Actinomycetes bacterium
GATGAAGGGCCTCGTCGCAGGCAGTGGTCTTTCGTTCGCCGACGCCGGCGAGCACGAGCTGAAGGGCGTCCCCGACCGCTGGCGGCTCTACCGGGTGGTGACCTGACGTGGACATCCCTGAGATCCGGTTCGCGAAGAGCGGGGACGTCCACATCGCCTACCAGGTCATCGGCGACGGGCCGGTCGATCTCGTCTACATCTACGACTGGTTGGGGAACCTCGAGCTGCAGTGGGAGAACCCGCTCTACGCCCGATTCCTGGAGCGGCTCTCGTCGTTCTCGCGGCTGCTGCTCTTCGACAAGCGGGGAGGCGGCCTCTCGGATCGGACCGTCGACCTCGATCTCTTCACGCTCGAGGTGCGGATCGATGACGTCCGCGCCGTCATGGATGCCGCGGGCTCGGAGCAGGCGATCCTCTTCGGCGACGGCGACGACGGTGGCTCGCTCGCAGCGGTCTTCGCGGCCGCGAACCCCGACAGGACCCGCGCGCTGATCCTCTACGAGACGCGGGCGAAGGCGCTGAAGGCGCCGGACTATCCCTGGGGGTACGAGCCGTCGGCTCTGGATGTGTGGGCCGCCGAGCGCGAGAGCTTCTGGGGAACGGACGCCTACGCTCGCCGATGGCTCCGGACGCTCGCTCCTTCGGTGGCGAACGACGATCGGATCGCTCCGCTGGTACTCGCGGTTCCTCCGGCAGAGCGCGAGTCCCGAGACCGACGTTGCATATTCACGATGGATGGCGACGCTCGACCTGCGCGGCATGCTCTCGGCGATCCACGTCCCGACGCTCGTGCTGCACCGAACCGGGGATCGGGAGGTCCCGATCGAGGGCGGCCGGGACCTCGCCGATCGGATCGCCGGGGCGAGGTTCGTCGAACTCCCCGGCATCGACCCCTTCCCGTGGGCAGGAGACCAGGAGCCGCTGCTGGCCGAGATCGAGGCGTTCGTGACGGGCTCGCGGGCGACGGCGGAGACCCAACGCGTGCTCGCCACGGTCCTGTTCACCGACATCGTGGGGTCGACCGAGAAGGCCGCCGAGCTCGGCGACGCTCGATGGAAGGAGCTACTCGCGGCCCACGACGAGAAGGCGAAGGCCGAGATCGACAGGTTCCGGGGGCGCTACGTGAACACGACCGGCGATGGGCTCCTCGCGACCTTCGACGGCCCCGCGCGGGCGGTTCGATGCGCAGAGGCGATCATGGAGGCGGTCAGGCCGCTCGGGTTGGACATCCGTGCCGGCTGCCACACCGGCGAAGTGGAGCTCTCCGGCGATGACGTTCGCGGGATCGCCGTACACATCGGCGCGCGGGTCGGGGCGCTCGCCGGTCCGAACGAGGTGCTCGTCTCGCAGACGGTGAAGGACCTGGTCGCCGGAACCGGGCTCGCCTTCGAGGACGCTGGCGAACACGAGCTGAAAGGCGTTCCCGACCGCTGGCGCCTGTATCGGGCGGCGAACTGACTTCGGCGACACGTCGTTCGGAGGACGAACTAAAAGCAAATCAGGCAACACTTTGGGCAACATCAACGCCGCGAGAAATGTGAAACCGCTGGTCGTGGGAGGCTTGATACGGAGCACTACCCAGTGCTAGAGTGCCGTTGTGCTGCAACGTATCTGGGCCATGCCGCGATCACTTCAAGCACGAAGATCTCGGGGCCAGTCCCACAGATGGCCAAGCGTCTCGAAGACATCTTGCGCTCCAAAGCATGAAGCAGATGTGACCCTTTGCGGGGCCGATGGCCAGGCAACGGTTTGGGCAACATCGGCGCGCGATCCTCGGCGACGGAGCACCCGCTGAGGGCCAACCGGCGTCCGCCGATGGTCAGGCCGCGGCGGCGAGGAGCGCGTCGGTCTCGGCGAGCGCGGGGGCCGCTCGAGCCGCTCGAAGATCTCGCGGGCGTGCTGCAGGACGGGTGCGGCCTCGGTCGGTCGGGAGAGTCCGAGGAGACACCGGCCCTGGCCGAGGAGCGCGAACGCCTGCTCGGGGACGACCCCGAACCGCTCCCAGCGATCGGCGGCATCGGCGTAGGCATCGGCGGCGGCCTGTAGGTCCCCGCGGGCCTCGGTGAGGGCGGCGTTCGCCGCGACGAGGGCGTGCTCGGCGTAGGGGTAGCGGGGCTCGAGACCGGCACGAGCCGCTCGGCGAGCGCGGGCGTCGCCGACCGCCAGGGCGGTGCGCACCATCGCCGGGAGGGACACGGGGTAGTTCTGCGTCTGCGCGGGCCCCGGGGATGGCCTCGAGCTCGGCGAGCAGCGCATCGCGGCCTGCTTCGACTGACCCGAGCGCGGCGCGGGCAGAGGCGGCGCACGCGAGTCCCGACGCCGACGATCAGCTGCGGGATCTCCCGATCTCCCGGCGGCGGCCTCGAGCCAGTCGAGCGAGTCGGCCGATCTGGTCGGCCTCTCCCGCGCAGGGCGAGATCCGGGCCTGACTGCGATCGGAACCGCGATGAGGTCGGACACGTCCCCGCTCGCCTCCAGGAGCCGGAGCCATCTCCGACGGCAAGCCTCGAGCGCCTCGTCGTGCTCGCCGGTGTCGATGAGTGAGTCGAGCGTGCTTACCGTCAGAGCCTCGACCATCTCGGTGAGCCCCCGGGCTCTGGCGAACGCGATCCCCTCCCGCAAGACCTCCAGGCACGCCGCCGGGCCTTCGAACGCCAGAGCTGCAGCCCCAGGTTGTTGTGGAGCAGGGCCACTTCGCGGCCCTGCCCGGCCTCGGTCGCGAGCGCGATCGCCTCGCGGAAGTCCTCGAGGCCCGCCGGCGTCCCCGAGGTCGGCGCGGGCCATGCCCGGAAGCCGAGGGCGCGCGCGGGACGGCGAAGGCCGAGCTCCTCGGCGAGGCCGAGCGCCCGCTCGGCGTAGCGGACCGCCTCCTCGGACCTCCCCTGGAGGGCCTCGGCGCGCGGCCACCTCGGTGAGCGCCCCGACGAGCGCGGGCGCGGCCCGAGCGGCTCCAGCAGCGCGAGCGCCTCCGCGGGGAGCGTCCACTGCCGCGGATCGCCGAGCTGTCGGAGCACGATGCCGAGCGTGCCCATCGCACGGGCGGCGGCGGGGATGTCGCCTGCCGCGCGGAAGGCGGCGATCGCCTCCTCCAGGGCCTCCGCCGCCTCGCGTGAAGCGTCCGGCCTGGAAGGCGGCCTCGCCGAAGCGGGCGAGCGCCTCGGGACGTTCGGGGTGCCCTGGCGGGGTGAGCGCGAGCGCCCGCTCGAGGTTCGCGAGCGCCGCGGCGGTGTCGAGGCCGAGCGCGCGCTCCCCGGCGAGGGAGAGGAACCGCAGCGCCGGTGCCTCGAGCTCGGCGGCCTGCTCGGTCTGCCCGGCGGCCTGGGCGAGCTCCAGGGCGGTCGCGTAGTGGTAGGCGAGGACGTCGGCGAGGTCCTCGACGCGTTCGGGAGCCTTGGACTCGATCCAGCGGGCGGCGGCGACGTGGCGGGAGGCTCTCGAGGCTCTCGGGCAGCTGGCCGTAGGCGACGTCGCGGGCGAGGACGTGCCAGAAGGCGTACTCGGCCTCGCCCTCGATCGAGGACCGACGGGCCGGACGGACGAGCTCCTTGCGCGAGAGCTCCCGCAGGGTGTCGGTGACCTCGGTCGAGGTCGCGCTCGCCCATCTGCGCGATCGCACCGGCCCAGAAGACCTTGCCGATGACCGCGGCGTCGGCGAGCATCGACTTCGTGTCTGGCGACGAGCGTGTCCAGGCGTGCGGCGATCAGGGCCTGGACCGAGTCGGGGAACGGGACCTCGGCACCTTCTCGCAGCTCCCAGCTCGAGCCCTTCTTGACGAGCAGGTCCTGGTCCTTCAGCAGGCGCACGAACTCCTCGGCGTAGAGGGGGTTGCCACCGGCACGGTCGAGGATCGGCTGCTGCAGCTCGGCGGGGATCACGGTGGTCTCGAGCAGCGCCGAGACGAGACGCGCGGTCTCCTCCTCCGAGAGCGGCGCGAGGTTGATCGGCGTCGCGTTGCGCAGGCCGTCGCCGTAGTCGGGGTGCCGCTCGAACAGCTCCGGCCGTGCGGTGCCGACCACGAGCAGCGGCACGCCTTCGGCGCGGTCGGCGAGGTGCTCGAGGAACGCGAGCATCGCCTCGTCGGCCCAGTGCAGGTCCTCGAACACGAGCACGGTCGGGTCCTGTTCGGCGATGTGCTCGAGGAACCGCCGCCAGGCGGTGAACAGCTCCTCGCGCTCGGCGGTCGAGGTCGCCTCGATCCCGAGCAGCGGCAGCAGGCGCTGGCGGAACCAGGCGCGCTCGTCGCCTTCGGGGAGCACCGCGTCGAGCTTGGTCGTGGCGACGTCGGGGGCGTCGGACTCGAGGATCCCGGCGTGGGCCTTGAGGATCTCCCCCAGCGCCCAGAAGGTGATCCCCTCCCCGTAGGGCAGGCAGCGGCCCTGCCGCCAGGTGATCAGGTCGGGCTTCGTGTCGATGTAGGCGCCGAGCTCGGCCACGATCCGGCTCTTGCCGAGCCCGGGCTCGCCCGACCACCGTGACGAGCTGGGGCGAGGCGGCGGCCACCGTCTTGTCGAAGATCCCCTTGAGCAGCGCGAGGTCGATCTCGCGACCGATGAACGGGGTGTCGTGGGTGCGCGTGAGGTCGGTCCCGAGGCGCGCCCTCGGGCTCTTGGCGTGGAAGACCCGCACCGGCTCGGACTTGCCCTTGAGGGTCGCGGGCTCGAGCTCCTCGTAGTCGAAGACCGCCGCGGTCGCCTCGTAGGTGGCGAGCCCGACGGCGACGCCCATCTCGGGGGCGACCGACTGGATCCGCGAGGCGGTGTTGATCGCAGTCCCCCGATGAGGAACCCCTCTCCCGAGGCGGCGCTGACCCCGAGGCGCACGAGCGCCTCCCCGGTGTTGATCCCGACCCGCAGCCTCAGCGGCGCTCCGCCGACCGAGCGTCGAGCTCCTCGGCGTCCTCGCAGATCCGAAGACCCGCGCGCACGGCCCGCTCGGGGTCGTCCTCGTGGGCGGCGGGGACCCCGAAGACCCCGACGACCGCATCCCCGATGAACTTCTCCACGACCCCGCCGTGACGCCTCGATCTGTGCGCGCGCCATCTCGAAGTAGGCCGACGAGCATCTTGTCCACGTCCTCGGGGTCGGCCGACTCCGAGGTCGGCGGTGAACCCGACCAGGTCGCAGAACAGCGCGGTGACGACCTTGCGTTCCTCGGCGACGGGGCGAGCGGGGGCGGCGCCGAGCGGCGTGGCGCACTCCATGCAGAACTTCGCCCCGTCGGGGTTCTCATGGCCGCAGTTCGAGCAGGTGGGCACGGGGGATGCTATCCCGCCAATATCGAACGCCCTCCAGGTCGCCGTCGAGCCCGGTGGGCCGATCCATTTATCAAATCGGGCAACGTTCTGGGCAACATCCCGTACCTAAACAACTTGAAACTGCTGGTCGTGGGCGGCTTGATAGGCAACGTAGTCGAGTGCTATGGTTCATTGCTGTGCAAGGTATCTGGGCTCCGCACAAGATTCGTCAAGCATGAGGAGGACGCGGCCGGTCCGAAGATGGCGAAGCGTCTCGAGGACATCTTGGAGCGCAAGGCGTAGCGGACGGGACCAACTCTCCGTCCGAGGACCCCTAACCTTGCTCGAGGCGGCGACCTCGCCCATCAGGTAGATGCCGTCCGGCGCCAGGCTGCGCGCGATCGCGTCCGCGCGGCCGCCGGCTGCGCGAGGTCGGGATCATGGGTTCCCCGCCTCGAGGTGCGAGCCTAAGATTCGAGCTGTCATGGACTGTCAAGCGTGCGGAACACCAAACGAGACAGCTCGCAAGTTCTGCGGGGAGTGCGGGGCTCTCTCGCTCGGACATGTGGCGCCTGTGGCGCGCCGAACCCTCGGACGTGAAGTTCTGCGGCGAATGCGGATCCGCCCTCCATGCCGAGGCCCCGTCATCGACCGAGCCCGCGCCACGGTCGGCGGTACCGAACGGCGACTCGTATCAGTGCTGTTCCTCGATCTGGCCGGGTTTACGACCCTGTCGGAACAGCGCGATCCCGAGGACATGCGCGCACTCCTCAGCTCCTACTTCGACACCGCCGCACCGTGATCGAACGGCACGGCGGCACGGTCGAGAAGTTCATCGGCGATGCGGTGATGGCGGTGTGGGGCACACCCGTAGCCCACGAGGACGACGCCGAGCGCGCGGTGCGGACGGCGCTCGAGCTGGTCGATGCGGTGCAGGCGCTAGGCGAAGCCGAAGGCGTACCTATGCAGGCACGGGGCGGCGTCCTCACCGGGAAGGCAGCCACCATGCCTGGCGCCGTGTCGGAGGGCATGGTTACCGGCGACATGGTGAACACGGCCTCCCGTCTACAGTCGGCCGCCGAACCGGGCGCCGTTTACGTGGGGGAGGCAACCTTCCGCGCCGCCTCACGCGCGATCGCGTTCGCAACAGCGAGGTCCAGATCTCCACGGTATGGTCAGCACCGGGTTGGCCCGCGCGGACGGAGGTGGCCGCTTCCGATGACGGATGGGAGTGCGACGCCTGCCGCGTACGTGGCCGAGCGACGGTGGCCGATGGCCTTCGCGGTCCTCGTGGCGATCGTCCTGCAGGTGATCACGCCGCATCAGGGCCAACTTCGGTACTGGTGGCTGCTCCCCGTGCTCGAGGTCGCCGCGCTCGTCGCGGTGATCATCCGCGATCCCCGGCGCATCGATCGTCGCACGCGGCAGGCGCGACGAGCCACGATCGTGCTGATCCTCCTGCTCACGATCGGAACGATCGGAGGGCTCGTCGTCCTGATCGTCGACATCCTGGACGAGGCGTACGCTGTCCCGGCGCGACGGCGCTGCTCGGCCGCGGGAGCCGCGTTGTGGGTGACGAACGTGGTGGTCTTCAGCCTCTGGTACTGGGAGTTGGATCGCGGCGGCGCCGCCGAGCGAGCAGCCGGGTCCGCCATCCCGCCGAGCTTCGGGTTCCCCGAGGAGGCGATGCCAGAGCTCGCTCCCGCGAACTGGATCCCTCGGTACCCCGACTACCTGTACCTGTCGTTCACGAACGCGACCGCGTTCAGCCCCACCGACACCCTGCCGGTGCAGACGTGGGCCAAGATGGCGATGTTGGCCGAATCGGTGATCTCGCTGATCGCTGCGATCATGGTCATCGCGCGGGCGATCAACGTCCTGCCCGGGTCGGGGTGAGCGGTCTGTTCTTCCGGGTGGACAGCTGGGTCCTCGCGTGCATCTTGCTCCTGTTGATGTTCGGCGCCGCCGGGCTCGGCTTCGCGATCGGCAAACGCCTGCGCGAACGCGAAGGGTTCCGGGAGCCGCTCGCTGCCACCCAGACCGCCTTCATCGGCATCGTCGCGCTCATCATGGCGTTCGGTCTAGCGCTGGCCGTCGGCCGGTACGAGGCCCGGCGCGCATCGTTGGTGGAGGAAGCCAACGCGATCGGCACGACCTACTTACGAGCACAGACCCTGGCTGAACCCGTTCGAACCGCCTCCCTCGGGCTCCTCGCGCGGGTACACCGACACGAGCATCCAGCTCGCCGACGCCGTCCCAGGTAGCCAGGAAGCAGACGCGGCGATCGCTGAGGGCCAACGCCTACAGCTCGCGCTCTGGTCGCTCGCAGGACGGGAGCTCGATGCCGCCCCCCGGGACAGCGCGCCACGGCTCTACGTCGAGAGCCTCAACGAGATGATCAACGCACGAACCACCCGTGTCGCGGGGCTCAGCAATCGGATCCCGACCGCCGTCCTGGCAGTGGAACTGTTCGGAGCGGCGCTGGCCGTCGGGGCGCTCGGCGTGCACCTGTCGATCCTCGGCCGCGGACTCCTCCCCGTCCTGCTGGCCGCGGGGTTGGTCACGATGGTGCTGCTGGTGACGTTCGACCTCGACCGACCGACCCGGGGGCTGATCAAGGTCCCCGATACGGCGCTCAGGAACCTCCGCTCGCTGGAGGACCTGCCCCCCGCCGCGACCGGGCCCAGCGCGACGAGCGGCTAGCAGCGGATCCGTCCCAGATGGGCAACGACGATCGGCGCTATCGTTCGGCGCGGAGGGAACGGATGGCCCGAACGTCGAAGCTCGTCACGGAGGTCGGAGGCGCGCCCGAGCACGGCGGCGCGGTCCTGCTCGCGCTGATCCTCGTCGCGGCGGTCGCCAACCTGAACCTCGCGGTCGCCAACGTGGCGCTCCCCTCGATCGGGACGGCCTTCGATGCGTCGCAGACCAGCCTGAACCTGATCGCCGTCGGGTACTCGTTGGGGCTCGCGGCCTCGGTCCTGTACTTCGGCGCGCTCGGAGACCGCTACGGCCGCAAGATGATGCTGGTCATCGGGACGGCGCTCGCGATTCCGTTCAGCCTCCTCGCCGCGTGGGCGCCGAACGAATACGTCCTGTTCGCCGCCCGCGTCGGCGGTGGTCTGTCGGCCGGGATGGCGTTCCCGACCACGCTCGCCCTCATCACGGCCCTGTGGAGCGGATCGGCCCGGACGAAGTCGATCGCGCTCTGGTCGGGCATCGGCGGCGCGATCTCCTCGCTCGGTCCGCTGCTCTCCGGGCTGCTCCTGGAGTCGTTCTGGTGGGGCTCGGTCTTCCTGCTCACGCTCCCGCTCGCCATCGTCGCGCTGCTGCTCGCGATCCGCCTCGTCCCGGCCCACGTCAACGAGGCGACGGACCCCGTGGACAACCTCGGCGGCATCCTGTCCGTCCTCCTCGTGGCCGCCGTGGTCCTGGGGATCAACTTCGCCGCGGTCCCGAACGAGGCAGCGCTCGTGATCGGGTTGCTCGTGATCGCGCTCGCGGCTGGGTTGGCCTTCGTCCTCCGCCAACGCAGAGCGCCGAACCCCCTCTACGACCTCCGGGTCGCGGGCAGACGCATCTTCTGGGTCGCCGCCTGCGCCGGCATCATCGTGTTCGGCACGCTCATGGGCGCCATGTTCATCGGGCAGCAATTCCTCCAGAACGTCCTCGGCTACTCCACGCTGGAAGCCGGGACCGCGATCCTTCCGGCCGCGATCTTCATGGTGGTGATCGCGCCCCGGTCCGCCAAGCTGGTCGATGCCCGTGGGGCGCGCGTCACCTTGCTGGTCGGATATGCGTTCTGCCTCCTCGGCTTCGCCTGGATGCTCATCTTCTGGAACGAGGGCATCCCCTACTGGGAGGTCGCCGTCGCCTACATGCTCGTGGGCGCTGGGGTCGGGTTCGCCGGGACCCCCGCCTCGCACTCCCTCACGGGTTCCGTCCCCGTCGAACGTGCCGGGATGGCCTCCGGGACAGCGGATCTACAACGAGACCTCGGTGGTGCGGTGATGCAGTCGATCCTCGGGGCGTTGCTCACGGCCGGCTACGCCACGGCAGTTGCCGCCGCGATCGCGGCGGCACCGGCATCCGAGCAGGACCAGGTCTCGGGCGGGATCCAGTCCCAGCTGACGAAGTCGTTCGCCAGCGCCGAGGGGGTCGCCCAGCAGTACCCGAAGTTCGCGGACCAGATCGTGGCGGCTGCCAAACGGTCCTTCCTCGATGGCGCGGACTGGGCCTACACGGCCGGGATCGTTGCGATCGTGCTCGGCGCGATCGTCGTCTTCTTCCTGTTCCCGCGGAAGACGGATGAAGAACAGTTGCTCGCGCGCTACCACGCCGAGGACACCGTGGCAGTCGACGTCGATGCGGCGCTTCCATCGAGCGACCGCTGATCGGTCGGCCGATTCGAACGTGCGCCCCCGGACAGCCTCGCAGGTCTTGAAGCATGAATGTGGCCGGGCACGGCAACACTCCTGAGGAGTCATGCGAAGGTCAGCGAGTGGACGAACGCGCGCTCGAGCGGTTGCCCGGCTCGGACCCCACGGGCTAGGGTGGCCGCGACGGCGATCGAGGGGTCGCTGGGGAAGGGGAGATCATGCAGCACGTTCGGGTCGCGAAGTACCGCGTCACGTCGGGCCGGCCCACCGAGATCGCCGACGTGGCTCAGCAGGGGATGCTCAAGGTCTTCAAGGAGCAGCCCGGATTCGTCAGCTACGGCGTCGCCGACTCCGGCGACGATACGGTGCTGTCGATCAGCCACTGGGAGACGCACGACGAGGCCGAGGCGGCAGCGGGTGTCGCGCGCGAGTGGGTGGGGTCGAACCTCGCCGATCGCATCGAGCTTCTCGAGAACAACACCGGCGACTACCTCTTCCTCGAATGAGAAGGCAGGATGCGGCCCCGGCCTTCGGCCCGGAGCCGCGCTTCCGTCGGTGTTCTTCTGAGCTACAGGCCCGACGCCTTCGTGCACACGTGGTAGATGCTGAAGATATCGCCTTCCACCACGCGTGCAATCGCCAAGCTTCGCGCGATCGCGTCCAGCGCGGCCGCCGGCTGCGCGAGGTCGTGGATCACGTCGAACGTCGTGATGAGGCCGAACGAGCCCTCGATCTCGCCTGCGTCTCGTTGCACGAACGACACGTTGTCGAGGCTCCACTCCCGCCCTAGTCGCTGAGCATGCGAGCGGGAGATCTGCGCCTCATGCCTCGAGGCGTTCGCGCACCGTCGACTCGATCTCGGCGATCTGCGCCCCGTCGGTGACCTTGCGGCCCAGCGCGTCCCGCACGTAGAACGCGTCGATCACTCGGTCGGGGTACGTGGCGACCTTCGCGAGATGGACGTCGAGCGTGAGATCGACGAGTGCGCTCGTGATGTCATACAAGAGCCCGATGCGGTCGGGGGCTCCGACCTCGATCACGGTCGAGTAGTCCGACACCTCGTTATCGACGGCGACGGTGACTGGCGCCCCGGAGCGAGGTGCGGCGTATCGAGCCCGCCTCTCCGCGACGCGATGCTCGAGGGAGATTCGTCCTTCGATGCTCTTCCGGAGCACCCCTCGGAACTCCCGCCACCGCACCTCGTCGATCTCGGACTCGAAGACCCCCTCGACCTCGAACAGGTCAACGGCGACGCCGTCGTCGGTCGTGAATGCTTGTGCCGTAAGGATGGTGAGCCCGGAGAGCGCGACTGCCCCAGCGATCCAGGACAGCAGCCCGGGCCGGTCGGCGGCGACGACCAGCATCTCGTAGATGCCTGGCTTCGCGCCGGGCTTGGCGCTGGCCCGCACTTCAGTGGAGCCCACGTCGGGCGCGATCGTCGGGTAGTGCGCCGCGATCCGTGCGGGCTCGATCGTGAGGAAGTAGCCACGAGGCATGCGAAGCACGAATCGCTCGACGGCCTCATCGGGCTCGGCCTCGAGCAGCGCCCGCACGCCCTCGATCCTCTCGGTGAGCTGCTGGGCAAGCTCCATGCCCATGTGTCCCCGTTCGAACACGTGCTGAACGCGGGTCACCAGCTCGCGCAGCAAGGTCTGCCGCCATGGGGTCCAGGCGGCGGGGCCGGTGGCATGGGCATCGGCCTCCGCGAGCAGCATGAGGGCTGTCAATCGCTCGCGGGAGCCGATGCGCGCGGCGACATCGAGGATCAGGTTCTCGTCGGTGAGATCGCGACGCGTCGCCGTGTCGGGCAGCAGCAGGTGCTCGGTCACCATGAACGTGGCGAGGTCGCGAGTCGAGCCGTCGATGCCCATATGATCGAGCGTCTCAGCAGCAATGCGAGAGCCGACGGCCACGTGGCCGCCCTCCCCGGTCTTGCCGATGTCGTGGAGCAGGGCGCCGAGCAGCAGGCCGTCCCGGTCGGGAGCCTCGGCGAGGGCGCCGGTCATGAGCGCGGCCTCATCCCCGCCATCGGCGACGAGCCTGCTCATCTCGATGAGGGCGCTCGTCAGGTGCACGTCGACCGTGAACCGGTGATAGGGATCTCGCTGAGGGCGGCATCGCACGTCGGTCCAGGCCGGCACGAGTCGCGAAAGCAGGCCGAGCCGGTCAAGCGCATCGAGGGCGGCGACCCCGGGTACGCCTGCCTGCATGATGCGAAGGAAGGCTCTACGTGTCCGGGCGGTCCACTCGATCGGGTCGCGGACCTGGGTCGCCTCGATCGAGTCGAGGAGGGCAGCGCCGGGCGGCTTGCCCGCTTCCGAGACCGTCGCGAGCGCCTCGAGCACCTCGTCGGGGCCGGGGAACGGCTCGGGCGCCCGAGCAGGCATGGATGTGCCGGTTTCCGCGCGGGCCAACACGTTGCCCGAGATCCAACGGATCGCGCGGGCGTGCTCGAAGACTGCCCGCATGAGCCCGTCGTCCGCGATCAGGCTGGGCTCGTCTGAGAACCCCATCGCCCGAGCGACCGAAGGCTGCAGCTCGAGCGGCAGCTGGTCGGCTCGCTTCCCCGTTTCGAGCTGCAAGGCGCTTCGGACCCTGGTGAGGAACTCCTCCGCCCCATCGAGCGCGTCGCGTTCGGCAGTTCGCAGGACGGCGTCGCCGGCGACGGCCGTCGTCCACCGCACCGCGTGCACGTCACGGAGGCCGCCAGCCCCGCTCTTCAGATCGGGCTCGAGCAGGTGCGCGGTAACGCCGAACCGCTCCTCGCGCAGCATCGCATCCTCGCTCAAGACGCGGGCGAACGCCGGCACGTCGGCGGCCGCGATGTTCCGTACCCGGGCAGCGACGTCGTTGACGAGTGCGACATCGCCTGCGATCGGACGTGCGTCGAGCATCGAGGTCAGCGCATCGGGCCGGTCGGCGGCGATCTGCTCGCATTCGATCGGCGTTCGCACCGCCTGCCCGACCTCGAATCCCCCGTCCCACAGCGGGTACAGGAGCCGCTCGGTGAGGCGCGCGACATCGTCGAGACGACGCCCGTCGTGCACGATCAGCAGGTCGATGTCGGAGCACGGCAGGAGCTGGCGGCGCCCGTACCCACCCTGGGCCGCCAGGCCGACCCCGGCGGGGGGGGCGGCGGCGTGGAACAGGGCCTCGAGGGCAGCATCTACCAGTTCGGTCCGCCGATCCGCGGACCACAGGCCGTGGTGGCCCGGCGAGTAGGCCCGATCGAGGGACTCGAGCTCGTTGCGGAGCCGGGCGATCGGCTCGGCGAGAGAGGCTGATTCCATCGTCGCCGAAAGCTCAGACCGCGTCGGGGCCCATCTCGCCGGTTCGGATGCGGATCACCTGCTCGGCCTCGGTCACCCACAGCTTGCCGTCGCCGATCTTGCCGGTACGCGCGGCCTTCACGATCGCGTCGACGACGCCCTGCATATCGCCATCGGGCACGAGCACCTCGAGCTTCACCTTGGGCACGAAGTCGACTTGGTACTCGGCGCCCCGGTAGACCTCGGTGTGCCCGCGCTGGCGACCGAACCCCTCGACGTCGGTGGTGGTGAGGCCGTTCACGCCGAGGTCTCGCAATGCTTCCTTGACGTCGTCGACGCGGTGGGGCTTCACGATGGCGGTAACCAGCTTCACGGGTCCTCCTGTGCCCCGATCGCCGGGGCACGTAAGCCTATCTCGCACCTCGGAAGGCGACGCTGACTCCGCCCGACTAGGGCATTCGGCCGTGCCGGAGTCAAGGCGAACGGCCGACGCGCGGGCGGTCGGCCCCGCACTAGCATCGGCGCCAGGACCCGAAAGCAGCATCACCCCGGCTCTTCAAGCTCGCACTTCATCCGTTCGCGCCTGTGAGCGGCTACGTCGCGGGGAGGAACGTTGCGCACGAACCGAGCGATCACCATCGCGATCACGATGACGTTCGTGGGCGCGACGAGCCTGACACGGACGCTCGGAGCTCACGCTGTTGCCCCCGCTCTCGGACCGCGCGTGGCCGGTGCCGAGACGGACTGCACGATCACCGGCACGCCGAAAGACGATGAACTCTGGGGGACCCTCGAGGCAGATGTGATCTGCGCCGCCGATGGCGACGATCTCGTGCGCGGCATGGCAGGCGACGACGTCATCCGTGGTGGCCGCGGCCACGACCGCATCCTGGGCGGGCCAGGCAGCGACCGCGTCAAGGGCGGTGCGAGCGGTGACCATCTGCAAGGCAACCGAGACACCGACGTGCTCCGGGGCGGCGGCGGCCGCGACACGATCGTGGGGGGGCCTGACGACGATCACCTACGTGGCGGTGCACGTCGGGACGATCTCCAGGGCTCCGACGGGGTGGACGAGATCTGGGGAAACGCCGGCAGCGACCACCTCGACGGGCTCGATGGGCGGGACGGCGATCTGGTCGAAGGCCAGCGCGGCGACGATTCATGCTTCGCCGATCTCGGGGACACGATCGACAGCTGCGAGCTGGGAGGAACCCCGCCGCCGACCCCCGCCGACCTCGGCGGCGTGGCCACGGCGTCCAAGATCGATCTCGAGTGGACCGACTCGCCGGGGGCCGCCCGATACACGGTCTTCCGCGACGGCAGCGAGCTCGCGACCGTGACAGCCCCGTCATACAGCGATACGGCGGTGGAGCCGGAGACCAGCTACTCGTATGAGGTGCAAGCGTCCAACGACCAGGGGTCGTCGCCGCGCTCGCCGCCGTTCGAGATCTCGACGCTGCCTGGATCCGACGAGACGTCGATCGTCATGGCCGCCGGCGACATCGCGTGTGACCCGGCGGACAGCTCGTTCGGAGATGGCGAGGGCACGTCGTCGAGTTGCCGGCAGCGCCACACAGCCGATCTCCTCTCCCGCGCCGATCGCATCCTGACGCTCGGGGACCAGCAGTACGAGTGTGGCGGCCTCAGCGCCTTCCAGCAGAGTTATGACCAGAGCTGGGGCAGGTACCTCGCGATCACCCACCCGATCCTCGCCGACGAGGAATACGGCGTCAGCGGCACAGGATGCGGCGACGCGGGAGCCGACGGCTACTTCGAGTACTTCGCCGAACGGCTGGCTCCCTATGGGGCCTCGGCTTCCGACCCCGACAGGGGGTACTACAGCTTCGATATCGGATCGTGGCACGTCGTCGCGCTGAACACCGAATGCTCGAGGATCCCGGGGGGTTGCGACCAGGGAGGGGCCCAGGAGGATTGGCTCGAGGCCGATCTCGCCTCGTCGAGCGCACGGTGCACGATCGCGTTGATGCACGAACCCCGCTTCGCCTCGACGACGAACGGCAACGGGCTGAAGAGCTCGCTGCAACCGCTCTGGGATGACCTGTACGAGCATGGTGTCGAGATGGTGCTCAGCGGCGACAACCACTGGTACGAGCGATTCGCGCCCCAGTCCCCCGACGGCACGGCTGATCCGAACGGCATCGTGCAATGGGTAGTGGGGACCGGCGGCAAGAGCCACGGAGGGCTCGCGCCAGAAGACGCCCGGCGGCCGCTGAGCGAAACCGCGGTGTCGACGACGTTCGGCGTGCTGCGACTCGAGCTCAGCGACGACGGCTATTCCTGGCGGTACGTGGTCGAGGGTTCATCGACGTACACCGACACCGGCAACGCCAGCTGTCACTAGCGGCGCCCTTCCGATCGCATCCTCGTCTACGCGCCGCCGGTCACGTGCTTCTCGTACACGTCGAAGCGACGTCGAACGGTCATGCCGAGGCTCTCGTAGAGCTTGGTCGCGCCCGAGGTGTTCTCGGTATCGACGCCCAGTCGCACCTGGCCATGACCCTTGTCCGCGAGCTCAGCGAACGAGCGTTCGAGCAATGTCCGGGCCACGCCGCGCCGGCGGAACTTCGCCAGCACCCCGACCTCGCCGACCCAGCCCGCATCGTCGTCGGCGGTGAGGTTGACCGACACCCCAGCCGGCTCATCTTCGACGAATGCGAACACCATGAGCGAAGGGTCGTAACCGGGATCACCATGGTGCTCTTGCTGCCACTCCTCGAACGTCATGTGCTCGAATCCGAAGTGATCGACGAATGCTTCGTCGAGCAGACGGCTCGCGAGCCGCTCGTCGTCGGCTGAGCCGAGGCGCAGCGTGACCCCTTCCGGACGCGGCACCGAGATGTCGTCGGCAGGCAGGTCGCGGTGCATGTGCCAGAAGGAGCGCACACGCCGGAAGCCCCCACGCCCGAAGAGGTCGATGGCCGGCTCGTCGGTGTCGGGCGCCGCGGTGCGGAATGGCGCCGAGACACCGTGTGGCAACCGCGCCGCCGCCATGCGTTCGGTCTCGGCGAGCAGCGCCGCACCGAGCCCCACCCCGGCGTGTTCCGGATGCACCTTTCCGGTGCCGAAGAGCTGCACGGTCGGATCGAGCGCCAGCACGATGGCGTAGGCCGCGATCGATCCATCAGCCATCTCCGCGATCACCGTGTCACGGTCGAGGTCGAACCGAGGCACCGCCCAGTCGACCAAGATCTCGTCGCGGGCGTTGTCGATGAACCCGACGTCGACGAGATCGCGAGCTTGGTGGAGCTCGACCAGGGCCTCGAGGTCGTCGCCGCCGCGCCGGGCGAGCCCGGTACGGATGGGGAAACGTCACTCCCCGACGGCCTTCTTCCGCGCGGGCGTCTTCGCCTTGGTGGTGGCCTTCCTCGCGGCGGTCTTCTTGGCCGTGGTCTTCTTCGATGTCGCCTTCTTCGCCGTGGTCTTCTTCTTCGCTGGGGCGGCGTCGGACTCGTCGGTGTCGGCCTGCTTCTTAGCGGCCGCCACGCTCGCCTTCAGCGCCGCCATGAGGTCGACGACCTTCGCGGTGGGCTCTGCCTCGACAACCTCGATCTCTTCGCCGTTGATCTTGGCCTCGACGATCTTCATCATCGCCTCGCGGTACCCGTCGGTGAACTCTTCGGGATTCCACTCAGCCGTGAGGTTCTCGATGAGCTGGCGGGCCATCTCGACTTCCTGGCCTCGTGCCTTCGAGCTGACGTCGACATCGCCGAAATCGGCCTCGCGGATCTCGTCGGGCCAGTACATCGTCTCGAGCACGAACGCGTCGTCCTTGAACCGCAGTGCCGCGAGATGCTCCTTGTCGCGGAAGCTCACCTTCGCGATGCCGACCTTGTTGTCTTGGCTCATCGCCTCGCGCAGGAGCGCGTATGCCTTCGCGCCCGTGTCGTCGGGTGAGAGGTAGTAGCTCTTCTTGAACATCATCGGGTCGATCTCGTCGAGGTCGACGAACTGCTGGATGTCGATCGCGCGGCTCGACTCGACCGGCACTGCATCGAAATCGTCGTCGGTCAGCACGACGTAGCGGTCCTTCTCGTACTCGTACCCCTTGACGATGTGCTCGAAGTCGACGATCTCGCCGTCTTTCTCGCACACCCGTTTGTACCGGATGCGCCCCATATCTTCGTCGTGCAGCTGGTTGAATCGCAGGGTCTTCTCCTCGGTCGCCGGGTACACGGCCACCGGGATCGTGACGAGGCCGAACGAGATCGCCCCTTTCCACATCGATCTTGGCATGAGGTCCCTCCGAGGAAGTCTGTTGTTCCCGTGCGTGCCTTCGACGCGCGGTGCCGTCGAGTCTATCCCCCGTCGCCGACGTGGCGGAAGGCGTCCTCAGGCATCGTGATCGGCATCGATCGCCCGCACGAGGTCATCGATGGCCCCGGCGAATGCCGTCTCGCGCCCTTCGCCGGCGGCGACGCGGCGCTCGACGGCAGCCCCGAGTAGATATGTGGCGATGGGTGTGAGCTTGCGCTCCACACCGTGCGCGACGTCGCGCGCCACGCCCAACAGACGTTCCTGGGAGTCGTCATCGAGCGGCTCGACACCCAGCGTCGAGGCCGCTTGCGCCAACCAGTCACTCATGTTCGTCCACTCCTTCGTGCTTGCCTGCCGAGACGGTACGCGAACTCGGCTGGAGCCTGCCGATAGCATTGCGAACCATGGCGCCCAAGCGGCAACGGCCTCGCACCTCGAAGGAGGCATTCACGGTCGAGATGCCGCGCGCGATCGAGACGACCCGCGACGGCGATGCCTGGTGGAGCGAGGTCGACGGGCGAGAGCTGCGTCTGTCGAACCTCACCAAGATCTTCTGGCCAGACGAGGGCTACACCAAGGGTGACCTCGTGGCCTACTACTTCAACGTCGCCTCGCTGATCGTGCCGCACCTCGCCCAGCGGCCCCTCACGATGAAACGCATGCCCGACGGCATCGACGGCCCCTTCTTCTACGAGAAGTCGGCGCCGTCGCACACTCCCGACTGGCTCGGCCGGTGCGTCGTACAGAGCGACGAGGCCAAGGGTGGGGAGATCGACTACCTGACGATCTCCGACGCCGCAGGACTGCTCTACGTGACCAACCTCGGATGCATCGAGTTCCATCCGCTGCACTCGCGTTGCGACGACGTCGCCCACCCCGACTACCTCTTCTTCGACCTCGACCCGTTCGAGCCGTACACCTATGAGGACGTGCTCGTGGTCGCCCGGCATATCAAGGTGCTGCTCGACCAGCTCGGGCTTATCGGCGTTCCCGAAGACGAGCGGCGCGACCGGACTGCAGATCTACGTGCCGGTGGTGCGCGGCACGTACTCCTACGACACCGTGCGAGCGTTCGTCGGCGCAGCCGGAAGGCTGATCAAGGGCGCCGATCCCGACCGCGTGACGATGGCATGGAAGATCGCCGACCGCACCGGGAAGATCTTCATCGACCACAACATGAACCGCTCGGGCGCCAACATCTCCGCCGCGTACTCGCTGCGGCCGGAACCGCGAGCCCCGGTGTCGACGCCGCTCACCTGGGACGAGGTGTTCGAGGGGGGGTTCGAGCCGACCGACTTCCGCATCGACAACGTGTGGGAACGGTTCGAGCAGGTCGGTGACCTGTTCGAGGGCGTGCGCACCGAGGCGATGGATCTGACCGACGGCGCTCGAGTCGATGCGGCGTCGAAGCGACGGCGGTCGACGAGTCGCGTCCGCGTGTCGACGCGCCGCTGCCCCGGACCGCTGCCAAGACCGTCGCCGGTCGGTCATCAGAGGAGATCGCGGCCGCCTCGAAGGATCCGGCCCTGTTCGAGTACGTGCGTCGCCGCGACTTCGGTCCGGAGGGCACGAGCGAGCCTGCGCCCGGCGAGGTCGCGCCCGGCGGGAACTCGTTCGTGATCCACAAGCACCGGGCCACGCGACTGCACTACGACGTGCGGCTCGAGCGCGACGGCGCGCTGCCGTCGTGGGCGGTGCCGAAGGGACTTCCGATCGCCAAAGGCGACAAGCGACTCGCCGTGCAGACCGAGGTCCACCCGCTCGAGTACGGGAAGTTCGAGGGCACGATCCCCGAAGGCCACTACGGCGCCGGCGAGGTGCGCATCTTCGACGACGGCTGGTACGAGACCGTCGAGTGGACCGACGCGAAGGTCTCGTTCGTGCTCCACGGCCGTCGCTATCCTGGGCTCGAGTTCCACTTCGTGAAGACGAACCGAGACTGGCTCGGCTTCCTCGCTAGCGCGCAGAAGGCCCCGGCGATCGCCGCGCCGCCTCGGTTCGAACCGATGCTCGCCGAGGGTGGCTGGGAAGCCTTCGACGACCCGGCGTGGTGGTTCGAGCCGAAGCTCGACGGCATCCGATGCATGGCGGAGCTTTCGACGGGCGAGACCGTCGTGCGAACGCGCACCGGGCGCGACGCGACGGCCCAGTACCCCGAGCTGCACATGGTGCACGAGCTCGTCGATCAGGTGAACGCGGTGATCGACGGCGAGATCGTGGCGTTCGACGATGCCGGGCGTCCGTCGTTCGAGGTGCTGCAGGGGCGCATGAACCTCTCGGGGCGAGCGCGCGATCGCGCGCGCGGCGAAGATCACACCCGTCTCGCTGGTCGTGTTCGACCTGCTCTGGCTCGACGGCCACGACACGACCGGCCTCTCGCTCGAGCAGCGCCGAGAGCTGCTCGAGCTGGTCGTGGAGCAGGATCACCGGCTGCAGGTGACGACGCACGCCGACGGCGACGGCGTCGCGTTCACCGAGACGGCGCGAGGAGCTCGGCCTCGAGGGCGTGATGGCGAAGCGGAAGGGCTCGGTCTATCTCCCCGGCCGGCGCAGCCCGACTGGCGGAAGATCAAGCTCATGAACACCCAGGCGTGCGTGATCCTCGGGTGGACCGGGCAAGGGTGGCCGCGAGGGATCGTTCGGCGCGCTGCTCGTGGGCGCGATCGACGACACGGCGCCATGCGGTGGGTCGGGCAGGTCGGCTCGGGGTTCACCGAGCGCATGCTCGAGACGCTGATGGAGGACCTTGCGCCGCTCGGTGCGGCCGGACCCGCCGATCGACGATCCCGAGCTCGCGGCCGTGAAGGGCGCGACGTTCGTCGACCCGGAGCTCGTCTGCGAGGTGCGCTACCTCGAGCTCACGAAGAGCACGGGGAAGATGCGCGCGCCGTCGTTCCGAGGCCTGCGGCCCGACCTCGCCCCCGAGGACTGCGTGCTGGAGCCGCTGGCCGGCTCTCGTCGCGCGGCTGAGGCGAAGAGAAGCGTCGGTGACGACGCGCGCGTGCCCTCAGGCGCCGGGCGCCCGATACGGGCGCGTGCTTGGCGATCGCGCGATCGATGTCTTCGGCCGAGAGCAGCACGACGGTCTCGATGCTGCCGGCCCCTGACGCGGCGACGGCGGTCGCCACGGCCGCGGCGGTGATCTCATCGGGCATCTCGGCGATCGCGTAGACGTCGGTCTCCCCGAACGCGAAGTCGAACGAGCTGATCGAGCCGCCCATCTCGGCGGCCATCTTCTCGATGAAGGTCTTGCCGGTTGGCTGCGCCTTCCTTGATGACGCCCTGCATGCCCTCCTTGCTGTAGGAGACCTTGAACATGAAGCGAGCCATAGACCTTCCCCCTCCAGCGGGCATCACGTGCGGGCAGGCAGTATCGTGCTCCCCAGGCGAGGCGCAAGCCCGGATGCGAACGCGCAGGGCCGGCGTCAGAAGGGCTCGTAGCCGGCGCGCACGAGCAGCGCGCGCACGTCGCGCTCGTCGAAGCCGCGGTCGAGCAGCTCCCGGTAGAGACGGACCGTCGCGAGCGTGCGTCCGCACCTCGGGCAGAACGCGAACGAGCCGTCGAACGGCGTCTCGCACCATGGGCACTGCGTGACCTCGACGCGCCGGTCGGGCTCGAGGCCGGTGTCGGCGAGCGCGTCGACGTAGCCCTTGCCGTAGTCCCACTGGATGTACTCGTCCTCGGCGAGCTCGAACGCGGGCTCGTGCATCCGCGGCTCGCCCGTCGAGAGCATGTGCTCGAGGTTGTCGCGCAGCAGCTCCCACTCGTAGAAGTGGTTCGCGCCGCAGTCCTGGCACGCGATCACGACGCCCTTCACGCCCTGCGGCGAGAAGACGGCGCGCATCGCCGCGAGGTCGTCGAGGTCGGCCTCGATGTCGCGGCGTTCGTCGGCGCGTCAGGTCGAAGGGCTCGTCGTCCTGCTCGTCGAGTCCGATCGTCGGAGTTCCATGCGTCACCTACTCATCGTCGTCCACGAAGCGGAAGGCCTTGAACGCCTCCGCGTACTCGACACCAGCCTCTTCACCGACCTGCCGCGCCCGCTCGCGCACCCACGGCGCGGCCGCCTCGCCTTCCTCGGACACGTGTTGGGCGAGCGCCTGCACCTTGATGTCGATCGTCTTCGTGATGTCGACGAACGTGTCGGGCTCGTTGCTCGAGAGCCACAGGTTCGGGATCTCGTAGGGCTCGATGCCCTCGTCGCTCGAGCTCTGGAACATCACCCGGGTCGGCGCGTCGGGCATCACGGCGGTGAGAGCGAGCAAGCCCGCCTGCTTGTGGTCCCAGTGGTTGACGTAGCCCTGACCCGACCACAGGCGGGCGGGATCGGGAGCGACGAGCACCTCGGGCCGGAGCCGCCGGACCTCGCGGGTGACCTTCTTGCGCGTCGCGGGCGTCACCTCGAGCAGGCCGTCGGTCTCGCCGAGGAACGTCACGCTCTGCACCCCGAGCACGTCGGCCGCCGCGCGCTGCTCCCGTTCGCGGATCGGGCGCGACCGCCTCCGGCTGGCGCCCGGCTCGTTGGAGCCGGCCGAGCCGTCGGTGCAGACCACGTAGTGCACCTCGCAGCCGTCGCGGGTCCACGCCGCGACCGTGCCGCCGCACATGAACTCGGCGTCGTCGGGGTGCGCGAACAGCACCAGCGCGCTCGAGAACGAGCGATCCTGCATGACCGCCAGCCTATCGGCGGCTGCGACATGCGACGCGCCTGCGCACCGTGGGCGCCGGCGTGGTTCGATGCCACCGTGAACGACGACGGGACGACGCATCGCCGAGCTGGAACGCGGCTTCCGCCGCGACGGGCTGCCAAACCTGATCGTGGACTTCTCGGCGGCCGAGGACATCTTCACTCGGGCGATCCCCTTCCTCACGCTCGTGTTCGTGCTCGAGGTGGTCAACGCGACCGACCTCGAGGCCGGGTGGGCGAACCTGGCCTTCGCCCTCGGCGGGGCCGCCATCCTGTTCGGCGCGTTCGGACTGCTGAACCTGGTACGGGGGCGCCCGTTCTTCTCGGTGCCACAGCGGGTGGGCGCGCCCGAGCTCGTCGCGTTCGTCGTGCTGCCGGCCTTGCTGCCGGTGGTGTTCAGCCGGCAGTTCCTGTTCGGGTTCAACACGATGCTCGTGAACGCGGGGTTGCTGCTGCTCGTCTATCTCGTGATCGGGTTCGGCCTGCTCTCGATCGTGCGATGGGCCGGCGCGCGATTCTTCCAGCAGTTCGCCGCGTCGGTGACGGTGCTCGTGCGCGCCGTGCCGCTGCTTCTGTTCTTCTCGCTCGTCATGTTCTTCACCACCGAGATCTGGCAGGTCTTCACCACGCCGGGCCCAGGCGCGTTCTGGTCTGCGATGGGCCTGTTCGTGATGCTGGCGATGGTGTTCCTAGCGGTGCGACTGCCGGGCGTCGTGCGCGAGGTGCAGGGTGAGCCGGCAGCCGGAGAGTTGCCGCTCCGCCGGAAGGAGCGCCTGAACCTCGCTGCCGTGGCGCTCATCAGCGAGATGCTCCAGGTCACCTTCGTCAGCGCCGCGATCTGGCTGTTCTACGTCGTGCTCGGCTCGCTGCTCGTGAATGAGGCCGTGCGCGCGGCGTGGCTGTTGCGGCCCGACGACGTGCTCTTCACGATCGCGTGGTTCGGCGATCAGGTGCAGGTCAGCGAGCCGTTGCTGAGGGTCGCGACCGGAGTCGCCTCATTCGTCGGCCTCTACTACGCGGTCACGATCCTCGTCGACGCCGCGTATCGGGACCAGTTCGTCGACTCACTGAGCGCGGAGCTGCGAGACACGTTCCGGCGCCGTTCGGAGTACCTGGAGCTGCAACGCCGCAGAGGCGTGCCGATCGCGCCCCCTGCTTCGTCAGGCGGTCCAACCTCCGCTGGTCGCTAGGGAGTGGGCTTCATCACCATCAGGAACAGGATGGCAGCGATGGGGACCATCGTGATGAGACCCGTTGTGGTCGTGCGTTTCACAGCAGCGGCGTACGCATCCGGGGAGGCATCACCCGACTCTGCCAGTGCCACCTGCCGGCGGAGCGAGGGACCGAACAGCAGCCCGGCGATGGCTCCCACTGCGACGTAGAGCCCGATCGCGGTCGCGATCCAAAACGTGGTGAATCCCAGGTCACCGTCGAGCACCATGAGCACGCCGGTGATCGGCAGCACCACATAGGCAGGGTTGGCAAGACGAGCGTCGAGGGCCTTGACGCCTCGCACCACCGACGCGTCGGGCCGCGGTTCACGCCTGGCCATGGAGAGCCACACGAAGTAGGTGATGTTCGTTCCCACCGCCACGATCGCCGCCACGACATGGATCAGCTTCAGCCACAGATAGGTGTTCATCCCCGCCCCCCAGATCGCGACCACGCGGACTGTCCGGTGCCGGCATAGTGACCGGCACGTCCTGCTCATGCAAGATGTACGAGATACCGCGATACAGCTCGAGGCAGGGGGATTGAGCGACCGTGAGCGGATCCTCGGTGAAACCAGGGGCGGGTCAGCGACTCGCTGCGCTTGCGGCGATATCCCTCATCGTGCTGGTGGTCGCCCTCACCGTGGTGAGCATCGTCGACGACGCCCGGCGGTTCATCGTGCAAGCCCCACTGCTGCTCGTCGCCCTCTTCTCGGCTTGGTACGCGCTCACCAGGACCGGCGGGCGCAGGAAGGTCGGCGTCGTGGTCTGTCTCGCCGCCATGATCGGGATCGTGGCGGTCGCGTTCATGGGGGAACGGAGCGCCTTCTTCTTGGCGCTGCTCCGCATCGTGATGGTCCTGGCAGCCATCGAGCTCACGCGGCGCGCGCTCGGGCGCGACATCCGAACGCTCAAGAAGGTGGCCACCTCGGGTGTCGCGGTCCCGGCCGCCACCAGCGGCGTCCTGATCATGAACCTGAAGTCCGGCGGCGGGAAAGCTGAACGTCTCCACCTCGAGGAGGAGAGCCGGGCGCGAGGGATCGAGCCGGTCGTGCTGAGTCCCGGCGATGATCTGCTCACGCTCGCCCGAGACGCCATCGACGGCGGGGCCGACGTGATCGGCATGGCGGGCGGCGACGGGTCGCAGGCGCTTGTCGCAAGCGTGGCCGCCGAGCGAGGGATCCCGATGGTGATCGTGCCGGCCGGCACCCGGAACCACTTGGCGTTGGACCTCGGGCTGGACCGCGACGACGTCATCGGCGCGCTCGAGGCGTTCGGCGAGGCCGTGGAACGGTCGATGGATCTCGCAGAAGTGAACGGGCGCGTGTTCGTGAACAACGTCTCGCTCGGGCTCTACGCCTCGATCGTCCGGTCCCCCGAGTATCGGGATGCGAAGGTCGACACCACCCTTGCCGCGATCCCGAAGCTGCTCGGCCCCGGCGCGTCGCCCTTCGACCTCCGGTTCAACGGACCCGATGGTGAACCCCACGCGAGCGCACACCTGGTCCAGATCTCGAACAACCCCTACGGGGACACTGCCAACGGGCTGACGAGCCGCCCACGTCTCGACTCGCATCTCCTCGGTGTCATCGCGCTCGAGATCACCGACGACCACGCAGCCTCGTCGTTGCTCACCGCGGCCGCCGCCGGGCACGCCGATCGATTCTCGGGATTCACCTCGTGGTCGGCCGAGTCGTTCGAGGTGACGTCGGATGCCCCGATCGACATCGGGCTCGATGGCGAATCGCTCACGCTCGAAGCGCCACTGAGGTTCTCGATCCGCGCAGGGCGACTTCGAGTACGCCTGCCCCTGCACGCGATCGGTTCGTCACCCGCGGGTCGCTCCATGGACTGGCGTTCGGCGATCCGCAGCGTGGTGCAAGTCGCGTTGGGGAAGACCGTCACGCCGGTCGATCCCCCTGTCGGGTCATCCGAAGGAACGTGACCTCGTTCCCGTCGTCGAACCGGCGGTCGTAAACCTCGCCGCGCTCGAAGCCGGCTCGCTCGTAGCAGCGGATCGCGCGCTCGTTCCACGGGAACACGTCGAGCGCGAACGAGAGCGGCGACCACCGCTCGCGTGAGAAGTCGAGCGCCGCGTGCACGAATCCCGCACCGATGCGGCGCCCGGTGAGATCCGGACGTAGGCCAAGGCCCACCTCGACCGCCATCCGCGGACCAGACCCTGACTCCGACTCGCTCGCCACGAGCTCGAGGAAGCCCGCCAGCGCGCCACTCGCTGCGTCATCGACCGCGAACCACGACGCGCCCCAGAGTGACTCGTCACGCATCTCGCTTTCCATCGGCGGATCCTCGGTCACGTCGTACACATGGTAGGGCGGTGGGTAGTGCCAGCCGGCGACCTGGTCCGCGTCGGCCTGGGTGAACGACCTGATCGCGAAGCGCATGACGACGCATGGTCTCACGGCGGTTGCCGGCCATTGAGGCCGGGTAGCGTCGAGGCATGAACATTCCTGGTGAGCGCCCATGTTGAGGCGCGCGATCGACGCCGTGCTCGAGACGACCGTGGTCGGGAGCTTCACGAAGATCGGGTACGAAGCGCGCAGGCGCATGTACCACTGGCAGGATCTCGGCTCGCTGCGCATGGACGGCACGCTCGTGGTGATCACCGGCGGCAACTCGGGACTCGGCCTCGTGACCGCGAAGGCGCTGGCGCGGGCGGGCGCCGCGGTTCGCATCGTGGCTCGAGATGCGGAACGGGGGGAAAAGGCCCGCGCCGAGATCTCTTCGGCCGGCAACCACGATGCGGGCTTGTACGTGGCCGACCTCTCGTCGCTCGACGGCGTGCGCAGACTGGCGAGCGAGATGCGCGAACGCGAGCCTCGCCTCGACGTGCTCGTGCACAATGCCGGCGCGCTGCTTCCGGAGCGTCGCGAGTCGCTCGACGGACACGAGATGACGTTCGCCACGATGGTGCTGGGCCCGTTCTTGCTCACGGCCGAGCTGGTGCCGCTCCTGCGATCCACACCCGACAGTGCGCGCGTGCTCTTCATCGCCAGCGGCGGCATGTACACACAGTCGCTCGACGTCGACGCGCTCGAGATGGAGCCTGGCGACTACTCGGGCGCCACGGCGTACGCGCGCGCCAAGCGGGCGCAGGTCGTGCTCGCCGAAGAGTGGGCGAAGTGCCTGCGCGACGACGGGGTCGCCGTGCACGCGATGCACCCGGGCTGGGCCGACACACCGGGCCTCGAGACGGGATTGCCGGGGTTCCGCACGTTGCTCGGGCCGATCCTGCGCTCACCCGACGAGGGCGCCGACACGATCGTCTGGCTCGCCGCCGCCGAGGAGCCCGGCCGGATCACCGGCAAGTTCTGGTTGGATCGAGCCCCCCGCTCGACCCAGAAGCTCGTGCCGTCTGGCGCCACACCCGAGCAACGCGCGAAGCTCTGGGAACTGTGCGAACGCCTGACAGATCGCTGATCAGCCGGGGAAGAAAGCCGCGTTCACGTACTCGCCGGCCAGCGTCCGTTCGGCCCCACCGACTCGCCAATGGATGGTTCCACCTTCCACCCACAACAGCGCCATGCCGGCACGATCGGTTGCGAGGTCGGTGATGGCCTCGGTCGACGACACGAGCACGCGGCGACGATCGGTTTCGAAGTCGACCCGGACGATCCGGCTCGGGCCCTGGTTCAGCTGACTCGGGTTCCCGTCGATCTCGACAGCGAGAGGCCCGCTCCGCATGTACGCGGTCGAGCCCCAGTACGTGCCGTTGGGCGAGTCCAGGTACCGCGCATCTCGGAGCGACCCGGCAGTCACCTCGATGAGGCCGAGACGCCGGACCGAGGAGAAGATCACCTGATCCCCGTCGGGCGACCAGCCGGGGTCGAGGGGCGAGAAGCGGCCGCGTCCGTCGATGAAGCGAAAGCTCCTGCGGCGGAGCGACGCCTTCACGATGGCGAGCGACTGAAGGTAGTCATCGCGAGATACTTACCGGTCGGGTCTACTTCAGGATCGTCGCCGTAGAGCGGCTTGCAACGCTCCTTGCCCCGTTCGCTCAGCACCCGGACGTATCCGGCTGCGGGTTCGCAACAACTCGAGATCAGGATGCGACCGTCGGGGATCACGACGATGTCGGTCAGGAAGAAGAACACGGTGAAGTCCGGGTCATCCACGTCGTCCACCGGGGGATACGAGGCGATCGTCCTGGCGATCACGGTGTCGAGGTCGATCAGCACGACGTCACCCGACTCCGTGATCGCGGCGATACCTCGGGGCGTTCGCAGTGGGATCGGATCGGGGACCGGCTCCGGGGTCGGCTGAGGGCTTGGGGTCGGCGACAGGGTCGACGAAGGCTCGTCGCCCGGGGTCGTGGCCGAAGGGTTCGGGTCAGGCACCGTGCCAGTGCAGCCGATCGCGGCGGCGACCAGGAGGACCGCTGCCGGGTGCTGCCTCGGGGCCTTCACGACTCCCTCGACGTGATCGCGTGACGCTCGGCGAGCGGACGCTCCAGCGCGTCCGCCTGCGCTCGCACGCTCTCGAGCGACGGTCCACCCGGAGAGCTTCGAGCAGCCACGCTGCGTTCGGCATCGAGTATCGAGGCGCCGTCGGGCACACCGAACTCGTTCCACTCGATCTCGGTGAGATCGGCGAGCGAACGACCTCCCTCGTCGACGCGCTTGAGCAGCTCCCCGGTGCGCCTATGTGCCTCTCGGAAAGGCATGCCCGTGAGCACGAGCGCCTCGGCGAGGTCGGTCGCGTACAGCCCCTCGTCGGAGCATGCTGCACTCATCGCATCTGTGTCGAAGCGCATCGTCGCCACGGCGCCCGTCAGCGCGGGAAGCACCAGCTCGAGGGTGTCGGCGGCGTCGAACGCAGGCTCCTTGTCCTCCTGCAGGTCACGCTGGTAGCCGAGCGGCAGGCCCTGCAGCAGCATGGTCACCGCGCCGAAGTCTGCAGCGACCCGAGCCGCCTTGGCGCGCGTGAGCTCGACCGTGTCGGGGTTCCGCTTCTGAGGCATCATGCTCGATCCAGTGGAGTAGGCCTCGTCGAGCGACGCCCAGCCGAGCGACCCGTCGGTCCACCTCGCGAGGTCGGCCGCGAGCCGCGACAGGTGGGTCGCGCAGATCGCCGTCGACGCCAGGAACTCCTGCACGAAGTCCCTATCGCTCACCGCATCGATGGAGTTCGAGAAGGCTCCCTGCATGCCGAGTTGCTTCGCCGTCGCTTCGGGATCGAGCCCGAGCGTCGAGGTCGCGGTGGCGCCCGCACCGAGCGCCGACACGGAGGCGCGGACCGACCAGTCGTGCAGACGGTCGAGGTCGCGCGCGAGCGCCCATGCGTGTGAGAGCAGGTGGTGGCCGAGCGTGACCGGCTGTGCGAAGCGAGCATGCGTGGTGCCGGGCATGACCGTCTCGGCGTGCTCCCGGGCTCGCGCGATCAGGATCGCGCAGAGCGAGACAACGAGCTCGTCGATACGACGCTCGGCCGCGAGCATCCACAGGCGCAGGTCGGTGACGACGAGGTCGTTCCGGGAACGACCCGCGTGCAACTTCGCCCCCAGATCGCCGAGCCGCTCGGTGACGCCGCGCTCGATGGAAGAGTGCACGTCTTCGTCGGCGTCGTGGAACGCGAACCTGCCCTCGGCGATGTCGTCGCCGACCGCGACGAGGGCCTCCTCGAGGGCGGCAGCTTCGGAAGCGTCGAGCAGTCCGGCTCGGTGCAGGGCGCTCACATGCGCGATCGACGCATCGATGTCGAAGGGTGCCAGTCGCACGTCGAAGTGCAACGAGCGACCGAGCGTGTGTGCGGCGGCGGCCGGCGGCGTCGAGAACCGCCCTGCCCAGAGCGGCGCGGCGGCCGGCTCGTCGCCGGAGTCGGTCACGTCTTGGTTCCCTGCTTCGCCGACCACACCTTGAGCGGAAGGCCGTACAGGCGCACGTACCCCTTGGCGTCGGATTGGTCGAACGCGTCGCCGCTGCCGTAGGTCGCGAGCGAGAGATCGTAGAGGGAGTGCTCGCTTCGCCGCCCGACGACCGTGCACGAGCCGGGCTCGAAGCGCAGCCGCACGTCGCCCGTGACGTGCGCTTGGGTCGAGTCGACGTAGGCGTCGATCGCTGCTCGCAATGGTGAGAACCATTGGCCGTCGTACACGAGGTTCGCCCAACGCTGCTCGAGCTGCGGCTTGTGGTGCGCGACGTCGCGCTCGAGAGTCAGGTCCTCGAGTGCCTGGTGTGCCGGATGATCGCGAGCGCGCCCGGCACCTCGTAGAGCTCGCGGCTCTTGATGCCCACACGCCGATCCTCGATCATGTCGACGCGTCCGAACCCATACGAGCCCCCCAGGACATCGAGGCGACGGATCAGTTCGGCGAGCGTGAGCATCTCGCCGTCGAGCGCCACGGGCACGCCGCGATCGAAATCACCGTGATCTCTGCGGGGTCGTTCGGGCGTGTCGCCGGGGGGGCCGTCCGCTCGAACACGTCCTCGGGCGGCGCGATCCATGGGTCCTCGAGGGGGCCGCACTCGGCGGTGCGGCCCCACACGTTCTCGTCAACGGAGTACTTCGTGACGACGCTCGCGATCGGGATGCCCCACTCCTCTGCGAGCGCGATCGCCTTCTCGCGGGGGATGTTCGCGTCGCGGATCGGCGCGAGCACCTCGAGGTCGGGAGCGAGCACACCGAACGAGACTTCGAACCGCACCTGATCGTTCCCCTTGCCGGTGCAGCCGTGCGCGACGGCGCCGGCACCGACCTCCCGTGCCACCTTCGCGACTTCCTCAACGATGCAGGGGCGCGCGAGCCCGGAGACCATGGGGTACTTGCCCTCGTAGAGGCCGTTGGTCTTGATCGCCGGCGTGAGGAACTCGGCGGCGTAGCGATCGACGGCGTCGACCACTCGCACGCTCACCGCGCCCGCCCGGGCGCCTCGCTCGACGATCTCGTCGAAGTCCTCACGCTGGCCGACGTCGACCGCGACCGCGTGCACCTCGTAGCCCTGGTCGGTCAGCCAGCGGATGGTGACCGACGTGTCGAGCCCACCGCTATAGGCGAGCACTGCCTTCAGGGCTGTGTGCGTGCCGCCAGTTCCGAGAGCCATCAGCTTGCCTCCATGATCTGCGTGAGTGATCGCTCGAGGGCCGGCGGCTTCACGCCTTCGCGCCCGAGGATCAGGATCGTGTTGTCACCGGCGATCGTGCCTGCCACGCCGTCGAGACCCGCACGATCGATGCCCTCGGCGAGGGCTGCGGCCGCGCCGGGCGAGGTCCGGACGATCAGGCCGGCGTCACTCGCGACGAACGAGAGCGCGAACTCGTCGAGCAGGTGCCGAAGCAGCATCATCGGCCCGTAGGAACCTGCATCGCCCGGAACGACGTACCGCGTGCCGTCGTGGTCGTGCACGCGCGCGAGGCCCAGCTCCTCGATGTCGCGGCTGATCGTGGACTGCGTCGCGTCGATACCCATGTACGCGAGCCGCTCGCGGATGTCCTGCTGGCTCGCGAGCCGCTCGTTCGCGAGCAAGCCGAGCATCGCCTGCTGTCGCTTCGACTTCGAAGCCCCGTTGGAACGGGTCACGATGCGCTCCCTCCGATGTGAGCACCGTCGCGACAGCAGCGCCGAAGGCCCGGCCCGCTTCCGCCACGTCGTCGTCGCTCGATGTGAGCGGCGGCGACATGCGCACGACATCGGGGCCGGCTGTGCTCGCCAGCACCCCCTCGTCGATCATCGCGAGCACGACGTCGTTCGCGACCGGCCGCCGGAGCTGAAAGCCCCACAGACACCCTCGTCCTCTCGCCTCGACCACGGCGCTGTCGGCAGCCGCGACCGCGGCCGGCAGCATCTCGCCGATCGTGACGGCCCGGGCGAGCAGATCGTCCCGCTCGATCGTGTCCAACACGGCGAGCGCGCCCGCACACACGATGGGCCCGCCGCCGAACGTCGACGCGTGGTCGCCGGGCCCGAACGAGATCTCAGCACGAGCGAGCATGGCGCCGATCGGCAGCCCGCCCCCGAGCGCTTTCGCGAGCGTGAGCACGTCGGCCTCCACGCCGGCGTGATGCAGGGCGGCCCAGTCGCCGCAGCGGCCCATGCCGGACTGCACCTCGTCGGCGACGAGCAGCGCGCCACGCTCGTCGCAGAGTGAGCGCACGCGGCGCAGGTACTCGTCGTCGAGCGGGCGCACACCGCCTTCCCCCATGACGGGCTCGAGCAGCACCGCGCCGACGTCGTCGGTCATCGCGGCGTCGAGCGCCTCGCTATCACCGGGCGGCACGAACCGGAACCAGTCCACGAGTGGCTCGAAGGCCGCTCGCTTGCCCGGCTGGCCGGTCGCGGCGAGGGCGCCGGTGGTGCGCCCGTGGAACGAGCCCTCGAGCGTCACGATCGTCGGCTTCCCGTTCGCGAGACCGTGCTTGCGCGCGAGCTTGATCGCCGCTTCGTTGGCCTCGGCCCCGGAGTTGCAGAGGAAGACGCGCGCGTCGGGCACGGGCATCAGCCCGGCGAGACGTGCGGCGAGCACGCCCTGGGGCTCGGTCGCATAGAGGTTGCTGACCATGTCGAGCGTGTCGAGCTGGGTGCGGACGGCTGCGACCCACGCCGGGTGTGAATGTCCGAGCGCGCTCACACCGAGCGCTCCGGCGAAATCGACGAACTCGCGCCCGTCGTCGTCCCACACGCGGGTCCCGGCCCCTCGGACAAGGGTCAGCGGATATCGGGCATAGATGGGCATGACGGCAGGCTCGTTCATGACGGCGCCTCCCCGGCGGCCTCGGCGTCGGGCGTGACCATCGTGCCCACCCCTTCACGGGTGAAGAGCTCGAGCACCAGGGAATGCTCGACCCGGCCGTCGACGAGGTGCACGCGACCCACGCCGGCGCGCAGCGCTGCGACCGCACTCTCGAGCTTCGGGATCATGCCTCCCGACACCGCTCCTGGTTGGTCGAGCAGCTCGAGGCACTGCGCCGCGGACAGCTCGCTCAGCAGGTCGCCTGTAGGCCCGATCACGCCGGGCACGTCGTTGATGAAGACGAGCTTCTCGGCGCAGAGCTCGATCGCGAGCTGGCTCGCGACCACGTCGGCGTTCACGTTGTAGGCCTGTCCGGTCGTCTCGTCCACCGCGATGCTCGCGACGACCGGAACGAAGCGCTCCGCGATGAGGGTGCGCACGACCCCAGCGTTCACGTGCACGACCTCCCCGACGAACCCCAGGTCCGGGCCGGTCTGCTTGCGGGCGAGCAACAGGCCGCCGTCGACACCGGAGAGGCCGACAGCAGGCACGCCGCCGGTCACGAGCGAGGCGACGACGTCGGTGTTGAGCTTGCCCGCGAGCACCATCGTCGCGACGTCGAGCGTTTCGGCGTCGGTCACGCGCAGCCCGTCGACGAACGTCGTCTCGATGCCGAGACGCTCGGAGAGGTTCGTCACCTGCGGCCCGCCGCCGTGCACCACGACCGGCGTGATGCCCGCGCTCTGCAGGAGCGAGATGTCTTCGGCGAACGACGACGCGAGGCCACCGAGAGACTGGCCAAGAGGCTGTGAAGCGTCCATCACCGCCCCGCCGTACTTCACGACGATCACCTTGCCGTGGTGCTCGCGCATGAACGGAAGTGCCTCGAGCAGCGTCCGGGCCTTGGCGACCGTTCGTTGCCTGATCTGGGGCGGAAGGTCGACCGGCACCGTGCTCACGTCGTGTACTCCCCGTTGATGCGCACGTACTCGTACGACAGATCACTGCCATAGACTCGGCTCGAGCCGGGCCCGTCGCCGAGCCGCAAGCGCACATGGATCTCGGCTTCCTTCATCGCGGCGCGCGCCTCGTCTGCGAGCGGTGACGCAGGCTCGAAGAATGCGGGCGGGATCACACCTCCGGTCGCGACGACGACGCCGCCGATCGAGACGTCGAGCGCCGATGGGTCGAGCGCGGCGCCTGCGGCACCCGCGGCCTGCAGGAATCGCCCCGGGTTCGGGTCGCCGCCGAACACCGCGGTCTTCACGAGCGGCGAGTCGGCGACGGCCTTCGCCACGCGCCTCGCATCGTCGTCTCCCGCCGCGCCTTCGACATCGACGATCATCACGTGGGTCACGCCTTCCCCGTCGGCGATCAGCTGCGAGACGAGCGAGTCGCCCACCGAATCGATCGCGAGGACGAGGTCAGACCGGTCGTCGGAGCTCGGAGCCGCCGAGCCGGCCACGGACGCCGAACCGCTCGCCATCAGCAGGACCGTGTCGTTGGTGGACGTGCATCCGTCGACCGTCAGCGCGTTGAAACGCGGCGCCAGCCGCTCGCATGCGAGCCGATGCAGATCGTCGCGCGCCACCGCGGCGTCGGTCGTCACGAACGCCAGCATCGTGGCGAGGTTCGGCGAGATCATGCCGACGCCCTTCGCGCAACCGCCCACCCGGAACGCCCCGGCATCGGCGGTCGCCTGCTTGTGCACGGTGTCGGTGGTCATGATCGCCCGGGCGAAGGCCTCGCCGCCTTCGGGCGAGAGCGCCCGCACGAGCGCCGGCAATGCCTCGGTCATCGGCTCCACGTGCAGCGGTTCACCGATCACCCCGGTGGAGCACGGCAGCACCTCGTCTGCCCCGACGCCGAGCAGCGACGCGGCCGACGCGCTCGTCGCGAGCGCGTCGTCGATTCCCCGGAGGCCCGTCGCAGCGTTGGCCTGACCGCTGTTCACGAGCACGGCCCGTACGTGGCCGCGCGCGACTCGGTCTCTCCCGACCTGCACCGGCGCGGCCGCCACGGAGTTCGTGGTGAACAGCGCCGCAGCCGTCGTGCCCGGGTCGCCTACGAGCAGGCCGAGGTCGGCGAGCCCGCTCGCCTTGAACCCTGCAGTCACGCCCGCGGCGCGGAACCCGTGCGGATACGTCACGCTCACGACCTCACCGCCGTGTGCGCGTCACGGGTAGACCGCCAGGGTGGGGAGACCTTCCGCCTCGTCGAGACCGAGTTCGAGGTTCATGTTCTGGATCGCCTGTCCTGCGGCACCCTTGACGAGGTTGTCGAGGACGCCGACGACGACCGCAGTGCCGGTGCGCGCGTCGGCGACCGCTTGCAGCTCGATCGCGTTCGTTCCCCGGGTGCGCTTCGAGTCGACCATGCCGCCCGGTGCCATCACGCGCACGAACGGGCGCCCGGCGAAAGCCACCGTCAGCGCCTCGGTGAGCGCCTCGGTCGTCACTCCCTCGGTGAGCGTGGCGAAGCTCGTCGTGAGCACACCCCGCACCGCCGGCACGAGGTGGGGCACGAACAGCACCGGCGGTGCGACCCCGGTCGCGAGTTCGAGCCCCCGTTCGATCTCCGGCGTGTGCTGGTGCCTGGGCACGCGGTAGGGCCGAAGGCTCTCCTCGGTCGAGGTGTACAGGGTCGACTCGCTCGCCGCCCTGCCGGCGCCGGAGAGGCCCGTCTTCCCGTCGACGCGGATCGCGCCCGGCTCGATCAGACCCTCACCGAGCAGCGGCGCCAGGCCAAGGATCGCGGCGGTCGCGTAGCAGCCGGGGTTCGCGACGAGCTCCGCTCCCGCCAGCTGCCCGCCGAAAAGTTCCGGCAAACCGTAGGTCGACTTCTCGAGCAGGGCCGGCGCTGGGTGCTCGAACCCGTACCACTCCGGATAGTCCTCGGCCTCGAGACGGAAGTCACCCGCAAGGTCGATCACGCGCGATCCCGCCTCGAGCAGCGACGGGACGAGCGTCGAACTCGTCCCGTTGGGAAGCGCGCAGAACGCGATATCGGCCGCCTCAGCGATCTTGCCGGCTTCGATCTCAGCAAGACCCTGAACGCCGATCGGCAATGAGGCGAGGTGAGGATGCACCTGCGCAAGCGTCTTCCCGGCCGAGTCCCTGGCGCCGAGGAACGTCACCTCGGCTCGTCGATGCCCGGCGAGCAGACGCACGAGCTCCCCGCCGGCATAGCCGGAAGCACCGAGCACCGCGACCCGTGTTGTTGGATTCATGAGTGCATAAGTATGCACATCATGGATAACCATGACCACCGGCGGAAGTGGCGCGACGCCTGCCGTGTCTCAGCGACACGGCCTGCGCCAGGTCCCAAGGGCGAATCGCTTCTTCAGGAAGTTGAAATCGTGGGCGTTGGCGGCGGGGCAGAACTCCCTCACCTCGAGCTTGTACTCGACCCCGAACACCGCCTTGTCCGCGTCGATGAACGCGTCGAGCCGGCCGCATTCGTCGTACTGATGGCACTGCTCGTTGAGGGCTGCGTCGAAGTACGACAGCAGCGTGCGGATTTGCCCGAGGTCGTTCTTCAGCAGCGCACTGAGCCCACGGCGATGGGCGGCATTGGCCAGGAACACGTTGTAGCGGAGCTGATCGGCGCCGGTGAGGGGGAACCCGGAGTTGTTCGCATACCCGTCGACGTTGTCGAACTCGACCGCGTCGAAACCCTTGCGCGCGCACATGTTGATGCGACGTTCCATGATCGGACGAAGCACTGCCATGCGCCGCACATCGAGCCAACGTTCCCCCGGCCACCCGTTCGAGCGTCCGAGCACACGCTCGGGGAACCTGCCGGCGTCGGGACGCCAACGCTCCCACGATCCCGAGCTGATGTAGCAGACCACCCTGCTGCCGTCGGCGTGCAGACCGCTCACGACCCCCTTGGGCACCTCGAACCCGTCGACGTCGTACATGTCGACGTCGAACGACGTATCGACCGGCCCCTGCAGCTGCCACTGCCAGCTCGTCTCGATCGCAGGTTCCCAGCACCCTGGGCACGGCACCGGGTCGGGCAGATCAGGCGCACGCCGTTCGGACGTGACCCGCTCCGGCGGGCCAGCTCCAGCCAGGGCGGCGCCTGGCATCGCCCCCGCGAGCACTGACGAGATCACGAGGAACACGAGCAGCACGAGCCGTCGCATCACGACCGGTACGAGGAGTCTCTGAGCTCGGGCTTTCGCGACCTACGCACCGGGTGAACGATATCCAACAGAGTCAGCTCGCCCGAGTGCCTCGAGGGTCTCTTCGACGCTCAGCAGGACCGTCGTCTCGAACTTGGAGAGCGCCCCGCCGCTACTGATGGCGATCGCTACCGCGGCGATCGCGACGTTGTCCGGGGCTTCCCAGAGGTTGTACGCGTCGTACTCCCCGAACGCGTACCAGAAGCCATGGAGCTTGCCCCCAACGGACTCGATGTAGGACCGCGCGGCGTCACGTCGATCCTCCGGGTTCTTGACCAACCTGGCCCAGGTTTCGGTGGTGTAGCTGAAGCGAGTGAGGTACAAAGCCATGGCTCTCCTCCTATGAGCGGTTCGACCACCCTAAGCCAGGAGCTCCTCAGACAACTCAGCAGTCCGCTCCCCGAGAGACCATTCTGCGATGCTGCCCCCATGGACTTCCAGGAAGCCTTGTCCCGGCTGGGCTTCGAACGCAGCACCGAGCGGGGGTTTCGGAGTCAGGATGTGGCGCTCTACGCCGCCCACCCGGATGAGTTCATGACGTACTCCGTTCATGCCTACCCGGACGGATCGGCCATGTTCAGTTGGGAGTTCGCTCTCGGCGAATACCTGGCCGGTCGCGGTATCCAAGTCGGGTCCGATGAGGCGCTGAACCAGTTCATGTACGCCAGGCAGGACTTGCGCGGCGCGCAGGATGGTGCCTGGCTCGTGGGTGCGATCGAGCAGACGCAGGCGCTCCTGAGCTCCATCCGATTCGATCACGCGACAGGTCCGTGACCTGTGACGGTCTCGAGCCGGAACGTCTCAGTCGCTCCGGCTCCCTCAGCGTACGATCGACAGCGACCCGGTCTCGTCGTCGATGATCCCCGCACTCTCGAGCGGCTCCTCCTGCCCTGATCCGAGCGGATCCGCCTCTGCCGACGATGCCCGCGCACGCGCGATCGAGCCGCGGGCCTTCCCGAGTTGCGATCGGAACTCGTCGGCCCCGTTCACGATCATGGTGCCCGCTCGTGCGAACCGGTTCTCGACGACTGACTCGAGCGAGTCGAGAACTCCGCCGATCTCGGCGAGGTTCGCCTGCACGTCGGCGGCGTCGCCGAAGCGCTGCACCAGCGAATAGAGGAACAGCACGATCGGCAGGGCCGACGAATACGGCACGATCACCACACCGTGGCGGTACGCGTCGGCATGCGCGCGGCGCAGCACCTCGTAGGCGGCATCGGGGACGGCCGCCACTGCAACCGGGGCGGTGACGGCCGGATCGAGGTACTGCGCGACCTCCTTGGCTCGCAGCGTCACTGCCTTCTCGACCGCGCGGGCGCACGCGTCACGCTCGACCCCATCTGCCGCTGCCTCGAGGGCCTCGAGCTCGGCGAGCGCCGACCACTTCGAGTCAATCGGCAACCGGCGGCCATCGGACATCAGCAGTCCGAACTCCACGACCTTGCCGCCGACCCGGAAGTCGGTGACGAGCATCGACGGTGGCAACGCCGCGAGATGGTCGCGCAAGACGTGCTCGCCGGCGCGGCCCTTCGACGCCCCGCCGGCGAGCACGGTGGAGAGCCGCCGGATCACCTGGCGCTGCTCGGCATCGCCTTCGCGACGCTCCTGCTCGCGCACGTTCAGCTCGTGCAACGCTCTGCGGGCGCCCTCGACCCCCGCGCGCACCTGCTCGCCCGCGAGATCGCGCGACACCGCGGTATCGGCGAGCCGACGAAGCTCCGCCGCCTGCACCTCGAGCCTGGCCTCCATGCGCGCGGTGGCCGCGTCACGAGACGCGTCGTGCGCGGCAGCGACGTTGCCGCCGGCCCGACCACGCCTGCTCGCCACGACCACACCAGTGACGAGCCCGCAGAGTACGGCCAACACCACGATGCCGATCTGTTCGCTCATGGCTTGCTCCTGACGAGGTCGGGGAAGTCCACGCGACCGTAGCAACACGCTCTGACACGCCCGATCAGGAACCCTGCCGCTATCGTCACGAGGTGCACGGTGAACCGAACGAACCAGCCTCCCGGCGCGACGGTGACCTGGTCAACGACCCGCGCAGGACCGCCTTGCTCGCGATCGCGACTCTCGCACTCGTCGCGCTGCTCACCGTTGTGGTCGCCACCGACACCGCTGCGCCACCCTTCCTGCAGGGTCTCGACGACGCATGGCGCAGACGCGTGCTCGCCTGGCCCGACGTCACGCGACGGCTCGGCGACCTATTCGAGCTGCTCGGTGCAGGCGTGGTCATGGTGCCGTTGCGCATCGCGGTCGCAGCCTGGCTCGCGTTCCGCCGTCGTCGGTGGGACCTTGCCGCCTGGCTGCTCGGCTGGCTCGTCGCAGACGCGCTCACGGCCGTGCTGAAGCCCGGTCTCGCCAGGGAACGCCCGACCCCGCTCGACCCCGCCAACCCGTTCACGTCGTTCCCTAGCGCGCATGCGAAGACGGCCGCCCAGGTCGCGATCGGACTCGTGCTCGTCGCGACGGACCCGCGGCGCGGGCGCCGGGCCTGGTACGGCGTCGCGGCCGTCTGGATCGTGCTGATGGCGCTCTCGCGAACGGTTGTCGACCATCATTGGCTCAGCGACGTGGTCGCCGGCTCAATGCTCGGCGCGGGGTGCGCGTTCCTCTCGGCCGCAGGGCTGCAGCGAGCCCGCGACGTTCGAGCTCTCGACGAGCGAGACAGCTGACCCTCGTCTGCGCAACGATGGACGGTGTGTTTCGGCATGTGCGAACGGCTTTCCACGAGCATCGGCAGGTCGCCGCCCGCATCGGCGTCGCGATGCTCGTCGTGGCGTTCGGCCTGCTCCTCGTAGGCGGCGCGATCCGCGTGTTCCGTGCGGCCGGACGGCAGCCCTCGTCGGCGGCGCCCAGCGGCACCGCCACGCCCGAGTGGACGGCGAACCTCGACGCTCCCATCACCGGCCTCGCGATCGAAGAGAACCGCCTCTACGTCGCGAGCGACCAGCTCTCGGTCTTCCCCGTCACATGCTTCGTGGCCGACAGCGTCTGCCCGTCCCGCTGGCATGCAGACGTGACCGATGGCCCCCTCTCGGTGCCCGCGATCCGCGACGAGCGCGTCTTCGCCGGGTCGGCCGAAGGGCAGCTGTACGCGTTCTCCGCGACGTGCGGTGGTGAGACCTGCCGGCCGGAATGGATCGGCATGGCGGGGTCGGGGCCGGTGTCGCAGCCTGCGGCCGACTTCGACTTCGTCTACGCCACGTCCGACGAGCTGTACGCCTTCCCGGTGGGGTGTGCGAGCGACGCGCTCCCGTGCGCGCCGGCGTGGAGCGCCGATGTGCCCGGACGTCCTGCCGGGGGCCCTCCCGCGCTCGGTGACGGCCTCATCGTCGTGGGCTCGTCGTCGAACCGGGGCGGCGTCTCCGCCTACCCGGCGGCGTGCGAGGCAACATGCAACCCCGTGTGGACCGCGCGCTTCGACGGGCCGGCAACCTCGGTCGCGATCGGCGACGGGTTCGCATTCACCGTGGCCAGAGGCAGGCTGTTGGCGTTCCCGCTGTCGTGCACCGGACGGTGCGAGCCGGCGTGGCGCGCACATCTCTCCCTGGAAACGGCGAGCACGATCGAGGAAGCGGGTCCGAAACCCGTCGCGCTCGCGACTGGCGCCCAGGGCGCCCCGGTGTTCGCCGACTCACGGGTGTACGTCGGAGGCAGCGACGGCCGCCTCTGGGTCTTCTCGTCGTCGTGTGAGACAGGTCGGTGTGAGCCGATCGGCGCCTACGACATCGCGGCGACGCCGTTGCACACGCCGGCGATCGACGGCGACTCGGCGATCGTCACCTCGGTGAGCGGATCCGTGACCCTCGTCGACCTTGCCTGTGATCCGGCCGGGTCGTGTGCGCCCACCACGGTGCTGCGGCTCGGATCCCCGGCGCTCGCCCCGGCCGTCATCGCGCCCGAGGCCGCGATCGCCGGATCAGACATGGGCGCCCTCGAGGCCGCGACCAGATGAGCGCCGGTGTCTGGTAGACCTACTTCCATGAGCGCACACGGGGTCGACGCATCGAAGGTCCAGCAGCTCAAGAAGCGCGAGGACGCACGGTTCACCGAGACCCATCCGCGCTGCATCGAGATGTGGCATCGGGCCGAGCAGGTCATGCCGAACGGCGTGCCGATGTCGTGGCTGCGGACCTCCTACGACCATCCGCCCGTGTGGGTCGACGACGCCAAGGGCGCGCGGTTCCGCGACGTCGACGGCAACGAGTACCTCGACTTCAACATCGCCGACATGTCGATGTTCACGGGCTACGGCCCCGACGCGGTCGTGGAAGCCGTCTCGCGCCGCATGGCCGCCGGCTCGCAGTTCCTGCTGCCGAGCGAGGATTCCATCTGGGTCGCGACCGAGCTGGGCCGGCGCTACGGCCTCCCTCAGTGGCAGTTCACGCTCAGCGCCACCCACGCGAACCTCGAGACGATCCGCGTGGCGCGCGTCGCAACCGGACGCGAGAAGGTGCTGTTCTTCCACGGCAAGTACCACGGCCACCTCGACGAGGCACTGGTCGATCTCGAGGGTGGCGAGCTCGTCGCCGAGGAAGCCGGCCTGCCGCGCGACGTCACCCGCAACGTCGTCATGGTGGCGTTTAACGACGTGGACGCCGTGCGAGCGGCCCTCGAGACCCGAGAGATCGCGATCGTGATGACCGAGCCCGTGCTCACGAACTCGGTTGGGCTGCTCATGCCCGAGCCCGGCTTCCACGAGGCGCTCCGGGCCGCGACCCGCGAGAACGGCACGTTGCTCAGCTACGACGAGACCCACACGCATGTCGTCGGTCCGGCCGGGCTCACCGCCATGTGGGCGCTCGATCCGGACATGGTCACGGTCGGGAAGTCGATCGCGGGCGGCGTGCCGCTCGGTGCCTACGGGATGACGGACGAGGTGGCCGAGACCCTCCGCCGCCCCGCCGGAGGTGACGATGACAAGCCGGCGGTCGCGACCGGGGGCACGCTGTTCGGCAACCCGCTCTCGATGGCGGCCGCGAGGGCCACCTTGGACGAGGTGCTCACGCCCGACGCCTACGCTCACACTCAGGCGCTCGGCGCGCGCCTCGCCGACGGCATCGAGGCCTCGATCTCCGACGCCGGCCTGCCGTGGACCACCCATCGCTTCTGGCCACGATCCGGCTTCACGTTCGCGTCGTCGATGCCGCGCGATGCCGACGAGGCCTACGAGACGCTCGACGTGCCACTGCGACGCCTGATGCGCGTGTACCTCGCGAACCGCGGCGTCTGGGAAGCGATCATCGGCGCTGGTCCAACCTGCTCCGTGCCGGCGAGCGAGGGCGACGTCGACGTCTACGTCGACGCGATCGGATCGCTCCTGGGGGAGCTCACATCGTGACGCCCCCACGTATCGACATCATCAGGGTGGCGGGTGCGACACACCGCGAGGTCGGCCGCCGGCTCGGGGAAGTCGCCCGAGATCGCTTGCACGCCGAGGCCGCCGGGGCCCTCGAGGATCTGCCCGCCGGTCGCAGGGTCGAGCAGCAGCGTGCGCTCGCGGGCGAGTATCGGGAGTTCACCGAGCCGCGCCTGCCCTGGCTCGTCGACGAGCTCGACGGCATCGCGGAAGCCGCGGGCCTCGACCCTCTGATGTTCTTCGCCGCGTCGATCGAGGAGCTCTGGTACGAGCCTCGGCAGAAGGCTGACTCAGCCGGCGCGCAGCGAAGCGCGACGCTCGGTCGCTGCAGTGACGTCGTGGCCGGACCCTCAGCCACGGCTGACGGTCATCTGCTCGTGGGCCACACCAACGACCTGCGCCCCGCCGCAGAGGAACACATCGTCGGCATCGAGAAGCGGGTCGACGGCGATCCGACGATCTTCCAGCTCGGAGGCGTGCCGTGGCTGAGCGTAGGCTGGAACTCCGCCGGCCTCTCGCTTACCGGCAACGAGCTCTCGCCCAACGACGAGCGGCTCGGCATCTCGCGCTCGCACCAGGTGCTCGAGATGATGCGGGCACGCTCGCTCGACGAGATGGTCTCGACGTCGCTGCGCCCCGACCGCGCCTCGAGCTACAACAACGTGCTCACAGCCGCCGATGGCGGCGTCGCGAACGTCGAGGGAAGCGCCACCGACGCCGAGGTCACAGGGCTCGACGCTGACGACCACCTCGTGCACACGAACCACTACGTCTGCGATCGCATGCTGCCGTTCGAAGGTGACCCGGTCTACGCAACGCGTTCCGCGGTTCGGTACGAACGAGCCCGTGAGCTGATCGCAGCGCAGGCTCCCGGCACTGTCACGCCGGGCGTGATGCGCGAGATCCTGAGTGACCATGCGACCAAGCCCGACTCCATCTGTCGCCACCCGGAGTTCGGCGCCGCGGACGTGAAGACGGCCTTCTGGTGCGTCGCCGACGTCACCGAGGGACGCATCACTTTCGGCCGCGGCAACCCCTGCGACTCCGAGGCCCAGGAGTACAGGTTCGCCGACTACCCCGGCCGATGACCAGCATCGGAGCCGTACCCGGGGATAGACTCGCGCGGTGAGCGGCACAGGCAAGAAGCCCGGCTACGTGGTGTTCCGACAGGTGGGCAACGACCGATGGCAGTTGGTGGGTGAAGCCAACCGGCGCCCAGGACTCACCGCTCGGGATGCGCGAGCCCAGGCGATCCAAGACGCCACCGACGGCAAGGGAAACTCAGGCGGGGCTTATCGGGCTGTCTTGCGCAGCGAGTGGGCCATCGCCGCCGAGTAGCCCCGCGCAACCGCCGCTGGCCGCACCTCCGCAGTCGCCTTACGGGAGCGATGCCTCGATCGCCGCGATCGTTCCCTCGTCACCGCTCTGCAGCGCCATCTCGAGAACGCTCGCACCCTCGTCGTTGACGCCGGCGGGGTCGCCTTCTGCTGCGAGCAGGAGCATGATGCTCGCCAGATCGCCGTTCCGAGCCGCAGCGTGGAGCGCGGTCCAACCGCCTAACTGCCTCGCGTTCGGATCCGCCCCCGCCTCGAGCAGCGCCTCGACAACCGCCGCGTGCCTCGCGCTGGCCGCTGAGTGCAAGGCGGTGCCCGTCATCCAGCCCGTGCCGGGCGCGTCGACCTCGGCACCATGAGTCATGAGCAGCCGGGCTGCGTCGACCTGTCCGAAGAACGCCGCGAGGTGGAGTGCGGTGAACCCGTCGCCGCTCCGCGCATCGACCGGTGACGGGTCCGTGGCAAGCAGTTCGTCTACCCGCACCACGTCACCGAACGACGCTGCCTCGAACACGTCGAGGTCGGTCACGTGTGCGCGGATCGCGTCGGTCAGCGCCTCGTCGAACCGGTAGCGCGCGCGCATCAGCGCCGACACGCCCTCCGCGTCTCGGGAGGTCGCCAAAGACGGGTCGTCGTCGATCATCGCCTGCACCCGGTCGACCTCCCCGGACTCGATCGCCGCGAACATGTCCTCGGATGTGCTTGCCATCGGGCACCCCCTGAAGTTCTATTTGCGTAGCCTAACTAAATATGACACCGTACGCGCGGTGACCACGCCCAAGCGCACTTCCCCAGCGCGAGACGTGGATGCGGTGGCCGACCGGCTCCACTCGGCCGCGATCCACCTCTTGCGTCGCCTGCGCGTGGAAGACGAGGCGCTGGGCATCTCTGCCCCGCGCCTCTCCGCGCTCTCGGTGCTCGTGTTCGCCGGACCCCAGCGCATCGGTGAGCTCGCGCAGATCGAGCAGGTGGAACCTCCGACGATGACCCGCCTCGTCGACGGTCTGGAGCGCGATGGCTACGTGCGCCGCTCCCCCGACCCCAACGATGCCCGCGCGGTGAAGGTGGCGCCGACCGACCGAGGCCGCGACGCCTTGCTGGAAGGCCGTCGCCGCCGCGTGGAGGCGTTCAGCTCGCTGCTCGCGAGGCTTCCACGCAAGGAGCTCGACCAGCTCGGCCGAGGTGTGGCCGCGCTGGAACGAGCGCTCGCCGCCGAAAGCTAGCCCGTCACGACCTCACGGAGGCGCCCGGTGCGCACGTCGTAGATCAGGCCGGTGACGGCGTCGAACGCAAGTCGGGTGTCGCCCTCGATCGCCCGCATGTCGCTGATCACGGCGCCCTCGGCGTCGTCGAACGGCAGGAAGTCGGTCTGCACGTTCTGGCCTGTGATCTCCGCCACGCGCTCGCGCAGCCCATCGTTCGTCACGCCGAGCAGCCCACAGTCAGTGTGGTGGATCACCACGGCCTCCCTGGTTCCGAGCACGGCCGACGAGAGCATCAACGATCGCACCACGTCGTCGGTGACCCGCCCGCCGGCGTTGCGGATCACATGTGCCTCGCCGAGCGAGAGGCCGAGGGCGTCCTCGGGGCGCAAGCGCGCGTCCATGCAGGCGACCACGGCCACCCGTCGGCTCGGCGACGCTGCGCGATCGCGTTCGGCCACGCCGGCGGCATAGTCGGCGTTCGCCGCGAGCGCCTCGTCGCGGAAGCTCACCGCGGCGCCCTTCCCGCTACCACCGCACCGCCCTTCCAGACGGCGCGAGGCGACAGCAGGGCATCGATGTCGTCGATCGGGTTCGCGTCGTAGAGCACGAGGTCGGCCAGGGCCTCGGGGCGGACGACGCCCACGTCGGGCAGGCGCAGCAGCTCGGCGCCGTGCGACGTGCCGGCGACCATCGCGTCGAGCGGCCTCATGCCCCATGCGACCATGCGAGCGAGCTCGAGCGGTGCGCTTCCGTGCGGATTGAACGGCGTGCCCGCGTCGGTGCTGCACACCTGACGCACCTTCGCTCTGAGAGCGATCGCACTGCTGCGCTCGTGGTCTTCGATCACGCTGCTGATCTTGGCCAGCGCATAGTCCGGCGTGCCTTCAGGGTTGTCCAACATGCCGAACGCCGCCGACAACGTCGCGCCGCGGAACGTGCCGCGTTCGGCCATGCGACGCGCGGTCGCCGTCGTGAGCTGGACGCAGTGTTCGACGGAATCGACCCCCGCCGCGACCGACTGCGTGATGCCCTCGGCGCCGATCGCGTGCGCGGCGACGCCACGGTTCCACTTGTGCGCCTCGTCGACGGCGGCGCCCAGCTCCTCGGGTGTGAACGCGGTGAAAGTCGCACCGATGCCGGGTGTGAGCACGCCGCCGGTCGCGACGACCTTGATCGCGGTGGCGCCACCTCGGATCTCCTCGCGCACCGCCTGGCGGACCGCGTCGGCGCCGTCGACCTCACGGGCGAACGTGATGTTGTGCCCGTGCCCACCCGTGATCGTGAGGGCGCGACCCGCCGCCACGACGCGGGGACCGGGAACGGTGCCGGCCTCGATCGCCCCGGCGAGCTCGCACGTGCCGAGACCGCCCAGATCGCGCACGGTTGTCACACCGGCCGCGAGGTGCTTCGCCGCATTCGTCACCGACTTGATCGGCGCGACCATAGGGGAAGCGTTGAGCAGCGCCATGTCACCCGCGAAATCGCCCATGCCGTCGAAGTTCAGGTGTACGTGGCAGTCGACGAGGCCGGGCGTCAGGGTGCGCCCGGCGCCGGCGATCGAGCGGGCGGTTCGGGCCTCCCGCGGCGCCCTCGTGTGGGCGCCAACCCACCCGATGCGCTCACCGTCGAGCAGCACGCCCTGGCGCCGTCGCACCCGGTGCCCGTCGAAGAGCGTGACGTCGGCGATGTAGGCGCGGGCCACGGCGGTCAGCTCACCCAGGGCGGCACGAGCACCGAGCCGTCGTCGGCGCGCACGAGCTTCGTGCCCGCGAGCATCGTCACGACGATCGTGGTCCCCGCGTCGCCGGCTTCCAGGTAGTGCACGGCGCCGGTGGGCACCACGGCCGAGTCGCCGGCCGAGAGCTCGAAGGATTCGTCGTCGATGTGGAAGGTGCCGCTGCCGGTCTCTACGGCGAACACGTCGAGGTGGTCGTGGTGATGAGCGGGGAGGCCGCCGCCGGGCGGCACCTCGATGCGGAACAGCGCCGCCTCGTGTGCGCCACGGCTCGGGGCCGCCAGGCTGGTGATGGTGTTCCCGCCGAGCTCGAAGGTGGGATGTTCCTCAGCGCGTTCGATGGGCACGGCGTGGTCCTCCTCGGCGTCGTCGGGTCGGGCCGCATCTTCCCACCCACGACCCCACCCTGCCGCGGCCAGTCCGGCGGGGTCGCGTCCGGCCGCAACGGGTACCATGCCCCGCGTTGCGCGGGACCGGAGCCCGCGGGCACCACGGGTCCAGCGGGAGGCGAGCGTGTTCGACGTCGCGAAGATGGCCGTCGAGGCCGCGCGCAGGGCAGGGGCGGAGTTCGCCGATGCGCGTGCAGGCATCGACGAGAGCGAGACGCTCACGGTTCGCAACCAGGAGATGGAGGGCATCGACCGCTCAACCTCGATCGGCGTCGGTATCAGGGTGCTCGTCGGTGGACGCTGGGGTTTCGCGGCCACCTCGCGACTCGACGAGGGCGAGATCGATCGCACCGCACGCCTGGCGGTCGAGATGGCGAAGGCCGCGCAGCGGCTGCCCGGAGATCCCGTCTCGCTCACCCCGGTCGAGCCGGCGACGGCTTCGTGGCGCACGATCGTCGACCAGGACCCGTTCACCGTGCCGCTCGAGGAGAAGGTGGCCCTGCTGATGGAGGCCACCCGCGTCATGCAGGAGGTACCGGGCCTGTCGTTCGCCGAGGCGGGGCTCGACTTCTTCCGGCGCTCGACGTGGTTCGTCTCGAGCGACGGCGCTGAGATCGAGCAGGTCGTCACGAATTCGGGCGGGGGCATCGAAGCTATCGCGGTCGGCGACGGCGACATGCAACGGCGCAGCTATCCGAACTCCTTCCGCGGGCACGTGAAGGCCGCCGGCTACGAGCACATCCGCACATTGGGTCTCATCGAGGAGGCCGCTCGCATCGGCAGGGAGGCCGTCGAGCTGCTGTCGGCGCCCGAGTGCCCGAGCGAGGTCACGACCCTGGTGCTCGATTCCGGACAGATGGAGCTGCAGATCCACGAATCGATCGGTCACCCGATCGAGCTCGACCGTGTGCTTGGGATGGAGGAGGCCTACGCCGGCTCGTCGTGGCTCTCCCCCGGCGACGGCGGCAAGGTCCGTTACGCGAGCGACCTCGTCTCGATCACCGCCGATGCCACGCTTCCAGGGGGGCTCGGCACGTTCGGCTTCGACGACGAGGGCGTACCGGCGCAACGCGTGCCGATCATCGTCGACGGCATCTTCCAGAACTTCCTGTCGAGCCGCGAGACCGCGGGCGTCATCGGCCAGACCTCGAACGCCACGAGCAGGGCCGACGGATGGAGTCACCTCCCGCTGATCCGCATGACGAACATCTCGATCGAGCCGCGGGAGGGAACGCTCGGCGAGATCATCGCCGACACCGACGACGGCATCTTCATGACGACGAACAGCTCCTGGTCGATCGACGACAAGCGCATCAACTTCCAGTTCGGCTGCGAGCAGGCCCGGCGCATCGAGGGCGGCAAGCTCACCACGCTCTACAAGAACCCGAACTACACCGGCATCACCCCGGAGTTCTGGGGCTCGTGCGACGCGGTCGGCGGCGCCGAGGACTGGGTCGTGTGGGGAACGCCGAACTGCGGCAAGGGTCAACCCGGGCAGGTCGGACGCGTCGGCCACGGCGCATCACCGGCGAGGTTCCGCAACGTACAGGTGGGGGTGCGGGGATGAGCACCGGCGTGCTCGGGCCCGACGAGTTCCGGCGCGTTGCCGACGGAGCGTTGTCGCTGCAGGGCGCCGACGATGTTGAGGTGCTGCTCATCCACGAATGGGGCGGCTTGACCCGGTTCGCCAACTCCGAGATCCACCAGAGCATCTCGCGCGAGGACACGGCCTTGCGGGTGCGTGTCGCGAAGGCCGGGCACATCGGCGTGTCGGCCTCCAACGACGCCACTCCCGAGGGGGCAGCCGCGGCGGCGCGAAGCGCACTGGAGATGGCCGACGTCGTCGCCGCCGACCCCATGTGGCCGGGCCTCGCGCCGACCGCCGGTGTCCCCGAGGTCGATCGGTTCTTCGAAGGGACGGCGGCGGTTTCGCCCGAGGTGCGCGCCGACGCTGTTGCCGAGCTGATCGGCGGTTGTGCTCCTGCGTGTACCGCCGCAGGCGCCTACGAGACGCTCGCGGTCGAGCTCGGCCTCGCGAACAGCGAGGGGCAGTTCTGCTGGGCCCCGTCGACGCAGGCCTCGCTGACGACCGTGGTCACAGGACCCGACGGTGGCAGCGGGTTCGCGGAAGCGTTCGCGGGCTCGACCGACGCGATCGATGCCGCCGCGATCGGCGCGACCGCGAGCGACAAGGCGGTGGCATCGGTCTCGCCACGACCGCTCGAGCGCAGGCACGTACACCGTCGTGCTCGAACCCGCCGCCACAGCGACGCTCGTGGGCTTCCTCGCCTGGGTCGGCTTCGGCGGACGCGCGTACATCGAGGGCCGCTCATGCTTCAGCGAGAAGGACGGCATGCAGGTCGCCGCCCCCTCGATCTCGATATGGGACGACGCCTCGGACCCGCGCACACTCGGCGCGCCCTTCGACTTCGAGGGCACGCCCGCTGCAGAAGGTCGAGCTGATCACCGACGGCGTGTTCCGTAGCGCCGTCTATGACCGGCGCACCGCCAAGGAAGCCGGCCGCGACTCGACCGGGCACGGCCTGCCCTCGCCCAATCCCGAGGGACCTTTCCCGCTGCACCTGTTCATGCAGACGGGTGATTCGACGGTCGACGAGATGGTGCGATCCACCGAGCGCGGGTTGCTGGTCACGCGCTTCCACTACTCGAACATCGTGAATCCGATGGAATCCTCGATCACCGGCATGACGCGTGACGGCACGTTCCTGATCGAACGGGGGGAAGTCGTCGGGCCGGTGCGCAACCTCAGGTTCACGCAGTCGATCGTCGGAGCGCTCTCGAGCGTGTCGATGGTCGGGCGCGAGGCGCATCTCGCGAGCGAGTTCTTCTTCAGCGCCTCCCGCGTGCCGGCCCTGAAGGTCGACGAGTTCCACTTCTCCGGCGTCAGCGACCACTAAGCAGTGGGACCGCTCGAAGCGGTAGGCTGACCGCCCCGAGGTTCCGGTTCATCTTGAGGAGGCGCCCACGATGCAGGTCGGCGACGTGATGCACACCGACGTGAAGTCGGCCGAGACCGATGACACCTTCGCCGACGTCGCCAAGACGATGCGGACGAACGGCATCTCTTCGGTCGTGGTGCTCGAGGGCAAGAAGCTCGCCGGCATCGTGACCGAGCGCGACATCGTGAACCTGGTGGCGGCCGGAGGCGACCCGCATTCGGTGAAGGTCGCTCACGGCATGACGAGGCGAGATCTCGAGACCGTGGGGCCGAAGATGGGCCTGACCGACGCGGCCGAGCACATGGTGGCGCGCAACATCCGTCACCTGCCGGTGGTCGACCGCGGGAAGGTCGTGGGCATCGTGTCGATCCGCGATCTCACCAGGTGGGCGGCCGATGAGCTCGCCAGCGGCCATGAGATGCCCGACATCGCCAGCAGCCACAAGGCCCTGAAGGCCGCGAGCGAGCTGCAGAAGCAGCGCCGCAAGGGCGCCTGAAGTCCCGAGCGGGGCAGGCGCTGGCCTAGTCCTTCGAGGCGCGCTCGAACGCCTGGGTGGGGTCATGCAGCGACCCGAGAGCAGCCACGTCGCGCGGGAAGAACAGCGAGAGGGTCCAGTCGAAGCATCACGCGTACCTTGCGGTTCAACGTGGGGAGCTGCAGCAGGTGGTAGGTGCGAGCCACGAACCACGCCGGGAACCCGTGCAGGCGCACCCCGAGCACGACCGCGACGCCCTTGTACCTGCCGAGCGAGCACAGCGATCCGAGCGCCTTGAAGCGGAACGGCTCCGCCTCTCGCCCGGCGAGCGTCGCGAGCAGGTTCGCCGCCAGCTGCTTCCCCTGGCGTGTCGCGTACTGCGCCGATGGCGGACAGAGGCCGCCGGTCACCAGATCGGGCACCGCCGCCGCGTCACCCGCCGCCCAGATCACCCCTTCGTGGCCGGCGACCCGCATCGCAGGCATCGACCAGCAGGCGACCCGTGCGATCGACCGGCAGTCCGGAGACCGCCGCGATCGGCTCTGGCTTGACCCCCGCCGTCCACACGAGCGTCTCGGCGGGGAACGAATCGCCGTCGCTCAGGTGCACGATGCCGCCTTCCACCGAGTCGAGGCGCGTACCGACCTTGATCTCGATCTCACGACTGCGCAGCTCGCGCGCCGCATACTCGCCGAGCCCGGCGCCGATCTCCGGAAGGATCGAGTCCTGCGCTTCGACCAGCACCCATCGGAGCTCCTCGGGACGCACCTCCGGGATGTGCTTCACGGCCCACCGCGCCAGATCCTCGAGCTCCGCGAGCGCCTCCACGCCCGCGTATCCGGCGCCGACGAACACGAACGTCAGAGCCGCCCGTCGCCGTGGATCTCGTGGCGGGCGCTGCGAAGCGGCCTCGAGCCGCGACAGCACATGGTTGCGCAGCAGAATCGCCTCGCCGAGGGTCTTGAACCCGATGCCGTGTGACGCCAATCCGGGCACCGGAAGCGTGCGAGAGCGCGACCCCGGCGTGAGCACGAGCTGGTCGTAGCCGATCTCCAGGCGATCGCCGTCGACTCCGCGCAGATGCACGAGGCGATGGGCAGGGTCGATCGTCTCCACCTCGCCGACCACCACGCGGGCGTGATGGAGCGCCGAACGCAGCGGCACCACGACGTGGCGGGGCTCCAGCGTGCCGCCTGCCGCCTCGGGCAGGAGAGATTGGTAGAGGAAGACGTTCTCCGTCGAGATCAGCGTCAGCTGGTGCTCGCTGCCGCGCAGTCCCTTCTGCAGGCGGCGGGCCGCGTTCAGCCCGGCGGCACCCGCACCAACGATCACGATGTGCATGCCTCGACGTTACGACCAGGAGCCCAGCAAGGCGGGGACATCGACGAGATCGGGCACCGATGCGTCGGCCTGCGCCAGCTGGCCCGGGGTCGGATCGTCGGGCGCCTCGCCGCGCAGGACCCACACCGCGCGCATGCCCGCCGCCTTGGCCGGACGCACGTCGTAGTCGAGTCGATCGCCAATCATCACGGTGCGCGCCGGCGAGACCCCAGCCGTGTACAGCACGTGAGAGAAGAGCTTCGGGTCAGGCTTCTGCAGGCCGAGGTCATCGCTCACGCCCCAGACCTCGAAGAAGCGCGTGAGGCCGTCGCGCTCCATCGCGGAGCGCACCGACGATGGCTGATTCGCGATCACCCCGAGCCGGAAGCGCCCCTCGAGCGCTTCGAGGCACGGCACGACGTCGGGGTACAGCGCCGTCGCCGGGTAGGCCCAGTATCGGGCCGCCCGATCCTCGACCGCCCCGAGATCGTCGTCGGTGCCGAGGAAACGCTTCGTCAGCCGCCGCCGGAACGACTCCGATTGCGCCGCGCGTGCCGCCGCGTACTCGAGCTCGAACTCCTCGTCGGTGAACTCGGCACCAGATTCGCGGAGCGCCTTCTTCCACGATCTCGCGTAGACCGAGTCGTCGTACATCACGCCGCCGATGTCGAAGAACACCATCTCGAGTGCGCCGGAGGTCACCGCCGCATCGTAGCCGCGCTGCGTCTACCGGCCAGCTCGCCGCTTCAGCTCATCGACCAGCTCGACGGGAGTGGTGTTCGCCCCCAGCCGATAGTCGTACCGCGCGCCGTGACAGTCACTCGACCCCGTCGGCACCAGGTCGAGACGCTCGGCCATCGCGCGGTAGCGTGCACGCGTGTCGTCGTCGTGGTCCGGGTGGTCGACCTCGAGACCGACCATGCCTCCCTCGGCCATCTCTTCGATCAGCTCGTCGGGCACCGAGCCGTTGCCCTTCCACATGGCGGGGTGCGCGAGCACGCAGACGCCGCCCGCGTCGCCGATCAGCCGCAGCGCATCGACCGGGTGCAGCGCGTGCTTGGGCACGTACGCCACCCCGCCGTCGGCGATGTAGCGGTCGAACGCTTCCTTCTCGGTCTCGACGATGCCCGCTTCGACCATGGCCTGCGCCACGTGCGGACGGGCGATCAGGTCGTCGCCGGCGATGCTCGCGCACGTCGCTCGAACGAGATGTCGTATCCCGCTTCCTGCAGCTTCTCGATCATCATCTCGCCGCGGCGGAACCGGGTGTCGGTCAGGCGCTGCAGCTCGAGCTGCAGCTGCCTCGTGCGCCGGATCGACCCAGTAGCCGAGCACGTGCAGGCTCGCCCCGTCGTACTCGGCCGAGAACTCGATGCCGGGCACGATCTCGATCGCCCATCTCGGTGCCGGCCGACGGCCGCCTCGTCGAGTCCGGCGAACGTGTCGTGGTCGGTGATCGCCGATGCCGATCGACACCGCGATCGCGCGCCAGCTCGCACGTTGTGGGTAGGCGACTCGGTGCCGTCGCTGAAGGTCGAGTGGGTGTGCAGGTCGTATCCGCTCATGCCGCAAGCGTGTCAGACCAGATACCGGCGTCATCGGCCGAACGTCGTGACGCGCTCGACTAGGACGGTCGCCATGCGTCACAAGCGCCGAGCCGATCTCGTCGACGTGCGGCACCCGGTGAGCGCCATCGCGTTCTCGAACTCCGCGCGAAGGATCGCGAGCACGCCTGCGACACCTGCTTCCCCGTCGGCGGCGAGGCCCCAGATCGTCGGCCGCCCGACGAGCACCGCACGCGGCCCCGAGCGCCATCGCGGTCAGCACGTCGATGCCGCGGCGGACGCCGCCGTCCATCAGCACCGGCACCCGGCCCGGAGACCTGCGCCGACGACCTCGGGCAGCGCGTCGAGCCCCGCCGGCGAACGGTCGAGCTGGCGGCCGCCGTGGTTCGACACCACGATCGCGTCGGCGCCGGCCTGCACCGCGAGCTCGGCATCCTCGGCCGTGAGCAGGCCCTTCACGATGATCGGGCAGTCCGGACGCGCGTTCCCGGATCCACGCCAGGTCGTCCCACGTGAGGTGCGGCGTCGTAGATGTAGTCGCTCGCCCCGATGCCGATCGGCATCACGAAGCCGCTCCGCGTGTCGCGGTGGCGCAGCCCGTTCACCGGGAAGTCGACCGTCCAGCAGATCGCGCCATACCCCGGCAGCCACCACCCGCTCGAGCATCGCCGCGGTGAATCCTCGATCCTCGGCGACGTAGAGCTGCCACCACTTGGGTCCGCTCGCTCGCCGTCGGCGACCTCTTCGAGGTAGGACTCGGTCGTCGACGACACGACCATCACGGTGCCGGCACCCGCTGCTGCCCGCGCCGTGGCGAGCTCACCCTCGGGATGGGCCAGGCGCTGGTATGCCCACGGCGCCACCACGACCGGGAAGCGGAGCGGGAGACCGAGCACCGTCGTCGACGTGTCGGGCGAACGCCGGCCGCCGCAGGAACCGAGGCCGTAGCATCCATCGATCGAAGGCGCGACGGTTCTCGGCAAGCGTCCACTCGTCACCTGCTCCGCCCTCGTAGTAGTCCCACACGTCGGGTGGCACAGCCGCACGCGCGGCTTCGAGGTAGTCATCGACGGTGACGTGAGGCGCCGGCTCGTTCCATGCCGGATGCAGCCTATCGCCGCACCCAGATGCAACGGCCGGTGAGGCTAGCGCGTACCCGCGCCTCCCCTGGTCGCTCGATGCGGCCGGCGCCCATGTCGCGCGAGAGGCCTCGCGACGTCTCGCGCACCGCCGCGACCAGCGTCGGCGGCCGGTCGCCGCTCGGGCACGAGGCGCTCGACCGGCCCGACGACCCCGATCGCTCCCGTCGGAGTGCCCCATGGTCGTCGAAGACCGGAGCGGCGATCTCGGCTTCCCCGACGATCGCCTCCTCGTCCTCGAGTGCCGTGCCCTCCTCGCGATCACGGCGAGCGTCGCCTCGAGGGCGGCTCGGGTCGGTCACGGTTCGGCCGGTGAGACGGCAACAGCTCCGAGATCGAGCAGGGCGCGACGCGGCGGCTCCGGGCGGAACGCGCGATGGCCTTGCCGAGCGCGCACGCGTGCCACGGGATCGAAGCCCCGACCTCGAGGATCTGCACCGAGTTGTCCGGGCGGAACACGTGGTGCACGATCAGCACGTTCGACCCGTGCAGCACGCCCGACGCGCACCGCCTCGCCCACTCGCGAGGCGAGCGAGTCCGCCCAGAGCAAGCGAGCGCGCACGCAGCTCGTGGTTGTCGAGGAAGGCGTTTCCGAGCTGCAGCATCGCCGGACCCAGCCGGTACTTGTCGGTCTCGGGGTCCTGCTCGACGAGCTCCTGCGCTTCGAGGGTCCGAAGCAGTCCGTATGCCGTGCCCTTCGCGAGACCGAGCCGCTCGGCGATGTCGGTGACCCCCATGCGTGACGTGCCCGTGCCGAGCACCTTCAGGATGCGGGCCGCGCGCTCGACCGACTGGATCGTTCCTCGCCGCTCTCCGGAACGCGAACCGGTAGCGGAGGACCGCGCCGGCTCAGGCGCCGGGAGCGGATCGGTCACCGCTCACCTTCCAACGCGCGAGCCAGGGCACGCGAACAGATAGGCGGTCGAGGTCGCGCCGGGATCTTGATGCCCGACGCTGCGCGGTCCGAGGTAGGAGGCTCGACCCTTTCGCGCCTGCATCGGAACGGTCGCGCGCATGCCATCGCGGGCCGCTTCGGCTGCCTCCCGCGACGCCGAGGCGATGTCACCTCCGGCGCCGAGGTCCCGTTCGAACGCTGCGAGTGCGGGTGCATACGCGTCGACGATGGTCTTGTCGCCTTCCTGGGCTGCGCCGAGCTCCTGGATGCCGTCGAGCCCGGCGCGAAGCGCCGCCAGCAGGTCCTCGGCGTCGAACGTTTCGGTCGTCGCCGAAGGACTCCCCGGCTCGTCTGCAAACACGTGCCGAACAGCGGCCCGGCCGCGCCACCGACCCTGTAGATCAGGGTGCCACCCGACCCGGATGAGCAGCTCCCCCGCCGGCAGGTCGGACGTGGCGTCGAGATCGGTGACCGCGGCCGAGAATCCTCGATCCATGTTGATGCCGTGATCGGCGTCGCCGATCGCGGCATCGAGCTGGGTGAGGAAGTCTCGATTCGCCGCGATCTCGTCGGCGGACCCACGCACCCACCGTCGGATCAGGTGGCGTCGTCGAGCGAGGGCTGTCCTCCAGCGGGCTGTTCGATGGGTCGATCGGTCATGGTGTCGTCACGCCGCACACCTTCGGACCGTCCCCGTGCGGCGTCAACCGTCGACTCCATGCGTTCGACTATGCCGAACAGCAGTTGGACCTTGTCGATCTTGATTCGGCGTATTCTGCACTATTGACATACTCGTTACGAACGGAGTTGGCTCGACCACGGACACGGCCCCGGCGGGGGGCCCGGTACGGAGGGGGTGGTCGCTCAGATGTTCCTCGGAGAGGTGGTCGGCACGGCGTTGCTCGTCTTGATCGGTGACGGCGTCGTGGCCGGTGTGCTCCTCAACAAGTCGAAGGCGCAGAACTCGGGATGGGTGGTCATCACCTGGGCCTGGGCGATGGGCGTGTTCGTCGGCGTGCTCGGTAGCCTCGCGGTCGAGGGCGGCGTCGCGCACCTCAACCCCGCCGTGACGGTCGGGCTCGCCTCGATCGACGCCTTCCCGTGGGAAGACGTGCCGACCGCGATCGGCGGCCAGTTCGTCGGCGCGTTCATCGGCGCGACCTCGTGTGGCTCGCCTACCTCGTGCACTGGGGCGAGACGGAGGACCCGGGGCTGAAGCTCGCGGTGTTCTCGACCGGCCCTGCGATCCGCAACACCGCCGCCAACCTGATCACCGAGATCATCGGCACGTTCGTGCTGGTGTTCGGCGTTCTGTCGATCGGCGGGCTGGCGCTCGGCGACGAAGCGCTCGGCTGGCGCCCTCGCAACCGGCGCGCTGCCCGTGGCCCTGCTGGTGCTCGCCATCGGCATGGCGCTCGGCGGACCGACCGGCTACGCGATCAACCCCGCGCGCGACCTCGGGCCCCGCATCATCCACGCCATCCTGCCGATCCCCGGCAAGGGCGGCTCGGACTGGGCGTACTCCTGGATCCCGGTCGTCGGCCCGATCGTCGGCGGCGTGATCGGCGCGCTCGCGGCCAAGGCGATCTTCGACCTCTAGACGGACGGCGGGAGGGTCCCGCGTGCCCTCCCGCCGCCCCACCAACGGGAAGCGAGGTTCACGCATGAAGAAGCTGATCAACGACCCGGCCGACGTGGTTCGGGAAGAGCTCCAGGGCATCGAGGCGGCGCACCCCGACCTCGTGAAGGTGTTCTACGACCCGTACTACATCACCCGCGCCGACGCGCCCGTGCAGGGAAAGGTCGCGCTCGATCTCGGGCGGCGGATCCGGACACGAGCCGATGCACGGCGGCTTCGTCGGCGTCGGCATGCTCGACGCTGCCGCACCCGGCGAGGTCTTCACGTCTCCCACTCCCGACCAGATGGAAGCGGCCACGAAAGCCGTCGACGGCGGAGCGGGCGTCGTGCACATCGTGAAGAACTACACCGGTGACGTCATGAACTTCGAGATGGCGGCGGAGCTCTGCCGCGCGGAAGGCACCGAGGTCGAGTCGGTCGTCGTCGACGACGACGTGGCCGTGCAGGACTCGCTGTACACGGCCGGCCGCCGCGGCGTCGGCGCCACCGTGCTGATGGAGAAGATCGCCGGCGCGGCGGCCGAGCAGAAGCGCCCGCTGAAGGAGGTCGCCGACATCTGCCGCGAAGTGAACGCCAACGCGCGTTCGATGGGCATGGCGCTCACGTCGTGCACGGTGCCGGCCGCGGGCAAGCCCACCTTCGAGCTCGGCGACGACGAGATCGAGATGGGCGTCGGCATCCACGGCGAGCCCGGGCCGCGAGCGCATGAAGATGAAGCCGGCGTCGGAGATCGTCGAGATGATGGCGGCGACGATCGTCGATGACGCGCCGTTCTCGAGCGGCGACGACGTGCTGGCGTTCGTGAACGGCATGGGCGGCACGCCGTTGATCGAGCTCTACGTGGTCTACAACGAGCTCAACAAGTTCCTGTCGGGGCGCGGCATCTCGATCTCGAGGAACCTGATCGGCTCGTACATCACCTCGCTCGAGATGGCGGGGTGTTCGATCACGCTGCTGAAGCTGAACGACGACTTCACGCAGCTGTGGGACGCTCCGGTGAAGACCGCCGGGTTGCGGTGGGGCGTGTGACGAGGGGGTGACCTGAGTCGTGGCGATGTCCTACGACGTCGTGGTCGCATGGTTGAAGACGCTCGCCGCGACGATCGCCGAGAACAAGCAGTACCTCACCGAGCTGGACTCCGCGATCGGCGATGCGGACCACGGCATCAACATGGATCGGGGCTTCCAAGCGGTGCTTCGGAAAGCTCGACTCGGCGGTGCCCGGCGACGACATCGGCGCCCTGTTCAAGACCGTCGGCATGACCCTCGTCTCCACGGTGGGCGGCGCGGGCGGTCCCCTGTACGGCACGTTCTTCCTGCAGTTCGGGGCGGCGATCGCCGGCAAGACCGAGCTGACGACCGAAGATTGGGCCGCAGCACTCGACTCCGCGGTGTCGGGCGTGCAGGCTCGGGGAAAGGCCGAGCTCGGTGACAAGACGATGCTCGACGCGTTGATCCCGGCCCGTGACGCGTTCGCGGACGCGGTCGTCGAAGGAGCGGAGCTGCCCGCGGCGCTCCTTCGCTCAGCCAACGCCGCCGAGCACGGCATGACCGCCACGATCCCCCTCGTGGCCCGGAAAGGACGAGCGAGCTATCTGGGCGAACGCAGCGCCGGCCACCAAGATCCCGGCGCCACGTCGTCAGCCCTGTTGTTGCGCACCGCCGCCGACATGTCGGGCGACGATGCCTGACCCAGTAGAGGAGGCATCACATGGCTGAGTATGTCGGAGCCCTCGACCAGGGCACCACGAGCACACGCTTCATGATCTTCGATCGCACGGGTCAGGTGAAAGGCATCGACCAGAAGGAACATGAGCAGATCTTCCCGAAGCCCGGATGGGTCGAGCACGACCCCGCCGAGGTCTGGACCCGCAGCCAGGAGGTGATCGCTGGCGCGCTGGAGACGGCGGGCGTCGCGGCGAGCGACCTGGCGGCGATCGGCATCACGAACCAGCGTGAGACGACGGTCGTGTGGGACCGTTCCACGGGCGAGGCGATCCACAACGCCCTCGTATGGCAGGACACGCGCACCGACCAGATCTGCAACGAGCTCATCGGCGACGGTGGTCAGGACCGCTTCCGCGACACGACCGGCCTTCCCATCGCCACGTACTTCTCGGGGCCGAAGGTCCGATGGATCCTCGACAACGTCGACGGCGCCCGCGCTCGGGCCGACGCGGGCGAGCTGGCGTTCGGCAACATGGACACCTGGTGCATCTGGAACCTCACCGGGGGCGTCGATGGCGGCCAGCACGTGACCGACGTGACCAACGCGAGCCGCACGATGTTGATGGACCTGCAGACCCTCGATTGGGACGACGGCCTGCTCGACACGATCGGCGTGCCGCGATCAATGCTGCCCGAGATCCGTTCATCGAGCCAGGTGTACGGCGACGCGGTCGGCACAGCGGCAGGCGTCCCTGTCGCGGGTGATCTCGGCGATCAGCAGGCAGCCTTGTTCGGACAGACCTGCTTCGACGTGGGCGAGGCGAAGAACACCTATGGCACGGGGTCGTTCCTGCTGCTGAATACCGGCACGGAAGCGGTCCAATCGAAGAACGGTCTGATCACCGGCGTGGCGTACAAGATCGGTGACGAGCCCGCGGCCTACATGCTGGAAGGCTCGATCGCGATCACGGGCGCGCTCGTGCAGTGGCTGCGCGACAACCTGAAGCTGATCCAGGCTGCGCCCGAGGTCGAGGAGCTCGCGCTCACGGTCGAGGACAACGGTGGGGTGTACTTCGTGCCGGCGTTCTCCGGTCTCTTCGCCCCGTACTGGCGAAGCGAGGCGCGCGGCGTGATCGCCGGGCTCACGCGCTTCGTCACCGCCGGGCACATCGCGCGGGCGACACTCGAGGCGACCGCGTGGCAGAGCCGCGAGGTGGTGGATGCCATGAACGCTGACTCTGGGGTCGAGCTGACGTCGTTGAAGGTCGACGGGGGCATGGTGCACAACGATCTGCTCATGCAGACGCAGGCCGACGTGCTCGGCGTGCCCGTGATCCGCCCGACGGTGGCGGAGACCACGGCGCTCGGTGCCGCCTACGCGGCCGGCCTCGCGACCGGATTCTGGAGCGACATCGACGACCTGCGCGGCAACTGGGGCAAGGACAAGGAGTGGACACCCGCGATGGACGCGGATGCCCGCGAGCAGCAGTACGCCATGTGGAAGAAGGCCGTGACCCGAACGTTCGATTGGGTCGAGTGAGCCGGCAGACGTCGGACGCCACAGGAGGCACGCCATGGATGAGAAGGAAGCGCACGAGGACGACGAGCACGAGACGCCTCATGACCACGAGGGATCGTTCGCCGAAGGTCAATCGGAGCACGATGCGGACGAGGATCCCCATGGGGACTTCGCCGAGGGCCAGGAGGCCGTGCATCACGAGCCCGACCGGGTCGAGAAGGGAACCTACGCCGAAGGACAAGCGGCAGATGGCGACATCGACGCGCCGGAACGAGGGGACTTCGCACAGGGGCACGAGGACGACTGAGCCCGAGCGGATCTCGCGTGGCATGATCGGCCGATGAGCGAGGGTGCAGGCTCGGCGCCACATGTGCTGATCGTGGGCGGCGGCGGTACTGGCGGCGCGCTCGCCCACGATCTCACCTTGCGCGGTGTGCGCGTCACACTCGTCGAGCGTGGCGAGTTCACCTCGGGAACCACCGGACGTCATCACGGTCTCCTGCACAGCGGTGCGCGCTACGCCGTGAACGACCGGGAGTCGGCCCTCGAGTGCATCGAGGAGAACACGCTGCTCCGCCGGATCGCGCCGGGGTCGTTCGAGGAGAACGACGGACTGTTCGTGGGCATCACGGACGACGACATGGCGTACCTTCCCGCCTTCCTCGATGGATGTACCCAGGCAGGCATCCCGACGCAGACCTTGAACCCGGACGAGGCGCTCCGCTTGGAGCCGCTGCTGAACCCCTCGCTGCAGGTCGCTGTGCGGGTCCCCGACGCAACGATGGACGCGATGCGCATGCCGCTGCGATTCTTCGCCACGGCGAGGGCCAACGGCGCCGACCTGTTGAACTGGGCCGACGTGATCGACCTCGAGCTTCGTGGAGGGGTCGTCTCGGGGGCGCGCGTCCGAGATCTCGTGACGGGACGGGAAACGCGCATCGGTGCGGACCTCGTCGTGAACGCCACCGGCCCGTGGTCCGAGCAGGTGGCGCGTATGGCGGGCGTCGACGTGCCGATCCGCCCCTCCCCCGGCGTGATGCTCGCCGTTCGCGGACGGCTTACCAACATGGTCGTGAACCGTCTGCATGCCTCGGGTGACGGTGACATCATCGTGCCGCAACGGGCACTCACGGTCGTCGGCACCAGCTCGTGGGTGGTCGAAGACCCGGACGATCTCCGAGTGCCAGCTGACCACGTGCAACGCATGATCGATGAGGGCGCCGTGCTCGTGCCTGCGGTACGCGACGCCGAGTTCCGATCGGCGTGGTCGGCAGCGCGCCCCCTGATCGGCTCGCGCGACGATGCCGATTCGGGGCGCGAGCTCTCACGGACCTTCAAGACGATCGACCATGCCGTGGACGACGGGGTCGAGGGGTTCGTCACGATCACCGGCGGAAAGGGAACGACGCTGCGGGGCATGGCCGAGGTCTGCGCCGACATGGTGTGCGCCAAGCTCGGTGTCGCCGAGCCGTGCTTGACGCGCGAGACGGTGCTCCTTCCCCACACATCGGCCTACGCAGCATGACGGCGCCGGACACTCCCGCAACGAGGGCGGTTCGGGTGCACCGCTTCAAGCGAGGCGACGTCGCCCCCCGCGCCGACGAGTATCGCGTGCCGGTCGACGAACGCACGACGGTGCTCGAAGCGCTCCGGTGGATACAGCTGCACGACGACCCGACGCTGGGGCTGCGGCACTCGTGCTTCCACGCATCGTGCGGCACCTGCGGGGTGCGCGTGAACGGCCGGGAGCGGCTGGCGTGCGTCACCCCGATCTCCGACGTCTCGGGCACGGTCACCGTCGACCCGATCGCGAACCTGCCGATCCTGCACGACGTCGTGGTCGACATGGCGCCCTTCGTCGCACGCTTCCCGGAGCCACATCCCATCGTGCGCGAGAGCGAGCTCCCGCTTCAGGCAGCGACAGCCGCCGACGAGGAAGCGCATGAGCGGTACGAGGACTGCATCGAGTGCGGCCTCTGCCTGTCCGCGTGCCCGGTCGCGGCGACCGATGACACCTACCTCGGACCGGCCGCGCTCGCATTCGCGCAACGCCTGCTCGAGGAGCCCCGGGCCGATCGCGATGCGATCCTCGACTGGGCGGATCAGGACGCCGGCGCGTGGCGCTGTCACGCCGCGTTCGAATGCACGGAAGCCTGCCCGAGCGACGTGCGCCCCGCTCAGCGGATCATGTCGCTGCGCAGAGATCTCCGGCGCAGAAGGAAGGACCAGGGCCGTGACGTGCCCGAGCGCCGCCCGGGCTCAGGCGAGGTGTCGCCGTGAGCCACACCCCGACACCTGATCGAGATGAAGGGGTCGAGGAGATCCTGCGAACGCGCCGCGTGACCGGCCCGATCGCGCGGAAGCTCCCCGGCCCGGTGGCGTGGTTCGACGTGCGGAATCGAAGCACCGGGCACCTCGCGTTCTCGTTGAATCGCATCACCGGACTCGGACTCGTCGTCTACCTCTACCTGCACCTCGGCGTGCTCACCCTGCTGCTCGGCGGCGAGAGCTCGTGGAGCGGATTTCTCGAGATCGCGACGACTCCGTTGTTCCTCGGACTGGATGTGCTGCTCGTCTTCGGCCTGCTCGTGCACGGTCTCAACGGGACCAGGCTGGCGCTGATCGGCAGCGGCTTCGTGCCCGATCACCACAAGGCCCTCTTCTGGTCGCTCATGGCATTCGGCGCGATCTTGCTCGTCTCCACGGCCTTGCACGTCGTCGAGGCGGGATCGTGATGGCGGCCACCACGACACGCTCACCCGAGGGTTCGACCCGCTCACGCAGCTGGCGATGGACGGCGATCACCGGCGTAGCCCTGCTGGCCCTGGTGACGATCCACATGGTGGCGCACCACTTCGTCGTCGACTCGATCGGTGGCCTGCGCACCTATCAGCACGTGCTCGACTACATCGGCACCCCGATCATCTTCGTCATCGAAGGGGTGTTCCTCGTCGTCGTGACCGCGCACGCGATGCTCGGGCTGCGGTCGGTGCTGCTCGACTTCGGCCTGTCCGAGCGGTGGCGCCGGCTGCTGGAACGGGGCCTCGTCGCCCTCGGCGTCGTCACGGTCGTGTACGGCTTCGTGCTGATCGGCGTGCTGGCCTCGAGGGCCTGAGGAGGCTGCGGACGTGGTCGGCATCGTGATCGTCTCGCACAGCCACCGCATCGCCGAAGGCGTCGCCGAGCTGGCCCGCGAGATGGGCGGGGACCGAGGTGAAGCTCGAGACGGCCGGGGGACTCGAACGGGCTGACGGCCCTGATGGATCCGACAGCCCCGATCATCCGATCGGCACCGACGCCGTGCTCGTGATGCAGGCGATCGAACGGGCGTGGTCCGACGATGGCGTGCTCGTGCTGATGGACCTCGGCAGCGCCGTGCTCTCGGCCGAGATGGCGGTCGATCTCTTGGGCGACGAGCGCCGCGAGCTGATCATGCTCTGCGAGGCGCCGCTCGTCGAAGGCGCCGTGGCTGCAGCCGTGACCGCCAAGCTGGGGAAATGCCCTGGATGCGGTCGCCGCGGAAGCGCGATCCGGCCTCTCGAGCAAGGTCGCCCACCTCGGTGTCCAGCCCCACACCTCTTCCCTCGACGTCGCCGTAGCACCAGCGGACACGAGCGTCGCTGCTGTGATCGCGGTCGCCATCGAACACGGCCTGCACGCGCGCCCGGCGGCTCGCTTCGTGCAGACCGCCGCGCGATTCGACGCAACGATCACCGTGCGCAACCACACGACCGGCGCGGGGCCGGTCGATGCCACGAGCCTCAACGGCGTGGCGACGCTCGGAGTGAGAGCGGGCCACGAGATCGAGATCAGGGCGTCGGGAGCTGAGGCAACCGAGGCGATCGCGGCGCTGCGAGCCCTTGCAGCCCGCCGGTTCGACGAGCCGGCGATCGAACGCGACACGTCTGCTTCGACCGGCGAGGACGAGGATCCCCTTACGAGGTCGGCGCCGAGTCGAGAGCGCGAGCGCGGCGGTGGGAGCGGAGACCCGATCGCCGAAGGGATCCTCGCGGGATCAGGAGCCTCGCCCGGCATCGCCGTCGGCCAGGTGCGCCGATTCCACACACCGACGCTCGAGGTTCCCGACGACGTTGCGTCCGACGCCGTCGCCGAGCTCGCGGGACTCGAGACGGCCCTGCGCGAGACGGCCGAGGCGATCGCGAACCAGCGTGCGGGAGTCGCGGCCAGGGCCGGCGAGGACGAAGCGCGCATCTTCGACGCACACCTGTTGTTCCTGCTTGACGAGGCCCTTCTCGAGCCGGCCCGCACTGCGATCCGCGACGGTCGGCGCACCGCCGCTCGCGCGTGGCGTGACGCGGTCGAGAAGATCACGGCCGCATGGGATGCGCTCGACGACGAGTACATGCGAGCGAGAGCGGTCGACCTTCGAAGCGTCGGCACGCAGGTGATCGCGCGCATCCTCGGCGTCTCGGCGCCCGCACCCCGGCTCGACGCGCCCGGCATCCTGGTCGCGGCGGATCTCACGCCCGCCGACACTGCCGGCCTCGATCCGGCGACTGCCTCGGCATCGTCACCGCGCACGGCGGCCCGACCTCGCACGCCGCCGTGCTGGCGCGCGCGCTCGGCATCCCGGCCGTCGTGGGCGTGGGACCGCGAGTGCTCGTGCGTTCGCGAGGGGTCGCCACTCGCGGTCGACGGGACCCGTGGCGAGGTGCATCGTCGATCCGCCCGCCGACGTCGTCGAGCGCGGTTCGAGGCCGAGCGCGGCGCGCGAGCGCGAGCTGGCCCGCGGCGCTGCGCCACGGGCCGGCGAGCCGGCGACGACCCTCGACGGCACGACCGATCGAGGTGGCCGCGAACGTCGGCGGACCGGGCGAGGTCGCGGCCGCCGTCGCCGCCGGGGCCGACGGCATCGGGCTGTTCCGGACCGAGTTCCTCTTCATGGATCGCGACACGCTGCCCGACGAGCACGAGCAGGAAGCCGCCTACCGTGCCGCCGCCGAGGCGCTCGACGGACGGCCGCTGCTGGTCCGCACCCTCGACGCGGGCGCCGACAAGCCGGTCGCCGCCCTCGGCGCAGGCCGCACGAGGCGAATCCGTTCCTGGGGGTGCGCGGCATCCGGCTCGGCCTCGCGCGCCCCGAGCTGCTGCTCGCCCAGCTCCGGGCGTTGCTGCGCGTGGCCGCCGAGCACCCCGTCCGCGTGATGTTCCCCATGGTCGCGACGACCGAGGAGCTGGCGCGGCGCGATCGGCGCCGTCGACTCGCGCGCGCAGCCGAGACCGGCGTCGACGCGGCGATCGAGGTCGGCATCATGGTGGAGGTGCCGTCCGCCGCGCTGACGGCCGGCGCCCTCGCGCGACGACGCCGACTTCTTCTCGATCGGCACCAACGACCTGACCCAGTACACGCTCGCAGCCGACCGCGGCAACGAGCACGTCGCCGAGCTCAACGATCCGCTCCACCCGGCCGTGCTGCGCCTGATCGCGGCCACGGCCGAAGGCGCCGAGGCGCACGGTCGTTGGGTCGGGCGTCTGCGGCGAGCTCGCCGGCGACGAGCTCGCGACCCCGCTCCTGCTCGGGCTCGGCGTCCGCGAGCTCTCGATGGCGGCGCCCGCGATCGCCGACCGTGAAGGACGCCGTCCGGTCGACCACCCTCGACGACGCCCGGGCGATCGCCGCACGCGCCCTCGGGTGCGCGTCTGCCTCGGAGGTGCGGGACCTGCTCGCAGCGGCGTAGCGTCGGGGTCAGCCGGTACGATTCGCTCACGAGGCCATGAGCACCCCCGACGAACGAGCCGCCGCCTTCCTCGCGTTCATCACGTACCTGCGCATCGCGTTGACGCCGGTGGTGATGGGCATGGTGCTCGTGCACGACCCCGCCCCGTGGGTCGAACCCACCGCCGCGCTGCTGTTCGCCTTCGCGGCTGCCACCGACTTCTTCGACGGACGGCTCGCCCGCCGATGGAAGCAGACCTCCACCCTCGGCAGCTTCCTCGATACCGCCGCCGACAAGCTGCTCGTCTCGGGCGTGCTGCTGGCGCTCGTGGCCGTCGGTCGCGTCTCCGCCTGGATCGCGTTCGTGATCGTCGGCCGGGAGCTGCTGATCATGGGGCTGCGGGGCGCGGTCTCGGCCTCCGACGGCATCGTGGTGACCCCTTCGATGTGGGGCAAATGGAAGGCGACGATCCAGTTCGTCGCGATCACGTTCGCGATCTGGCGGCCCGACATCCATCTGGTGACTGGTACCTCGACCAGTGGCTGATGGCGATCGCCGCCGTGATCACGATCGTCTCGGCCGTGCAGTACCTCGCTCGATTCTTCTCGGTGCTGTCGGGCCGCGATCGCGAGGCATCCGAGAGCGCCGATCCGGCCCGCTCGGGCGCTGACCGGTGCGGCGGCCCGTCTTCCTCACGGGGGCGTCGGGGTTCGTGGGAGGAGCGCTGCTGCGCCGGCTCGATCGCCGACGGGCGCGAGGTGCGGGCGCTCGCCCGGTCCGACGTGAGCGCCGACGGGCTCGCCGAGCTCGGCGCCGTGGTCGTGCGGGGCGATCTCTTCGACCACGAGGCACTGTCTGCAGGGCATGCGCGGCTGCGGCACCGTGTTCCACGTCGCCGGGAGTGAACGCGATGTGCGCGCGGGACCCGGCGCCGATGCATGCGCACGAACGTCGACGGGGCAGCCGCGGTCGTGCGCGCGGCCGCGCCGCCAGGGTCGCCAGGGTCGTGTACACCTCGTCGGCGACCACGATCGGCGAGCGGACCGGGGAGATCGGCCGCGAGGAGACGCCGCATCGCGGCTCGTTCATGTCGAACTACGAGCGATCGAAGTTCCTCGGGGAACGGCGGGTGCTGGCGCTCGGAGAGGAGCTCGGCGTGCCGGTCGTCTCGCGTGAACCCGTCGTCGGTGCAAGGGCCCGGGCGCATCGGCGGATCGGCCGCGCTGCTCGCTCGACATCGTGAACGGTCGGCTGCCGGTGCTCGTGAACACGTGGCTCTCGGTCGTCGACATCGAGGACTGCACGACGGCGCACCTGCTCGCCGAGCGTGAAGGGCGTGCCGGGCCGCCGCTACCTGGTGAGCGGCGCCTCCTTCGACGTGCGCACCGCCGTGACGCTGCTGCGGCAGGCGACCGGGCACCCGCGCCGCGTCTGGTTCGCGCCCCGAGCGCTGGCCGTGGTCGGCGGCGCGGTCGTCGGCGGGCGCCGCGCGCGCTCGACGAGGCGCGAGAGCGGCCGCATCTGCCCCGAGACCGTGCGCACCCTGCTGCACGGGCACCGATTCGACGCATCGCTCGCCGAGCGCGAGCTCGGCCTCGCTACACGCCGATCGAGATCACGATCCGGCGCACGCTCGCGTGGTACGCCGAGCGGGACCTCGCGCCCCCGCCGATAGGATGAGGGCGTCGACGCTCACGGGCGGACCGCTGATCGAGGGAGGAACCCGAACGAGACCCGACCGGACCGGAACCTGGCGATGGAGCTCGCACGCGTGACCGAGGCCGCGGCGCTCGCGGCCGGGCGCTGGATCGGCCACGGCGACAAGATCGCGGCCGACGCCGCCGCGGTCGACGCGATGCGGCTGATGATCGACACCGTCTCGATGCACGGCACCGTCGTGATCGGCGAAGGCGAGAAGGACGAGGCGCCGATGCTCTTCAACGGCGAGGAAGTCGGCAACGGCGACGGCCCGGGCGTCGACGTCGCGGTCGACCCGATCGACGGCACCCGACTCACCGCGGTCGGCCAGCCGAACGCCGTCGCCGTGATCGCGCTCGCCGAGCGAGGCACGATGTTCTTCCCGGGCGCCGCGGTCTACATGGAGAAGGTCGCGACCGGCGCCGAGGCGGCGGGCGCGATCGACGTCACGGCGCCGCCCGAGGAGAACGTGCGGCTCGTGGCGAAGGCCAAGGGCGTGAAGCCCGAGGACGTGAACGTCACGATCCTGGACCGCCCGCGCCACGAGGAGATGATCGCCGCCGTGCGCAGCGTCGGCGCCCGCGTCTACCTGATCAGCGACGGCGACGTCGCCGGAGCGATCGCCGCAGCCGCCCCGCGAACCGGGGTCGACCTGCTGCTGGGCATCGGCGGCACGCCCGAAGGGCGTGATCGCGGCCGCCGCGCTGAAATGCCTCGGTGGCGCGATCCAGGGCCGGCTGTACCCGCGCGACGACGCGGAGCGCAGCGCGCTGCTCGACGGGGGCTTCGACCTCGACGCTGTGCTCACGACCGACGACCTGGTGAGCGGCGACGACGTGTTCTTCGCCGCCACCGGTATCACCGACGGTTCGCTGCTCCGAGGCGTGCGGTATTGGCCCGACGGAGCCACGACGCATTCGATGGTCATGCGGTCGCGTTCGGGCACGGTGCGCTGGGTCGAGGCCGAGCATCGCTTCGAGAAACTCGAGCGGTTCTCCCCCATCGCATACCGCCCCTAGCCGCTCGACGCGCGCAGCGATCGTCGTGGTAGCAAATCCGAGTTGCGGCGCCGTGCTCGAGCGCCATCACGACTGAAGGGGGAGCATCGTATGGCAGAGAAGACGATCCTGGTATGTGACGCGTGTGGCAGACCCGCCGCCGAAACCATCACGATCAAGGTCTCGCGCGGCAACTTCGTGAAGGACCTGTGCTCGACCCACGTCAACGAATTGGTCGCAGGGGCCCGCAAGCCGCGGCCCGGTCGCCGCAAGGGCGTCGTCGCGCGGAGCCGCTCGGACCAGACCGGCACGCACCGGCACCGAAGCGCCGCGGGCGGCCGCCGAAGGGCGAAGGCCGCCTGATCCACAACGGTCAGCCGTCGCTCGGCGATCGACGCGGCGGAGTTCGTAGACGCCGGTGCCGGTCGAGCGCAGCTCGCCCTGCCTCCACCCCGCGACGGAGCGCCGCGAGCAGCTCGCGGCGCACGTTCGGTGTCGTGAACGGGTCGAGGTGGCCCGCGCGCAAGCGCGCGATCCTGGATCACCGTCCAATGCAGGGGCTCCGCGGCTTCTTCGAGCACCGACGACGGCTGCATCGAGCGCATCGCACCGCGTGCGTCACGACTCGGCACGCAACGCCTCGGAACCGAGCGAGCACCCGCTCGGCGAACAGGTCGACCAGCTCGGGCTCGGGCACCGCGAACGGCAGGACCCAGGGCGCGACGACGATCTCCTCCACGCCGATCGCCTCGAACGCGAGGACCCGCTCGATCACCTGCTCGGGGGTGCCCGACAGGGTGTCGGCGCGCCACGACGCCTCGGTCTCCTCGCGCATCGCGTCGCCGGGCATCGACGCCCTCCCTCGCTCGAACACATCGCGGAACGCCGCCTCGGTCTCGCCGATCAGCGAGTAGAGCCCGACGGAGAGCCGGAATGTCGACGGATCACGGCCCTCGCGCTCGCATGCCTCGCGCGCGGCAGCACGCGCGTTCGCCGTACGCCTCGGGTGTCCACCGCCACACCGCGTTCCAACCGTCGGCGTATCGGGCGGCGAGACGCAGCAGCCGCGGCCCGCCCTTGCCGCCCACCCACACGGGGATGCGTGGCTGGACCGGCTCGGGAGGCAACAGGGCATCGCGGAGGGAGACGGTGCGAGCCCTCGAGCGTGGCGGGCCCACCGGAGAACAGCGCGTGCGAGCACCTGCAACGTCTCCTCGAGCGACATCGAACCGCTCGCCGGGCGTGCCGTATCGGTAGCCGAACGCGACGAATTCCTGCTCGAGCCAGCCGGCCCCGAGGCCGAGATCGAGCCGCCCTCCGGAGATGCAGTCGATCGTCGTCGCCATCTTCGCGAGGATCGACGGGTGACGGAACGGCGCACCCAGCACGAGCGTTCCCATGCGGATGCGATCCGTCACGGCCGCGAGCCCGGCGATCGCGGTCAGCGGCTCGATCGCGGCGATCGGCGCGGGATCGGCGCCGTACCGATCGAACGAGTAGAAGAAGTGGTCCGAGACCCAGATCGAATCGAACCCGAGCGTTCGGCGCGCGCGGCCCAGCTGGCCATCGCCTCGAACGTGATCGGGCGCTCCGCCGGGGAGCGAGAATCCATAGTGCGGGAGGCTGAGACCGAAGCGCATGCGCGCAGGATACGCGGCGCCGGCGCGGCGCCGCTAGGGGCTCGGGCTGGCGACGGTGGCCCGCGTCCGCATCGTGCCGCTCATCACGACGTCGCCGCTCGCGTCGCGCACGACCACCGAGTCGTACCCGGTGAGGTCGTGGAACTCTCGCATCACGATGCCCGCGCCGCTGTCGTCGAGCCCGCCCTTCTCGATGCGACCGACCATCAGCACGCCATCGTCGCCGCGGAGCCGCACCGCGAAGGGCAGCAGGTCGCGGGTCTCGCGCGGGCACGCCTTCACGAGCACGATCGCCATGTCGATGATCGAGGGTGAGACGAGCGTGAGCGCGCTTCCACCCCGCCACCGAGCGTCGACGGCTCGAGCGTGCCGAGGAACACCTCGTCCTCGTGGTCGCCGAACTCGGCGTGTTCAGCAGATCCGGAAGCGCTCCACGGCGCTCTGCGAGCGATGCGTTCGGCGAGCGCCGCCGATCCGAACGGGCGGCGCGCCCGGCCATCACGGCGCCCCAGCCCGTGCCGAGCACGGCGAGCATCGCGGCGAGTGCGGCGACGAGCGTGAGCCGGCTGCGGCGCGGGGGTCGGCTGGCGGGCGGCTGGTCGCGGCGGGCGACCGCGGCCTGCACGGCGCCGGCGACCCGGTCCTCGAGCTCGGCAGGAGGATCGTCCGGCGCGAGCGCGAACGCGAGCGTGGCCGACGCCCGCTGCAGCTCGCCCGCTTCCTTGCGGCAGGCTGCGCACCAGGCGAGATGGCGGTCGACGGGCGCGGCGTCGCGCGGGGGCAACGCCGCGAGGGCGTGCTCCGCCAAGCGGTCGCGCACGGTCGTGCAGTTCACAACAGCTCCTTGCCCTCGTTCGCCTTCCGTACCTTGATCATCGCCGAGCGCAGCCGGGTCTTGACCGTGCCGAGCGGGATACCGTCGGTCTCGGCGATCTCGCGGGCCGTCATGCCCCGGAAGTAGGCACGCGCCACCAGGCGCCGCTCGGCCTCGGTCAGCGAGGACAGCGCCCGAAGCGCCGCGTCTCGCTCGATCAGCACGGCTTCCTCGTCGAGCCCCGGTGCATCGGGCACCTCGTCGACGAGCACGAGGGTCGGGCGGGAGACGCCGGTCTCGCGACGCAGCCGGTCGACCGCGAGGTTGTGCGCGATCGTCATCAGCCACGTCGACAGGCGGCCCCGTGTCGGGTCGAAACGCGCGGCCTTGCGCCACGCGGTGAGGAAGACGTCCTGCGTGAGCTCCTCGGCCGACTCCCGGGTGCCCAGCAGGCGATAGCCGAGCGAGTAGATCGGTCGGCCGTACCGCGCGTACATCGCGCGGATCGCATCGTCGTTGCCGGCGAGGAGCCCTTCCATCAGTTGCTGTTCCTCTTTCGGGAGGAGCGGTCCGTCGTTGCGAGCCTGCACCCGGTGTTCCTTCCGGTATCCGGTATACGGAGCCTCGGACGATCGCGGCTTGCTGCGCTGAATCGTACTCCGCGCGTGGCGCTGCAGAGGGTTCGCCGGGCGTCTAGGCTCGGTTCCTCAGGTGGCCGAAGGAGAACCGAACCGCAACATGTGGCGAATCCATGACACGCAGATGACGACGATAGCCATGGGTCACCCGGCTCGGCTCACGATCGCCGTGGCACTTGCGTTCGTCGGACTCACCGGTACGATCGCCGGCCTGCTGGCCGCCCCCGCCGCCGCGCAGGACCCTTCGTCGGAAGGTTCGATCATCCGCCTGCAGCTCGACGGCGTGGTCGACCCGTTCGTCGCCGACTACCTGGAGAACGGCATCGCGGACGCCGCCGATGCGGGCGCCGCCGCGGTGCTGATCGAGATCGACACGCCGGGTGGCCTGGTCTCGTCGACCCGCGAGATCACGACAGCGATCCTGAACGCGCGCATCCCGGTGCTCTGCTACGTGGCCCCCCCGGGCGCGCGCGCCGCGTCGGCGGGATCATTCGTGTTGCTGTCGTGTCACGTCGCCGCGATGGCGCCGGGCACGAACGTAGGCGCCGCGACCCCGGTCGGCATCGACGGCGCAGTGGGGTCCGACAAGGCCGTGAACGACGCGGCCGCGTCGATGCGGGCGATCGCCGAGGAGCACGATCGCAACGCCGACGTGGCCGAGTCGTTCGTGACCGACGCGGTCAGCATCAGCGCCGAGCAGGCGCTCCGTTCCGGCGTCATCGATCTGATCGCACCCACCACGGAGGCGCTGCTCGACGAGATCGACGGACGGAACGTGACGCTCGCCGACGGCTGACAAGTGGTGCTCGAGACCGCCGGCTCACCGGTCGTCGACCGCTCGATGGGCGGGTTCGTCGGCTTCCTCCACACCTTGCTCGACCCGACGCTCGCGTTCATCTTCTTCTGGCTCGGCCTCGCCCTGATCGTGCTCGAGCTGCTCGTGCCCGGCCACATCTTCTCGGGCACGATCGGCACCGCGATGCTGATCCTCGCGATCGTGTCGTTCGGAGCGCTGCCCGTGCAGCTGATCGGCATCGTGCTGCTCGTGGCGGCCGCGGTGATGATGGTCGTCGAGCTGAACGCCCCGGGCTTCGGGGTGTGGGGCGTCGCCGGCACCGTCTTCCTGCTGCTCGGTGGCTGGTTCCTCTACGACCGCGCCGGCGGGGTCTCGGTCTCTCCAGTCGTGCTCATCGCAGTGGCAGCGTTCGTCGGCGTGTTCTTCGCGGTCGTGTTGCGCAAGGTGCTTCGTGTGCGACGCATGCCTCCGGCCCAGGGGGCTGAGACCGTCGTCGGTCACACGGGCGTCGCGATCGGGGCCGGCCTCAACCCCGAGGGCATCGTCCGAGTCTCATCCGAGGAGTGGCGTGCCACCTCGGCCGACGGCTCCTCGATCCCGGCCGGCGCGCCGGTCAGAGTCACCCGCCTCGACGGACTCGTGCTCACCGTCGATCGCGACACACCAGAGCATGAGGCGGCCGCCGTCACGGTGGTCGACGAAGGGAGGACCCACCGATGAACTTCAGTCCCGCACTGATCGTGTTGATCGTGCTGGTGGCGCTGGTCGTGTTGTTCCTGGCCAAGGCGATCCGCATCGTGCCCGAGTATCAGCGGCTCGTGGTGTTCCGGCTCGGGCGACTGATCGGCCAGAAGGGGCCGGGGCTCATCATCCTCATCCCATTCGTCGACAAGGGCATCACGGTCGACCTGCGAGAGTTCTATCTGGAGATCCCGCGGCAGGACTCGATCACCAAGGACAACGCGCCGATCGCCGTCGACTTCGTCATGTTCTACAAGGTCATGGACGCCCAGACCTCCGTCGTGCAGGTCGGCAACTTCGCCGGCGCCGCACTGAACATCGCGTCGACCACGCTTCGCGCGGTGATCGGCGACATCCCGCTCGACGACATGCTCGCCAAGCGCGACGAGATCAACACCTTGCTGCGCATCAAGCTCGACGAGGTCACCGAGCGCTGGGGCGTGAAGGTCACGAACGTCGAGATCCGCGAGATCATCCCGCCCGCCGCCGTGCAGGAAGCGATGACCCGCCAGATGTCGGCCGAGCGCACCCGGCGCGCGGTCGTCACCGAGGCCGACGGTCAGAAGGCCGCCGCGATCACGGTGGCCGAAGGCAACAAGGAAGCCGCGATCTTGAACGCCGAGGGCTCGAAGCAGTCCGCGATCCTGACGGCCGAGGGCGAGCGGCAGGCCGCTATCCTGCGAGCGGAAGGCTTCGCCCTCGCGCTGCGCACGATCAACGAGCAAGCGATGGGTGCCGACGCCAAGACGATGAAGCTGCAGTACCTCGAAGCGCTGAAGGCGCTCGGCGTCTCGCCGTCGTCGAAGATCGTGGTCCCGATGGAGCTCTCGAGCCTCGTGTCGGGGTTCACCGCGGTCGCCGAAGCCGCATCGGCCAACGGCTCGACGAACCGGGAGGCTCAACCGGAGAACTGAGGCGCCACTGGTTGCAGGCACTCAGCACGAGCCAGGCGGTCTTCCGGCCGAACTCTCGCCCGATGGAACCGGCGGAGCTCCTCGGGTGTATGACGAACGACAAGTGAGCGACCAGCGCCCCGGGCAGGGCAGGCCATCGGAGGACGCAGAGCTCGCGGCGCGCGCACGTGACGGTGACGTGGGCGCGTTCGAGGAGCTGGTGACACGGTACCAGGGCATCGCCTTCCGCGTCGCCTGGTTGATCGTGCGCAACCGGGGCGATGCGGAGGATGCCGTGCAAGATGCTTTCGTGAAGGCCTACTACGCGATGCCCCGGTTCCGGCCGGGGGCGCCCTTCCGGCCGTGGGTCTTGCGCATCGTGGCGAACGAGGCACGTAACCGAGGCCGATCCTCACGCCGACGTGACGACCTCACCCTTCGGTTGGCCGCGACCGATACCGCCCCCGTGGTTCCGTCCCCCGAGGTCGCCGCTCTCGATCGGGCCGACGCCGAGGCGCTCGTCGCCGGGCTCGACCGGCTTCCGGAACGAGACCGGCTCGTGGTCGCCTACCGATACTTGTTCGAGATGAGCGAGGCCGAGACCGCCGAGGCGCTCGACGTGCGGCCGGGAACGGTGAAGTCGCGACTGTCCCGGGCGCTCGTGCGCTTGCGCACAGAGATCCTCTCGACCGCCACGCTCGCCGAGGTGGAGGAACCATGAGCGAACGCCTCCGCGCGATGGACGACGAACAGCTGGCCGCGGCGCTCGCTGGGATCGAGCTCGCCTGGCCTTCGACGCCAAACGTGGCGCCCCTCGTCGGCGATACGATCCGCGAGCATCGAGCGGCGCCGTCGCTCGTCTCACCTCGTCTCTCGCTGCCGAGTCGCCGCCGCTCGTTGCTCGTGATCGCCGCTGCCCTGCTCGCGCTCGCTGGAGTTGCGCTCGCGGCGCGACTCGTGATCGAGCTCGGGGCGATCGCGGTCGAGGTGCTTCCCGGACGTCCGACGGCTTTTCCGACGAACGTCGCCACGAGCGGCGATCTCGGACACGAGATCCCACTGGCCGAGGCGGAACGGATCGCCGGATTCCCGGCCGCGCTCCCAACAGCGTTGGGTCCGCCCGACGGAGCGTGGCTCGACGAGGCCGTGGTTGACCCGGAGGCCCACGATGTCGCCGTGCGCATCGTGACGCATTGGCTTCCCTCGGGCCAGGGGGACCTCCCCGTCATCACTGGAACAAAGTCCGGCGCCGTGCTGATGCAGTTCGAAGGCGAGTGGGAGGTTGCCTCGAAACAGCTCTACGCCGAGACGAACCGCTTCGGCAACGCCATCGTCGACGAACGCCAGGCATTCTGGACCACCGGCGAGCACGAGCTGCTGCTCGTGAGCGGCGACGAGGCGCGCCGGCTGCTCGTCACAGGCAACGTGCTGATCTGGCAAGACGCCGGGTTCACCTTCCGGCTCGAGACCGCGCTCACGAAGGATGCAGCTGTGGACGTCGCCGAGACGTTGCAGACGATCGGTCTCGGTTGAATCGGGAACCTGCTTGCCCCCACCGGTGTATGCGGTCTGTGAGTCGATCGAAGGAGGGACGTCCATGACACGCACGCGCAAGGCCACGACCATCGTGACGCTCGGCATAGCCGGAGCGCTCGCGGGCATGACAACCGCCTCAGCCGGTGGAGGTTGCCACAGCGGCGCCACCGAGGGGAGCGGCGAAGTAATCGAGATGATCGACGCCTGCTTCACGCCGACCACGCTGTTCGCGGAGCCTGGCGAGACGATCACGTTCGTGAGTCGCGACGAACCCGTGCACAACATCACGGCGAACGGCTGGGGCCACTTCGACGACCTCCATGAGGGCGAGCGCTACACGACATCGTTCAAGACCGATGGCATCTACGCGTACGCCTGCTCCTATCACCCAGGCATGTCGGGCGCGATCGTGATCGGCGAGGGCGCGGTCGGCAGTGACATCGCCCCCCAGCCGGTGACCGCGTCGACCGTACCCACATCGACCGAGAGCGGTTGGATCGCGGCCGGTGCCATCGGGCTGCTGATCGGCGCCGCAGCCGGCGCCGGCCTTTCGAACGCGCGCCGCCGCGCGACGGATGCATGAACCCCGCCGGGTGAACCTCAGACGGGCAGCGGCATGCCTGCCTGTTGCATCGCCAGCTCGAAGTCGTGGCGGTTGGAGACCGCCTGGAAGGCGTCCTCGACCGTGACCTTGCCTTCTTGGACGAGCTTGAGCAAGCTCTGGTCGAACGTGACCATGCCGTAGAATCCGCCGTCCTGGATCACATCCTTGATCTCGTGGGTCTTGTCCGGGTCGGCGATACGCTCGGCGACTCGACCGTTGTTGATCAGGATCTCGAGTCCAGGGACGCGTCCCCCATCGACGGTCGGCACGAGCCGCTGACAGATGATGCCTCGCAGCGTGCCGGCAAGGGCCAAGCGCACCTGCTTCTGCTGGTAAGGCGGGAAGAAGTCGATCACACGGTTGACGGTCTCGGTGGCATCGACCGTGTGCAGCGTCGACATCACGAGGTGACCGGTCTCGGCGGCGGCGATGGCCGCGCGCACCGTCTCGGTGTCGCGCATCTCGCCGATCAGGATGACGTCGGGGTCCTGCCGAAGCGCGGCTCGAAGCGCCACCAGGAAGTCCATCGTATCGTTGCCGATCTCGCGCTGGTTGATCGATGCCATCTCGTCCTTGTGCAGCACCTCGATCGGATCCTCGACGGTCACGATGTGAACGGGCTTCGTCTTGTTGATGTAGTCGATCATCGCGGCGAGCGTCGTGGTCTTGCCCGAACCGGTCGGGCCGGTGACGAGGACCAGCCCGCGATGCTCATCGGCGATCTTGCGCACGGCGTCGGGCAAGCCGACTTCCTCGAACGAAGGACCGCCGAAGCGCAGCTTGCGCAGGACCATGCTCACGGACCCGCGCTGGCGGAACACGTTCACGCGGAACCGCCCGACGTTGGGGATCGAGTAGGCGAAGTCGATCTCGCCGCTGTCGTTGAACTTCTGCTTGCGGTCCTCGGGGATGATGCCGTCGGCGATCGCTTTCGTCTCGATGCCCGTCAGCGGATCGCGATCAAGGCGGTGCAAACCCTTGGGAAGCCGCAGCATCGGAGCGGATCCGACCTTCACATGCAGGTCCGACCCCTCGCTGTTCACGAGCTGTTCGAGCCATGCGTTGAACTCAGGAACGATCGGCGTGCCGTCCGACGACGTCGTGGCCGTCTGCTCCATGCCATCTTCCTCCGACGTTTGGTGTGCTCATGCCGAGCGGGACCGACGCCCGCCCGAGTGCTCTTCTCAGCATCGGACGGGAGCGGCCACGACTTCAGTCCGAGTTCGAAGTCGCCCGGTCGAGCCTGCGTCGGATCGTCGCGCACCGTTGAGAGGCGGCAGATGGCAGATCGGTCGGCGAGGGGTTCGAACGAGTCGAGGCGCATCGGGGAGCTGGAGCTCGCGAGCATGCCCTCAAGCAGCCCCCGGTGGATGGCACACACGAGCTCGCGATGCTCGTCGAGCAGGTCCCTGAACGGACAGTCGCGCAAGGTGATGTCGACCCGTGCGCGCCCCCGACGCCGGAACCGCGGGTCGAAGCCTGCCTCGGCGAGCGCCTCCTGCAGCACGGCGAGGTTGGGACCGGTGGAGCCTCGCGCGCCCGGCCTCGGCACCGCCCGACCCACGAGATACGCACCCCATTCACGAGCTGTCGAGACCGCTCGCTCGCGTTGACGTGCACCGGTGAGCTGGCCGGCCACGATGTCGGCGAAGAGGCGATAGTCGCGTCCTTCCCGCTCATCGCGATCGACGATCGAGTACACGGTCTGGGGCCGCCCCACCGACGCCACGCCGCGCTGCGACTCGCTGGTCACGAGGCCCGCGTCCTCGAGCCGCCGCAGGTGCGGTCGCAACGTGTTCACGTGCAGCGACAGGCGCATCGAGAGCTCCCGCACGGACACGGACCGGCCAGAAAGACGCAGGTACCGGTACAGGCGATAGCGCGTGCCGTCGGCCAGCGCCTTGTGGACCTCGATCGGTGACGGCTCCGGCACTGCGCACTCCCGGTCGTATGATGGGATTTCCACGGTCAACACCGTGTGAAACAAGCTTAGAGCGAAAGGGACGACGTGGTCACCGAAGAGCAGGTGCGGCAGGCGCTCCGCGGCGTGCTGGATCCCGAGATCGGGCGGCCGATCGAGGACATCGGCATGCTGCGAGTCGATCGCGATCGACGGCGGCCGCGTCGAGGTGCACGTGCTGCTGACGATCGAGGGCTGCCCGCTCAAGGACCGCATCACGAGCGAGGTGACCGCGGCCGTGCAGCCGCTCGACGGAGTCGATCGCGTCGATGTGCGCCTGACACCGATGAGCCAACAGCAGCGCGAAGGGCTCGTCTCGACCTTGCGCGGCGGCGCTCCGACCCCGCAGCAGAAGATCCAGTTCCCGGCATCGACGTCGGTGATCGCTGTCGCCTCCGGCAAGGGCGGGGTAGGAAAATCATCGGTGACCGTGAACCTGGCCGCAGCCATGGCCGCCGAGGGGAAGAAGGTCGGCATCCTCGACGCCGACGTCTGGGGATTCAGCGTGCCACGCATGCTCGGCGTGTCGGGCAAGCCGGTGGGCTTCGAGAACATGATCCTGCCGCTCGAGGGCTACGGCGTGAAGGTGATCTCCATGGGTTTCTTCGTGCCCGAGGACACACCCGTGATCTGGCGGGGACCGATGCTGCACAAGGCGATCGAGCAGTTCCTCGGTGACGTGTACTGGGGTGATCTCGACTTCCTTCTCTGCGACCTGCCGCCGGGCACGGGCGACGTCTCGATCTCACTCGCCTCCTTCCTTCCGGGCGCATCGATGCTCGTGGTCACCACTCCGCAGGAAGCAGCCCGCACCGTGGCCGAACGTGCTGGACGGATGGCGGAGCGCACCAACCTGCGCCCGATCGGCGTGGTCGAGAACATGAGCTGGTTCGTCTGTCCGCACTGCGGCGAGCGCGAGACGATCTTCGGCGAAGGCGGCGGTCTGGAAGCAGCGACCCACCTCGACGTGCCCCTCATGGCGCAGGTGCCGCTGATGCCTGCGATGCGTGAAGGCGGCGACACCGGCTCGCCGATCGTCGTCTCGCATCCCGACGCCCCTGCGAGCGTCGCGCTTCGTGAGGCGGCCACCGCCGTCGCGCGCGCGACGAGATCCAAGGTCGGCAAGCCGCTCTCACTGCTTCCGAGCTAGTCCAGCGCTCTCTCACTGCTTCCGAGCTAGTCCAGCGTAGACTAGTTGACGTCCGGCGTTACGTGACGACCTCGGGCTCCGGTCCGGTCGTGTCGGGATCGGCGTGGCCGGACCCGGGGTCGGCAGGTTCGGTATCGGGCTCGGGCCCTCCCCCGCTTGGCGCGTCAGATCTTGGGCGAGCGGCGAACCACACGAGTAGCGCAGCGCTGATCGTCGCGACCGTCAGGGCGGTCCACTGGCTGCCGGTGAGTCCGAAGAACCGCTTGTCGATCCGGAGCGAGTCCTCGACGATGCGTGACAGTCCGTACCAGAGACCGAACGTGAGCGTGAGGATCCCTTCGCGACGAGGTTTGCGCATCATCACGAGGAACAGCACCCCGAACAGCACGCTCGCGCTCAGCATGTCGTACAGCGCGGTCTGGTGGACCCCAACCCCTTCGGCGAGTACCCGTCCGGTGGTCTCGTCGAGCAGCCTTGCCACCTCGCGCGAGATGGTCTCGAGGCGGTCTCCTTGCAGCCCCGCCTGACACAGCTCGTCTTGGCATGAGAACGGCGGCGCGATAGTGCCGCCCTTGTACTGCCAGGCGAGTAGCCAGCTCGTGGGCGTGCCGAGATGGTCCGCGATGATGAGGTCGCCGAGACGCCCGACCGCGATGCCGAGCGCCAACGACGGCGCCACCGGGTCGGCCACCTGGAAGAAACGGTACCCAGCTCGGCGCACCCGAGGCACGTTCACGATGACACCGCCGGCGATGCCTCCGAGCAGAGAGATGCCGCCTTCCCAGATCTTGAGCATCTCGACGACCGAATCGAACTCGGAGAAGTGCGCGATCACGTAGAACAGGCGCGCACCGACTATCGAGCCGATGAGCGACCAGAAGACGATGCCTTGCGCGTCCTCCTCGGACACGCCCCACCTCGGCGCGATTCGCCCGAGCAACCACGCGCCGGTCATGAATCCGATCGCGATGAAGATCCCGTGGGGAGAGATGGCGAACGAGTCCCCGAAACGGAAACGGTCGAGGACGGGCCAGCCGATCGAGGCGAGGGAATGCAGCACCGCGGCGAGTCTAACGGCGGTTGCGCGGCTCCTTCCGCGGGCCGCGGCGACGCGGCTCCTCCCGCGGGCCGCGGCGACGCGGCCACACCGCGGCCAGAGCACGGCCCATGAGGAATCCGCTGGCCACGTCGCTCGGATAGTGCACACCGAGATACACGCGCGAGGCGGCCACCGTGAGTCCGAGCGCGCTCAGGCCCGCGCGCGCCGGCGTGCCGGCTTGGAGCTCGCGACCCGCGACGGTCGTGAATGCCGTCAGCACTGCCGGGTGGCTGCTCGGCCACGACGTTCCCATCGGCGGGGCGATCATCGCCCGCGTGCGGCCGGGATCGGCAACGTAGGGACGCGGGCGGTCAACCAGCTTCTTCATGCCCTGCCCGATGGCCCACGTTGCCCCCGCAGCCGAGAGCGCACGCATCGCAGGGCGAGGTCGCCCCATCACCCCGAGCACACCCGCGGCGACACCCACTGCGTAAAGCGATCCGAGCTCGGTGACACCAGTGAACAGGCGGTCAGCGCCGCCGCCGTGACCACGGTTGACCGCGGCGAACAGGCCGGCATCGGCCTCGCGCCCGGCGTCGGTCGTCATGGCGCAATAGCCGACGCCAGCCGCAGCTGCCCCGAGCGCAGCGCCCCGGACCAACCATCGGGATCTCACGCGCGCGCCCGCTCTTCGATCTCGCGCTTCTGCGCCAGAACACCTCGACGAAGCGCGTACTGGGCGCCACCCATCGCGTTCAATCCAGCGGCACCGAACCGGCCGAATGGGCCGCGGAAGCGGAAGCTCACCTCGTGGCGGAGCATCGACCTGTCGAACGGCAGCGACGCGACCGAGGTCGTCACGGTCGCCTCGAGGAGTCCCGTGAGCTTCACGCTCGAGCGCCAGGGCGGCTCCCACTCCAGCACGGTCGCGTGCACGGTCGTCTGCACGCCCATCATGCCCATGACGACCTCGTACCGAGCGCCGCGCTCCATGCCGCCATCAGGAAGATCGACCCGCACGATGTGTCTGTCCCACTGGGGCAGGTTGCGCGGGTCGCTCGCGATCTGCCACGCCATGTCGGGCGGAGCTTCGACCTCGACCGAGAACTCGACAGTGGTCATACGGTCGCGGCGCTTCCGCTCGTCCACCCCTTCCACCACACGAGACGTTCGGGTGTGATGCGAGCGAGCGCACCGGCGCCCGGATGCAACGCGGTGGCGATCGCTCGCGCCGACCTGGCGCCAGAGCCGAGCGCCTCGAGCACATGGAAGGCGGCAGTGCCCTGCACCATGGCGCCGGCCATGTCGCGCGCGCGCCAAGGACTCGCTTCATCGACCGTGAGGGCGAACGTCAGCATCGGCTCCGGCATCGGCGAGAGCCAGGGTCTCTGCAGGAAGCGCCGCGTACAGCGCAGACGCCTCGGCGAGCCATCGCACCGGCACGACCACAGGGCCGCGGGCGCCCGCGATGGTCAGCGCGCCGTGGCCGCTGCGCCCGAGCGAGGCGGCCACATCGGGCGGCAGCGCGCCGAGTGGGTCCTGGCCCACCTTCTTCTGGCGGAAGGTGGTGCGACCGGAAGCTTCCCCACCCCAGCGACCTCTGCCCTCCTGGACACCGTCCTCATCGAGCAGCGCCGTGCGTTCGAGGTCGATGCCGACGAACACTCGTCCGGGCGGCGTCCATGCGAGAGGAACCTGGTGGGCGTCGAGCACGTATCCGGCGAAGAAGCGAGCGTTCTTCTTGCTGAATCGGCCTGTAGCGCGCGCGATCGAGGTTGCCCCGGCGACCGCCGCTCCCCACGTGTTCCGATCGAGCGCGTCGTAGGTCTTGACGGTGCCGGTGAACGTGACCGCAAGCTCACCGAGGCGAACCAGCCCGGCCACGCCCGGGTCGGCCTTCCATGCACGGGTCTTCACCGAGCCGCGCGACGTGGTGAGCCAGACCCGCCCGCCGGAGTAGGCGAACACGAGCGGCGTGCAGTGAGGACCGCGTGGTGTGGAGGCGGCGACCGCGCAGAACGGGCCGTCTTCCAGAACCTGCTGCACCGCTGTCGACAGGAAGCTCACCGGGCCGTTCCTTCCTCGAGCGCAGGGCGTGCGGCCCCCGGAGGGAGCGCGAGCATCAGCCCGGTCCACAGGATATGGCTCGCGAGGCTCGCGAGCACACCATCGGTCCACCACGCGAGTCCGGCCCACACTGCGCCGCCCACGATCGCAGCGGCGATGATCGGCAGGCTGCGGCTCGCGAGGTTGACGCCTACGTAGGCGGCCCACGTGACCAGCGCTGCCGCTGCCGGCGCCATCGCGTCGACGAGTCGAGCCTGAAACAGCCCTCGCCAGAAGAGCTCCTCGGCCGGCACCATGATCGCGAGACTCAGCAGGAGCGTGGTCGTGAGCGTGACCTCGCCGGCCTGCCCGTACTTCTCGAGCACGTCACGGCGGAACGGCCTCCACTGCGAAGCAGCCCACACGAAGCCGAGCGTGCCGAGGTAGAGCGCGAGACCCGCGCCGATACCAACGATGAGCGCGGTGGTGGTGGTCGTTCCGGCAGCGGCGATGGGTGGCCGCACGACCGCGGCAGCGACCCCCATCGCGCCGAGCACGACCGGCATGAGCTTCCACACGTCGACACGTCCGGTCGACACGAGCCACCAGCCGACGATCTCGGCGATCCCTCCGGCGACGATGACCGCGGTCTGCATCGGCTACGGCAAGAACCTGGTCTTCACGGCGACCTCAGCCGTGAACGCCGTGACGACGGCGAGGTAGTAGAAGCCGGTTGCCGACTGCACAGCCGAAGCGCGCTCGCCCTTCAGGGTCGCTCGAGTGAGCAGTGCGATCAGCAGCGTGGCCACCACCATGCCGAGCGCGATCCACGGCGCGAGCGCACCCGCGGTGAGCAACGGATTCAGCGAGGCCGAGCTCTCAACACCGTCGAATCCGCTCGTGATGACCGCCGCCCCCTCGATCACGGTCGCGACCACCATCGCCGTCGTGAACCGGTTGATGGGCCCACGGCTCAGTCCCCGGTCGGTGAGGTACCAGTGTCCGAGCAATAGCCCAACGGTGATCGAGCCGAGGAACGCGGCGCCCGCGACCAGTTGGAACAGCGCGATGGGGAACGATTGGCGCCCCGTTGGGGCCATCGCGACCAGGGTGGCGATCGAGGCGATGACGCTGAAGATGCCCGCGACGCGCGCGAGCACATGCCGCTTGGAGTACATCAGCACGCACGAGACGCCGATCGCGGCAGTGGTTGCGAGCGCCAGGGTGGCCGAACGATCCCCCGCGTCATCGCCCGGGATCTGCGCGGCGCGCGTCGAGAGCCACGCGGCGAGCGACACCACCGCAAGGATAGAAGTGGTGAGGGTGAAGAAGCCTCGCTTGACCTCGTTCCAAAGGGGGGTGAGCCACAGGAACGCGCAGGCCCCGGCCACCGCCCCGGCCAGCACGAGCGCCATGTATCCGGCTGCGCCGGTCAGCGTGTTTCCCTTCGCATACGGCTCGACAGCGTACCGGGGCGCCCGCCGCTATCGGCAGAGCTTGTCGCGGGCAGCGTTGACGCCGACGACCGATAGGCTTGCTGTTCATGAACGACTGGCGCACCTACGACGACGTGGCCGAGACCTACGACCGCGTGCATGCGCGTCGGCTCGGTGAACCGGCGCTCGAGCTGATCGAGATGGTGGGTCTCGCCGACGGCGCTCGGGTGCTCGATGTGGGCACCGGCACAGGCGTCGCGGCGCAGGCAGCCGCCGACGCCGGCGCGTCGGTGGTCGGTATCGACGAGTCGATCGGCATGCTGCACGTCGCGAGGCGAGAACGACCGAAGATCCCCGTCGTCGCCGCCCAGGCGATCGACCTTCCCTTCGGACCCGGTCGGTTCGACGCCGTGCTCGGCTCGTTCGTGCTGGCCCACTTCAACAAGGTCGAGACGGTGCTGTTCGACATCGCCCGAGTGCTGCGACTGGGCGGACGCATCGGCTTCACGACATGGGCCGATGGCGTCGACGCCTACCAGCAGACATGGCGCGAGCTCGTCGAGAGCGTCGTGCCGCGCGAGATGCTCGCCCCCGCGTACGCCGAGGCCGCGCCGTGGCACGATCGCTTCAAGAAGCGTGTCGCGGTCGAGGAAGCTTTGATCGATGCCGGGTTCCGCACCGTGCGCACAGAGGTCGTGAAGTACCAGTGGAGCTACTCGCTCGAGGACTACGTCGACGGGCTGCAGGTCTGGGCGACGGGGCGGTTCGTGAAGAACATGCTGGGCGAAGCCGGCTGGGCGTCGCTCCGAGAACGCACCCGCGCTGTGTTCGCGGAGCGGTTCCCCGACCCACTGAACGACTTCCGCGAAGTCATCATCGCGACGGGAACGAAGCCCGCGTGATGCTCACGCGACCTCGGTCCGTGTGAACCGAAGCGTGCCAGGCGTGCCGTCGGGCATCAGCACCTCGTCGTAGCAGGCCTCGAGCTGACGGCCGAGCCGCTCGGCATGGTCCACGACGTCGGCGGGCACATTGCCGAGAAACATCGCGCAGCCGCCGACACCCGGGTGCAGCGTGGTTTCCGCGCGCAGGAACCCCGTCTCGATGTCGAGCGAGGACGTCGCGACGCCCTCGACGACGCAGCGGACCCTGATCGAGTCTCGGTCATCAAGATCATCGTACCCGTGCCACAGCACCGTCGGGAAGCCGCCGGCGACGAGCCTCGTGAACAGGTCGAGCGAGTCCATGTCGTCGATGGAACGCTCGGTCTCGTCGAACGGATCGAGCAGCACGAACGTCTCCGTGGCATCGTCGTGTGCGAGGCGTTGCGCGGCGGCCCAGATCGTCGCGAGCCCGTCGGCGCGCTCCACCAGCACGAGGTCGTGGAAGTCGAGCTCCCGCGCCGTTCGTGTCAGGTCCGCGACGCTCGCCGGGTCGAGATCGCAGAGCACGTAGGTCGCCGCATCACCGAGCACGTCCATCGCCAGCCGAGGCGACCCCGGGTAGCGCGGCGCGCCGTCGTCGCGGGGTGGAAGCGTGCGGACGAGCCCCAGGAACCGCGAGGCGTTGATCGCCGGAGCACGCGGCGCCTCGCGCAACAGCGTGAACACGCCGAACTCGCGCTCCCACGAGCGGTCAAGCTCGTACGTGCCCGACCCGGCGTGAGTCTCCCAGTACCTCGCGGGCCGCACACGATCGAGCACGTCGCCGAGCACCAGGTGCTTCCAGATGTCACCGATCTCGCCGAAGTGATGGTTCGCCACGCGCCCGAGCCTACGAGGACAACGATGCGGGCGCAGGGGATGCTCCGGCCAGGCGGTAGCATCCGGTCGTGGTTTCGCTGCGGTGATCGACGATGCGAATCGGGAAGTCCTCGAAGCCCTTCGCGTCTCACCCGCGCAGGAGACATTCGTCAGCGGCGTCGCAGAGTCGCTGCTCGAAGCAGCCCAGGAGCCGGACGGGCGCGCCCTGCCCTGGGGCGTCTACGCCGACGAGACGCCGGTCGGTTTCGTGATGATCAGCGACGAGGTCGGTAGCCCGGATTACATCGCGCACTATCTGTGGAAGCTGCTCATCGACGCGCGCTACCAGCGACGAGGCTACGGCACCGCAACGCTCGATCTGATCGTTGCGTATTTCCGCGGCCGACCGGGAGTCGGGGAGATCTGGACGAGCGCCGGCCAAGGCGACGGAAGCCCGATCGGGTTCTACGAGGACTACGGCTTCGAGCGGACCGGTGAGATCGTCTTCGACGACGAGGTCCTGCTCCGACTCGGGCTCCGCTAGCTGCGGCGGGCCGATTCCGGGAGCTCCCACACCGAGACGTGATGCCGACTGTCCCTCGTGAACGGCTCGCGCCTCCACCCGCCCCAGCGTTCGCGCAGGCGCATCCCGGCGAGCTGTGCCATCAGATCGTACTCAGCGGGCCACGCGTATCGGAAGGGCATGGAGAAGCGCTCGGCATGTCCGTCGATGAACTCGATGTGATGCGACGTCGAGGTCTGCGTCGCGACGTCGTACTCGTCGATCCCCCAGTAGTTCTCGCTCCCGTAGAAGACCTGGAACGTCTCACCGGGTGGCAGTCGCTGCAGCTGAGGGATCAAGACCTCGATCACGAAGCACCCACCCGGCTCGAGGTGCGCCGCTGCGTTGCGGAAACACGAGACCTGCGCCGCCTGCGTCGTCAGGTTCGTGATCGTGTTGAAGACCAGGTACGCGAGGGAGAACGACCCCTCCACCGACGTCGTCGCGAAGTCCCCGATCGTCACGCCGATGTCGTCGCCGCCGGGCTTCGCGCGCAGTCTCGCGGCCATCGCTTCGGACAGCTCGATGCCGTGCACCGGCACTCCTCTTTCGGCGAGCGGGAGCGCGATCCGACCTGTCCCGACCCCGAGCTCGAGCGCACGTCCGCTTCCGGCGAGCTCTGCGAGGAAATCGACAACCGGGTCGACGACAGCCGGGGTGAACATCTCCGCAGACGTCTCGTCGTACCTCGAGGCGATCCGCTCGTCGAAGTAGCCGTCGCTGCCCTGCACAACCCGAATGTAACCGACGCGTGACCGCGACGGATGACGATGTCACGACGCCATCGCCACGAGGCATGGTTGCTTCATGCGGCAGACAGTCATCATGGTCTTGATCGCGCTCGTCACGGCATGCACGGGACCGACCGACCCCAGCGCCTTGCCTGTTCCAACCCTCGACTCAACGCCGGAGGAACCTCTCATCGTGATCCCGACCGAGGCACTTCCGGTGCCGGAGCCGTCACCCTGGCCGATCGAGCTCGACGAGAAGCGCGACCGTGCGACCTCGTCCGACGTGGCTGTCGGCCAGGAGCGGCCGTTCGAGCTCTACACACACTGCGGGATCGATTTCCGCGTGGACTTCGATGGCAGCTTCTGGCAGTCGTACGCAGTTGGGAACACCTTGGCTGTCGGCGACCCCTTCCGGAAGGGCAGCATGACCTTGCTGTCCGCTGAGGTGGCGGTCTTCCGCTTCGAGAGCCAGGGGGACGAGACGTCCATCTACTTCGTCCGCAATGACACTCCGAAGCCCAAGCTCGGCTGCGACTAGGCAACGGACGGGATCACTGCGTCAGGTCGAGGCGGCGGAACTCTTCGGCTCGGCCCACGCCGATCTTCGCGCCAGCTTCCTCGGCCTCCTCGAGCAAGAAGGTCTCGAAGAAGCGGATGCCTTCGGAAAGCTGGCTCTCGTGGCGCGCGAGAGCGTCGATCTTCGTCTGCCAGGTCGCTGTGACGTCCTCGGTGTGGTTCGGCTCGTTCGTCCAACCGAGCCACACGTCGGTGACTTCCTGCACGGCGATCCCCTCTCCCAGGTGCTCAGGGAAGAAGTGCGGATTGCCGGAGCCGGGGAACGCGGAGTCGAGCGCGACGAACCCGGCGGTACGGTGATCGGAGTGGTTGTAGTAGCTGTTCTGGAAGAACACGGCCGTGGGGTCGACCGAGAGCACTGTCTCGGCGCGCACCTCACGGATGCGTCGCACGACCTGCTCGCGCACCTCGAGCGTGTTCGCGAGGTCACCGTCGTGCACGTCGAGCAGGCGTACGCTCGCCAGGCCGAGCACGTCGGCCGCCGCTTCCGTCTCGTGAGCACGGAGACGCGCGAGCTCGGCCCGGTCGAGCGCCGGATCCTGCGAGCCGCGGTCGCCGTTGGTGAGCACGAGCAGGTGCACATCGCGGCCCGCTGCGGTCCAGTTCGCGATCGTGCCGCCCGCGGCGATCTCGGCGTCGTCGGGGTGGGCGAAGATGGCGAGCACGGGCCCGCTGCGAGGCTCCTCGACGGGCGCTCCGGAGCTCTCGACCTTCGCGGCCGAGATATCGGTGTCGCTCACGCCGAGTGCCTCACCCTACGCGGCGGCCCGGTCGAGCACGAACTTCACGAGCGCGCGTACCGGCGCTCCCGTCGCGCCACGAGGGCTCAGGTCCGTGCCGCGATCGCTGAACGCGGGCCCCGCGATGTCGAGGTGACACCACGGGGTCTCGCCCACGAACTCCGCAAGGAACCATGCCGCCGTGATCGCACCGCCCCAGCGATCGCCGATGTTCTTGATGTCGGCGACCGACGAGTCGATCAACGGGCGGTAGTCCTTGTGCAGCGGCAGTTGCCAGATCGGCTCGCCGGTGGCGTCGCCCGCCGCGATCAGCTCTCGGATCAACGCGTCGTCGTTGCCCATCGCCCCGGTGATCGAGGTGCCGAGGGCAACCACGCACGCACCGGTGAGCGTGGCGGTGTCCACGATGAGCTCGGGTTTGCGTTCTGCGAGGAACGCGAGCGCGTCGGCGAGCACGAGGCGGCCTTCCGCGTCGGTGTTGAGCACCTCCGATGTGGTGCCGCCGCGGTGCGTGATCACGTCTCCCGGCTTCTGCGCCGACCCGCTCGGCATGTTCTCGCTGCACGGGATCGCAGCGATCACGTTGATCTTCGGCTTGAGGCGCGCTACCGCCTTCATCGTCGCGAGGATCGACGCGGCGCCGCCCATGTCGTCCTTCATCGTTTCCATGCCTTTGGCGTCCTTGATCGACAGACCGCCGGAGTCGAACGCGATGCCCTTGCCCGTGAGCGCGATCGGCGTCGCGTTCCCGGCGCCCGTGTACGTGAGCTCGATCAGGCGCGGGGGGTTCACGCTTCCCTTGCCGACGCCGAGGATGCCGCCGAAGCCGCCCTTCTCGAGCTGGCTCTCGTTCCAGACCTTGCAGGTGAGGCCCACCGAGCGCGCCATGCGCTGGGCCTCGCGCGCGATCTCGGCGGGCGGCATATCACCGGCAGGCGTGTTCACGAGGTCGCGCGCCCAGCTCACCGCATCGACCACGACGGCGGCGCGCTTGGCTGCGGCGGCGAGTCCCTTGGTCTCCCATCTCGAGCTGCCGAGGACGATGACCCTCTTCAGACCCACCGCGTCGTCACGCTTGGAGCGGTATCGGTCGAACCGGTAGGCACCGAGTCCCAAGCCTTCTGCTGCGGCCTGCACAGCATCGGCTGCCTGCCGGGCTCCGAAGATCTGCGGGAACGTCGTTGCGACCGTTCCGAAGCGACGCGCGGTGGCGGCGGCACGTCCGAGCACTCGGCGGGCACCCTCGATCGTGAGCTCCTCCTTCTTGCCCACTCCGACCATCAACACCGCGGCGGCAGCGAACCGGTCGCCATCGCGGCGAGTGACGAGCACGGCCTCACCCCGCTTGCCCGTGTGCTTCGCGTCGGTGAAGGCTTTGGCGAGCCCGGCCTCGCGCACACCCGGACCCGGTTTGGGTCCTTCGAAGACGGGCACGATCAGCAGTCCTGTCTTGACGTCGGTCGCTGACTCGCTCGAGTAGGAGTACGTGGTCACGTGGCGTCGCTCCTTCGCTGGTAGATGTCTCGTCATGGCGGGCCCGGTGGTTGCGGGAAGTGTAAAGGGCCGGACGGTGGCATAGGTGCGCCGTCGACTCGGCGTGCTCGATAGTCTGAGCGGTGATGAAGCCCCGCGATATGAGAGACCTCGTGCGGTTCGACGACGAGGCAGCACGCACCGAGGTCCTGTTCGAGTCCGAGCGCATCTGGAGCCAGCTGATCTGCTTGCAGGACGCGCAAGAGATCGGCCCCATCGCCGACCGAGGATCCGACGCGATCGTGTCGGTGCTCGCCGGCGAGGTCGCAGTGCAGGTGGGCAAGGGCCGTACGCGCATGAGCCAATGGCACACGGTCCTCGTGCCAGCCGGCACCGAGCTCACGATCCGCAACGCGTCGGAAGAGCCGGCCGTCGTGCAGGTGACAACGGCGCCACCGCCCGCCCCATCGATCTAGCTGGCGCCGCTACGGTCCACGGCCGGGTCGCCGATCAGAGACGGCCGAACGCGCCGACGCGGAAGCGGTCGATCGACACGGTGACCACCGCGGTCACCGCCATGAGCACGACGCTCATCGCCATGGCTTGTCCGACCGAGGCGGCGCCCGGCTGCGACAGCAGGCGCACGATCGCGATCGGCATCGTGGGCGAGTCCAGGCGGGCGACGAACGCGCTCGCGCCGAACTCGCCGAGCGATACCGCGAACGCGAACGCGGCCGCGCCGGCGATCGCCCTCGAGGCAACCGGCAGCACGACGTCTCGCGCGGTCTGCCACGGAGAAGCCCCAAGGGCGGCCGACTGCTCGCTGAGGTCGTGCCCGGCGGAGGTCAGGACGGGCTCCACCAGGCGCACGACGAAGGGAAGCGCGACCACGGCTTGGGCCGCGACCAGCAGCCAGACGCTGCCGCGGAGGTCGAGCGCGCCGGAGTCGAACGCGACGACGTAGCCGAAGCCGACGGTCACGGCCGAGATACCGAGCGGCACGGCCGAGAGTCCGGCCAAGCCGCGGAGCCACGATCCCGGTCTGGAGCGGGAACCCGGGTCTCGTCGGGAGCGCGCGATGACCCAGGCCGCCATGACCCCGGCGACGAGCGCAAGCGCGGCGGCACCGGTGGCGACCCGGAGCGAGGTCATCACCGCATCGAGTGGGGCGATCGGCAGGGCGCTGCCCCGGCGGATGCTGCCGAGATCGAGGTATCGCTGCAACGTCAGACCCGACGGCGTGCGCACCGACCGCCAGATGAGACGGAGAGGGGGCCCGAGCACGATGATCGCCAGCAGCGGAGCTCCCACCGCGACGAAGACCCGCTCCCCTCTCGTGCGCGGCGCGCGGGCTGCCTCGCGCGAGGAGACGAGTCCTTGCCGCACCGCCGACCGAGCCTCGGCTCGCGACGTGAGCCACAGCGATCCGGCCACGATCGCCAGCTGCACGAGGGTGAGTGCCGCCGCGACCGGAAGGTTCAGCAACTGCGAGGTCTGGCGGAAGATCTCCACCTCGATCGTCGCTCGCGAGGGGCCGGCGAGCAGCAGCGCCACGCCGAACGAGGTGAACGTGAACAGGAACACGAGCGTCGCCGCTCCCACGATCGACGGTCGCGCGAGGGGCACCAACACGTCGGTGAACCGCCTCACGCCGGTCGCGCCCATCTCTGTCGCGACATCCTCGTAGGCCGGGTCGAGCTGTGACCAGAAGCTCCCCACGACGCGCACGACGACCGCGAGGTTGAAGAAGACGTGCGCCGCGAAGAGTGACACCAGCGAGGGTCTCGACCCCGCGAACGCCGCCCCCACCACCACGGTCGGCAGCACGAACGCAACCAACGTCGCGACGCGGAGCACCGCTCGGCAGGGGAACCGGAACCTCGCCAGCAGGTACGCCGCGGGCAGACCGACCGCGAGTGTGAGTACCGTCGAGACCACCGCTTGCCAGGTCGTGAACCAGATCACCCCGCGCAGCCGCGCGTCGCCGAGTACGGTTCCCGGGGACACGTCGCCGATCACCGAGCCCACGATCGACGCCAGCGGGTAGACGAAGAACAGCGCCAGGAAGAAGGCCGGCACCGCAGCCAGCGCCACCCTTCCGATGCTGCCCCGCGTCGGCGACCGTGCGGGACCCACGAGCCTCAACCGAACATCAGGTCGGTCCACGTCTGGACCCAACCCTCGCGACCGGACCTCACCTGCTCGGCCGGCAAGGCGAACGGTGCCGCGGGCACCTCCGCCCACCGCACGAACTCCTGCGGCAGCTCCACGTCATCGGCAACCGGGAACACGAACATGCGTAGCGGCACGTCCTGCTGGAAGGACCTCGACAGTAGGAAGTCGACCACCGCTCGAGCCTCGACGGGGTGCTCCGTGCCGGCCAACACCCCTGCGAACTCCACCTGGCGGTAACAGCTCTCGGTGACCGCGGCCGTCGGCGCCTCGTCGAGCGGTTCCTCCGCGAAGACGACCTCGGCGACCGGGCTCGTCGCGTAGGACACGACGATGGGACGCTCCCCTTCCCCCCACCCGCACCCGAGAACTCGCCGTAGTAGGCCTGCTCCCACCCCTCGACCACGAGCACGTCGTTCGCTCGGAGGTCGAGCCAGAAGTCTTCCCACCCCGGCTCGCCGAACCGAGCAACCGTCGCGAGCAGGAACGCGAGCCCCGGCGTCGACGTGGCGGGGTTCTCGACGACGGTGAGCCCCCGGTACGCGGGGTCGGTGAGGGTCGCGATGTCGTCGGGCGCCGGGAGGCCGCGGTCCGCGAACCACGCGAGATCGACGTTCAGGCACACATCGCCGCGATCGACCGGCGTCACAGCATGCGTCGGGTCGAGCTCGTACGCGTCGTCGACCCTCGAAAGCTCCGGTGACTCATACGGCTCGAAGACGTCAGCCTCGATCGCCTTCGGAAGCAGGTTGTCGTCGATGCCGAAGAGCACGTCGCCCTCGGGGTTGCCCGCGGTCAGGATCGCCCGGTTCACGAGCTGGCCGGCGTCGCCCGCAAGCACGATGCGCAACTCGATGCCGCTGTCGCGCTCGAACGCTCGCAGGACCGACCGGCTCACGTCGAACGAGTCGTGCGTGAGCAGTGTGACGGTGACGGGTTCGGCAGGCTGCTCGGGATCAGGTCGCGCTGCCTCGCCGTTCTCGGTACACGATGCCGCTGCGACCGCGAGAGCCAGCAGCACGCCGAGGAAGCGACCACGGCCTCTCATGAGAAAGCCTCGTCACCCGGACGGACCGCCAGCACGACCCCGTCGCGCAGCTCGATCGACGCCCGCTCACCGACGAAGCGGTTGCTGATGCCGCGGCTCGAACTGGGTTCCAGGTCGGCGCCGTCGAGCGGCCAACGCAGTCCGTGGGTCCGGACCTCTCGGGCGGGCCCGCCGACCGCGAAGAGGCTGATCAGCTCATCTTCGACGCCCGTCAGCCACCGGCGACGACGTACAACATGCAACCGAGCGGCACCGAACACCGCGTCGATCTCCACCGCCGCATACCGCGGCGAGGCGATGACCACGGCGTTCCCGAACAGATGATCGAGCCGGCCGCCGTCGCCGCCCACGACGACCACCTGCTCCACGCCCGCTGCGATCGCCTCTCCGATCGCGAGGTCGAGGTCGGTCGCGTCCTTGTCCTGTGGGTGAAGCCGCACTTCGCCCCCAGCGCTCTCGAACGCCTTCAGGTCGGTCGCGCTCACCGAGTCGAGATCGCCGACCAGCAGATCGACGGGAACACCCAACCGGTTCGCCTCGGCCAGACCCACGTCGGCCGCGATCACGAGAGCATCGTCGGGCACCTCGAAGAGAACACGCGACGATCCCCCGCCGCAGAAGATGAAAGCCGATCGCACGGTTCGAACTCCCTCCGCCGGCATTACCCGGGTCAGGTTCGTCGGGTCGCCGGCGCCATCAGCCGGCCTCTCAGCCCGGTTCCCCGAGCTCCCCGTGTTCTGTCACTCGAGTATAGGCTCGACGACCGCGACCGCCGGCCGCACGCGAGACGTCAGTGCCGAGCAGGGCCGGTGGCGATCAGGTAGCCGCGCAGACCCCTCATCGCTCGGTCCATGAGACCCCGCATCACCGGCCTGTAGAGCCGGGCTGCGAGCTCACCAAGCGCGGGCACGGCCAGGCTGATCTCCTCTCGCCAGGTGAACCGGGTGCCGCCCTCGATCGTTTCGAGGATCCACGCGCCGGAGCCGGCCACGAGCGAGCCGTGCCGGATGTCGAGCCGGCGAGGCGGGTCCCACCCGACCACTTCCATGGGCTCGGTGAACGCCGCGACACCGAACAGCCTCGTGCGCACCGCGAGCTGCACCCCCACGCCTTCCCGCTGGTCGGAGACGACCGTGACGCTGTCGGCGTCGAGCATCCAGTCGGCCTGGCGCTCCCAGTCCATGAGGGCGGTCCACGCTTCCTCGATGAGAACCGGCAGCACGATCGTGCGCTCGACCAACACGTTCGAGAGTGTATGGACACCGATAGCTCGGATGCGAACGACGTTTTCGTCCGTACGCGGTCACCTGTGTCTACACTCGCTCGCGATGCCCCCCAGAGTTGAGCGCCTGGACATCGCCGCCTACTACGAGCGTCGCGCGCCGGAGTACGACGACTGGTACCTGGGACGCGGTCTCTTCCGCGATCGCGATCGCCCGGCTTGGCGTGAGGAGCTCCGCGCCGTCGTTTCCGTGATCGGCGACCTCGTTCCCGCCCGAACGCTCGATGTCGCCTGCGGAACAGGCTTCATCACCCGATATCTGCCCGGCCACATCGTGGGTCTCGACGGCAGCGAGTCGATGCTGCACGTGGCAGGATCTCGCATGTCCGGCGCCAGGGTGAGGGCAGACGGCATGTCGCTTCCCTTCCGTGACGACAGCTTCGACAGGGTCTTCACCGGGCACTTCTACGGCCACCTGCGGCGTCGCGAGCTCGAGCGTTTCCTGCGGGAGGCGAGGCGGGTCGCGGGCGAGCTCGTCGTGCTCGACGCCGCCCTGCGCGAGGACGTCGAGACCGAAGAGCTGCAGTCACGGGTGCTCTCGGACGGATCAACCCATCAGGTGTACAAGCGGTATTTCACGGCACGCACGCTCCTCGATGAGCTGGGTGGCGGGGAACCTCTCTACGAGGGACGTTGGTTCGTCGTGGTCCGCTGCCGTCGGTGACCAGACGAGTCGGCGGCTACCCTTCGACCATGGCGCAAGGAGCCGCGGTCTCGGCGGCGATGGCGACGGGTCGCGGCGACCGCCCGACGGGAGACGCGGCGGCATGGGCCGAGGGTGGCGTCGGCGTGGCCTGGGACGACGACGGCATGATCGCCTACGTCGGCGCGGTCGACGGGTTCCCGTGGGAACCGACTCTCGGCAGCCCCGACCGCGGATGCATCGTGCCCGGGTTCGTGGACTGCCACACCCACTTGCCATTCGTCGGGTGGCGCGCCGACGAGTTCGAAGCTCGCCTGAGAGGCGTGTCGTATCGCGAGCTGCACGGGGGGGACGGCGGCATCTTCCGCTCGGCGCGCATGCTTGCCGAGGCGAGCGACGACGAGGTGCTCGAGTTCTCACGGACGCTGCTCGACGAGATGCTCGGCCACGGCTCGACGGCCCTCGAGCTGAAGACCGGCTACGGCCTCTCGGTCGAGCAGGAGTTGCGCGCCGCCCGTCTCGCCAGGCGCCTCGCAGATGAGGCGGTGCAGACCTGCACCGTCACGCTGCTCGCCGCGCACGCCGTGCCGGCAGGCATGGCTCGCGAGGACTGGGTTCGCGCAGCGTGCACCGAGCTGATACCCGAGGTGGCCGGCGGTGGCCTCGCCGACGCGGTCGACGTGTACGTCGAGGACATCGCCTTCTCACTCGACGATCTCGAGGTGATCGCCGCGGCGGCGAGCGATGCCGGGCTGGCTCTTCGGGTGCATGCCGATCAGCTCGGCGACTCGGGCGCGGCGGCTGCAGCGGCTCGGCTCGGAGCCCGCAGCGCCGATCACCTCAACCATTGCTCGCCGGAGGGCGTCGCAGCGCTCGCTGCCGGTGAGACGGTCGCCGGCCTGCTTCCCGCCTCGACGTTCTTCCTGCGGGGAACGCCCGCTCCCGCCGCAGCGCTGCGCGCGGCCGGCGTGCCGATCGCGCTCGCGAGCGACGCGAACCCGGGCACCTCACCCGTCGTCTCGATGCCCGAGGTGATCGCGATGGCTGCTGGCGTCTACGAGGTGCCGCCGCTCGAGGCGCTCACTGCGACCACGCTGAACCCAGCTTGGGTACTGGGCCTCGCCGATCGGCTCGGCACCCTCGAGGTCGGGAAGCGCGCCGACCTCGTGCTGCTCGAGGAAGCCTCATTCGCCCAAGTGCCTTATCGCCCCGGACACGACCCGGTGGTCGCGACCATCGTGGGCGGCCGGGTCGTGCATCCGCGAGCCTGAGCGGATGTCCCCTTCGCGCTCCAAAGAGGAACTGCCGATGGAGATCACGGACGCAGGCGTGGAAAGCCTGCTAGCCCGACTCGTTGAGGGCCAGCAACAGGCTCTGGGCCGCGAGCTGGTCGGCTCCTACATATTCGGGTCGGTGGTCAAGGGCGATTTCGAGTCCGGGATCGGTGACGTCGACATGGTGACGGTGATTCGGGCGAACCTGAAGGCAGCCGAGGTCGCAGCGCTTGCGCAACTCCATCTGGACATCGTCGAGGCGATGCCGGAATTGGAAGACCGAGTCGAGGTCGTATGCCTCTCATCGCGGGCGCTCAAAACCTTCCGCACCGAGTCATCGGCGGCGGCACGGATCTCCCCGGGCGAGCCGTTCCACGAGATCGAGGTCGACAGCAGTTGGCTGATCGATTGGTATCAGCTCCGCGAAGTCGGCATCGCGCTCCTCGGGCCTCCCGCGACATCTCTCGTGCCGGTCATCTCGTCAGACGAGTAAGTCGATTCCACCTCTTCGCCGAGAGCTTGCGCGAAGGGTTCGAGAATACTGGCGGCACCTGCGATACCGAAAACGGTATCGAAGTGGGTTCAGCGATCCTCTGACCTCATTCGATACCGAAAGAGATATCGACTGACCAGGCTTCGGCGCCGCGCCACGTTCCTAGGCGAGAGGACCGATCGCGGCTTCCGCGGCAGCGATCAAACCGCCCTCGTGCACCAGGCTCACGGCGACTGCGATGTCGGGGCCGAACTCTCGGTCGGCCTCGAAGAACGGCACCCGCCGCCTGATGGCCTCGTGCACGACGCGGGTCGCCGGAGCGGGTTCCAGCGGCGACCGGAGATCGAGTGCCTGCGCGGCCCCCAGCGCCTCGAGCGCGATCACGGTCTCGACGTTCGCGACGACCTCCCGTGCGTGACGCGCCGACGTCATGCCCATGCTCACATGGTCCTCTTGCCCCGCGCTCGACGGGATGGAGTCGACCGAGGCTGGGTGCGCGAGCGTCTTGCACTCGCTCACCAGCGACGCGGCCGTGTACTGCACGAGCATGAATCCAGAATTCAACCCCGAACCATGCACGAGGAAAGGTGGCAGCCCGTTCGACTGGTGCTCGTCCAGCAACCGGTAGAGGCGCCGTTCCGAGATCGAGCCCAGCGAGACCAGCGCCGTCGCGACGCCGTCGAGCGCGACCGCGACGGGTTGACCGTGGAAGTTCCCGCCGGAGATGACCTCACCGTCGGACAACACGATCGGGTTGTCGCTCACGCTGTTCGCTTCGATACGCAGCACTTCCCGGGCGTAGGCGAGCGCGTCGCGTGTGGCCCCATGCACCTGGGGGGCACAGCGGAGCGAGTAGGCGTCCTGCACGAGGTGCTCGGAGTCGCGATGCGAAGCGAGGATGGGCGAGCCGGCGAGCAGCCGTCGCAGGTTCGCCGCGCTCGCCGCCTGGCCCGGATGCGGGCGCAGCGCCTGCAGCCGCTCGTCGAACGGCCGGTCGGTGCCGAGCGAGGCCTCGATCGTCATCGCGGCAACGACGTCGGCGGAGCGGGCGAGATCCGCCGCTCGCTCGGTCGCGAGGATGCCGATCGCGAGCATGCCCTGCGTGCCGTTCACGAGCGCGAGCCCCTCCTTCGCCTCGAGCGTCAAGGGCTCGAGCCCGGCACGCCCGAACGCGACCGAAGCCGGCTCGACGCCTCCCTCGGGCGTCAGCACCTTGCCGTCACCGATCAGCGGGAGCGCGAGGTTCGCCAGCGGCGCCAGGTCACCCGATGCGCCGAGCGACCCCTGTTGGGGAACCGCGGGGATCACGTCGTCGTTGAGCATCGAGACCATCAGGTCGATGAGCTCGGGCCGCACCCCTGAGTGGCCGAGCGCGAGCACGTGTGCGCGCAGCAAGAGCATCGCGCGCGCTTCCTCGCGAGGAAGCGGCGCGCCCACAGCCGTCGCGTGGGAACGGACGATGCCGTGCTGCAGGGTCGAGGCATCGGCCGGGTCGACGCGGGTGTGCGCGAGCGAGCCGAATCCGGTGGTGACGCCGTAGATGGTCTCCCCGCTGGCGAGAGCATCGTCGATCACCGCGCGCGATGCCGACACGCGGGCCCGCGCGTCGTCGCCGAACGAGACCGGAGCGCCGCCAGCCACCGCAACGACGTCTTCGGCCGTGAGTGTCTCGCCGATCGCGACGGTCACGGCGCGGCTTCCAACAGACGGACATCGAACAGCGACTCGACGACATCGCCGTGTGCACCGGGCTCGACCCTACGAGCACCTGCGCCCGGCTCGGACGACAGTACCTCGGCAACCTCGGTGCCGATGAGGTGGACCGCCGCGAGGTCGTCGCACGCGATGCCGGGCGGTAGCGCCCCTTCCCCTACGAGTCGGTGATACGACGGGCGCCGCGACGGCTCGGAGTCGAAGTGTGGACAGAAGCTTCCCGGGACGAGCCCGAGCCCGTCGACGAGCGGATCGGACCGCCCGATGAGGTACGAGTCGGTGGTCGACGCCTCGAACCAGCAGTTGGCGCCGGCGCTGCCGCCGGCGAGCACGACACCGGCGTCCCAGGCTTCCGTGAGGATCTCGTCGAGACCGTGCGCGCGCCAGATCGCCAGCATGTTCATCGTGTTGCCGCCTCCCACGAGCACGACGTCCTGGGTCAGCACGAGCGAGCGCAGATCCTGCACCCTGCGTTCGAAGAGCGTGAGCACCGACGGTTCCCAGCTCTCCGCCGAGAAGGAGCGGTAGAACGCGGCGATGCTGCGATCGCCGTCGCCGGTCGCGGTCGGCACAGACAGGATCTTCGGCCGGGCAGCCCCCGTGAGCTCGAAGATGAACCGGAAGATCGGATCCTCCGGCCACTGCCCCCCACCCATCGCCAAGATGTGTCGGTCCATCGCGTCAGGATAGAGCCCTCGTCGTTCGGCGATACTCCATGCGGATCCGCCGAGCATCGGGCGGCTCCTGCCGGTCGCTAAGAGCCTTCCTCCATCGGCGTGCGGACTCCGCGGTCGTGGGCGACCTCGATCGCCCGGTCGTAGCCCGCATCGACGTGACGTACGACGCCCATGCCAGGGTCCGACGTGAGCACTCTCGCGAGGCGCTCGCCGGCGTTCGCCGTGCCGTCGGCCACCACGACCATGCCGGCGTGGATCGAGTACCCGATGCCGACGCCACCCCCGTGATGCACGCTCACCCAATGCGCACCGGCGGCCGTGTTGATCAACGCGTTGAGGATCGGCCAGTCGGCGATCGCGTCGGAACCGTCGAGCATCGCCTCGGTCTCGCGGTTGGGGCTCGCGACGCTTCCGGCATCGAGGTGGTCTCGACCGATGACGATCGGCGCGCTGACCGCCCCGCTCGCCACGAGCTCGTTGAACCGTGCCCCGGCTCGGTCGCGCTCGCCGTAGCCGAGCCAGCAGATCCGCGCCGGCAGCCCCTGGAACGCTACCTTCTCGCTCGCGAGATGCAGCCACCGCTGCAGCCGCTCGTTCTCGGGGAAGAGCTCAGCCACCGCTGCATCAGTCGCGGCGATATCGGCGGGGTCGCCCGAGAGCGCCGCCCATCGGAACGGCCCCTTGCCCTCGCAGAACAATGGCCGTACGAACGCCGGAACGAACCCCGGGTAGCTGAACGCCACGTCGTGCGTAAGCCCTCCGGCTTCCGCGCCTGCGCGCAGGTTGTTGCCGTAGTCGAACACGACCGAGCCTTTGGCGGCGAACCCCACCATGGCTTGGACCTGGTGCGCCATCGCCTCGTACGAGCGCTTCGTGTACTCCTCGGGCTCACGCCGCAACGCCTCGGCTTCGGGCAGGGAGAGGCCGTCCGGCACGTAGCCGCCGAGCGGATCGTGAGCGCTCGTCTGGTCGGTCACGATGTCGGGCTCGGAAGTCCCGGGTCAACAAGCCAGGGAACACCTCCGCACAATTGCCGAGGAGGCCGATCGACTCGGCTCGCCCGGCCCGGCGGGCATCTTCGGCCCAGGAGACCGCTTCATCGAGGTCGTCGGTCCATCGGTCGAGGTAGCGGGTTTTCACGCGGCGCTCGATGCGCGCGGGGTCGACCTCGACGCAGAGGGCAACACCGTCGTTCATCGTCACCGCGAGCGGCTGGGCGCCACCCATGCCGCCGAGCCCGCCTGTGAGCGTGACCGTGCCGGCGAGCGAGCCGCCGAAATGCTGATGGGCGCATTCCGCGAGCGTCTCGTACGTGCCCTGCAGGATGCCTTGGGTGCCGATGTAGATCCACGATCCGGCCGTCATCTGGCCGTACATCGTGAGCCCTTGTGCCTCGAGCGCGCGGAACGTCTCCCAGTCGGCCCACTTGGGCACGAGCATCGAGTTCGAGATCAGCACTCGCGGCGCCATGTCATGGGTGCGGAAGACGGCGACGGGCTTGCCGGACTGCACGAGCAGGGTCTCGTCGTCGCCGAGGGTGCGGAGCGTGCGGACGATCGCGTCGTACGCCTCCCAGCTCCGCGCAGCGCGGCCCGTGCCGCCGTACACGACCAGGTCTTCGGGGCGTTCGGCGACCTCGGGATCGAGATTGTTCATCAGCATGCGCATCGCGGCTTCCTGCGGCCACGAACGACACGAGAGGGCGCTTCCACGAGGCGCGCGGATCTCTCGGGCGGTCATGCTTGCCTGGCTCCTTCCCCGACGGGTCTCGGCCCTGCGACTCGATGCGATGCTACCGGCAAGGGTCGGCTTCGATCCGAGACCTACCCTGGGCGATGATCGTCCCCTAGGGTGGAAGCATCGATGCGGCTTGATGCGTCTTCCCCGGTGATCGTCGGATACGCGGCCATCGGCGGGCTCTGCGGCGCCCTCGCGGGGATGTTCGCCGCGCCGTGTTGCCTCGGAGCCATCGGCATCGCCGCCTGGGGGGCACTCGGTGGCGGCATCGGCTGGAGTGCCGGCGCCGGCGTCGGCACCGTCTCGTCCTGGAACGGATCACGAACGGGCGAAGCCGCGGCACGAGGACTCGTCGCGCTGGCAGTGGTCTTTCGCCATCGGCCCGCGGCTCCATCATCGTCCTCGCCGCTTCCTCGACCCTTGCGGTCGCGACGGCGGTAGTGTCGCAAGCGTTCGTCTAGACCGGCTCGACTGTCCGAATTCCCCATCAAGCACACCGGGCTGCGCCGATGTGCTTGAGCGGCCCTCGAACGCCGAGTAGCGTCCCCCCGATGGCCGTCGGAACTTCCACCTACGACACCGATGGCGTGGACGGTTCCGGAAGCGGGCCGATCAGCGTGCTGATCGCCGACGACGAGCCCGCTCTGCGCGGCGCGCTCGCGGATCTGCTCGAGCACGAGGACGATGTCGTACTGATCGGCACGGCGGGCGACGCCGATGAGGCGATCGCCATCGCCAGCGACTCACGTCCCGACGTGGCCCTCGTCGACGTCGCGATGCCGGCCGGCGGTGGCCCCCGAGCCGCACGAGAGATCGCGCGATGTTCCCCCGACACGAGGGTGATCGCCCTCTCCGCCTTCGAGGACCGCCCCACGGTGCTCGAGATGCTCCGCGCCGGCGCGGTCGGCTACCTCGTCAAGGGAACGACCGGCGATGAGATCGTCGGTTCGATCCAGAAGGTCATGGCAGGGGGCGCAAGCCTGTCCGCCGAGGTCATATCGGGCATCGTGGCCGAGCTCTCGAAGCAGCTCCGGCGTGAGGACGGGGAGCGCGATCGCCTCGACGCGCGCCGCGGCGAGATCGAACGATTCGTGGCCGGCGAGGGAGTGTCGATGGCCTTCCAGCCGATCGTCGAGCTTGCGACCGAGACCGTCGTCGGGGTCGAGGCGCTCGCACGGTTCTCCACACCCCCGCCCCGACCGCCGAACGAATGGTTCGCCGAGGCCGTGTCGCTCGCGCTCGGGGTGCAGCTCGAGCTGACGACGCTCAGACAGGCCCTTCGCTCCTTGCCGAAGATCCCGTCCGGCGTCTATCTGGCCGTGAACTGCTCGCATCGAGCAGCGATCTCCGCTGAGCTCTCGGCGCTGCTCGCCCCGCATGCCAGCCGGCTCGTGATCGAGATCACCGAGCACGAGGCCGTCGAGGACTACGACGCGCTCGTCGAGTCACTCGCGCCGCTTCGCGCTCGAGGCACGAGGGTCGCGATCGACGATGCTGGTGCGGGATTCGCCAGCCTTCGGCACGCGCTCCGCATCGCCCCCGACATCGTGAAGCTCGACATGAGCCTGACGCGCGGCATCGACTCCGACCGCGCCAAGCGCGCCCTCGCCGCTGCCATGGTCTCGTTCGCCACGGAGATGGATTTCTCCCTCGTGGCCGAAGGCATCGAGACGGCGGAGGAGCTTGCCACCCTTCGGGCACTCGGCATCAGGTTCGGGCAAGGCTTCTACCTGGCGGAACCTGGCCCACTGGCCTGAGGAAGGACCGGAGCAGCTACTCGCCGTGGCGGCGATCCATCGCCCAGGACGAGGTTTCGGAACCCTTCGTGAACTGCTTCATCTCGGTCGCAACCGCGACCGCTTCGGCATAGTGCTGGAACGCTCGTTTCGCCGTACTCGCGATGCCGATCGACAGAGTCACCACGCCGAATCGCTGCAGCTCCCCCCGGCGATTGGTGACCTCGATGTACCCACGCTCTCGGTCAGCCTCGTCGTAGTAGCCGGAGGCCGCGGCATCGAACGCGGCCACGATCGCATCGGCCGCCTGCGCCGCCAACTCCGGCTGCACGACGACGACGAAGTCGTCGCCACCCACGTGTCCGACGAAGGCGGTGCCGTCTCCAACGCTTCGTGCAGCGTCGCCGATCAACTGCGCCGACGCTTGGATCAGCTCATCGCCACGCATGAACCCGTAGTGGTCGTTGTAGGCCTTGAAGTGGTCGAGGTCGGCATACAAGATCGCGAAGGTGTCGGCGCGCGCGAGGCGTGCCTCGATCTCCTCTTCGATGCGGACGTTGCCGGGCAGCCCGGTGAGTGGTGACTGCGTCCGTGTGTCGCGCGACCGGCGGAGCACACCCCGGATGCGCGCGAGCAGCTCCGGCGTGTCGAACGGCTTGACGATGTAGTCGTCCGCGCCGATCGCGAATCCCTCGAGCTTGTCTGCGGAGAGTCCACGAGCGGTGAGCATGATCACCGAGACCGTCGCGGTGCGAGGATCTTGCCGCAAACGCCGGGTGAGCTCGAACCCGTCCATGTTCGGCATCATGACGTCGGCCAAGACAAGGTCGGGGCAGCGTTCCTGGGCAACAGCGAGGGCGACCGCGCCGTCGGCGGCCACTCGCACGTCGTATCCCGCGGCGCGCAACTCGATCTCGAGCAGACGAGCGATGAAGGGGTCGTCGTCAACGACGAGCAAGCTCTCGCCGCCACCGAGGCCCTCCAGTTCCACCTCAGCGACGTCGAGTTCCGGTCGTTCTGTGCGGTCGCTCTCGGTCACACCCTCGATCCCATCCCGCGCCCCCGCGCGTCCCGTTCTCACGCCAGCCGCGTGCTGCTGTGGGAATCGGCACATTACCCCCCGAGGTGAAGCGTGTCCTTTTTCGAGCATCTCGGGCCTCTATGACCGACTTCGGGACGTCCGCCACCCAGCGTGACACGATATGCGCGTCCACATCGCAAGGGGGTCGGTCGATGCAGGTGCTGGAGACATTCCTCGACGCGATGGGGAACACGCCCCTCGTGCGCCTGCGCTCGGTCACCCACGGTGTGCGACCCACGATCGTCGCCAAGCTCGAGATGTTGAACCCTGGCGGTTCCGTCAAGGACCGCATCGGCATCCGCATGATCGAGGCTGCCGAGCGCGACGGCACGCTCGGTCCCGGCGGCACGATCGTCGAGCCGACATCGGGCAACACGGGACATGGTCTCGCGATCGCCGCAGCCATCCGCGGGTACCGCTGCATCTTCGTGATGCCCGACAAGATGAGCCAGGAGAAGATCTCGCTGCTCCGCGCATACGGCGCCGAGGTGATCATCACGCCAACCGCGGTGCCACGTGAGTCCCCGGAGTCCTACTACTCGGTGGCAACTCGTCTGGCCGACGAGATCCCCGGCGCCTTCCAGCCCAACCAGTACTTCAACCAGGAGAACCCCGCGACCCATCTGGACACGACCGGACCCGAGATCTGGGCACAGACCGAGGGCACGATCGACGTATTCGTCGCGGGCGTGGGCACGGGCGGCACGATCACCGGGGTCGGCCGCTACCTGAAATCCGAGAAGCCCGACGTGGTGATCGTGGGTGCCGACACCGAAGGCTCCGTGTTCACAGGCGACGAGCCGCGCCCGTACCTCACCGAGGGCATCGGTGAGGACTTCTTCCCCAAGACGTTCGACCCTGACATCGTCGACCGATGGGTTCGGGTGCCCGACCGTGAGGCCTTCCTCATGGCGCGGGCGGTCACCCGGCAGGAAGGCATCTTGGTCGGAGGTTCATGCGGTTCGGCGGTCTACGCAGCGCTCGAGGTCGCCCGCGACTACGGCGAGGACACCACGATCGTCGTGCTGCTGCCCGACACCGGAAGGAACTACCTCTCGAAGCTCTACTCCGACGGCTGGATGCGCCAGTACGGCTTCCTCGAAGGGCCGGAGGTCGTCACCGTGGAGCAGGTGCTTGCCTCCAAGGGCGCCGAGCTGCCACCGCTGATCACCGTGCAGGCCCATGACAAGGTCCGTCAGGCGATCGATGTCCTCCAGGCAAGCTCGATCTCGCAGGCGCCCGTCGTTCGCGAGGGATCGGCCGACGTGAGTCAGTTCGTCGGCTCGATCCGGGATCGAGAGCTGCTGGAGCGAGTCTTCCGCGATCCAGACGCGCTCCAGGCCGACGTCGCGGAGGTCATGGCGCCGCCGATCCCGTTCGTGGAATGGGACCAGCGGATCGAGACAGCATTCGACCAGTTGGAACACGCTCCCGCGGTGCTCATCGCCAAATCCGGCCAGGTGCTCGGGGTGCTCACTCGCAGCGACCTGCTCGATTTCATCGCCCATCGGCGCCAGGCGCAGCGGTAGCGGCGGCGTGCGATCACTCGGCATCGATGTCGGCGTTGGCAAGGGCCTCGACGTCGTGTTGCTCGACGACCGGCTCGTGCCGCTGCACGTCTCGTCGCGCGTGCGAGTACCCGACGTGCAGCACCTGATCGGCGACCTGCACCCCGACGTGATCGCGATCGACTCGCCCCCGCGGTGGGCGGCATCCGGCCGCTCGCGCCTGACCGAGCGGGAGCTTGCTGCGCTCAACATCTCTTCGTTCAACACCCCTAGCGAGGCGCATGGCGTCGGCAACAGGTTCTTCGCATGGATGGAGGTCGGGTTCGAGGTCTTCGCCCAGGCCGCGGCGGCAGGCTTCCCGACCTACTCGGCGGGAAGCCCACGAGGCAGGGCGCTCGAGGTGTTCCCGCACGCGACCGCCGTGGTGCTCGCGGGGTGCCTCGCTCCGAAGGGGGCGCGCAAGCACAGCGTGGAGATCGGCCGTGCTGCGTGCACAGGGGGTGCGCACGGATGAGCTCGCATCGCCCGACCGCGTCGACGCCGCCCTCGCCGCCCTCACCGGGCTTCTCGCGCTCGACGGGAAGCGGTTCGCCCCGGGTGACCCGCGCGAGGGAGTGATCGTGGTGCCCTCGGCATCGCTGCCGGCCGTGCCGTACCGGCCGGGAACCGCTGTGCCGCGCGACGCCCAGCCGTTGTTCGCCTACTGCGCCTGCGGTGATCCGGCATGTGACCGTCTCGTGCGCGGCGAGTTCGCACCCGGGCATGACGCGAAACGTAAGGCCAAGCTGTGGGCTCAGGCGCGCGACGGCGCCGAGGCCCTCGACGAGCTGAAGAGCCGCGGTTGGAAAAGGCCGCCCGAGATGCGATGAGGAGCCGATGAGCGAGCGCTCAAGGAGCGAAGCGGTAGCGCGATCGGAAGAGCGCTCAGGGAGCGAAGCGGTAGCGCGATCGGATCTTCGGTTCGAGACCCGGGCGATCCACGTCGGGCAGGAACCCGACGAGCCCTACGGCGCCGTCAATGTGCCGATCTACCAGACGTCGACGTACGCGCAGCCCGAGGTCGGCAAGCCGAAGGTGTGGGACTACGCGCGCGGCGGCAATCCGACTCGCGAGGCGTTAGAGAAGGCACTCGCTTCACTCGAAGGCGGTACACGCTCGTTCGCCTTCGCGAGCGGCCTCGGCGCCGAGACGACCCTGCTGCTCACGCTGCACCCCGGTGACCATGTGGTGCTCGCCGATGACGTCTACGGCGGCACCTACCGTCTCTTGTCGAAGGTGCTGAGCGGCTGGGGACTCATGTTCTCCACGGTCGATCTCGGCGATCTGGGGGCGCTGCAGGAAGCGCTGACCCCGGCCACGAAGCTGGTCTGGATCGAGACCCCGTCGAACCCACTGCTGAAGATCGTGGACATCGGAGCCGTCTGCGCGATCGGTCACGAGTACGGCGCGCGAGTGGTGGTAGACAACACGTTCGCGACCCCCGCGTTGCAGCGACCCCTCGGCCTCGGCGCCGACGCAGTGGTCCACAGCGTGACGAAGTACATCGGAGGGCACTCCGACCTGATCGGAGGAGCCATCGTCACCAACGATGATGAGTGGATCGAGCGGCTCGGCTTCCTCGTCAACGCGGTGGGTGCGGTGCCCGGACCGATGGACAGCTACCTCGCGCTCAGGGGGCTGAAGACGCTCGCCGTCCGCATGAGCGCGCACTGCGCCGGCGCGCGAGCGATCGCGGGCTACCTCGCTCTCCACCCCGCCGTCACGCAGGTCTTCTACCCGGGACTCGAGGATCACCCGGGGCATGAGATCGCCGCTGGCCAGATGGCGGAGTTCGGCGGCATGGTGTCGTTCCGCGTCGGCAGCGCCGACAAGGCGCTCGACGTCGTGCGTCGGACCGAGCTGTTCTTCCTGGCGGAATCGCTCGGCGGGGTCGAGTCGCTGATCGAGGTGCCGGGACCGATGACGCATGCGAGTGTGGCGGGATCGCCCCTCGAGGTCCCGGCCGACCTCGTTCGACTGTCGGTCGGGATCGAGCATCCCGATGACCTGATCGAAGACCTCGACCGGGCCCTGTCGTGACGGCCACTGTCGTGTCGGCCCCTGGCGGGTCGGACAAGTTGTGATGGACGAGGAGTACTACCGACGCGACCTTGCCCTCGTTCATCACAGGGGCTTCGGGTTCCATGCTGACGACTGCGCCCCCGGCATCCTGGGGTTGCTCGACCCTGTGCGAGTGCAGGGCGGGCTCGTCGTCGAGCTCGGGTGCGGCAGCGGCTTGCTCACTCGACACCTGCTCGATGCCGGTCATCGAGTGCTCGCGACCGACGCGTCACCCGCGATGCTCGACCTGGCGCGCGAGGTGGCTATCGAGGCGGAGGAGATCCGGCGGCTCACGCTTCCCGACGATCCGATCCCCGAGGCCGACGCGATCGTCTCGGTCGGCCACACGCTGAGCTATCTACCGACCGCCGACGCGATCGATCGGGCGCTGGTCGCCATCGCTCGCGCCCTGAGGCCCGGCGGCGTGCTCGCGATCGACCTGTGCGACCTCGAGTGGGCTGCGGTTCGCCTCAACCAGCCAAGCAAGGGGTGGGTCGGCGAAGACTGGGCGATCGTCACGGAGTTCTCAGTGCCCTCGCCCCATCGGTACGTGCGCCAGATGGCGACGTTCATCCGCGAGGACGACGGTTCGTGGCGACGCGACGACGAGCGCCACGACAACGTGATGGTCGACACATCACTGGTGCCGATGCTGCTCGCCGAGCACGGCGTCGAGGCCACCGTCCAGATGTCGTTCGGTGAAGAGACGTTGCCCCAGGGTCTGCACGCAATCGTCGGTCGCCGCCCGACGTGAGCCGCTCAGGGCCAGAGGGGCACGGTCAAAGATGAAGCGCCCCTCCTCGACGGGTCGACAGATCAACCCCTCGGACGCCTCGGTCGCCGTCGACGACGGTCAAAGGCAGGTTGTCGCCTTCTGGGCCCAGCCAGTCGCGTAGCCGTGATCTGTGTCCCGCGATCTTGACATTTCCGATGCCGGTCACGTCGACATCGTGATGGATCGACGCGCCACCCGGATGCAGCTCGGCTGGAACGTCCCACGCGATGAAGAACGGCAACCCCGCGTCCCGCGAATCGTCGTCGAGGCCGGCGCCGCGCCATCGAAGCTCAGCACCGTCCGGGCGGGTGCGGATGCCGGGCTCGACCCTCAGCCCAAGCCGAGCCGCAGTCGCATCGAGGTGTGTGTCGGCCAAGCAGACAGCGAACCATCGATCGACGCCATCGCCGGTGAGCTCGAGCAGCGCTCGACCAAGCGCCGTCGTGCGGCCAACAAGAAGGTCGACCACCGCGATCAACTCGAGGTAGGCATCGCCAAGCGGCACGATGCGGTTTCCGGTTCCCCAACCTGGATGCACACCCCCGGGCACCGACGCCAGTCCATGGTCACGGCGCAGCCGCTCGCCCGACTCGTCGAGATCCGACACGGCGAGCACCACATGATCGATCGAGTACATGGGCCTCCTGCCACCTCCCGAACCCATCGTGTCATCTCGCGATACCGTCGGACCATGCGCCGCATCGGCATCTTGGTCGCCATCGTTGTGCTCGTTCGGGTCCTGCCTCTGCCGGCCGACGCGGTCGAAGCCGAGCCCCGGCCCATCCTCGAGGGACTCGCGTTCCCGACGAACATGGCGTTCTTGCCCGACGGCACGCTCCTGTTCACCGAGAAGGAGACCGGAAGCGTTCGGGTCGTGACCCCCGACCGCGAGCTGCTCGATCCACCTTTCATCACACTTTCGGTGATGCCGAGCGCCGAGCGTGGTCTGCTCGGCATCGCGGTGCACCCGGACTTCGACCAGGAGCCGTGGATCTACCTCTACTACTCCGACCCTGCCGACGGGCTCAATCGGCTCGTTCGGGTGAGAGCCGACGGTGTGATCGCGGCCGGCGAGCCCGAGACCCTGCTCGATGGCATCAGCGCGGTCGCCGGTTACCACAACGGCGGAGACCTGGTCTTCGCTCCCGACGGAACGTTGTTCGTCGCGCTCGGCGAGGCGCACGACCCCGATCGCGCCCAAGACGAGGACGACATCGGTGGCAAGGTGGTCCGCCTCACTGCCGAAGGCGGCGTGCCGGAGGACAACCCGTTCGGTGCCGGCAACCCGGTGTGGTCCATCGGTCATCGAAACTCGTTCGGCCTCTGTGTCGACCCGAGGACCGGAGAGCTCTGGGAAACGGAGAATGGACCCAACGTCGACGACGAGGTCAACCTGATCCTTGCGGGCGCCAACTACGGCTGGCCGGTCGTCACGGGGCGCGCAGACGACGACCGTTACGTGGACCCGATCGTGGTCTTTCCGACACCGATCGCCCTGACTGGGTGCTCGGTCGCTGACGACGACGTGTGGTTCGGCTCGTACGACGGCAAGCTCTGGCGCCTCGAGTCCGGGGCGCGCAACGCCGGTGACCCCGATGAGATAGCGAGCTTCCAGGCGGGCGTCACCGACGTCGCCCACGGCCCGGACGGGACGCTCTACGTCGCGACCGCCAACGCGATCTGGACGACCGGCCCTCCCCTCGAGAAGGCGGACGAGGGCGGCGCCTGGCGCGCCTGGATCGCCGGCGGCGCGATCGCGGTGCTCGTCGGCGCCCTGGGAGTGCGATTCGTCGCAGGGCGCCGCCTGAGGAACCAGGGCCCCAGCGATCGCGAGACCTGAGTCAGGCTTCCTTCGGGCGCCGCAGGTAGGCAACCGTCGAGATCGCTCCCGACGGGGTCGGTTGTGCGATCACCGAGACGAGCTCCCAGCCGTCGTCACCGAACGTGTTCAAGATCTCTCCCGGATTGTGCTCGAGCAGCGGCGCCACGAAGTACTCCCATGCGGTCATGCGGTCCCCTCCCGTTGCAGCCGTTGATCGGTCCGCCTGATGCAGACCCCCATGATGACCTCGAGGCCCGCCTCGCTCGCGATGCGATAGGCCTCGTCGTTGACGATGCCGTCTTGCAGCCAGAGCACCTTGGCGCCGATCGCGACGGCGTCGCGGGCCAACTCGGGGGTCTCCTCGGCCTTGCGGAAAACGTCGACAACGTCGATCACAGGTCCGAAGGGATGTCCCGCAGCGAGGCATACGCCGGCTCCCCGAGCACTTCGGTCTCTCGAGGGTTCACGGGCACGATGCGGAAGCCACGCTCTTGCAGGTAGGCCGCGACGTCGAGAGAGGGCCGCCCCGGCTTCGACGAGAGCCCTACCACGGCGATCGTTCGAGCTTCACCCAACAGGATGCGAAGCTCCCGGTCCTCGGGCGCCATCGCGTTCACGGCATCTGCCACGTCGTGTCCTTCCTCATCGTCTCGAGCAGTGAATGGAGCATCCACCCCGTCGCTCCCCACACGGTGTGCCCCGCGAGCTCGTATGCGAAACCGTGCCAGACGCCTCCGTCGGGCCGGTCGTAGCTGATCCTTCGCTCGGCGGCTGCAAGGTCATCGAGTTCGAACACCAGCACTTCGTCGATCTCTCCTGCGTTCACCGTGAACCGAGGCACACCCTCGAGCGCGCCGACGAACGGCACCACGAGGATGCCGCTCACGAAGGTGTGCACGGGCGGCAGGGCGCCGAGCAGCGTGGTCGACCCGGGGTCGAGTCCGATCTCCTCCTTGGCCTCGCGCAGCGCCGTCTCGGCCAGGGTCTCGCCCTGGTCCTGCAACCCTCCGGGGAACGAGATCTCACCGGCGTGCCTCGACAGCGCGGCTGCGCGCACCGTGAAGATCAATGCGGGGTCGGGCTCGAGCACGAGTGGCGCGAGCACGGCCGCCATGCGGTCGCTGGGGCCGGGCGACGGCGCTGGATCGTGGTCGAGCGCCGCGCTGAGCGACGCGAGCACATCGGCGTGTAGCATCGCGCGCCATGGTAGAGGAGGCCGTGCTCGCCGCCGCGGCGGCGGCTGTCGATCCAGACGAGGTGCTCAGGTACGCGCGTGCGCTCATCGCCGCGAAGAGCGAGAACCCCGGGGGCACCGAGGACGAGGCTGCCTCGGTCGCGAGCGAGATCCTTCTCGGGCTCGGGGCCTCGCCCGAGATCGTGCGATCGGAGGCACGCCGCCCGAACGTGGTCGCGGTGATCGGTGATGCGTCGGGCCCGAGCCTCGCGTGGAACGGCCACCTCGATGTCGTGCCCGCCGGCTCGCTCGATACCTGGCGGTATGACCCTTGGGCCGGGGAGATCGACGACGAGGGCCGTCTCGTCGGCCGGGGGGCAGCCGATATGAAGGGTCCGATCGCGGCGGCGCTCGCGGCCGCGTCCGCGCTGCGACGGGCAGGCACGCCGATCGCCGGCTCGCTCGTGTTCCACCTGGCCGCCGACGAGGAACTCGCCGGAACGCACGGCACGAAGGTGCTGTGGGAACGCGGCCTGCTGACACAGGATGCCGCGATCGTCGGCGAGCCGAGCGAGCTGCAGGTCGGACTCGCGGAGCGCGGCGGTGCGTGGTTCACCGCTACCGCATACGGGAAAGCAGCCCACGGCTCGCAACCGCATCGAGGCGTGAACGCGATCACCTCGATGGCAAGGTTCCTGTTGCGCTTGCCTGAGGTGCTCCCAGATCGAGAGCATCCGCTCGTGGGGCGACCCACGGTGAACGCCGCACTGATCTCGGGCGGAAGCGCTCCGAACGTCGTTCCCGATCGATGTGAGGTCGACATCGATCGGCGCATCGTGCCGGGCGAGACCGACCCCGATGAGGTTCGGGCACCGTTCGTCAGGCTCGTCGAGTCGCTCCATGCCGAGCATCCTGAGGTCGAGATCGAGATCACGCTCCGGGAGTGGACCGAGGCAGCGGAGGTCTCTGCCGATACCCACATCGCACGTCTCGCGGTCGCCGCGGTGGAGTTCTCGACCGGTGCGCGACCGGAGCTCGTCGGCTTCACGGGCATCACCGATGCGCGCTTCTACATCAACGAGGCCCACATCCCCACGGTGATCTGCGGTCCCGGTTCGCTTGCGGTGGCCCATACGGCCAACGAGTCGGTAGCGGTCGACGAGCTGATCGCCGGAGCCCGGGCGTACGCCCGCATGTTCGCGACCTTCCTCAGCTGATGCGGAGCGTTCGCGCCGGCACGGCGTATCCTGGAAGTGATGGACACTTCCACGACCCCGCTGATCACCGTGTCCGAGGCCGCCGCGAACAAGGCCCGCCAGCTCGCCGAGCGCGACGGGCGCCCCGAGGCAGCCCTCCGCATCCGAGTCACCGCGGGTGGATGCTCCGGCTTCAGCTACGAGCTGGGGTTCGAGGACTCCCCCGCCGGCGACGACCACGTGGTCGTCGGGCCCGGCGGATTCCGGGTGCTGATCGACCCTGCGAGTGCGCCGATCGTCAGCGGCTCCACGCTCGAGTTCAACGACTCGATGCTCGGGGGTGGGCTCGCGATGGTGAACCCGCAGGCGAAGCACGAATGCGCCTGCGGCGAGTCGTTCAGCGTCTGAACCCTCGCCTTCCGAGTGAGCCTGTCAGGCCACCTCGAGTGTGCCCGTCATCGACGAGTGGATCTCGCAGTGGAAACCCGACGATTCGGTCAGGTCCACCGTCACCGTCGCGCTCGCGCCGGCCGCGATCGTCTCGTTGACGCTCATGTCGTCGAGCGTGAAGGTGTGATCCACGGCGTCGGCGTTCGTGATGGTGATCTCGGTGGACCCGGAGGCCACCGAGAGCGTGGTGGGTTCGAACGCGGTGTTGGCGATGCCGATCGCTGCCGACCCGGGCACGACTTCGCCGCCGGTCTCGGCCGGGCTGCTGTCGACGGTGCCGCCTCCATCATCGTCGCTCGAGCAGGCCCCCGCGACGAGCGTCAGCGACAGGAGCAGGGCGGCGAGCCCGACGAGCCGGATCCGTGACTTCCTCATGTCTCCCCCTTGAGGTGAGCGAACCACACGCCTCGGCCCCGCGAGGCCCTCGGCGACACCGAGCCTATCCCAGCAGTACCCAGCCCGCGACTTCGCGGAGCGCGAAGGGCGTGGACTATGCTGCGAGCGATGGCGGCCCAGACCGACAAGACGCAGTGGTCGCACCTCTACGACGAGGTGGTCACCAGCGGACTGTGCACCGGCTGCACCGCGTGCATCGTGGCGTGTCCGTTCCACGTGCTCGGGTACGAGGACGGTCTGCCGGTGCAGCTGCAAGACGAGGGTCCCGACCGATGTTCCCATGGTGACAAGGGCTGCACGCTGTGCACGCTGGCATGTCCTCGCTTCCGCGATTGGGAATCCGAGATCGACACGACCCTGTTCGGCATGGCGCGCACGCCGGACGAGGTGATCGGCAAGCACCGCGAGATCGTGCTCGCCAGAGCCACAGATGCCCAGATGCTCATGGGCGGGCAGGACGGCGGCGTCGTCTCCGCGTTGCTGATCTGGGGGCTCGCGTCTGGCGAGATCGACGGCGCCCTGGCCTCGAAGCTCTCCGACGAGCGTCTCTGGGACGCCGAACCCACGGTCGTGACCGACGCCCAGGGCGTGCTCGACACCGCCGGGTCGCGCTACACGTACTCCGCCAACCCGCTCGCTCTGCTGCGAGCCGCGGAGATGGGCCTGTCCGCCGTTGCGCTCGTCGGCATGAGCTGCCAGGCGAGCGTGACAGGGTCGCTGCAGGCGCGTCGCGTGAACAAGTGGCGCCGGAAGATCGCGTGGACCTTCGGTCTGCTCTGCTCGAAGACGTTCACCTACGACGGTCTCATGGTCGAGATCGCGCAAAACGAACTCGGCCTCGATCTCGACAACCTCGCCAGGGTGAACGTGAAAGGCAAGCTCCTCTTCTACACCGACGACGGTGACGAGCACACCTATTCCCTGAAGGAGGCTCATCGTTTCACACGCCCCGGTTGCTTGAGATGCCCCGACTTCGCAGCCGAGCACGCCGACATCTCCTTCGGCGGCCTGGGCCAATCCGAGGGCTGGACGCTCACCATCGTCCGCACCGAGCTCGGCGCCGACATCTGGCGCCGAGCGATCGCCGACGGGGTCATCGAGGCGAGGCCCGCGTCCGAAGACCCCAAGGCCGTCGACCTGATGTTCAAGCTGGCCGCCAAGTCACGAGCGCGGTGGCCCGAAGCCGGCGAGATCCCTTCCGCTGGCGCGTCCCCGGGGTTCGTCCCCGACGCCGTCTGACCCGGCTACACCCGGGCCGGCCACGGTCCGATACATCCATCACTAGCCCTTCGGGGCTCCTTCGCGCGCGCAGGGCGCGGACCAACCCGGTAAGGAGTCGATGCGGTGGACACGGCGAGCACGATCCCGGGCGACCTGCGGCATGCCGCGGTGCTCGAAGCCGTGGCGTTCACAGCCGAACGCCTCTTGCTCGTGCCCGATTGGAACGAGGCCGCCGACGAAGTGCTCGGGCACTTGGCCCTGGCGGCCGACGTCTCACGTGCTTATGTGATCGAGAACCATCTCGATGAACAGGGAGTGCTGCTCGGCACCGTTCGTCACGAATGGTGCGCGCCCGGCATCGGCTCTCTGCTGACCGATCCCTCTGTGTCGGCTGCCCCCTGGGACCGGGGGTTCGGACGCTGGGCCGTGTTGCATGCTCGCGGCGAGTCGATCACCGGCATCACCAATGAGTTGCCCGAGAGCGAACGAGCGGAGCTCGAGACGCATGGCGTTCGATCGATCGCGGAGCATCCCATCTTCGTGGGCGATGTGTGGTGGGGCGCGATCGGCTTCGACGACTGCGAACATGCACGCCTCTGGACCTCGGAGCTCGATGCCCTGCGGGCGGCTTCGACGGTGATCGGCGCTGCCCTGTCACGCCAGCAGATCGAACGCGACCGCCAACGCGCAGAGCGTCGCTGGCAGCAGGTGATCGAGCACATCCCGGCGATCACCTACACCGACGTAGTCGTGGCTCCTGGCGACGTACGCATGGAGTTCGTGAGCCCGCAGATGCGCACCGTGCTCGGGTACGAGCCGGAGCGGTTCCTCGAGGACCCTCGGTTCTGGTTCAGCCTGATCGACCCTGAGGACCTCGCGCGATTGGAAGCCTCGGGCGCGCTCAGCGAGAACGACGTCTCCATCTTCGACGAGGTGTACCGGATGCGCGCGGCTGACGGAACGTACAAGTGGATCCACGACACCTCGACCCCGGTGCTGCACGAGGACGGGACGCTCGATCACTTCCTCGGGTTCGCGATCGATATCACGGCGCGTATGCACGCGCAGGAGCACGTGCGCGAGGCAGAGGAGCGCTACCGACTGCTGGTCGAACGCACGCCGGTGATCACCTACACGGAGGCGATCGTCGACGTGTACGAACCCGGCGCCGTGATCTCGTACCTGAGTCCGCAGATCGAAGCAGCGCTCGGCTATCCGATCGACGCGTGGGAGCAACCCGGCTTCTGGCTCCAGGTCATCCACCCCGACGACCGAGAAGCCGTGATGGCCGAGAGCACGCGCACCAACGCGACGGGGGAGCTGTACCGGCAGGAATATCGCATGGTCGCCAACGATGGCACGGCCATCTGGTTCCACGACGAGTCGCTGATCGTTCGTGACGCCGACGGTGTCCCGCTCTATTGGCAGGGCGTGATGATGGATGTCACCGAGCGCAAGCGCACCGAGCAAGAGCTCCGGCATGCGCAGGAGCGGTTCCGGATGCTCGTCGAGCACATCCCCGCTGTCGTCTACTCCGAACCGATCGAGTACGACCCGGGGCTGCTCTACATGAGCCCGCAGGTCGAGCAGGTGCTCGGCTGGACCGCTCAGGAGTGGCAGGCCCGCGCCGGATTCTGGCTCGAGCATCTGCATCCTGACGATCGCGGCCGGATCGCCGAGTTGAACGCCAAGTCGAACAGAACGAAGGTACCGTTCACGACCGAGTACCGCATGCGCCACAAGCAGGGCCACTACGTGTGGATCCATGACGAGGCGGTGGTGGTCCTCGACACCGAGGGCACCCCGCTCTTCTGGCAGGGCGTGCTGCTCGATGTCACCGCGCAGAAGGAGGCACAGCGCGGCCTTGCCGAGGCGGAGCAGCGGTACCGAGTACTCATCGAGAACATCCCTGCCGCGGTGTACCGGGAGTCTCCCGAAGGAGAAGCCGAGAAGTTCTACATCAGCCCGCAGGTGCGCAGCATCTTCGGCTACACCCCGGAGGAATGGACCTGGGGGCCGGACTTCTGGCGGCGCCGCGTGCACCCCGACGACCAAGCGGTCGTGTTCGAGGTTGACGACCGGTCGAACGAGACGAAGGAGAACTACTCGATCGACTACCGGTTCCGCCACGCCGACGAGCACTGGGTCTGGGTCCACGACGAGGCCACATTCGTACCCGAACCGAACGGCGAAGGCTTCTGGCAAGGATTCCTCGTGGACATCACCGAGCGCAAGCAGGCCGAAGAGGGCCTGCGTGAGGCCGAGGTCAAGTTCCGCACCATCGTGGAACAGAACCAGGCGATCTTCTACACACAGGAGATCGACCCCAACGATCCGTCGATCTCCCTCACCACGTACATCGCCCCAGGCAACACCGATCTCATCGGCTACACGCTCGAGGAGATACGGGCAGATCCGACGCTGTGGCGGTCGATCATCCACCCGGATGATCGCGAACGGGTGCTCGCAGCAGATGCCGAGAGCAACACGGGCGTGGACGAGCGCTTCTCCATGGAATACCGCATGATCGCCAAGGACGGCCGCATCGTGTGGGTGCAAGACGAGGCGCGGCTGGTCGAACTGCCGGGCAGGGCTCCCTACTGGCAAGGGTTCCTGCTCGACGTGACCGAGCGCAAGGAAGCACAGGCGCACCTCGAACGAGCCCTGGCGGTCGAGCGAGAGGCAACCCAGCGCTTGCGGTCGCTCAACGAGATGAAGAACACATTCCTCCAGGCTGTCTCCCATGATCTGCGGACGCCACTGGCCGCGATCCTCGGGCTCGCGATCACCCTGGAACGGGGGGACGTGCAGCTGGACGAGGCCGACTCTCGAGACCTCGCGCACAGGATCGCCGGCAATGCGCGACGCTTGGACCGGCTCGTCACCAACCTGCTCGACATGGACCGGCTCGCCCGCGGCATCGTCACGCCGAAGCTCGACTCGACCGACGTGGGTGCCCTGGTTCACCGCATCACCGATGAATCGGAGCTCATCCCCCGGGAACGGCTCGTGACCGAGCTGACATCGGTCGTGCAGCGGGTCGACATCGCCAAGGTCGAGCGCATCGTGGAGAACCTGCTCGCGAACGCGGTCCGACATGCTCCCGCCACGTCGACGATCTGGGTGCGTGTGCAGGCGGACGACGGCGGTGTCGTCATCGCGGTGGAAGACGACGGGCCCGGCGTGCCCCACGAGCTCGGGGATTCGATATTCGAGCCGTTCCGTCAGGGGCCCGACGCACCCCAGCACTCACCGGGCGTCGGGGTCGGTCTCACGCTGGTGCGCCGGTTCGCGGAGTTGCAAGGGGGACGGGCGTGGGTGCAGGAACGTGAAGGAGGCGGAGCGTCGTTTCGCGTCTTCCTGCCCGCATCGTCTCCGGGAGGGACGGACTGATCGCGCGATCACGTCGACGAGCACGAAGGAGGATCTCCGCGCTCAGGCCCCGGCGCTGAAGACCAGATCCGCGACGTCGATCACACCGGTGGTCGTGCGGTCGAACCTGATCACGATCTCCCGCACGTCGGCCAGGTCCAGGCCGTCGAAACGCGCGAGCGGGAAGCGTTGCTGTTGCAGGAGCACGTGCCCCGTGAACCGCCGGACCCCGGGCGGGAAACGCAGGGCTTCATTGCCGACATCGTCGGCGATGACCGTCGTCGATCGACCGCTGCCATCGACGAGCTCGAGCGAGAGATCCTGATAGGCGACCCCCGCGTTCGCTCGGTAGCCGGGGTTGACCGCCACCCTGAACTGCAGCGCGTCGAAGGCCCTCACATCGGCACCGGCCCCGAGGCTGAACCGGACTTCCCCGCCCCGGCGGGACCAGCCGAACACTCCGCGAGACAGTCCAGGCAGATGCGAATCGGTGAACGAGAGATCGCCGGGCACGCACGGGATCTCCACGGTGTTCTTGCACCACGCGACCAACGAGATACGTCTCGCCTCGACGATGTCACCCGACTCGGTCCGCGAGATCGACCGCTCATCCGTGAAGCGATCGATGTCGAGCCGCCGTGCCGGCTGATCGGGCGCGAGGTACGACATGAGAGCGGCGGCAGGGTCGATTGCAGCGGGCACGCGCTCACCGGTCCACACGGGATCGAGGGCCAACTCATCGCCAAGGTACCTGCGGAAGAACGACACGATGTACGTGGCTCCGAGGCGCCGTTGCTCGACCGCTCTGAGCCTTCCCTCGCAGCGACCGAAGGCATCGTCGAAAGCGCCTGGGAAGCCCTGTGACGGGGTCCACACAGTGTTGAAGAAGTTGTGGTTGGCCCCATGAAGCGTCAGCGTGTGCTTCGGCGCGGGGTCACCGGCGACCCGGTACCGGGCGTCATCGAACATGTGCACGCCTTGCAGGTCGGAGACGTCACCATCGCAATATGACAGCACGACGGCCAGGGGTATCCGGTTCACCGTCTTGCGCGTGAAATCGACCGGCGCGATCGGCAGCACCGCGTCGACGCCGTACGGGTCGGCTCGCCTTCGGTCGACGATCACGTGCCACACGGCGCCCTCGCCTCCACGAGAGTGACCCATCGTCCCGATGCTCGTCATGTCGACTTCGCCGACGAACCGGTCGCCGAACGGCTCGCCGCCCGTAGTCGACCATGTCTGCCACAGGTCGAGGTGTTCCTCGAGCAGCTCGCCTCGCTGGCGCATGCCCGTATCGGCGACCGCGTTGCCGAGCACGTTCACGCCGTTCGCGCTCACCGAGACCACGACGTATCCGTAGCTCGCGAGCCTCGCCGCCGCGTAGTCGTACCCCTCGTGGTTGGGAAGCGGCCTCCACCCCGCGCGACACGGCCAACGGTAGCCGGCCCGCTCCCCCCGGTAGCACGACGCGTGATTGCCGTGCATGAACAGCACGATCGGATAGGGCCCGTCGAGCAAGCCGGCCGGGTGATGCACGTCCGCCCGGATCTCGACCTTCCCCGCGAGCTCGGTTGGCCGGAACGCTCGATCACCGAAGTCGTACTCCGTGCGGGCCACGTCGTAGGGGCCGGGTGAGGGAAGGTGGGTGCGGCGGTCGTCCACGGAGCCGACTCGGAATCTCCGCGACTCGAGCGCCGGTCGGCCGGCGTAGATGAGCTGCACGTCTCCCGACAGCACCGACGCATCGTCGGTGAGAGCCACGACCGATCGCATGTTCGGAGCCGGCACGGCAACAGCGACGGCGTCGCCACCGGCTTCCAACACGTAGGGAAGAGCGCGGGGAGCGAAACGGCCGGGAACCCGGACCCGGAACACTCGGCGCGGCGTCCCGGGCGCACGCAGGATCCGTGGCACGTCTACTACCTCAACCGTGACGCCCGCCTCTGAGCGGATGAGCTTGCCTTCGCGCCTGAGGAGGACGCGAGCGACATCGGGTGCGACGACGGGAGCGAGCATCGACCAGGCGTCGGATCCGAACTCCTGGGCCGACGCCTTTGCCGACGCCAGAGTGGGCGCCTCGACCTGGAGAAGCGCGACCACCACCACGATCGTCGCTGCCCGGGCCGCGGTGCAGCGCAGAGACGCGTTCATCGCACGACTCGGATCATCGTGGGGGCAATCCTGTCACGCCACGAAGAGTTGTGTCTCGGGGCATGCTATGTGAGGAACGTGGCCGGGCAGAAGGCCGTCGGCCGTCCATGGGCGAACGCGGATGAGATGAGCGACGCGGTGACTCGACGCGGTGACTAGACGCGGTGACTAGAGGACTTCCCAGGCGGCAACGGTCGGGTGATCGACGGCGGCAGGCCCGACCTGGGCGGCACCGCCGGGCGAACCGAGACCACTGATGTCGTCGTTGAACCACTCCGCGTTGATCGGCGTGAACTGCTTCCACTCGGCGGGCACGTCGTCCTCGTAGAAGATCGCCGTGACCGGGCAGGCCGGCTCGCAGGCCCCGCAGTCGACGCACTCATCGGGCTGGATGTAGAGCATGCGAGGACCTTCATAGATGCAGTCGACAGGACATTCGTCGACGCACGCTCGGTCCTTCACATCGATGCACGGCTCTGCGATCGTGTACGTCATCGGCATAAACCCCTTTTGGACGGTGTTGCCCTTGCAAACTCAGTCTACGCCTCGACGCGGACCATGCAAGCCCGGCGATGCAGGCGCGTGCGGGCCCCCAGCCTCCCAGGCACACACCGGTGTTGCGGGGCCGATCCTTCAGCTGTCATCGTCGTTCCGGATGCAGCAGATCACGTTCTCGACCGATGACGGTGTCCGACTCGAAGGGGAGCTGCGCCTGCCCGACGGAGAGGTCCGTGGGTCGGTCGCGATCTGCCACCCGCACCCCAAACACGGGGGAAGCAAGGACCACCCGATCCTGTGGGCCTTGCGGAACGATCTCGCCGGGAAACGCCGTATGGCCGTGTTGGCTTTCAACTTCCGGGGCGTTATGGGATCCGGAGGCGCCCACGGCGGCGGTCGAGATGAAACGCGCGACGTCGACGCAGCCGTCACCCGCGTTCGGGAAGAGGCGCCGGACCTGCCCGTCGTCGTCTGTGGCTGGTCGTTCGGCGCGAACGTCGCGCTGCGCCACGGACTCGATGACCTCCGGGTGACGGCGCTGGCACTCATCGGCATGCCACTCCGCCCGAAAGACCTCGCCTTGCCAGCGGCGCCCCCGGCCTCAGAGCTTCGGAAGCTGCGAAGGCCAGTGCTCGTGATCACGGGCGACAACGACCCGTACTGCCCGATCGTCGAGGCGCGAGCGTTCGTCGCATCCATGGCGCGCGGTCGTCTCCACGTCGTCGAAGGCACCGACCACTACCTCTGGCGCCGAGAGCGCGAGGCCGCGACCGTCGTCGGTGCGTTCGTGGACGACCTGGTGGGTGAGGCCAACGCAGAGGGCCGCAGGCCCACGACTTGACCAAGAGCTCACCGCTCTACAGCGGCACGTGAGACAAGACCATGATGCGCGGTTCGGTCATCTCCTCCATCGCGAACCGCAGGCCCTCGCGACCGAACCCCGATTCCTTGGACCCGCCGTACGGCATCTGGTCGGCCCGGAACGCGCTCACATCGTTCACGATCACCCCACCGACCTCCAGCGTCCGATGGGCCTCGAAGGCGCGGTTGATGTCGTTCGTGAAGACCCCGGCCTGCAGGCCGTACTTGGAGTCGTTGACCTGGGCAAGAGCTTCGTCGAACGTCTCGTACGGTGTGATCGTGCACACAGGGCCGAAGACCTCCTCGCACCGGACCTTCATCTCCGGCGTCGTTCGGGAGATCAATGTCGGAGTGAAGAAGGGGCCGTCGGCGGTGCCTCCCGTCAGCACCTCGGCTCCCTGGGACTCGGCCTCCGCCACCCACTCGGCGATGCGATCCACCTCGCTGCGGGTGATCACCGGGCCGACGTCGACCGTCTCGTCCATCGGGTCCCCGACCTTCAGCTGTTCGACCTGCTTGGTGAGTCGAACCGCGAAGTCGTCGTAGACCTCGCTCGCGACCAACACGCGCTGCACGCTGATGCAGCTCTGTCCCGCCTGGTAGTACCCGCCGAATGCGATGCGCTGAGCCGCGAGATCGAGATCGGCGTCCGAGTGCACGATGACCCCGGCGTTCCCACCGAGCTCAAGGGTGACCTTCTTCTTGGGGTCGAGTCCCTTCAGGTACCAGCCTATGCCGGCGGAGCCCGTGAAGGAGATCTTGCGGAACCGCTCGTCTCGCGCCATCGTGTCGGCGACCTTCGAGCTGACGGGCACGACCTGGTACATGCCCGAGGGAAGGTCGGTTTCATCGAAGAACTCGGCGAGCCGAAGTGCTCCGATCGGCGTCGCACTGGCGGGCTTCACGACGATAGGGGCGCCGACGGCGAGCGACGGCGCGACCTTGTGAGCGACGAGGTTCAAGGGGAAGTTGAACGGCGTGATGCCGAGCACAGGCCCGATCGGGAACCGGCGCAGGATGCCGAACCGCGATCCGAACGCGGCATCGGTGTCGAGCCGCATCGCCTCGTCTTGGCCGTGTCGCAGTGTCTCGGACGCCCACCGGAACGTCGAGGCGGCTCGAGCGGCTTCGATCCGCGCCCACTTGAGCGGCTTGCCGCCCTCGCGCGCGATCAGCTCGGCGTTCTCCTCCTTCGTCTCGTCGAGGCGCCGGGAGATGTGGTCGAGCGCCCCCGCTCTCGCTGCCACGGAGAGCTTCGGCGATTCCTCGAACGTTGCGGCGGCAACGGCGACCGCTTCCTCGACGTCGGCTTCGGTCGGCACCCCCAGCTCGGCGACCACCGAGTCGTCATAGGGGTTCTGGACCCCGAAGGTCTCCTCACCGGTCCGCCACTGCCCGTTCACCAGGAACGGCCTGATGTCACTCATCGCTGGGTGTCACCTCTCTCCGCTAGTCTAGGTCAGACTACTCCCTGGCTGGATCAGTCGAGCGAGACCATCACGTGCTTGATGTTGGTGTAGTCCTCGAGCGAGTAGACCGACATGTCCTTGCCATGGCCGCTCTGCTTGTAGCCGCCGTGCGGCATCTCGGGGGTCAGCGGGATGTGGGTGTTGACCCACACGCATCCGTACTCCATGCTTCCGGGCCATGCGCATCGCGCGCCCGACGTCGCGGGTCCACACCGACGACGCAAGGCCGTAGTCGACCCCGTTGGCCCAGGCGAGCGCCTGGTCCTCATCGGTGAACCGCTGAACGGTCACGACCGGGCCGAAGACCTCACGCTGGATGATCTCGGAGTCCTGGTTCGGGTTCGCGACCACGGTCGGCTGGTAGTAGAAGCCGTCACGGTCGATCACATCGCCGCCCGTGAGTACCTCGGCGCCGGCTTCCTTCGCCCGGTCGACGAACCCGATCACACGCTCTTGCTGCTCCTTGGAGATGACCGAACCGACTGCGACATCGTCCTCGAAGGGCCCACCGACCTTGATGTCCTCGACGGCTGGGACCAGCTCCGCGAGCACCTTGTCGTAGGCCCTGTCGGCAACGAGCACCCGGCAGGCGGCGGTGCAGTCCTGTCCGGCGTTGAAGTAACCCGCGGCAGAGACCCATTCGACGACCGACTCGAGGTCGGCGTCATCGAACACGACGACGGGCGCCTTCCCGCCGAGCTCGAGATGCACGCGCTTGAGCGTCTCGGACGCGTTCGTGTGGATGATCTTGCCGGTGCCGACGTCGCCGGTGAGCGAGACGATGCCGACATCGGGGCTCCGCACGAGCGCGTCGCCGACGGGGATGCCGTCACCGGTCACCACGTTGAACACACCGGGTGGGAACAGGTCGGCGGCGAGCTCCGCCATCTTGATCGCGGTGAGCGGCGTTAGCTCGCTGCGGCTTCAGCACGATCGTGTTGCCGGTGGCGAGCGCCGGTCCGATCTTCCAGACCGCCATCATCAGCGGGTAGTTCCACGGAGCGATCAGACCTGCGACGCCGATCGGCTCACGTCGCACGAACGAGGTGAACCCGGCCATGTACTCGCCGGCGCTCCGGCCCTCGAGCATGCGAGCCGCGCCCGCGAAGAACCGGAGGTTGTCGACGATCGGCGGGATCTCCTCCGCCATCGTTACTTCGTACGGCTTGCCGACGTTCTCCGACTCGATCTTGACGAGCTCTTCGGCGTGCTCCTCGATGCGATCGGCGAGCCTCAGCAGCGCGAGCTGGCGGTCCTTCGGCGTCATGTCGTACCACTCGCCGTAGAACGCGGCTTTTGGCGGCGGCGATGGCACGGTTCGTGTCCTCCGCTGAACCCTCCTGTACGCTCGCGATCACCGCACCCGACGCTGGGCTGATGATGTCGCGTGTCCCACCGTCGGACGAGTTCACCCACTCGCCGTTGATGAACATCTGGTGGCTGTCGGCCATGTTCCCCCTCCTCGCATGCAAGCGACCCTCGCCGGAATCATCGACCCCGACCGGCATTCTCGCCGTCAGTATGCATCGGCGGACGAGATTCGGACCACCCGACACATCGGCTCCAACTCGATGAGGCATTGGACGCCATGGACAAGGCCTCAGCCGTCGATCTGCGCACCGGACAGCTCGCGGGATCGCAGCGCGATCCACAGCTCCATGCGGTCGAAGCTGCTCGACAGGTCGCGGCCGGTCAGCTCCTCAACCTTGCGCATGCGGTAGCGCAGCGTGTGGCGGTGCACGAACAGCTGCGCAGCGGCCGATTCCCATCGCGCGTTGTGACGCAAGAACGCCTGCAAGGAGAGGAGCAGCTCGCCGCCGTGATCACGGTCGTACGCGTCGAGCGAACCGAGGACCGCGTCGGTGAACGCTCGCAGAGCGTGCGGGTCGGCCATCGAGAGCAAGAGCCGGTAGGTGCCGAGATCGGCGAACCCTGCCTGCGACCAGCCCTCGAGGCGGCACACCTGCAGGGCATAGCGAGATTCACGCAATGACGTGGCGACCTCGTCCGGCGTCACCGCCGAGCCTGCTCCGACACGCAATGGCACCCCGAGGCGCTCGGCCAACGATGGCACGAGCGCAAGATCGGACGACGGCTCGGCGGGCAGGAGCAGGTGGATACCCTCCTCATGGACAGATACGAGGAACCCACCACCGTGCCGAGACCGATCGTCGATCGCTGCGTCTGCGAGGAGCTGCGCGTCGATCTTGCCGTCGGTGTCCTCGCCGGAAGACTCGATACTGAGGACAACAACTTCGGCGCCCTTTTCGAATCCGAATCGGGCGAGCCCACGAGATGCGTCGGTGGACGACAACCTCCCTGCAGCGAGCTCATCGAAGAAGTCCCCCTGCAGCCGGCGTTGCGCATCGGCGACGGCCCGCGACTTCGCCAGCTCGATCGCGAACAGGCTGAGCGCATGCCCGGCCACGATGCGGTCGAGCTGGCTCGGCGGCTCTGGCTTGCCGACCGCCAGGAAAGCCTCGACCCTGCCCCGGGCGCCGACCGGCTGCACCCAGACGTGGTGCCCACGATCGACGAGCGTCACGCTGAAAGATGTGCCGTCGGGCCGGCGATCGCGCAGATCTTGCCACACACGTGCGGCTCGCAGGTTCGCCGAGCGTCCGGTGCTCGCGATAGGCAGGCCGTGCAGGTCGAGCAGCAGTGCCCATCCTTTCGTGACGTCGGCGAGCGAGCGGGCGATGCCGTCTGGGCCCGAGCCCTCCAGTACGGCCCGTGTGAGCGCATGCTCAGCGTCGACCGCGCGCTGCAACGTGTCGTACTGCTCAGCGACGATGCGCGTGAAGATCGCCTCGGTGATCGCAATGAACGGCACGGGGTACGGCACCTCGAACAGAGGGAACCGAGCCCGGTCCGCTGCCGCGATCAGCGAGCGCGGCGTCTTGTCGTGGCTGAAGCCGAGACCGAAACCGAGACCGGTGAGCCCCGCGTCGGTGAGCCGCCTCACGTAAGCGCGATGCTTCGCCGGCGTCGCACCGATGCCGAGGCCCGTCGTCAGGATCAGCTCCCCGCCCTTCAACCACGGCGTGGGATCCTCCAGCTCTGAGACGTGCACCCAACGGATCGGCCGTTCGGCCTCGGTCTCTCCCGCAAGCATCCGCAGCGGCATGCCGCGGATCGCGACGATGTCCCGCACGGTCACGGACATCTCTCGATTGTACGGAACGTCGTGCGAACATCGGCTCTGCCACCTGCGCGCGTGCACCAGATGGACGTTCCGTACAAGGGCGGCAGACCTTCATGGCAGAGCGGGTGCCTGACAGGCACCCCGCCGGGCCATGACACTCAGAGCATGGACATCCCGCAGGAACGCAAGCTCGTGACCGAGATCCCCGGCCCGAAGTCGAACGAGTGGTTCGCCCGGCGAGGTGACGCGGTGCCGCGGGGTGTCGGCGCGATCCACCCGATCGTCACCGCTCGTGCATCCGGCGCCATCGTGGAAGACGTCGACGGCAACCGCTTGATCGACTTCGCCACCGGCATCGCCGTTTTGAACGTGGGCCACACGCCGCCGGAGGTCGTGCAAGCCATCTCGCGTCAGGCCGAGCTCGACACGCATACCTGCTTCCACGTGACGGCGAACGAGCCCTACATCGAGCTCGCCGAGCGCCTGAATGCGCTCACCCCGGGCGATCACGCGAAGAAGACGATGTTCGCGAACTCCGGGGCCGAGGCCGTCGAGAACGCGGTGAAGATCGCGCGGTATCACACGGGCCGAAGCGCGATCGTGACGTTCGACCACGCGTTCCACGGCCGCACGCTTCTGGCGATGTCGCTGACCGCCAAAGTGATGCCCTACAAGCAGGGCATGGGCCCGTTCGCCCCCGAGATCTACCGGCTGCCCTTCGCCTACCCGTATCGCTGGCTCGGCGACCCCGAGCGGGTCACCGAGGAAGCGCTCGCCTACGCCATCGACGAGATGCACAAGCACATCGGCGAGGAGAACATCGCGGCGGTGATCATGGAGCCGATCCAGGGCGAGGGTGGGTTCATCGTGCCGTCACCCGGATTCGTCGCGGGCATCGCCGAGTTCTGCGCCGCGCACGGCATCGTTTTCATCGCCGACGAGATCCAGTCGGGCATCGGCCGCGCGGGCAGGTGGTACGCGATCGAGGACGAGCACGTCGTGCCCGACCTCGTCACGACCGCGAAGTCGGTCGGCGGCGGCATGCCGATCAGCGCTGTCACAGGTCGCGCCGAGATCATGGACGCCGTCCATCCCGGTGGGCTCGGGGGCACGTACGGCGGCAACCCGGTGGCGGCTGCGGCCTCACTCGCGGTGCTCGACAAGATCGAGCGAGAGGGCCTGCTGGCTCGTTCGCGTGAGCTCGGCGCGACGATCATCCCTCGGCTCGAGGCGTTAGCTTCGACCTCCGACATCGTCGGCGACGTGCGTGGTCGGGGCGCGATGTGTGCGGTCGAGCTGGTGAGCGACCGAGCCACGAAAGAGCCGCTGGCCGGCGACGCCATGAACGAGATCGCTCGCCACTGCCTCGAACATGGCGTGCTCGTGCTCACGGCGGGCACGTATGGCAACGTCGTGCGCCTGCTGCCACCCATCACGATCGACGACGGGCTGCTCGACGACGGGCTTGCCGTGCTCGACGCCGCGATCGGCTCGATCACGACCTGACGTTCACCGAGGCGCGACTGCTAGCGTCGCGCGATGAGCCCTGCGGACCCAGCCCGTCGGCGTCGGATGCAGGCCGCGGCCCGTACCGCGATGCTGGATCTGACACCACTGCGTGTGTCGCGGGACTACCGGCTGCTGTGGACAGGGCAGTTCGTCTCGGAGCTCGGCTATCAGTTCGCCCGCGTGGCGATCTACGTGCAGGTCTTCAGGCTCACGGGTTCTGCCGCCGCAGTGGGGCTCACCGGGCTCACCGGGCTCGGGGGGCTCGTCGCCGGCTCCCTTGTCGGCTCATCGTTCATCGACGCCCGCGACCGGCGATCCATCATCATGTGGTCCCAGGTGTTCTTGGCACTGTCAGCCGCCATCCTGCTCGGGGGCGCGGTGTCCGGCAGCCCGCCGCTCATGCTCATCTACGGCGCGAACGCGCTGACGGCGTTCGTCGGCGCGATCGAGCATCCCGCCCGCTCCGCGATGACGGTGAGGCTCGTCGGCGCCGACCTGTTACCGGCCGCCCTCACCCTCAACCAAGTGCTGTGGCAGACCGTGAACATCGTCGGGCCGGCCGCCGCGGGTGTCGTGATCGGCACGGTTGGCTTCGGCGTCGCCTACGCGATCGACCTCGTGACCTACGCCGGGCTGCTCATCGCGGCATCGAAGATGCGCCCGATGCCACCGGAACGCGACCCGGCCGCGGACGCCGACGAGACCTCGTCGGGCTGGGCGGCGGTGAAGGAAGGCTTCGCGTTCGTGCGATCGAACCGTCTGGTCGCCTCCACGTTCGCCATCGACCTGGTCGCCATGATCTTCGGCATGCCGGCGGCGTTGTTCCCGATCCTCGCGGTCACGCAGTTCCACCGCGGCATCGCGATCGTAGGCCTGCTGTTCGCTGCGCCGTCGGTCGGCGCCTTGGCCGGTGCCTTGTCGGCCGGCTGGGTCCGTCGCGTGCATCGTCCCGGGGTGGCCGTGATCTGGGCCGTGGCAGCATGGGGAGCCGCTATCACCGCATTCGGGCTCGTGGGCTCGAACCTGCCACTCGCGCTCGGCTTCCTGTCGCTCGCCGGGGCGGCGGACGTGATCAGCGCGATCTTCCGCTCCACGATCGCGCAGCTCGCCACACCCGATCACCTGCGCGGACGCCTCTCGACCATCTTCATCCTGGTCGTCACCGGCGGGCCACGACTCGGTGACTTCGAAGCCGGGCTCGTGGCGTCATGGCTTTCGCCCACGATCAGCGTGGTCACAGGCGGGCTCGCCTGCATCGCAGGCGCCGGCGTGGTCGCTCTCGCCTACCCCGAGCTCCGCCGCCATCGCCCGACGACAGGCGCCTGAGCGCCGACGATGCGCCCGGAGCTCAGCGGCGCGCGGGCGTACCGCCGTAGGAAGGGCGCCGGATACACTGCGGGAGATGTCACCGAGTGGAACCTCCACGGCGCGAGCCATCGAATCCTCGGTCGTGGTGGCGTCGAACCGTGGACCGGTGAGCTTCGATCGAGACGAACGCGGACGGTTGGCTCCCCGTCGCGGCACTGGTGGGCTCGTCACGGCCCTGTCGGGCGTCTTCTACCGCGACGATACCGCGTGGGTGTCCGCCGCCCTGACAGACGGCGATCGGGCTGTCGCGCTCAAGGGTCGAACCGTCGACACCGATTCGCATCAGCGCATGCGCTACGTGGTGATCCCCGCCGAGCGCTACGACGGGTACTACAACGAAGTGTCGAACCGCATCCTGTGGATGGCACACCACAACTTGTGGGACATCCCGCGCTCGCCGATGTTCGACGACGGCACACAGGAAGCCTGGCACGACTTCGTCGAGTCGAATCGAGCGTTCGCCCACGCTCTCGCGCAGGAAGCCGACAACGACCCCGTCTATCTGATCCAGGACTACCACCTGTGTCTCGTGCCGGGGATGCTGCGAGAGCTGGTGCCTGAGGCGAAGATCGTGCACTTCTCCCACACCCCGTTCGCCGGTGCCACGTACCTCCGCGTGTTGCCGGTGACCATGCGCACCGCCCTGCTTCGCGGCATGGCCGGGGCAGACGTGCTGGGGTTCCAGTCGAAGCAGTGGGCGGAGAACTACTTGCTGTCCGCACGCAGCCTGCCCGAGCTTCGCGTGCTCCGAGGCGGACGCCTCGACATCGACGGGCGCCTCGGCGCGGTGCGTTCCTTCCCAGTGGCGGTGAGCGCCGAGCCGTTGCGAGAGACCGCCAACACGCCCGAGGCCGACGAGGTGCGCGCCGAGCTGCGGGCCTGGGCCGGCGATTCGAAGATCTTGCTGCGGGTCGACCGCCTCGAGCCATCGAAGAACATACTGCGAGGGTTCCTGGCCTACGAGCTGTTCCTGCGCCGGAACCCCTCGTGGGTGGGGTCGGTGCGCTTCCTCTGCTTGTTCAGCCCATCTCGCGAAGACGTGCCCGAGTACCAGAACTACGGCGAGGAATGCATCGCCGAGGCCAAGCGCATCAACGCCCAGCTGGGCACCAAAGCATGGAAGCCGATCGAGGTCCGGGTGCAGGAGGACTACGCCTTCGCCGTCGCGGCCTACGATCTGTACGACGTCCTGTTCGTGAATCCCACGTATGACGGCATGAACCTCGTGGCGATGGAAGGTCCACTCGTGAACCGCCGCGACGGTGTGCTCGTGCTCTCTCGGAACGCGGGTGCGTTCAGCCGGCTCGGCCGCCAGTCGCTCGGGGTCAACCCGTTCGACCTCGCCGAGACCGCCGAGGCCATCCGGGAAGCGCTCGAGATGCCCGACGAGGAGCGCGCCCGCCGTGGGCGGGGCCTCTCACGCACCGTGCAGGCACACACGCCGGCGAACTGGCTGGCCGACCAGTTGGAAGCGGTCGACCAGATCCGTCCGCCGGCGCGCCGGCGCAGCTGAACGGATTCACAGCCCACGGAGCAGGGTGAGGAGCCCCGCGGGACCGTCGACGACCACGTCGGCCGCGTCGGACAGCGCCTCGGGCGTCTCCCTGCCGTGCACCGAGACCTTCAAGGTGAGCACACCGCGCTGGGCGAGGCGGTCGAGCGCCTCGAAGGCTCGGATATCTGCCACGTCATCGCCCGCGTAGAGCACGGCGTCGAGCCGTTCCTCGTCGACGATGCGTTCGACCGCGCCTTCCTTCAGCGGCCTGCCGGCCGGCACGAGCTCGAGCACCATCTTCCCGGGCAGCAGCTCGAGGTGGGTCTCGCTCGCGATCGGCGTCAGTACCTCGAGCAGACCGGCATGAGCGGCGGCGGGGTCATCCGCGGCCCGGAAGTGCACCGCAACGGACCCGCCCTTCGGCTCCACTCGCGCCCCCGGAACGGCGGCCACCGCGGCTCTGACGGCGTCGACGAGCTGCGCGGGAAGCGTTGGAGCGTCCTCGGCGAGCCCGTACAGGGCAGCGAGCCGCACCCCCTCGATGCCGACGAGCTCGCGGAGCTGGTCTCCCGTGCGACCCGACACGATCGCGACCACGGCATAGCGTCCGACGAGTCGGGCGATCGCATCGCGAGCTCCTTCGCGGATGCGTGCGAGCTCGGGGCGAGCCACGATCGGGCTGAGCGTGCCGTCGAAATCCAGCAGCACGCCCGCACGCCCTTCATGGGTGCGGAATGGGGCGAGAGGATCCATCGCTCCAAATCCTAGTGTTCGCCGAGCACGGGTCTACACTCGCCACCCGTGAGCACCGCCAACGTCTTTCCGTTGCCGGGGCACTCCGACCCGCCACAGAGCGGACCGGTCGTACCCCTCCAGGCCCATCACAATCCGTTCCCGCCGATCGCGGAGTACGGGTTCTTGAGCGATCGCGAGGTCACTGCGCTCGTCGGACCGAGCGGCTCGGTCGAGTGGCTGTGTCTGCCGCGGCCCGACAGCGCCAGCATCTTCGGAGCGATCTTGGACCGTTCCGCTGGAAGCTTCCGCCTCGGCCCCGCCGAGCTGCTCGTACCCGCCGGACGCCGCTACATGCCCGGGACGAACGTGCTCGAGACCACGTGGCAGACACGCACCGGGTGGCTCATCGTGCGCGATGCGCTCGTGATGGGGCCATGGCGCGACGACGAGCGGCCAGAGGGCTACCGCCGGCCGCCCGGCGACTACCGAGCCGAACACATGCTCTTGCGGGTGGTCCGCTGCATCCAGGGGCAGGTCGAGCTCGTGCTGAACTGCGAGCCGTCGTTCGACTACGGACGCACGGACGGCCGGTGGGAGTACGCAGGCCCCGGCTGGACAGAAGCCGTTGCCCGCGGCGGCGACGACGACCCCGTGCTCCGCCTGACGACCGACATGCGCATCGGGCTCGAAGGACGCTCGGCGGTAGCGTTCACGCGGCTGAACGACGGCGAGTCGGCCTTCGCAGCCCTGAGTTGGAACGACGACCCCCGCGCGGCCCCGGAGAACGCCGATCAGGCGTGGCAGAAGGTCTATGAGACCGCGGACTTCTGGCGTGCCTGGTTGAACATGGGTGAGTTCCCGGATCACCCGTGGCGTTCGCACCTCCAGCGAGCGGCGCTCACCTTGAAGGGCCTGACCTATGCTCCTACGGGAGCCCTGATCGCCGCCCCGACGACCTCACTTCCCGAATCCCCGGGAGGTGGGCGCAACTGGGACTACCGCTACAGCTGGGTGCGCGATGCCACCTTCGCCCTGTGGGGCCTCTACACGCTCGGCTTCGACTTCGAGGCCAACAGCTTCTTCTACTTCATCGCCGACCAGGTGAAGGACGGCTCGGCACTGCACGTGATGTACGGCGTCGGCGGCGAGACCGATCTCACCGAGAAGACGCTGGACCATCTGACCGGCTATGAACAGGCTCGCCCCGTGCGGATCGGCAACAGCGCCCACGATCAGAACCAGCACGACGTGTGGGGAGCGCTGCTCGACAGCGTGTACCTGCACCTGCGATCCGGTGAGTTCCTGACTGGGCGAGCCTGGGTGGGTCTTGAGCGTCAGGTCGAGGAAGCAGTGGCCCATTGGCGCGAGCCCGACGCCGGCATCTGGGAATCGCGGGGATCGCCCCAACACTTCACGTCCTCGAAGATCATGTGCTGGGTCGCGTGCGATCGGGGCGCCCGGCTCGCGGAGGTGCTGGACAAGCCAGAGCTGGCCGCGCGATGGAGCGCCGAGGCCGAGGCGATCAAGGCCGATGTGCTCGCCAAGGGCGTCGACTCGAGGGGGGTCCTCACCCAGGCGTACGGGTCGGATGCCCTCGATGCGTCGCTGCTACTCGCCCCGTTGATGCGGTTCTTGCCGGCCGACGACCTGAGGATCCGAGCGACGGTGCTGGCGATCGCCGATGAGCTCACCCTCGACGGGCTGGTGCTGCGCTACCGCGTCGAGGAGACCGACGATGGCCTGCATGGCGAGGAAGCGACGTTCGCGATCTGCTCGTTCTGGTTGGTCTCCGCGCTTGCCGAGATCGGCGAGCTGGAACGCGCTCGGGACCTCTGCGAGCGCATGCTCTCGTTCGCGAGCCCGCTCGGCCTCTACGCGGAGGAGATCGATCCGCGCACAGGCAGACACTGGGGAAACTTCCCGCAGGCGTTCACACACCTCGCGCAGATCAATGCGTTGATGCACATGGTGCAGGCCGATGCCGCGGCCTCCGCCTCCACGCCGCGTCGCTGAGAAGAGCGCACACGCCGTTCAGCCGAATCTTCGACGTCCCCTGAACTCTGCTAGGAAGGCTCCGCGCTGCATCGCACGCAGCGGACCGACCACGGACGAGCCTGCAACCTGGTGTCGGGGATCGAGGCCCCGCAGCGGTCGCATACGCCGTACGTGGCCTCGTCGAGCTTCTCGAGCGCGCGAGCAACACTCGCGAGCTTCGAGGACAGGGCCTCGGCCTGCCCAACACGCTCGATACGTCCGATCGCTTCGCTCGTGCCCTCCCCCACGCGCTTGCCGAAGCCGATCGTGGCCGCCGGATCCCGCACGACCACGGTCAGGATGTCGAGCTCGGCCTCGAGCGAGGCTCGCTCCGCCTCGAGCGACGAGCGGAGGGCGTCCATATCGAGCTTCACTCGCCGGCTCCTGCCGCTTCTTCGTCGTCGGACACCAGCACGAGCCGGTCGTGGGGTTCTGCCACGTCGACCAGGCCGGAGAGCCCGTGGGCAACGAACAACGTGAATCCAGCCTCGTGCTCCACGACGTCGTCGTCCAGCGCCGGCTCGTCGGTGAGCTCGAAGCGGACGCCACCAGACTCAGGCACCAGCCTGATCCGGGCAGAGGGGTCGAAGCGGCGCGCCGCCTGCTCGGCTCGGCGCAGCAAGCCCACCGCGGTCGCGCTGCATCGGATCATGGGCCCGATGCTACTGGGCGCTCGGGGAGTCGACGTCGTCGGTACCCTTGCGGCATGACGATCGCCCGGGCAGGGGGCATGCGGACGTGACGACGTCGTTGCGACTGCATCTCGTGGGTCCCCACGGGGAACCTGTGGACCTGGCGCGCACGCTGAACTCGCACGGGTTCGCCGACCTCGCCCCGTCGTCGCTCGACGAGACGGCGAACACCTTGTCCTTCACCGTCCGCGTGTCGGGCGCGCGACCGAGGCGCATCCGTATCGGACCTGGCTCCTCGGACTCGGCGGCACAGGTCCATGTGCTCGGTGCCGCGGCTGGACCTCGCGTCCGTGCAGCAGCACTCGCCGGCGCCGCGCACGTCCTGCGGCTCGACCATGATCTTTCGACGTTCTACGAGCTCATCGTGGGCGACCCAGACCTCGCCTGGGCATGTCGGGGCGCGGGGCGCATGCTGCGCTCGCCCACCGTGTTCGAAGACGTCGTGAAGACGATCTGCACGACGAACTGCGCCTGGGGAGCCACCGTGCGCATGGTGAACGCGCTCGTGTCGTCGCTCGGCGAACCCGCGGTCGGTGGCGACGGGCCGCTCACGAACGCCTTCCCGACCCCGGCGGCGATGGCGGCGGCGCCAGAGAGCTTCTATCGCGACGTGGTCCGAGCCGGGTACCGCAGCCCGTACTTCATCGAGCTTGCCCGCCGGGTCGACGCGGGGGAAGCCGACCTCGAAGGACTCGCGACGAGTGATGGTCTGATGACCGACGACGACATCGAGCGGACGCTCCTCGAGCTTCCGGGGATCGGACCGTATGCAGCCGCCCACATCATGATGACGCTCGGTCGGAACTCCCGGCTGATATTGGACAGCTGGACGCGGCCGAAGTACGCGAGGCTCGCGGGTCGGTCCAAGCCCGTGCCCGACTCAGCGATCGAGCGACGCTTCCAGCGCTACGGCGACCACGCGGGACTCGCGTTCTGGCTGTTCCTCACTCGGGACTGGGTCGAGGAAGAGCGGTGAGCTGCAGCGCGCACTCACGCGAACGCGCACGAGGCCTGCTTGTCCGGGTCTGGAGGCCGGGGGATACTGCCCCGGGCCGTGCAGCCCCTGAGGTCTGGACGACGACGATGAGCGAACCTCCATGGCCGCGCCGCGCGCCACGAAGTTGGTCCCACCACGCGCTCGACGCGTCTATCAGACCCTGCACGCAGAGCGTCGAACGCTGCAACAGGGCGTGGCGGCGCTGGCCCTCAGCACGGCCGCCGGCTTCGTCGCCGGCCTGATCCTCGGATCGATCACCGGCACGCTCGACCTGCTCCCAGGGCTCCTGACGTTGATCCCTGCCTCGGTCGGCATGCGCGGCATGATCTTCGGCGCGATGGGCGCGAGGCTCGGCACCGGTATCGCCGCAGGAGTGTTCGAGCCCACCCTTCGGCGAGGCAGTCTGCTCGCCCACAATGTCGAGGTCGCGATCATCTCCGCCGTGCTGTCGTCGTTCTACCTCGCAGGCATGGCGAAGCTCGTCGCATCGGCATTCGGCGAAGACACCGTGTCGTTCTGGGATCTCGTCACGATCTCGGTCGTCGGAGGCGTTCTCGCGTCGGCGGTGATCCTCGTGGTGACGGTCGGCCTCGCCGTCCAGTCGTTCCGGCGCGGATGGGATCTCGACGCGGTCTCGACCCCCATGGTCACAGCTATCGGCGACATGGTCACGCTCCCCGCGCTGTTCTTGGCGACATTCATCGCCCGTTCGGACTCGCTGAACGCGGTGGTCGCAGCCCTGTGTGCCGGGGCAGCGCTCGCGGCCCTGGCACGAGCCGTCTTTCGGAGCTCCGCCGCGGTTCGGCGCACCCTGCTCGAGATGGCGGGTGTAAGTGCGCTGGCTCCGCTGCTCGATATCTTCGCCGGAGCGGTGCTGGAAGCCCATCGGACCGAGCTCGAGGCGATCCCCGGCATCCTGATCTTGATCCCGCCATTCGTGTCGCAAGCCGGGGCGATCGGGGGCATCTTGTCCTCGCGCTTGTCCTCGAAGCTGCAGCTCGGCGTCATCACACCTCGCGGTCGGCCCGAGCGCCCGGCGCTGACCGACGCCACGATCGTGGTCGTGCTCGGTCTCATCGTCTTCGTCGCGATCGGCGGCATCGCCGCCGTGCTTGCATCCGTTGCAGGCGTCGCCCGCCCCTCGGCGGGCCTGATGCTCGTCGGCACGATCCTCGCCGGTGTGCTCGTGCTTCCGGTGACGCTCGTGGTCGGCTACTACGTGGCCATCCTGACGACGCGCTTCGGACTCGACCCCGACAACCACGGGGTGCCTACCATCACGGCGACGCTCGACCTGACGGGTGTGGCCGCGGTGCTCTTCGTCATGTCAGTATTGGGGGTCACCTGATGAGCGAACCGCGCAACGTCAAAGATCTCCTCGTCGAGCTCAAGGACGCCTCCGAGCTGATGATCGACCTCGCGTACGCGGCGGTCTTCTTCAACGAGGAAAAGCTCGCGCGGGAGGTGGCAAGACTCGAGTCGCGTATGACCGACGACCTGCGACGGCTCCGCACGACCGCCATGCTCGCCGCGCGCAGTCCCGAGGATGCCGAAGGCATGGCGGGCGTGTTGTGGATCGCCGACGCGATCGAGCAGGTGGGCGACGCGGCGTCCGACATCGCCCGGGTCGTCGCCGCCCGTCTGGGCATCCCCGACGCACTCAGGCCCGACCTCAGGCATGCCGACGAGGTGACCGCCCGCGTCAAGGTGCGTGAGGGCGGGGCCATCGTCGGTCGCGACCTGCGAGAGCTCTCGCTTCCGACCGAGACCGGCATGTGGATCGTGGCGATCCGCTCCGGTCTCGACTGGCAGTTCGATCCCGGCCCCGACGACATCACCTCGGCCGGCGACGTGCTCGTGGTGCGCGGCCCCGACGAAGGTGTGAACGAGCTGCGGCTTCTCGCCGGTGCCCCCGCGCTTCCGCTGCCGCCCGAGGGTGACGAGCCCGCATTGTCCGAGCTCGACCGCGCCGTCGACATCTTGGTCGAGATGAAGGATCTGGCCGAGGCAGCCGTCGGCATGGCGTACTCGTCACTGCTGTTCAACAACCGATCGCTCGCTGCCGAGGTGGGTTCGCTCGAGGCCCGAAGTGACCAGCTCCGCGACGAGCTCGAGTCCTGGGTGTTGCGCGCGGCGCCCGAAGCGCGCAACCCCGACGAGCTGCGGGGCCTGATCAGGCTCGCCGGAGCGAGCGAGGCGATCTGCGACGCGGCTCGTGACATGACGTGGTACGTGGAGCACGGCGAGGCGCTGCACCCGGTGGTGCAGATGGCTCTCGAAGAGACCGAGGAGACCTCGGCCGAGACCATCGTGCAGCCGGGCTCTTCCGCAGCGGGTCGGTCCCTGAAGGAGCTACGCCTCGAGACCGAGACCGGCATGTTCGTGCTGGCCGTGCAGCGCGGCGTGCGCTGGATCTACCGGCCCCGGCCCGGCTTCGTGCTTCGAGAGAGCGACCGCTTGATCTCGGTCGGCCCGGAGGATGGCGAGGCGGAGCTGTGGGCTGTGACGGGGTCGCCGGTCGCCGTGCAGGGCTGACACTGACGGGCCGGGCCCACGGAAGGTGTGCAGACCGTGACCTCGGTGTTCTTGTACCGGGTCCGGCCCTGACCTAGCCTCAACACATGGACGCCTATGTGTACCTCCTGATCGCGCCCGGAACGATGCACGAGGTGCTCGCGGGACTGGCTTCGAGCTCGCAGGTGCGGCGCGCGATCCCGGTCGTCGGCGCATGGGACGTGATGATGCACGCCGAGGGTCCCGACCTTGCGACGATCGCGACCCAGGTGCTTTCGGAGATCCATCACGTGCCGGGTGTGCTGCGCACCGTCACCGCACCGGTGGTGCCACCCGATCGCGTCGGTATCGCCGGATGGGGGGCGCCCGATGCCCCGGCCATCATCGGCGACTCCTGCTACGTTCGCATCAAGGCCGAGGCCGGAGCCGCGGCCGGCATCGCTGAGCGGCTCGGTGAAATGAACGACGTTTCCGGCGTCGCGGTGCTCGGCGGCGAGTACGACCTCATGGTGTGTGTGGCGCAACCGTGGGAAGTGGCGAGCGGAGTGATCCTCGAGGAGATCCACTCACTGCCCGGCGTGGTCTCGACCGATACCCTCATCTCGCTCGCATACGAGGAACCTGCCGAAGACCGCGACCAGTTCTCCGCCTGGACCTAGCTGGACGCCAGCGGGATCTCCCGCACACCCGCCGGCAACGAGAAGCGCACTCGTTCCTCGGTGAGCGTCACCTCTTCGACCTTCTCGAACCCCCGCTCCGCGAGCCAGGCGAGCATGCGATGCACCAGCCATTCCGGGGCGGAAGCACCCGAGGTCAGCCCGACCGTTGTCGTGCCCTCGAGCCACTCGGTGTCGACATCGCTTTCGTCGTCGACGAGGAAGGCAGGCGTGCCGAGTTCCTGCGAGAGCTCGGCAAGGCGGTTCGAGTTCGAGGAGTTCTGCGAGCCGATGACCAGCACGACGTCGGACTTCGGCGCAATCACCTTGACCGCGTCCTGACGGTTCTGGGTCGCATAGCAGATGTCGTCGCGGGGCGGTCCCTCGATCGTCGGGAATCGCTCCTGAAGGATGCGCACGATCTCGTTCGTCTCGTCGACCGACAGGGTGGTCTGGGTCAGGTAACTGAGATTGTCGGCGTCGGAGATCTCGACGGTGCGCGCCTCGTTCGGCGATTGCACCAAGATGGTGCGGTCGGGAGCCTGTCCGCTCGTGCCCTCGACCTCCTCGTGCCCTTCGTGGCCGATCAACACGATGGTGCGACCGCGAGCCGCGAACCGGCGCGCTTCGACGTGCACCTTGGTCACCAGCGGGCACGTCGCGTCGATCACCTCGAGGTGGCGCTCGCCAGCGTTGTCGTAGACCCACGGCGCCACACCGTGAGCAGACAGCACGACCACGGCGCCCTCGGGCACTTCTGTCTCCTGATCGACGAAGATCGCACCCTTGGACTCCAGATCCCGCACGACGTGCAGGTTGTGCACGATCTGCTTCCGTACGTAGACGGGTGCGCCGTGCTTGGCGAGAGCGCGCTCGACAGCATCGACGGCGCGCTCGACCCCGGCACAATAGCCCCGAGGAGCAGCGAGCAGCACGGTGCCGACGATCTCGCTCATGACCCCCATGGTAGGCGGCGCAAGTCTGACCACTGGTCATGTTCGGGTTGTCGCATGTCGGAGGACGTCCGTAGGGTTGACCGGCACGACGCGGATGGTTCCCGGTCTGCCCTTTCCCAGCGCTCGCTGCGCACACCACCTTCCCAGGGTTGGTCTGTGTATGCACGTACGCGTTCGGGAGCTGGATCGGGACCGATGGGCCGTGCGATAGGTCACACAGAAGAACAAGTCGACCACAGGAGGTGATGTCCGCACCCACGACCTACCGCGGGACGACCGGCGACGTGGTGAAGAGCTCACCGCACGGCCGATCGATCTGAACGCAGCTTCCAGCTCCGTTCGCCGCGGGGGTGATCCGATCAATGACGAGAATCGACTCGATGCGCCGCCGCTTCCCGGCCGCGCCGCTCCTCGTTCCATGGCTGCTGGTCCTCACCCTGGCTCTCGTGTCCTCGGCATCGCTCGCGAACGTCGCGAACGCCCGCCAGGCCGACGTGGCCGAGCATGTCTGTCAGATCGACTGGCGCAAAGGTGAGTGGCATGTCAAGCAGCTCATCCGCTGTGCAGAAGATCGCTGGCACGTTCCCGGAGGTGCTTCGATGGCTCTGTACGTCGCCGGTCGCGAGTCGGAGTTCCGGCCCAACGCCTACAACGGCTACAGCGGGGCCAGCGGCATCTTCCAACACCTGCGTCGATACTGGCCCGGTCGAGCCGATGTCTTCGGTTTCGACGGGTGGTCGGCTTTCAACGCTCGGGCGAACATCATGGTGACCATGCGCATGGTTCATCGCAAGGGCAGTTGGAGCGACTGGGGGTTCTGACCCCCGGCCGTCAGGCGCCGATCGGACCGCCCGGGCGGGGCAGGGTTTTCACGAGGCTCCGCACCTCCTCGATCGAGGTGGCCACCACGGTGGCCCCGGGCGTATCCCGGTCCGTCACGATGCGCATCGCAGGGAACCGCTCCCGCACGAGGCCGATCAGCTCGGTCTGATCCCCGAAGGCCACGAGCACGTGCGGTCGCTCGGCGGCGACTTGGTCCAGGGCCGATCGAAGCTCGACGGCACCCGGGGCGAGCTCCCACTCGGCCGAGGCCGCCGCCTGCTTGAGCGCGATCAACGCTTGGCGATCCTCGGCGACACAGAGCACGATGAGCGCGCGGCACACGGCTACAACCAGTCGCGCCGTTTGAAGATCACGTACAGACCTCCGGACGCCGCGAGCATCATGCCGATCGCCATCGGGTAACCGAGCTGCCATCCGAGCTCCGGCATGTGTCGGAAGTTCATGCCGTAGATGCCGGCGATGAGCGTCGGCACGAGGACGATCGCGGCCCAGGCGCTGAGTTTCTTCATCACCTCGTTGAGCCGGTTCGCGGCTTGTGCGAGGCGAACTTCGAGCAGGGATGTGAGCAGGTCGCGCACGTTGTCGGCGAGCTCGATCACGCGGATCACATGATCCATCACGTCACGGTAGTAGGGGATCAACGGGGCGGTCGCCAGGGCCGGATCCTCTTGGATCATGTCGATGCCGTGACGAAGAGGCATCGCAGCGCGTCGCAGCATGACCGTGTCGCGCTTCAACCGGAAGAGGCGTTCCTGCACATCGGGTGTCGGCGCCGAGCCCTCGCCACGCTCGAACACGGCGTCCTCGAGCTCGTCGGCCTCGTCCTCCAGCACCTCGATGGTGGTGAGATAGTCGTCGACGACCTCATCGAGCAGCACGTAGAGGGCGAACCCTTCCTCGTGGAGATCCTCGCGTCGTTCCCACCGGGCGGTCACCCCGTCGATCGGATACCCGGGCGACCAGCGCACCGTTGCCAAGAATCCTCGACCGGCGATGACGTGGATCTCGTGTTCGTCGAGGGCGATCGCCTGGCCTGGCTGCACCGTGACGGGACGAAGCACGACGAACACGTATCCCTCGAAGATCTCGACCTTGGTGCGTTGCCGCCGATGAAGGGTGTCTTCCAACGTGGTGGGGTGCAGTGCGAAGCAGCGCTGCAGATCCTCGAGGTCGCCCGGCTCGGCATCCACGATGTCGATCCACACGAACACACCTTCCTCGTATCGGAACGCCTCGCTCCGTGTCGTGTCGAAGGTCTCACTGCCTGCCTGCCCGTGACGGTAAAGGCGCGCGGTGATCACCGGGGGAGCCTATCGAACCGGGTCAGCCAGCAGGGGGCGCGAGGTACCGCAGCGACGTGAACAAGCCCCCGTCGCGCTCGAGGATCCATGTCGAGCCCTTCTTCCATTCGGGAGGGTCCAGCATCTCGACCCCACGCTCGGCGAGGCGCAACACGACCGCCGGGATCACATCGCCGTGACTGCACATCACCACGGCTCCTCCACTCGACCGCACGAACGAGAGCGCCGCCACGGTGCTCGCCCCCTCGGCGAGCTCGCCATGCTCTTCGATCGGCATCGAGCGGGAGAGCGCGAGCGGGCGCACCGTCTGCACGCAACGCACGGCCGGGCTGGACATCACCCGGTCCACGTCGAGTCCATCGAGGAGGGCGATCATGCCCTCGGCCTGTTTCCTGCCCTTGCCGGTCAGTGGACGGAGCAGATCATCCTCGACCCACGCTTCAGCATCGCCGGCCTTGGCATGGCGGATCAGGAGGACCGGTCGATCGAAGGCCAGGGCGCTCGCGAGCACCCCGCGGTCGTGTTCATGGCTGAGCAATGCGGTGGCGGTCGCCGCGTCGACCCAGCGGAGATCGTCGACCTCGGCATTCGGGGTGAAGGCACCGCCGACCGGATACATCAGCCAGTACCGCACGACCTTGGAGCGCCCGAGATGATCCAGGTATCGAGTGGTCGCGACGCCTGGCCCCCGCTCGCACCGGAAGCCGGTCTCCTCCCGCACCTCTCGCTCGGCGGTGTCCTCGTCGGACTCGCCGTGAAGCGCCTTGCCCTTCGGGAACGTCCAGTCGTCGTATCGCGGCCGATGCACCAGGGCGAGCTCGGGACCATGCGCGCCGCGTCGGCGCACGACCCCACCGGCCGCGCGTATCTCCGCCGTCACTCCCAGAACCTCAGTCGCTTCCGGCGCAGGCGCGCCCAGGCATGCGGCCATGCCAGCCGGGCGTCGTCGCGCACCGTCGCCTCGATACCGGCAAGCATGCCGGCAGTGAACGCGACGGGAGCGACCGCGCCACGCGACTGGTCGTGCAACCAGGCGATGGTCATGACCGCGTCCTGGTGACTCCCGAGGACCTCTTGGAGCCCTTCGGCGCGGCGAGCGAACCGGCGCGCGGGCCGTCCGAAGACCGGAGCGAGCTCCTCGGCCGCGTAGCGCACCCGCTTCGCCCTGATACGAGCCTGGTGCAGCTCCGCATCGGCAGGATGTGGACCGAGCTCATCGCACGCCTTCAACAGATGCGACCACGGTGCCTTCATCACATCTGGCATCACCGATGTCGCCGCCGCAATGGCAACGTCGTCCAGGAGGCGCGGCCGTGTGGCCGCCTCGACGAGCGAACCGATCAGGTGCGCGTATCGGGACTGCTGCATCGCCGACACGAGTTTGTTCCTGGCCGCCTCATGGCGCAGCTGCAACCGGTCGAGCAGCCGAGGCAGGGTTGACGGGTCGTCCGCGGGAAGCATCGCGGCGTGCTCGCGTATCCGCTCTTCCAGCACGTCGAGGTCGCGGACGACTCCCAACATGTCGCCGAGCCAGCCCAGCTCTCGGCGGAGATCGTTGCGCCAGCCGGGTTCGAGCATGGACCGGTATATCCTCACCGCCGACCTGAGGCGACGCACCGCCACACGTGCCTGGTGCACGCCTTCCGTATCGACGCCCGCACGGACTGCACCCTCGTGCGCCACCAGCCGCTGCGTCGACGACGCGAACGTCCAGCGGATGATCGCCTCCGCCGAGGACGAGGGGCCGACCTCGGGGACTTCCATGTCGTCCGACTCTGGATCGCGGGAGCTCACCGATCTCCACCCGAGCGCTCCACCGCGAGCTGCTGGAGCACCCGGTGCGTATCGACACCATCTGTGGTGGGCACCTTGCGCCACGAACCATCGGGGTCGAGCTCCCAGGCGAGCTCATCGTCGTCGAGGCCGACGCGAAGGATCTCGTCGAGCCGCTCCCTCAATGCCGGGTCTTCCACTGGCGTCAGCGCCTCGACACGTCGGTCCAAGTTGCGGGGCATCCAGTCGGCCGAGCCGATGAGGTAGTCGCGCCCTCTGGTGTCGCTTCCGAAACGGAAGATCCGCGCGTGTTCGAGGAACCGCCCGACGATCGATCGGACCCGGACGTTCTCCGACAAGCCGGGCACACCCGGGCGCATGCAGCAGATCCCCCGCACCAAGAGGTCGATCTTGACCCCGGCCTGCGACGCCTCGTACAGCGTGTCGATCAGCTGCGCATCGGCGAGGCTGTTCAACTTGAGCACGATCGAGCCGTCGTCGTGCGCCATCTCCTGCCGGATCAGCGCATCGAGACCCGGGCGCATCGTCACCGGAGCCACGAGCAGCTTGCGGTACTCCCGCTGGCGGCTGTAGCCCGTGAGCAGGTTGAACAGATCGGTGAGATCGGCTCCCAGGTCCGGGTCGGCGGTCAGCAGGCCGATGTCTTCGTACAGCCGCGCGGTGGCCGGGTTGTAGTTGCCGGTACCGATGTGGGCATATCGGCGGATGCCGCTTCCCTCGCGGCGCACGACCAGGCACGTCTTCGCGTGCGTCTTGAGTCCCACGACCCCGTACACGACGTGGACGCCCGCGGTCTCGAGCGTCCTCGCGAACGTGATGTTTGCCAGTTCGTCGAACCGGGCCTTGAGCTCCACTAACGCCACGACCTGCTTGCCGGCCTGGGCGGCGCGAACGAGCGAATGGATGATCGGGCTGCCCGACGACGTGCGGTACAGGGTCTGCTTGATCGCGAGCACGTCCGGATCACGCGCTGCCTGCTCAACGAACGCTTCGACCGAGGCCGAGAACGAGTCGTAGGGGTGATGGACCAGGATGTCGCCTCGTCGGATAGCCGAGAAGATGTCGATCGGTCCGTCCGTCGAGTGCAGCGCCGGAGGCGTCACCGGCACCCAGGGCTCGTCCTTGAGATCTGCGCGGTCGAGCCCCGCGAAGAACCACAGGTCACCGAGCGCCAGGAGCCACTCCCCCACGTAGACCTGCGAGTCGTCGACGCCGAGCTCTCGCATCAAGAGCTGACGCATCTCATCGCTCATCTCCGGGTCGATCTCCAGGCGGATCGGCGTCGCGCCTCGCTGCCGGCGTTGCAGCTCGGTCTCGATCGCGGCGAGCAGATCGTCTGCCTCGTCCTCCTCGACCTCGACATCGGCGTCTCGGGTCACGCGGAACACGTGCACCCCCACGATGTCCATGCCAGGGAAGAGCTGGTCCAGGTGCGCGGCGATGACCTCTTCGAGTGGCACGAAGCGCTCACCATCGGCCAGGTCGGTGAACCGGGGCAGCAGGGGCGGGATCTTCACGCGCGCGAACCGGCGCTCTCCCGTCATCGGATCGCGGATCACCGCAGCGAGATTCATCGACAGGTTCGAGATGTACGGGAACGGGTGCGACGGGTCGACCGACAGAGGCGTCAGCACCGGGAAGATGCGCTCACGGAACCGTTGCCCCAGCAGCTCACGATCGGGCCTGGAGAGCTGGTCCCAGTGCACCAGACGGATGCGCTCCTTCTCGAGCGCCGGGAGCAGGTCGCCGACGACGAGGGATCCGGCCCGTTCCTGCAGCGAGTCGACCTGCTCACGGATCGACGTGAGCTGCTCATGAGGGCTCATGCCGTCGGGGGTCATGGTCGCGACACCGGCCTCGACCTGTTCCTCCAGGCCCGAGACCCTGATCTGGAAGAACTCGTCGAGGTTCTGACTGAAGATCGCAACGAACTTGACTCGCTCGAGCAGCGGGCGGGCCGGGTCCTCAGCGAGCGCGAGCACCCTCGCGTCGAACTCCAGCCAGGAGAGCTCGCGGTTGATGAATCGCGAGCTCGTGGCCGTCACGGGTTCGGGGAAGGACGCAGTATCCACGGCGAACTCCCATCGTACGGGCCCACCCCGGCTCAGTCCAAGAACTTGTAGCCGAGGCCCCGGACCGTGACCAGATGGGCCGGATCGTGGGGGTCGCCCTCGATCTTCTGGCGGAGGCGTTTCACATGTACATCGAGCGTCTTGGTGTCGCCGACGTAGTCGGCTCCCCAGACCTCCTCGATCAGGAAGAGCCGTGTGAGCAACCGATCTTTGCGCCGAAGGAACGCCTCGAGCAGCTCGAATTCCTTCGGCGGGAAACCCACGCCCTCGCCCCGCACCCGGACCTCGTGCCGGGAGACATCCATCTCGACCGGGCCTCCGCGCAGCACGTCCTCGGCCGGGGCGAGCTCACCGCGCATGTTGGCTCGGCGCAGGTGCGCCCGTACCCGCGACACGAGTTCGCGCACCGAGAACGGCTTGGTCACGTAGTCGTCGGCACCGAGCTCGAGACCGGCCACCTTGTCGGCCTCTGAGTCCTTGGCGGTGACCATGATGATCGGCACGTCGCTTTCGGCCCGGATCGTGCGGCAGACGTCGAGTCCAGAGATCTCGGGCAACATCAGGTCGAGGATCACGAGCGATGGCTGCTCAGCGCGGAAACGGTCGAGCGCACGTCGTCCGTCGTTTGCGACCGCCACCCGGAAGCCTTCGCGCTCGAGGTTGTAGCGAACGGAGTCAGCGAGCGACTCCTCGTCCTCAACGATGAGGATGTACGCGGCAGGGTCGGGCGAAGTGAGGTCGCCTGCCTGCTCTTGGGGCACAGCGCTCACTCCATCACCACGGGATGCGACGCGTCGGTGAACTCCTTGAACTCACCCGTGAGCAGGAAGCCCACCTGCTCGGCGATGTCGACCGCGTTGTCGCCCACCCGCTCGAGCGCCCGGGCAGCCATGTTCATGTGGAGCCCCCAGTCGAGCTGCGACGGGTCGTCGGCGAGCTTCAGCGCCTCGAGATGCGTGTTGCGGTTCAACCGATCGACCGGGTCATCCATCGTCGGCACCTTCAGTGCGAGATCGAGGTCTCGGCGACCGAAGGCTTCCATGGCCGTGCGGACCATGGTGACGACGAGGGTGCCCATCTCCTCGATCTGTTGACGCATCGACTCGCTGCCGCGGGCATCCTTCGTGCGCAGATACATCTTCGCGACGTTGACCGCTTGGTCGCCGACGCGCTCGAGGTGCAGGTTGCAGTGGAGGATCGCCGAGATCAGCCGCAGGTCCAACGCGACAGGCGACTGCAGCGCAAGCATCTGCAGCACGCCCGAGTCGATGCTCAGATACAGATCGTCGATCTGGTCGTCGGCATCGATCACGGCTTGCGCCTTCGCGTCGTCGTGCTGCATCAGGCCCTCGACCGCCCTCTGCACAGCCGTACCGGCGAGCTCACCGAGACTGAGGAGCTCGAGCTCGGTCTTCTCGAGTTCCTCGTGGAAGGTCTCCCGGCTCATCCGAACCGTCCGGTCACATAGTCCTCGGTCCGCTGATCGGTCGGGTTCGTGAAGATCGTCTCGGTGCGTTCGAACTCGACGATCATGCCCGTGCGGGAACCGTCGTCGTGCACCTCGACGGTGAAGAAAGCCGTGCGGTCCGAGACGCGGGCGGCCTGCTGCATGTTGTGGGTCACGATCACGATCGTGTAGTCGGCCACGAGCTCCTGCATCAGCTCCTCGATCTTGGCGGTAGCGATCGGGTCGAGCGCCGAGCAGGGCTCGTCCATCAAGATCACGTCGGGCTTGGTGGCGATGGCCCGCGCGATGCACAAGCGCTGCTGCTGGCCCCCCGACAGAGCGAGCCCCGATTCCTTGAGCTTGTCCTTGACCTCGTCCCAGAGCGCCGCTTTGCGCAAGCTCTCCTCGACGAGGTCGTCCATGTTGCCCTTGTAGCCGGCGATCTTCGGACCGAACGAGATGTTGTCGTAGATCGACTTCGGGAACGGATTCGGCTTCTGGAACACCATGCCGATGCGCCGACGAACCTCGACCGGGTCGACGCGCTCGTCGTACAGATCGACGCCGTGGTACAGCAGCGTGCCTTCGACCCGAGCGCCCTCGATCAGGTCGTTCATGCGATTCAGGCAGCGGAGGAAGGTGGTCTTGCCGCAGCCCGAGGGACCGATGAGCGCGGTGATCTCGTTCTCCAGGATCGGCAGGTTGATGTCTCGGATCGCCCGGAACGCCCCGTAGTACACGGCAAGGTCGCGCGTTGAGAACACGACCTCGCGGGCCGCTTCCTCGTCTTCGCTCACCTTCGAAGGTTTCACCATGATCGTGGGGCCATCTTCGGTGACAGAGGCCACCGGCGTCAGGTCGGTCGTGTCCATCGGTTCACCACTTTCGGTCATATCGGTTCCTCAGCAAGATGGCGAAGAGGTTCACCACGAGGATGATCGCGAGCAGCACGATGATCGCCGCGGCGGCGTTCGCTTTCCACCCGTCGCCCGCTAGGCGGGACCAATCGAAGATCTGTGTCGGCAAGGCGGTGTACTTGCCCTGCAAGATCTCGAGCGGCGAGCGCCCGGACGGCGTGGACAGGTACCCGGTGACAGCGCCGACCAGCAGCAACGGGGCGGTCTCGCCGAATGCACGAGCGAGCGAGAGGATCGTGCCGGTGAAGATGCCCGGAGCCGCGTAGGGCAGAACGTGGCTCCGCACAACCTCCCATCGGGTCGCTCCCACCCCGTATGCCGCCTCGCGGATGCTCGTCGGGACGGACCGAAGTGCTTCCATCGTGATGAGGATGATGATCGGCAGAACGAGCACCGCCAGCGTCATGCCGCCCGAGACGATGCTGCGGCCGAAGTTGTCGGGTCCCGTGATCGAGCGGAGCGTCTTCACGAACACCACGAGCCCGAGGATGCCGTAGACGATCGAGGGCACTCCGGCGAGGTTGCGGATGTTCGTAGTGAGCAGCCGGTTGAGGCGGGTGTCACGCGCGTATTCCTGCAGATAGATCGCTGCAGCGATGCCAAAGGGCATCGCGACGACGGTCACGAAACCGATCAGGATCAGCGATCCGACGATACCCTGGCGGACCCCGGCCCGGCTGTCGAGCTGCGACACGTTGCTCGTCACGAAGTCGCCCAGCCGCGTCGACAGCACCGGCCATGCGTCGACGAGTGTGGTCGCGAGGAGCACGATCAGGATCAGAAGCGAGACGAGGAGCGACAGAAGCAGCGCCGCTTGGAAGACACGGCCGGCGACATCGCGCTTGCTGCCCTGCAGCGCCAGCTCCACTGTGCCACGCACCTGGGCGCTGGGAGCGATCGTCGCCATCAGTAGTCCTGCCGAACGCGACGGACGAATCGTTCCGACAGCAGATTGAGCCCGAGCGTCATCGCGAAGAGCAGCAGGCCCACGAAATAGAGAGAGTCGAACGGGTTCAACCCGGCCACGTTCTTCACCTGGTCGGATCCGATCGCAAGAGATGCGATCGCGCCGGTCATCGTCTGCCCCGGTTCGAGCGGGTTCCAATGACGACTGGCTGACCCAGTCGCACCGGCCGCGATCGCCACGACCAAGGTCTCGCCGAGGGCGCGGGAGAATCCGAGGATCAACGCCGCCACGATTCCCGATACGGCCGCGGGGAAGACAACCCTCGTCGTGACGGTCCTGCGGCGCGCTCCGATGCCGTATGCGGCCTCGCGCAAGGCTCCGGGCACCGCGTACATCGCGTCTTCGGCGACCGACGCCACAAGCGGGATCGTCAGGATCCCAACGCCGATGCCGGCGGCCATGATCGTGAACGTGCTGGTGACCCCGAAGAGATTCTGAACGATGATGGGGTTGATCACCACGAGAGCGAAATAGCCGAGCACCACGCTCGGGATGCCCGCCAAGGTCTCGAGGATCGGCTTCAATCGACGCCGAGTCCTCGGGGTCGCGTACTCCGAGAGGTACATCGCTGCCCCGAGTCCCAGCGGAGTCGCGATCAGCATCGCGATCACCGATACCTCGAGGGTGCCGATGAAGAGGGTGAGGATGTCGAATTCGCCGCTGCGAGGGCGCCAACCCTCGGCCCACAGCGCACCGAGCTCGACATCGGAGAGGAAAACGATCGCTTGTCCCAGCAAGGCGACCACGATGGCGAGACTGACCACCATCGAGATGCCCGCTGCGCCCCCCAACAGGCCGTGCACGATTGATTCCTTGCGCCGACGCCGCGGACTCCCCTGCAGCCGCTTGATCGAAAGCCCCGGATCTCCCGTCGTCGCCATGGTCGCGGGCTACCTTACCCTTCGGTATCGAGCCAGGAGAAGGGCCGAACGGCTCTGCCGTTCGACCCCTTCCTCGGATTCCCTCAGATCAGGCCGCCGCCGAATCCCAAACGGATCGCGTGGCCTCGATCCGGTCAGCCGGCAGCGCGATGTAGCCGACTTCGGTGACGAGGGTCGTCATGGCCTCATCGCCCACGTAGAAGTCCACATACGCTGCGACCTCGGGCCGCGCAGCCGCCTCAGCGCTCACGTAGATGTAGAGCGAACGCGAGAGCGGGTAGGAGCCGTCGGAGATCGTCTCCGGCGTCGGTGCGACGCAACCGTCACCTCCGTCGACCTCGAGCTCCTTGACCGCGTCACCTGCTTCATCAGCGAAGGCGAAGCCCACGAACCCCAGAGCGCTGGGCGAGCCTTCCATCGCGGTGATGATGACGTTGTCGTTCGGCGACGGCTGGTAGTCCTTGCGCAACGCGGCCGCCTCGTCCTCTGACAAGCCTTGCTCGAGGCCGAGATCCTCGATGCCCGAGAGTTCGATGAAGGCATCGTAGGTCCCCGACTCTTCACCGGGTGCGGTGATCTCGAGCGGCAAGTCCGGGAAGCCCCCATTGCCACCGACCTCGCCGGCCAGCGAGTCGGCCGCGCTCCACGTGTCGATGCCGTCAGACTCCGGTCCGAAAAGCGCATACAGATCGCCGTTGTTCAGGCAGGTGACGTCTGCGTTCTCAGGGCTCGTCATCACGGTCACGCCGTCGAGCGCGACCTCGAGCTCGGTCCACTCGATGCCGTTCTTCTTGCAGGCTTTCTCCTCGTCCGGTTCGATCGGCCGTGAGGCATCGGAGATGTCGATCTCGCCGTTGCAGAAGAGCTCGAAACCATCGCCGGTACCCGGACCATCAACGCTGATCGCGACATCAGGGTTCGTCTCGTTGAAGATCTCTGCCACGAACGACGAGATCGGCTGGACGGTCGACGAGCCCGAGATCGTGATCGAGCCCGAGACGGGCGAAGGCTCGGTCGTGCCGTTTCCCGCGGGCGGGTCCTCGTCGCCGCCGCACGCGGCTGCGACGAGCGTCAGTGCCAGCAGACCCGCAACCAGGCCTGCGCGCTTCCTGAACTTCCTCATCGACCCCTCCTTAGGAGTGTGTGACATCGAGGGCGATGCTAGGCAGGGCGGATGGACACCCGATTGCACGAACGTGAACGGTCGATGAACGTCCACGTCGGAGATGTCGACCACCGGAACGCGCGACGACTGTGACGAGCGGCCACCCGGTGTCGAGTAGATGAACGCCCTGAGAACGCCCATCTGATCGGTGAACGCGCTGCGTACACTTCCCCCGTCATGAACACAACCACGGTCGCGCTGGTGGCGCTGGTCATCGCCCTCCTCTTCGCGATCGGCGCGGCGGGTGCGGCACTCGCCGCCCGCAAGCGGGCCCGTATCGCCGAACGGACCGCCGCCAGCTCGATCGCAGAGCTCGAACGACGCGAGGCCTCGTCCCGCGAGGATCGCGCCGTGCAGGGTCTGATCCTCGGTTCCATGCAGGAAGGCGTCCTTCTCTTCGACTCTGAGCACGGCACGGCGTTCGCGAACGCCGCGTTCGAGCGCCACTTCGGCGGCAGGCCCGAGTCCGTGAACCATCTGTACCCGCTCGACCTTCGAGAGGCCGTGCGGCACGTCGCCGCGTCGGCAGAAGTGGTGACGCTCGAGGTCGAGCGCACAGCGCCGACCAGATGGCTCAAGGTGACGGCGACGCCGGCAGGTGAGGGTTCGGTGCTGGTGGTCGTGACCGATGTCACCGACGCGCGCCGGACCGAAGCGGTGCGCCGCGATTTCGTGGCGAACGCCTCGCATGAGCTCAAGACGCCGGCGGCGTCGATCCAGGCGGCGGCCGAGACCCTGCGGGCCGTGGTCGAAGAGGACCCTGCTGCCGTGCAACGCTTCGCCGCGCAACTGGAGCGCGAAGCGCTCCGGCTGTCGCGTATCGTCGCTGATCTGCTCGACCTCTCTCGGCTCGAGACGGGAAGCGAACTCGGCGAGCGGGTACGACTCGATGCCCTGGTCCGCGAGGAGGTCGAACGATACGACGACCCAGCGCGCGAATCGGGCGTGCGGCTCTCGGTCGACGCGGCGGGCGCGGCCACGGTCGCCGGCTCGGCTCGAGACCTCTCCCTGCTCGTGCGCAACCTGATCGACAACGCGATCCGCTACACCCCGCCGGGAGGCGCCGTCGTGATCGCGGTGAACGATGGGTCCGCAGAGGTCTCGCTCGTCGTTCACGACACGGGTGTCGGCATCCCGGTGCGTGACCTTCCTCGCATCTTCGAACGCTTCTATCGGGTCGACCGTGCTCGATCGCGGGAAACGGGTGGCACCGGGCTCGGGCTCGCGATCGTGCGACACGTGGCTGAGAACCATGGCGGGTCGGTCTCGGTCACGAGCGAGCTTGGCGCGGGGTCCACATTCACCGTGCTCCTGCCCGCCCCGGTTGGAACACGCGGACCGTCCGCTCCCCCACTCCACGCCGAGCACGCCGAAGGACCCGCCGCCTGAAGCGGCAGGTTCTGCCAGCAGCGTGAACATTGGTACACGCACCGCCACGATGGGGTGAGCGTTCGGCGACCCGGCCTTCCGGCCGTATGCTGCGGCCGCCATGACGACGTTGTTCCTCATTCGACACGGGATGACCGGCCACACCGGTCGCGTGCTGTACGGGCAGACGCCGGGCATCGATCTGGACGAGCGGGGTCGCGCCCAGGCCGACCAGCTCGCCGGGCGGCTGGCGACGGTGCGACCGACCGCGATCTACTCGAGCCCACTGGAGCGATGCGTGCAGACCGTGGCCCCGCTTGCCGCGGCCTGCCGGCTTCCGATCGTCGAACATGAAGCTCTCATCGAGATGCACGCCGGATCGTGGACGGGCAAGCCCCTCGCACGATTGCGTCGCCTGAAGGCATGGGGCGACGTGCAGCAGCAGCCAGGCACGTTCAGGTTTCCGGGCGGAGGCGAGAGCTTCGTGGAAGCTCGCGACCGGTCGATGGCGGAGCTGGAGAGGATCGCCCGGCGTCACCGCCATGGGCGGGTCGTGGTGGCCACGCACGGCGACATCGTGCGCGTGATGCTCACCGACATGGCAGGCGCCCCCCTCGACCGTTTCCAGCGCGTGGTGGTGGACACCGCGTCGGTATCGGTGGTCACGATCGACCGAGCGGGGAACCCACACGTGCATCTCGTGAACGACACCGGCGATCTCGCACGGTTCACGCCCGGCGGCGGCATCCCGGTTTGGGAGGCATCCACCTCGCGTGGGCACGGCGCGCGTGAGCCCGCCGAGCAGCGTGGTGCAGCGAACCTGCGAGGATAAGCCGCATGGACCTGGGTGCCGTCGACCGCATCACCACTGGCACGATCGGTGCACCCGGATCACGCATCTTCTACCTGCAGGCCCATGCAGGCGCCGAACTCGTCACGATCGTCGTCGAGAAGCAGCAGGTGCAGCTGCTCGCAGCCTCGATCCTGGAGCTCTTGGCCGACCTCGAGCTCGAGACCGGCACGGGCCCGGGTGAGGAAGAGTTGGCGCTCGAGGAACCGGTCGATCCGAGATGGCGTGCCGGCAAGCTCTCGATCGGCTACGACCATGACCGCCAACTGTTCGTGCTCGAGATCGAGGAGATCGCACCCGACGACGAGGGAGATGACCTCCGTTCGACCCTCGGCGGTGACCCTGAGGTCGTGCAACTCGCCGCCACCCGAGAGCAGATGTTCGCCCTGTCACGCCACAGCGCAGTCGTTGCCGACCAGGGCCGGCCCACATGCCAGTTCTGTGGGAACCCGATGGATGCGGGGGGACACGCGTGTCCCGCGATGAACGGCCACTCGAAGAAGGACTAACCGGCCGAACGGTACCGGTCGACGGAGCGACGACCGGCGCAAGCATCTCCGCGATCGGGTCCGGTCGCCTCGAGCTGCTTGGACTGCTGCCGAACTCGTCGAACTACACGTTCCTCGTTCGGGCGGCTACGCCCGACGGCGGGCAAGTGCTCGCGGTCTACAAGCCCCATCGGGGCGAGACTCCGCTGTGGGATTTCCCCGACGGCTCGCTCGGACGCCGAGAAGTCGCCGCCTTCGTCGTCGCCCAGGCGCTCGGATGGCCGAACGTGCCACCGACCCTGTTGCGCGAGGGTCCCGAAGGACCCGGCTCGGTGCAGCTGTTCGTGCCGTTCGAGCCTCAGGAGCACTACTTCACGCTGCAGGAGCGCTTCGCTGACGAGTTCCGCGCGGTCGCCGCGTTCGACCTCGTCGTGAACAACGCCGATCGCAAGGGCGGCCACTGCCTGCTCGGCGAGGACGGCCGCGTCTGGGCGATCGACCATGGGGTCTGCTTCCACGAGGAGCCGAAGCTGCGCACCGTGATCTGGGAATACATCGGCGAGCCGATCCCTCAGGCGCTCGTCGACGACATCGGCTCGCTCGGTGACCACCTCGCAGAAGGCCGCGCGCCGCGCCACGACCTGGAGAGCCTGCTCGGGGAAGCGGAGATCGACGCCCTGGGCCGTCGGATCGAAGCGGTCGTGGCCCGGCCGGTGTTCCCGCCGCCGGACGGGGAGCGGCCGTTCCCCTGGCCGCCGGTGTGAGCGAGTCGACGGCTCCCGGCTCAAGCCTCGCAGCGTTGCCGACCCCCCTCGGCGATCTCACGATCGTCTGTTCGTCCGCCGGTGTCCTAGCCACGTTCTTCGACGACGATGAGCGTGACATGGAGCTCGAGCTGCCATCCAGGTCGCGTGGCGGCGGGGCGGGCGCTCTCGCTCGCGCTGCTCGACGCGAGGCCGAGCGGTACTTCGCGGGCAGCCTGCGCACCTTCTCCGTACCGCCCGACCTCACCCTCGTGTCGGGAGCATTCGGGCGACGTGTGCTCGAGGTCGTGGCCACGATCCCTTACGGGGAGCTCTGGACCTACGGTGACATCGCCGGCATGGCGGGGAGCCCTCGCGCCGCACGAGCTGCCGGGAGTGCGCTCGCCGGGTGCCCGATCGAGCTGTTCGTGCCGTGTCACCGGGTCGTGCACGCCGGGGGAACCATGGGTGGATACGGAAGGCACGAGGACCGCAAGCGCTGGCTGCTGCGGCACGAAAGCGCCGGGGCGTGACATCGCCTGCCCCGGCGGGCCGGACGTTCATACACGCATGCGAGAGGATGGCGCCATGACGCGACACCTCTTGCTCGCCGTCCTTTCGCTGGGGCTGATCGCTTCGGCATGCACGAGCGACGGTGACCCCGCGCCATCCGCGACGACGGCAACGCAGACGCTCGACGCATCGACGTTCGCCGCCCAGGTAGCCAGCTCGGACCTCGCTGCCCGCTCTCCCGAGAGCGTGCAGATCGGGGTCTTCTCGAGCACGGCCGAGGCCGGGGTCCAAGTGTTGTCCTTCGGTGAGATCGGCGTTGCATTCGACTTCCTCGGTGCCGACGGAAGCCAGCCCCCTTCGCCGGGTCCAGCGACGACGGCTCGCTTCGTGCCCGCCCCCGGCAAGGAGACGACCGGAGCTGAAGGGCCGACGCTGACGAGCCCTTCCGAGGTCGCCGGTGTGTACATGACTCCGGAGGTCACGTTGCCCGAGGCCGGCATCTGGAACGCGACCGTGACTATCGTGGTCGACGGCGCCGCTCCCGAATCACTCGAGGCGGCGTTCACCGTCTTCCCGGAGCACCGCATCCCGGCGCCGGGCGACGAAGCCCTCGCGACGAAGAACCTCACGATCGACTCCGAGGGAGAGCCGGCGGTCGCGATCGACTCACGAGCGCAGGACGGGGCCCGAGTGCCCGACCCTGAACTACACGCCACAACGATCGCCGATGCGCTGAAACAGGGGCGCCCGGCATTGGTGCAGTTCGCCACCCCCGTGTACTGCGTCAGCGAGTTCTGCGGCCCTACCGTCGAGGCTCAGGAGGAGCTGGCGCGCGAGTATGGCGACGTCGCGGAGTTCATCCACGTGGAGATCTGGCGCAAGTACAAGCAAGGCATGGTCAACCCTGCAGCAGCCGACTGGCTGTTGCGTGACGGCGACCTGACAGAGCCGTGGTTGTACCTGATCGACGCCGACGGCATGATCGTCGAGCGGTGGGGGCCCCTGTTCGATCTGGACGACGTGCGGTCCTCACTCGAGGCCTTGCGACCCTGAATCGCCCTCGGCTCGCAGCTTTCCGGCGCTTCACCCGTAGCATGACCAAGAGATGCCCGAGGAGATGGAACCGCAGCCGGTGATCCCGCCGCCCCCGCCCGGGGGCGATCACTGCTATCGCCACCCGTCGGTGCCCACCGGCGTGCATTGCACCCGATGCGGACGCGCGATCTGCCCCGACTGCATGGTCGCCGCTCCGGTCGGACATCACTGCCCCACCTGCGTGGCGGAGGCCCGACGCGAATACCGGCAAGGGCCGGGACGCCGGGTGGCGATCGCGAACGCCAAAGCCACATCGGTGGCATCACTGCTCCTGGTGCTCATCGGCGTCGGCTATGTGCTCGAGGTGGTCGCCGGAGGCGCAGGCTCCCTGCTCGGCGGCCCCAACGCCGCTGACCTCGTGGGCATGGGTGCCTCGGTGGGGCTCGCTGCGATCCAAGACCAATTGGTGGGCATCGCAACTGGACAAGAGTGGCGCATGCTCACAGCGGTCTTCTTGCACGCTGGCATCTTCCATCTGCTGATGAACGCCTACGCGCTCTGGATCTTCGGGCCCGTAGTCGAGCGTGAGCTCGGACGGATCCGGTTCCTCATGATCTTCCTCACGACAGGACTGTTCGCGAGTGCCGCCTCCTACGCGTTCTCGCCCATCCCTGGCCCTGTGGGTGTCGGCGCATCGGGAGCGATCTTCGGGGTGGTTGGGGCGTTCGTCGCGTACAACTATCGCCACCGAGAGCTGGCTCTCGCCGCAGCCCGGCTCAGAGGGTTGGTGCCGTTCCTGGTCCTGAACGTGATCTTCTCCATCTCGATCCCGTTCGTCGACTGGCGGGCACACCTGGGGGGATTCGTGTCTGGCCTCGTCGCAGGCGTCGTGTCAGAGGGCTGGGGGAACCGGTCCATGCGCACCGCGATCGCGGTCGCGGGGTTCGCTGCCCTCGTGGTCGGTGCGCTCGTGCTCGCTGCCTGGAAGACGGCGCAGTACCGAGACGCCTTCCCCGGAGTCCTCTGAGCTGGCTGGCTTCCTGCCTACGGCGTGGCGGCGTCGGTGATGCCGTAGAGGTACCCCTCGCGGGTGCCGAGGTACAGCCACCCTCGCCATACCGCCGGGGTCGACTCGATGCAGCCTTCGAAGTGCATGCGCCAAAGCAGCGGCGGCGCCTGCGTCGGATCGGAGACATCCCACGCGTAGAGGTCACCGAGGCAATCGCCGAGCACGAGCACGCCGTCGACGACGACGGGTGACGCGATGGACGGCGCACCGACTTCGAGCTCGTACAACACCTCGCCCGACTCCCGATCAACCTCGAGCACCCGCCCAGCGGCGGTCGAGAAGAAGACGGCGTCACCATAGAGCGCCGGGGTCGACCAGCTTCCTCCCGCGCCCTCGAACCCGATCTCGGTGGCATCGATGCTCCACACGACCGGGTCCTCGGGCAGCCGCGGGTCGAGCTTCAGCAACTGCCCGACCTCGCGGGCACGCTCGTTGAACCGCTGGTATTCGGCCGCCACGTACAGGAACCCTTGTCCGTCGATCACGATCGACGCGTCGACATCGTCGCCGGTCCAGAACCTGAACACCTGCTCGACCTCAGTGCCTCCCGAGAGCAGATCGGCGATATCCCAGCCCTGCACCAGTCCCCCGGAGTTGGCGAAGTACACGACCCCTTTTCGGAAGGCGACCGAGCTCTCGATCGACACCTCGTCGTCGCCGAGCGCCTCGAGCAGCTCGTCGTCGAAGCCCGGGATCGTCGCCACCACCTGCGGATCGACCGTGACGAGCCCCTGCTCGTCGATGCTGCGGTTGAGGCGGATCACGTACAGCCAGCCGTTCTCCGACCCTTCGATGAGGTGGCCGCGCACGATGAGCGGCGCGCCGTCCCAGTCGTCGTTGCGCAGGGGCCTCGACACCGTGGTGCCGGCGTCGATGCTCCAAAGGGTCTCGGGCTCGGCTCGGTCGAGTGCCACGACACGCAGATGCCCGTCTCGTGACCCTGCGTAATACAAGGGGAACCCGTTCGGATCGCTCGTCGCCGAACCCTTGGCGAGGTCGCGAGTCACGAGCGGCGGGCGCAACGGCTCGCCGGTCTCACCGTCGACGAAATGATAGCGCTGGTCGTAGGCGCCCTCCCTCACCTCGATCGCTCCCCCGGGGAGCTCGATGACGTTGGGTTGCCCCGTCCATCCGGTGCCGCACCACTCGTTCACATCGACCCCCACGATCGACTCCGAGCAGAGCTTGGTGCGCTCGGGATGTTGCCATCGCACCTCGGGGTCGAGCGGCACCGGGCCCTCGCCGTAGTAGGAACGGGTCGCGTTGCCGCGGAACGTCGTGAGGCCTTCGAAAGATCGGTTCGCGGGTTTCGGCGTGCGCACCGACACCGCCCCCGGAGGCGCGACGCCGGTGGCCCCTGTTCCGTCACCGCCCCGGATGAGCGCCCAGCCGAGGGACGCGACCACGAGCGCTGAAGCGACGCCCGCGGCGATCGCCACGCCTCTGCGCGACGGGGCCGGGAGACGGTCGGCCCACCGCATGCCGGTCAGACCGGCTGACCGGCCGAGGGGTAGCTGCCCAGCACCCGAAGCAACGACGTGTGCTCTGCAACGAGGGCCAGTGCTTCCTCGACCTCAGGAGCATCGACAGCCGACATCAGGTCGACGTAGAAGACGTACTCGAACGGCTGTCCACGGCGGGGCCGCGACTCCAACTTGTGCAGATTGATGTCGCGTTCCGCGAACGGCCGCAGCGACGCGAGCAGCGATCCCGGTCGGTCGAGCACGGCCATCACGAGCGAGGTCTTGTCGGGGGGTCCGAGGTCCGGCGCCGTGGGGGAGATCGCAGCGAACTTGGTGAAGTTCTCCTTCTCGGTCTGGATGCGCTCGGCCAACACGGACAATCCGAGGGCGGTGCCGGCTTCCACACTCGCGATCGCGGCTCGTTCACGATCGCCCCGCTCGAAGACCATGCGAGCGGCGCCTGCCGTGTCGTGCACGGGCACCGGTTCGATCCGCATCGACGAGAGGAACTCCTCACATTGTGCGAGCGCCTGCCAGTGCGAGTGCGCCCAACGCACCTGCTCGAGTCGCGCGCCGGGCACTCCGAGCAGCGCGTGGTCGACGCGCACCAGGACCTCGCCCACGATGTGGAGCAGGCTCGTGTGTTGCAGGTGGTCGTACGTCTCGTTGACCGAGCCGGCTTGGGAGTTCTCGAGGGGCACGACCCCGTGATCGGCCTCTCCGCTGGTCACCCGGGAGAACACGAGGCGCACCGACTCGCACGGCATCGGTTCGGCCAGCGGGAACAACGAACGCACCGCTCGCTCGCTGTATGCACCGGGTTCCCCCTGATAGGCGACATGCATGGCCGTGAAGCCTAGCAAGCGCCTCGGTAGCCGCCCGGTGATACGCTCGGCCCTCATGCGGTCGTCGGATGCGAACCGTGTCGACGCCGACCTCGGCCGATCCCTTCCACTCCGATGACGATCCAGACCGACTCCTCCGACGACACGCGGCGCAACCCGGTCGACGAGCCCGCGCCGCGATCGCGACGCCGCCGGCTGGCCGGCACCGGCGCGATCGTCGTCGTCACACTTCTCTTGGTCATCGTGTCCACGGCAGTCGTGGTCGGCCTCGGCGTTCGCACCGAGGCGGAAGCCGGCCGTGTCGCCGTGTCGAAGGGACGGCGTGCCCTCGCATCGGGCGACCTGGATCGGGCACTCGAGCAGTTCCGCGAAGCTGAGGCGCGCTTCGTGGCGAGTCACGATCGAGCCTCGACGGGGCTCGGCGGCATATTGGCTGCCGTGCCCGTCGTGGGCAGGACGTTCGACGTCGCGGCCGGGGTATCGCTGGCCGGCAGCACGCTCGCTGGTGCGGCCGTTGACCTCACCGAGTCGATCGAGTCGTTGCCGAACGGACTTGGTTCGCTGGCGCCCGCGGGCGGCCGCCTTCCGGTCGAGGTGCTCGAGGACCTCGCCGATGAGCTCGCCACCGCCGCCGCTGCCGGACGTCGCGCGCTCGAAATGGTGCAGGCCACGCCCACCAGCCTGATCCCGGTCGTGGTTGCCGATGCACGCTTCCAGGCCGAGGAGCAGGTCGGACTCGCGAGCCAGGCGCTCGACTCGGCCTCGATCCTCATAGAGGGTCTGCCGAGCTTCGCCGGCGCAGACGGGCCCCGTCGCTACCTGCTGCTCGCCGAGAGCCCGTCGGAGCAGCGTGGGACGGGTGGCATCTGGGGCGCGTACGCGATCCTCACCGCCACCGACGGAGCCCTGTCGGTGGGCCCCTTCGCGCCGATCCTCACACTCCCCGAAGCGAAACCGAGCGAGGTGCCCGCGCCCAACCCCGACTACCGAGCCAATTGGGACGCATACGGCGGCGCCGGATCGTGGCGCGACATGAACATGACGCCCGACTTCCCGTCAGCCGCGAGGGCAGCGCTCGCGACCTACGAGTTCGGCACCGGGCAGATCCTCGACGGCGTCATCGTGGCCGACCCCTTCGCGGTCGAAGAGATGCTGAGGGTCACGGGCCCCGCCGAGATCCCTTCGCTCGACATCACCCTCGATGCCCGTTCCGTCGTCGACTTCATGGCCAACGAGGCGTACATCTTGTTCCCGCAGGCAGCCAAGGATCGCAAAGGCGTGTTGGGCAAGCTCGTGGGCTTCGCCTTCGCCCGGTTCCTGGCCGCCCGCGGTGAGGGGCCCGCCAAGGTCGAAGCGATCGCCGATGCCGTCACGGGAGGGCACCTGAAGGTGTATTCCACCGACCCTTTGACCCAACGGGGACTGGAATCGGCGGGACTCGACGGCGCGCTGTCGGCGCCTGCCGGGAACGACCTGCTCGCGGTGCACGTGAACAACAAGTCGGCGAGCAAGATCGACTATTACGCGGCGCGCTCCATCGGGTACGAGGTGCAGCTCGGCGGCGACGGCGAAGCGTTCGTCACGACCGAGATCGAGATCCGCAACGACTCCCCGACATCTGGCGTGCCCCGATACGTGATCGGCCCCGGCCAGGGCATCGAAGGACACGTGCCGGGCGACAACGTGTCGCTCGTCACGGCGTCATGTCCTGGTCCTTGCGAGTTGATCGAAGCACAACGCAACGGACGCGAGCAGGCGATGCGGATCGGCGAGGAGCTCGGCCGTCCCCTCCTGCAAGACTTCATCACCACACCCGGCGGCCGGTCATCGACGCTGCGCATCGTGACACGCCGAGCGAACGTGTGGACTGGCAACTCATCGGGAGGGGCCTACCGCCTCACCGTGCTGCCGCAGACCACCATCGTGCCGACAGAGATCGAAGTGACGGTGCGGCCTCCCGCCGGTACGAAGGTCGTGTGGACCAGCGAGAAGGTGCAGGTGCGTGACGGAGCCGTCGTGTGGCACGCATCGCCCACCGGCCGCGTCGAGCTCGTGGTTCGTTTCCGCGCCACGGCGCCCCTGCGGTGGTGGCGCAACATCACCCGCTTGGTCGGGTGAGGACACGCGAAAGCCCCGGGACGGGGGTCCCGGGGCTGTCGGTTCGTCGCCGTTACGACGTGGTGGCGGTGCGACGTCGCGCAACGAACAGCGCAACGAGACCAACCGCGACCAACGCGACCGCCACGATCGCGGCCGTCGAAGCGTCGCCGCCGGTGAACGCGGTTCCTCCGCCCGAGCCCTGGACCACGTCGGTGGGCTGTGGAGGAGTCGTGTAACCGGCGAAGGCATTACCGACGAACATGGTCACGAACACCATGGCGCCGATCATGACCGCAGCAGCCTTCTTCATGCACGTTCCCTTCATGTCAGACACGGAACCCGCACGCCCGTGTCGCTTGAACTGTGGCACATCATAGGTCGTTCGGGCTACGGTGGGCAACCGGCCCAACGGCCTATTTCCATTTCTCGCGAGACTTAGGTCCTCGCCCGCCCATCGTATCCCCCTCACCCGTCGGGGGGAAACATATCGCGGACATGAAACGTCCGGTTGCGGGAGCGACCTCAGCGACCTCGGCGACCTCGCCCACGGCGCTCCCGCGCCACCTGACGCGCGAAGAGAGCGAGGAATCGCGGATTCTGACGGAGGTAGCGACGCCAGAGCCGCCTCGGCTCCGAGACCAGGCGGTAAGCCCACTCGAGTCCGATGCGCTGCAAGAATCGTGGCGCCTGACGCTTGGATCCCGCCAGGAAGTCGAACGCTGCACCTACCCCGATCGAAACGAGCGGCAGGCGACCCCGGTGATCGGCCATCCACCGTTCCTGCTTGGGGCAACCCAGCCCCACGAACAACAGCGAGACACCCGCATCGAGGATCGCCTCGACGACCTCCGCATCCTCCTCGGCGGTGAGCAGGCGGAACGGCGGGCTGTAGGCATAGGCCACGCGCAACCCCGGCCAACGCTGGGTAACGACCCGACGGAGGGCGTGGATCGTCTCAGGGTCTCCTCCGTAGAATCCGACGGCAACACCACGATCAGCAGCTCGCGCCAGCAGCAGGGGCGTGAGCTGAGGTCCACACACGCGCGTTGCGCCGCTGACACCGAGCAGCGAGAGGCTCCACACCAACGGCATGCCGTCGGGTGTCACCAGATCGCACGCATTCATGACGTCGCGGAACGACGAGTCGTCGTAGGACTCCATGACGTTGTTGACGGTCGCGACGCCGACCGTGCGGGCGGAACCTTCGACCGCCCAGCCCGCGATCAGATCGACCGCCTCGTCGTAGCCGCTCGGAGCGTCGACGCGCATGCCGAGCACGTCTCGCCAGGGCAAGCCGGCGCCCGACAGCACCCCCGGAGGGGCCGACGTCTCCGACACCTACCGGGCTCCCTTGCGGCCCAGAACGACGCCGACCGTGCGCAGCATGATGTAGAGGTCGAGCAGCAACGACCAGTTCTCGATGTAGAACAGGTCCTGCTGGATCGCTTCCTCGGCGCTCACGTCACTGCGGCCGTTGACCTGCCACCATCCGGTCAGCCCGGTTCGCACGTCGTGTCTCGGGCCGAGCATCTCCGGGTTCGCGCCGACCTGCTCAGCGGTCAGCGGACGAGGGCCCACGAGACTCATGTCGCCCTTCACGACGTTCCACAGCTGCGGCAGCTCGTCGAGGCTCAGTGTGCGGAGCACTCGTCCGACGGGCGTGACAGGGGGTTCTTCGCCGCCCTTGAAGAATGGCTTCGTCCGGTCGATGGCGCGTTCGTCCATGATGCGGTCCGCATCACGGTCCATCGTGCGGAACTTGAAGACCGTGAAGAGCGCGTTGCCGCGGGTCACTCGCTGCTGGCGGAAGAGCACCGGACCCGGCGAGGTGATGCCAACGAACAGGCCGATGACGAGCTGGATCGGCAGCGACAGCACCAGGCCGACGCTCGCGATGGAGATGTCGAACGCTCGCTTCAGCGCCGCCTGGGTTCCGGTGAGCTGGGCGGGACGTACGGCCACGGTCATGAGCGGCCCCACGCGCTGAAGGGTCAGGCGGTTCGTCAGCATGTGCGGCACCCTGGCGACCAGCCGGAGCGCGAGACGTTCCCGGCGGGCCAGCTGCTGCAGGCGCGCCGAGCTCCGCCGTCGTGAGGGTCGGCGAGGCGACGATCAACGCCTCGATGGACTCCTCTTCAACCAGCCGGGCCGCATCGGCGAGCAGCCCGAGGAACGGAGGTGAGCCGGGCGCGTCGTCACCGAGCTCCGGTGCGATGCGCCCCACCGGGAAGAACCCGCTGCGGTCGTCGTCGCTCAGCGACTTGGCCACCGATGCGGCGTCCTGGGCGGAGCCCAGGATCACCGTGCGATACGCGAGCAATCCCTTCGAGCGCAGGCCGCGCGCGTAGCGACGCCACGCCAGCCGGGTCACGACTCCGAGCACGACGAGCATCGCGAACGTCAGACCGAGTTTCGCCTCGCTGCCTGGCTCCAGCGCCCCCGTGCCGAAGATCATCAGCAACGCCGCCCCGACCGAGGTCGCGCCCACGACGCGACGGATCTCTTCTGACGAGTTGTAGTGCTTCGAGGCGTACAGACCGAACGAGTGGAAGATCGCGACCCACACGGCGCTGCCCACGAGGGTGAGCAGCCACCCGATGCCAGTCAGTGACCGGGACGTGATGACCTGCTCAAGGAGGCCCGTAGCGAGCAGCATCACGTTGAGACAGAAGATGTCGCTGGCGACGTGGCCGGCGACCAACATGCGATACCGCTGCTGGGTGGCACCGTCGGGAACGTGGAGCGGCTTGGCGAGCGCCGGGGAATCCTCGGCAGGCGCCTCGACCGGGGTCTCGACTGGGGCCTCGGTCGGCAATTCGTCGGGACGCAGGTCGCGGATGACGGCGAGGTCGCCCTCGCGGGTGATCACACGAAGGTCGGGATCGCTCGTGACATCGACCGCCTCTGTGGAGACATCGGCCGAAGCCTGAGACCCGTTCTGAGAACGGTTGCGCACCGCATCGAGCTCTTGCACGCTCGGAGACCCCGCCCTGGGGTTCGTCGCGTCCTCGATCCGTCGCTCCATCGCGCGCCTCGTCCGTTCGCCCGTCGTGGGAGGGGGTCGGCGAGGCGTTCGGCCCGGCTGACATCCCCTGCTGCCTGGTTCCCAGGGAAGGAGGGCGGTAACCCTCGTCCCCTGTACGGGGGACGATAACGAGTCTAGAGGCCCTGTGCTATCGGACCAAGGGGTTTTCCTTCGACGGATATGCCGGACGCGGACTTAGGTCGAACGCCCGAGCGCCGGCCACAAGCGAGAACGGAGAAGGGCTCTGGCATGTGACCGGCGGTGATGCGTGCGACCGAAACGCGTTACTGCGAAAGAAGTTGCGTGACGATCTTGATGGCGCCGGGGCCGATGATCACCACGAAGAGGGCGGGCAGGATGCAGAGCACCAGCGGGAAGACGATCTTCACAGGTGTCTGCTGCGCCTTGGCCTCAGCCGCCTGCCGGCGCTTGATGCGCAACTGCTGAGCCTGGGTGCGCAGCACGCTCGCGATCGAGACGCCGAACACGTCGGCCTGGATCATCGCGAGCGCGAACCCGTTCAGCTCTTCGACGTCGGTGCGATCAGCGAAGTGACGGAAGGCCTCCGAACGTGGCACGCCGAGCTGGATCTCCTGCAACATGCGCGCGAACTCCGCCGAGAACACCCCCGGCACGTTCTGCACCACCTGTGCGATCGCGGCGTTCAGCGAGAGACCCGCCTCGACGCTGATCGTCAGCAGATCGAGCGTGTCCGACAGGGTCTTGAGGACTTCCTTCTGACGCTCGTCGACCTTGCGGTTCAGCACGGAGTCGGGCAACACGAACCCCACGAACGCGAGCAGCGCGATCGCCACGATCGAGATGAACGGGGAGAGGGCGAAGATGGTCGAGGCCACGAAGCCGGCGGCGACCCCGCTGACGGCGCCGATCACCTTGAAAGCGAGCACGCGCTCGGCGTCCCAACCCGTCGGTCCCCCTGCGAGGACCAGCCTCTTCGCCACGCGGTCTCGGGTGTCGAGCGGTGTGACCCGCCGCGCCACCCGCCCGGCGGTGCCCACGACCGGCACCAGCACACGCTGGCCGAAGTTCTTCGCGAGCTCCTGCTCGCGCAGGTTGATCGATTCTGCCGACCCGCTCACCTGGGATTCCAAGAGTCGCACCGCGCGCTTCTTCTCCGACGAGCCCGACTCGACCGCGAGGCCGAACAGCACCACGGCGAAGAAGGCGGCAGAGACAGCGAGGACCAGCCAGATCTCAGACATCGATATCCACGATCTTTCTCATCCAGACGACCCCGAGCCCGAGCAGGATCACTGCCGTGCCCGACATGAAGAGACCCAGCTTCGTCGTCACCAGCAATCCGATGTAGTCGGGGTTCACCGCGAACATGTACAGCGCGATGGCGATGGGAAGGGCGACCAGCACCCACGCCGACAGCCGTCCTTCAGCCGTCAGGACCTTGATCTGGCGCCGCATCATGGCCCGCTCGCGAAGGGTGTCGGCGACGTTGTCCAGGATCTCGGCAAGGTTGCCGCCGACCTCACGCTGGATGTTCACGGCGAGCACCGCCCACTTGAAGTCCGGGCTGCCGACCCGCGTGGCAAGCGCATCGAGGGCCTCGTCGATCGGACGGCCCAATCGGATCTCGGCGACCACACGCTGGAACTCGGCCGCGGCTGGCTGCGGGATCTCTCGAGCGACGGTGTCCAAAGCCTGCATGAAGCTGTGCCCCGCTCGAAGCGAGCTCGCCAACACGGTCAGCACGTCAGGCAGCTGCTCGCGCATCTTCTCGGTGCGCTTGCGGAGCGACGCGCGGAGGGCGAGGGTGGGACCCATGCCGCACGCGGCGCCGACGACGAGGCCAAGCAGGCCCGCTCGCAGCAACGCGGCGCCGACCACGGCGCCGACCACGAATGCGACCACCGAGAGCACGACGAACTCGCCCGAGCGAACGCTGACACCTGCTGACTCCAGCTCGGCGTCGAGCCGGCCGCTGAATCCGCGGGAGTTGGCGAACCGTGTGCCGAACTTCGTGACCCGGTCGGGGATCCACCCCTGAGAGCCCTCGGGTTGCACGCCCACGGGGTGGTGCACACCACCGACGCCGCTGACGGCTGCCATGCGGGACGCCATCTCACGGTCCTTCTTGGCTCGCGACGCCGTGCCGAGCAGCAGCCACCCCAACGCGAACACCGCGCCGCCCACCAACGCCGCCAGCACGACCTGCGCGGCGGGGGTGCTCCAGAACGACGCGGCGATCAGGGCGCTCATGCGTCACCCTTGGGTTCGAGGGCGAACGTCTCGGCGTCGAGGTACACGGCCCGCTCGGCGAGCTTGTCCAAGAACTTCGGTCGGAGCCCGGAGGCCTTCAGGCGTCCCTTGAACTTGCCGTCATCGTCCATGCCGGCTGAGAAGTCGAACACGAAGATGTCCTGCAGCGTGATCACGTCGCTCTCCATGCCAACGATCTCCGTGACATGGGTGATGCGACGGCTGCCGTCCTTCAGTCGCGACTGATGCACGATGAGCTGGATCGCCGATGAGATCTGCTCGCGCACCGACCGCGGGTTGAGCTCCATGCCGGCCATCATCGTGATGGTCTCGAGCCGTGACAGCGAGTCGCGCGGCGAGTTCGAGTGGATCGTCGAGATCGAGCCGTCGTGACCGGTGTTCATGGCCTGCAGCATGTCGAGAGCCTCCGGCCCGCGGACCTCACCGACCACGATGCGATCGGGCCGCATGCGGAGCGAGTTGCGAACGAGGTCGCGGATCATCACCGCGCCCTTGCCCTCGATGTTCGGCGGACGCGACTCGAGACGCACGACGTGTGGCTGCTGCAGCTTGAGCTCGGCCGCATCCTCGATCGTGATGATGCGCTCGTCGTCGGGGATGAACGATGACAGCACGTTCAGCGTCGTGGTCTTCCCCGAGCCCGTACCGCCCGACACGATGATGTTCGTGCGGCCACGCACACAAGCCTCGAGGAACTTCGCCACTGCGGTGCTCATCGTGCCGAACTCCACGAGATCGTCGGCCTGGAACGGGTCGGCGGCGAACTTCCTGATCGTGAGGGCCGGGCCGTCGAGAGCCAGAGGCGGGATCACCGCGTTCACTCGCGAGCCGTCGGGCAGGCGAGCGTCGACATAGGGCGACGCTTCGTCGACCCGCCGTCCGACCTTGCCGACGATCTTGTCGATCGTGCGGCGGAGCTGCTGCTCGTCGTGGAACTTCGTGCCGGTCCAGAACAGCTTGCCGGCACGTTCCACGTAGATCGTGTCCCAATTGTTGACCATGACCTCGGTGACCTCGGGGTCACGGATGTACGGCTCCAGCGGGCCGAGACCCAGAACGCTGTCGCCGATCTGACGGACGATCAGCAGCTTCTCCTGCGCGGAGAGGCTGCTCTCCTCCTCGTCGAGCAGCTCTCGCAGGCGCTGGTGCACCAGGCCTTCGAGCTCGGTGTCGGACAGGGTCGAGTCGTAGAGCCTCGGACCGAGGACCTCGACGAGGCGCTCCTGCACCTTGATGCGGACCTCGGCGATCCGGTCCTTCTGTTGCGCCTTTGCCAGCCTGTCTGCGAGCGACATCTCTGGTGCTCCTCTCCGTTCGAGCCTTAGGTTCGGGCGAAGCGCCGCTTCTTCTTGCGGCTGCTGCCGTTCGTCGATGCGATCGCCTTCGGTCACGCCGGCGGCGTCGACGAACTTGCCTGCCAGCTGCCGCACGGCGACCGCCACCTCGGACGACGGCTCGTCCAGCACGACCGGACGACCCTTGTTCAGGGATGTCGGCACGAGCCGGCTCGAGGGGATCATCGCGTCGACCTGCACCTTCATGACCCGTTCGACATCGCTCGCGTCCAGACCCACCTTCGAGTCGGCCCGGTTCAGCACGACGCGGAAGCGGTCGCGTGGAAGACCGATCTGCAGCAGGGTGTCGAGCGCCTTGCCGAGGTGCTTCACACCGACGACGTCGAGGCTCGTGATCAGGCAGATCAGCTCCGAGAGGTCGAAGCAGACCAGCGCCGAGTCGGAGTAGTCGACCGACGCGTCGACGATCACGTACGGGAAGTCGTTGCGCATCGCGCGCAGGAACTTCCCGATGGACTCGCCCGCCGGCGCCTCGGCCGTCGGGTCTGCAGGTGCGCCGTACGCCCAAAGGTGGTCGGTGACCTGCATGCCCACGGCGCGGATACGCTCGTGGTCGGCGCCCTCACCCGAGGGCCATCAGGTCGGGGATGTTCGACGGCGGCTCGCTCCCGAAGTAGGTGAAGACGTCGCCCATGTCGAAGTCGAGGTCGACGACGGCGGTGTCCTGGCCGGTGACCTCCGCTATCGCGCAGGCGAGGTTCGTGGTCAGGAACGTCTTGCCGGCCCCGCCCTTCGAGGAGAAGACCGAGATGATCTTGCCTCGCTGGCCCGCCGTGGCTCTCCGAGCGTGCGACAGCCGACCGAGCGCAGGTTGGATGCCCACACCACGGCCCGCTCGACGGCGTCGCGCAGCTCCTCGGTGCCCTGCGTCATGTCGACCACGTCGCGGATGCCCGCCCGCATCGCGGCGGGCAGCAGCCCGTTCCACGTGTGGTCGCGCACCATCACGATCGCGGTGCCCGGGGCCTGGCGCCCCACGAACTCTGCGAGTCCGAGGGCGTCAGGCTCCTTCACTTCGGGCGAGAGCACGAGCACATCGATCGGGCCGAAGGCGTGGATCAGGAGCTCTTCTGCCGCGGTCGCGGACTGGACCCAGCCCACCTCCTCCGGCTCGATCTCGAGGGATCGCGCCAGCTGCTGGCGGAAGGACTGCGGCGTCCCGACGGCGACGACGCTGGCTTCGGTCATCCCTTGCTCCCCACGATGTCGTCGTAGGAGGCGCCGGTGTGACCCTCGATCGGGTAGCCATCCTCGTTCTCCGGCGGCAGCAGGCCAGGTTCACGAGGTCGGCGTTCACCAGTGCGTACGACACCGCCTCGCGCGTCTTCAGGCGACAGGTCGAGCGTCAGCGGGATGTTGGTCTCGCTCGAACTTGTTGCCCTCGACGACCACCGGGTTCTGGATGTTCAGCACCCGAGCCGACTGCACGACCGTCACGGTGAACTTGAACGGGATGACGACCAGGGACCGTTGGTCTTGGCGTCGCCGAGCAGCTTCGCGAGCTGGGCAGGCGACAGGATCTGGCGAAGAGCGGCCTTCGCTACGACCTCGCCCTCCTTGAAGGTGGCGTACACGGCGACGCTGTCGCCGCGCTGGATCAGGCCGTAGCCGGCGGGACCACCCTCGAGCACCATGCGGCAGGCCGACGTTGCCCGGCGTGATGCCGAGAGCGCCGCCCTGCGGGGCTTCGCCGCCGGACAGCCGGGCGCTGGCGATCTGCTCGTTGGCGAGGATCGGGGCCGTCGTCGTCTGCCCGCGAAGTCGCTCGATGCTCGTGACCGCGCCGTCGACGACCGCGTCGGTCGGCACCTTGAGCTCGGTGAACGCGCCCTCTTCGAGCAGCGGGTTCAGGTTCGTGTTGGCCGCGATGTCCTGCTTGGACACGACCACGACGGAGAGAGCTCCGCCGGTCACGGCGTCGTTCTTGACGCCGTTCGTGTAAAGGATCACCGCTGCCGCCGCCACGATGGCGAGGACCACGGCGATGGCGACCACCAGACCGCGTGACCTCATCTTCCTAGCTCCTTTCGTGAGCCGTTCTCAGCTCTCCTCGGGGCAAGTCCCCAGTTCGAGGTCGCAGAGCGCGAACGCGCTCACCCCGAAGTTCGTGCCACTGCCGATCGGCCCCGACGAGGTGGTGAAACCTCTCCACTCCGTCACGATGCAGATCGCGTTCGGGTCGCTCGGCCGGCTGCCGCACGCACCCTCAGTTCCGTTCATCGACCAGCCGTACTCGAACCTTGAGGTCGGTCGCGTTCGCCGAGCGCCACGTGATCTGGCGAGCGACCGGGTCGTACCAGTAGCCACACGTGGCCGAGAGATCGCCGGGCACGCACTGGCGGTACTCCGGGCGCCCTTCTTCGGGAAGATGTGCACGCTCGGCTGCGATCAGGTTGTCCGGGGAACCCGAGGGGCAGCCCGCCCCGAGCGTAAGTGTCGACAGCGGGACGACCTGGCCGGCTGTTGAGGCTCACCTTCGATCGCTGCAGGTGCCGCTGGCGCCCGGCGTGCCGATCGCGGCGGGGTCGTTGCCCTTGTACACCTCGATCAGCTTCAGCCGGGTGAAGCCGATGATGTCGTACTTGTCGGGCGTCGATCGGGCAGGGCGAGACGCTGCCGCTCTTGTCGAGCTGGCCCTCGCAGTCGTTCACGGGGAACAGCACGATCGGGTTGGCGTCCATGCGGTCGATGAGGTCCTGCCAGTTCGCGCGTGCTGTGGCCGGTGTCGTTGCAGACGTAGGTCGGCTCGCTGCCCGGGCGGCGAGCCGTTGAGCACCAGCGGGTCGCCGTAGTCGTTGAGGATCCAGTCGCCGCGGTCGCTCGAGCCGGCGTTGTGGCAGTTCTCGCCCGAGTCGACGTTCCACTGCTCGAGGTTCATGAAGCCCCAGTTCGCGTCGCCGAGGCTCGAGTCGCCGTTGTTGTAGTACATCGCGCAGGTGTCCCCGATCGAGACGCCGTCGGGGATCTTGCAGATGCCCTGCAGGTAGCCGGACTCGAGCACGATCGGCACGGCGTAACCGCCGGCAGCCGCGCCCCACGCGGCGGTCGCCGCGGTGCGCACGTCGCCGGTGTCGCCGAAGCCGAGCACGCCGGCGAAGAAGAGATCCTGCTGCGTCAGGTACTCGACGCTCACATGGCCGTTGCCGTCGTCGCATCCGACGATCTCGGTGATGTTGGAGGTGCCGGTGACGACGCCGTCGACGTTGTCGGCGGCGTACGTGTCGGCCTGCGCCTCGGGGTCGAGCGTGTCCTCTGCGCTGGCGCACGACTGCGCGGCCGCGAGCGCGGCCGAGTCGGAAGCGTTGACCATCGCGCGGCGGGCCAGCAGCAGTCCGCCGACATCGACCGTGAGCACCAGCATGGAGAAGATCGCGATCAGGGAGAGAGCCACGATGACCGCAACGGCGCCCGATTCCTCGCCGTGCCGAGACCGGGCATCTCTGGTGCGCGCGGCTAGACCGGCTCGCATCGGAACGTTCCTTCGATCGTGGGGTCAAGCGTGAATGAGGGCATCAGCGGGATGTCGATCGAGAAGATGTCCTGGATGTTCGCGGGCAGCGAGGCGTTGTTGATCGCCACCGTGACCGATTGGTCGATCGCGTTCCCAGCGCTCGGCTCGGGACACCCGCCCCCGCTGACCGAGATGCCGCCGAACCCGGCTGGGAGCGCACCGGCCGATGCCCCGACGACGGCGTTCGTCACCTGCGAGGTGTCGCCGCCGACGGCGGCCACTCGAGCGCCTTCACGAGTCGCGGCCCGCAGGCTCTGCAGCTGCCAGAACGCGAGCCCGTACTCCATCATGCCGAACACGAGCATCGCGAGGAGGCCCACGATGAGGGCGAATTCCACCGCCGCGGCGCCGTCCTCTCGGGCGGCTCCGCGTCGCAACTTCGATCGGATCTTCTTTCGGTCTCTCATGGGTGCTTGACACCTCACTCGTCCGCCGGTCCCTCGCTCGTTCGGGCTCGCCATCGCGTCCCGGACGAGCGAGCGGCCGGCGGAACCGGCCGCTCGTCGTACCTCGCCTTGATCAGGCGCCGCCGACCGCGTCACCGACTTCGGTGAACTTCTCGCTCGAGTTGGTGCCGATCGCCGTCACCGCGACGATGATGACCGCAGCGATCAGCGCCACCATCAGCGCGTACTCGACCGCCGTTGCGCCACCTTCCTCGGCGGCACGACCCTTGAGGTCGGCCCACCAGGTGGTCACTCCTGTGTAGAGACGAAGCATGTGTTGCACCCCCTTTCCTCCGAACTAGAATCCCGTCCTGTCGAAGGGGTTTTCGGCCCGTCTGCGCTAAAGCTTGAGTGCAAGGAGGAGGTAGAAAAACACGCCTGACCTGGGAATTCCGAGTTCCACTGAGAGTGGCTACGTAGTCCTACGTACGCAGAGCTGGGCGATGCGTCCACTACTCCGGCGCGCCGACGGAAACGAGGCCCGCTCGGGCGGCGAGACGTATCGCTGCGAGCCGGTTCCCGACGCCGAGCTTTCCGTAGATCCGGGCGAGGTGCGTGGTCACGGTCCGTTCCCGAACCCCGAGGCGTGCGGCGATCTCGCGAGCGGTCAAGCCCTCGGCTGCGACGCTCAGCACCTCACGCTCACGCTCGGTCAACCGCACGTCGAAGTTGCGCCGGCGCTCGATGCCATCGGCGATCTCGGCCGACCGTGACCGACGCCGGACCGGCGAGCACCATCTCCCTATCCGCCACCCGACGCAGGGACTGCAGGAACTCCACCGCGTCGATGTTCTTGTCGACGAATCCGTCGGCGCCCATGAACAGCGCGCGCGAGATCGTCATCGCGTCGGCATCGGCGCCGCACCCGAGGATCGCGTGACTCGGGAACCGCCCGCGCAGGGTGCGGATCAACCAGAACGCGTCGTGCTCGCCGGAGATGCCGAGGCCGACGAGCACGACGACGCGTGTTCGGCGGACCCGACTCACGATCTCGAGGCCCTCATCTGCGGTGCCGGCGTCGGCCAGCACCTCCATGTCCGGACGATCATCGATCAGCATGGCCAACCCCGCTCGCACGACCGGCAACGGGTCCACCACGATCACTCCAAGCCTCCGCCGAGGCCGCGTTGCTATCGCTGATCCGGATCGTGATTGCACGAGTCCTCCACACGCTTGACGCCGAGACCTGGTCGGGCCTCATCTGGCCATCGGCAGCCGAGAGCCTCGAGGTGAGCCGACACGCTCACGGCTCGATCAGACCGAGCTGCGCAGCGTGTGACACCGCTTGCACCCGCGTGCGAACTCCGAGCTTCCGGTAGAGCTTGGCCACATGGGTCTCGACCGTGCGGGGCGAGATGCCCAGTCTGTTGCCGACCTGCCGCATGGTGAAGCCTTGGCTGATCATGCTGAGGATCTCGAGCTCTCGGGGAGTCAGTGTGGCCTGCACTTCGGATCCCTCTCGGGCTTGTTGGGCGAACCGACCGAGCGCCATGACCGCGCTCTGCTCGTGACTGGGATCGATCGCACGACCTCCGTCGGCGACGAGCCGTACGGCGGCGCCCACGCCGGCGAGGCCGTCCGACTTCCGCACGTATCCGGTCGCACCGAGACGGATAGCTTCGAGGATCGAGCCACCATCGACGCCGTCTGCCAAGACCACGGCCGCGACCACGATGCCGTGCTCGCGCAGGGTGCGCAGCGCCGCGAGTGCGCGGCCTGCGTCTTCGAGGCGGTCGTCGAGCACGATCACGGTCGGGTGGAACGATCGACATGCCTCGAGCAGCGATGCCTCGTCCCGGACCTCGGCCACGACCACGACGCCCGGCTGCGCGTTGCATGAGCGACGAACGACCTCGCCGACGACGCCGTGGGCGGTCGCGATCACGACCATGACGGGGCTGGGCTCCTTCGCCATCTCCGCCTTCATGGTCTGAGCATCCGCTTCAGCTTCAGGAAGGAGTCGTCGCGAGGCCGTGCCGCCACGCGAGTCGTACCGCCTCGACCTTCGAATGCACTCCCAGCTTCGAGAGGATGTTCTTGACGTGGCTCTGCACGGTCAGCGGGCTGATGCCGAAAGCTTCGGCCAGATCGGCCGTCGACGCCCCGGCCGCGATCATCCGCAGGATCTCTCGTTCGCGGGGTGTGAGCCTGCCGACCGCGCGAGCGCCGCTGCCATCGACCTGCGAGGGCGATGTGATGCGATCGACCAGTTGCGACAGGTGGTCGGCTGGCAACACGAGCTCACCGGCAAGTGCCCGCTCGAAGGCATCCACGAGGGACCTGTCACGCATCGGTGGCAATACGCCGCTCGCGCCGGCCAACAAGGCGTCGGCGGCGAGCCCTGGGGAACCGTGCTCCGCGGCGGCGAGTACCCGACCTCGGCCGCCGCCGTCAGCGATCGCTGCGATGATCTCCATGCCCTGTCCGTCTGCTCGTTCGACATCGACGACCACGAGCTCGACCAGGCCGCTCGCAAGGGCATCGATCGCCTCGGCGGCGCCGGCAACGAGGTCCATCACGACCACCGGCCCGCCCCTGGGCAACGCATCCTTGAGGTCTCTCGCGAGTCGGGGATCGGAGTCGACGACGAGCAGCCGGATGCGGGGGGACATACGCCCCTCATCGGCAGCGGTCGCACGATGCCTGAAGACTTGGGAGGGCATCTGTGTCGCTCACCGCATCGACGGGGAGACTGTCGAGTGTGACCGAGCACGTGCCCGCACCTCAGAAGCGGCGGAGCAACCGACTGGCCGGCCAGGCCAGCCCCTATCTGCTGCAGCACGCCTACAACCCGGTCGACTGGTTCCCGTGGGGCGACGAAGCCCTCGCGAAGGCGGCGAGCGAGGACAAACCGATCTTCCTGTCGATCGGGTACGCAGCGTGTCACTGGTGCCACGTCATGGAGCGCGAATCGTTCGAGGACGAGATCACCGCGGCGCTGATGAACGAGCGCTTCGTCTCGATCAAGGTCGACCGCGAGGAACGTCCCGACCTCGACGGCATCTACATGGACGCGGTACAGGCCATGACCGGGCAGGGAGGCTGGCCGCTCTCGGCGTTCCTCACACCATCGGGTGAGCCGTTCTACGCGGGCACGTACTTCCCGCCCGAGACTCGCCACGGCATGCCTGCTTTCCGTGACGTGCTGAGTGCGATCGCAGAGGCATGGCAGGACCGCCGCGAGGAAGTCGTCGGCCAAGGGGCCAAGATCGCGCAGGTGATCGAGCGAGCGGCAGCCGCGGCGGCGGGCGAGGCCGCCCTCGACGAGGCGCTTGCCGACACAGCTGCCACGACGCTGCGGCGCACGTTCGACCCGAACTGGGGCGGGTTCGGCGCCGCGCCGAAGTTCCCGCAGCCGATGACGCTCGAGTTCCTGCTGAGGAGATCGGTGCGGGGGTCGCTCGGCGCGCTCGAGATGGTCACCACGACGCTCGATCGCATGGCCAACGGCGGCATCTACGACCATGTCGGCGGAGGATTCGCTCGCTACTCCACCGACGAACGGTGGCACGTGCCCCACTTCGAGAAGATGCTCTACGACAACGCTCTGCTGCTGCAGCTGTTCACGCGGGCGTGGCAGGTCACAGGCCGCGATCGCTACCGCGCGGTCGCCGTCGAGACCGCCGACTACCTGCTGCGCGAGATGCAGCATCGCGACGGAGGGTTCTTCTCGTCGCAGGACGCTGACTCCGAGGGCGTCGAAGGAAAGTTCTTCACGTGGTCGTGGGACGAGCTCATCGGCCTCGTCGGGGAACCGGTCGCCCGGGCCTTCGGGGCATCGCCAGAAGGCAACTGGGCGGGCGACGGTCATGGTGCGACGAACGTGTTGTGGCATCCGAGATCGATCGATGACGTGGCGGCCGAGATCGAGGTCGATCCGCGCGGGCTCGCGGTCGCGGTCGACGACGCTCGCGCGACGTTGTTCGAGGCCCGTGAGGCGCGCGTGCACCCCGCCATCGACGACAAGGTGCTGGCCGCTTGGAACGCCATGGCGATCGGAGCGATTGCCGAAGCTGGTCGCGTCCTGGGTGAATCGAGATACATCGCCTCGGCGACACGCGCTGCAACCTTCGTGTTCGAGTTCCTGCGTGGCGACGATGGACGCCTGCTTCGCTCGTGGCGAAACGGTGCGGCCGGCACCGGCGGATTCCTCGATGACCACGCGCTGCTGGCCTCGGCGTGTCTTACGCTGTACGAGACCACGTTCGACCTCATCTGGTTCGAGCGCGCGAGTGAGCTCGTCGCCGACATGCGGCGCCTGTTCGCCGATCCCTCTGGTGGCTTCTTCCAGACCGGCTCGGATGCCGAGGTGTTGCTCGTGCGCCCCAAGGAGCTGTACGACAACGCCACGCCGAGCGGAAGCTCCACGGCGGCCGATGTGCTGTTGCGACTCGCTGCCTTCACCGGAGACGCTGAGCTCGAGCGTGATGCGATCTCCGCGCTGAAGCTCGCGTCCGACGGGCTCGGGCGGGCACCCGGCGCGTTCGGCCATGCGCTGTGCGCACTCGACCGACTGCTGGGACCGCATCGTCAAGTCGCCATCGTGGGAGGGAGCAACGCAGACGACAGGAAGGCCCTGGCGAACGAAACCCTCGTGCGCCGCTTCCGGCCCAACTTGGTGCTCGCCGTCGCGTCGGCGGATGACGAGGACGCGAAGCGCGCCGTCCCGCTCTTGCGAGATCGCAGTCCCCGGCAGGACACCGCGACTGCATTCGTCTGCGAAGGGTTCGCCTGTCGGCTCCCTGTGACGGACACGGTCGCGCTCGCCGCACAGCTCGACGATGCACTGACCGGCTGAAGGTCTCGGCGACTAGGCGACGGGCAGCACCCGGCTCCACCATGACACCGCTCGCTCCGTGCGGGCATCGTCGATCCACGCGTGAACGAATACGTCGTCCGTCGTTGCCCCGACGTCGACCACCAGGTCGGTCGCGAGCGAGGCGAAGGCCACCGCTGAGCCGTCGGCCGTGATCGCCGCGTCGTAGCTCGCGCCATCGGCCCACCCGCCGCCGACATCGACCGAGATGCGCGCGAGCGTACTCGTGGCGACGCGGAATTCGAACAGGTCGCTCACGCCGCCGTTCTCGTCGGCGGTGGGATCGAGGTTGGTCGCGCGCGTCTGGAACACCACGAACGCGCCGTCATCGCTGATCGTCGCACCGAAGCTGTCATCATCGCCATCGATCACGCCGCGGCGTGACGCCCTGGTGGTCGTGCCGATGATCCGGTCCCGCACGAAGACGTCGCCCTGGTTGTTGTCGTCGCCGTTCACGAGGTTCGCGGCGAACGAGCTGAACACGACCGATCGGCCGCCGGCAGAGATGTCCTCGAGACCCGAACTTCCCTTCGCTTGTCGCTCGGTGTTCGTGACCGAGACTCGGATCAGCTTGCCCGACGTCAGGTTCTTCAAGAACACGTCGCGCGTGCCATTGGTGTCTCCCGACACGAGGTTCGACGCTAGCGACGACAGCGCGACGTGCGCGCCGGTGGGTGCGATCGCAGCATCGTAGCTGGCGTTGTTCGCCTGGCGACCCGACGAGTCGGTCGAGACCCTCGAGGTCACACCCGCGACGACATCGCGCACGAAGATGTCCGCCCTGGCATTCGTGTCGTTGCCGATGAGGTTCGTTGCCCGAGAGCCGAACGCGACATTCGTGCCGTCGGCCGAGATCGTGGGGTCGAAGCTGTCGGCGTCGCCCTGAACGCCGGCGACGCCCCTCCTCGAGACCAAGTTGAGCGCGCCAGAGAGCGCATCGAACAGCACGATGTCGCCGACCACTCCGTTGGCATCGCCAGGCACGAGGTTGGTCGCGGCGGTCTCGAACACGATGAAGCGCCCATCGGCCGAGATGTCCGCGTCGACCGAGGGACCGTTGGCGGGCACACCCCCAGCGGACGAGACGAGCCGTATGGTCTCGCCTTCAACATCGGCGAGGAAGACGTCGGCGACCCCGTTGGTGTCGGCCAGTGTGTCGCCGCCGAGCAGGTTCGATGCCTCCGAGACGAACGCGACCCACCGCCCATCGGACGACACCGCCGGGCTGAAGCTGGCGCCGTCCGGTGGTGACACGGGCTCATCGGCACCAGCAAGTGGCGCACACACCAGACCACCGATCAGCGCGACGATCATGGACAACGCGAATCGCAGACGCATCGTGGATCCCCCTCCCTCGGTGTTCCCCTCGAGAAGGGCATCGGCTCCACGAGAGCGGAAACTTGATGCACCCAACGACGCAGTCGCGGCCCCCCTCGGTCCTAGGGCCTTTGCGCCGTCCGGTAGCGTGTTGTTGGCTGGCGCAGGCACGGCCGATACTGAGGGTCGCATGCGCATCCTCGTGTTGCACAACCGGTATCGATCGGGCGACACGTCGGGTGAGAACCGGGTCGTGCGCGACGAGGCCGCGTTGCTGCGTGAGGCCGGCCACGACGTGGCCACCTGGGAACCCGAGCCCGCCGTCGGATCCTTCGCCGGGCAAGCGCGCGCCGCCGTCGACGCGGTCTGGTCGAGGCGTGCGGCACGGCGTGTGCGATCTCTCGTCGAGCAGCGCTCGATCGACGTCGTGCACGCACACAACCTGTTCCCGTCGTTGTCACCAGCCGTGCTGCGTGCTGCACGCGATGCCGGAGCCGCCGTCGTCGTGACGTTGCACAACTACCGGTTCCTGTGTCTGCCGGGCACCCTGATCCGCGACGGACACCCGTGCGACGTGTGCGTGGGACACCTGCCCTGGCGGGGTGTCGTGCACAGCTGTTACCGAGATTCGAAGGCAGGAAGCGCGACCATCGCCACCTCGCTTTCCCTGCACCGTTCGCTCGCATCGTTCGAAGCCGTCGATCGGTTCGCGGCCGTGAGCGGCTTCATCCGCGACACGTACGATCGGGTGGGCTTCGGGCGCGATCGCATCGTGGTCAAACCGAACTTCGCTCCCGCGGTGCCGGTTCGCGATGGACCAGGTGCCGGTTTCGTGTTCCTCGGACGGCTGACTCCGGAGAAGGGAGTCGACACTCTGCTCGAGGCTTGGCGAGGCCCAAACAACCAAGCCGAGCGTCTCGGTACGCTCACGATCGTCGGCAGCGGACCGTCGGAGGCCGAGCTGCGCGCGATGGCGCCACCGGGCGTACATTTCCTCGGCGATGTGCCTGCGGAGCAGGTGCCGGCGCTGATCAGGGCGGCGCGCGCGGTCTTGATCCCGTCGCGATGGGAGGAAGCAGCGGTTCCCCGCGTCGCGCTCGAGGCCTACGCGAGCGGCGTGGCGGTGATCTCGAGCGACCGAGGGGCTCTCCCCGAGGGCGTGGTTGACGACGAAACCGGCATCGTCCTGCCCGCAGACGACCCGGCAGCCTGGCGTGAAGCGACATCGAGGATGGGCGCAGACGGTACCGACGAACGGCTCGGCCGAGGCGCGCTCACCCTGTGGCGAGAGCGGTACGGACCGCAGGCGGGACTGGCAGCGCTCGAAGCCCTCTACTTGGAGGCCACGACCCGGTCGTGAACCTTCCTCGGTAGGGTGTAGCTGAGGTGGCCCCACACCCTGTACATGCGATTCAGCCGCAGGAAGCGCTCGCGTGCGGCGGCGAACCCCGGATCCTCATCGATCTTGCGGTCCATGCGCTCGTTCGCCCACCGGTAGAGCTCGATGTCGTAGCGGTTCTGCTGTCGGATGAGCTCGAGCACCGCAGGGTCTGGAGACGCGCGCGAAGCGGAACCGGCAACGTTCACCGGGATGTAGTAGGTGTTCGTCCACCCGAACGTGCGCTGCAGCGCAACGAGCCCGTCGTCGAAGCGTTCCACGAACCCGAGCCAGCCGACGCGTTCCTCGATGTGCGCCTTCGCCCGCTCGAGCATGGCGTCGTCGACCTCACCGAACGCCGCGGTGTGGTCCCCGGCGAGCGCCCGGACCTGGCTATTGTCGGCCTCGAGCGAGACGCCACTGCGCATGAACTCCTCGAGCGACAGCTCAGCGCCGGCGACCTCGTCGAAGATGCGGTGGCCCGGCCGCCGCAGGATGAATCCATAGAGCGAGATCACGAGCTTCACTGGGTCTCGCAGCAGCGTGACGTATGTGGAGGGCCTGGGAACGTGCTCGTGCAAACCGTAGATCGTGTGCGCCATGATCAACCTCGGCCGGGCTCGCTCGGCCTCGGGCATCGCCGCGAACAGTTCGGGCATGCCTTCGCGGCGCAATCGGTACTTCGGGTCGGGGATCTTCTGCGTGAGGTCCAGTATCTGGCCCGCCGAGAACTGCCGCCGCAGGATCCGTCGCATGGTGCTACCAGCGGTCTTCCCGATGTGCAGGAAGATGACCGTGGGGTCGTGCGGATCTGCCTTCGTCATGATTCGCTGTGGCTCCGTGTGGGGAGGTCAGGCGATGCTAACAGGCACCCTCGCGCCAGCCCCCGAAGCGACCAACCACGGCGGCCGCATGCTGATGCGGCGAGAAGAGGAGGACGATGACCACCGACGGATCCATCAGGGTGCTCTGCGTCGCCGCCACCGGCCAGAGCGGGTCCACCCTGCTGGCACGCATGCTGGGTGAGGTGCCCGGATACCAGGCGGTGGGCGAGGTCGGTCGCGTGTGGGACAAGGGCGTCGACGAGCACATGAACTGCAGCTGCGGAGAGCCGTTCGAGGCTTGCGGATTCTGGGGCGAGGTAGGCGAGCGAGCGTTCGGCGGCTGGCAGACCGTCGATGGCGCCGCAACCGCGCAGCTTCGCGGCGAGCTGCAGATGGGCGGCACCCCTCTCCCGCATCCCGTGGCCTTGCCGTTCCTGCAGCACCCGAACCTCTGGCCGGGGTTCCGCGACAAGATCCGCCGGTACGCCGACCTGATGTTGCCGATCTACCGAGCGATGCACGAGATCACCGACGGTGCGGTGTTGGTCGATTCCATGAAGATCCCGGCGCACGTCTACCTGATGACCCGGCAGATGCCCGATCTCGACGTGAAGGTGATCCATCACATCCGCGACAGTCGCGGGTTCGCCTACTCCAACACGAAATGGGTCGAGAAGCAGGGCGGCGAGCACCGCGGCGCGTTCCGCGGACGACGCCCCCCGTGGCGATCGGCGGTCAAATGGACGTGGTTCAACGAAGCCTTCGACCACCTGCAGCGCATCGGCGTCCCATCGGCGATCGTTCGCTACGAAGACCTGGTGCACGACCCCAAGCCACAACTCCGCAAAGCTGCCGAACTCTTCGACGATGTGCTCACGGCCGAAGACGTCGGCTTCGTGCACGATGACGGCATCGACTTCTCGGCAGGACACATCGCCTCGGGAAGCAGGTGGCGCATGAGCTCTGGACGTATCCCGCTTCGGGAGGACATCGAATGGGCCTCGAAGCTCAGCGAGCGCGACAGGCGGACGGTGACCGCGATCACGCGCCCCCTCCTGCGCCGCTACGACTACCGGGTCGCCGGGCCGCTGCACGAGGCGCAGCGATGACGGCTGCCCCCTCCCCCGCCTGTTGTGCAGCTCGGTCATCCGCTCGGTGCACCAGGGTGAGAGCCACGGGGGCGTCTACTTGGTCGACCTCGAGGCGGGCGCCGCAGAGAGGGTGATCGACTGGTCCGACGACACCATCGACTGGGAAGGACGTGGAGGCGATCGCGGGCTCCGGGGTATCGCGTTCCACGACGGGTTGGTATACCTCGCTGCGAGCGACGAGGTATTCGTCTACGACCGGGAGTTCCGCCCGCAGGGTTCGTTCCGCAACAGATACCTCAAGCACTGTCACGAGATCAACGTCACCGGGGATCGCCTGTATCTGGCGTCAACCGGCTACGACTCAGTGCTCGAATACGACCTGACGAGGCAGACGTTCTCCCGCGCGTGGATGCTGCGCTACGGCTCGTCGGCCAAGCTGGTGAAGCGGCTCGGTCGACGGCCGCGCCCGCGATCCAGGTCGTATGACCCCGCGGCCGCCGACGGCCCCGGCCCCGCCGATACCACGCACATCAACAATGTGTGGCCGAACGACGACGCCGTGTTCGCGTGCGGCACGCGACTCGCCACGATGTGGAGGATCCCCTTGCAAGCCCGCGTACAAGGTGTGAGTGCGTTCGCCACCGTTCCCTACGGAACGCACAACACCCGTCCGTTCCGGGACGGAGTGCTGTTCAACCACACGGCGAGCGATCGCATCATGTATGCCGATCGCTCGGGCGCGACACGAACGTCGTTCGAGCTCCCCACCTACCCGAGCGAGGCGCTCGAGCACGCGGACCTGCCGGGAGACCTCGCGCGGCCCACCTTCGGCCGGGGGCTGACGGTGCTCGACGATTCGATCGTGGTCGGCGGATCATCGCCGGCGACGATCACGGCATTCGATCTCGACAGCGCCGAGCGGCTCGCGTCGGTCAACATCACGATGGACGTGCGCAACGCCGTTCACGGACTCGAGGTCTGGCCCTTCGACGACCCGCCATCCTGATCGGGCTCAGGGTCGCCGTCGACGTCGACCAGCACTTCTGCGACCGCCTCCGCCGCGTCCTCGGCGGCCTCACCGCGCCGTCCGTGTGGCCGTAGGTATCGGTAGAGCTCCCGGGGATCCAGGTGCAGGGGCGTCCAGATGCCCAGCCGGCGTTTGACAAGGGTGAGCTGCATCGTGTTCTGCAGCACCTGGGAGGCGGCAGTGACGGAGGCGATGCCGACGGCCCCGAATGCTGCGGCGGCCAGGATGCCCCCGGTGACACTGAGGGTGCCTGAGACCAGCGTGATGGTCATCATGGCTCGCTGGTGACCGGTCATCATCAGGGTGACTCCGGCCGAGCCAGCCCACACCGCGTACAGGCGACCGCAGGACAAGATCGCGAGCACGGGGTATGCCTCACGGTAGTCGGGACCATTGAACGTTCCCAAGATCCAGGGCCCGGCCACCAGGAACACGACGAGCACGCCCAAGGCCGGCAGACCGGCAAGCGATGCCCCCGCCCTGAGCGCCTTCTCGAGCTGTCGCATCTTCCCCTGGGTGTGGAGCTCCGCGATGATCGGGGGGATCACCCCCGAGAAGATCACGAAGGGAGCGACGACGAACGTCACCAGACGAGCAGCGACGCCGTACTGACCCACGACGTCGGACGGCTCGAAGGCGTTGAGGATCAGCAGGTCGATGCCGGCGCCGAGCATCAGGATCGCGAGGTTCGTGATCCATAGTGGTCGCGCGACCTCGAACATCTCGGCCCTGGTCAGATCGCCTTCACCTCGCAGCCCTCGCAGCAGACGGAGCATCAGGATCGCGGCCAGCCCCACCGCGAGCGCAACCCCACTCGCCGTCAGCGCCGCGAGGAACGCGGGGCCGACGTCGGCGCTCGTGATCCAGACGATGCCGAACGCGATCGATGAGACCGCGTTCGTGAAGACCTGGTCGAGCATCGTGGCGGCGCCGAAGCGCTGGAGACCTCGGAAGGATTCGACGAACAGGCCTTGCAGCGCGAGGGCCACGGTCCATCCCGCGACGACCGGCATCATGGACGCGAGCCGCGGAGAATCGAAGACTTCCTCGGCGATGAAGCCGCCGAGCCCGAGCACGACGACCGCCGCCACGACCAACGCTCCCATGGTGCCGTAGCGAAGCGCGATCCTGATCGCCGCCAGCGCCCTGCCCGGCTGGTCGACGCCGATCGCTGAGGCCGCGAACCGCACCGTGGCTCGGTCGAGGCCGAGCTGGGCCACCGCCCCTCCGAGGAATGCCATGGTCGCGGCGGAGAGGTAGTCGCCCACCTCGGACTTCGTGAGGGTGTGCGTCAGCAGGAAGCTGACGGCGAGGCCCAGGATCAGGGTGCCGATGCGGGCGCCGAAGACCCATGCCGAACCCTGCAGTAGCCGGCGCCTCACCGACCGCAGGGTGAACGCCGGCGCGTCCGGGGCGTCGCTACCAGTCGTCATCGTCGTAGAACGCCTTCCAGACGGGGTCGGTCCCTTCGCGGATCCGCGCGATCTGGTCTGGGTCGAGGCGCCGCTTCCAGGCGGAGATCGCCTTCGCGCTGTCTCGCCGGTGCGAAGCCGGGTCCGCCGTCTCCTCGGGATTGCCTTCTCCCGAGTGCTCGCGCACGGTGCGCTCGACCTCGTCGGTCCACGTGAGCTCGAGGCGTGTGTAGAGATCGTGGAAGCACGACACGGCCTCGCGGGAAAGGTCCTCGTGCCGGCGGAAGATCCAATCGGGACGAGCCTCGCGGAACCTCGCGATCTGCTCGTGGATCAGGTTCCAGAGCAGGATCGATTGTTCGAGCGGTGGCTGTTCGATGTCGGCGAACCTCGTGATCTCGTCCGCACGATCGGCCAGCAGATCACGCATCATCAACGGCTGCGCGAGGAAGTCTCCGAAGGGGTGTCGAAGTCTCTTCGCGAGCAGGCTGTTCGTGAACGCGGCTGGGTGCCTGATCAACACCAGCACGCGCGCGTCGAACGTGTCGGCGACCCACCCCGAAGAGAAGAGCGCGATCGGATCCTTCAGCAAGGGGATCGGACGCGATCGGTGACGCATGCTCACCGAGACCCAGTCGCGGGCGAACCGCCCGGCGTCCTTGACCGACCGCATCGCCCGGGCCTCGGCGCCGGGGTGGTAACGGTACTCGAGCATGTCGCGCACCGGTTGTCGGAACGCCGCTTCGTTCTCTTGGGCGACGTACTGGAACCACCGATCGAACGGCGCCGGGCAGATCCCAGGACGCGCGAGGGGACTGAACGGCTCCCAAATGTAGGCAACCCGCGGCTCGGGCGATGCCGCGAGCATCTCTCCTACCCAGCCGGTGCCCGACCGGTGGGATCCGGTCACGAGGATCGGTCTGCGGTCGGGCATGCCGGTGAGGTTACCGGCTCGACCGAGCTCGCCGGAGCCGGCCGACCGGGCCCGATCGACCCGTCGTCAGCGACGAAGCCGTTTGCTGTAGTAGTCGTCAGCGCCCATGCGCTTGAACGAGTTCAACGCCGACGTCGACGAGTCGACCACGTAGCTGCAGTCGGTGCGCTCGTTGTTGTACGAGAACCCGATGACCTCGGGCCAGCGCTTGATCGTCGCGCGAGCATCGGCGATCCAGTCGGCCTTGGCGCCGCTGCCGCCCTCGGTGCACCCGACCTCGACCATGTAGAGATCCTTGCCACGACTCCGAGCGAAGCTCCTCGCCGGAGTGAACGTTTGGCTGAACGACTTCCACTGCGCCCCGCAGCCGCCGCGGTTGTAGCCGTCGACCCCGAGCAGGTCGTACCGCTTCGGCAGCCATCGCCGAGCTTCGCCCGTGCTGTAGGTGGCGGCCGTCAGGGTGACGATCCACGTCGCCTTGCGCACCCCGACGTTGTTGAAGATGCGATGGATGCGATCGTATGCCGCCCGGAAGTCGGCCGGGGTGCCCTCGCGCTCCGGCTCCTTGTGGAAGGTGATGAACGTGTCCCACCCCGCGCTGCGGAGCGACCGCGCCTGCTGCGTGATGCGCCGATCCTGGCTGCCCGACGCGATCGAATCCCACAGGTTGTTGCTGCCGATGTTGCCGTTCCACCCGAGGATCGGCTTGTGCCCGGTGCTCACACCCCACTTCGTGAACTTGTTGACGAGGTCGTTGTCCCATGGGAAGCGGTGGTGGATCGTGCCGAACCGGCGGCCCACCTTCTTCTCCAACGCCTGGACCGCATCCCACGCTTCCTGGCCGCCGCTGGGCTGCGCGAGTGAGCCCCACCACCTCGCGCGGGAACGCCCGGAAGCAGGCGTGTCGCCGAGCCCGAGCACCGAGAGGCCCATGGCGGCGGCGCCGACAGCCGCCGAGCGCTTGATGAAATCGCGCCTATCCAGGCCATGCTCTGTAGTCCCATAGTCGTCGTAGATGCGATCGTTCATAGTCTCCTCCGTCCAGACCGTGACGCTGTCGCGTCTCACCCTCTTGCGTGATTCATCGGCACTGAGGGGGATGCGCTGAAGGAACGCTTCCGGGCATCCGCGGGCCTGGTCGCGTTCGGTCTGGAGGGAGGTCTACGTCGTCTGCGGTCGGACGCGCGGGGAGGCGGGGAGTGCTCGCACCCTCGCGGTACGCCCGGCTCGGCGGCGCCGACCGGGGCGGCGGGAGGTCTTCGCCTCAGCCTTGGCAGCGGCGGCGATGACGTGCATCTCTGAGGCGGTACGAGGCACGAAAAGGCGAGAAACGGCGCGAACTCGTCGTACGAGGAACGCGATCAGGCGCCTGAGCGGGCCGCTCGAGGCGTCGCGAGGGGCGAGATCGGGGCCCGTCGAATTGAGATCCGAGTTCTGGACGGGCAGGAAGAGCAGGGGTACGAGAAGGATGAAATCGCCTAGCTGCTGACGCAAGTGGCCCCCTCACCCTTCCCTCGATAGCCCAACGCCTCGTCGGCGTACTCCATCCCGACGAGGTCGCGGGTTCACCCTAGCAGACATGTAGCCGGTGGTAGCGTAGGACGACGGGAGGACACGGTCGCCGGTTCCCGCCGGCGGCGGCGCCCCGGCCGGGGGACGCAGCGTTCAGATCACCCGCTTGACTCGAGATCCAGACGGTTCGATCAAGCCACGCGCACGGAGTGCCGACGATACGGTCGACCATGCAGATGACGACGTCCTCAACGACGCAGCCCGCACACGACGCTTCGCGAGCCACCGTGTTCGGCATCGTCACCCCGACACTGAACGCCGAGACCTACCTCGAGGCGACCCTGGAGTCGATCTGGGGCCAGGCATCGGATGACGTCGTGATCGATCACGTGCTGGTCGACGGAGGATCGACCGATCGCACGGTCGAGATCGCCAAGAAGTATCCGACCCGGGTCGTGGTGTCGACCGACGACCAGGGCATGTACGACGCGATCAACCGAGGACTCTCGATGGTCGAAGGCTCGATCGTCGGGTACTTGAACGCCGACGACGAGCTGGCCCCCAGGGCACTCACGACCGTGGCCGGAGCTTTCCGCCGTCACCCCAGCGCGTTGTGGCTGATGGGCCGCCGGGAGTACGTCGATGCCGAAGGAGGAGTGCTCGCGCCGCTGCAGCCGGTCGCCTTCACCCTCGCCGAGTACGTGAGCATGGGGTGGTCGCATGTTCCCCAGGAATGCACGTGGCTTCGACGCGAGCTGTTCGATCAGGTCGGTCCGTTCGACATCAGCTTCCGCAACACCGGCGACTACGACATGTTCGCCCGGTGTCGATCCGTCGCCCGACCACTGATCATCAGCGACACGTTGGGTAGGTTCCGACTGCACGGCGACCAGCTCTCGTACAGTCCAGAGGTCATGTCCCGAGAGAGCGCCCGAGTGCGAGACAAGAACGGTGGGGCCGATCGATGGACCTGGATCCGCGGACGCTACCTGAGCCTTCGGGTGAACGCTCGGAACCCGCGGTTCCTGCTCGCGAAGAAGACGGGCAAGATCTCGTTCATCGCCAAGTGACCGCCGAGGAGAAGACCACGGAGCGGCCCCGCATCCAGCCGATATTCCTGCTGTCGATGCCGCGGTCGGGATCGACCCTCGCCCAGCGACTGCTGGCGGCGCACCCCGAGATCTCGACGGCGGCGGAGCCGTGGCTACTGCTTCCTCATGCGTACGCCCTTCGCAGACACGGCATCGCGGCCGAGTACACGCAACCGGTAGCCGCCCGTGCGATCCGGGAGTTCGTCGATGGACTTCCCGGGGGCGAACAGGATTATTGGAATGCCCTCCGTGATTTCGCCCTGGACCTGTACGGCAAGGCGTCGACGCCCGGATCTCGGTACTTCCTCGACAAGACGCCGCGATACCACTTCATCATGCCTGAGCTTCTTCGCATGTTCCCCGACGCGAAGGTGATCTTCCTCTGGAGGAACCCGCTCGCCGTCGTGGCGTCGATCTGCGAGACCTGGACGCGCGGGCGCTGGACCGTCGACCGCTGGAAGGGCGACCTCGACGGGATCATCGATCTCGTCGACGCATATCGCGGGCTCGACCACCAAGCGAAAGCCGTGAACTTCGAATCGCTCGTCGCCGATCCATCGGGCACGTGGCCGGACTTGTTCGACTGGCTCGGCCTCGAGTTCGACCCTGAGGTGCTCACGGCGTTCGCCGGGGTTCAGCTCCAGGGGTCGATGGGTGATCCGACGGGCGTCAAGGCCTATCAGAAGCTCAGCACCGAACCCCTGGACAAGTGGAGGCGGCAGCTCGGGAGCCCCTGGCGCAAGCGCTGGTGCCGCGCGTGGCTCGAGCGCATCGGCGCCGAGCGGCTCGGGGTCATGGGGTACGAGCTCGATGCGCTGCTCGCCGACCTCGACTCGCTCCCCTCGCGTCCGCGGCTACTCGTCTCTGACGCGGTCCACGGCGGCTACTGGACGTGGGCTCAGCGACGCAAGCAGTCGGCGTTCAGGCGGATGGCACCCCGGCTCCGCCGACAGCCCCGTCGAGGGTCGCGATCGGATCCGGGTCGGCCAGATGCGCCTTCGGCACCCCAACCGACATCGCGATGGCGTAGAGACCGAACACCACCGCCGACCTCGACGCCCCCGACAACACCGGGTTGAAGGCCATCGCCACGAGGAAAGCGTTGAGCCCGACCAGTATCGCCCGCAGGAGATCTGCGCGCCCGTGATCGCCTGAGCGTCGGAAGCGATGGATGCGCTGGATCAGGGTTGCTTCGGTCACCCCGATCCACCACAAGAGCAGCCCGATGCCGAGCAGACCCCCGAGCGCGAGGAAGAGCACGAAGTCGTTGTGGTACGGCAGCGCCTTTCCGTCGCGTGAGCGTTCGGCGACGGCGTCACCGGAGAACACGCTGCCGACGAGCGGCGATTCCTCGAACCGATCGATGCCCGCAGACCAGAGATCGAGCCGGCTGGCATTGGCGTTGGCCTTGTTGACCAGATCGAAGTACTGGTTGGAGACCTCGACGCCCGCCTGCAGGTTCGACAGGGCGAAGATGGCGAAGAGCACGACCGCACATCCGATGACCACCGACCGCAGTGTGGTCGCCCTGCCGGTCGTGAGGTAGAGGGTGAAGGCGGCCGTCAGCAGAGCCAACACCATGGTGGCCGACGGATACGTCACGAACACGACCGCAGTGAGTAGCAGCTCGAACACGACTCGACGACGCTGACCGGCAGCGACAGCCGCGCCCAGGCCGAGGGCGAGGAAGGCGACGCTCGCGTTGCGGTACTGCTGGTACTCGGAGAATGGAAGCACCCCGACGTTCACGAGCGCGTTCATCACGATGTAGACGAGGCCCACGTTCGAGAGCCATCGGTGTATGCGCGAGACTTCACGGTCGGTGGGCTCGCGGACCACGAGCAGCGCCAACAGCCCGAGCGACATCGGCAGGAAGATCGGCCGCGCGGTCTCCTCGGTGCCGAGCATCGTGAGGCCGACGAGCGACCCCGCGAGCCCGAGCGCGAACAGCAGCGCCAGCACGAGCTCGGAGACGCTCGGGCGACGCACGAGGAACGATGGCGACTGGAAGCGGATCAAGGCAACGACCGAGATCGGCACGAGGAGCACCAGGTATCGGATCGGCCCGCCGGCCTCCGCGTTCGGACGGAAGGCCGCCATGCCTCGGTCGAGCACGTTGAACACATCGACCACCGAGACGGACAGCAACAGCAGGAACGCTCGAGCCAACCGGTAGGAATCGGTAGCGGGCTCGATCGGAAGCTGCACGGCTCGCGGCGCGTCCCGAGGGGGCGCGTGCACGAGGCTCATGCGATCCCTCGCCGCATCAGGCGGCTCTGTCGGTGACCTGGCGACTCGGAGGGCACTCCGCGGTACCTATCCGGACGACGGCTTGCCCGAGGTGAAACCGCGCGCATCGTCGGGAACCCCGCTCTTGGCGCGACGTCCGTTCGGTGCGACCGACGCTCCCGTGGGCGGCGGTGGCACCGGGTGCCTGCGGGAACCTGTCGACTTCGCCTTCGCGGCACGCGCTCGGTCGTCAGGCCCGTAGTACTGGTCGTAGCTGGCGTAGCCGAGACTCGAGCGCTGGATCGACGTGATGTTGTTGTACACGCCACCGGCGATGTCGGCGCCCGCGGTGCGCAGCTGGCGCACGGCATCTTCCAGCGCGGTGCGGTTGGAGATCGCCGGATCGTGTACGAACAGGACCATGTCGGCGACCTCGGCGAGGATCGATGCATCGGCGACCGGCAAGGTCGGCGGAGCGTCGCAGACGATGATGTCGGCGAGGCGACGCATGTCGTGGAACACCTCGGCGGCCTGCGGTCCGGCCAGCAGCGCCACCGGATCGTGGGGCACCTGACCGCTCCGAACGATGGAAAGGTTCGGCACGTGTGTGCCCATCACGAGCTCGTCGATCGGGGTCGTGCCTTGCAAGGCCTCGCGCAGTCCCGGGCCTTGGGGAACCCCGAGGAAGCGCTCCGCGCGCGGCCGGCGGAGGTCGGCGTCGATCAGTAGCGTCTTGATCCCCGTCTCGGCGAGCACGACCGCCAGGTTCGCGGTGGTCGCGCTCTTGCCCTCGCCGGGAAGCGCGCTCGTTACCACCACGATGCCCACAGCCCGCTGCGACCGGAGGAAGCGCACGTTGGTGGCCAAGGTGCGATACGCCTCGGAGGCGGGGCCACCGGGGTGATCGCGGGAGACCAGCTCGGCGCGTTCGCGACTCGACCAGCCTTCGACCGCCGGGATGACGCCCATCACGGGCGCCCCGATATAGTCGGCAAGCTCGTCGCGGCCGCCGACACGGTTCGCCCGGATGCCGAGCAGGATCGCGAGGGCGGAGCCGAGCAGCGAGCCGACGATGAACCCGAAGATCGACGCGATGGCGAGTCCCGGTCCCGAGGGCTTCGAGGGGGCCGCTGCGGGTTGCGGGATGCTGCCGCCTGTCGACGTGCTGCTCCTGGCCTCGATAGCGATGATCTCTGCTGTGTAGCCGGTGATCTTGTCCAGGAGCTGCTGCTTCTCCGCCTCCAGCTCACCGATCCTACGTGGGCTTGAGGTCTGAGCGATCTGTTTGGAAATGTCGCCCACCTGCTGGTTGAGGCCGATCACGGTCCCATCGGGGGACCCATCGATCGCTTCCTGAAGGGGTTTGATGTAAGAAGCGACCAGGGCTTGGCTCTGCTCCTTCCTGGCGAGGAGATATTGCTCCGCGTAGGTACTCGCGATAAGGGCGGCGGTTTCGGGAGACGAGGCCGCGAACCCGATGTACATGATGGAAGCATCGCGTACGGGCTCGACGGTCAGAGATCGGATGAGCTGCGCGGGCTGCACCGTCAGATCGCGTTCGCTGATCACCCTGGTTGCGATGTCTGTCGATCGAACCCTCTCAGCCTCGAGGATCATGTCGGGAGCGAAGACCTCAGGGTTCCCTGCGTCACCGGTGATCGATGCATCGACCAAGGGGTCGACGATGACCTTTGCCTGCGCGTAGTAGACGGGGGGCCGCAGGGCGACGTAGGCGCCGGCGATCGCGGCCACGATGGTTCCCATGGCGACGACGGTCCACATGCGCGCTCGGACCATCTGCCAGTAGTCGCGAAGGTCGAGGATCCTGGTGGAATCAGCCACGTGTCGATGCTCCCTGCTCATACGGCCCGCGAGACCGAACCGCCGGCCGGAGGGGTTCCCGTGTGGGTTGACCGGTCGAATGATACCGGAGGCCCTCCGTCCAGTCCCCCATGCTTCGACCTATTTCCGTGGGAATGCAACATGTCGGGCGCACTAGGGCGAAGGGCTTCGTTGCACCCCCCGATGGTCGCGACCCTGCGTCCCCCTGTTGACCCTGGTTCCGGCCCTGTCGTACCTTCCCCCGAACGGGCGCGCCGTCCCCCCCACCCGGTGATGTGCCGGGAGCGAGCGCTCGATCGGCGCTGGAGGTTCGTGACATGGCAACGCCCCCCGACACGATGTCTACACACGGCGAACGCGAGGAAGCCCCATTGCGTAGCGACGTCTGCGAGCTGTACCTGATCCGACACGGCACGACGACACTGAACGTGCAGAACCGGTATCGAGGTCGTCGTGACGTGCCGCTCGACGCCCAAGGCTGGGCCGACGCGGTCGACGCCGCGCGCGCCTTGTCGCCCACGGGCCTCGGGGCCGTGTACGCAGGGCCGCTGCGCCGCACCATCAACACAGCGCAGGTCATCGCCGATGAGTGCCGGATCCCCGACGTGCGCATCTTGCACGGGCTCGTGAACCTCGACTACGGCGAGTGGGAGGGCATGACGGCCGAGGAAGCCGCGATGTTCGACCCCGCGTCGTTCCAGCAGTACAAGCAGGCGCCCGAGGAGGCCGTGTGCCCCAACGGTGAGCGCCTGACCGATGCCCAGGCGCGCATGATCGAGGCGATCAAGCTCGTCGGGGAGCGTCACGGCGGGGAACGCATCGCTGCCGTGACACACGCGGTCATGATCCGATTGGTCGCGGCCAAGCTGCTCGACCTTCCCGGAGATCGCTGGCGCATCCCCGTCGGACGTGGGTCGCTCACCCGCTTCGAGGTGCAGGGCGGCGAGATCCGTCTGGTGGGCATGCCCGCCGGCGACGACGTCGACTGACCCAGCGTCGCTGGGCGCCCAGACCTACGGCATTCGCCCCTCCGAAGCAGCCGTTCGGTCGATTCCCTCACGGCCTCGCCCCGCCTAGCCTGACGTTCGACGTACCCACCGACGCCCCCCGAACTTCCGACAGGAAGGAACCACGTTGATGACTGGACGGCTCATGCGCCTCGGACTCGTGCTTGCCGTGTCGCTGGCATCGCTCGCCGGCGTCGCCACCTCGGCCTCGGCCGCCTTCAGCAACACCCCCGACACGACATGGATGACCAACGGCGTCGTCTACTCGATCGCGCAGGGCGGTGACCGCATCTACGTGGCCGGCAAGTTCCGCTCGCTCCGGCGCTGTCCCACAGGCGTCACGTGCCCCGGAGGCACGATCGCGACGAACGTCGGTGCGCTCGACGCAGCGACCGGCGCCGGGATCAAGACCTTCAAGGTCACCGTCGGTGGCGATGGCGCGACCGTCTACGCATTGGCGGTCGCCAACGGGAAGCTCTACATCGGCGGACAGTTCACCTCGGTGAACGGTGAGCCTCGCAGGAACCTCGCGGCGGTCGACGCCACGACCGGCGCGCTCGACACGACCTTCGCACCGCAGGTCGGCGTCGACGCGACCGACTACGTGCGCGGCCTCCTTTCCCACAACGGCATGGTGTACGTGGCGGGCACGTTCGGCACGATCAACGGCGCCGTGCGCCAGCATCTCGCGGCGTTCAACGCGAACGGCAGCCTGAATGGCGCATGGCGGCCGCGCACCAGCGGAGTGGCCCGAGCGTTCGCAGCGACGTGCGCCGGCGACCAGATCGTCATCGGCGGATCGTTCACGCAAGGGGCGGGCACCGGTGGCGCCATCGCGCCGCGGAAAACCCTGATGATCGTCGATGCCGCGACCGGTACGCTCGACCCGTGGACTCCCGACAACAACTCGATCCCCAACGGCGTGACCGCTTACGACTTGGCGAGCACCTGCGACGCCCTGTTCGTGGGCTACGGCGGCTCCAACGCGATCTACCGCTTCGACCTCACCGACGACTTCGGGGACATCGAGTGGGATCTCAAGACCGGTGGCAACGTGCAGACCGTGGCCCTCTACGGCACCCAGCGCGTGATGTTCGGCGGGCACTTCGCTAACACGCCGATCGCTCCTGCCACGACGGCCAAGGTCAAGCGCGTGCGGTTCGCGACGGCCGACTTCGGCGGCAACGCCTTCAACGACTGGACGCCTGAGTTCTCCGGCAAGTTCTTCGGCCCATGGGACATCTTGGCTGACGGGAACCACGTCTGGGTCGGCGGAGCCTTCACCGACGTGTCGGGCAGCGCTCAGTTCATGCTCGCGCGGTTCAGCGACATCTGATCCCGGGTCGTGGCGTGACCGTGACCGGTCGCAGAGGATAGCTCCATGGTGACGTTGGGAACCCTCGAGTTGGCGAGACTGCTCCTCGCCATCACTCTGCTGCTGGTCGCGGCCCACACGTTCGGTTACCTCGCAAACCGTTACGGCCAGCCGCGGGTCATCGGGGAGATCGTGGGCGGACTGCTGCTCGGCCCGACCTTGTTCGGTGAGGTGGCTCCCGGACTCCACGAGCAGGTGTTCCCGCTCGAAGGTCCAGTTCCCCTCGTGCTCGACGCGATGTATCAACTCGGCTTGCTGTTGCTCATGTTCAGCGCCGGTGCTGAGATCAGGTCGGCGTTCCGCCCCGACGAGCGGCGCACCGTCGCCGCGGTCACCGTCATCGGTATGGTGATCCCGTTCATCGTCGGCCTCGGCTTCGTCGCGCTTCTGCCCGAGGGGGCGCACATCGGTCCGGCCAACAACCGCACGGCGTTCATCCTGGTGTTCGCGTTGGCGATCGCGGTCACCAGCATCCCGGTGATCTCGCGCATCATGTTCGACCTCGGCATCCTCGAAACAGCGTTCGCTCGCATCGTGCTCGCCGTCGCAGTGATCGAGGACGTCGTCATCTACGTGCTCCTGGCGATCGCGCTCGGGCTCGTCGCCGGCTCGTCGGGTGCGACGGTCGGCATCCCGGCGGCGATCGGGATCACCCCGGTTCCACCGGTTCGATCGCGTTCCACGTGGTCGCGACGGTGGCGTTCCTGGGTGTCGCTCTGTGGCTGGGCCCGCCGGTCTACCGCGCCGTGTTGCGGTTCCGCTTCAATGTCGTGAAGCGAGGGAGCGCGATCGCCTTCCAGATCGTGTTCATGCTGGTGATCACGATGCTCGCGGTCGCGCTCGACGTCGTGCCGCTGTTCGGGGCCTTCGTGGCGGGCATCGTCGTGGGCTCGGCCGAGGGAACCGACGGCGCCGAGGATGCCCGAGCGACGATCCGAACGTTCTCGTTCGCGTTCTTCATCCCTGTGTACTTCGCGATCGTGGGCCTACGGCTCGACCTTCTCTCGGGGTTCGAACCTCTGTTCTTCCTACTGTTCCTCGCGGTCGCGTGCGCGGCCAAGTACGTGAGCGTGTGGCTCGGTGCACGGTGGGCCGGCGAGAGCCCGGCAGGGGCCCGCAATCTGGGAGTCGCGCTGAACGCGCGCGGAGGCCCGGGCATCGTGCTCGCCTCGGTCGCATTCGACGCCGGCATCGTCGATCAGGGGTTCTACGCCGTGCTGGTCATGCTGGCGATCGTGACCTCGCTCCTCGCGGGAAGCTGGCTCGGGCGGGTCGTTCGCTCCGAGAGCCCGCTGCGCTGACGACCCTCAGCACCCACCCGACGCGGTGTCGACGACCCGGTCGTCGGGCCGGGTGAAGTCGGCGGCCCAGCCGTCCTTCCAGAGCGACAGCTCGACCACCCCGAAGCCACCCTTGCGAACCTCGGAGTTCTCGAGCGGTTCACCGAACCCGTACGAGCTCGGGTTGCCGCCGGTGCCAGCCACGATCTCCACCATGCCGTCGGGCGTTGACTGCCCATCGGCGTCCTGCGGACCGAACCGCTCGTAGTTGTGCTCATGACCGTTCAGGACGAGGTCTGCACCGGCCTCGTCGAGCGCGGCCCAGATCGGGGCCAGCTCGTCGTGCGAGCCGTGGGTGTCGCCGGAGGAGAATCGCGGTTGATGCCAGTAGGCCAGGATGCATCGGTCAGAGCGAGAGGCCAGCTCGTTCGCGAGCCACTCGAACTGCTCGGAGCCCGGTTCGCACCCTCCGTTCTCGTCGCAGGTCGCGTCGAGCGCGTAGAGGCGCCACGGGCCGACGGTGAACGTGTACCAGTGCGTCGTCAGACCGAAGTAGTCCAGGAACCCTTGCGCACCAGGCGTGTGCCACTCATGGTTACCGGCGACTGGGAAGGTGATGTCCTTGAACCGACCCCACGACTGGGCGTAGCTCTTGCCGTACTCCTCGATCGTGCCGTCCTGGTACTGATTGTCGCCGAGCGCGAGCACCGCGTCGGGATCCAAGCGGTCAACCAGATCGGCGGTCGCGACGCAGGAGCTCGGTGATCTGGTGCAGATATCGCCGGCCGCGGCCACCGTCATCGCCTCCGGTGGCACCGACGGCGCAGGAGTCTCCGTTCGCCGTTGCGGATCGCCACCGTCCAAGGCCAGATAGGCAACGCCACCAGCCGCGACGCCAGCGAGGGCGAGCGAGATCACGACGACACGGGTCCGAACGACGAGCTCCCTCTGAGCTAAGGCAGTAACTGGATGTGGCCCGGACGAACGATGCTACGCGAGACCAACAGCGAGCAGACGGTCCATGCGCAACCCGGGTAGGCTGCCTCACCCTTACGACACGAGGAGGGATGCCCCATCCGCCCGCACCGTTCGCTCTTCCGTTCTGCAGCAACCGCTTTCGTCGCCGCAACGCTCATCGCGGGATCTGCGCCGGTCGCGATCGCTCGAGCTCCGGTCATCGTCGCCGCCGGCGACATCGGCTGCGCAGGCGACCCCTGTCGGTCGCAGCGCCAGACGGCTGCCTTGGTACGGAAGATGAATCCTCGAGCCGTGCTGACCCTGGGCGACCACCAGTACCCCGACGGTGGCTACAGCGACTTCATGTCTTCATACCACCGCACGTGGGGCCGATTCCGCGGCAAGACCCACCCAACGCCGGGCAACCACGACTACTACACGCAGGGTGCAGGGGGCTACTACCGGTACTTCGGGCGGCGGGCGCACCAGAACAGCGGAGGCACGTACACCTTCAACATCGGGGCATGGCACGTGGTCTCGGTCAACACAGGAGACGGCCGCCCCGAGTCGAGAGTGGTGGATCGAGTCCGGCGGAACCTGGCCCGCGACCGAAGCCGGTGCGATCTGGCGTACTTCCACCACGCGACGTTCTCATCCGGGAGCGAGCACGGCTCCGACGATCGGATGCGGGATCTGTGGGCCATGCTGCAGCGCGCTGGGGTCGACGTCGTTTTGAGCGCCCACGAGCACAATTACGAACGCTTCGCCCAACTGGATGCGGCGGGCCGTCCGAACGCTCGACACGGAACGCGTCAGTTCGTCGTCGGCACCGGCGGCATCGACGACCTGTATCGCCTCGGGAACGGGATCCGGGGCTCGCAGCGGCGGATCGACGACAGGCACGGCGTGCTCCGGATGCGGCTACGCGCGCGCAGCTACGCATGGAAGTTCGTCTCGGTCGCCGGCTCGACACTCGATCGCGGCCGCACGAAGTGCCACCGCTGACCCGAGGTTGCGGCCCGCCACAACCTGAGCGAAGACAGTTTACTCGGCGAGAACCAGCAGGTAGGGTACCGCTGGCTCCGTACGACGCCGAACGGACTAATCCTTTCGGTGCCGTACCATTTGCCTGCGACTACGACGAACGAACGAGGAGGGCCACATGCCACGCCGTTCCCCCCGGGCGGCGAGACTGCTGATCGTCACGCTCGCCATGGCGACGATCGCCGTTTTCGCTCCGACCAACAGCGCCTTCGCGATCGATCTGTTCCAAGACACCTTCGAGAGCGGCAACCTCAGCGCCTGGACAGCCACCAACGCGTTCACGAATCAGCAGGCGATCACGCATGGCGGAGCGTGGGCGGGCCGGGCGACCGCGTCGGGCGGTCCGGCGTTCGCGAGCAAGACCGTCTCGGGCCAGAACGACGTCTACCTACGCTCCTTCGTGCGCGTCGTGAGCCACGCCGGAACGAATCAGCTCTTGCGCATGGGCTCGTCGGCAGGAAGCGGGAGCACGATCTCGCTCATCCTCCTACAGTCCAACCAGCTGCAGGTGAAGAACCACGTCTTGGGCGGAGAGAACCGGAACGCCAGCGTCACCCTCACCCCGGGCACGTGGGTGGATCTGCAGCTCCACCTTCACATCGGCGGGGCCAACGGTGCCGCAGAGCTGTGGGTCAACGGCGTGCCGGCCGGTGGCCTGGCTGGTGCGTGGAACTTCGGCACCACCCCGATCGATAGCGTCGTGCTCGGAGCGCAGGCGGGAACGACCCCCGCCATGGACGTGGTCTTCGACGACGTCGAGGCGGCGACCACGTTCATCGATGGAGGCGGCGGCAACCCCGAGATCCCCCCGACCCCGACCGGTCTGAGGACGACCTCGGTCGCACACAACCGCGTGGACCTGACGTGGAACGCCTCGACCGGCGCGACGGGCTACACCGTGTATCGCAACGGTTCCCCGATCGGCACGCCGGCCACGACCACGTTCTCTGATTCGAGCGTGGCAGCCCAGACGACCTACCAGTACGCGGTGGACGCCTCCAACACGGCCGGGAACTCCCCACCCAGCGCAGCGATCTCGGTGACGACCCCCCCAGCACCCACAGGCGGCGGTAGCGTCGTGATGGCCGCAGGCGACATCGCCTGCGACCCCTCCGACACCTCGTTCAAGAGTGGGAACGGGACATCGACCAAGTGCCGTCAGAAGTACACGGCACAGTTGCTGAGCGCGGCTGATCGCGTGCTCGCGCTCGGCGACACGCAGTACACCTGCGGGGCAGCGTCGGAGTTCGCCGCGAGCTACGACCTTTCCTGGGGCGCGTACAAGAACAAGACCTATCCCGCGATCGGCGACCAGGAGTACGTCACAGGCACCGGATGCGGAGCTTCGGGGGCAGGATACTTCAACTACTTCGGCGCCATCGCCAACAGCCCGAACGGCTACTACAGCTACGACTTCGCGGGGTGGCATTTCGTCGTGCTCAACTCCGAATGCGCGAAGGTGGGGGGCTGCGGCGAGGGTTCACCCCAGAACAACTGGCTTGAGGCAGACCTCGCGGCCAACAGCGAGACCTGCACGCTCGCCTACTGGCACCGACCGGCCTTCTTCTCGAAGGTGAACGGCAGTCGCACCGCCGGCGCCGCCTCGGTGGTCCGACCGTTCTGGGACGACCTGTACGCCGAGGGTGCCGAGATCGTGCTCTCGGGCCATTCGCATTGGTACGAGCGATTCGCTGCACAGACCTCGTCTGGAACCGCGTCACCCAACGGCATCGTCGAGTGGGTGGTGGGTACGGGCGGCAAGAGCCACAACACCAACGCTCTCGCGGCGCCGGCCTCCAGGCACGTGAACAGTGTCACCGCCAACGCGTCCACGTTCGGCGTGCTCAAGCTGACGTTGAACCCGACGGGCTACGCCTGGCAATACCTCGTCGAGGGAGGCAGCAGCTACAACGACAGCGGCACCGCCAGCTGTCACTGACCGACCACAGCGGGTGGACCGTCAGCGTTCAGCGAGCGACGGCCGCCGCGCGCGCGTAGGCGTCCTCGGCCGCACGTCGTGCGCGCGCGAGACGGTCACTCTCGTACATCGCACTCAGCGCTAGCTTGGCCCGCTCGCGTGAAGCCGAGGGTCGCTGCACCCGGTGCTCGGGCACCTCGGGAGCCGGTGTGGCGATCCGCAGATCCTTCGTCGCGTGCTGGTACTCGTCCCAGCTGAGCCGACCGGCCAGGAACTCGCCCAGCAGGTGCTGCCACGCGGGGCGGCGGGCACGTTCCTCGATGATCTCGAAGACCGCCTCGACGTTGTCGGCCGAGTCGTCGAACCGTGCGAACGAGGTTCCGAACCGCTCGTTCAACCGATCGATCGACCCGCCCACGTCGGTCGTGACGGTCTCGAACGTCACCACGATCATCGAACCGAGCGCGGGCTCGACCCGCTCGTAGAACCCGGCGTAGGAACGCAGCCACTGCGAGATCGGCACGGTGGGCTCGCGGATCGCTGCCGAGAGCACCGTGTCACGCGGGGGTCTGATGGGCATCAATGTCGGAAGGCCCGCCCGGGTCGCCTCGAGCAGCTGCGCCGGTGCATGCAGATGGTGGGCAAGTCGCACATGGTCGTTCTGCGCGAGCTGAAACGCGATCACCGCGAAGGTCGACGCCGACCTCGTGAACCCATCGATCACGACCTGCGTGTCGGGCCCGACCGTGCTCTGCGGCTGTCGCCGGCGCATGAGCGGAAGGTAGACGGCGGGGTAGCGGGCCATGAGGCGGCGCGCGACGTGGCGCGACGTCCCCGCGGCGGTCCAGGTCCGCGCAGGGCTCGTTTCCATGGGTGCAATCTACCCGGCCACCAGGCGCCCGGCGTGTCGAGGCGTGCCGGGTGTCTACACTGACGGCTTGCCGACAACCCAGGAGGTAGCACCATGCCGACAGCAACGTTCGTGACGAACCAGGGCTCGTTCAGCGTCACGCTCATGCCCGATCACGCCCCGAAGACGGTGCAGAACTTCGTCGACCTTGCGACCGGGAACCGCTCGTGGACGGACCCGCGCGATGGGCAGTCCAAGAACGAGGCCCTCTACCCGGGCACGGTCTTCCACCGGGTGATCGACGGTTTCATGATCCAGGGCGGCGACCCGGCCGGCACCGGCATGGGCGGTCCCGGCTATACCTTCGAAGACGAGGTGCCCGTCGACGGTCCGTCGTTCGACCGCCCAGGATTGCTCGCCATGGCGAACGCAGGGCCCGGCACGAACGGGAGCCAGTTCTTTGTGACGGTGGCGCCATCGGATTGGCTCACGGGCAGGCACACGATCTTCGGTGAGGTCACCGAGGGCTACGACGTGGTCGAGCGCATCTCGAAGGTCTCGACCGGGCCGCAGGACAAGCCTGCCGACGACGTGGTGATCGAACGCATCGACGTCGTCGAGTAGCGCCGGCCTGCGACATCTCGGGCATCATCACTGCTGGCGGTCGAGTCGGTAGATCAGATGCCCCCAGCCGGCGCGGATCGTGCCCCGCCAGACGCCGAAGCCGAGCTTGTCCGCCACTCGCCGTGACGCGATATTCTCCGGCCTGATCAATGAGATCAGGAACGGCGCCTCGAGCGAGTCGAACGCTGCGTCGCGACAAGCAGCGCCCGCTTCAGTGGCGATGCCCTGACGCTGACGCGCGCTCAGGACGTGCCATCCGAGCTCGACGAAGTTCTCGCCGTCTGCCTCCTGCACGGTGGGACCGCAGTCGCCGATCACGTCGCCTGTGATGCGATCTTCGATCACGAGCAGGCCGAACCCGTCGAGCTCGTAGCGCTCGAGCTGCCGGTCGATCCATCGCTTCGTTCCCTCCCGGTCGAACGGCGCAGGGTAGAACCTCATCGACTCGGGGTCGCCGAGCACAGCGAGCATGGCCTCGAGGTCGGATCCGTCCGCGCGGAAGGGCCTCAGACGGAGGCGTTCGGTTTCGAGTGGAACGGTGATGCGCACGGGCCCCGAGGCTACCCGCAGGAGGCCGGCTCGCGGCATACTGCGCTCTGTTGCCGGCACACACCGCCGGACCACGGGAGGAGGATCAGCATGACCGATCGACCCAACGTGCTCGTGACCCGTCCGATCATGGAAGCGCCGATGGCCCGCCTGCAGCAGCGATGCGACGTGACGGTGCACGAGAACGATTTCGGCATCCCGCGCAACGAGCTGCTTTCCGTGATCGAGGGCCGCGACGCCATCGTGACCATGCTGACCGAGAAGGTCGACGCCGAGTTCCTCGCCGCTGCCGGACCGCGGCTGAAGATCGTGGCGAACCACGCCGTGGGCTTCGATAACGTCGACGTTGCGGCGTGCACCGAAGCCGGCGTGCTCGCGACGAACACCCCCGACGTGCTCACCGAGACCACCGCCGACACCGCGTTCGCACTGTTGATGGCTGCGGCTCGCCGCGTCGGCGAAGGGGAACGCTTCTTGCGCGCCGGCACGCCGTGGATCTGGGGCCCGCTGATGATGCTCGGTCAAGACGTGCACCACAAGACGATCGGCATCGTCGGCTTCGGCCGCATCGGCCAGGCCGTCGCGCGTCGCGCAAGGGGCTTCGGCATGCGCGTCGTCTACAGCGACGCCGTGCAACTTCCATCAGAGGTGGAAGCCGAGACGGGCGCCGAGCGACTCGAGCTCGCAGACCTACTTGCCCAGGCCGACTTCGTCTCGATCCACACGAACCTCACACCTGAGACGAGACACCTCTTCGGCGCCGAGGCATTCCGTGCCATGAAGCCAACAGCGGTCGTCGTCAACACCTCGCGAGGGCCCGTGATCGACGAAGCCTCGCTCGCCGACGCGATCGAAGCCGGCGAGATCTTCGGCGCCGGCCTCGACGTGTTCGAACGCGAGCCCGAGGTCGAATCGCGCCTGCTGAAACTCGAGAACGCGGTGGTCATCCCACACCTCGGCAGCGCCACCGTCGACACGCGCAACGCCATGGGAGATCTCGTCGTCGACAACGTGTTCGCCGCGATCGACGGAACACGGCCGCCGACGCTGTTGAACCCCGACGCCTTCCCAGGGTGATCGCGTGACGGCCCGGTCGGAGTCGCGGCGCGACGGTCCGCGCTCACGGGCCCTGCGCGGCGACGTGAGGTTGCTCACGACCATGCTCGGCGACGCGATCGCTGAGAGCGGCGGTGAGGACCTGCTCGCCGACGTCGAGGCGCTGCGCACGGCGACGATCGCCTACCGCGGACACCCGACCGGACCACGCCTGGGGCGCATCACCCGCCTCGTGGACGGCCTCGATCTGCGGCGGGCGGAGGACTTGATCAGGGCGTTCACGTGCTACTTCCAGCTCGTGAACCTCGCAGAGGAACGCCATCGGGTGCGCACGCTGCGCCGCCGGGCTCGATCGGGGAGGCCGGTGAAGGACTCGATCGGCGCGCTCGAGGTCGACCCCGCATCGATCTCGGACCTGCGCATCCAACCGGTGCTGACGGCACACCCCACCGAAGCGAAGCGCCGGGCGGTCGTCGAGCACCTGTGGCGCATCGGCGCGCTCATGGAGCAGCTCGAGGATCCCTCCCCCGGGGTATCCGAGGAGCTGGAGCTCCAGCGCCGCATGCGCGAAGAGATCGCGGGCCTGTGGCGAACCGATCCGATACGCCCACATCGCCCCGAGCCACTCGACGAGGTTCGCGCGGTGCTCGCACTGTTCGACCAGACCATCTTCACCACCCTGCCGGCCGTCTTCCGCGAGATGGAGCTTCGGCTCGATCCCTCGGGCGCGGGACTCGGGCCGCCGACGTTCGAGCCGTTCCTCCGATGGGGAACCTGGGTGGGTGGCGATCGCGACGGGAATCCCGGCGTGACCGCGGACGTGACGCGAGCAGCGGTATCGATCCAGTCCGACCACGTGCTCCGCGGACTCGAGGCTGCCTCGAGAAGGATCGCACGCACGCTCTCGGTCTCCGATCAAGATGTGCCGCCGAGCAGAGCGCTGCGTAGAAGGCTCGCGCGTACCGCAACCACGATGCCTCAGGTCGCGAACGAGCTGGAGCGCAAGCTTTCCGACGCCCCGCACAGACGCATGCTAGGGCTCGTCGCGCATCGACTGGCGGCGACGCGCACCGAAGCGTCGAACGCGTACGCGACACCGACGGAGCTGCTGAACGACATCGACGTGCTGCAGCGATCGCTCGCTGCCGGCGGTGCCCCCCGGCTCGCCTACGGCGAGCTCCAGCACCTCCGCTGGCAGGTCGAGACCTTCGGCTTCCACCTCGCCTCGATGGAGGTGCGGCAACACTCGAGCGTGCTCGCCTCGGCGCTCGCGGAGATCACTGCCGACGGGGCAAGCGGCGCGAGACCCTCTGCCGAGACACGAGAGGTGTTGGCCACCTTTCGCGCCATCGCCGACATCCAACATCGCTTCGGCGTCGAGTCCTGTGACCATTTCATCGTCAGCTTCACGCGCTCGGCCGATGACCTTGCCGGCGTGCTGAGGCTCGCTCGCCTCGCGGTCCCCGAGGACCCGCCCGAGATCGTTCCTGTGCCGCTGCTCGAATCGCGCAAAGAGCTCGCCGCGGCCCCCGAGATCCTTGCCGCCTGGGTCACGAGGCCCGAGGCCCGCCGGCTGCTGCGCCGGCGATCGGGCGAGCTCGAAGTGATGGTCGGCTACTCAGATTCCGCGAAGGAAGCCGGCATGCTCGCAGCGAACCTCGAGCTCTACGTCGCCCAGCGGGCGATGGCCGCATGGGCGCGCGAACGAGGGCTGCGGCTCACGATCTTCCATGGGCGTGGCGGGGCCCTCGGACGCGGCGGAGGACCGGCCAGCGCCGCGATCACCGCGCAACCGCCCGGGTCGGTCGGGAGCAGGTTCAAGGTGACCGAGCAAGGAGAGGTGGCGTTCGCTCGCTACGGCAACCCCGCGCTCGCTCGAAGGCACCTCGAACAGATCACCAACGCAGTCGTGCGGGCATCGACCCATGGACCGGCAGACGATCCGGCAGACGCGTTCGTCGACGAGATAGAGCGGATCTCGTACGCCTCTCGAGCGCACTACGAAGCCCTGGTCCGCGAGCAGGGCTTCGTGGAGTTCTTCCGGCGGGTCACGCCCATCGCACAGATCGGCACGCTTCCCATCGCATCGCGGCCGACTTCCCGGGGCATCGACGACATGACGGGGCTCGAGGATCTGCGCGCCATCCCCTGGGTGTTCGCATGGGGGCAGAGCCGCATCAACCTCACAGGCTGGTACGGCCTCGGGACTGGGCTCGCCGAAGTCGCACACCGGCGCGGCGGCATCGGTCGGCTGCGTGCGATGGCACGCGATTGGCCGTTCTTCTCCACGTTGCTCGACAACGCAGAGCTGTCGCTCGCGAAGGCCGACCCAACGATCGCTCGTCGCTACCTCGCCAGGGGTGGCCGCGCTGACCTCACTGCGACGATCCTCGACGAGATGGCTCGCACCACCGAGCTCGTGCTCTCCGTGACGGGACACGCTCGGCTGCTCGACGGGCGCCCCGATCTGCAGCGGGCCATCGAGTACCGCAACCCCTACGTCGATGCCCTGTCGTTCCTGCAGATCCGGTGCCTCGGCGAACGGCCCACCGCGCGGACGGAGCGGCTCGTCCAGGCCTCGATCAGCGGGGTTGCGGCAGGTCTGCAGAACACCGGTTGACGCCGTCGGTGCCGACTATCGTCCCTGGCCGTGTCCGTGCCATACTCGGCGCTCCTTGAACCTGCGTTCAAGTGAGGAGGAACCGCGGCTGACTGCGGGAGGGAGGATCGCACGATGAGCGACGCGACCATGCCGGTGCTCGATCCCGGCGACCGGCTGCTCTGCGGCCCCGGCCCATCGAACGTTCATCCGGCGGTGCTCGACGCGATGCGCCTGCCGATGAACGGCCACCTCGACCCCGACTTCTGGGACATACTGCTCGACCTCGTCACGGGACTCAGGGCATTGTGGCGGCGCCCCGAAGGCGGCCTCACGATCGCGCTCAGCTCGTCGGGCACGAGCGCCATGGAAGCCGGCTTCATGAACCTCGTCGAGCCGGGCGACACCGTGATCAGCTGCCATTGGGGCTTCTTCGGCTCCCGCCTGAACGACTTCGCCCACCGCGTGGGGGCAAACGTGGTCGAGCTGACGGCCGACTTCGGCCAGATCGTGAGCGTCGATCGCATCATGGAGACGCTCGCCTCCAACCCCGGCACGAAGATCGTGAGCGTCGTGCACGCCGAGACCTCGACCGGCGCCGAGTTCCCCCTGCAGGAGCTCGCCGAGGCGATGCACGCGAGCGGTTCCGAAGCCTTGCTGTACGCCGACTGCGTGACCTCGCTCGGCGGCCAGCAGGTCGAGGCTGAAGCCTGGAACATCGACTACGGCTACTCCTGCTCGCAGAAGGCGCTCGGATGCCCTCCCGGGATCGCGCCGGTGACGGTCAGCGAGCGCGCGGTCGGCGCGATGCAGCGCCATCAGGGACCGGTGCCCTACTACTACGACTTCGAAGAGCTCTCGAAATACTGGATCGACCGGCCGATCGCCTACCACCACACGATGCCGATCCTGCAGTACTACGCGCTCTACACGGGTGTGCGCCTGGTCGCTCGAGGAAGGCCTCGAGACGAGGTGGGAGCGCAACGCCGATGCGGGGCGCTACTTCCAGGACGAGATCCGCGCTCGCGGGTACGAGCTGCTCGCCGACTCCGACCACCAGCTCGTGGAGCTCACCGCGATCAAGGTGCCCGAGGGGATCGACGGCAAGGAGATCCAGACGCGCATCCTGCGGGAGCACGGCATCGAGGTCGGCGGCGGGCTCGGTCCGAAGGCGCCACCGATCTGGCGCGTCGGCTTGATGGGCGTGAACGCGAACCGCGAGACCGCCGATCGCGTGCTCGCCGCGTTCGACGCGGTGCTCCCGCGCTCGGCCTGAGCTCACCTGAGCGCATGGACAAGGCCAGGCTGCACCGCAGTGAGCTCGCCGTGCCGGGCACGAACGTGCGCGCCATGGAGAAGGCGCCGGCGCTCGGCGCCGACGTCGTCTTCCTCGACCTCGAGGACGCCGTGGCGCCCGACGACAAGGAACAGGCCCGCACGAACGCCATCGAGGCACTGGGCGCACACGACTGGTCGAACTGCGCCGTGAGCGTTCGGGTGAACGGGCTCGACACGCACTGGTGCTACCGCGACATCGTCGAGGTCGTGGAAGCCCGCGGCGACGTGCTCGACACCGTGCTCGTACCGAAGGTGGGCTCGCCGTCGGACGTGGAGTTCGTCGCGACCCTGCTCGACCAGATCGAGCAGCGCAACGGCTGGGAAGCCAGCCGCATCGGCATCCATATCCTCATCGAGACCGCGGCGGGCATGGCCAACGTCGAGGCGATCTCGCGGGCGCGGCCCGACCGGCTCGAGGCGATGGTGTTCGGGGTCGCCGACTACGCCGCGAGCGTGCAGGCGCGAACGACGAACATCGGCGGTGCGAATCCGGACTACTCCGTGCTCACCGATGCCGACCCGGGGACCGGTACACGAAGCACCCACTGGGGCGATCAGTGGCACTTCGGCATATCTCGCATGGTGGCGGCGTGCCGGGCACAGGGCCTGCGCCCGATCGACGGTCCTTTCGGAGATCTCGCCGATGCCGACGGGTACCGAAGCGCGGCGCGGAGGGCCGGCGCCCTGGGGTGCGAGGGCAAGTGGGCCATCCACCCGTCGCAGGTCGAGCTCGCGAACGAGGTCTTCACGCCGGCCGATGTCGAGATCGACCGGGCCGAACGCATCCTGCAGGCGATGGAAGAGGGCGCGAAGGAAGGCAAGGGGGCGGTCTCGCTCGACGGCCGCCTCATCGACGCCGCGTCGATCCGCATGGCCGAGAACCTGATGCGCAAGATCGAGCAGATGCGCGCCCGCTGACGGGCACGCACCACCGTTCTCGACAGCGTGCCCGCCGACGGGCTCGCGAAGGGGAGGAAGATGAACATCCACGAGTACCAGGCGAAGTCGTTGCTCCGCCGATACCGGGTGACCACGCCCCGCGGTGAGGTCGTCTACACATCGAAGGCCGCCGCCCGCGTCGCCGAGGAGCTCGGCGGCCAACGGTGGGTCGTGAAGGCCCAGATCCACGCCGGCGGGCGAGGAAAGGCGGGGGGCGTGAAGATCGGCAACTCCCCTACCAAGATCGCCGAGATCGCGGACCTGATGCTCGGGTCGACCCTCGTGACCGCGCAGACCGGGCCCGCGGGTCAGCGCGTGAGCCGCGTGTTGGTCGAACGCGCCTCCCGCATCGAGCGAGAGTTTTACCTTTCGATGGTGGTCGACCGCGACTCGCAAAGGATCGTCGTAGTCGCGAGCGCCGAGGGTGGTGTCGACATCGAGGACGTGGCCGCGTCGACCCCCGACGCGATCCACAAGGAATACATCGACCCCGGCGTGGGGCTGGTCGACTTCCAGTGCCGCAAGGTCGCCACCGCGATCGGGCTCGGCAAGAAGACCACGTCGTTCACACGACTGCTGAAGCGCATGTACCGGCTCTTCCGCGATCTGGATTGCCTGATGCTCGAGGTCAATCCGTTCATCGAGACCGAGGACGGCGAGCTCGTCGCGCTCGACGCGAAGATGAGCTTCGACGACAACGCGCTGTTCCGCCAGGGCGACGTGGTCGAGCTTCGCGACTTTGACGAGGAGGACCCCAAGGAAGTCGAGGCCATCGGCCACGGTCTGAACTACATCGCGCTCGACGGCAGCGTGGGCTGCATCGTGAACGGGGCAGGTCTCGCGATGGGCACCATGGATGCGATCGCGCACCACGGCGGTCGCCCCGCCAACTTCCTCGACGTGGGTGGCGGCGCGAGCCCCGAGAAGATCGCGAACGCGTTCCGCATCGTGCTGCAGGACCCGAACGTGAAGGCGATCCTCGTGAACATCTTCGCCGGCATCAACCGGTGTGACTGGATCGCGACCGGCGTGGTGCTAGCGCTCAAGCAGCAGCGCGGTCGCGCGACAAAGGAGGCGGCACGCGACCAAGAGCTCGATGTGCCGGTGATCGTGCGCCTGGCGGGCACGAACGTCGAGGAGGGCCGCAGGATCCTCGACGCGAGCGGCCTCGAGCTGATCCAGGCCGTCGACCTCGATGATGCCGCGGCCAAGGCCGTGGTGGCGGCAGGGAGCGGAGTGCCGGCATGAGCGTGTTCGTCGACAGGGACTCGAAGGTCATCATCCAGGGGTTCACGGGTCAACACGCCACGTTCCACGCCGAGGAGGCGATGGCAACCGGCACGAGGATCGTCGGCGGCGTGACGCCGGGCAAGGGAGGAGCGACGCACCTCGGCGTGCCCGTGTTCAACAGCGTGGCCGAGGCCGTCGAGGAAACCGGTGCCGACGTGAGCGGCATCTTCGTGCCGCCGCAAGTCGCGACCGACTCGCTGCTCGAGGCGGTCGACGCCGGCGTCGGCGTCGCGGTGATCATCGCCGACGGCGTGCCGGTGCAGGACATGGTGCGCACGAAGCGCTACCTCGCCGGACGCTCGACGCGCATCATCGGCCCGAACTCTCCAGGGATCATCACTCCCGGCGAGTGCAAGGTCGGCATCATGCCGAGCCACATCTATCTCAAAGGTCGCGTGGGCGTGGTTTCACGCAGCGGCACACTGAACTACGAGGCGGTCTCGCAGATGACCGGCCTCGGCCTCGGACAGTCGACCTGCGTCGGCATCGGAGGCGACCCGGTGAACGGCACCGACTTCAAGGCCGTTCTGCAGGCGTTCGAGGGCGATGACGACACCGACGTGGTCGTGATGATCGGTGAGATCGGCGGTCAGCAGGAGGTCGAGGCCGCGTCGTGGGCGGCGCACTACATGTCGAAGCCGCTCGTGGCGTTCATCGCGGGCGTCTCGGCACCGCGCGGCCGACGCATGGGCCACGCCGGCGCGGTGATCGCCGGCGAGTCCGACACCGCGACAGCGAAGCTCGATACGATCGAGGAACTGGGCCACCGGGTCGTGCGCAACCCAGCCGACATCGGCGACACCGTGCTGCGCGCCGTCAAGGAGACCGGGGAACGGGCGGGCACCGGAGCGTCGTAGGTGTGGGTCACCCCACGTGCCGGATCGATCGAACGCCGGCCAGCCAATGATGCAGGTTGACAGGGCCGTGTGGCGTGGATGAGAGTCGCCACGACGGGTCGACGCGGATCCGGCTCGGTGGCCTGCAGGGGAGGACGTACCGTGAGGAAGCTACCCGCCCTTGTCCTTGCAGCGTGCTGCTGTCTGGCGCTGCTCTCACCGGCAGCCGGAGCTAGTGGGGAGACCAGCTCCGGCGGTGCCGACGCTTCACTGCGGGCGGCCGACGCCACCGTTCCCACGTTGCACTGGCGCCAGTGCCGCAAGGCCAAGCGCTTCGAGTGCACGATGGCTCGGGTGCCGCTCGACTACGACGAGCCCGGGGGTGACACGATCAGGCTGCGCCTCACGCGGCTCCCCGCGAGCGCGCCGGCCCGCCGCATCGGTTCGATCTTCCTCAACCCTGGCGGACCGGGTGGTTCTGGCGTCGGCTTCGTGCAAGCCGTCGGGAGGTTCCTCTACTCCGACGCGGTGCGAGCTCGGTTCGACCTCGTCGGGTTCGACCCGCGTGGCATCGCGTCGAGCGCTCCCATCCAGTGCTTCGACACGACGCAGGACGCCATCGACGTGCTGAACATCGCTCCGTTCGCCTTCCCGGTGTCTCCCGCTCAGGAGAAGCTGTGGATCGAGTCCGATCGCGTGTACGCCGAAGCGTGCGCCGATCGCGCCGGTCCGATCATGGACCACATGTCGACCGCGAACGTCGCTCGCGATCTGGACCTGCTCCGCCGAGCGGTCGGCGACGAGGCATTGACCTACGCCGGCTACTCGTACGGTTCCTACATCGGCTCGACCTACGCGAACATGTTCCCCGACGAGGTGCGCGCCGTCATCATCGACGGCGTCCTCGACCCGATCTCGTGGTCGACCGGCCGGGATAACGAGGCCGCGACGCTACCGGTCAGCGCACGCCTGAAGAGTGCGCAGGGCGCGTACGACACCCTGCTCGCGTTCTTCTCCGCGTGCGACACCGGTGGCAGCAACTGCACTTTCTCCGGCGGCAACCCGAAGCGGCGCTTCGCACGCCTGGCGAGGTCCATCCGTCACCATCCCCTCGACATCCCCGACGGGCAGGGCGGCACGTTCCCGTTCACGTACTCCGATCTCGTCGTGATCACGTTGGGCTCCATGTACGACCCGGGATCGTGGCCCGACTTCGCCGAGTTCCTGCAGCAGATCCGCAGCTTCGTGTACCCGCGGCGTGCGGCCGCGGCGCTCTACGCCCTGCGGACGCGACTTGGCATGTTCGGGGAGAAGCCCTATCAGCAGTCCGTCGAGGGGTTCGCGGGCGTCCTATGCTCCGATTCTGACAACCCCGGCACCGCGCGAGACTGGTCTGACTCGGCGCGAGCCACCGACCGTGCGCACCCGTACTTCGGTCGGCCGTGGGTCTGGTTGAGCAGCATCTGCGAGCCGTGGCCGGGTGCGGACGAAGACCGATACATGGGTCCGTTCGACCGACGGACAGCGAACACCGTGCTCGTGATCGGCAACGTGAACGACCCCGCAACCCGGTACCAGGGGGCGGTCGACACGGCGGAGATCATGCCGAACGCCCAGCTGCTTACCCTCGACGGGTCGGGCCACACATCGCTGTTCCTGTCCCGCTGTATCGATCGCCACGTCGACGCGTATCTGCTGACCGGCGAGGTTCCGCCGGCCGGAACGGTGTGCGCAGTCGACGAGGTGCCGTTCTCGCGGCCGCGACAGCGGCGCCCGGCAGGCCTGTCGGCCACGCCATTCCTGCTTCCGCCTGCGGTGAGACGAACGCTCTGAGCCGTCAGATCACGCGCATGCTAGCGCAGCTCGGTCGAGCCGATGGCGAGCGGTCGCCTGCGCGCAGCAACTCCAAGATCTCGCGCCGGTGCGGATCCCCGAGCGGACGAACGGATCTCCGGTCGCCGCGCGTGCGATCTTTGCGCGATGGAAGCGGAAGCGTTGCCGATTGGCCCGCCTGGGATACGGTTCTCCCCATGGCGTCGTCGGCGACCATCTCGGTCCAGGGGCGTGACATCAAGGTCACGAGCCCGGACAAGATCTACTTCCCCGACGCTGCGGGCGGCCCGATCAGGAAGCTCGAGGTCGTGGAGTACTGGGCGACCGCGGCAGGCGCTGCACTCAACGGGTGCCGAGACCGGCCCGCGATCCTGCACCGATTCCCGGGCGGGGTGACCGGCGAGGACACCGAGCCCTTCTATCAGAAGCGCATCCCGAAGGGAGCGCCCGACTGGGTGCGAACCGCAACCGTGAAGTTCCCGAGCGGACGCGAGGCGTCGATGCCCGTGATGGACGTCGAGGCGGCCCTCGTGTGGGCCGCGACGCTCGGCTGTCTCGAATGCAATCCGTGGCCCGTCCGCGCCGACGACGTCGACCACCCCGACGAGCTGCGCGTGGACCTCGACCCGACGCCGGGCGTGCCATGGGACGACGTCCGGCGGGTCGCGCTCACGGCTCGGGAAGTGCTCAGCGAGCACGGCCTGACCGGCTTCCCCAAGACGAGCGGGAAACGAGGCATGCACATCAACGCTCGGGTCGAGCTTGGGAACGGCTTCACGAACACCCGTCGAGCGGCCCTCGCGTTCGCGCGTGAAGTCGAGCGCCGCATGCCCGCCGTCGCCACGACCGCGTGGTGGAAGGAAGAGCGCGCCGGCGTCTTCCTCGACTACAACCAGAACGCGCGCGACCGCACCGTGGCGAGCGCGTACTCGATCCGGCCGATGCCCGACGCGCGCGTGTCGACCCCGCTCGACTGGGACGAGGTCGCCGACGTCGAGCCCGAGCGCTTCACGCTGCGCACCGTGCCCGAGCGGCTCAGGGAGATGGGCGACCCCGGCGCCGGCATCGACGACCACGGCGGACGGCTCGATTCCCTGCTGGAGCTCGCCGAGCGCGACGCGGCCGGCGGTCTCGGCGACGCGCCGTGGCCCCCGCACTTCCCGAAGGGCGACGACGAACCGCTGCGCGTGAACCCCTCGCGCGCGAAGAAGATCGCCGAATGGGAAGCCTCGAAGCAGCAGGAGAAGGGAACGCCGCGCGGGTGAGCCGCGCGAGTTTGCACATCCGTATCGGCGGGAACCGCTCTTGCCGACGGGGCGCATCCGGCGACCCGCTGGACGGGAGGGATCAACCGATGAACGCCTTGACGCTGCTGAAGCGCGATCACACCGAGGTCAAGAAGATGCTGTCCGACCTAGAGGACACCACCGAGCGGGCTGAGAAGACCCGTACCGAGGGGCTCGCAACGCTGAAGCGCGAGCTCGAGATCCACGAATCGATCGAGGAAGAGATCTTCTACCCGGCGCTGAAGGAGCACCCGAAGACGAAGGATCTCGCTCTCGAGGGCTATGAAGAGCACCACGTCGTCGACACGATCATCGGCGAGCTCGAAGCTGTCGAGCCGAGCGACGAGACCTGGATGGCGAAGTTCTCCGTCATGAAGGAGAACCTGGAGCATCACATCACGGAAGAGGAAGACGAGATGTTCCCGAAGGTCGAGCAGGTCTTCGAAGACGAGGAGCTGCAGGAGCTCGGAGCCCGCATGCAGGGGCGCAAGGAGAAGCTGCAGGGCTGACAGGCTCGACGGATCGGGCCGACTAGTCTGAGGCAGACTACTGGGGAGCGACGGCGTCGGGCCACGCGGGTGGCTCGACGCCGAGCTGCTCGAACCGCACGCTCGCTGGGTCTCGGTCGTCGCGCCACCTCACGAAGGTGGCGGCGTGGCGGAACCGTCCGTACTGCATGCGGTCGATCGTGACCTCGGCAACGAGCACCGGCTCGATGGTGACCCATTCGAGGTTCTTGCCGGCTGTCCACCGGCTGGGACCGCCGGGCGCGCGTCCGCCTTCGAAACTCGCGCCCCCCTCGAGCTGCTTGAGCTCTCCCAGCAGCGCCCGGCGCTCGGCGGCCTTGAACGACGAGGTGTGCCCCACGTAGTGAAGCGTGCCCGCGTCGTCGTAGAGGCCGAGCAACAGAGCGCCGATGCCGTCGCCGGTCTTCGATAGCCGGTAGCCACCGATCACGACGTCGAGGGTGCGCCGGTGTTTGACCTTCACCCATCCTCGCTCGCCGGGCAGGTAAGGCTGGTCGTCGCGTTTGGCGAGCACGCCGTCTTGGCCCAGGCCGTCCTCGTCGTCGAACCACGCCCGCGCGGATGTGATGTCGTCGGTCCAAGGAGCGACGAGCACGGCAGGCGCTCTCGGCATCGAGGCGAGCTCGCCGGGCGCCTCGCCCCAGCCCAGGTCGCTAGCAAGCTCGCCGAGGCGATCCCGCCGTTCCAACAGTGGACGGCCGGCGAGGTCATCGCCCCCGCGCCTGAGCAGATCGAAGACGACGAGCGTCGCCGGTATCTCTCCGGCCAGCTTGCGCACCCGCGACTCGGCAGGATGCAGCCGGAGCTGCAGCTCGTCGAAGTCCATCGCCCCCTCGGCGACCCGTACGATCTCTCCGTCCGCGACGAAGGGACCGCCGCCGCTCGCCTCGAGGGTCCCGATCAGCTCGGGGAAGTAGCGACCGAGCGGCCGTCCGTCGCGACTCGACAGCGTCGCCGAGCTGCCTTCATCGACGGCCACGACCGTGCGGAACCCATCCCACTTCGGTTCGTAGGTCCAGCCATCGCCCGTGGGCATCTTCGGTTGTAGCTTCGCGAGCATGGGAGCCGGAAGATCGCCGGCGATCGTGCGCTTGGGCATGGGCTCGACCCTACCGGACCACCTTGATGTTGAAGGCGGCGCTCCCCTGCGCGGCCATCAGCCGCAGCCAGAGCGGCAGGAACATCTCCGCGCCGCGCGCGGTCGACAGGTCGCCGAGGTCGATGATGTCGTCGCCTGGCCAGCCGATCTCGCCGAGCAGCGGCAGCCACGGCGGCCTTCGCGTCGGCGTCGTCTCCGCTCACGAACACGTTGTGCGCGGCCTCCGAGCTGCGACGGGCGAACCATCACGTCTGCGTTCATCGTGTTCAGCGACTTCACGACCCGCATCAGAGGGAAAGCTCGCTGGATCGTCTCCGCGAGGCTGTCGGTGTCCTTGATCGAGAGCGTCGGCGGGAACCCGTTCGAGAATCGAGCGGGTTCGCGACGTCGAGCAGCACCTTGCCGTCGAGATCGCGTGTCGCCGCCGAGCCGATCGCCTCGACCGATGCAGCTCCGCTCGTCGCGTTGACGAGCAGCTCACCGAAGGCGGCCGCGTCGGCGAACGTTCCGTGGGAGGCCGCCTCACCCGCTTCGTTCGCCCACGCGGTCGCGGCCTCGTTGTCCGCCGTGCGCGAGCCCAGACGCACCTCGTGACCGAGCTCGATGAACCTGCTGCCGAGCGTGCGACCGACCCCGCCCGTCCCGAAGATGCCGATCCTCATGTCGAGCTCCCCTCTCCTCGGTCTCGTCGGGAGTTCGAACGCGGCGGGGCCTCACATGCTTCCCGCGCTAGGTCGAGCGCCGACGGCGGCGATCAGCGCGGCCTGATGATCTCGGACCCAGGCCGCCGAACGACGGACATCGTCGATCACGCCGAGCTCGCGCAGCCCGATCATGCCGACGTCGCCGGCGGCGGCCGCACCCTCGATGCCGTCGGCGCTCGCGCCGATGCGCGCGATCACGCGGGCGATGAATCCCTGCACGATCGTCGAGCCCATAGGTGTCGAGCACGAGCCGAAGCCGCCGTTCGCGGTCCGCCCGTTGCCAGCGACCGAGCTCGCCACCGTCGAGAAGGCCCGGATGGTGCAGCGGCGCCCAGTGCCAGGCGGCGAACGCGAGATCGTCGAGCGCATCGCCGGGCCGTGCGAGATCCCAGTCGATCACCCCGACCACCCGCCCCTCGCGCCACACGACGTTGTAGGGCGCCCAATCGCCGTGCACGATCGTCGCACCGGGTTCCGGTCGCCCTTCGAACCGCCACCGAGCACCGGGAGGCGGCTCGAACGATGCGACGGCCTCGTGGAACCGTCGCAGGAGCGTCACCGCCTGCACGAGTGTGTCGTCTGCCCTCCACCACGCGGGCCACGGATCGTCGACGCCCACGGTCTCGCCCTCGATGTACGAGAGCATCTCGCGTCCTCGGTCGTCGATGCCCACCACCCGCGGTGCGGCGTCGAAACCGCATCTCTCGAGGTGGCGGAGCAGCGCGTGGACCGCCGGGGTCCACGGCCCCGTCGCGCGACGAACGGTGTTCGCGACACGAACCGCGCCTGACACGTTCCCACCGGGAAGCCGCTCCTCGCGCACGACCCAGTCTCTCGCGAAGCGGCTCGCTCGGCAGCGGGCGTCAGGCGATGCGCCCGACCAGCAGGAAGGTTTCCATCTCCTGCTTCCCCTTGACGGCGACGATGCCCCGCGGCTCACACACGAACGCGTCCCGCACGAGCTCGCACGTCGCCGCGGTGATCTGGATCGCGCCGGGGCACACCCGTCGACTCCATCCGGCTCGCGGTGTTCACGGTGTCGCCCCACAGGTCGTAGGAGAACGTTGCGGTGCCGATCACGCCGGCGGTCACCGGCCCGGAGTTGATGCCGATCCGGAACGCAGCCGGCTGCCGTCGACGCGGGTTCACGCCTCGTGGTCCCGGATGCGCAGGGCGAGCTCGGCGATCGCATCGGCGTGGTCCGGCTCGCGGCACCGGCACGCCCGCCGCCGCCATGTACGCATCGCCCACCGTCTTGATCTTCTCGAGGCCGAGCTCGTCGACGAACGCGTCGAAGCCGAGAACACGTCGTCGAGCAGCTCGACCAGCTGAGCTGGGCGACAGCGCGCCGACATCGGCGGTGAAGTCGACGACGTCGGCGAACAGGACGGATGCTTGGGCAGGTCGTCGGCGATCGTGCCGGTGCCCGCCTTGAGCCGCGGCACGATCTCGTCGGCAGGATCGCGTGCAGCAGGTCATCGGACCGCCGCTGAAACAGGTCGCGTTGGCGCACGAAGTAGGCCATCACAGCGAGCACGAGGATCGCCGTCGCGACCAGGTTGAACGCCGCGTCGGCGGCCGGGGTCAGCAAGCTCGTAGATCGTGATCGACCCAGTCAGGGGTCGATATGGCGAACACGACCGAAGCGGCGAAGGCGACGGTCCACCAGATCGCCGCTCGGAGACCGATCGCGATCAACGCCGCGAGCCCGAGAGCCAGTCCGAAGATCACCACCAAGCCCGAAGGGAAGAGCCCCCCGAACATCGCGGTCTCGGCGAGTTGGGTGACGAAGATCAGGGCGAACATGGCGTTGACGAGGACCGCGAACCGAAGGGGCCAGACCTTCATCAGGAGAAGGAACGGCAACGTCAGCGCCACCGAGACCAAGTTCATGATGCCGACCACCGTGTAGCCGGCGGCGAGGTCCATCACGGACTGCGGAATCCTGAACACCGTCGCGATGACGAACGCGATGAGGAACACCCGGCGCCCGCTCCGTCTCGTCTCGGGCTCGCCGGGATACTCGCCGATCGAGAGCACCGGCTCGAGGAACCGGCGCCTCCTCGTCGACCCCGCCATCGGCGGACCTACCCCGGATCGAGCTGCGTGAGGCGCTCGGTCGTGAGGGCTACGATGTGTGAATCAGGGGATCTCGGGGCGGCATGAGCACGACATCCAGCGGTATCGTCGGTCGAGAGCGGGAGCTGTCCGCGCTCGCGCGATTCGTGGAGGGGCTCACCAACCACTCCCACGATCTCCTTTTCGAGGGTGAGGCGGGGATCGGCAAGACGATCCTGTGGCGCGCCGGGTTGGAGGAAGTCCTCCGGGCCGGTCACCGGGTCTTGGGGTCCCGGCCCGGCGAGAACGACACGACGCTGGCCTACTCGGTGATCGGGGATCTGCTCGGCGATGTGTTCGACGAAGCATTCGCGGACGCCCCTGGTCCGCAGCGTCGGGCGCTCGAGGTCGCCCTGCTGCGGAGACCTGCCGGTAACCTCGCACCGGACCAGCGCGTGATCGCGCTCGGTGTGCGAGAGGCGTTCCGAACGCTGAGCGCATCCTCGCCCTTGGTCCTCGCGGTGGACGACGTCCAGTGGCTGGATCCGTCGTCTGCCCGGGCGCTCGCCTTCGCCCTTCGCCGCCTGCCCGGGTATCCAATCGCGGTCCTCGCGACCAAGCGACTCGAAGCCGCCTCCGTCGATCTCGTGGACCTGACGGCAGCGCTGAAGGATCGCGACGTGGTGCGTCTCGATGTCGGCCCTCTCGACATCGGTGAAGTTGGCCGCATCCTTCGGGACAGGTCGGGCCGCCATCTTGCACCACCCGTCGTTCGACATGTGTACGAGACCACACGAGGGAATCCGTTCTTCTCGCTCGAGGTGGCCCGTGCGATACGCGACGCCGAGCCGACAGCGAGCGCTCCCCTTCCGATCCCAAGCGACGTCCGCGATGCACTCCGGGTAAGGGTCGAACGTATGTCGGCGAACGCGCGCGATGTGACGCTCGAAATCTCCGCGATGGCGCGCCCGACGATCGACGCCCTGCGTTCGGCGGGAGCGAAGCCATCGAAAGCAGACGCGGGGCTCGCCGAGGCAGAGGAGGCAGGAATCGTAGTGGTCGATAGCGAACGGGTCGGATTCGTCCACCCACTCCTGGGCTCAGCGGTGTACTGGTCGGCGTCGCGACGGAAGAGGCAGGCGGTCCATGCACGGCTCGCCCAGGTCGTGGTCGACCTGGAGGAGCGGGCCCGACATATCGGGCTGAGCGGCATCGGCCCCGATCCTGGGGCGGCATCGCTCGTCGAGGAAGCTGCCGACCACGCGCGCCGGCGAGGTGCGCCCCTCGCCGCCGCCGAGCTCCTGGAGCTCTCGGTCGAGCTCACTCCGCGAGACGACGAAGCGCAACTATGCGGTCGCGGGCGGCTCGCAGCGCTCAATCGGTTCGATGCGGGAGACGTCCGTCATGCCCGATCGATGCTGGAGACGTCGATCGAAGCGACGTCGTCGCGGCAGCAGCGAGCCATGACGAAAGTGGAGCTCGCGGTCAGGTGCTACAACGACGTGGACCGGGTCCACCACCTCCTGCGCGCTGCCCTGCCGGACGTCGGGAAGGGTTTCCGTCCCATCGTGCTCGCGAACTTCGCCTGGGTGGCAATCTTCCGGCTCGATCCAGTCAGTGCTGCCGATCACGCCCTTGCTGCGATCGAGCTCGCCGACCAGGCATCCGAGCGGACGATCCTCCGGGTAGCGCTTGGAGCGCTCGGCCACGCGCAGGCGCTCCTTGGACTCGACGCCTCGGCGACGATGCGGCGTGCGACAGCGATCGGCGAAGTGGTCTCACCTGGGGAAGCCGCGCACCCCTTGGGCATCCGCGGGCATCAGATGCTTTGGCAGGGCAAGGTCGATGAGGCTCGGCGACTCGTCAAGGAGGCAGACGTCGCTTACGCGGAGGCAGGGCTCGAGCTCATGCGGTACGACACGCTCCCGGTGCTCAGCGAGGTGGAATGTGCGGCGGGAGATTGGAGCGATGCCGCCCTCCATGCCGACGAGGGATACGACATCGTCATCGACGCGGGCCTGGACGAAATCCGGGATCAGGTGCTGCATCCGAGAGCGCTCGTCGCCGCCCTCAGGGGCAACGTGGACGAAGCCCGTCGCGACGCCGCGGAGGGAGTCAGCCTCGCCGCAGCACAGGGGAACGTGTGGGGCGAGGTCGCGAACCGCAGCGTGCTTGGATTCATCGCGCTCTCTGAAGACGATCCCGCTGAAGTAGTGCGTGTGCTCGACCCTGCGGAGCGTCTCCTGTCCGCGAGCGGGATCGTCGAGCCCGGCGCGTTCCCGTTCATCCCCGATCTCGCCGAAGCATTGGTGGCGCTCGGTGGGCTCGATCGAGCGAAACAGGTGGTGGATCGACTCCACGAGCAGGGGTTGGCCCTCGATCGGGCTCTCGCCCTAGCAACGGCGGCGAGATGCCGGGCGTTGATGTCCGCGGCGTTGGGTGATCCACCCGGCGCACTGCTCGAGCTCGAACGGTCCTTCGCCGAGCATGAACGTGTTGCGATGCCTTTCGAGTCAGCACGCTCTCGGCTTATCAACGGCGAGATCCTCCGACGTATGAAGAGGAAGCGGGAATCCCGGGAGTCACTCGAGGAGGCGCGATCACGTTTCCAGGAGCTCGGGGCACGCCTGTGGGAAGCCCGGGCCGATCAAGCGCTGGCGCGGATCGGAGGCCGCTCTGCCTCACCGACGGATCTGTCCGAGACGGAGCGACAGGTCGCCGACGTCGTGGCTCTCGGCCTCACGAACAGGAGACCGCCGACCGCCTCTTCATGAGCGTGAAGACGGTGGAGTCCAACCTGCGCCGCGTCTACCGGAAGCTGGGGGTCAGGTCACGCACGGAGCTCGCTCGACGCTACGGTCCCTCCAACCCCGACGATCAAACGTAGGGGTTCCATCGTTTCCTCTTATCCACCTCGACCCTAGCCTCGAGCGGGGATGAAGAGGAGACTGCCATGAGTCCCGCAAGGATCGATCAGCCGAAGAATGAGCGCGACCGTGCTCACGATGCTCCTAACGGCCGCGTGCTCGGCCGAAGATGTTGACCCCACCCAGTCCCGAACCGACACCGTGAGTTCGACGGCGCCGAGCGTGCGCATCCTCGACGACTGTCCGACGCTTCCGTGTCATGGACCACTCGAGCCCGGGGAGTATCGCTGGACCTTCTCCGATCCGACGATCGACTTCACGATCCCCTCGCCCGGGTGGACGTGGGCTTACGCGGGGAGGCTTCGAGCTCATCGCCGATGGGACCCCGCCACCCGCTCGAAGGTCTGTACATCGCCGACGGGATCTACTTCCTGCACGACCCGACGATCGCCTCGCCAGGACTGCGAGGAGTCCTCGGAGCCCGGCGTCGGTCGGTCGGTGAGTGACCTCGTCGCGTGGCTCGAGACCGCGCCGGGCCTCGTGGTGAGCGAACCGACTCCGGTCACGGTCGGCGGGTTCGAGGGCATGCAGCTCGATATCGAGATCGATCCGGCGTGGAAGCGAACGTGCTTCTTCAGCGAGGGACCTCCCCGCCGTGCCGCTGATCTTCAACGGGGCGGCTAGCTCGGCGGGTACCACTGGGCGATCGTCCCCGAGCAGTCGTTGCGGTGGTTCATCCTCGATTCCGAGGACGGGGTCATCATCGTCAACCTCGAGGACGATCCGGGCGGACCTTCCGCACGACGAGCTCCTCCAGACCGGCGGCAGGATCGTCGATTCGTTCGCGTTCTCGTCGCCGTCCTGAGGTTCGGTCGACATCTACTCTGAGAGCAGTTGAGTTGATGAGATCGCTCGGGCCGTCCGTACGTAAGGCACATCGCGATCGGCGTGGTGACGATCGCCTCGGTGTCAACTTGCTCATCGGAGATGGACGCCCGCTCCATCTGGAATGCATCCACAGCTCGTTGTCGACGAGATCGCGAGGGTACTCGTCGCGAGCTGAATGAAGGCACGCCGAACGCGATGAACACGAGCGCCGGTCAATCGTCCTTCGATGGCCGGCCTCGGCGCGATGCTCTCTGACGTTCCTGCTGAGGGAGCAGAACCTTCCTCAAGCGCACGTTCTTCGGGGTGACCTCGACGCACTCGTCCTCACGCAGGAACTCGAGCGCTTGCTCGAGCGAGAGCTGGGTCTTCGGGATCAGGCGCACGAGTTCTTCGGCGTTCGCCTTGCGCATGTTCGTAAGGTGCTTCTCCTTGGCCGGGTTCACATCCATATCCTCGCTACGCGCGTTCTCACCGACGATCATGCCTTCGTAGACCTCTTCGCCCGGGCCAACGAAGAGCGATCCGCGTTCCTGCAGATTGAGCAAGGCGAACTGAGTCGTCTCTCCCCGGCGATCGGCGACGAGCGAACCGCTCGGCCGTGTGCGCAGCTCACCGTGCCAAGGCTCGTACCCCTCGAACACATGGTGGAGCTGCCCGGTGCCACGCGTTTCCGTCATGAACTCGGTGCGGAACCCGATCAGCCCCCGCGCCGGCACCAGGTACTCCATGCGGATCCATCCGGTGCCGTGGTTCACCATGTGCTCCATGCGGCCCTTACGCAGCGCGAGCAACTGGCTGATCACACCGAGGAAATCCTCAGGCGCATCTATCGCCACGCGCTCCATCGGTTCGAGGAGCTTGCCGTCGACCGTCTTCGTCACCACCTGCGGCTTGCCGACCGTGAGCTCGAACCCCTCGCGGCGCATCATCTCGACGAGGATCGCGAGCTGCAGCTCCCCGCGCCCCTGCACCTCCCACATCTCGGGGCGTTCGGTGTCGACCACGCGGATGGAAACATTGCCGACGACCTCCTGGTCGAGGCGCGATTTCAGCAGGCGCGCCGTGACCTTGTGGCCGTCCTGGCCACTGAGCGGCGAGGTGTTGATGGCGACAGTCATCGACAACGACGGCTCGTCGACGCGCGTGACCGGCAGAGGACGAGGGTCCTCTGGATCGGCGAGCGTCTCGCCGATCGTGATCTCCGCGATACCGGCCACCGCGATGATCTCGCCCGGACCGGCTTCCTCGGCATCGACGCGGTCGAGCGCTTCGGTGACGTAGAGCTCTCCGAGCTTGGCCTGCTCGATCGTGCCGTCGGCGCGGCACCACGCCACCGGCTCACCGCGGCGCACGACGCCGTTGAACACCCGGCAGAGCGCGAGGCGTCCGACGTAGAGCGAGGCGTCGAGGTTGGTCACGAGCGCCTGCATCGGATGACCCTCGACGAACGAGGGCGCCGGGATGTGCGTGAGCAGCGTCTCGAACAACGGCTCCAGATCGTCTGCGAGGGCGTCGGGCGCGTGCCCGGCCCTGCCCTCGCGGGCGACCGCGTACAGGATGGGGAACGAGATCTGGTGCTCATCGGCATCGAGGTCCAGGAACAGCTCCTCGACCTCGTGCACGACCCCGTCGGGCCGCGCGTCGGGCCGGTCGACCTTGTTGACGACGAGGATCACCGGGAGCCGCGACTCGAGCGCCTTGCGCAGCACGAAGCGCGTCTGAGGCAGCGGGCCCTCGCTCGCGTCGACGAGCAGCAGCACGCCGTCGACCATGGTGAGCGCCCGCTCGACCTCGCCACCGAAGTCGGCATGGCCGGGCGTGTCGACGATGTTGATCTTGATGTCGCCGTGCTGCACGGCGGTGTTCTTCGCGAGGATCGTGATGCCCTTCTCGCGCTCGAGGTCCATGGAGTCCATGACGCGCTCGGCGACGTCCTGGTTCTCGCGGAACGCCCCGGATTGCCACAGCATCGCGTCGACGAGGGTGGTCTTGCCGTGGTCGACGTGGGCCACGATCGCCACGTTGCGGATGTCGTCTCTGGTGGGCACGTGGGAAGGGTACTCGGGAGGGGCTGCAGGCGAGGTAGACCACGATTCGCCAGTTGATATCGTGGCCCGCCTTCCATCAGCACCTGGAGGAATGATCGTGCCCTTCGAGGTCGACGTCACGGAGACGGCCCCGCACGATGCGCGCGCGGCACAAGCGATGGTGCCGATGCGTGACGGCGTCCGCCTCGCGACCGACGTCTTCCTCCCCCGGGAACCGGGACGGATCCCCGCCGTGCTGGTCCGACTCCCGTACGACAAGAGCGGGCGCTATACGTTCATGTCCGACATCGCCCCGTCATTCACCGATCGTGGGTACGCCTTCGCTGTGCAGGACGTCCGCGGCAAGTTCCGCTCGGAGGGTGAGACCCTCTCGCTGGTCGACGTCGCACCCGACGGGTCGGGGCTGATGCTGACGCGCGGCCAGGCGATGCTCCGCGACGCGGACCTGTCACGACCGATCCGGGTCGACCTTGCGCACCTGGGCTACCGCGTGCCGGCGGGCCATCGGCTGCGGGTGCAGCTGGCGTCGAGCGACTTCCCGCTCTACCTGCCCCACCCCGGCACCGACGACGACCCCTGGCGAGCCGTCGAAGGGCGTCAGAGCGAGCAGACCCTGCCCGCGGGCGGCGATGCCGAGGCGTCCCTCAGCGTGACGATCGCTCCCTGACCGCGCCTAGCTGACGCCCGCCTTGAACCTCGCCCATTCGTCCTGATACAGCTGATCGTCCTCAGGCGAGAGCGGCAGCACCGGCTGGCCCTGGGCGAAGTCTTCCTCGGCCACGAGGGTGTTCTCGAGGTTCGGCGGTATGTACCCCGCATCGAGGAACTCCTGGCGCTCGACGCCCACGAGCGGCGGCTGGAAACCCTCGTATCCGAAGTTCGTGAGGGCGACTTCCTTCTCCAAGAGGAAGTTGATGAACAGGTGCGCGAGCACGGGGCTCTCCGCTTCCTTGTTGATCACGATCGTGTCGTTGGCCACCTCCCAACCACCGTCGGGCGGGTAGTAGTAACCGAGCACGTCGGGCTCGGTTCCCTTGGGAAGGAAGTACTGGGCATAGTTCATATTCCCCGACCACGAGTAGCGAACATGGCTCGTTCCCTCGGCGAGCTTCTGATAGTCGCCGGGACCGATCTCGACGTTCACAAGGTCGATCAGCTCGGTCAGCGAGTCGACGGCGGCAGCGAGCTCGGCGGGGTCGGTGGAGTTGAAGTCGGTGCCGCCGTTCCGCAGCAGCCCCATGCCGATCGTTTCGCGGTACTCGTCGAGCACGCCCACCTTGCCTGCGTACTTCGTGTCCCAGAAGATGTCGAACGGCATCTCGTAGGTCGCCGGATCCTCGACGAAGTCGCTGCGGTAGCCGATGCCGGTCTTCCAGGTGAGGTAGGGCATGGTGTACTGCGCGTCGCCGTCGTACCACGGGTCGAGGAAGTACGGCCACAGGTTCGGCAGGTTCGTCATGTACGTGTGGTTCCACGGCTGCACACGCTTCGCGGCAACGAGCTTGCCGACGTTCTCGATGGTCGGGAAGAACAGATCCCACTGGATCGTGTCGTTCTGCACCTTGTTCATGGCCTCGGCCATGCCGGCGAACTGCGTGAACTCGACCTCGACGCCGAATTCGGATTCGAACTGCTTGATGACCTTCTTGTAGATGTAGTCGTTCCAGTTGTACACGCGGAGCGGGCCGGCCTCTTGCGTGAGACCGTCCTCGATCGCCGGGGTGTCGTCGTACAGGGGAAGGGTCACCGGGTTGTCGGGCGAGGCGAGGGCGATGCCACCCTCCCCGGCCGTCGCGCTCGGACCTCCCCCGGTGTCGGTCGAGCTATCGCGACACGCAGCCATCACGGCGCTCATCGACGGCAACACGATGCCGGCCGCTGCCGCACGCTTCAAGAACTCCCGGCGACTGTGGATCGGCCGTTCCTTCGGATGCGCCATGCAGGAACCCCTTTCAGAATTCGCGGACGAGTCATGCGGGGTCTACCGGCGAGAGGCAAGCCTGTCAAGACAAGGACCGGAGGTCTGCACGCCGCTGGTGGCAAGTGCTAGCGTCCGCGCGAGATGGCTCGGGGGCGCGAACGATCACAGGGCAACTCGCTCACGATGCTCTACCCGCGCGGGTTCTGGAAGTGGGCGGCCTCTCCAGGTGTGCTGTGGCTGATCCTGCTGTTCGTCGTTCCCTTCTACGCGATCGTGTCGATGGCTGGCGGCTCCATCGACAACGCGAGCGGTCTCGCGGTGCCGCAGTGGAACCCCGCATACTGGGACCGAGCCTCGTTCCACTACGTCCTCGAACAGCTCGCATCACCCGACGGCGTGTATCGCGTGGTGTTCCTGCGTACGCTTCGCTTCGTATTCACGGCCGTCGCGCTCTGTCTGTTGATCGGCTATCCGGTGGCCTACTACGTGTCCCGCTTGCGCGGCCGCCTGCGGGGACTGGTGCTCGCGCTGCTCGTGCTGCCGTTCTGGATCAGCTACCTCATGCGCATGCTCGCGTGGGTCGGGCTGTTGAACGAGGAAGGCCTCGTCAACCGCGTGCTCATGGGCATCGGCGTGCTGCAGAACCCCTATCCGTGGCTCGAGGGCAAGCCCGTCACGGTGATCCTCGGTCTCGCGTACGGCTACGCGCCGTTCCTGATCCTGCCGCTGTTCGCCGCGCTCGACCGGCTGCAGAACAGCTTCCTCGAAGCCGCATGGGACCTGGGCGCGAGCTCCTTCAGCACGTTCGTGCGCGTCACGCTGCCGTTGTCGAAGAACGGCATCCTCGCCGGGGTCGCGATCATCATGCTGCCGATGTTCGGTGACTTCTACACGGCCTACCTGCTGTCGAACGGCCGATCGAGCACCGCGATGATCGGCAACTCGATCCAGTCCCTGTTGCAAGAGACGACCTTCGCCTACGCACAGGCGAGAGGCGCCGCGCTCGTCACCGTGCTCGCCCTGTTCGTCTCGCTGCTGACGCTGTACTACATCGTTTCGACCGCTCGGAGCACCAGGGAGGCCACCCGAGCATGAGTGTCGTCGCGAACCTGCTCGCGAACCCATGGCGCAAACACCGCTTCCTCGCCGTGTACACCTGGATCTACATCGCGTGGGCGATCGTGCCCGTGGTGATCGCCATCGGATTCTCGTTCAACGCCGGCCGCTCCAGGAGCGTCTGGCAGGGCTTCTCACTGGAGTGGTGGATCCGCAACCCAGACCTCTCGGTGCTGCACGACCCGACCTTGACCGCGGCGATCCGCCAGAGCCTTATCCTCGCCGTGGCGACGATGGGGATCGCCACGCCGATCGGGGTCGCACTCGCCCTCGGGCTCGCGCGGTGGCGAGGTCGGGGCTCGGGGGCTGCGAACTTCCTGATGCTCCTGCCGCTCGTCACCCCCGAGATCGTGCTCGCGACCGGCATCTTCTTCACGCTCGTGTTCCTCTACCCGTTCCCCAACCCGGGCACCATCGGGCAGATCGTGGGACATGTGACGTGGTCGATCCCGTACGTGGTGGTGGTGCTGCGCGGTCGCATCTTCAGCGTCGGCGCCGACCTCGAGGAGGCAGCCATGGACCTCGGCGCGCCTCCGCTGGACGCGCTCCGCCGCGTGCTGCTGCCTGTTCTCTCGCCTGCGGTCTTCGCGGCGTTCACCATCGTGTTCGCGCTCTCGATCGACGACTTCGTGACGAGCCAGTTCCTCGCGACCGACGTGCATACCCAGACCGTGCCGATGCTGATCTACAGCGCAGGGCGCACCGCGCCGAACCCGGCGCTGAACGCAACCGCGACATTGATGCTCGTGATCTCGCTCGCTGCGATCGGCATCGGCCTCGGTGGCATGCGCGCCATCGCACGTCGCCAGGGCGTGCAAGCGGAGAGCGCCGACGTGGCCAACATTCGACTGTAGAGATCTCGAGATGCCTTCTCCGAGCGTCGTCGAGCTGCTTCGCCCCGACCTCTCGAGCCCGCCCCTGCCCGACATCGACCCGCGTTCGACACCCGGGGTCCGGAACCGCAGGGAGGCCGAAGCAGAGATGCCGGCGCTCGCAGAGCGCCTCGACGAGCTGCAGGAGCGCCTGTGGGTCGAGGGCACGCGCTCGCTGCTCGTGGTGCTGCAGGGGATGGACACGAGCGGCAAGGGCGGTGCCATCCGGCACGTCTTCTCGGCGATGCACCCTGCCGGCGTCGAGGTGTCGTCGTTCAAGAAGCCGACCGAGGAAGAGCTCGCGCACCACTTCCTGTGGCGCATCGAACGCAAGGTGCCGGCCCCGGGCGAAGTCATGGTGTTCGATCGCTCGCATTACGAGGACGTGCTGATCGTGCGTGTGCGCTCACTCGTGCCCGAGCAGGTCTGGCGGGCGCGCTACGACGAGATCGTGTCGTTCGAGCAGCGTGTCGACACTGCCGGCACCACGATCGTCAAGTGCATGCTGCACATCTCCCTCGACGAGCAGCGCGAGCGCCTGCTCGCCCGACTCGACGACCCCTCGAAGCACTGGAAGTTCAACGAGGGCGACCTCGACGAACGAGCGCGGTGGCCCGAATACATGGCCGCCTACGACGACGCGATACGCGAGTGCTCGACCGAGATGGCGCCCTGGTATGTGATCCCGGCCGATCGCAAGTGGTACCGCAACTGGGCGATCTCGAAGCTGCTGGTCGAGACGCTCGAGCGCCTCGATCCCCGTTTCCCGCAGCCCGACCTCGACGTGGAAGCGTTGAAGGCCCGCCTCAGACCGACGAGCTGACACGGCGCGTTCCGGAGCGTCGATCCGCCCGTACCATGGGGTGATGCACCACCGAGCCCGCCACTGCACCGCAGCCTTGTTCGCAGCCGTGGCTATCGGAGCGGCCGCATGCTCGGCTGCGGACGGCGCCCTGGATGCGCCGTCGGTATCGCTGCCCGGCGATGGAAGCACCGGCTCGGCCGCCGGGAGCAGCTCCGCGGCGGGGGTGCTTCGCTTCTCGGCTCCGAGGCTCGAGGGCGGCACGATCGAGGGCGAAGACTACTCCCGGCGTGATGTGGCGTTCTGGTTCTGGGCACCATGGTGAACGACGTGCCAGGGGGCCGCTCCTGAAGTCGCGCGGGTCGCGCGAGCCTACGACAGCGAGGTGGCGTTCATCGGCGTGCCGGGCAATGACTCGACCGAGAACATGCAGTCATTCGTCGACGAGTACGGGCTCGGCTTCCCGCAGGCGGTGACCGAGGACGGGTCCTTGTGGGCCCGGTTCGGGGTCGCGTACCAGCCGGCGTGGGTCTTCGTCGACGACTCGGGCGAGACGACCGTCGTGCCGTACGAACTCGAGAAGGCCGATCTCGAACGCACGCTCGACGAGCTCATCGCGAGCTGAATCCGATCAGCGGTCCGCCTCCCGCCACTGGGCGAGCAGGTGTCGCTCGCGTTCAGCGCTGAGTCCCGCCACCAACGGCGCCTGCTGCCGAGCTCGGTCCCATGCGAGCGTGTCTCGGACGGTCTCCGTAGGCGGCCGGCACGACAGACCCGCCGCGAAGGCGCGGCTCGGGTCGAACGCGTGGAACCCTGGGGCCTCGGGCCACCAGAGCGGGAACGCCTCGTGCGGATCGTCGCCGTCATCGCCCTCATGGTCGTCGCCGCCGAACGCGCTCGAGATGAACGCCTCGTCGACCCATGTGACGCGCGTGTCGGCGCCGCCCGCCGTGGCTGCCTCGGCAACCAGCTCGCCGAGCGTCATCGTCGGAGCCCGATCGACGACGCCCAACACACCGGGGGTCGCGTGCTCCGCGAGGAGCAGGACGAACGCCGCGAGGTCTCGGGCATCGACCCACTGCAACCCGTAGTCCGCGGGCGCCGGCGCGAGCATCTCGCCCCCCGCGGCACCTCGCCGCACCCAGTAGGTGAACCGATCGGTCGGATCGTTCGGTCCCACGATGAAGCCCGGCCGGATCACGCACGCGCGGTCGCCGAAGATGTCGATCACGTGCTGCTCACACGCGACCTTGAGCGGCCCATAGGTCTCGTCGGTCACGTCCTCGGTGTCGGGGAAGGGGGCCTCGAAGATCGGAGAATCCTCGGTCGCGCCGGGCGGCATGTCTTCGGGGTGGGCAGAGAGCGACGATATGAAGCCGTACCAACCGCTCGTCGACAGCAGCTCCGCCGAGGCCCGCACCGCCCTGGGCACGTAGCCGCATGTGTCGACGACGGCGTCGAACACACGGCCTCTGAGCGGCTCGATGCCCTGGTCTCGATCGCCGATGACGTGCTCGGCCTCGGGGAAGAGCTCGGTCGGCGTCCG
>CAWHQA010000018.1:0-26287 GCA_963831325.1 uncultured Actinomycetes bacterium
GATGAAGACCTTGATCAGCTCCTCGACCATCACAAGGCTCGATGCCAGCCCGAGGCAGATCCACCACTGCTCGAGGCTCAGGTCGACCATCGAGAAGATGCGCTGCAGGAATCCGATCTTCGTCACGAGGATGATCGCCGCCAGGGACAAGGCGTACCGGCGCAGCTGCGTGGCTCCCGGCAGCAGCCTCCGATCGAAGATCGTGTTCATCTGCTCCCGGGCGAGGAAACCTGCGGCGAGGTGGAACAGCGACAAGGTGGTCACGAGCATCGTGGAGGCGACTGCCGCGTCGTAGTTGGACTCGCCGATCTGGTACGCGATCAACGTGCCCACCGTCATCACGAACCCCTGCACGCACAGGCGGATCCAGTTCGACGTCGAGAGGACCGGAGCTCCATCGGGCGCGGACCACGGTCCATCAGGCCCGGGGTGGGATCGTCGAAGCCGAGCGCGATCGCGATCGGGATGTCGATCACCATGTTGAGCCACAGGATCTGGAGCGGATTCAGCGGGATGCCACCCGCGATGTCGAAGATGCCGGCCCCGATGAAGATCGCGATGTAGGCGACGAGCGTCGACATCTGAAACCGCAGGTATTTCAAGAGGTTGTCGTAGAGCGCTCTCCCGTACTCGACGGCACCCACGATCGTGGCGAAGTTGTCGTCGGTGAGGATCATCACCGCGGCTTCCTTCGAGACCTCGGTTCCTGTGATCCCCATCGCGACGCCGATATTGGCCGACTTGAGCGCGGGGGCGTCGTTTACACCGTCCCCTGTCATCGCGACGATGTTCTCCATCCGCTGGAGCATCCGAACCAGCCGGACCTTGTCCTCGGGGGCGACCCGGGCGATCACTCCGATGTCGGGCAGCTGCCTGAGCAGCTCGTCGTCGCTCATCGCCGCGAACTCGGCGCCGGTGATCGCGCGCCCCTCGATCCCCAGCTCGCGGCCGATCGCTCCGGCGGTCGTGGCGTGGTCGCCCGTGATCATCCGCACGCGGATCCCCGCGCTCTTGCACCGCACGATCGCATCCCTCGCTTCCGGCCGGGGCGGGTCGACGATCCCGACCATCGCGAGGAGCGTGAGGTCCTCGACGAGGCTCAACAGGTCGCCGTCACGATCGAACGTGGCGGGGTCGAAGTCACGCTGCGCCACGACCATCACGCGCTCGCCGCCCTCCGCCATGTGGTCGTTCGCCTCGAGCGCCAGGTGCCGGTTGTCGTCGGTGATCGGTACGAGCGTCCCGTCGGGGCTCCGGAACGACCCACCGCGCGAGATCAGCACGTCGGGCGCGCCCTTCACGTAGCAGCGGACAACAAGCCCTCTGCCCGGCTCAGTCATCTCGTGGAACGTCGCCATGAACTTGTACTCGGAGTCGAACGGGACCTCGGCGATCCGCGGGTACGTCGCGCGGGTCTCGTCCACGTCCAGCCCGCCCTTGGCGCCGAGCACGATCAGGGCGCCTTCGGTGGGGTCGCCGATCAGGCCGTCGCCCTCAAGGACTGCGTCGGCGCACAGGATCATCGGGAGCAGGTAGGGGTCGAGATCGATCCGGGATCCCCCGACATGCTTGATCTCGCCCTGCGTGGAATAGCCCTCCCCGGAGACCGTGAACCGGTTCTGCCCCGGGATCGCCATCTCTCGGGCGGTCATCTTGTTGAGCGTCAGGGTCCCGGTCTTGTCCGAACAGATCGCGGAGGTCGACCCGAGGGTCTCGACGGCAGGAAGCCGCTTCACGATCGCGTTCCGGCGCGCGATCTCCTGCGTCCCGAGAGACAGGAGCGCCGTGACCACCGCGGGCAGGCCCGTCGGGATCGCTGCGACCGCGAGCGTCACGCCGGTGACGAACAGCGTGTCGAACGACTCGTCCCGGAGCAGCCCGAGCCCGATGACGAGCGCGAGCGCGATACCGGCGATGATCGCGATGATCTTGGACAGGCTGTCGAGCTGCTTCTGGAGCGGCGTCTTCTCGGACTCCGTGTTCGCGAGCATGTCGGCGATGTGGCCGATCTCGGTCCCCATGCCGGTCTCGGTGACCACGAACTCTCCTCGCCCGCGCGTGACGGACGTGTTCATGAACGCCATGCAGATCCGGTCTCCGAGCGGGACGTTCTCCCCTGTGACCGGCGCGACCTCCTTCCCGACGGGGAGGCTCTCGCCCGTGAGCGCGGCCTCCTCGATCTCGAGCGTCGCCGCGACCCAGATCCTCCCGTCAGCGGGGATGCGGTTGCCGGCCTCCACAAGCACGACGTCGCCGGGGACCAGCTCCTCTGCGTCGATCTCGATCGCCTGGCCGCCCCGGCGAACACGCGCGATCGTCTTCATCATCTTGGCCAGCGCCTCGACGCTCGCCTCCGCCTTCGCCTCCTGACGCAAGCCGATCACCGCGTTGAACACCGTGAGCCCCGCCAGCAGGATCGTCGTCCCGATGTCGTCCGTGACGAGCGCGTTGATCACCGCGGCCGCCAAGAGGATGATCTGCATGAAGTCCTGGTACTGGCGCACGAAGGCGCGGAACCCGGACTCCTTCTTGGCCCCCGCGAGCCGGTTGGGGCCGGTGGTTTCGAGCCGCGAACGGGCTTCGTCGGCGCTCAGACCTCGCTCGGGATCGACGGCCAGCTCGCGCGCAACATCGGCCGTATCGATCGAGTACCAGTCGCCTCGAGCACCTATTGTTGTGCTCGCGGAAGCAGTCATCGAACCCCTCCTCTCGAACCGCCAGCACCTCCAGACGTGAGTCGCCGTGAAGCTAGGCTCGCGCGAACGGCTACACATCATCCCTTTCGGATGAACCTGCCGGCGTGGGTTTGATTCTGGATCGGCCGATCATTTCGGGGACGGGCGAGCCAGGTCAGGTGTTGATCCTCACCTAGTCCACACCACCTAGATCCGGGCTTCGCGATCGGGCAGCTCGGGCCGCACCCGACTCGCCTGGCGACGCGACACGCGGTTGGACACCGCGGTCGCCGTCCCTGCGACCACTGCGCTCCTCGCGACTCCACTGAGCAATCCGGGCGCTGCTGTGCGAAGTCTCGGAGATCCGGGCTGACGATGTGCCGTCCTTCCTTCTTCACGAAGGCCAGGTCGAGGACCCGGATCAGCCTTGGAGGTTTTACGCCCGATCTGTCTCGTCAGGCATGCGGACCACGCAGCGGAATCCGATGTGGGCCGTGGAAGTGTCCACCTCTTCCCCCTGGCGGGCTGCCGGCCGGTAGCGCAGGCAGTAATTCGGAGCGCACAGATGCGACCCGCCCTTGGTCACTCGGCGCGGGATGTGCGCCCCCGCATGGTCGGACCCGTAGCTGTCGTCAGGCGCCGTCACCCTCGGGTTCCGTGGTGCGCAACACGGCGACTCGACGAAGTCCGAACGCGTAGAGTAGAAGTCACTCGTCCATTCCCAGACGTTGCCGGCCATGTCGAACAACCCGTAGCCGTTCGCAGGGAATGTCGCAACGGGTGAGGTCCCCTCGAAGCGGTCGAGCAGGAGGTTCTGCCAGGGGAACTCCCCTTGCCACGTGTTGGCCATCATCTTGTTCTTCGGCGCGAACTCGTCTCCCCACACGAACGTCTTGCCCTCGAGTCCGCCTCGCGCTGCGAACTCCCATTCGGCTTCGGTCGGAAGCTCCTTGCCGGCCCACGTCGCGTATGCCTCGGCATCCTCGAACGCGACCTGGGTTACCGGGTGCCGATCGCGCCCGTGCAGGGTGCTGTCCTGGCCGTCCGGATGTTTCCACCAGGCGCCCGGCACGTATGCCCACCAATTGCGGTAGTCGCTCAGATCGACAGGCGCGCTCGCCTTCTGGAAGACGAGCGCGCCGGGCACAAGGAGATCAGGATCAGCCCCTGGATATTGATCGGCGTCGAGCGGTCGCTCGGCCAGCGTGACGTATCCCGTTGCCCTTACGAAACGCCGGAACTCCGCGACCGTCACCGGGTGCTCGTCGATCCAGAATCCGTCGACGGTCACGGAGTGGACCGGACGTTCCTCTGGGTAGAAGTCCTCGGCCCCCATGCGGAACGTGCCACCGGGGATCCAGCACATGTTCTTCAGGCGTGAGGCGTCCGATCGGCGTGCGGTCATGGCCTCGACCGATCCCGTCTTCCCGTACGTCAACGAGCCCCCCACTGAGAGCGATCCGGCCCAATCCCCAATCTAATCAGGCCGTCCTGGAGCGCGGCAAGGCTGGCATCATGTTGTCGCACGAGCGTGCGCTAACCTCCCGCGATGCCGATCGCTGGCTGGATCCGTGGCTACCAACCTGCTTGGCTTCGCGACGACCTGTTCGCGGGAGTGACGACCGCCGCGGTCGTCATCCCCCAAGCTATGGCGTATGCCGGTGTGGCCGGACTGCCTGTACAAGCGGGCTTGTACTGCGCACTCGTGCCGATGGCGATCTACGCGCTCTCCGGCACCTCTCGCCCCTTGAGCGTCAGCACCACGTCGACGATCTCCCTCCTCACCCCAGTAGCGATCGCCACTGCTCCGCCTGGGAGCGACCCTGCTCTGGTAGCGAGCTTGCTCGCTCTCGAGGTCGGAGTGATCCTCCTCGTGGCAGGAGTGCTCCGACAGCGATGCAGGACATCCGTTCGGCGAGGCAGGGGGTCGCGGCTCCGAGTGATCAAGGTCGACGATGGCGGACGAGGCAGCATGAGCCCCAAAGCGGGTCACTCGAGTCCGGCAACGAGCGAGTCGACGAGCATGCCCGCCAGTACGAGGGTGATGACGACCGACGCCGCTGCGAGAGCGACACGGCGTGCGCTCCACCGCTGGATCGAGATCGGAGGGTGCGCTGGTGCTAGTTCCTTGAACCGGGCCATCAGTGGGCGCGGGTCTTCCTTCAGTCGCTCTTTGACCTGGGTGGGGATCGCCATGCCGACGTCGGCCGCGAACGCCTCCGCGATCTCCTCCGGGGTGAAGAGGCGGATGGCGCGGGCATAGACGTGGTCCGGATCGCTCTGGAGTGCAAGTGTCAGCATCATGTTCGCGAGATCGACCGCCTGCCGCCACGACGTGGGGCGGACCTCCAGCCCTGAGACGTCGACGAGTTGCAAGTGGCCGTCCTTGACTAGGAGATTCGCAGGCTTGATGTCACGGTGGGCGAGCCCGTTCTCCCACATGCGGCGCACGAGATGAAGTCCGTCGTCGATGACCGTGTCATCGATCTCAGATCCGCCGAGTGTCTCCGCTCCTTCGAAGAATTCCGTGACGAGCATGTACTCCCGATTGGGCGTGAGTTCGACGAGCCCATAGGTCTTCGCAACGCCGATCCCAACGTCGTCGAGAAGGCGAAGCGCGTAGTCCTCATACTCGACGAGCCGCCGAACCGACGCGAAGGGCGCCTCGTCCTCGAGCTGCCCGTACAGCAAGGTTCGTCCGATGCGGTACCAGCGATCCGCCCGTAGGTGGCTGGTGCTGTAGAGCTTCGCGAACAGGTGCCCGTCAAGTTCCTTGACCCGCATCCTCATGGGAGATGAGCCGCCGGAACCCTCCAGCCCGAACGCCTTCACTTCCGTGACCGTGTACCCCAGCTGGTCGGCGATCGCGATGACGATCGCGGTCGAGCGCTCGCCTCCCAGATCTAGGTGTGCAGCGTTCCCGCCGCGGGAGTAGCTGACGGGAAAGACGTCGTCGGGAACGAATGCGACGAACAACGCTGCAACCCCGGCGCATCCGAGGAGGACGGCGTACACCGCGTCGATCGGGTAGTCGGCGAGGAGCACCAGTCGGGCCCCCGCGTAGGCGAAGGAGACGACCGTCGCCGAGCCGAGCGCCCAACGTCGAGGCCGGCCCGCGGGGATCAGGACGAACGCCATCCCTACCAGGGTGACGGCGAGCGCTGTGACCGGGCGAGACGGAAACCAGTACGTGACGCGATCGGTGAGGGGCTCGACGCCCGGCGGAGTCGGACGCTGCACACCGAGTAGGCGGAGAGCCACCCAGTCCACCAGCACGAACGATGCGAGGACGACGGCCAGATGCCTCCACCTCTTGAACGCCACGACCACGCCCACGGTGGCGAGCCGGAGCGCGCCGACGAAAGCGAGCCCTCCAACGACGTCAAGGCGCTCGCAGAGTTCGATCAGCCAGCGCGGAGCGCCATCCTGGATGGACTCCAGCGTCGACACCCCGGTCGTCTCGGCGATCCCGAGGCGCAGGAGCACCGACAGGACGACGCCCATGGCGAGGACGACCCCGACCAGGAGCACCACCCGCCCCCACCCCTCCCTTCTCGGTAGTGGGGGCGGCTCACCCGAAGGTCGCCGGAGGCCGTGCCTTCGCCCTGAGGGTGCGTGTCTGGTCGTCAACTCTCTCCTAGTACGTGGAGTCCTCGGTCATCATTGGGGTCACTCTTCCACCTCGACCGCATCGACACCAGGGCGTGTAGCTGCTCGACGTCGGCCTGAACTATCGGTGCCCGCCGAACTCCCAGTCGTGAATCTCGACGTTGGCGTAGTGGCCGGCGCGGGCACGAGGGACCGATGCGACCATCGCCTCGACCGCGGCGCGGTCGCGCTGCTCCGCACCGATGGGCTTCGGTGAGCTGCGGCCACAGTGCCTGTGCGTCCGGATCGGCGCGACAGTTGGAGAAGTACTCCATGTCAGACGCCTACGTAGGCCGCCAAGTGCTCCCCGGTGAGCGTCGAGCGCGCGGCGACGAGGTCGGCGGGTGTGCCCTCGAAGATGATCCGGCCGCCGTCGTGGCCGGCACCGGGGCCCAGGTCGACGATCCAGTCGGCGTGCGCCATGACTGCCTGGTGGTGCGCGATGACGATGACCGACTTGCCGGAGTCGACGAGCCGCTCGAGCAGACCGAGGAGCTGCTCGACGTCGGCGAGGTGCAGGCCGGTGGTCGGCTCGTCGAGGACATAGACGCCGCCCTTCTGGGCCATCTGGGTGGCCAGCTTGAGCCGCTGCCGCTCGCCGCCGGACAGGGTGGTGAGCGGCTGGCCGAGGATGAGGTAGCCGAGCCCGACGTCGGCGAGCCGGTCGAGGATCTTGTGGGCGACCGGCGTACGCGCCTGCCCGTCGGCGAAGAACTCCTCGGCCTCGATGACCGGCATCGCGAGCACGTCGGCGATGTTCCGGCCGCCCAGCGTGTACTCCAGCACCGATGCCTGGAAGCGCTTGCCCTCGCACTCCTCGCACGTCGATTCGACGGTGGCCATGACGCCCAGGTCGGTGAAGATGACGCCGGCGCCGTTGCACGTGGGGCAGGCGCCCTCGGAGTTGGAGCTGAACAGCGCAGGCTTCACCCCGTTGGCCTTCGCGAACGCCTTGCGGATCGGGTCGAGCAGGCCGGTATACGTCGCCGGGTTGCTCCGGCGCGAACCGCGGATCGCGCCCTGGTCGATCACCACCACGCCGTCGCGGCCGGAGACCGAGCCATGGATCAGCGAGCTCTTGCCGGAGCCCGCGACGCCCGTGACCACGCAGAGCACCCCGAGAGGGAGGTCGACGTCCACGTCCTGGAGGTTGTGCATCGACGCGCCGCGGATCTCCAGCGTGCCGGACGCTGAACGCACCGATCCTTTGAGGGTCGCCCGGTCGTCGAGATGGCGGCCGGTGGTGGTGTCACTCGACTGCAGCCCCTCCACGGTGCCCTCGAAGCAGACGGTACCGCCCTCGGTGCCGGCGCCGGGGCCGAGGTCGACGACGTGGTCGGCGATCGCGATCGCCTCAGGCTTGTGCTCCACGACGAGCACGGTGTTGCCCTTGTCCCTGAGTTGCAGCAGCAGGACGTTCATCCGCTCGATGTCATGGGGGTGCAGCCCGATCGTGGGCTCGTCGAAGACGTACGTGACGTCGGTGAGCGACGAGCCGAGGTGGCGGATCATCTTGGTGCGCTGCGCCTCACCGCCTGACAGCGTGCCCGACGGCCGGTCGAGAGAGAGATATCCCAGCCCGATCTCCGCGAACGAGTCGAGGAGGTGTTGCAGTCCGGCGAGGAGCGGGGCCACCGACGGCTCGTCGAGGCCCCGGATCCAGTGGGCAAGGTCACTGGTCTGCATCCGGCACAGGTCGGCGATGTTCTTGCCCTTGATCTTCGACGACAACGCTTCCCTGCTGAGCCGGGTGCCGTCACAGTCGGGGCAGGTCGTGAACGTGACCGCCCGTTCCACGAACCGGCGGACGTGCGGCTGCATCGCCTCGATGTCCTTGGAGAGCATCGACTTCTGGATCTTCGGGATCACGCCCTCGAAGGTGAGGTTGATCCCCTCCACCTTGATCCTGGTCGGCTCTGCATAGAGGAGTTGGTGCATCTCCTTCTTGGTGAACTTCTCGATCGGCTTGTCCATGGGGAGGCCGGCACCGCTGAAGATGCGGCCGTACCAGCCGTCCATGCTGTAGCCGGGGATCGTCAGTGCGCCCTCGGCGAGCGACTTGCTCTCGTCGTACAGCGCCTTCAGGTCGAAATCGTTGACCGACCCCATGCCCTCGCAGCGCGGGCACATCCCGCCCTGGTAGACAGCATCACGCACGATGGTCTTCTCACCTTGGCCCTTGTCTGTCTTCATCACCCCGCTCGCGGTCCGGGTCGGGACGTTGAACGCGAACGCGGTGGGCGGGCCGATGTGCGGCTTCCCGAGCCTGCTGAACAGGATGCGCAGCATCGCGTTGGCGTCTGTCGCGGTGCCGACAGTGGAGCGGGGGTTGGAGCCCATCCGCTCCTGGTCCACGATGATCGCCGTCGTCAGGCCATCAAGCAGGTCGACCTCGGGCCGCGACAGCGTCGGCATGAAGCCCTGCACGAAGGCGCTGTAGGTCTCGTTGATCATCCGCTGCGACTCCGCGGCGATCGTGCCGAACACCAGCGAGCTCTTGCCCGACCCGGAGACGCCGGTGAACACCGTCAGCCGGCGCTTCGGGATCTCGACGCTGACGTCCTTGAGGTTGTTCACGCGCGCGCCCTGCACGCGGATCAGATCGTGTCGGTCGGCGACCTTCGGCGCGGTCGACCGCCTGGTTTCCTTCGCCATGCTCCTCAGCGCGCCGCCTTCTTCACGAGCGTGGTGATCTTCTTCTCTTCGGCAGGGGTCAGTTCCATGAGCGCCCAGGAAGTCGGCCACATGGCGCCTTGGTCGAGCGTCGCCTCGTCGCTGAAGCCGAACGTCGCGTATCTCGAGTCGAACTTCTCCGCACTCTGGAAGAAGCAGACGATCTTGCCGCCCTTGGCGTACGCGGGCATCCCGTACCAGGTCTTCGGCGAGAGGGCCGGCGCGGCGGCAGTGACGATCGCGTGGAGCCGCGTGGCCATGGCGCGATCTTTCCCCTTCATCTCGGCGATCTTCGCCAGCAGTGCTTTCTCCCCGTCGGCCTTGGTCGCCTCTGCCTTCAGCTCCTGAGCACGCTCTTTCATCGCGGCCCGTTCCTCGGCAGTGAACCCCTTCGACGATGTCGCCGTGCGTTTGGCGGATCGGGTGCTCTTCTTCGCGGTCTTCTTCTCAGCCATCGCGTCCCTCCTCGTGAACGATGTGCACCTGTGCGCGTGATCCGGGGCGAACCTGATGGCTCAGCGCAGCTCCTGGATGCGGATCAGGTTGCCCGCGGGATCGCGGACGGCGCAGTCGCGAACCCCGTACGGCTGCTCTGTTGGCTCCTGGACGACGTCGACATCACTCGTCTGCAGCTGCTCGAAGGTGCCGTCGAGGTCCTTCGTGGCCAGGAGAAGACTGGCGTAGGTGCCCTTGGCCATCATCTCGGCGATGGTGCCACGCTCGTCGTCCGTGATCCCTGGACTGGCGGCCGGTGGATACAGGACGATGGACGTGCCGGGCTGGTCGGCGGGACCGACCGTGATCCAGTGCACCCCACCGTATTCGACGTCATCGCGGACCTCGAAGCCGAGGGTATCGCGGTAGAAGGCCAGGGAGGCATCGGGGTCGTCGTGTGGGAGGAAGCTCGCGTTGATGGTGATGTCCATGCGGTCATGCTAGCTGCGGTTCGACGACCCGCGCTTCTCGATTCCTGATCGGTTTGGTCACTTGTTTCGCTACGCACGACGGCATCCCCGCCGTCGCGCTCCCCTCGTGCCGCCGGTAGGCGCTGGGCGGCATGCCGACCAGTTCGCTGAACCGACTGCTGAACGAGCCCAGCGACGAGCAGCCGACCGCGAAGCAGACCTCGGTGACGCTGAGGTCACCACGACGCAGCAGCGCCATCGCGCGCTCGATGCGCCGCGTCATCAGGTAGCCATACGGCGATTCGCCGTAGGCGAGCCTGAACTCGCGGCTCAGGTGCCCGGCAGACATGTGGGCGCCACGGGCGAGCGCCTCGACGTCCAACGGCTGCGCGTACTCCCGGTCGATCCGGTCGCGGACGCGGCGCAACCGCGCGAGGTCGCGCAGGTGCTGCGTCGCCGCGGGTCTGATGGTCACCTGCGAGATGATGCCACGTTGGGCGACGGGCGGTGGCCCCGGGCGAAAGCCCAACTGTCGGCTTGCGATGCCCGTGTTGTGCGGCGGATAGCATGGTCGTGGACGATCGGATGGTCTTCGTGGGAATTGGAACAGGCAATCGCCACCGGACATATCTTCGCCGCCTCGTCAGCACTCCTCGCGGGTGCCGCGGTTCTGCTGCTGACCAAGGGCACACACACCCACCGGACGATTGGAACCGTCTACGCCCTTGCACTGGTTCTCGTGAATGTGGCCGCGCTGTCACTGCATAGAGAGAGCACGTTCGGCGTATTCCATGTTCTGGCAGTCGCGAGCTTGATCACGATCACCGTCGGGCTCTCACCCCTGATCGTTGGCAGGAGATCGCCGACGGTCATCGCTACCCACGCGTACTGCATGGCCTGGTCGTACGCTGGGTTGGTAGCGGCCGGGTGCGGTCAACTCGCCGTCGCCGTTGGTCAAGACCTTCCGGCATGGGTCGTGCCGGTAGTGATCGGCACGGTATTGTCCGTGAGCGGCATCCTCATCTTCGTGAGAGTGCCGTCGATCCTTGATCGCATTCTGGTTGAGCGATGACCGCCATCATGAGCGCCGCTACCGGTCCGGCTGGTCCACGCGGCCGCTCTCCGCCCTCGCCAGGGCCGTGAGACCCTCGATGTCCAGTTCGAACCCATGGGCGAACGCGCGCTCGTAGTCTTCGTCGCCCAGCGCCTCACGTGCCGCGACGGCCGGATCGCCGAACTGCTCGATGGCCACGTCGGGGAACCGCAGGACGAAGTCGCGCTCGAGCCGCTTCCACCCCCCCATCAACCGAGCAGCGTCCTCGTGCCGACCGACGAACGAGGCGACGATGGCGTTGGGCAACAGCACGGTCGACAGCAAGGACGCGTTGGTCGACGCCGTCGCGACCCCGGGACCCTCTCGCACGAGTGCCGTCGCGACCTCGGTCGCCTCACCCACGAGCGCAACCGCCGCCCCGGCGTCGCCGAGCATCAACCGCATCGCTGCGAGCCCGACCAGGTTCTGGCTGATCCCCAGCCGGTCACCCATGGCCCGCTGGATCTCGATCGCCCGCTCGAACGGTGTCACCGCGCCGGCCGCGTCGCCCCGGAGCATGCGCGAGAAGCCGATCCCTCCGATGATGCGACTCATCAGGAGTGGATCCCCTTCGCCCAAGACCTCGAGCGCTTCGTCGAGGATCTTCTCACCAGCTTCGAAGTCGCCGTCGGCCATGCCCGCCACGAACGACAGGTCGAACAACGCCGACGCCAGGAGCTCGCGATCGTCGAGCGAGCGCGCGATGATCGCGGCCTCCTCATAGGCGTGTCGCATCGCTTCGAACTCCGACCGCCAATACAGGATCCCCCCGTAGGCCCCGAGAGCACGGGCCCGCACCTCGTCCGGATGCTGCGCCTCGGACAGGTCGAGCAGCCGCGCGAGGCGGGCCGCCGCCTCGACCAGGTGACCTCGTTCCTGCCAGAAGCGCCAGATCGCCGCCGAAGTCCGTAGCCCTGCCTCGACGGCCACCCGATCGTCGCCGTTGCGCTCGGCGACGTCCAGCGCTGCACGGATGTTGTCGTGCTCACGCTCCAACAGGGCGAACCAGTCGGCCTGCTCGGCGTCGGCGAGGTGTGGCTCGGCATCGGTCGCCACCGAACGGACCCACGCCGTGAGCCGGTGTTCGATCTCCTCCCGTTCGCCGCGTGCGTCGAGACGCTCGCCGGCGAACTCGCGGATGGTCTCCAACATCGAGTAGCGGACATCGCCCGTGACGGGATCGGACCGGCGCACCAGGCTCGCGTCGGTCAGCCTGCCCATCACATCGAGCACGTCGAGGCCTTCCCCCGCGACGAGCTCGGCCGCCTCCAGGGTGCAGCCACCGGCGAATACCGACAGACGCGCGAACAACACCCGGGCATCGTCATCGAGGAGGTCGTGGCTCCACCCGATCGTCGCAGCCAATGTCCGCTGGCGCTCCGGGGCATCGCGCGGCCCTCCGGTGAGCATCGGAAGACGCCGCGTGAGGCGATCGGCCAACGCGTCGGCACTGAGCAACGCCATCCGGCTCGCCGCCAGCTCCAGCGCGAGCGGCAGGCCGTCGAGCGCGGCCACGATGCGGGCGACGGCCAGCGTCGACCGCTCGTCCAGCTCGAAACCGGGATGCACGGCGGCGGCCCGCTCGGCGAACAGACGCACAGCATCGAACGACCCCGCATCGGCGGCATCGTCCGCGGGCACCGGCATGGGCTGCAGTGCGAATCGCTGCTCCCCCGCGAGCTGAAGCGGCACGCGACTCGTCGCCAGGACCGTGAGGCCGGGCGACCCGTCGAGTTGGTCCCCAACGACCGCTGCGGCCTCGACGACCTGCTCCATGTTGTCGAGCACCAGCAGCAGCTGACGATCGCGCAGATGACCTCGCAGCGCCTCGGCTGCGGCATCTCCGGGTTTGCGCAGGACCTTGAGCGCCGTGGCGATCTCGGGCAGCACCACCTCCGCGTCGCTCACGGCGCTGAGGTCCACGAGGAATGCGCCGTCGGCGAACAGGTCCAGCATCTGCGACGCGACGTGGATCGCCAGTCTGGTCTTGCCGGTGCCACCGGGACCGACGAGCGTCACCAGACGCGCCCCGCCGAGCATCTCCTCGAGCCGCGCGACCTCGTCGAGGCGGCCGACGAACGAGGTCCGTTCGGCGGGCAAGTTCGTGGGACGAGCGTCGAGGGTCCGCAGCTGCGCGAAGTCGGAAGGCAAGCCAGGGATCACGAGATCATGGAGTCGAAGGGGGTCGGGGAAGTCCTTGAGACGGTGGAGCCCCAGATCGCGGAGCACCACCCCATCTGGCATGGTGTGTTCGACGAGACCCGCGGTGGCGGTCGAGAGGACCACCTGGCCGCCGTGGCCCACAGCGGCGACGCGGGCCGCGCGATTCACGTCGATCCCCAGGTAGTCGTCACCCCCGAGCGAGCCCTCGCCGGTATGCATGCCGATCCGGATGCGGATCTCCGACCCGTCGGGCCAGGCGTGGGCCGCCAGCCCTTTCTGCACCCGGGTCGCCGCGAGCACCGCGCCGGCCGGCGAGCCAAAGACGGCGAAGAATGCATCGCCCTCGGTGCGGATCTCGACCCCACTCCCCTGGTCGATCGCCTCGCGCATGATCGCGTTGTGCTCGTCCTGCAGGCGGCCGTAGGTCTCGTGACCGAGCGCCTGCAGCAGGCCAGTCGAACCCTCGATATCGGTGAAGAAGAACGTCACGGTTCCGGTCGGCAAGGTCACAGCCAGGGACTCTAGTCGTGAACCGCAGCGGCGTTCGCGTCATGCGTTGCGTCCGCGTCGAAGAAGACGACGAACGCGATGCTCGGCTTCCTGCTGGAGGACGAGGCCTAACTTCCGGACGAGCTGAGCGAGGGAAGATGTCGATCCACAGGCCGTAGTTCGATCTCCCGGTCGTTCCATGACGGACGTCAGGCGCGACGGCATGGGTCGCGCCCCTTCCGAGCCGTGCCGCAACCGCGTAGCGTGCGGAGACGTGGAAACGAAGCCCGGCGACGCCGAAGAGGTCCGTGGCGCGGAACTGATCGCGGCGACGTGCCTCGCGACCGATCTCGCGATGGGGTTCCCGTTCGAACACGGCCTCCGCGCAACGTCGATGACGATGCGGCTCGCCGAGCGCTGCGACGATCGATCGCCGACCGCGAGCCAGGCGTATCACGCGTCACTGCTGATGTACGTCGGATGCATGACGGACGCGCACGCCACCATGCAGATCTTCGCCGGCAGCATGGAGGAGCACATGACGCCCGCGCAGTTCGGTTCGCGAGGAGAGATCTTGCGGGGAGTGGCACGGGCGATTCCACATGCGGGCGCTCCGCCGCAGCGGCGGATCGTCGAGGTCGCGCGGCGGTTCCCCCGCGCGGCGATGCGCGTGCGGCCGCAGTTCGAGGCGATGTGCGAGGTCGCGGAACTGCTCGCCGACAGGATCGGCGTCCCTGGCGACGTGCCGAAGCTGTTCCCGTACCTGACCGAGCGATGGGACGGCAAGGGCGTGCTCGGCCGCGCGCAGCGGAGACGCGATCCCGCTCGCGATCCGGCTGATGCATGTCGCGCGCGACGCCGCGTTCCAGCGCGTGATCGGTGGCGAAGCCCATGCGGTCGAGACGATCCGGCGCCGGGCGGGTCACGCGTTCGACCCCCACGTTGCACGCACCTTCGTCCTTCACGCGTCGGAGATGTTCCAGGCCGCCGACGACCCCTCATCGGCGTGGGACGTGGTCCTCGCCGCGGAACCCCGGCCACACCTCTCGCTCAGACGGCGACGCGATCGACCGCGCCCTCGACAGCGATCGGGACGTTCGCGGAACTGGCATCCCCGTACCTCGCGGGCCACTCTGCGGGCGTCGCGGAACGCGCCGCCGCCGGCGCTCGCGCGTGCGGGTTGGACGACGCCGATGTCCGCCTCGTTCGGCGCGCCGGCCTCCTCCACGACGTCGGACGCGTCGCGGTGCATCCGCGGGTCTGGGAGATGCCCGGGCCGCTCGATGCCGACGCGTGGGAACAGGTCCGCCTCCACGCGTACCACGCCGACCGCGTGGCGGACCGCTCGCCGTTCCTCGCGTCGCTCGCGTCGATCGGCTGCGCGCACCACGAACGCCTCGACGGAAGCGGGTATCACCGGGGCCTTCCGGCCGCTGGCCTCCCGCCGCTCGCTCGCCTCCTCGCGGTGGCGGATGTGTACCAGGCGCTCACGGAGCCTCGCGCGCACCGCCCTGCCTACCGGGTCGACGAGGCCGCCGGAGATCCTCGGCGACGAGGCGAAGGCCGGTCGGCTCGACGCTGAGATGGTCGCCGCCGTGCTGCAAGGGCGCCGGGCAGCCGGCACCGCGGATCGAACGCCCGGCCGGCCTGACCGAGCGCGAAGTGGAGGTGATCGGGCTGCTCGCCCGTGGGCTCCAGACGAAGCAGGTGGCACGGGCGCTCGGCATCTCGATCAAGACCGCCGATCGGCACATCCAGAACGCGTACCGCAAGATCGGCGTCTCGACCCGCGCCGGCGCCGCGATGTTCGCGATGGAGCACGGCCTCGTTCCATGGGGAGGACTCCCGATCGCGGATCCGCCTCGGGGCACCTAGCGTCGGTTCCTACCGGACGCCCGCGCCCACGAGGAGGTCATGCGATGGATACCCCGAGCGTCGAGCGCATCGAGACGGTCGTGATCGGAGGGGGGCAGGCAGGACTGTCGGTCGGCTACCACCTCAAGCGGCACGGGTTGCCCTTCGTGATCCTGGACGCGAACCCGTGCGTCGGCGACGCGTGGCGGAACCGATGGGATTCCCTCCGGCTGTTCACGCCCGCGTGGCTCGACGGCCTCGATGGGATGCCGTTCCCCGCGCCTCGTCACTCGTTCCCCACGAAGGACGAGATGGCGGACTACCTCGAGCGGTACGCGACCCATTTCGAGCTTCCCGGTCGTGAACGGGGTGCGCGTCGGGTCGCTCACGCGGAACGGCGGACGGTTCCGGATCGACGCGGGCGACCGACGGATTCGAGAGCGATAACGTCGTCGTCGCGATGTCGAGCTGGCAGGTCCCGGCGATCCCGGAGTTCGCATCCGAACTCGATCCACGCATCACGCAGCTCCACAGCGCGGCGTACCGAGGGCCGCAGCAGCTGCGACCCGGGCCAGTGCTCGTCGCGGGAGCGGGGAACTCCGGCGCCGAGATCGCGCTCGACGTAGTCGGCGAACACGACACGATGCTTGCCGGACCGGACACGGGGCACATGCCGTTCCGGATCGACGGGCTCGTGGGCCGGGTAGGCGTCCGCTTCGTGCTCCGCGTGCTGTTCCACCGGGTGTTCACGGTCCGAACGCCGATCGGGCGCAAGGTTCGAGGCAAGATGCTGTCGAGGGGTGAACCGTTGATCCGGACGAAGCCGAAGGATCTCGCCGCCGCGGGCATCGAGCGGACCGGGCGCGTCGCTGGGCGCACGCGACGGCCTCCCGGTCGCTCGAGGACGGCAGGGTCCTCAGGTGGCGAACGTGATCTGGAGCACAGGGTTCTCGCCGGGACTCTCATGGATCGAGCTTCCGATCATGGACGGCGGCTATCCGCGGCATGACCGTGGGATCGTCCCAGAGGAGCCCGGGCTGTACTTCGTCGGTCTGAAGTTCCTGTACGCCGCGTCGTCGGCGACGCTCCCAGGCGTGGGTCGGGACGCGGCCAGGGTCGTCGACCATCTCGCGGCCCGCATGGCCGAGAGCCGCCCTGCGAACGCCACATCCGCGACAGGGTCGTACGTGCAGTGAGGGTGACGCGTGATGACCCCAGTAGGACGTCATCACGTTCACGATCGTCTTGACGAAGCTGATGAGCCGCGATCCACCGTCGCCTTCGTACTCGAGGGAGCTGTGGTACGTCGAGCCGCGACCAGCACATCGCTTTGCGCCGCGTGGTCCGACGGGGCAGACTCGCTTCCACGATGGAGCCGTCCGAGGAGATCCGCAGCGTCGTCCAGCGCTTCTTTGAGGCGCTCCGCGACGGCGATGAAGAGGCGGTCAGCAGCCGGATCTCGCGCCGGGAGGGGTTCGAGCGATACGGCTCCGATCCGAACGAGTGGTGGCGCGACGGCGAGGAGTCCGTCCTGATCTTCCGGCAGCAAATGCAGGAGATGGGCGGGGGGTATCCATTCGAGCTGACTGAGGAACCGACCGGCTACCGGGAAGGCAACGTCGGATGGGGCGGCTTCCAGACGCGGATCGTCCCTCGAGCCGGCGGCGATGGCGCCCCTTGGCGGGCCACCCTCGTGCTGCACCTCGAGCACGGCGACTGGAAGATCGTGCAGGCGCATTCAGCGATGCCGGTGACGAACGAGTCCCAGGGCTTCGAGCTCACGACCTCTGTCGACGAGATCGCTGAGTCGGTGAGCGTTGCGCGGCCCGACCTATCGTCGGCCTCGGCGCCGGACGGAACCGTCACGATCGCGTTCACCGACATCGAGGGCTCGACGCGGTTAAACGACTTCTTGGGCGACCGACGGTGGCTCGAGATACTCCGCGCCCACAACGACGTTGTGAAGGATGTCGCCACCGAGCACGGTGGGACGATCGTGAAGGGACAGGGCGACGGGTTCATGCTGGCCTTCCCCTCCGCTCGTCGAGCACTCCGCTGCGCTGCTGTGATCGAACGAGCGGTGATTGAACGGTTCAACGACCCAGGCTCGATGATCCGAGTCCGGATCGGGATCCACGTCGGCGAGACCGTGCGCGAGGCGGACGACTTCTTCGGTCACGCCGTAACCTACGCCGCACGGATCGCGAATCAGGCGACCGGCGGTGAGGTCGTGGTGTCGTCGCTCGTGCACGAGCTCCTCGCGCCGACCGGCGAGTTCGAGTTCGGCGAGCCGCGCGTCGTCGAGCTCAAGGGCATCTCGGGCGCGCACCAGATCTTTCCGCTCGCGCCCGTCGTCGCCGGCTGAGCCGACCGCGGGAGCGCGTCGCGAAGCGGGCTCTTCCTCCTGTGCCCTGCGGCTTTCTCGTGTGGGCGCTCGAACCCCGACCATGGCCTCGTAAGGCGGCAAGGAACCGCTGGTAGAGGCGCTGAGCTGCGAGGAGCCTGTCCTTCAATTCCGTCCAGTTCCGCGGACTACCCCGGTGTTGTTGCGCGAGAGTTACTCGATTCCGTCTCGTCCCCGTGGCCAAGACGTACGTGGAAGTGCGCTAGCCTCCTCCGCGATGGCACGCACGCCTTTCACCCCGAAGACCGCGCTGAAGCAGGTGCTGCTCACGAACGTGACCGTCTCGCCCGACGGCGAGATCGGTCGTCTACTCCAAGCGCACGATCGAGAAGGGCAAGGAGCGTTCCCGACTGTGGCGTGTGCCGATCGGTGGAGGCCGGCCCGAACGCCTCACCACGACGTCCGCGAGCGACACCGACCCGCGCTTCTCGCCGGACGGGCGCTCGATCCTGTTCACCTCGGATCGGCGTCACGATGACGATCCCAAAGATGACCCTAAGAAGGAACCGAAGACCCAGTAGTGGGTCCTGCCGGCGGCCGGTGGCGAACCGCGTCGTCTGGCCCGGCTGCCCGAAGGGGGCAGCGGCGGCGTCTGGTCTCCGGACGGGACGCGCGTCCTGTGTCTCGGACCGTCGGGCAGGCAGCGGTTCCTGGTCGGCAAGCCGGACAAGCAGGTCGCGCGCCGGATCACCGAGTTCACATGGCGCCTCGACGGCTCGTGGATCCGCGACCAGTTCACGAGCGCCTGGGTGGTGTCTGCCAGGGGGAGCGGCAAGGCGGTGCGCGTCACGACGTCGGACTACGAGGTCTCCAAGGCGTTCTGGTCGCCGGACGGCGAACGTGTCGGGTTCCTCGCCGACCGATCGGATCAGGCCTGGTACTACGAGGCTCCGACGCCATGGTCGATCGCGGCGACCGGCAAGGGGTCGCCCCGCTCGCTCGCCGATTTCGACGGGTACGCGGTCGGCGCCACGTGGGCCGAGCCGCGTCGAGGTGATATTCACGGGCACGAGTCGAGCGCACCGTGCCGTGGCGCAACGTCGACCTGTTCGTCGCCGAAGGGGCCACTGGCACGGTCCGGCGTCTGGCCCACGACGACACCGTCTCGTTCAACGGCATGGCGTGGTCCGAGCTCGCCCCGCTCATCGATGACACCGAGCCGATCCCGCTCGGCGACGGTCGCGTCGTTGTGATGGGTCACGCTCTCGGCACCGCGAGCGCCTACGTCGTCGGCCCGGAGGGCCGGCCCACCGCGCTCACGGATCGAAGGCTCGAGGTGGCCGGCATCGTCGCGGGCGGCGGGCGGCTCCTGGCGTTCGCGTGCGACCACGGTGACGCCGCGGAGATCTACGAGCTGGATCCCGACACGCCGGGCGACGCGCGCCGCATCACGCGGGACGGCGCGCGGTGGTTCGCGCCGTTCCATCACGCCTCGACCGAGGAGGTGTCACGTGCCGCGTCGGCGCGTCCGCGACGTGCAGGGATGGCTCACCCGGGCGACCGGGCGACGAGGCGCGGCCCGGCGGCCGTTGATCCTGCACGTGCACGGCGGGCCCTACGGCGCGACCGGGCCAACGCCCATGTTCGAGGACCTGATGCTGGCCGATGCCGGATTCCACGTGCTCGCGCCGAACCCGGCGGGCTCCACGGGTTTCGGCGAGGACTACGCGCGGTCGTTGTTCGGTCGCTGGGGCGTGCCCGACGGCGCCGATCTGATGGCTTCGATCGACTGGGCGGTCGCCGAAGGGCTGGCCGACCCCGATCGCGTCGGCGTGCTCGGGCCTTTCCTACGGCGGGTTCATGGTGCACCACCTGCTGGGCGCTCACCCGGGACGATTCAAGGCCGCGGTGAGCGAGAACCCGTTCACGATGGCGCTCGCCGATCTGGGCGCAGGCGACTCCGGGCACATGATGGAGGAGGAGACCGGCGTCGGTGCTTGGCCCGACGACCTGGAGGGCTGGCTCGCGATCTCACCCGCGATGAAGATCCATCGCAACCGCGCGCCGCTCCTGCTGCTGCAGGCCGATCACGATGTGCGCTGCCCGCCCGTGCACAGCGAGATCGCGTTCGCGATCCTGCGACAGCGAGGCGTGACGGTCGAGATGGTCCGCTATCCGGAGGAGTCGCACGTCATGCTGGCGATCGGTCGGCCCGATCGTCGGGTCGACCGACTCGAGCGCATCCTGGGATGGTTCTCCGTCCATCTCTAGGATCCGCCCCACCCGACCGTGAAAGGTTGCGCGCAAGCGTGCTCCTCTCCCAGACGTTGTGCGCGGGGTACGGTCACCACTTGCGACGTGGGAGATCAACCATGATCGGAGCGTCAGTCGTGGGCGAGGGCGTCGATGGCGACGGTCACGGCCAGGATCAGCACCGGGTCGACGTCGCCTTTGATCTCGACGCCGTAGGTGTCGCGAACCCGGAACCACTTCTTGGAGACTTCGGCGACCTTGTGGCCGTCGCGTTCGATCTCGTACTCGTGATCGACGATGTTGCCGTGCGCCTTGAGATCTTCGCCGTGGTCGACCTCGATGTGGAAGCGGTCGCGGATACCGACGAGCGCCTTCTTCACCGTCGCGTCGCCGTCGGGGAGGTGGATCTTGATCTTGTCGCGCACGGTGAGCGCCTTTTCCTTGATGCGCGCAACCTCGGCGCCGGTAGCGTTCTCCAGGACCCAGGTGTCGCGGAGTCGGGCGGCCTTGCCGTTCACCTTGAAGACGCGAGCGCCGTCTTCGTCCTCGATCCAGTAGTCATCGCCGATGGAGATCATCTTCTCGTGCATCTGGAATCGTCGCTCGGCTTCGTCGTCTCGACGGCGCAGGCCCATTCTCAACTCATCCTCTCGTCGGGGTCGCCAGCCTAGCCCCTCCATGTAGGAAGGCGCATCTTCTCGTGTCGGCCCGTCCCATCTGCTCTCCGTGTACGGAGGAGTCGCGGTCGGCGAGTCACACGCGCTACTACCGTGCCGAGTCCGAGCTGACTACGATTCAGAGATGCCTATCCCTACAGAACGGGCTCGCTGAAGATGTCGGATGTGAACGGGCCGCAGCGGATGCGCTGGTAGTAGAGCGAGCTCGCGGCGTCGTCGAAGAAGGTGTCAAACGAGTCCTGATGGTCGGGTAGATCGAGGAACACCGAGGGGTCGGAAGCCCCATCCCAGGACATGATCCTTACGTTCTGACCACATCGCGGCGGCGAGCGGAGGAAGTACACGATCCCCTCGTCGCTCACCGACGACGCGTACTGCTGCTTGTTCCCAGCATTCGGGACCTTCCTGGTTTCTTCGCTCCCGATGTCGTAGCGGAAGACGTTGCACACGAGAGTTCCGCACTTGAAGTAGACGGCCCAGTTGCCGTTCACTTGGCCGGATGCGAGGTACTTGTGAGCGCGAGTGCTTTCAGCCAGGATCGTCTCAGCGCCGGTCACCGTGTTGTGAAGGACGATGCGCTCGACCCTCTGGCGACGAGAGAACCGGTCACGATCGAACAACAGGTAGTCGCCAGAGTTGCTCGCGCCGAACTCCTCGCGTCCCGTGTTCACGCCGGCTGGGGTCGGGAGGACGGTCTCGGTCGCCATGTCGTACAGCACGAGATCGGATCCGTCGCGGGTGAACTCCGAGTAGATGAGCTCTGTTCCGTCGATGCCGCCGGTCTCGGCCTCGATGCCGGCCGGGTTGACCCGCTGTCTCGGGCCGCCACCCTGGCTGAAGTAGACGTTGTAGCGGCCGGGCCGCTGGAAAGTGTTCGCCGTCCAGGCCACGTAATCACCGTCGGCCGCGGGCGCGTACTCGAAGGCACCGCCGACGACCACCGGGACGCGAGGCATCGCTCCCGCATAGGGCGCAGCCGCGGCTGGCAACCCTGAGGCACCGATCAGCGCCACACCGAGGAATGCAACTGTCAACCGCAGACGTCCCATGGTGCTCCCCCATCTCGATGCCCATCCCGGGCAACACATCCTCGCCCGTCAGTGCCCGGCGCGCAAACCGGATGTCCATCGGTGCTGTCGCTTCTGCCGTGCGCGAATGGGACCGACGAAGATGCGCCCCCGTGACGCGTTACGGCGGTCCAGAACCCGCTTCCGCCACCGGCTCAGGAGCTCAAGCGGATTGCGCGCTCGAGCGGAGCTTCGGTCTCGGGGATGAACATTGCGCTGGTCAGGGCGCTGACCAGCGGAAATGCCGTTCCTTCGATTATCGCTGAGTAGCTCGGAGCCTTCGGCTGGGTATGCAGATGTCATGCGGGCTTTGGGCCTTGCCCACAGAGGAAAGGCAGCCCCGCGCACATACATGGCGTCGACAGGTCGCCCTGCCTCGGACCGTTCGACGTGGCTCGTCTCACCCGGCTGGCGGGTCGGCCAGATGCTGCAGGAGACGGATCTGCGCGACGATCATCCGCTCGATCTCCGCAGGATCCACGCTCTCGTCGGAGGCGTGGATCCTCGACTTCGCGACATCCTCGGGCCCCCACAGGATGAACTCCGCGTCGGGGGCAGCTTCCTGCAGGGTCCGCAGCAGCGGGATCGACCCACCTGAGCCTGCTTCTCCGGGCGGTGCCCCGAAGGCCTCTTCCATCGCCCGTCGTGCAGCAGCGTACCCCGGTCCGTCCGTCTCACATCGGAACGGCGGAGCTTCCTTCGTGCGTTCGACCTCGACCGTGGCTCCCCACGGCGCATGCGTTTCGAGGTGGCGGACGAGCGCATCCAGCTCACGGGCGGGGTCGGACCCCGGCACGATCCGCATCGACAACTTCGCCCGAACGGCGGGGAGCAGCACGTTCGACGAGCCATCGATCGGGGTGACATCGATGCCGATCGCGGACACGGATGGATGCGACCACAGTCGCGATCCGACCGAGCCGGTGCCGATCACCTCGACGCCGTCCACCATGTCGGCGCCGGCACGCAGGTCCCGCTCGGAGAAATCCATGCCGTCCCAATCGAACGACGTGACGCCCTCGACCGCGACGTTCCCGTCCGCATCCTGGAGTGTCGACAGGAGCTTCGCGAGGGACATCATCGCGTCTGGCGTGGGGCCACCGAACACGCCCGAGTGGAGGGGATGCTCCAGCGTGCGCAGGGTGACCACGCACGCGACGTCGCCGCGCAGCGTGGTCGTCAGCGTGGGCTCCCCGACGGCGAGGTTGCCCATGTCGCACACGATGAAGAGATCGCAGTCGAACAGGTCGGGGTGGGTCGAGACGAACGCCTCCAGGTTCGAGTTCGCCTCCTCCATTCCTTCGACGATCAACTTCACGGTGCATGGGGGCCCGTCGAAGTACGACAGGGTCCCGAGGTGGATCGCGATCCCACCCTTGTCGTCCGCGGCGCCCCGTCCGTAGATGCGACCGTCGTCCTTGCGGGTTGCGGTCCATGGATCGCTGCTCCAGCCCTGCTCAGTTGGAGCAGGCTGCACGTCGTAGTGGGCGTAGAGGACGACGGTCGGCGAGCCCGATGGTCCCTCGAGGACTCCCGTAGATCGGCCGGTAGCCGTCTGGCACCTCCTGGAGCCGAGGCATCCCGGATACCGGCCTCCTGGAAGAGCCCGAAGGACCTCATTGCCCATGCGCTCAACAGGCTCCCCGGGATAGCCTGGGAACGCGACGAGGGGATCGCGACCAGGCGTTCGAGCTGGTCCATGATCTCGGGCATCGAGGACGCGACGCGGTCGCGCACAAGGGCGAGTTCATCCACCGGGCTTTCTCCTTTCATCGGGTCTCGGGGTGGCCGATCTCGATGCTCAGAGGAACGTCGAGACGACGGCGCCAGCTACCAGCGCACCCACCCATCCGGTTAGCACAGGGATCGTGAACGAGTGATACAGCGGATTCTTGGTGAGCCGCGTGCTCCCGGTCCTGTCGATCTCGACCGCGGCCAACTGGGTTCCGTTGGCCGGGAGCAGGAAGCAGCCGACGAGGGACGGCCACATCGCGACGACCGCCGGTACCGAGAGCGCGGCCAGCCCGATCGGCACGATGGCGTTCGTCGTCGCCGACTGACTCGTCGTCATCGCACACACGAGGAACAAGGCGACCGCCAGGAACAACGGATGGGACGTGACGATATCGCCGATCGACGTGATCACGACCGGGTTGCTATCGAGGTACGTGGCGGTCATCCATGCCAGTCCGAACAAGGCGATCGCAGCCACGAGACCCGAGGCGATGAGGGGTTGCTTCGCCACGTCTCCGGGCTTGACCTGAGTCGACATCACGATCGCGAGCGCGACGATGAACATCACGAGCTGGATGGTCTCGTTCATCCCCAACGGCTCCAAGACACCGAGCGATTCCTCGCTCGGGATCACGTTCGGGCGGAGGTCCGGGAACAGTCCGGCGAGGACGATGTATGCGACGCCCGCGAGGAAGATGAGGGCGCTGCGCTTCGCTTGGGGCGGCAACGGGCCAGATTCACTCTGCTCCGGAGGTGCCACTTCGCCGGCGGCGAGTCGCCGCTGGTACTCCTCATCGTCCGCGAGGTCCTTCCCTCGACGGGACATCACGAATGACGCGGTGAGCGTTCCGACGATCCCGGCGGGGATCGTGATCATCAGGATGTTCGACAGCGTGAAACTCGCATCGGTGGCTTCGACCAGCGCGAGCATCGCGGCCATCGCGGCCGCCACGGGGGACGCGGTGAGCCCGAACCCAGAGGCGATCGTCGAGACCGAGAGCGGTCGCTCAGGGCGGACCCCTGCCTCCAGCGACGTCGCGTATATCACCGGTATCAGCGAGAGATAGATGTTGCCCGTGCCCGCACCCATCGTGAAGAGCAGGGTCACGATCGGAGCGACGTACGTGATCTGCTGGGGGTTCCGCTGGATGATCTTGCCCGCGACCTGCACGAGCCAATCGATGCCGCCCGCGGCCTGCATCGCCGACGAGGCCGTGATCACAGCGATGATGATGAAGAACGCGCTGATGGGTGGCTCGCCGGGCGTGTCCTTGAAGACAAAGATCAGCACGGCCGTGCCGGCCGCGCCCCAGAGCCCCAGCCCGATGCTGCCGAGCCGAACGCCCATGACGATCGCAAGGACGACGACCGCGCCCTCGACGATCGCGGTCCAGCCTTCAGTCATGTGGATGTCCCCCGGGGTCGATGGCGCCCGCATTATGACCCACGTGTCCAGCGCGGAAAGCAAGCCTCGTTCGAACCCACCGGCCTTGTGGTGGGAGCGCGGCGGCGGGTTGCACACGTCGCCGCGATAGACCGCCAGAGTGCTACTACTACTTCTTCTTCTTGTCCTGCTTTCCTTCCAGCACCTTGTCAGCCTTGCGGTTGATTCGATCGAACTCGTCCTTCGTGAGGTTGCCGTCCTTGCGCTGCTTGGCGGCGAGCCGCTTGGCGCTGATCGCGTGGCCCTTGTCGGGCATCGGGTAGTTCCCGGATTCCTTGCGGGCTTTCTTCGAGCGCGCCTTCTCCGGAAGACCAAATGTCTTGGCTGGCAGTTTGGCGCGCTGCTTCGCGCTGAGCTTGGCCATGCAGTCCTCCGTTGCCGCGTGATTTGTTCGCTACCCGCGCACGTTTGGCATGAAACGACCCGCTCTGTGGTGGGCGCTGAGGGAGTCGAACCTCCGACCTTCGCCTTGTAAGGGCGAGGAGAACATGCAGGTCAGGGCGTTGAGCAGCGGAAACGGTCTGTCGTTGAGTACCGCTGAGTACCTTGGAGTGCCTTCGGCTCGTTCATGCACGTGTATGCGCCTTGGCTGTCGGTGCACTCGCGATCATGCGGGGACCAGCGATATCACGCCGCCGATGATGGCGGACTACCTAACCCAGAGTTGATTCAAGAGGATGCCCCATTGGAGGCTGAACTGGTAGTTGCCCACGCGTTCGGAGATGAAGCCGATCGTGTTCGGGTTCGTGAGCCAGACATAAGGAGCTTGGTCGACGATCGCACGATCGATCTCCGCCCAGAGCGCGCCGGCCGCGAAGGCGTCGTCGATCTGCACCTTGGTCGCCTCCTCGATCATCTCGTCGATCTGCCGATCACAGAAACCCGACCGCGGGAGGAGGACGGCGTCGCACGTGAAGAATTGGGTGATCAAGTTCGACGCCGCCGGATAGTCGGCGGTATATGCGGCGAGTGCCATCTGGAACTCATTCTCGGGATCGTAGAAGGCTTCGACTGAATGGCGCTTCACGCTGCCGCGATAGCCGATCTTCCCGAGCAGGTCGACCAGGTACTCCCCCAGGTCCGCCCCTTGAGGCCAGAACTCGGGTGGGTACTCGAACACAACGCGCATCCCGGCCGTCCCGGAGCGGCGAACGATCGCTCGGGCTTCCTCGATGCCCACGGCTGGGGCGGACCAGACCCCTTTCCCCCCCGGCCCTGGGTTCGATGTGAACGGGCAATACGATGAGTCAAAGCGGCTACATAACACA
>CAWHQA010000019.1:0-51206 GCA_963831325.1 uncultured Actinomycetes bacterium
GCCGGAACTCTTCTTCCACTGGTTCGTTACGTATTGCTGTCGCGGTCCGCCATCAGTCCGAGCTCCTCGGTGCGCTCACGTTGACCAAACCGTCGAGCGAACCGGTCACGCCGGCCGAGGAGAAGCTGCTGTTCGACCTAGCCTCGCAAGCCGGGTTGATGCTTCGGAACGTTCGGCTCACCGCCGAGCTGCAGGCGCGGCTCGTGGACCTGCGTGCCTCTCGACAGCGCCTCGTGGCCGCACAGGACGAGGAGCGCCGCAAGATCGAGCGGAACATCCACGACGGCGCGCAGCAGCAGCTCGTCGGCTCTGGCCGTGAAGCTGCGTCTCGCGCGAGAACGCCGCGAAGAGCGAAGGGGCCGGGCAGACCGGAGCGATGCTGAGTGGCCTGCAGGCGGACACGACGGATGCGCTCGAGAATCTCCGCGACCTCGCACGCGGGATCTATCCGCCGCTGCTCGCCGATCGGGGCCTCGCGGCAGCCCTCGAGGCGCAGGCGCGGAAGGCGCCGATCCCCACGACCGTCGAGTCCGACGGCATCGATCGGTACGCCAAGGAGATCGAGGCGGCCGTCTACTTCTGCGCGCTCGAAGCGTTGCAGAACGTCGGCAAGTACGCGAAGGCCTCGACGGCAAGCATCCACCTCGCCGCGAGTGACGGGCAGCTGACCTTCGAGGTGGCGGACGACGGCCTCGGCTTCGACCCCGCCACGACGGGCACGGGGACCGGCCTCCAAGGCATGATCGACCGTCTGGACGCGATCGACGGCACCCTCGACGTGCGATCTGCACCGTTCGAGGGCACGACGGTCACCGGCCGGATCCCGGTCTCCTGACGTTGCGTCAGACCGTCGGTGCTGCGTGGGGGGCGAGGTCCTGTTCCTCGCCGATCAGCGAGGCGTCGAGCACGAGCGTCGTCGTCACGTGTCCGCAGGCATAGAGCGTCCAGCGAATGATGCCCGCGTCGTGAGGATGCAGCCCCGAGAGCCTCGCTCCCACACGGCCACACTCTTCGCAGAAAGGAGCTCCGACGTCCATGCAGGAAGTCTCGTCGACCGGCGACGGGTTGCATATGCGTCAGAGGTCGGCCCTCACACCCCCGATACCTCGTCCTGTGTACGACTTGTGTCTGTCCCGACGGTCCGTTGACAGCGCACCAGGAACGACTCGGTCCCTTCGGTCGTTCGGTGCGTTCGCGGCCACGCCGAGCGGGTAGCCTGCACCCATGACGACCGACCGAGCGTCACGGGGCTCGCACGTCACGCCCCGCGACGTGCTCGTCGTGGTCGGCGTGGTACTCGCGGTTGCCCTCGCCTTGTTCCTGCTCTTCGAGCTGAGGCGTGTGCTGGTATGGCTGTTCCTCGCGGTCTTCTTCGCTGCCGTGCTCGCGCCGCTCGTCGATCGCGTCGAGCGAACGGTCGCGCGACGAGGCGTCGCGGTGGCGATCGTCGTCGTCGGCATCACGCTGCTCCTGGGTGGTGTCGCGTTCGCCTTCGCACGACCTGTGATCACCCAATCGGTCGAGTTCGCCGACGACCTGCCGGCGACGATCGACCGCATCCGTGATGCGCCGTTGATCCGCGACCTGCGTGAACGCTTCGACATCGACAGCCGGGTCGGGTCGGTGGGCAGCGACCTGCCGAATCAACTCGTGGGGTTGTCGGGTCCGCTTCTGGCGGTGTTCGCGAGCATCGGGCAGGCGATCGTGGGATTCATCTCGATCGTCGTGTTCACGATCTTTCTGCTGCTGTACGGACCGCGCCTCGTCAGGTCGGGCGACGAAGCGCTGCCCGATCAGGTGCGCGGCCCGACGACGCGCATCGCCGAACGCTCGATGCGGGCCGTCTCGGGGTGGGTGGTCGGCAACGTGCTCACGAGCGTCGTCGCCGCGATCGCCGCACTCGTGGCCCTGCTCTCGCTCGGTCTGCCGTACGCGTCCCTGCTCGCGCTCTGGGTGGCGGTCGCGGATCTCGTCCCGTTGATCGGCGCGACGATCGGTGCGCTGCCGGCGATCATCGTGGCTTTCCTGCACTCGGTCACCGCCGGCATCGTCGTCACGATCTTCTTCATCGTGTACCAGCAGTTCGAGAATCACGTGCTCCAGCCGCTGGTGTACGGCCGCACGATCCGCCTGAATCCGTTCGTCGTGTTGCTCGCGGTCGTCATCGGCGTCGAGCTGGCAGGCTTCATCGGCGCGGTGGTGGCGCTGCCGGTCGCGGGCGTCATCCAGGTAGCGGTCGAGGAACTCTGGGGCCCTGGTGCAGCGCTCGGCGCCGGCGGGGCCGACGACACCCGAAACGAGACGGCATCCGGGGAGCCCGGCGCCCGATGAGGAGGTAGACATGGACGATCGATCCGATGACCCGGCCACGCAAGCACCGCTTCCACGAACCGAGGAGGAGTGGCGGCAGCGCCTGACATCCGAGCAGTTCGAGGTGCTACGCAACAAGGGAACCGAGCGCGCGTTCACCGGCACCTATGCCTCCTCCAAGGAGCCTGGCGTCTACCGATGTGCAGGCTGTCACACCCCGCTGTTCAGCTCCGAGACGAAGTTCGAGTCCGGCACCGGGTGGCCGAGCTTCTGGGAACCGATCAAGCCCGGCGCGGTGGAGCTGCACGAGGACGACAGCCTCGGCATGCGTCGCACAGAGGTGACGTGTAGCCGCTGCGGCGGCCACCTCGGGCACCTGTTCCCCGACGGTCCGCGTCCGACCGGCGACCGCTACTGCATGAACTCCGTGTCGCTGGAGCTCGATGCCGACGGCAGCACCGAGCACGACATCCAGGAGGCGTTCGAGTAGTCACGATCGAGACTCGCCGTCGACCGGTATCGTCACGGTCATGGCCACGCTCAGCGCTCGCGAGCGGGCGAGCCTGCCCGACCGGGCATTCGCCCACATCGACGCCAACGGGAATCGTCGGCTGCCCATCCACGACGAGTCGCACGTTCGCAACGCGCTCGCGCGTTTCGAGCGCGTCAAGTTCGACAGCGACGCTGCCAGGGAACGCGCTCGCCGCCGCTTGTTGCAGGCCGCGAAGCGCTACGGCATCGTGCCTGTCGGCTTCATCGATGGCCAGCTGCGATCGGAGCGGAACGCTCGCACGCCCGACTTCTCGACCTTCCCGACGGGTGCCGTGACCTTCCTCATGACCGACATCGAGGGCTCCACGATCTTGCTACGACGACTCGAGGATCGTTACTCGGACCTGCTCCGCGACGTGCGATCCGTGATCCGCAGTGCCGCTCGCCGGTTCGGCGGACGCCTCGTCGACGCCCACGGCGACGAGTCGCTCACGGTCTTCGAACGCGCCGCGGCGTCGGTCGAAGCGGCCGTCGACATGCAGCGCACGATGCGAACACGGCCGTGGCCCGACGACCTCGACGTACGGGTGCGGGCGGGCATCCATAGCGGACGGCCCACGCTCACCGAGGCCGGCTACGTCGGGCTCTCGGTGCACACCGTGAGCCGTGTCTGCTTCGTCGGGCACGGCGGACAGATCCTGATCTCCGGCAGATCGAAGGCAGCCGTCGAGCGATCACTGCCGACCGGGGTGCGAGCGCGAAGCCTCGGACGACATCGGCTCCCGGGCTTGCCGCAGCCTCAGCCGTTGTACCAGGTCGAAGCGAAAGGTCTCCTCACACGCTTCCCCGCTCTGCGTGCCGGCATCGGCGCGTAGCGCCGTCAGACCGCGGACTCGTCGTTCTCGTCGGGACTGGTGTCGTCATCGTTCCCTTCGTCGTCCTCAGAGCCCTCTTCTTCGTCCTCGTGGTCCTCTTCGGGGCTCGCTGTGTCCGACGCCTCGTCGGGGCTCGGGGTGTTGGACGCGTCGTCGTCAGGGCTCGGGGTGTCCGACACCTCGTCGTCGGCGCTCTGCTCAGGCGTTGGATCGTCCGACGGGCTCGAGTCACGCGTGGGATCTTCCGACGGGCTTGCGTCGAGACTGGGGTCGTCGGACGGGCTCGCAGATGGCGTGAACGTGGCAGGCGAGGGAGTCGCAGTCGACGGGCTCTGCGCGAGTGCCACAGCACCACCGATCGCGAGGGCCGTCAGCGCCAGCGGAACGAAGATCATGATCATCCTGCGTGTGCCTCGATCCATCGCTTCCTCCTTATCGGTGATCCACGGCTCGCCTGAGTCGCTGGTACCACGCTACGGAGGTGCGGGTTACGACATGCCCAGGAGGCGGTAAAGGCCGGGGAAAGCTCAGTCGTCGTCGTCGGAATGATCGTCGGATCCGCCGGAGTCCTCTGATCCCGAGTCGTCGGAGCCGGACCCGTCGGAGCCCGAACCGCTCGAGTCGGAACCTCCGTCTTCACCCGGCTCCGGCGTCGAGCTCCCGCTCGCGTCGTCGGAGGGGGTCGACGATGCCTCGGAATCGGTCGGCGAACCGTTCCCGCGATCGGGATCCGGGCTCTTCGTGCTCGAAGCGCTCGAAGCGCTCGGGGCGGCAGAAGGTCTCTCGCGAGCCTCGTCGAGCCGCGGGCGGACAACGCTTCCCACCTCGTCGCCGGCAACCGCGAGGGCACCGAGCGTGAGCGACGTCGCTGCGATGAGCCCCGCCAGTCCGAGCAGCACGATCACGACGATCCTCTTCATGGGTTCACGGTATGGGGCGAGGGGTTAAGACCCGGCAAAGGAGCGTGGGCGAGGATGCGCCGGAGGTAGTTGACCTCGACGCGGGTGCCGTCGCCATCTGCATCCTCCAAGGTGAGCGAGCCGTTCCACCGCTCGACCAGCTCGCGTGCGATCGCGAGGCCGAGACCCGAGCCCTCGGCCTGCACGCCCTTCCCGCGGAAGAAGCGCTCAGTCACACGCGCGCGTTCGTCGGGTGCGACGCCCGGCCCGTGATCTCGCACCCCCAGCACGAGAAGATCGTGCCCAGGGCCGTCCTCGACGTCGATCTCGATCGGTCCGGGTGCGTATGCGATGGCGTTGTCGATCAGGTTGTCGAGGATCTGGTCCAGATCGTCCGGACTCGACGAGCGCCACGGCCTGCTCGCCACCATCGCCCGCGACGACCGTGGCGCCTCCCCGTTCCGCGCGGTCGCGCCATCGGTCGATCGCGCGGGCGGCAGCCGCGCGAAGTTCGGTGTGTGTGACTTTGCCTTCCTCGATCTCGCGGGCCATCATCAGCAGGCGCTGCACGATCTGGGCGAGACGATCGACCTCCTTGTCGGCCGCGCGCAGCTGAGTGGCCACGCGATCGTCGGTGGTCTCGGCGATCGCGGACTCCAGGCGGAGCTTCATGCCGGTCAGCGGGGTCCGCAGCTGGTGCGACGCGTTCGCGACGAACTCGCGTTGGGCCTGCACCGAGCGCTCGAGTCGGTCGGCCATCTCATCGAAGGAACCCGCCAGGTCCTGCATCTCGCTCGCGCCTTCGATCACTCCCGCCCTCGACGACAGATCACCGCGCCCGAGCCGGCGCGCGACCCCCGCGAGCCTCGTGAGCGGGCGCGCGAGCGACCCCGCGAGTGCGAACGCGAGCGCCAAGCCCGCCACGAGCCCGGCGAGCGCCACGATGACGATCGCGAGCGTCGCGCGCCGAACGTTGACCTGGACCTGCTCGACATCTCGGGAGACCCTGACGACCCCGACCAGCTGCCCTTCGTCGATGATCGGCGCCGCAGCCACGACGATCTCGCCGCCCTCGTCGAGGCTCATGCGCGTGTCGACCGATGGCACCGATCCGAACGCATCGATCACCTCGGGCCGTCCCGCCGTCGCGAAGTCCTGCCCGAGATCCTCCCGATCGGAATCGGCGATGACCGTTCCAGCGCTGTCCAGCACGACGACCCTGCCGCCGACATCGTGTGCGTACCGACGTACATCGCCGGCGAGCGCTCGTCGATCCCGGGGGAGTCGCCGACGCGGTCGGCGTCCAGTGCCGCGATCGTCAGCGCGTTCGTCAGGGCGAGCCCCTCGAGCTCGGATCGCGCCCGGTCGCGGAGCACGATGCCGAGCGGGATCGAGAGCGCCACGATGACGACGAGCAAGATGTAGGCGAAGGAGATGACTAGCCGGGTGCGAACCTTCATCGAGCCGGCGCGCCCGGTGCGTCGGGAACGTCGGGAGGTGCGAACCGGAACCCAACACCGCGCACGGTCCTGATGTACGCAGGATCGGCGGGGTCGTCTTCGATCTTCTTGCGGAGCCAGGAGATGTGCACGTCGAGCGTCTTCGTCGACCCGAACCAGTGCGGGTCCCACACCTCGTCCATGATCTCTTCGCGTCCGATGACCTCGCCCGCCCGAGACATCAACATGCGCAGCAGATCGAACTCCTTGGCCGCCAGCTCGATCGTCTCGCCGCCCTTGGTGACCGTGCGAGACGACGGATCGAGCATGATCGCGCCGACGGCTACCGCAGCACGAGCGTCGGTGCTGGCGCGTCCTCGGCGCTGGATCGCGCGGATGCGAGCGACGAGCTCACCGGCAGAGAACGGCTTGACGACGTAGTCGTCGGCGCCGAGCTCGAGCCCGACGATGCGGTCGACCTCCTCGCCGCGTGCGGTCAACATGATGATCGGCACGTCCGAGGACTTGCGTACCGCTCGGCAGAAGTCCCGGCCGTCACCGTCGGGCAACATCACGTCGAGCAGGATCACGTCAGGCTCGGCTCGCTCGCGCGCCGCCTGGGCCTCGGCGATCGTGCCGACGACCTCCGCCTCGAACCCTTCCCTCGCCAGGTGTTCGGCGAGCGGCTCGGAGATCGCCTCCTCGTCTTCGACCAGGAGCACGCGCGTCGTCATGCCGTCGATGGTAGCTTCGGGCTCAGCCTGACCACACCGCGCGACCCCGGCACAATTCGCCCGTCGAGCTGTTGACGGCGCGCGCCGCGAAGATCCCGTTACTCGGCCTCGATCGTGCGGTTCTCGTCCTTGAGCTTCAACTTCCAGTCGCTACGACCACTGCAGGCACCAGCACGCTCGAGATCTTCCTTCGCATCGCTCCCGCCTCTCCGACGTGTCGCTCGACACGGTCTCTTCCCCTACAGCATGCGTCCGGGCCGTGCAAGGCGTTCGCAAGCGACGGTCAAGGTGTGGCGAAGGATCGCGCCCGGGTATGGCCGCTCATGGCAGTCATCTCGCTTCAACAGAAAGGGGAACCGCATGAGCGGTCACGAGGAACCGGGCGGAGTCGTCAAGGTCGTAGAGCTGGTCGGCAGCTCCGACTCGTCGTTCAGCGACGCGGTGCGCAACGCCGTTCGGGTGGCATCCCAGTCGCTGCGGAACATCCAGGGCGTCGACGTTATCGGCAGCAGTGCGTCGGTCGGCGACGGCGGAGAGCTCACGCTCTACAAGGTGCATTGCAAGGTGGCGTTCCTGGTCGAGCATGGGGCCAGAGGTTCGTCATCCAGCTCCGGTGGCGAAGGTTCCGGCGGCCAGGCCGCGCCGCAGACCACCCACCCGACCGACGAACCGCCCGCCCGGCATCACGGCCGAGACGATCCCTTCGGTCAGGACGGAGTCGAGGACTGAGCACGCTGGCGCCGTTCCGCACGTCTGCGACAGACCTAGGACCAAAGGCTGCATCTTCCATCGGGGCGCATCATCGACCGCGCTCCGGGGTAACCGAGGCCGTGGAAGGAGGTCCAGATGCCCTACTACGAGCCAGAATCACACGATCACGTGCGCGAAGTTCAGGACCCTGAGCGCAGCGGCGGCATGGTCGGATACGCGGCGATCAAGTACACGGCGATCGTCGTCATCGTCCTCGCGATCCTCGGGTTCCTCGCCCTGTACGTGCTGCCCCGCATCGGCTGATCCGACCAGCGCGTTTGCTGCCGGCCCGTCCCGCGCGTTTGCGTCCAGCGTTACGTGGTGGGCGGGGGCCATCTTCCAGCTCGGCAGGTTCCGCACCGAGCGGCGCTCAGTGTGACCGGCGCCGCCCGGCCGGGTCGTGCCGTTCGCGCCCCCGCCCTCTCTCGTTCCTCGTCTTGCGGCCGACCGGCCGCCGCGTGAGGAGCTATCACCCGACCCCTTCGGGCGGCGGCTGCTCCTCCGCCTCGACAGGAGGTGCGGGCACCGAGTCCGGAGCCGACGTCGTCACGGTGCGCGCGGCTGCGACCTCGGCGCCGAGCACGAGCGCGCTCACGTTCCCGGCAACGTCGACCGCGCTGAGGTCGAGCGGCTCATCGCATCCGCCGAGCGCCCACCAACACCGTCGACCGATCGAGCCACCCGAGGACCGTGCTGGGCTCGGAGCTGCCGGGAAGGGCCGGCCTTGCCACCTTGGGGCTGAGCACGAGCATCGCCGTCCGGTCCGCGCAGCTGGTTCCTTCGTCGAATCGCCATCAGACGTCCCGACGGCGCCAGGTGCAGGTTCGACGCCTCCTGCCCGTCCTCTCCGCGCCACCCGTCGGCGAAGCCGGTGCGTTCCGCCAGGTCCATCGTGTGGATCTGCGGATAGCCGCCGGCGTGTTGCGCGGTCCAGACGAGGCGCCGGCCGTCGGGCGTGAACGCGATCGATGTGAACCGAGTTCCTCCCTCGGAGAAGACGAGCCGCACCGGATCGGTTCCCTCGTTCGTCGACAGCCAGATCGACTGCTCGCCGCGCCGGTCGACCACGAACGCGAGCGCGAGCCCGCTCGGGTGGTACGCGACCTCGAGGTAACGCCCGCCGGGCAACGCGGTGAGTGCCTCGACATGCCCGTCGTCGATGAAGCGTTTCCCGGGCGTGCGTTCGTCGCGTGCGGCGTAGACGACCGCGAGCCCGATCGGATGACCCCAGTCGAACGCGGCCGGCCGTGTGTCGATCCCCGGAAGTGTCGGTGCCTCGCTCGTCACGCCACGGACCTCCAGGTCTGCCAAGAGCACGCGATCGCCCTGAGGTCCCCATGCGAACGGCCCTGGGTTGCCTACGTCGAACATGCACGTGAGGCGCTCGCTCTCGGGATCGAGCGCCCACGCCCGGCCCAGAGCGACGAACGCGACCGTCTGGCCGCGGGCAGGGGTTCGCCCGTTGCACCCTCGAGGGAGCTCTGCACCCGACGCGAGCGTCGTGATCGGCGCGGCGGATGAGGATGCCGTCGTCGGCGGCGAGGTGGAGCTGTCGGTCGATTCCCCTTCGCCCGATGTGCAGGACACGAGCACGAGGAAGACGACGACAGGCAGCGGCGTCCGTCGGCGTGCACGCATCGAGGCCCTCCGCACAACGCTACACCTCCCGAAGGCGGACGCCCCCATGGTGAGGTGCCTCGTCGGAAACCCGTGACCGGAACGGGTCGGCACGATAGCGTCAACGGCGATGGATGATCACGAGGCAGACGATGTCGAACCTGTGAAGAGCGCTCTCGCAACGTTGCTCGTCGCAAAGCTGGCGCCATGGCTCATCCGGATCGGGTCATACCTCACGCTCGCCGGTCTCGCGGGAGGCTATGGCTGGTTCGCCTGGCACCGCGCGAAGAAGCTCGAGGCCGCCGGGGTGGAACCGCCCTCCGCGCCGTTTCCGCCGTTGCCCGGTCCGTTGCCTCCAGCCAGCCCTCCTCGCTGAGGCGAAGCCTCAGCTCCCGGCGGGTGCGCTCTCTGGTCGGACGATCGCCGGACGCCAGCAACGAGCCCGCGGGGGTGACGATTCCTGGCGCTCCCTACTGGGGGACCGGCCTCCCTCGAACGCTAGCGTTGCGACCCCGCCAACAGTCCCTGCACGAAGTATCGCTGGAAGGCGAAGAACACCAGGAGCGGCACGATCATCTGCAAGAACGCCGCCGGCGCGATCACGTCGATGTTGGCGCTGAACGATCGCAATTGCTCCCTGATGGCGACCGTGAGGGGTTGGGTCTCGCCGCCGGCGAACACCAGGGCCACGAGCAGATCGTTCCACACCCACAAGAACTGGAAGATGAGCAGCGACGCGATCGCGGGAACACCGAGCGGCAGCACGACCCTCGAGAACACCGTCCACTCGCTCGCGCCGTCCATGCGAGCTGCCTCGAGCAGCTCATGTGGGATGCCCACGAAGAAGTTCCGAAGCAAGAAGATCGCGAACGGCAGTCCGAACGCAACGTGGAAGAGCACGACCCCAGGGATCGTGCCGAAGAGCCCGAGCAGGTCGTAGAGGCGGGCTACTGGAATCAGCGCAACCTGCAGCGGCACCACGAGAAGACCGACAACGATCAGGAAGAGCACGTCACGTCCACGGAAGCGCATCCAAGCGAAGGCGTAAGCGGCGAGCGAAGCGACAACGACGATCAGCAGTGACGACGGCAGGGTGATCAGCACGGTGTTCAGGAACGCACTCACCATCGTCGGATCATCGAGAAGGTTCTTGTATGGCTGCAACGTGAGCTGTGCCGGCGCCGTCAGCACGGTCCACCATCCGCTATCAGCATTGTCGGCGGCGCTGCGGAACGACGAGACGAGCAACCCGATCGTTGGCACCAACCACAGCAGCGCGACCACTGCGAGCAGTGCTGTGGCGGGGCCACGTGTCAGCGCATCGACGAGTCGTGATGACCGCGGCACGTCGCGTCGCGTGGTGCTGCGGGTCGTCGTCGTGACCGCGCTCATGGCTCTTCCCGGAAGCGCTTGATGTTGAAGGCCATCGCGGGCAGAACCAATAGCAACAGGAACACCGCGAGGGCGCTGCCGAGACCGAAGTCGCGGATGCCGAACGCTGTCTTCCACAGCTGCAGCGCGATCACGTTCGCATCGCGTTGCGCGGATCCCGGGGCGATCACGAGGACGAGGTCGAACACCTTCAACACATTGATCACCAAGGTCACGAAGACCACAGCGAGGACCGGGGCAAGCAACGGAACCGTGACTCGGCGGAACACCTGCCACTCGTTGCCGCCATCGACCCGGGACGCTTCGAGCGTTTCCCGTGGGATCGCGGCAAGACCCGCCGCAATCACCACCATCGCGAAGCCGGCCCAGATCCAGATATAGGACACGATGATCGCCGGCGTCACGAGCATCGGTCCAAGCCAGCTGATGCCGCCGAAAGGCTCCCGGAAGTTGGACGGCGGCAGCCGCAGCTCGTAGGAGCCCTCTGACAGACCGTCGAGGACGAATGCGCCATCAGTCCCGGTCGTCGTCGAGGCCACGACCGCACCGTCGGCGACGGCTTCCACGTCGACGCCGGGCAGGCCACGCTCGTCCGGATCGATGGTTCCGGGCTCACCTGCGCCACCGGGTGCGAAGTCCAGCCAGACCGTGCCGGCGATGCCACCTTCAGCCGCCGTGGGCTCGATGGCTTGCGACGCATCCTCGGGGACCAACTCTGGCGGGATCGCGACCAGGCCGAAGGTCGCCGTCTCCCCGACGCCAACAGGATCCGACGCCTGGAGGCCGCCATCGTCCGTTGACCGCAATGCCTTCTCTTCTGAAGGGCGGGCGCCGGGCAACTCACCCGGCTGTCGAACCACGTTCACCACTGCTCCGGTGGCCGCGTTCGCGAGCCCGAGGTCGGGGTCCTGTTCGTAGATGAGCCGCCACGTGACGCCAGCCGACAGGAACGAGATCGCCATGGGCATGAAGATGGCCACCTTGAACGCGGTGCTCCACGCGATGCGTTCGGTGAGCACGGCGAACACGAGGCCCAGGGCGGTGACGATGCTCGGAGCGAACACGACCCAGATCAGGTTGTTCTTGATCGCCGTGCGCGTGGCCGGCGACGTGAACATCTCCTGGTAGTTCTCGGCGCCGACGAACTCGGAGCCGCTGGCGTTGAAGAGACTCCGACCGACCGAGAAGATGATCGGGTAGACGACGATGGCGCCCAGCAGCACCAGCGCGGGGGCGAGGAACAGGACCACCCCCCACGACCGGCCCCGCCGCTGGACGCCGTCGTCCATGCGACTACTCTCCGTATGCCTTCTTCGCGGCCGACTCGAGGGCCTGTGCCGTTCCGTCAACATCGCTCGGATCGCGGAGGAAGTCGATCAGGATGCCCCAGATGCCCTGGCCCGTAGTCGCTCCGAACTCGGTCGGCTGAAGGTCTGACATGTCGTAGCGGACGCTCTCACCCGCGTCGACCAATGCCTGGGCCGCACGCTGGCTCACCTCGTCGGGATAGCCCGACGTCTCCACTTCGGAGTTCGGGGAGATGAAGCCTCCCTCGGCGACCCAGATCTCGGCGGCTTCCGGGGTGGCGAGGTATTCGATCAGTGCCTTGCCGCCTTCTGTATCGGCCAGGAGCACGGCGAAGTCACCGCCACCGAGCACGGCAGGCTCCGACCCATCGATCGAGGGGAACTCGAAGAAGTCGGCATCGGTCCCGACCTCGGCCTTCGTCTCCCCGCTGATCACGCCCCCGACGAAGTCGCCCTCGAAGATGATCGCGCCTTTCGGAGGATCGGCGAAGACCTGTGTGACCGAGCCGTTGAAGTCGGTCTGTTCGGCTCCCGACGCCCCACCGGCGAGCAGGGACTCGTCACCGAGGATGTCCGCCATGACCGTGAGGGCGTCCTTGACGGATTGATCGGTCCACGCGATCTCGTGCGCCGCGAGCTGGTCGTACATGTCGGGGCCAGCCGTGCGGAGGTAGATGTTCTCGAACAGGTCCGAGAGTGGCCAGCCGACATCGGCCCCGATCGAGTACGGCTCGACGCCGTAGTCCGAGATCGTCTGTGCGACCTGCTGCAACTCTTCGAAGGTCGTCGGCGGCTCGACGCCGGCACCCTCGAAAACATCGACGTTGTACCAAACGGTCGACTTCTGTGCGGCTCTGAACCAGACACCGTAGAGCGTGCCATCGACAGATCCGGCCTCTCGAGCTCCCTTCCCGTAGTTGGCATCGACCTCGTCTCCAGCGACGTCCTCGATCTCGATGAGATCGCCCTGCTCCGCGAAGCTCTGCACCACCCCTGGCTGCGGGAAGATCGCAACGTCAGGCGGGTCACCGCCCTCGATGCGCGGTCCCACGTAGGCGGCGACATCATCCCCCGCCGAGCGGAACCGAACCGTGGCACCCGTCTGCTCGGCGAACCCGTCGAGCACCATCTGGAACCGCTCCTGCTCGGCGCCGGTCCACACGGCAGCCACCTCGACTGTCTCCCCGCTCAGATCGACCGCAGCGGACGCCCCGGAGGTCTCCTCTGCTCCGCCGTCGTCGTCCAGATCCTCTCCGCCGCTACACGCGGTCGCGAGGAGCGCCACGACCGCCAAAGGGGCGATCAGGCGACCGAACCTCGTCATCATCGCTGTCATCGGTACTCCTTCCACGGGCCGGCTCATCCGGACCCCTCGATGCTTGAACCGCTTTCGGGATCGAAGAAGTGCAAGCGGCTGGTGTCGACCGCAAGCTCGATCTCGGCGCGCTCACGGGCCTCGGTGCGGGGACTCAGCCGCGCGACGAAGGTCGATCGTCCTTCGTGGCGCCCCGCCTCGAGCTCTGCGGCGCCGGCATCTCGCGCCAGCTCCCGCGTGTCGTCGGTGAGCACCGGAGGCACATCAACGGTGAAGTGCACGAGCACCTCCGACCCGAGCGACTCTCGCAAGGTCACGCGAGTCCTCAGACGGCGATCGGCCGGCGAATCGCTGTGGATCGCGGCATCCTCGATGTCCTCGGGCCTGATGCCCACGATGACCTTCTTCCCCTCGTACGAGCCGAGAGTGGAACGCGAGGCCACCAACTCGGGATCGAGTGTCAGCGAGACTTCTCCGAACGTGACCCCGTACGACTCGCCGTCGCGCTGCAGATCAGCTTCGACCATGTTCATGGCCGGCGAGCCGATGAATCCGGCGACGAATAGGTTGGCCGGATGGTCGTACAGAGCTTGCGGCTCGTCGACCTGCTGCAAGCGACCCTTCTTGATCACCGCGACGCGATCGCCCATCGTCATGGCCTCGGTCTGATCGTGGGTGACATAGATCGTCGTGACGCCGAGATCGCCCTGCAGGCGGGCGATCTCCGCACGCATCTGCACTCGGAGCTTGGCGTCGAGATTCGACAGCGGCTCGTCCATCAAGAAAACGCGAGGCTCCCGCACGATCGCTCGGCCCATGGCAACCCGTTGCCGTTGACCACCTGAGAGGTTCTTGGGCTTGCGATCGAGGTACTCCTCGAGCCCGAGGATCTCGGCCGCATGACGGACACGGCGGTCGATCTCCTTCTTGTCCTCTTTCCGCAGCCGCAACCCGAACGCCATGTTGTCGTAGACCTTCAGGTGGGGGTATAGGGCGTAGTTCTGGAACACCATCGCGACATCGCGATCCTTCGACGGCATGTCGTTCACGACCTGGTCGCCGATCGAGATGGTCCCGCTCGAGATGTCCTCGAGGCCCGCGACCATACGGAGCGCCGTGGTCTTTCCGCAACCCGACGGTCCGACGAACACCATGAACTCGCCGTCATCGATCGAGAGAGCGAGATCCGAGACAGCCTCGGTCCCATCGACATAGACCTTCGTGACATCGTCGAGCACGACTTCTGCCAACGAGCTGCACCCCCTCCGCTCAGATCCAAGGATCGCGAGCGAGCAGGAAACGCTTTCCCGAGGCCGAGTCGGCGCAAACCAGTCGAGTCCGGGCAAACCATGTGCGATTCCAGCCCTTGCCCTTCGGAGCGGCTTCGAGGGGCCGGACATCGCAAGAAGCCGAGGTTGAGAAACGGACCGGTGATCGCGAGTCGCGGTTGGCCTGCGTGGCAGGCGGAAGGAAGCGATCTTCTCGGGTTGCGGCCTCGTCCTCACCGTCACCGGGTCGTCCGCGCGGGTGACCGCAGAAACACGAGCCTCGGGCCTCAATGCTCCCGGAGCCCGACCAATCCTTCGCGGACCTCCGGGAACGCCATTGCGCTCGACCCGCGGATTCCCTCAGACGTTCCCGCCGTCGACGACCGTTGTCTCGCTGACGGCACGCTCCGCCCCGCCGACGATCGTGCGATCGGCCTTGCGGTGCAAGCGCGTGCCCCAGATGCCGCCGAGGATCGCGCCGATGATCATCACCCCTGCGAAGGCGACTGAGCTCACGAGGGCTCCGGTGGTGACGTCGTCGGTGGAGAACCAGTTCGGCAGCGAGGCCTCCGCCACCCGCAGGTTGTCGAAGAGGTTGTAGGTGTCGCCGGCCACAACTCCGAGGATGGCGAGGATGACCATCAAGACCACGAACCATACGGCGACCATGGAGCCGTTCAAGGCGCCGTTGTATCGGGACATGCGCCCGGCCGACCAACCACCGATCACGAACGCGAGGAAGATCACCACGCCCGCCGCGATCAATGCGCCGAGCGTCAGTTCCTCGACGTTGCCCGCGAGATCGGTCGTCTCGGTGTTGAACGCGAGAACACCGAATGCCGCCGATGCCAGGCCCGCGAGCAGCAAGAGCATCGCGAGCGCTACGAGCGTGCCTGCGAGGCTCGCGGGAACATCGAGTCCCCCGTAGCGCGATCGCGCGGCATCGAGCCCGGCCCGGTCGCCCTCGTCGACCGCATCGACGGGCTGGTGGTGGGTCGTCACGACAGCGGTGTCGCGGCCACGGGTCTCGATGATGCGTCCGTCGTCGGGATGCTCTGCCATGTCATGTCCTCTCCCATACTGATCCGTCGTCTGGCTTTCCCCACGCGTCGCTGCCCAAACCGAGCTCAGGGCCCTGTTGTCGTGGCGCTCGAGGCTGGAAGATGCAGGAAGAGACCTTCGACGGAGGTTCGGTCCGGTGGGGCTCGGGAACCATCGAGGGCATGTCCCGACGTTTCTTCGCGATAATGGTGGCGGTCGCCGAGTGGCTCAGGATCGTCCATGCTCGGCGTCGGCGGCTGGCTCGCGTACCGTGTCTGGAGCCCGCCGCGGCGCGAGTTGCTCGTCAGTGACGAATGGCATGGAGTTGGCCTGAGGCGCCTGCGCGCCACCTGACGGGCCTACTATCGGGTAAACCGAGCGAACGGGAGGCAAGCCGATGCTTGGATGGCTCGACGACATCACGAAGCTGACCCTCGGCAACTCGAACTTCCGCACCGTCGCGTACACCGGTGAGCACACGCAACTGACGCTCATGCGGCTCGGCCCCGGCGAGGACATCGGATGGGAACGCCACGGACACCTCGACCAGTTCCTGAGGTTGGAGCAAGGCAGGGCCAGGGTGGAGTTCGGACAGACCGAGGATGCCGTCGACGAGACCCACGAGGTCGAGGACGACTGGGCGTTCATCGTGCCCGCCGGCATGTGGCACAACGTGGTCAACATCGGTGACGACGAGGTGAAGCTCTACTCCCTCTATTCGCCTCCCGAACACCCCGACGGCACCGTGCACCGCACGAAGGCCGACGCCGAGGCGGCGGAGTGATGCGCAGCAGGCTGATCGTCTCCACCGTGGCAACCGTTGCTCTGCTCGCAGCGGGCGCTCCGGCCGACGCCGCGTTCCCCGGTCGCAACGGCGACATCGCGTTCGGCCGGTCGTCGGGGCATCAGGTCGACATCTGGGCGTTCGAGGCCGGAGGGGCCCCCACGAGACGGCTGACGGATACGCCGAACAAGGTCGAGTCGATGCCCGACTGGAACGCCTCGGGCACGCGTCTCGCATACGTGCGCTGTGCCGGCGGCAAGACCGGCAACTGCGACATTTTCGCGATCGACGCCGACGGCAGCGATCGGTCACGCATCACCTCCACCCCTGACGTGCAGGAGACCTGGCCTGCGTGGTCGCCCACCGGTGCACAGATCGCCTACACCTCGAACGCCCAGGACTCGTTCCAGGACATCTGGGTGATGGACGCCAATGGATCGAACCAGACGCGCCTCACCACGACCGCGGGGTTCGATGCGTTCCCGGAATGGTCGCCCGACGGCCAGTCGATCGCGTTCACGAGCGACCGTGCCGCGGCCGACGACATCTGGGTCATGGACGACACCGGCACGAACCCCGTGCGCCTCACAAGCGGGCCGCGGGTCGACGAGAGACCCGATTGGGCGCCCGACGGATCACGCATCGTCTTCTCCAGGAACGGGAACATCTGGGTCATGGACGACAACGGTCAGAACGAGACGCAACTCACTCATTCGAGGCAGGACGAATTCGCCCCTGCGTTCGCTCCGAACGGGCGACGGATCGGCTTCAACCGGCTCGGCAACGACGACCGCATCGGCGTCTGGGTGATGCGTGACGACGGGTCGGACCGGGAGCAGAAGACGTTCGGACGGATCGACTTCTTCCCAGACTGGCAGCCGCGCTAGCGGCCCCGACGCCCTGCTCGCAACGACCGCCGGGCATCAGATGCCGTGCAGTGCGCGCACGTTGTCGGCGAGCACGCCCCGCCCGATCGCCTCCGCATCTGCGACCGAGAGGAAGTCGCGATCGACGAACGTGCCAAGGACACGCTCGAGGGCCTCGCGCACCAGACGCGCCGAGACCGGGAACATCTCGGGCTCCGACGACTCGTCCGAGCCGTGCATGACCTTCACCGCGGGCACGGCGCCGAGCAGCATCTCGAGCGACCAATCGATCTGGCCCCACCCCCACGGCACCAGTTCCGACACGTCGAAATAGAGGTTCGGCAGCACCGTGCCGAGGTAGGAAGCCTCAGCCACCCACGGCCACCCCGTGTGGATCATCACGATCGGGATGTCCTGGTGCGCGACGAAGAACGCGAACGCATCCTGCGGCTTCGCGTGCGTGAGGTTCACGTCGGGATCGCCCGCGCCGACATGCACGTGGAACACGCGATCGTGCTGCTTCGCGAGCGCGAACGCCCGTTGCAGCAGGAAGTCGCGCACGGGCTTCGCGTGCTCCCGTGTCTCACGCCACTCGTCGGCGCGCCAGCGGTCATAGGCGGCTGTCGCCTCGCTTGACGTCGGGTCGGTGACATCGAGACCCGTGCGATAAGCGATGATCGTCTTGTACGCGATCAGCCTGGGGTCGGCGGCGGCGGTGTTCACGGCCTCCTCGAACCGCTGCACGGTGGCGTCGAACGTTCCCTCTTCGCGTGCATCGACGATCCAGGGCTCGATGCGACCGACCCGATGCACCGCCACGCCTCCGAGCGCTGCTTCGAACTCGGCGCGTTCGATCGTCGGTTGGGGGTAGCCCTCGTCGGCGACGACCGCCACGACGTTCTCCGACTCCATCAGACCGCGCACGTAGCCGGGTGGGTCGGCTCGCAGAGCCGCGTCGCGCGCAGCCACGACCGCCTCCTTGGTCGGGTCACAGCCCAGGTGTCGAGCGATCCACCGGCGCAGCGCGAGCCCGAACATGGTCGACTCGGTCAGCTCCTCCACGAACGCCGCGGCCCCGTGATCCGCATGGCCAGAGGACAACAGCGCCGTGCCGAGGAACATGCATCTCGTCTCGAACGTCCTCGGCTCACGGTCGAGCAGATCCTGTGTCCGGAAAGGATGGCAGTGCCCGTCGACGACGTCGGCGCCGGTCAGGTCCACTCGTGCCATATCGCGCTCGCTTCCTGAGGCCCGAGGCCTCGTTCAGAACCGCCACCGCAGGCGGCGGATCAGCTCATCGTCGTCGAGCCCCGCGTACTGCTCGACCTCGCCCCGTCTGGTCGCGAGGAATGTCTCGAACAAGAAGTCGCCCATGGCCTCGCGGAGCACCGACGACGCTGCCAGCTGGTCGGCCGCGTCGGCCAGCGTGGCCGGCAGTTGGCGGATGCCCCTGGAAGCCTTCACGTCATCGGGGAGCCCGTCGGGGTCTTCCTCGGTCGAGGGAGGCAGGCGATCGCCCGCATCGAGACCGTGCAACGCCGCCGCCAACAACGTGCCGATCGTGAGGTAGGGATTCGCCGTGCCGTCGACCGGCTTGATCTCGACGTTGGCGGCACCCGCCGCCGTCGGGCGTGACGCCGGCGACGAACCGCACCGCGGCCTCGCGGTTCTCGGTCCCCCAACACTGCATCGCCCCCGACCAGTGGTGCGGCTGCAGCCGCAGGTAGCCGAGGCATGTCGGCACCGTGACCGCGACGATCGCAGGCAGCTCGTGCAGCAAGCCCGCCACGAACGACTCGGCTCGGCGCGTGCATGCCTGCCGGGCCGTCACCGCCGGCCATGAGGTTCGTGTCGCCGTCCCACAGGCTCAGATGCGCGTGCGCGCCGTTGCCGGTGTCGGGACCGACCTGTGGGGCGAACGACGCGACCAGGCCGTGGCGCCGCGCCACCGCGCGCACCGTCTGGCGCACGATCATCGCCGCGTCGGCGGCCGCCAGCGGATCGCGGGGAGCGATCGACATCTCGAACTGGCCGTCCGCGTACTCGGGGTGGAACTGCTGCAGACCGAGACCCTGCGCCTGCATCATCGTCATGAGGTCGAGCGCGAAGTCCTGGTTCTCAACGAGCGCGATGTCGCTGTAGCCCGGACCATGGTGCGCCGCATGGAACTCGCCGTCATCGCTTCGGATCCCCACGGAGAACTCGAACTCGAACACCGCCTTCACCAGCAGACCTCGCTCGGTGAACGCGTCGGACATGCGCCGCGCGAATGCCCGTGGACAGGCAGCGAATGGCTCGCCGGTCTGCGTGTGCTGATCCACCGGGGCCCATGCCCACCCCGGCATCGCGGCGAGCGGCACGGTCGCGCCCGGATCGGGCCGGAGCCGAAGGTCGCCGGTGGGTCCGTCGATGTAGCCGGGCAGGAGCGCGAACTGATCGTTCGACATCGCCACGTTGAAAAGGGTGGAGAGCCCGACGCCTGACTCGGCGACCGTTGCGAACCGGTCGATCGGCACGCACTTCGCACGAACGATGGCCGATGGGTCCACGAACCCGAGGACCACCGCGGTCACACCGGCTTCCTCGAGCCACGACTGGACCCCCGCTGCATCGGTGGAGGGCGGCCCGATCGCCGCTGACCGACTCACCCCGCCTGCGCTCCGTTCCCGTCGATGCTGCTCGCGGCGACCAGAAGATCGTGCATCCGCTCGTGCGCGGCCTCGAGATCGGCGACCCGGGCCTGTCCTGTGTCGCCCAGGGCCACGACGACCTTCGCCGCGATCAGCTCCGTCAGCGCGAACGCCCCGAGCAGCGAGTCGAATGGCGACGCCGAATCCACATGCGATATGAGCACGTGTCTCGCCGATTCCACAGCCGGAGAGAGCCACGGGTCGGTGAACACGATCACCTCGGCTCCTTGTCCGGCGGCGACCTTCCCTGCCGCGATCGTGTCCCGTTGGTATCGGCGATAGTCGAACAGGCAGAGCACGTCGCGGCGCGTGAGCTCGAGGCTGTCCAGGATCCGCCGCTCGGGCGACTCCTCCACCATCGCGCAGCCCGGCCGCAGCATGCGCAGCTGCAGGCACAGGTACGTCGCCACGAGCTGGCTGAACCGGCCGCCCACGAACCAGACACGACGCTTCCGATCGCAGAGCAGCGCGACGACGCTCGCGAGATCGTCCTCGAGCGAGCTCGATGCGAGCGTGGCGTCGAGGGCGCGTGTGAACGCCTCCTGGCTCCGGCGGAGCACCTCGTCATCCTGGGTCGCGCCCTTCGTCCGGTAGAGCGACGGCAGCCCCTCGGTGCGCGCCTGCACCTCTTCGCGGAGCGACCGCTGGAAATCGGGATACCCCTCGAACCCGATCTTGCGGACGAAACGCAGGACCGTCGGTCCGGTGACGCCGGCGCCGTCGGCGAGCTGCGGCAGGCTCTCGAGCCCCGCGGTCGGATAGGTGGCGAGCAGCGTGCGAGCCACCCGCCGCTCTGCGGGAGTCATCTCGCCGAGCCGCTCGCGGACCTCTTCGCCGATCGTCTCGCTCGTGTGCGTACCTGCCTCCCCTCCGAGGTCAGGATTCTTACGCATCCGTCAACTCAGGGGAAGCCGGTAACGAGCTTGACAGCTTCCCCCGCCCAGCGTACGAATGCCCGATACGGCAGCGGGAGGTAGGGGGATGCTTCGGAGATCGATCGCACTCGCATTCGTGGCGTGTCTTCTCGGCGCGGCGTGCAGCACATCTGACAGCGGCGGCAACGGCGACGGGGAGAGCAGCAGCGGTGACGCCGCGGGCGATCCGATCGTGCTCGGCTTCCCGGCCGACCTCTCGACCGACTGGGCGACCTACGACTCACCGATGAACGAGGGTGCGCAGTTCGCGGTCGACGAGATCAACGAGGCCGGAGGCGTGCTCGGACGTCCGCTCGAGCTGAAGACCGTCGACATGCGCAACGACGTGGCCGAGGCCGCCAAGATCACGCAGCAGTTGATCGACGACGGGACCGTCTACCTGATAGGAACGGTCGGCGACGGCATCCTCGCCGAGGGCCAGGTCGCCTGCGCCGCGGGCGTCCCGATCTCGACCGGCCTCGGAACCGCGCCCTCCCTCGTCGGTGACATGGGCGAGTGCGCCTACCAGGTCGTGATGAGCGACAACATCCAAGCAGCCGTGCTGGCCGAGTACGGGCTCGCCCAGGGGTACCGGAACACCTACGTGCTCGGGTCGAACGAGATCCCCTACACCAAGGATCTGCCCTTGTTCTTCGCCGACGCCTTCGAGAACGGTGGCGGCACGGTGGTTGGCACCGACCAGTACAAGATCGGCGCCGGCGACTACTCGGCGGTCGTGACGAAGCTCGCCAACGTGGATCCGGAGCCCGACTCGGTGTTCACCCCGATGTTCCTGCCCGACAGCGCGGTGTTCCTGCGTCAGCTCCGCCAGGCCGGGCTCGAGATGCCGGTGCTCTCCACCGACGGGAACGCCGACGCCGCGTTGCTCGATGCCGGTGTCAAGGCGATCGACGGCCTGACGTTCTCCAACTCGGTCTGCACAGCCGAGGGCGACCCCGAGGTGCAGGCCTTCTACGACGACTACAACGCGGCGAACGGCAGCGATCCGAGCTCCTACGTCGCCGTGATCGGCTATGACGAGGTCAATCTGGTGGCCGGAGCGATCGAGGCGGCCGGCAGCACCGAGCCTGCGGCGATCATCGAGCAGCTCGCGCAGGCCGACTACACCGGGATCTCAGGGCACGTCGTGATGGACCCGGCGACGCGGCGAGCGAACAAGCCGGCCGCGCTCGTCCAGATGGACGGCGACGAGTTCACATGCCTCGAGCAGCCGGACTTCCCGGAATACGTGCCGGCGATCTAGGACGTGACCGACGAGCTCGGGCAGGGCCGGTCGGCGGACACCGCCGGAAGCGGTCCTCCCCTGCTCGTTGTCGAGGAGCTGACGGTCGCCTATGGCGCCGTCGTCGCTGTTCGCGATGTCTCCCTGCAGGTCGCGCCGGGTGAGATCGTCGCAGCGCTCGGGCCCAACGGTGCCGGCAAGACGACGTTGCTCCGAACGCTCGCTGGGGCGTTGAAGCCACAGCACGGCTCGGTCACGTTCGACGGTGCCCCCCTGACAGGGCTCGTGCCCGAGGTGGTCGTTCGTCGTGGGGTGGTGCTGGTGCCCGAGGGGCGTCACGTGTTCCCGAACCTCACGGTCGAGGAGAACCTCACGATCGGTGGCATCGCTCGCACCGACCGCGAGGAGCTCCGAGCCGACACCGAGCGGTGGCTGAGACGCTTCCCGATCCTCGGCGAGCGCGCGGCTCAGATGGCCGGCACCTTGTCGGGCGGCGAACAGCAACAGCTCGCGATCGCCCGCGCCCTGATGTCGCGCCCTCGCCTGCTGCTGCTCGACGAGCCCTCACTCGGCCTGGCGCCGATCTTCGTGGACCGCATCTTCGAGCTGATGCAGGAGCTCCGAGCCGAAGGCATGACGGTGCTGCTCGTGGAGCAGAACGTGCACAGGGCGCTCGAGATCGCGGACCGCGCCTACGTGCTCTCGGTCGGGTCGGTCGTGGCGTCGGGCCCCACCGACCAGCTCGTGGAAGGTGAGCTCGAGCGCTCCTACCTCGGCATCAGCCAGGTCTCATGAGGCGATGAAGTGAGCCCGTCGGAGTTCGTGCAGCAGCTGGTCAACGCCCTGTCGCTCGGCAGCATCTACGCCCTGCTCGCGCTCGGACTCTCGATGGTCTACGGGGTGCTCGGCATGCTGAACTTCGCCTACGGCGAGCTGGTCACGATCACCGGGTACTCCATGCTCGCCGCCACGTACCTCGGTGCGCCGTTCATCGTGGTCGCCCTCGTGGGCGTGATCGCGGCCGGCCTCGCGTCGGTGCTGATGGAGCTCATCGCGTTCCGGCCGCTGCGCAACGCGAGCTTCGTCTCGCTGCTGTTCACCTCGTTCGCCGTGGCGCAGCTGGTCCAGGGCGCCTTCCGCCAGGCGGTCTCGGTGCGGTCGCGCGGCATCCCGGTGCCGGAGCTGTTCGACGAAGCGGTGCAGCTCGGACCCGTACGCATCAGCGTGCTGTCGATCATCACCGCCTCGATCGGTGCGCTCTCGCTCGTTGCGCTCACGGCGTTCATGCGCCGCTCACGATCGGGCCTCGCGATGCGCGCGGCCTCGCAGGACTTCACCACCGCGCGACTGCTCGGGGTGCGCGCGAACCGCGTGATCTCGCTGGCGTTCCTGCTCTCGGGACTGCTGGCCGGCATCGCGGGCGTGCTCTGGATCGCGCGCACCACTTCGGTGAACCCGGCGACCGGGTTTGTCCCGGTGATCCAGGCGTTCATCGCATCGGTGATCGGCGGTTTGGGGAACCTGCGCGGCGCCGTGATCGGGGGCTTCTTCCTCGGAACGATCGAAGTGTTCCTGCAGGCTCTGCTGCCGGGCTCTCTCCTGCCGTTCGCCCAGGCGGCTTCGCTGCTCATCGTGGTGGCGATCCTCTACGTGCGACCCGAGGGCCTGTTCGGAGCGCGGGCGGAGGCGGTGTGACCCCGATCCCCGCCAACCGGCTTCGGCCCGCACTCTGGGGGACCGGGTTGATCTCGTTGCTGCTGATCGGCGGCATGGCCCTCGTGCACGCGTTCGGGTCTTCGTCGTCGAGCCGCACGTTCGTGATGTTCCTCGTGAACGTCATGCTCGTGGTCTCGATCCAGGCGTTCATCGGCAACAGCGGCATCGTGTCGTTCGGCCATGTGGCGTTCATGGGCATCGGCGCCTACACGACCGCGCTGACGACGATCCCTGAGGCGGTGAAGAGCGCCCAGCTCCCGGAGCTCCCGTCGGCGCTCGGCACGGCCGACCTCGGTCTCGTGCCCGCGATCGCACTCTCGTCGCTCGCCGCGCTCGTCGTCGCTGCCGTCTTCGGCGGCGCCGTCATCCGCATGACCGAGTCGACCATGGCGATGGCGACGCTGGCACTGCTCGTCATGGTGCACACGTTCTTCCAGAACGCCACCACGTACACGCGTGGGTCACTCGGTCTCGCCGGGGTCCCGGTCAGGACCACGCTCGGCGTGGCGACAGCAGGCGCCGTGCTGTTCTTGTTGGTCGGCCGTCTCTACAAGGAATCGGGTCCGGGACTGCGCCTGCGAGCCACGCGTGAGGATCCGCTCTCCTCGGCATCGGTCGGCACGAGCGTCGTGCGCACTCGATACGGCGGGTGGCTCCTCAGCTCCGCGATGATGGGGGCAGCGGGGTCGCTGTGGGCCCAAAGCGTGATCGCGTTCAACGCGAACCAGTTCTACTTCGCCATCACGTTCGCACTGCTCGCGATGCTCGTCATCGGCGGACGAACGTCGCTCACAGGAGCCGTGGCGGGGGCGGCGATCATCACGTTCCTGACCGACACCCTCGCGCGGGTCGAGCAGGGCGTCGCGATCGGCCCATGGGAGCTTCCCCGCGTGACCGGCACGGTGCAGTTCGCGATCGCGCTGCTCATCATCGTGACGCTGATCCTGCGGCCCGAGGGCATGCTCGACCGGTGGGAGATCGACGACCTCGCTCGCCGGCTGATCCCCGGCAGGGCCCGCGCTCGGGTCACGTCCCCGCAGAGCGCCGGCGCCGACCCAGCACCGTCGGAGACGACCGCGACGATCACCGTTCTGCACGGCGACGGTGTCACGAAGCGGTTCGAAGGTGTCGCCGCACTCGCGGGCGTCGACATCGAGGTTCGAGCGGGGGAGATCCTCGGGCTGATCGGACCCAACGGCTCGGGCAAGACGACGCTGCTCAACGTCATCTCCGGCGTCTATCTGCCGACCGATGGACACATCGACTTCGACGGGCACAGCATCGCCGGGCGCAGGCCGCACCAGGTCGCCGCGCTCGGCCTCTCGCGCACGTTCCAGAACATCAGGCTCTTCACTCAGCTCACCGTGCGGGAGAACGTGGAAGCGGCGGCCCCGCCCGGTGCAGGCGAGGCGGCGATCGATGAAGTGCTGGCATGGTTCGATCTCACCACGGTCGAGCGCGAGAAGGCCGTGAACCTCTCCTACGGCATGCAACGGAGGCTCGAGATCGCCCGGGCGGTGGTGCGGCGACCGTCGCTGATCTTGTTGGACGAGCCCGCCGCGGGCATGAACGAGACGGAGTCAGACGAGCTGCTCGAGAACATCAAGCGCATGCGCGCGAACCTCGAGTGCTCGGTCGTGGTCGTCGATCACGACCTGCGGCTGATCATGAAGCTCTGCGATCGCATCCAGGTGCTCGATCAGGGCCGCACCATCGCGCTGGGGCTCCCCCGCGAGATCGCCGAGGACCCCGCCGTGATCGCGGCCTACCTCGGAGGTCCGGCGCAACGAGCGCATGAACTTGGATGATGTTCACCGCGGAGCCAGTCCTCGAACCGCAGGTCTCGCACTCGTGTGAAGTGACGCACGTTACCGGTGACCAACGTGAGGTCGCGCGCCAGCGCGATCGAAGCGATCCGCAGCGGGCTCGGCAAGGCGCTTGCCGTCAGACTCCAACGAAGCGCGGATCATGCCGGGGGCGTCGCCGTGTCCGTCACGCACATCACGATGCGGTGTCAGTCGCGGAAGTCGGGCTGGCTCCGTTCGACCATGCGCAGCATCGCGGCCCAGTGCATGCGCCCCCACTCGATCATGCCGTCGGCGAACTGCGCACGGGTCCGCTCGACCGTCTCGTCGCCGATGGGCGTGAGCGGCCCGAGACCCGAGGCCAGCACCTGCAGCTGCGCGGCCTTCTCGAGCATGTAGAGGTCGTCCATCGCGACACCGAGCTCCCGGCCGGCAACGAGGATGCCGTGGTGGCGCAGGAACATCACTTCGGCCTCGCCGAGCACCTTCGCCAGTCGTTCGCCCTCGTCGAGGTCGGCGAGGCCCTCGTACCGCTCGTCGTAGACCACGCGGTCGGTGAACTGCAGCGATGTCTGGCTGATCGGCGCGAGGTGCAGGTCGTTCTGCATCGCGAGCGCGGTGGTCCACGGCTGGTGGGTGTGCAGGACCACCGCCGCTTGCGGACACAGTCGATGGATCGGGGCGTGGATGCCGATGCCGGTGGGGGGCGCGGTGCCGCTGATCGGCGCGCCGTCGACGCCCACCACCGCGAGGCTCGACGCGGTGATCTCGGAGAAGTGCAGCCCGAACGGGTTGATCAGGAACCGGTCGTCGCGTCCGGGCACGAGCATCGAGAAGTGATTCGCGATGCCCTCGTGGAAGTCGAACATCACCGCGATGCGGAATGCGGCGGCGAGCTCGACGCGGGCCTCACGCTCATCGGCAGGTGGGTTCATGGCACGCCTCCGTAGTCGGGTACCCCGGAGTATGCGCCTCAGGCGCGAAGGGTGAGTCCCTCGATACCCTCGAACCCCGAGCGATCGAAGGTGACCAGCGTGCGTCCACGAGCGATGGCGGTCGCCGCGATCAGCAGATCGTGCGCGCCCCGTGGGTGACCTTGGCGTCGGGCATCGACCAGCAGCCCGGCGTGAACCCTCGCGGTTTCGAGGTCGTAATCCTCCACCGGGATCGTGGCGAGCACCTGTTCGACGAAGGTCGCGCGGCGAGCCCGTCGACGCGCGTCGGCGAGCTCGACGCCGACCCAGAGCTCCGCGGCGATCACCGCGGCGATCGAGACATCGTCATCGTCATGGATGGCGTCGTCGAGCGACGCGCGGCGTCGCTCGGCGGCGACCAACACCGACGTGTCGAGCATCACGCGTGCCAGTCGCCCACCTCCGCCGGCAACGACGCTCGCAGCTCCCGGAGCTCGCCGGCCCACGATCGGTCACGTGGAACGGCACTCAGTAGATCCTTGACCGAGGCGCCGTCGACCCCCTGGGCGGGCTCGATACGGGCGACGACCTCGCCGTTGCGGCGGATCACGAACGACTCGCCTCGGTGTTGTACGGCATCGAGCAGGTCAGCGAAGCCGCGAGCCGCTTCGGTCGCCGAGATCTCCTTCATGCGAATCAGATTATCAGACTCCTAACAATCGGCTATCGATCGACTCTCGAACTTCTCGCTGGGCATGAGCACGTGCGAGGATGCCCTGAGATGCACGGCTTCCCGTTCGATGTCGCTCGCACCTCCAACGCGTGGATCACGCTCGCCGACCGAACGCGACTCGCAGCGCGGCTCTGGCATCCACTCACCGACGAGCCCGTGCCCGCGATCCTCGAATACCTTCCATATCGCAAGGGCGATTCCACGGCGGCTCGCGACGAGGGCATGGGAGCGTGGTTCGCTGGTCACGGGTATGCCTACGCGCGCGTCGATATCCGGGGCACGGGTGACTCCGACGGGATCATCACCGATGAGTACACCTCGCAGGAGCACGACGACGCGCTCGCGGTGATCGCCTGGCTCGCCGACGCTGCGTGGTGCTCAGGCGCGGTCGGCATGGTCGGCATCTCGTGGGGCGGCTTCAACTCACTGCAGGTCGCCGCTCGTCGTCCGCCGGCGCTGAAGGCGATCATCAGCATCTGCTCGACCGACGATCGCTACGCCGATGACGTCCACTACAAGGGTGGCTGTGTGCTTGCGTGCGACGCGATGCCCTGGGCGTCGGTGATGCTGGCCTACGATGCGCTGCCCCCGGATCCCGACACGGTCGGCGATGGCTGGAGGGCAACATGGCTCCGCCGGCTCGACGAGACTCCCCCGTTCATCTCCGAGTGGCTGACGCACCAACGCCGCGACGACTACTGGAAGCACGGCTCGATCTGCGAGGAGTACGGCGCGATCGAGTGCCCCGTCTACATGGTCGGCGGCTGGGCCGACGGCTATACGAACGCCATCCCCCGCACGCTCGAGGGTCTCCCCGGCATCCGCAAGGGCCTCATCGGACCGTGGCCACACTCGTGGCCGCATGTCGCAGACCAAGGACCGCGGATCGACTTCCTGACCGAGGCACTCCGCTGGTGGGACCGTTGGCTGAAGGACGAGCCGAACGGCATCGAGCGCGAACCCATGCTGACGGCCTGGATACAGGAGCCCGCATCGGCGGGCGAGCTGCACCTCGACCGCCCCGGCAGGTGGGTGTCGGAGCCGACGTGGCCGGCGCCGTCGGTGCAACGGCGGCGGCTCTTCCTCGGAGGCGACGAGTCACTCACGACCGAGCCCTCGAGCCCTGTGGAGCTCCGGCATCGGGGAGCGCAGCATCACGGGCTACTCGCCGGGCTGTGGTGCCCGTACGGGCCGGAGACCGACTTCCCACTCGATCAGCGGAGCGAGGATGCACTGTGTCTCACGTTCGACACCGCTCCTCTGGATGAGCGCATGGAGATGCTCGGACGCCCCCGCCTGCGATTGACGCTCGCCGCGGATCGTCCGCTCGCATCCGTGGTCGCTCGACTGTGCCGCGTCGCGCCCGACGGTTCGTCGACGTTGATCAGTCGCGGAGCGCTCAACCTGACACATCGCGGCGGCCACGAACGACCGGAGCCGCTCGAGGTGGGGAACCGATACGAGGTCGAGCTGGAGCTCGATGTGCTGGGCCAGGCCGTGGCGGCGGGTGACCGGCTGCGTGTGGCGATCTCCAACACGTACTGGCCCTGGCTGTGGCCCTCACCCGACGAGGTGGAGATCACGGTCGTCGCCGGAGAAGCATCATGGATCGACCTGCCGGTCAGGTCGATCGAGGCCGACGATCTTCCTCCGCCCGACTTCGCGCCGCCCCGATCGGCGCCGAGGTTGCCCATCGACGAGCTCGAGGCGTCGGCACCCTTCCGCACGCTCGAGCACGACGTACAGACGCGCACGTACACGCTGACGATCGATCCCGAAGGCGATCATCGATACCGGCTCCCCGACGGCCTCGAGATCACCGAACGAACGCGGGACCACTTCGCGATCCGCGAGGAAGATCCCCTGTCGGCGAGGGTCGAATGCGACCGGCTCCTGGGCCTCGAACGTGGAGCATGGAAGATCGAGGTTCGAACGAGGAGCGTGATGACGAGCGACCGTGGATCTTTCCATCTGGTCGACACGGTCGAGGCATCCGAGGGCGCGGATCTCGTCTTCGAGCGGACGTGGGAACGCTCGGTCCCCCGCGATCACGTGTAGACCTTCGCGACCGGAGGTCACCGGGCGCCGGCGACCCGCCGATACACTCCGAGCCCGGATCCCCCTGCTCGGAGGGCTTGCGCACACGTGAAGGATCAGTACCAGGTCGTCGTGATCGGTGGCGGCATCGTCGGCTGCAGCGTGCTCTACCACCTCACGCTGCGCGGCATGACCGACGTCGCGCTGATCGAGCGCGAGGAGCTCACGGCGGGCTCGACCTGGCACGCCGCGGGCGGCTTCCATGCGATCAACACCGACACCCGCGTCGCGGCGCTGCAGAAGTACACGATCGGCCTCTACCCGCAGGTCGAGGCGGAAAGCGGCCAGAGCGTCGGGCTGCACATGTCGGGCGGGCATGGAGCTCGCGGAGACGCCCGAGCGCTGGCAGTGGCTGAAGTCCGAGCTCGCAGTGGCTGCGCACGCAGGACACCGACGCGTACCTGCTCTCGCCCGAAGAGGCGGTCGAGATGGTGCCGATCATCGACCCGGCGGGCCTCTACGGCGCGCTCTTCGACCCGCTCGAGGGGAACCTCGACCCGAACGGCGCCACGCAGGCCTACGCGGGCGCGGCGCGGAAGCGCGGCGCCGAGGTGATCCAGCACAACCGCGTGCTCTCGCTCACGCCGCTGCCCGAGCGGCGAGATGGCGGGTCGAGACCGAGCAGGGCGACGATCATCGCCGAGCACGTCGTGAACGCCGCCGGGCTCTGGGCGCGCAAGGTCGGCAACATGGTGGGCGTCGACCATCCGCTCGTGCCCATGCAGCACCACTACCTCGTCACCGGCGGACGTGCCGGAGGTCGCTGCGATCGAGGGCGACATGCCGGCGGTGACCGACCTCGAGGGCTTCACCTACCTGCAGCGGGAAGGCAACGGCGTGCTGCTCGGCGTCTACGAGCAGAACCCGCGCCACTGGAAGGTCGAGGGCGCCGACTGGGACTTCGGCCGGACGCTCTTCCCGGAGGAGCTCGACCGCATCATGCCCGAGCTCTCGATCGGCTTCGCGCCGCTTCCCCGTGCTGCAGGACATCGGCATCAGCCGGTGGGTGAACGGCGCGTTCACGTTCACGCCCGACGGCAACCCGCTCGTCGGGCCGGTCGCCGGCGTCCCGAACTACTGGGCGGCCTGCGGGTGCATGGCCGGGCTTCTCGCAGGGCGCGGGCATCGGCCTCGCCGTCGCGAACTGGATCGTCGACGGCGACCCCGGTTACGACGTGTTCGGCATGGACGTCGCGCGCTTCGGCCCCTACGCCTCGAACGACCGCTACCTGCGCGCAACGACCGCGCAGTTCTACGCGCGTCGGTTCGTCATGGCATACCCGAACGAGGAGCTCCCGGCAGGCCGTCCGCTGAAGACCACGCCGTGCTACGACGAGCTCCTCGCCGCCGGCGCGCGGTTCACCGTGAACTGGGGCCTCGAGGTGCCGCTGTACTTCGCGCCCTCGCCGGACTTCGAGGAGAACGCCACGCTCGGGCGCTCCAACGCCGACCGCGATCGTGGCCGAGGAGGTCGAGGCCGTCCGCACGGCGGCGGGCGCGTACGAGATCGCGCAGTACGCGCGCTACGAGGTGAGCGGGCCCGATGCCGAGGCGTGGCTCGACCGGCTGCTCGCGTGCCGCGATGCCGGCCGTCGGGGCGCATCCGGCTCGCGCCGATGCTCAACGAGGCGGGACGGCTGATGGGCGACCTCACCGTCGCGCGCCTCGACGACGACCGCTTCTGGCTCACCGGCTCCTACTACCTGCAGGAATGGCACCTGCGCTGGTTCCGCTCGCAGCTGCCGGGCGACGGCGTCGACGCTCGCGAACATCACCGACTCGTGCATGGGCTTCTCGGTCTCGGGGCCGGCGTCGCGCGAGATCCTCGCCGAGCTCGCACCACGACGACGTCTCGAACGAGGCGTTCGCGCTTCCTCGGCGTCCGCGAGCATGGACGTCGGGCTCCGCGCCGGGCCGTCGTCGGACGGATCTCGCTGACCGGTGAGCTCGGCTACGAGATCGTCGTGCCGGCGAACCGGCACCGCACGCTGCTTCACGAGCTACGGGAGGCGGGCACGATGCGCGGCCTGCGGCTCATCGGCGACCGTGCGATCGACAGCCTCCGGCTGGAGAAGGGCTACGGCATCTGGTCGGCCGAGTTCACGTCAGGACGTACACGCCCGCGATGAGCGGCCTCGATCGGTTCGTCGCGTTCGACAAGGGCGAGTTCATGGGTCGCGACGCCGCTCGCCGCGACGCGCGAGGAGGAGCCGCACAGCGGCTCGTGCTGCTCGACGTCGACGCGACCGACGCGGATGCGTCCGCCGACGAAGGCATCTGGATCGAGCGACCGCCGCGTCGGGTTCGTGACCTCCGGCGCCTACGGCCATCACGTGGGCAAGAGCCTCGCGCTCGCCTACGTCGACCGCGACGTCGCTCGAGTCGAGCGCCCGAGCTCACGGTGTATCGTCGTCGGCGAGCCGAGCGCAGCGCGCATCCTGCCCGAGATCCCCTACGACCCGAAGGGCGCCAAGCTCCGCGACCTCTCAGCCTGACCCTCGGCGTCTCACTCGTCCGAGCCTCATGGTTGTACGAAGCTTTTGCGAACCGAGGCTGCCGGTAAAGTTTGTGAGTTATCCTTTACTACTGGGATCGGGAAGGGAAGGATACCGGTGCGCGGTCACGTTGTGCACAAGAACTGGGCACACGATCCGTCGATCGATGCACCTGCTCGATACCGGCGAGCCTGCGCCTACGATGCCTTCATCCCCGATCCCCTGGCCGGTCTCACGCTCGAGCTTTCGGGCGAGGTCGCCGGGGTGATCTCAGAAGCCGAAAACGCCATCGCCGATCTCAACGCGGCATCCGGCGCCGAGCTCGCCCCTCTCGCTCGTCTGCTCTTGCGAACCGAGTCGATCGCGTCGTCCAAGGTTGAGGGACTTCAGGTCGGCACGCGGAGCCTCGCCAGGGCGGAGGCGAACGAGGCCGCCGGTCGCCGGGTCGGCGCTGAGACCTCGGAGATCCTCGCCAACATCGATGCGATGCAGTACGCGATCGAGGAAGCGGCCGCCGAGGATCTGTCGACGGCGACGGTTGTGGAGATCCATCGAGTCCTCATGGCCGGAGCACCGAACGCCCGCATCGCCGGTCACATCCGTGACGTTCAGAACTGGATCGGAGGCAACGATCACAACCCGTGCGGCGCCGCATTCGTGCCGCCGCCGCCCGAGGAGATCGGTCCTCTCCTTCAAGACCTCGCGGCCTTCGTCGCCGACGACTCCCTTCCTCCGCTGATCCAGGCTGCGATCGCACACGGCCAATTCGAGACCATCCACCCGTTCGAGGACGGCAACGGGAGAACTGGTCGTGCCCTGATCCACGTGGTGCTCCGTCGTCGAGGGCTGGCGCCTTCGTTCGTGCCGCCGATCAGCGTCGTGTTCGCCCGTCGGAAGGACGTCTACCTGCGCGGGCTGACTCGGTTCCGAGAGGACGGGCTCAATGGATGGATCGAGTCGTTCGCGGTCGCCGCCTTGCAAGCCGCTTCGCTCGCTGGCCGCTACATCGATCACGTTCGCACGCTGCAGGATCGCTGGCGGCATCAGCTCCGATCTCGGGTAGGCCCGAGGTCGGATGCCGGCGCGGGGCCGCTCATCGACGTGCTCCCCGCTCACCCGGTGATCACCGTTCCGATCGGTGTCGCGGCGACCGGCAGGACGAAGCCCGCCATGACGAACGGCATCGACCAACTCGTGGCTGCGGGAGTGCTCGTCCCCCTTGGGGAGGGGAAGCGGAACCGGGCATGGGAAGCCGATGGCCTCCTCGATCTCATCGAGGCTCTCGAGGCCGGCGAGGGGTAGATGAACCCCCCTACGCCACGACGGTCTCGCAGCCGATCGTGGTGTCACCGGCATCGATCGCGCACGCATCTTCGCCCGGACCGCCGTGGACGACCTCGCTCGCATGTGTCCCGTCCAACCCATCGAGGAAGTCAGGACCGTGTTGGCCCCTCAGGATGTCTCTGTCTGCTCCGCCGATGAGCCGGTCTTCAGCAGGACCTCCCCGCAGCTTGTCGGAGCCCTGGCCGCCGACGATGAGATCCTCGCCGATACCCCCCATGATCCGGTCCCGGCCTGATCCACCATGGATCTCGTCGTCGCCGCCGTCACCCCAGATCGAGTCGTCGCCGCCCCTGCCGCAGATGACCTCGTCGGCCGCGCTGCCGACGAGCCGCTCCGAGGCCGCGGTCCCTTCGATGTCGCACCTGCGCAGAGCCATCCCCATCGTGGAGTCGTTCGATGTCGCGCACAACGCCATGACGATCAAGAGCGTGGGCGCAAGGGCGCGACGCCTCGCATGCTCTGCTCCTCGTGGTCGCACGGCGATCTACTCCTCAGCGCCGACCGATTCAAAGGTCGGTGCCGCTCACGCTACCGTGGTGCGACGCCACCTGCTGGTGAAGCGTGCGCGGCAGCGGGAATGGGTACCCATCGGGACACACGCTCGAGAGGAGTCGTTCATGCTGGAGGACCATGACGTGCCGCACGTCGACGAGCCGGACTCACCCGAAGAGGACAGTCAGAACGAGGAAGAGGACGAGGCTCCACAGTCGGCGAAGACCCGCACCGGGTCGAACGTGCCCAACACCGACGGCAACTGATGCTGCACAACGCCCACCTCGCTCGCGACCTCGAGAGCGGAGAGTGAAACTCGATCGGTGTTCCCTTCACGGGCGTTCCTCCCTGCGGGCCGCCGCGTGGAGGATCGCCCGCGCCTCGACCAGGTCCGGCGTGTCGGATGCTTCGGTGAACGTGTCGAACACCGCGCGAAGCGCCTCGTGCTCAGACTCAGACGGTTCGCCGGCCGCGCGACGGAGCTCGGCGAGCCGCGTGGCGGCCCGGAGCTGCCACATGCGGGCGCCCGCCGCGTCCGCCGCGTCGAACGCGTGGCGGAACCACCCCCCGGCGTCGCCGCTTCCCGGCGCCTCGACGAGGAGATCGCCCTTGACGAGCGGGAGCTGCGGGTACAGCACGTTGTCGCGACCCCGCATGAGCTCGATCGCCTCGTCGATGGGATCGAGCGCCTCCTCCGGCCGGCCCGCCATGCCGAGCCCCCTCGCCCGAACGGAGAGCAGCAGCGGCCAGAACACCGGCGGCGTCGTGAGGTCCTGGTACCGCCCGAAGCCCTGGTCGCTGAGCGCCATGCCCTGCTCCGGCCGGCCGCCGGCGGTCTCCGCCACCCCGAGGAAGATCTGCGCGAGCGCCTTCCACACCTGGTAGTCGTGCTCCTCGGCGATCTCGAGCACCGCCGACGCCCGCTCGTGGACGCGCTGCCAGTCGCGGCGCCACATGTCGAGGAACGCCACGTGGAAAAGCGCGTACGCGGCGCTGTACGGATGGCCCAGCTCCTCGGCGATCCGCAGCGCCTGGGCACCACGCTCGACCGCCTGGTCGGGCCTGCCGATCGACCACAGCACGAACGCCGAGGTCGTGCAGGGCACGATGCCGGGGCTCGCGCCGAGCCGCAGCCGGCCGGAGGCGCGCTGACCGGGATCGAAGAGCCCGATCGCCCGCTCGAGGTGCTCGAGCCCCTCGTCCACCTGCCCGAGCGACACGAGGTTCGTGCCGATGCGGAGGTGACCCTCGGCCTGGAGCGTCGCGTCCTGCTGGCGCTCGGCGAGGTCGAGCAGCTGTCGTCCCACTGCGAGGCCCTTGTCGAACTCACCGCGGTACAGGTGGAAGCTCGCCAGGCTCCGCAGCAGCGGCAGCGCCTCCGACGGGGCGCCGGTCTCGTCGAGCTGGGCGAGCGCGCTGGCGTAGGTCTCCTCGACCTCCGGGGTGAAGCCGCGGATCGCCATCAGCCCTCGGGCCAGACTCGTGCGCAGCGTGATCTCTTCCTGGGCACGCTCCACCGTCGACGGCGCCTTCGACAGCACGCCGAGGAGGTCGTTCGTGAGCTCGATCGCCCCGTGGTACCAGCCCCTGTCGTCGTGCAGCGCCCAGAGCGCGTCGAGCATCGCGTCGAGTCGCTCGAGGTCGCCGGCGTCGACCCAGGTGCGCCAGGCCTCGCGCAGGTTGCCGAGGTCGGCTTCCAGCTCGGCGAGCGCCGAGGCCCGGTCGGGCCCCGAGAGCCGTGCACGATGCTCGTGCGCCATGTCGGCGTAATGCTCGGCGTGGGCCCGACGCATGGCATCGCGCAGCGCAGGCTCCTCGTCGGATCGCTCGACCGCGTACTCGCGGATCGTGCCGAGCATCGCGAGCCGCCGGTGACCGTGTTCGTCGAGGCTCCGGATGAGGCTCTTGTCGACGAGGGAGACGAGGCGATCGAGCACCGCGACGCCGTCGAGGTGGTCGAGGCGAGCGGCGACCGCCTCCACCGCGTCGATGCGCGCCGACGCGAAGACCGAGAAGAGCCGGAAGATCGACCGCTCGCCGTCGTCGAGCAGGCGCTCGCTCCACTCGATCGTGCTTCGCAACGTCTGCTGGCGCGCCGGGAGGTCGCGCGTTCCCGAGGCACCCAGCACGCCGACCTGGTCGCGCAGCCGGTCACGGAGCTCTTGCGGTGAGAACAACGCGAGTCGGGCGGTCGCGAGCTCGATCGCGAGCGGAAGCCCGTCGAGCCGGCCGCAGATCTCGGCGACGGCCGAGGCGTCGTCATCGGTCAGCTCGAGCCCGGGACGCACATCGCGCGCTCGTTCGACGAACAGCCGGCCTGCCTCCGACCCGGCCACCGCCGCGCCGGGAGCAAGCCCGGGCTGCGGGAGCCCGAGCGGGGGCACCGGCACGAGGCGCTCTCCCCGGACGCGGAGGCCCTCCCTGGTGGTCACGAGGATCTTGAGCTCACCGCATGTCTGTAGCAGTTCGGCCACGCCCGCCGCCACGTCGATCACCTGCTCGAGGTTGTCGAGCACGAGCAGCATGCGTCGCGTCGCGAGATGGTCCCGGAGCGTCGCGAGCGGCCCTTCCGCAGCGTCGCCGGTGACCCCGACAACACGGGCGATGCCGTCGAACGCCGCGTCGGCGTCCGTCACCGGAGCGAGGTCCACGAAGTAGAGGCCGTCGGTCCATCGGTCGGCCTGCTCGGCGGCGGCCTGCAGCGCGAGCCGCGTCTTGCCGATGCCACCAGGCCCGATCAGGGTCACCAGGCGCACGGCGGCGTCGGCGAGCAGGTCGCCGATCATCCGAAGCTCCACGTCCCGCCCGACGAACTCCGACGTCTGCGTCGGCAGGTTCGTGGGGCGGCCGGACAGCGTCGCCAGCGGCGGAAAGTCGCGCTCAAGGCCGGGATGCGTGACCTGGAAGATCCGTTCCGCCTGCAGCAGGTCCTTCAGCCGATGCTCACCGAGGTCGAGCAGCGACACCTCCTTCGGCAGGGCTCGATCGGCGAGCTGAGCGGCGTTCGCGGAGACGAGCACCTGGCCGCCGTGTCCGGCGGCGGCGACCCTGGCGGCGCGGTGCACGTCGACCCCGACATAGGACCCGCCGCCGATCTGGCCCTCACCGGTGTGCAGGCCCATCCGCACCCGGATGCGCCCGTCGTCGGGCCAAGCATGCCGCTCGAGCCCAACCTGGGCGTCGACCGCCGCACGCAGCGCCTCGGGCGCGGTGCGGAAGACGACGAAGAAGGAATCGCCCTCTGTGCCGACGACCAGCCCTCCGTTGTCTTCCACGGCCGACCGCACGATGCCGTGGTGTTGCTCGAGGAGAGCCGGGTACTCGTCACCGAAGCGCTGGACCAGGCGCGTGCTCCCCTCGATGTCGCTGAACAGGAACGTCACGGTTCCCGTCGGGAGCGCGGTTGCATCGTGCACGGGGTCATCATGACTCAGGCGGTCGGGCCAGACATGTCGGTGGCCGATGCGAGCATCGACCGGTGGATGGCGAGGGCACGATCCTGCATGCCGACGCCGACTCCTTCTACGCGTCGGTCGAGCAGCGCGACGACCCCGCGCTTCGGGGCCGCCCCGTCATCGTCGGGGGCGGTGTCGTGCTCGCGGCAAGCTACGAGGCCAAGGCGTACGGCGTGCGAACACCGATGGGCGAGACGCAAGCGCGACGCCTGTGCCCCCACGCGATCGTCGTCAGACCTCGCATGCAGGCCTACAGCGAGGCGAGCACAGCGATGTTCGCAGTCTTCCGCGACACCACCCCGTTCGTGGAGGGCCTCTCCATCGACGAGGCGTTCCTCGACGTCGGCGGATTGCGCAGGATCTCCGGCACGCCGACCGAGATCGCGGTGCACCTGCGTCGAAACGTGTTCGAGCGAGTGGGGATCCGTGTGACGGTGGGGGTGGCTCGGACCAAGTTCCTGGCGAAGGTCGCCAGTGGCGTCGCCAAGCCCGACGGCCTGCTCGTCGTTCCGGTCAACGGCGAGCTCGCGTTCCTGCACTCACTGCCGGTCGAGCGACTGTGGGGCGTCGGGCCCGTGACCGCGAGGAAGCTCCGAGAGCGCTCGATCACCACCGTCGCGGAGGTGGCGAAGCTCGGCGAGCCCGCGTTGGTGCGGATCGTGGGACGCGGGGTCGGACGGCACCTCTTCGCCCTCGCGCACAATCGCGATCCGCGCCGGGTGGAGGTCGGTCGCCGTCGTCGCTCGATGGGCACCCAGCGAGCGCTCGGTCGCCGGGGTCGGTCACCCGAGACGCTCGATACCGACCTGATCGCGTTGGTCGACCGGCTCGCCCGGCGCCTGCGGGGTGCGCATCGCGTCTGCCGAACGGTGACGCTGCGCTTGCGTTTCGACGACTTCACACGGGCGACCAGGTCGCACACCCTGCCCGAGGCGACGGCGGACACGGTCACGCTGCTGGCGGCCGGCCGGTCCCTGCTCGCCGACGCCTTGCCCGAGATCGAGCGCCGGGGCATCACGCTGATCGGCATCACGTTCAGCAACCTGTTCGGTGACGACTCCGTTCAGCTGGCGCTGCCCTTCGACGGCTCGTCCTTGTCGGCGATCGACACGACCCTCGATAGCTTGCGCGAACGGTTCGGTTCGTCCGCAGTCACGAGAGGAGTGCTCCTCGGGCGTTACGAGGGGCTGCGGGTCCCGCTGCTCCCCGACTGAGGATCAGCACTTTGACGTCGCCTACGTTGCGCAAAAAGCGACATCGCTCACGAATCCGCCGTCAGACAGGGCGTAACCACCTCTGTACCACCCGGTAACGCTTCGGTTTACCCACTGAGATCCATCCCACCACAACCATTCGTGAGCGGTCCGGAAGGTATGGAGAGGAGCGGTGTTGTAGGTGTTGAGATCGAAGGAGCCACTGCGATCGAGGATCTGGAAGGTCTCCCATGGTCCTCCGACCCCAACCTCCCAGTCACCAGTACTCGAAAAATGCGAGAACCACGGTCGAACCATGACATAGGCAGGATCGGTGCTTGCTTGAGACACGTGAATAGTGGAAACGATTCGGCCCTGGCCCGCGAAGCACGTAGTACTCGCGTGGAAGAATCCAGCCGGATGGCCGGGAACGAGGGTGCCGCCACCATCCTGGAAAGCCCGAGCTCCGGTCATAGTCGCCCCGCTCGGCGGAAGCTCGTCGGGCGGCGGCGGCGGAGCGCGATGCTTCTCACAATCGTTGTGTCGATCGCGTTCGGCTCGTGTAGGGGCGTAACAAGCGTCATGGCCGGCGTCTCCATAGACAGTGTCACTGCCTCGTTGGCCGTCGATCTGGTCCGCTCCTGACCCACCGCAGATCACGTCATCGCCTGCTCGGCCGATCACGGCGTCAGATCCGCCCTTCCCCGCGATGATGTCTCTCCCCGCGGTTCCGACGAGGACGTCTCGCTGGCCGGTACCCTCGATCGTCGCAGCCTTGCCGCGGCAAAGGGTAGTCGCGACCGCACCCTCCATGGGACCGATGGCGAGACCAGCCGCGGTCATCGCGAACACGACCAGCACTCGTCGAACGGGTGAGCTGCCTCCGAGTCGCTGCATGAAAGAAGTTCCTTCCCTCGAGCGAGCCAGGTCGTCTGGCTCCGGCGCGGGAACATGAAACCTGATTGTTGGCCGTGGTACACAGCTTCGCACGGAATCGGATCACGCAGGGCTCGACCGTGTGTCTCGCGACTGGAAACCAGCGTCGGAGTTGACCTCTGGCGGATCAAGTGGTAAGCCGAGGTCCTGCCCGCCTGGAGTGGAGGTACACGATGTCCTCTCGTCAGGCGATCCCCCCGACGACACGGAGCCGCATAGTAGCTCTCGCGGTGATCTCGATGATCGCGTCGACGACCCTCGTCGCACTGCCCGGTTCCCCAGCCGCCGCCGCGCCCGCCGATCCTGCGGTGATCGGGGCTTGGAACGAGGTTGCCGTCGCCACGATCGTGATCGACGCCGGCAAAGCCAGCGTGGAAGCCTTCATGTGGCTCGCGTACGAGCAAGCGGCCGTCTACAACGCGGTCGTCGGCATCACGCGCCGCTACGAGCTCTATCGGTGGAACTCGCTCGGCCCGAGATGGGCCTCGCCCGAGGCGGCGGCGGCGACCGCGGCCCACGACATCCTGATGGAGTACTTCCCGGCCTCGGAAACACGCCTGTCCGACGCGCTGAGCGCGTCGCTGGACGGGATCCCCGACGGCGACGCAAAGGACGCCGGCATCGCGTACGGCGCACGGGCCGCCCGCCGGATCATCGGGCTGCGGGCCGACGACGGCCGGTTCGCGAACGTGCCCTTCGACGAAGCGCCGGCTCCGGGCGTGTGGCGACCGACGCCGCCGACGTTCACACCGTTCTTCGGAACGTGGTTGGCGAGGCTCGATCCGTTCGTCACCCAGTCGCCCAGCGGGTTCCGGCCCGGCCCGCCGCCGGGGCTCCGGAGCGACGTCTACACCCGCGAGTTCCGCGAGGTGAAGCGGCTGGGCTCAGTCGACTCGACGGCGCGCAGCCCGGGGCAGACGAAGACGGCATTGTTCTTCTCCGACGTCGGGATCGGTGGGTTCCAGGCCGGCATGCGTGAAACGGTGGCGGGACGGGACCTCGACATCAGCGAGGCCGCGCGCCTCTTCGCTGCGGTCGACCTCTCGATCATCGACGCGGCGATCGCGGTGTGGGACGCCAAGCTCCACTACGCCTGGTGGCGGCCGATCACGGCGATCCAGCTCGCGAACACCGACGGGAACCCCCACACCACACGCGACTCGGACTGGACGCCACTCGTCGCGACTCCGCCCTACCCGGATTACCCGAGCGGGCTCTGCGGAGCGATGGCAGCCGCGAGCCGGGCGATGGCCGGCGTGCTCGACATCGGCCGCGGCAGGATCGATGTCACCATGACGTCTGTCGCTGCGGGCCAGACGCGCCACTACACGTCGAAGGCGGATCTGCTGCGCGATGCGATCGACGCCCGCGTCTGGTCGGGCCTCCATTTCCGGACGGCCGACCGCGTCGCCGTCGACATCGGCACGCTGGTGGCACGTCGGGCGCTCGCGAACTGGTTCCAGCCGGCATAGCGCGGATCAGGAGGGCGGCCGACCCACGAGCCGGCCGCCCTCCCCGATCATGCCTGCGTGCTCCATCAGCGCGAGAAGCATGCGGCTCTGCGTGGATCGCGAGGGTCTGACGTCGGAGCACTATGCTCGTCGCTGCCCATGACCGATCTTCACACCCTTCCGGCGGAGTACACCGTGCGGGCCGCGACCGACGCCGACCTCGATGGCGTCATCCGCCTCATCGACGACGCCGACCGGGCCCTGGGGCTCGATCCCGATCCGATCCGGGAGTACCTCACGTGGATCTGGCACGTGCCGTCGACGGACCTCGAGCGGGACACCCGGCTCGTCGAGAGGAACGCGGAGCCGGCCGGCTTCGCGCAGGGCATATGGCGCCCCGACGAGGGCGGTCCGCTCGACTTCCTCGTCCGAACACATCCGGATCATATGGGGCGGGGGATCGGGTCCTGGGCACTGACGTGGGGTGAGGCCCTCGCGGCGGAGCGCGGTTCGGAAGGCATCCGCGTCCAGACGGTCGACCGTGACGACGCAGGGCACGCGCTGCTGACGGCGCGCGGCTACATCCAGGTGCGGTCGTCCTACACGATGGGCAAGGTGCTCGCTCCCGACGAGGACCCGGGCGCAGCGCCGGCCGGCGTGACGATCCGGACGTTCGAGACCGGCATGGACGAGCGCGCACTTCACGAGGTGGAGGAGGCCTCGTTCGCGGATCACTGGGGGTTCCGTCCGGTCCCCTTCGAGTTGTTCGAGGAAGAGATGTACGGAGCCGACGACTGGGATCCGTCCCTGGCGTTCCTCGCGGAGGCCGACGCAGCGGTCGTCGGTCTCGTCGTGGGCCTGTCGTTCGAGGGTGAGGGGAACATCGCGATCCTCGGAGTGGTTCCCGCATGGCGTGGGCGCGGTATCGCGAAGGCGCTGCTGCGCCGTGCCTTCGCTGAGCTGGCCCAGCGAGGTCACCGGGACGTGAGGCTCGGTGTCGACGCGCAGAATCCGACCGGTGCCGTCGCGCTGTACGAGAGCGTCGGCATGACCCCGTTTCGCGCCTACGACATCTACGACCTCGGCACGCCAGAGGTCGAGATGGTGCATCCTTCAGAGTGAGACCGCTGAGCCCGAACGCCTGGTGCGGTTCGTCTCCGGCGACGACGCGGACGCATGCATGCCCGCATCGCAGGCCTCGCGCCGCTCGTACTCAGTCACGGTTGTCGGGTTAGTCGGAGACGAGCTCCTTCGTCACGTTGACGGCGACGGCCACAACGGGCACGGCAAGCAGCGTGCCGGCGATGCCGAACAGCGCCCCGCCCGCGACAACGCTGACCAGGACGGCGGCGGGATGCAGGCTGAGCGCCCTGCCGTAGACCCACGGCCCGAGGAAGTCGTTGTCGAGCTGCTGCACGACGATCGCCACGACGACGACCACCGCGGCGGTCGTGAGGCCGCCGGTGACGAGGCCGACGAGGGTCGCGATGAGGCCCGCGACGATCGCCCCGACGATCGGCACGAACGCCGCAACGAACGTGACGATCATGACCGGTACGACGAGGCCGCCGCCCGACAGCAGCAGTGCGAGTCCGATCGCGATCGCCTCGATGACACCCAGCGCGGCCGCTCCGCGGATGTAGCCGCCGAGGGTCCACCATCCACGCTCGGCTGCTCGCTGCAAGGTCGCGCGCCGTTCGGGGCGTGCCCGAGCGCTCGCCCAGGCTGCGAGCCGCGCGCCGTCGCGCAGCATGAAGAACGTGAGGAACAGCGCCAGGAACAGCCCGGCGATCACCTCCGCGACCAACGCCGCGCCGTCGGCGAACTGACCTTCCGACGAGCTGAAAAGGCCGGCCAGGCGCTCGCCGGCACGCTCGCGGAGTCGATCGATCGCCTCGCGGGAGACGTCGAAGGGACTCTCGTCGACGAGCCAGTCCTGCACATCGTCGATCGCCTGGGTCACGGTCGGGCCGAGCGTGCCCACCTCGTCGGCGATCGATGGCACGATCAGCGTGGACACACCCACCAGCAACGCCAGGAACACCACCAACGTCGTGATGGCCGCCAAGCCCGGTCTGAAGCGGCGACGTCGCAGCGCATTCGAGATCGGCAGCAGCAGCCGGGTCAGGAACGTCGCGATCACCAGCGGCACGACCACCGGCGCCAGCCGCTGGATCAGCCACAGGCCCGCCAGGGCAACGATGCCGATGACGATGAGACGCCAGCTGTAGCCGGCGAGCCACTCGACGCGCGGATGCACCCGTCGCGGTTGCGTGCTCACGGCGTCACGATCCTTCGTCCTCGGCGGCCGTCATCGCGCGCTGACGCTCCAGCTCTCCGTTGAGCTCGGCGCCCACGAGGATCGAGAGCGCGGTCAGGAACAGCCACAGCAGCAGCACGACTACGCCCGCGAGCGCGCCGTAGTTCTTCACGTAGGAATCGCCGAAGCGCGTGAGGTAGAACGAGAAGCCGAGCGACGCCACGAACCACAGCATCGTGGCGACGATGCCGCCCGGCGAGATCCATCTCCAACTCGGAGGCCTGCGGTTCGGTCCGATGAAGTAAAACAACGCGATGAGCGTCGTCACCGCGACCAGGGCGATCGCCCATCGAACCGACACGAACGCCCAGTCGAGCACTCGTCCGGTCGCGACGTGCTCACGTACAAGATCCTCGATCGGGCCGCCGAGTACCACGAGACAGAACGCGACGCCGCCCAACACGAAGGCAGCGAAGAGCAACGCGAATCCCATAAGCCGCTTCTTGATGAACGTCCGGTCGTCCTCCACGTCGTACGTCACGTCGAGGCCGACCTGGGTGGCGGCCATGCCCGACGAGGCGCTCCAGAGCGCGAGCGCGATCGCGACGACCGCCGACAACACCGTGCCGTCGGCGCCCGCCCGCGTCCGCGCGTTCGCGACCGCGTCGGTGAGGATGCGCGCCGCGTCGCCGGGAGCCACCTCATCGATCGTGCTGTTGACGTCGGTGACGAACTCCGAGGAGCCGTCGGCGAGCGCGAGCAGCGCCACCGCCGCGAACACCATCGGGAAGAGCGACAGGAACCAGTAGAAGGTGACACCGGCAGCGGTGATCGTGATGCGGTCCCGCACGATCTCGCGCCCGGTGCGCCCGGATCGTCGCCCGCCACGCGTGCGCCGGTATCTGCAGCGGCGATCGCGCACCGCCGGGCGCCTGTCGCGCCCTTTCGCTGACGACATCATCGCGTTCGCTCATGGACCCTTACTTCCCCAGCCGGGCGCCCAGTCAGTCGTCGACGCGAGGCGCTGCCCGTCTCATCCGCTAGCTTCCCCTGCCACACGTCGTCCGGAAGGTTATCTGCCGCAGCTGGTCGCCGCCGTGACACGGCTTCTGAACCGTTGGCCCGCAGGCCGCAGAGCTCGGCGTCAGGAGTCAGACCAGGATCGGCTCTGCTTCCGGACTCGGTACTCGAAGGTCATGAGCTTGCGCGATGTCGCGTCGAACATGCCGCCGGCGATCTCGTCGCTCGATGCTCCATACGCTTCGGTGACGACGCGGTGCAGCTTGCGCTGCGATTCGACGGCTCGCCAGCGTCGATGATCGACTCGACCCTCGATAGCCTGCCCGAACGTTACGGATCGTCCGCAGTCACGAGAGGAGTGCTCCTCGGGCGTCACGAGGGGCTTCGGATCCCGCTGCTCCCCGACTAGGGATCCGCCACGTGCTACGCGCCGGTCTTGTCGTCCTGAGGTGACGTGACGCCACCTCGGATCTCTTGTTTCTCACCGCTTCCAGTCAGTCAGATCAGGCTTCGCAGCCGTCGACCGTATCCCCTGGATCCGTGGCGCAGGTGTCGTTACCCCCTTGGCCGCGCACGAGGTCGTTCCCGAGACCATCGACGGAGTTCAGCGTGTCATTGCCGAGTCGCCCTCTGAGTTGATCGGCGTCCTTGCCTCCCACGGCCGAGTCGTTACCTTGACCCGCGGAGATTCGGTCCTTGCCTGCTTCGCCGAACAGCGTGTCGTCGCCCTTGGACCCCCGCATCGTGTCGCCCTGGGAGCCGCCCCGGACGATGTCGTTGTCGAGACCGCCGGCCATGGAGTCGCGACCGCCGCCCCCCCGTAAGACGTCGTCGCCGTGGTTCCCCTGCATCTCGTCGTGACGACCCCCACCCTTGAGACGATCGTTGCCATCGCCCGCGAGCATCACGTCCCTGCCGCCGCCGCCCTTCAACAGGTCGTCACCGGCTCCACCTTCCAGCCGGTCGTCGCCGATGCCCCCTTTCAGGGTGTCGTTGCCGTCCAGGCCGCGGATCACATCGTTCCCCCCGCGACCACAGATCACGTCCCTGCCGGCCGTGCCGTTGAGGACGTCACGCCCACTGGTTCCGACAATCGTGCACCTTGGGCCGACGCCGCCAGCGGCGGCTGTCGGCATCACGAGCCCGGAGATCGCCGCGATCATCATGAACAGTCCGAGGTTGAGCCTCACCGTCCTCGTCATCATGCGTCCTCCTGAGTCGTCTCCGAGTTGTCTCAGTCACGGTAAGTGACGATGTTGGGAGCTTCAACCATCGACGTCCCACCCACGCCGACCGGATGATCCTCGAGAGCATCCCAATCCTGTAGCCTCCCGCACCGACTCATCGGCTCCCTCAGTGGCCTTCCCCGACCGACGGATGGGCACCCGCCAACCCTGGAGGGATCTGATCACGCGTCCGAGGCATCGAGAGGCATCGGCCCCTACAACAGCGCTTTGGGTTAGAAATCCGATACGTGGGCAAGACCTCGGTCCATGTCCCAGCACGAATGCCCGCTGCCGATGGCACGACGCCGCCTCGGTCTCACTCAGAGGTGGTTCTGCCCTGCGTGTGGGGCTGAGTGGGAGATCCAGCCGCTCGGCTCGCTTTCAACCTCATGGGACTTCGGGACGAACGAGGTCGTAACGCCGGCACGATGGATCCGGCTGGCGAATGGCTCGGTGGCGTGAAGATCGAAGCCCTCCTCGGGATGACGGCCGCGATCGTCGGATCGCAGGGGGTGATATTCATCGCTGCGGGCCCGAAGCGAGAACAAGGCGAGCACCTCTGCGCCGGGGATGACGATCGGCTTGATCCTCATCGGCCTCGCGTTCTTCTGGTTCGGCGCCATTGGGGTGCTCGACTAGGGAGTCATTCCGCCAAACGAGGGATGTACTTTCCAGTTCCTGCACTTAGCGCATACCCAGCGACGAAAGGACCTCCGGGTGGACTTTGTCGATGAGATCACTAGAGGCAACGTCTCGCAGGTCAAGACGGTGCTCGCGTCGGTGGTGCTCGCCCTCGCCGCGTATCAAATCCTTCTGATGGCTGTCGGTTATGGCAAGATCCGGGTTCCGTTCCTCAAGCCAAAGGCGGCATCGGTCACTCATCGTGCCGTGGGAGATGCGGCGGTGGCCGTCGGGATTTTCGTTGCCTTCCTCTGCTACTCCTACTTCGGTGTCGGGGATGGCATCGAGCACGCACGCGGCGAGGAATCCGTACGCGCGACGGTCCACGTTGTCGCGGGGTCGCTGTTCGCGGTCGCCGTCGTGGCGAAGGTTATCGTTGTGCGCTGGTACCGTCGGCTCGATCGCATGCTGCCCGCGATCGGACTCACGCTTTTCGCGCTGCTCTCGATCGCGTGGTTGACCTCCGCTGGCAACTATCTCTGGGCGAGGTGATCGATGTCTGGTGCAGCCTCGTATCGCGCGCAGCTGATCGGATCGTTGATCGTCGCCGTCCTCATCGTGATACTCACCGTCGCTGCCGTGACAGCGACCATCGGTCCGGGCCTCGACTCGACCGAGCTAAGGGAGCGTCAGGAGCTGCAGGAGGAGCGTTCCGAGAGCAATGCGCCCGAAGGCGCCTAGTTCAGAGCCCGGCTCTTAGCGAGCCGGGCCCTGAAGCTAGCTGGGACGAGGCCATGGGGCGGCGAATACCCCCCGACCTACGCGTGTTGCAGGTCCCGTAGGGATCTCGAGTTAGACCTCCCCGTCGATCCTCGGGCAACTCATCGTGGAGTCGTTCAGGCATTGAGCAACCAGCAACTCGAGACCCGCCTGATCCCATGTGTTCCAGAAGTCCGCGTGCAACGTGGACAACGGTCCGCTCGACAAGGTGTATCCGGACACGTCGTCGACCGGATACCGAACGACCGTAGTGAGGGCCGGAACCCTGACCGGGTGCGAGGCGCGGGCAGCCCTCGCCGGTGGCATCGGCCATGTGGGAGATGTGGTCGGCGCTGTCGGTATTGACGCCATCCCAGCATTCAGGGAACTTCACGATGAGGTTGGAGGGATCGATTCCCTCCGTCACGTCATGCCCCACCACCCGCAGGTCGGGCGGGTACGCCACGGTGACCGCTCCCTCTTCGCCTCGGTAGTACAACAGGATCGTCTTGGCTCGCACGACCTGTCCGTCAGGGGAAATGAGGGTGGGGACCCAGTATCCGGCCGTGTCCGCCACCGCGCTACACGTGGTCCCTCCGGCGAGCATCGACTCGTAGGTCGAGAATGCATTGGTCGTCGTGTTCCCGAAGAACTCATGAAGGTGAGCCGAGGGCACACCCCGCGAAACGATCGGGTCCTCCTGCGCCACGTGCGACGTCTCACATCGGATCTGGAACCGGGGGGTTGCCGCCTGAGCGCGACATTCACCGGGAGTATCAGGGCGCCTACGAGGACGAGTGCTGCGAGCAGCTTGCGCATCGGTCGTCGTCTCCCTCTGATCGAGTTCAACATCACCGCTACCTTTGAGCGGATGGCTTTGAAGTCTGGGATCCCCCTCTCTGGGGGCGGGGATTCGCCCCCGCTCTCGGCGGGTTCGCCCGCCTTTGGCCTGGCGACCCTCGGGCTGCCCCGAGGGCGCAAACATGAACCCACCGGAAACACCGGTGGGCGACTCGAGGCTACTGGCCGACTGGGAAGTGTCAAACGAGCAGGTCGGGCGCTCCGTTTGCCGCAGGGTCACGGCGCCGGCCGACCACTCGCGGCTGATCGTCTATTGGATGGTCGCGAGCCGATCCGCTCCTCGTGCCGCGGGTGACGCGCTTCGCCCGAACCCCCGACGATGCCGACTCCATGCGTCGAGCGATCGCTGCATGGGTATGCGCCCCTGCAACGACAGGAAAAGGGAGCAGGCGATGGCCAGCGACATGAGCCGCCCGATGGGGCCCCTGGATACGTCGATCGAGGTCGATGTCCCGCTGCGGGCGACGTACGACCAGTGGACGCAGTTCGAGGAGTTCCCCCGCTTCATGGAAGGTGTCGAGTCGGTCACCCAGGTCGACGACACCCACCTGCACTGGGTCGCCGAGATCGGCGGGCCGCACGAGGAGTGGGACGCCGAGATCACGCGGCAGCTGCCCGACGAGCGAGATCGCGTGGGTCGGCCACGGCGCACCCGACAACGCGGGCGCGTGGTCTTCCACGACCTCGGCGGTGATCGGACCAAGGTGACGATGATGCTCGACTACGAGCCGGAAGGCCTCGTCGAGAAGATCGGCGACGCGTTGGGCGTCGTGCGACGCCGGGTCGAAGGCGACATGGAGCGGTTCAAGGAGTTCATCGAGGAGCGGGGTCGTCAGACCGGCGGCTGGCGAGGCGAGATCCACGCGGGGGACGAACCGGGAAACTGGACAGAGGTCTGACCGTTGGAGGCACGCGATCCTCAGGCGGTGGCCAGTCGTTCGGCCAGGTAGCGCAGGCTCATCGGGTAGCGGTACTCGATGGCGTCGTGCGTGGCATCGAACAGCTCGAAGGCCACGTCGGTGACTCCGATCGCCTCGAGCTCGCGGCGGAACGCCTCGGCGCCGAGGTCGAGGAAGAACTGGTCGCGCTTGACCCGGCGTCGATGTAGATCGCGCGCATCGACCGCAGCGCCTCCGCGTGCTTGGCCACCATGCGCACCGGATCCCGCTCGAGCCACCGTGTCCCACACCTCCGCGATCAGCCGGCCGGTCGCAGGGTCGTACGGAAGGTGCACGGTGCCGTCTTCGTCGGCCGAGTAGCACGCGGCCATGCACCAGTCGTTGAGCAGCTCCCCGTCGCCATCCCTCGACATCGCCGGTCGGGAGCGGAAGTCCTGCCAGAAGCGCTCGAACGAGCCGTCGTACTGGTCGCGGAGCGCTCGGGCCGATTCGCGGAACTCCGGCAGGTAGCACGCCTCGAACAGGGCATCGCCCGCGTGTGTCGCAAGCCCGCCCCAGCGGTCGGGACGGAGCATCGGCAGCACCATCGCGCCGTACCCGCCGCTCGACTTGCCCTGGATACCTGCGATGCTCGCCTGTCGGCGATCGTGCGGTAGTGCTCGTCGATGAAGGGCACGATCTCGTCGCACAGGTAGGTCAGGTAGCGCCCCGTTCCGGGCGAGTCCAGGAACTGGCTGCCGCCGAGCGATGTCCAGCAGTCGACCCAGACGACGACGGCGGTCGGCACGTCGCCGCCGGCGAACAGCTCGTCGACGAGCTCGGGCATGTTTCGCCGGAACGGTGATCGATTCCGCCACATGTCGAGCTGGCCGGTCAGCCCCTGGATCAGGTACACGGCGGGAATCGCTCGCCGGGAGCGTCGTCGTAGCCCGGCGGCAGATACACCCACAGCGGTCGCTCATGCGGATCGCCGAGCGGATTCCCCCGAAGGACATGGCTGTCGAACATGTGATCCTCAAACCGTCCGCGCGGCTCCGTTCCCCACGGTCGCACGTCGTTCCCCCTCTCCCGTCCCGTCGCATCGCGTCATCCTCGAAGGTACACGCCCGTTATCGTGGCCGTGATGTGTCGCTGGAGAGCCATAGCGTTGCGTGGGGCGCTCCTGATGCTGGCCCCTCTGGCGGGGATCGCGTGTTCCTCGGATCCACCGTCGACTCCACAGCCCTCGACGCCGCCGCCCACGCAGGCCGGCGACGGTCCGAGCCCGACCGAGCTGCGCCTCGTCGAGATCGCAACAGCCGCCGAACCGGTGGCGCTCGCGGTGCGCGACGGCAATCCGGCGCTCTACATCGCCGAGAAGGGTGGGCGAGTGGTGGCGATCCGCGGGGGAACCGTCGATCCCGAACCGGTGCTCGATCTGTCGGGCGAGGTGTCTTAAGCTGGGGAGCAGGGGCTGCTGGGCATCGCGTTCTCGCCCGATGGGCGGTTCCTCTACGCCAACTACACCGATCTCGCAGGTGACACCAACGTCGTCGAGGTCGCCATGGGCGAACGCGCCGCGGACCCGTCGTCACTTCGCCGGGTGCTGCTGGTAGAGCAGCCGTTCGCGAACCACAACGGAGGCAACCTGGCGTTCGGGCCCGACGGCTTCCTCTACATCGGCCTCGGCGACGGCGGCAGCGCCGGCGATCCGCAGGGGAACGCCCAGGACCTCGGCACCCTGCTTGGGAAGATGGTCCGGATCGATCCTCGTCCTTCCGGCGACGACCCCTACGGCGTGCCGGCCGACAACCCGTTCCACGACCAGCCCGGCGCGCGCCCCGAGATCTGGGCGTACGGCCTCCGAAACCCGTGGCGCTACTCCTTCGACCGAGCCACCGGCGATCTTTGGATCGGCGACGTCGGTCAGTCCGACTGGGAGGAGATCGACGTGCAAGCTGCGGCGTCGGGCGGCGGGGAGAACTACGGGTGGAACGCCCGCGAAGGCGCGCATCCGTTCGGATCGACCGAGGCGCCGGAGTTGGCGGTCGACCCGATCTTCGAGTACGACCGAGCGGGGGGTGCGTGCACCGTCATCGGCGGCTTCGTGTATCGGGGCGCCGCGATCCCCGAGCTCGAGGGGGCATACCTGTACTCGGACCTTTGTGTCGGTGAGGTGCAGGCGATCCGGCTGCGAGACGGGGAGATCCGCCAGATCGATCTCGATCTCAGTGTGCAGACCCCGAGCTCGTTCGGAGAGGACACCGATGGCGAGCTCTCGTGCTGTCGCTCGCCGGTGGTGTGTATCAGCTCGAGCCCGGCGGCTAGGTCTCGCGCGCCTGGGGTAGCGCGGGTCTTGTTGCGCATCATGGAGACTTCTTCGACGGGAACCGTCGTCAACTGATCGTAGTGCCCACGTGCGCGGCAGTCGCGTCGCGGTGCGAAGGTTTGCTGTACTAGGACGACCTCGATGCCGAGTAGAGCTGCAACGCCGTATCCTCGCGATCTGGGAGGAACAGGCGATTGCAGACCGTGCCCGGCGACCATTTCCCCAAGCGCATCGAGGATTACGGCCTCATCGGTGATCTGCAGACCGCAGCGCTCCTCGGCCGCGACGGCTCGATCGATTGGTGCTGCTTCCCGCGGTTCGATTCCGGCGCGAGCTTCGCAGCGTTGCTTCTGGAAACGCCGACAACGGGCGGTGGCTGCTTGCGCCCGTCGAGCCGTTCCAGGTCGTCACTCGCCGGTACCGACACGACACGCTGATCCTAAAATAGATGTTGGCAACGGCGAGCGGATCGATCCGGACCATGAAGCTTCGTCCGCCGCGCAGCAAGGCGCCCGACATCGTGCGCATCGTCGAGGGCCTGAGCGGCGTCGTGCCGATGCAGATGGAGCTCACGATCCGCTTCGACTATGGCCGCATCGTGCCGTGGGTCCGACGGGTAGACGAGGCCCTGATCGCGGTCGCCGGCCCGGACGCCCTGGCCCTGCGCACCCCCGTCGATACACAC
>CAWHQA010000020.1:0-40656 GCA_963831325.1 uncultured Actinomycetes bacterium
TGTTCTTGCAGGAGCATCGCGACGTCGTGGTCCTCACCGACCGCGACGCCCGACCCTGACCACGGCCCGCCGGCGGCCACTCTCGGTCCGCCATCGCGCCCAGCCCTCACTGGAGCACGCCGAGCACCGAGGTCGCGCCGACCATCATGGCGACTCCCGCCCATTGATGGGGCCGGAGCCGCTCATGCAGGACCAGGGCCGCCAGGGCCACGGCCACGGTCGAGAACTGCGCCGTCACCACCGCGACGACGGCAACCGGTCCCGATGCAAGCGCAGATGTGAAGGCCATGAACCCGATCGTCTCGAGCACCGCAGAGCCGCCGACCTGCCGTCGCTGCTCGCGGGCCAGTCGGAGCGGCGCCCTCGTCGTGATGGCCACCGCCGCCAGGACCGCGAGGCCGGTGAGCCGGTAGGAGAAGACCGACCACATCGCACCGATCCGTTCCGTCGAGATCGCCAGGGTCACGGTGTACAGGCCGAGCAGCAGGGCAGCTCCCACAGCCCACACGACGCCGGTCGGCTCGTCCACCCGGGTGAAGGACGCCAGCACGACGCCGGTCACCGCCAACACGATGCCGGCGACCCCGATAGGCCCGAATCGTTCCCCCAGCGCGAGCACGGCGATGAGGGCGCCGATGCCGCCGCTCGTGGCCACGGTCGGCGACACGAGGGAGAGCTTGCCTCGTCGCAGGGCGACCCAATAGAGGTAGGAACCCGCCAGCCCGATCAGCGCCGGCATCACGGCGACACCGACGTCGTCAACACCGGGCACCGGACCGGACGTCAGGGCGAACGGCGCGATCAGCCCCGCGCCGAGCACCATGAGCCAGAGGCCCAGCGTGACTGGAGGCAGCCTCTTGGCCGCGCGGAGCATCAGGAGCTCGGTGGTGCCCCAGGCCACAGCGGTAAGAAGCGAAAACGCGATCGTCACGGATCGCTCAGGGGATCGTGCCGTGCTCGGCGCCGTCCACGACCACCGAGGCGCCGCTGACCCACGACGCACGCGCAGACGCGATGAAGACGACGACGTCGGCGATCTCCTCGGGGCGGCCCATCCGCCCGCCCGGGATGCGGGCCACATGGGCATCGAACGCGATCGGATCCGCACGCTTCACGTCATCCCACCAACCTCCGGCGAACATGACCGCGCCGGGGCAGACGGCGTTGACGCGGATGCCGCTCGGCCCAAGAGCGACCGCGGCGTTCCGCGCCCAGGTCGCGAGCGCAGCCTTCATGACCGAGTAGGCGTGATGGGGCGATGACGCGGTCATGCCCTCGATGGATCCGATGCACACCACCGAGAACGCACGGCCCGGCTGGGTGAGGCGAACCTCCTCGGTCACGCGGACCGCCTGCATCAGATCGACCGCGAACGACTCCACGTAGTCGGACTCGGAGGAGCCCTCCGCGGCCGCGGTGGCGTTCGCGACCACCGTGTCGATCGGGCCGAGCACCTCCCGAGCGTTCGCGACCAGGTCGCGGACGCCCTGGAGCGAACCGATGTCCGCGACGAAGGCGTGCACACGATCGGGACCCAGCTCCTCACGTGCCGAGACCAGCGCCGCTTCTCCGCGTGCGCAGATCGCGACGGAAGCTCCCTCGTCGAGGAAGCCCCGAGCGATCGCCTTGCCGATGCCGCGACTTGCACCGGTGACGAGTGCGGTCGTGCCTCCCAAGCCCAGGTCCATCAGCGTCAGCCGGCATCCTGGAGGCGTGGCAACGACCGGCTCGCATCGGCCGCCCACGAGAGCGCGACTTCGGCGCCGACCGGGTGAGCCTCACCGCTGGAGACCTCGGCCTTGAGCGGTTCGTCGAGCCCGTCGACGTCGACCCGATAGGTGAACCCGGTTCCCCTGAAGGAGAGGTCACGCACGACCCCCCGCACACGGTCGTCCTCCCCCGGCGGATCCACCGAGATCACCTCGGGGCGAAGTACGAGCCACGCCGGCCCCTCGATGCCGTCGGCATCGACGGGGATCTCGCGACCGCCGATGCGGACCCGAGCGCCACCGGCAGCATGCTCGACCTCCACCGGCAGCACGTTGGCATCTCCGACGAAGCGCGCGACGAATGGGGTCGCAGGCCGCCGGTAGACGTCGTTCGGCTCGCCGACCTGTTCCACCCGTCCCTGATCGAAGACCACCACGCGATCCGAGAGCGCCAGCGCCTCTCGCTGGTCGTGGGTGACATAGATGAACGTCGCACCCAGCTCACGGTGAAGACGACGCAGCTCGACCTCCATCTCGAGTCTGATCTTGAGGTCGAGCGCTGAAAGCGGCTCGTCGAGCAACAACACCTGGGGGCGATTGACGATCGCTCGTGCGAGCGCCACACGCTGCATCTGCCCTCCCGACAGCTCGTGGCTTCGGCGCCGCTGGTACCCGTCGAGTCGGACGAGCGCGAGGGCCTCGTCGACCGCGGTCGCGATCTCGCGCTTCGACATGCCGGAGATCCGAGGGCCGAACGCCACGTTGCTCGCCACATCGAGGTGGGGGAACAAGGTCGGCCGCTGGAACACCATGTTGACCGGCCGCCGGTGTGCCTGGACCTTCGTCACGTCGTCACTACCGAGGTAGACGGCTCCCTCGGTCGGACGATCGAAGCCGGCGATGATGCGGAGCAGGGTCGTCTTGCCACACCCCGAGGGACCCAGCAGCGTGACGAACTCGCCGTCTGCCACGTCGAGTGAGACCCCTTCGAGCGCCGTGACCTGGCCGAAACGCTTCATCACGTCGACGAGTCGCACGCGGGGCTCGGAGCCCGACACGACGCCGGCAGCACCGTTCACACGACACCCCCCAAGGCGTCCGGCTCGATCGAGGAACGGCCCGACCTCGCACCTCGCAGGGTGAACGCGAACGAGATCGCGAACAGCGCGAGCGTGATGAACAGCAGCATCGTCGAGATGGCATTCACCGACGGATCGACCGTTCGGCGAAGGCTCGAGAAGATGAACAGCGGAAGTGTCGACTGGGGCCCGATCACGAAGAAGGTGATGATGAACTCGTCGAAGCTGAGAGCGAACGCGAGGAACGTGGCACCCATGAGCACCGGCCACACCTGCGGCAGCGTGACCCTAGTGAATACGAGCCACGCGTTCGCTCCGAGGTCGGCGCCTGCTTCCTCCATGGCGGGATCGAGCCGCTGCAGCGCCGCCACCGCGACCAACAAGAAGTACGGCATCACGTAGACGAGGTGCGCGATCATCACCGTGGAGAGGGTGAGATCGAGCTCGATCCGATTGAAGAGCACAAGCAGCGAAAGCCCGAGGAACAGGCCCGGCAGTGTCAGCGGCAGGAAGAGCAGCAACGCGAGCGGGGCCCGCAACCGCGAACGTGCCCGGCCGACCGCGTAGGCCGCGGCGGTGCCAAGCACGAGGGTCGACACCGCGGTCACCGTCGCCACGATCGCGCTGTACCGGAGCGAATCGGTGAACTCTGGCGAGTCCAACACCTGGCGGTACCAGCGGAGCGAGAACCCATCGAAGGGCAGGGTGAGACTTCCGACGGAATTGAAGGAGAAGAGCACGACGATCGCTAGCGGCACGAACAGGAACAGCAACGCCGCGACGACGATGGCGGTGCTGATCGGCCCGTGCTGACGATCCTCCATCGGTCGCTCCTCTCAGGCCGCCAGCCGCACGTCATGCAGGTGCAGGCGTCGCATGACGAGTGCGCCGATCGCATAGAGCGCCAGGAACGCGAACAGCATCAGGAACGATGTCGCCGCGGCCGCCGGCCAATCGCCGACGGTGATGAACTTCGACTGGATGCGCACGCCGAGCGTGAGCCCGTCCGTGCCGCCCAGGAACTGCGGGGTCACGTAGTCGGCGGCCGACAGGATGAACACGAACAGGAAGGCGCTGAACGCCGGCGCCGCCATGATCGGAAGGATCACCCGTCGCCAGAGCAGCGACGACCCCGCCCCGAGGTCCTGGCCGGCTTCCAGCAGGCCGTTGCCGAGCGGCGACATGCCCGCATAGAGCACCAGCACCACGTACGGCAAGAAGATGTGCACCAGGGCGATGACGACCGCGAACCTGCTGTACAGCAGGAACTCGAGCGGCTGATCGATGAGACCGAGCCGGTCGAGTGCGCTGTTCACCATGCCCTTGCTGCCGAGCACCGTGCGCCACGCGTAGATGCGGACGAGGTAGCTCGCGAACATCGAGGCGGTGATCAAGAACAGCACCACGAGTCGTGAGCGTCCGGCGACGAAGCGGAGCCAGTACGCGATGGGCAGGCCGACTGCCACCGTGATCGCCGCCGTCCACCCGCCCATGAGCACCGAGTTCCACGCGAGGGTTCGGTTGAGGCTGTCGGTCACGGCATCGCCGTAGGCATCGAGCGTGAACGGCAGCTTCACGTCGTACAGACCGGTGGTCATCACGCTGTACACGGCGAAGATCGCCAGTGGGCCGACGAAGAACGCGACCATCCAAGCTGCCGCGGGGATCGCGGCGACCAGCGGACGCCGACGAGCCTCTTCCGTTGTGCGAGCGGGCCTGTGGGCGACCGTTGTCATGTCACCGCCGCCCGGGTCGACGTGGGCCTCAGGCTCCCGCCTTGACCTCCTGCCAGGCATCGCTCCATTCCTGGAAGGTCACGAACTCGTCGGACTCGACCGGGGTGTTGAAGAACAGCGGCGCCCGCTCGAGCAGACCATCGAGGTCCTCGTACGGATAGAGATCGCGCGTGGTCTTGTCGAGGTTCGCGACCGACTCCTCGACCGTCACGCCACCGACGAGATAGACAGCGGCCTCCGCGTTGACGACCGGATCGATCGACTGGTTGATCCACGCCAACGCGGCGTCGGGGTTATGGGTCGTCGGTGGGATCGCGTACGAGTCGCAGAAGCTGAAGCTGCCTTCTTCGGGGATGTTCGTCTCGACCGTGTTCAGCCCTTCGGCCGCCGCGAAGCTGTTCATCGCGGCCCAACCCTGATAGCACGCGACCGCATCGCCGGAGACGAGCTTCGAGGTCATATCGCCGAACGAAGGCGACACGCCCTTACTCTGGGCGACGAACTGACCCGCCAGGTCGGCGACGTCCTGCATCTTGTCCTTGGGGCAGGCGCCGGGGTCCAGCCCGAGGATCTTGCAGGTGAGCGCGAAGGCGCCCTGTGGGTCGTCCACCACCGCGATCTTGCCCGTCAGGCTCGGGTCCAGCAGGTCGTACCAGGAACTCATCTCGTCGATCTGCGCCGAGTCGTACGTGAGCCCGATCGAGCCCCACGTCCACGGCACGCCGGTCCGCTCGCCGGCGGGATTGATCCAGAAGTTCTTCTCGTCGGAGGCCCAGAACGGGAAGAGTCCGGAGAGATTGGGAAGCTTGTTCTCGTCGAGCGGCGAGATGATGTCGAGTTCGGTGTAGAGCGGCATGTATCCCTGGTAGTACGTGATGAGGTCGTACCCGGCAGCTTCGCCGCCCGCCTTGATCTTGGCCTGGATGTCGTCGTGGTTGCCGATGTAGGTCGCGGCGATCTCGACGTTGTTCTCCTTCTTCCAGGCCTTCATCGAGTCGACGGGGATGTCGTATCCCTCCCACGACAGGTAGTTGATCGTGCCCGACGCCGCCGGGGCTTCGGGGGATCCAGTTGCGCCCGTGGTCGGCGATGCGTCACCGGTGTCGTCGTCGCTTCCGCACGCCGCCAGGATCGCCGGCGTCACTCCGATTGAGACCACCGTGATGCCCGCTCGATGCAAGAACCTGCGCCGAGAAAGGTCCATCGGCCTGCTTGGCGGCACTGCCCCATGGCTCATGCTGCTCTCCCCCATTCCTCGGCCCTCATCTTTCGATCCGGCGGTAGATACCGGTATCGAACCACTGGGCGCCTGATGCTAGGCTCGCGCCCAGATGATTGCAAGAGACTGTTCTGCTGGTAGGTACGGTCGTGCCGCCCGCTGAAGATCTCCGCAGCGGGGTCGGAGTCGGCTTCATCGGCGCGGGAAACGTGTTGCCGGCCTACCTGCAGGTGCTCGACCGGCTCGTCCCACGGCAGCTCGCATGGCTCGGGCCCGTCTGTGCGCGCCGGCTCGACACCTGGGATCGAGCTCCGCGCTCGCCGCCCCGGCATCGACCTCGTCGAAACGCCCGATCGGTGCTCGATTCCGACGTCGACGTCATCGTGATCATCACGCCGCCCGAGACGCACGCCGAGCTCACGCGCCTGGCCCTCGAGCGAGGCAAGCACGTGGTGTGCGAGAAGCCGGTCGCGATGTCGAGGCCGGAAGCCGAGCCGATCTTCGCCTTGGCGGCCGATCGCGGGCTGCACCTGATGGCTGCGCCGTTCGTGCAGCTTTCCCCGACGTTGCGAGACCTGTGGACCCGCATCGCCGACGGTGCGATCGGGCAGGTGCACTCGGCTCGTGGGCTCTACGGAAACCCCGGTTCCACGTGGGCGACCTGGTTCCACGCTGGCGGCGTCGGTCCGATGGCCGAGGCCGGGGTGTACAACCTGAAGAGCCTGACGTGCGCTGCTGGGGCCGGTGGCCGAGGTCTACGCGGCCGAGGCCGTCGCGGTCGCGAGCCGCGACGCGCCGGCGGCGTGCGTCATCGACGACCCCGACCCGGATGTCTCTCACGTCGTGTTGAGGCATGAGGCCGGCGCATTGTCGTCGGTCGTCGCGAGCCAGGCCGTGCAGCGCTACCGGCGCCCCGCGATCGAGCTGTACGGCACCGAGGGCACGGCCAACCTGCTCGGTGACGATTGGGACCGCACGGGATTCGAGCTGTGGCGCAACGAGACGCGGCTCCTGGGAGCTGTTCGAGCCGCTCGATGCCACGTGGCTGTGGGCCGACGGCCTGCGGGAGCTCGTGATGGCGATGCTCGAGCGGCGAGCACCGCTCGCGCACGCCGATCAGGACCTGCACCTGCTCGATGTGCTCGATGCCGCTCGGGCGTCTGCGCGCGAGCGGAGCAAGCCGATCGCTGGTCAGCTCGAGTCATCGCCTGCCCGATCTGCGCCTCGACCTCGGCGCGGCTCGCCATCATCTGCACGACCACACCCGGCCCGCAGACGAGCAGTGATCGATCCGGCCTCGAGGTCAACCTAGCCGATCGCGCGAGGCTCGATGCCCTCGGCCTCGCAGTGCTCCAGGTAGCGGCGCTGGCGGCTCCGCATGTCGTCCTGCTGGATCATCCGGTCGTTCGCGTCGAGGTACTGGATCACGCCGTGCACGAAGAACAGGGTGATCATCTCCTCGTCGCCGCGAACTTCCAGAGTATGAACGTCGCCCGGAGGCTCCCAGACGTACTTCCCGCTTCCGCGACCCAGTCGTGCTCGAGATAGCGCCAGCTCCCCTTCAGCACGTAGCCGTGGACCGAGCCTCCCGTGTGCAGATGCCTCGAGATGTGACCCCCCCGCCGCAGCGGATCAGGTTGACCCACATGCCGTGGACGGCGAGTAGTGCAGCGGCTTGAACGCCAGGCCCTGCCCGTTCGGCACCCAGGGCAGGTCGGCGGCGACAGCGAGATCGGCTAGGTCGGTGGGCAATGGTGCCGGGTCGAAGGTGACGTGTTGCGACCATCGAGAGGCCGATGGTAGCTTCGCACGATGTCGAGTGCAACTCCACATGGTGGAGGTCCTCCCGGAGAACAGGGCGGATCCATCAGCCGGACAGGAGGACCGATCAGATCCGTCTCGAAGGCGGTGCGCATGCTCGTGCACATCGCGGCCGCCGATGAAGGCGACTCGGCAAAGCACCTCGCCGATGCGCTGGGGTTCCCGATCGCGACCACCTACCACCTGCTCAACACGCTGCAGGCGGAGCGCATGGTCTCGAAGGACTCGGATCGTCGATACCACCTGGGGTCGATGGTCGGAGCCTTGGCCGACGCATACCAGCGCCGGCCCGGACCACCCGAGTGGCTGCTCGGCCCCCTGCGCTCCCTGGCTGCCTCGACCGGCGAGACCGCGTACCTGAGCGGCTGGCACCACGACGAAGCGACGGTGCTCGCGACCGTGGAAGGCTCGCACGCGGTCAGGGTGCAGGGACTCCACACCGGGTTCGTGGGATCTGCCCATGCCCGCGCATCGGGCAAGGTGTTCCTCGCGTTCTCCGATCCGAGTGAGCTCGAGCGCTACGTGGCCGGCCACCCACTCGAGGCCCTCACACCCAACACGATCACGTCGGTACCTGCCCTCATCGCCTGAGCTCCACGTGTCGTCGACCTGGGCTACGCGGTCGATCTCGAGGAGTTCACCATCGGCGTGCGCTGCGTCTCTGCGCCGGTCGTGGCCGTCGGCACGGCACGGTACGCGTACACCGTGTCGGTGCCGAGCGATCGCTTCGACCGAAACCGCGAGCTCACTGATCGAGGCTGTGGTGGGCGCGGCCCGTGAAGTGCGCAGCGACGCACAGGTGCCGGCGTGACGGGGGCTCACCGCCGATCGCCGCATCGAGGCGCATCGACGCATGCTCGAGATCCGTGCGTTCGAGGACGAGGTGTCTCGGCTCTTCCTGCAGAACCTCGTGCGGGGGTCAACGCATCTGTACCAAGGGCAGGAAGCCGTCGCCGTGGGTGCGTGTTTCGCGCTGCGTCCCGGCGACACGATGACGTGCACCTACCGAGGACATGGCGCCGTGCTGGCCATGGGCTCGGCTGCCGACGCGAGCCTCGGCGAGATCCTCGGCAAGGCGGATGGTCTCTGCGGTGGCAAGGGCGGCTCCATGCACCTCACCGATGTCCCGCGAGGAGTGCTGGGGTCGTTCGCGATCGTCGGTGCCCATCTGCCGTTCGCGTGCGGTGCCGCGCTGACTGCGTGCTACCGAGGAACGGACGCGGTATCGCTCACATTCTTCGGCGACGGGGCCACCAACATCGGCGCGTTCCACGAGGCGATGAACCTCGCGGCGATCTGGCGGCTGCCTGTCGTCTTCGTCTGCGAGAACAACCTCTACGGCGAGTACTCGCCGATGGCGTCGACGACGCCGGTCGACGCGACTCGCCGACCGCGCTGCCTCCTACGCGATGGCGTCGGCCGCAGGTCGACGGCAACGACGTACTCGCGGTGCACGCAGCGACGGAGAGGCCGTGGAGCGTGCCCGAGCCGGCGACGGCCCCACGCTGCATCGAGGCGCTGACCTACCGGCATCGCGGTCACTCGCGCTCGGACCCAGGTGCGTATCGGCCCGAGGGGGAGCTGGACCGGTGGCTCGAGCGCGACCCGATCATCTGTCTCGGAGCGGGCGCTGGAAGCCGACGGGCATCGCGAGCAGCCGACGACCTCCATGCGATGCGCGAGGACGTGCAGAGTGGATCGAGGAGATCTCCGAGCGGGTCCTCGCATGGCCGGATGCTTCGCCGGAGTCGCCGACTTCGAGGACGTGTCGGTGAGCATGAGCGGAAGGCTCGTCCCGATGACGTATCGCGAAGCGATCGCCGCGGCCCTCGCCGACGCGATGGACGACGACCCCGACGTGTTCTGCATCGGCGAGGACATCGGCGCGGCGGGCGGCGTGTTCAAGACGACCGAGGGGTCTGTTCGAACGATTCGGTCGCGACCGCGTGCGCGACACGCCGATCTCCGAGCAGGCGATCATCGGCGCCGCGCTAGGAGCCGCGGTGACCGGCCTGCGACCGGTCGCCGAGCTGATGTTCGCCGACTTCGCGGGCGTGGCGTTCGACCAGATCGCGAACCAGGTGGCGAAGTACCGCTACATGTCCGGCGGCCAGGCCGACGTGCCCGTCACTATCCGCATGGCGTCGGGCGCGGGCCTCGGCTTCGCCGCCCAACACTCCCAGGCCACCGAGAACTGGTTCCTCAATGTCCCGGGCTGCACCTCGCGGTGCCCGCGACACCTCGCCGACGTCTACGGGTTGCTGCGTGCGCGATCCGCTCCGACGACCCGGTGCTCGTGTTCGAACACAAGGCGCTGTTCGCGGACCGGGGGGAGGTCGAGCGGGGGTCCGAAGTGCCGCTCGGGGTGGCGGAGATCGCTGCGACCAGGCGGCGATGTGACCGTCGTCGCCACACAGCTCATGCGTGCAGCGGTCGATGGGCGCCGCGCGCGCGATGGCGTCCGAAGGCATCGAGGCCGAAGTGATCGACCCGCGCACGCTCGCCCCCCTCGACCTCGAGACCATCGCCGCATCGGTCGCCCGGACCGGACGCCTCGTCTGCGCGCAGGAATCGCCCTCGGCGGGCGGCTGGGGGGCAACGGTCATCGCGGCGATCACGGAGAGGTGCCTTCGACCACCTCGACGCGCCGCCTTCGCTGGTGGCAAGCGACGACACGCCGGTCCCCTACTCGGGCGATCTGGAGGACAGATGGTTGCCGACGGACGAGAGGATCGCCGACGCGGTGCGGCGTTCGATGGCGCATTGAGCACACCCCAACAGGAGGCGGGGAACATGCTGGTCTACATCGAGTACATCAGCCGGCGCCCCGGCATCGGACTGCACGAGTTCCACGCAGTCGCGGGCGGGGGCCAGACCGGCTGGGCGGGCGAGTACGACGATGACGTGGCGGTGCTGAACGTGGGACGGTCATGGCGCATGGGTCCCGAGCCCGAGTACATGTGCGCGTGGTACAGCCGCGATGCGGGCATGGAGCGCATCGACGAGTGGGAGCGGGTGTTCCGTTCGGGCGTCGCCGACAACTTCGAGGAACCCTTCCGGCTGGCCGCTCGTATCGACGCCGCAGGATGCTACGAGCCGTTGCGCGAGCCCGTCGTCGGGTCCAAGGGCCGATACTACGCGGAGTGGTTCGACGTCGCCGAGGGGGCCGATCACGACGCCGTGCTGACTCCTTCGATGAACGACGCGGCTCTGGGCCGAGATGGCCGATCCGATCGACGAGCAGGTTCAGCTCCATGTCAGGATGGCGGCCGCGTCGTTCATCGAAGGAGTCACGCACGGCGTCGTGATCGGCCCCCTCGGCGACGTCGAACCACTCCGCGTAGTATCGGCCCTTGGACCCGACGACGGGCTCGCGCAACGGCTCGTAGCATCCTGCGGCGTCGATACGAGCGGCCAGCCGGAAGGGTTCCTCGAAGTTGTCGGCGACGCCCGAACGGAAGACCCGCTCCCACTCGTCGATGCGCTCCATGCCCGCATCGCGGCTGTACCACGCACACATGTACTCGGGCTCGGGGCCGATGCGCCATGACCGTCCCACGTTCAGCACCGCCACGTCATCGTCGTACTCGCCCGCCCATCCGGTCTGGCCCCCGCCCGCGACTGCGTGGAACTCGTGCAGTCCGATGCCGGGGCGCCGGCTGATGAACTCGATGTAGACCAGCATGTTCTCCGCCTCCTGTTGGGGTGTGCTCAATGCGCCATCGAACGCCGCACGGCGTCGGCGATCCTCTCGTCCGTCGGTAACCATCTGGCTTCCAGATCGCCCGAGTAGGGGACCGGAGTGTCATCGCTTGCCATCAACGAAGGCGGCGCGTCGAGGTGGTCGAAGCACCTCTCCGTGATCGCCGCGATGACCGTTGCTCCCCATCCGCCCGCCGAGGGCGATTCCTGCGCGCAGACGAGGCGTCCGGTCCGGGCGACCGATGCGGCGATGGTCTCGAGGTCGAGGGGGGCGAGCGTGCGGGGGTCGATCACTTCGGCCTCGATGCCTTCGGACGCCAACGCGCGCGCGGCGGCCATCGACCGCTGCACCATGAGCTGTGTGGCGACGACGGTCACATCGCGGCCTGGTCGCAGGATCTCGGCTACCCCGAGCGGCACTTCGGAGCCCCGTTCGACCTCCCCCCGGTCGGCGAAGAGAGCCTTGTGTTCGAACACGAGCACCGGATCGTCGGACCGGATCGCGGCAGCGCAACAGCCCGTAAACGTCGGCGGTGTCGAGGGAACGGCGACGTTCAGCCCGGCACATTCAGGAACCAGTTCTCCGTGGCCTGGGAGTGCTGCGAACCGAACCCGAGCCCGCGCCGCACGCCATGCGGACAGTCACGGGCACGGCGGCCTGGCCGCCGCACATGTAGCGGTACTTGGCAAGCTGGTTCGCGATCTGGTCGAACGCCACGCCGGCGAAGTCGGCGAACATCAGCTCCGCGACCGGTCGCAGGCCGGTGAGCGCGGCTCCGAGCGCGGCGCCGACGATCGCCTGCTCCGAGATGGGCGTGTCGCGCACGCGGTCGGGCCCGAACCGTTCGAACAGCCCCTCGGTCGTCTTGAACACGCCGCCTGCCGCGCCGATGTCCTCGCCCAGGCAGAACACGTCGGGGTCGGCGTCCATCTCGTCGGCGAGGGCGCGCGCGACGGCTTCGCGGTACGTCGTCGGGCGAGCGGACCGCGTTCATGCGTAAACGTCCTCGAAGCGCCTCTCCGGCGAAGCATCCGGCCAGGCGAGCACCCTCGCGAGATCTCCTCGACCCACTCCTGCACGTCCTCGCGCATCGCATGGAGGTCGCCAGCTGTCGCGAGCCCGTCGGCTCCAGCGCCCGCTGCCGAGACAGATGATCGGGTCGCGCTCGAGCCACCGCTCGAGCTCCCCCTCGGGCCGGTACGCAGCGGGTCCGAGCGCGAGTGACCCCGTTGCCGGTAGGTCAGCGCCTCGATCAGCGTGGGGCCGTCGCTGGCCCGCGCGCGCTCACTGCCTCCCATACGGTGTCCTGCACCGCAAGCAGGTCGTTCCCGTCCACCTGCGAGGACGCCATCCCGTAGGAGTCGAGCGGTCGGCCAACCGAGTGATCGGAGTGGTCGACGCGATCGGCGAGTACTCGCCGTAGAGGTTGTTCTCGCACAGGAAGATCGCCGGCAGGCGCCAGATGGCCGCGAGGTTGAGCGCCTCGTGGAACGTGCCGATGTTCGTCGCACCGTCGCCGAAGAACGCGAGCGAGATCGCGTCCGTTCCCCTATACCGCGCCGAGAACGCAGCTCCGCACGTGACCGGGAGATTGGCACCGACGATGGCGAACGAGCCGAGGATGCCACGGCTTACGTCGGTGAGGTGCATCGATCCGCCCTTGCCCCCGCACAGCCCGTCGGCCTTGCCGAGGATCTCGCCAGGCGAACGGTCCCCCGGCGCGCCCATGGCGAGCACGGCGCCGTGACCCCGATACGTGCACGTCATGGTGTCGCCTTCTCGGAGCACCGAGCACGCCCCGACGGCGACCGCCTCCTGCCCCTGATACAGGTGCGTCGATCCGCGGACCACGTTCTGCAGGAACAGGCGCTGTACCTCGTCCTCGAAGGCGCGGATCTCGAGCATCCGGCGATGCATCGCGAGCGTCTCGTCGGAGGTGGCTCAGGCGCGGTCACGCCGGCACCTTCCCGACGCACCGCGAGCCGCGCGGGCGGCGGCGAGGACGGCCGTGGTGAGCTCCGGCGCGCTCGATCGATCGCGGTCGGCGGCGGCGACCGTGTACGTCGCCACGGCCACTCCGCCCTCCAGCACCGGGGCGGAGACGCAGCTCACCCCGAGAGTGAACTCCTCGCGGTCGATGGAGAAACCCCGCTTCGCGACCCGCTTGAGCTCGGCGTGAGAGCAGCGGGGTCGACGGATCGTGTTCGGGGTTCGCGCCTCGAGCGGTGCATCGCGCCAGATAGCGCTCGCGCACGTCGGATGAGCGAACGCGAGGAAGAGCTTGCCCGATGCCCTCGCATGCGTGAAGCCGGTGAACCCCGTGTGCAGCCCCTTCACGTGGACCGCGTGGCACCCCTCGACCGTCGCGAGCACGACCGCCTCGTCGTGCTGCCAACCGCTCAGGTACGCGGTCTCTCCGGTCTCGCTCGCCACCTGGCGCAGCGGCTCCATCAGGTATTCCGGGGGAGTCGGCCGGCGGAGGTAGGCGTCCGTGAGCGCGCCGACCGCGGGACCGAGATGGAACCGCCGGAGCGAGTCCTTCGCGAGCATGCCCTCGGCTTGCAGCGTGTTCAGCAGGTGATGGGCGGTGGCGACGGGCAGCCCCAACGAGTCGGCCACCTCTCGGGCGGTCGCCCCCTCCTTCTCCTCCGACACGAACATGAGGATCTGGACCGCCTTGCCGACCGAGCGGACCCTGGGGTGGGTCGCGCTCATCGAGGTCGTGGTGTTTCACGATGTGGACTCGCATTCGATATCGCCGGAAGCTATCATCGCGCCTCCGAGCGCCGCAAACATGGTCACCTTCGCTCCTCAGTCGCTGCCGACCGACCTGGCCGACCTGGCCGTGTCGGCCGACGACATGCCGTGGGTGCCGAACGGGCAGGGCCTCGCCTTCAAGCCGCTCCACTACTCGCCGTCGACGGGGATGTGGATCAACCTGATCCGCTGCGAGCGGAAGGGTCGGATCTCGCGACACCTGCACACCGGAGGCTCGGTGCACGGTTACGTGCTGCAGGGGAGCTGGCGCTACATGGAGCACGACTGGGTCGCGACGGAGCGCACGTACGTGTGGGAGCCACCGGGCGACGTGCACACGCTCGAGGTGCTGGGCGACGAGGACATGATCACGCTGTTCTTCGTCCACGGGGTGATCCAATACCTCGACGACGAACGACCGGCTGATCCAGCAGGACGACATGCGGACCCGGCAGCGCATGTACCTCGAGCACTGCGAGGCCAACGGCATCGAGCCGCGGGCGATCTTCGGCTAGAGCGTGACTCGAGGCGCGTCACTGCTGGTCGAAGGGCCGGGTGTGGTCGTGCAGGTGATGCCGGTCGACGTCGACCACCAGCCGCAGGTCGGGGATCTCGTGACGCGACGCCGACCTCGACGGGGCGCCGCTCGCGTGCGGACACGCGAGCGGCGTCGATCACCTCGAGCAGATGCAGGTCATGGTCGGGGTGGGCGAGGGGCGCCCGCGCCTCGACCACCGCGTCCACAGCCTCGCGCAGGCCGTCGGCCCAGAGCCACGTGGCGTCGAGAGGCTCGACATCGCCCAGCAGCCGCGCGCGTTCCGCCAGATCTCGAACCCGAGCGGATCCCAGTCGTCGCCGAGCAGGTTGGCCGTCCCCTCCGTGCCGTACAGCTCGAGAGCCCGGACGGCGGTACCGCTGCACGGCCTGGCTCGACACGACCGATGACAGCGCCCCGGCCTCGTGACGGAGCACGACGTGCGAGACGTCGGGGTCGGGGCCTTCGATCCGTCTCCCCGCCGGTCTCGCGCGCGGCGATCGCGCGTGCCTCGGCCGCATACACCTCCGTGACGGGCCCGACCAGCGCCGTCAGGCTCTTGAGGTTGTAGATGCCGGCCTCGGCGAGCGGGCCGACGCCGCCCGTATGGAACCACGCCGCCCAGGTGGAACCCGGGTTGCCGTACAGGCCGCGCGCCGAGTGGACCGGCCCGATCGCGCCGTCGGCGACCCGCGTCCACAGGTCTCGGAAGCTCGGCGACAGCTGCACGAACGGCGCGGCGAGCAGATGCAGCCCCCGGTCGGCGGCGAGGGCGAACAGCGGCTCGGCCTCCGCGCGCGACATCGCCACCGGCTTCTCGCAGACGACGTGCTTGCCCGCTCGAGCGCAGCCCGCACGAGCTCCGCGTGGCGTCTCGGGAGGGTGACGATCGACGACGACGCGACGTCGGAGTCGAGCACCTCCTCGGCGCGTTCCACCAGGCGAGCGCCGGGGCGCCGGGCAAGGATGCCGGGCCACGTGTCGACGACGCCGGGCGCAGATCGGGCCCTCCCACGCGAGCCGCCGCGGGACGAGCCGGTCCAGGACCTGGAGGTAGGCCCACAGCACGTTCCCGGCCCCGATGAGACCGACGCCGACGGCCGCTCAGCGCGATCTTCAGCTGCGGCTCGACCTACCTGAGCCCGGCAGAACATGTCTCTTGAAATCCTCGCGAGAGCACCCTAGCATCGGACGATTCAGCGGTAGTCCGGATCCACCGGCGAGCATCGAGGGTGGGGCTCGGTCACGGGGAGAGAGCAGCATGGATGCAACGAAGGGGAACGAGGTTCTCACGGCGTGAGTTCCTGCGCCGCGCGGGCCTCACGTCATCACGATCGGCGCGACGCCGGCGCTCCTGGCCGCGTGCGGGCGACGACGACACCCCCGCCATCGCCCGCCGGCCCGGGCGGCGGCGCGTCACCCGTCGGTACCGCCCGCGAGCGGCACGCTGGACTACTTCTCGTGGGAGGGCTACGACGCGCCGATCGACGAGATGAAGGCGTGGCTGGCGGACAACGACGTCGAGCTCAAGCCCGAGCTACATCGCGAACCACGACGACATCCAGGCCAAGCTCAAGGCCAGCGACAAGCCGAGGGCTTCGACCTGATCACCTACTACCAGGGATACAAGCCGCTGTACGCCGAGCTCGGGATCCTCGGGACGATCGACGACAGCAAGATCCCCAACCTGTCGCGGGCTGTACGCGTTCTGGAGCGACGACCCGAAGAACTCTGGATCAACGCGGACGGGACCCGCACGGGGGTCCCGTGGACGTTCGGGGCTCGATCGGGATCACGTACGACTCGGCCAAGATCGACGAGATGAGCTCGTGGTACGACCTGCTCGACCCGAGCCTCAAGGGCAAGATCTCGATGCCGGACGACCCGGTCGGGCAGTTCACGCTCACGCTCCACATCCTCGGCCTGGACCCCGGCGCGTGCCCGAAGGCGAGCTCCGGAGGTCGTGGACCTGACGCGCAGTTCGTCGTGCAGAGCGAGTCGATCTCGCCGTCGTTCGGCGACATGACGACGAAGCTCGTCTCCGGCGACATCGTCGCGTGCTACCAGGGCTGGGCCGCGATGAACAGCTTCGCCGCCGCCGAGGGCGTGACGACGGTCGAAGACGAACATCCCCGAAGAGGGCAGCTTCACGTTCGCCGACATGTACGCGATCCCACCGACGCCGACAACGTCGACACCGCCCACGCGTTCATCAACCAGCTCCTCGACCCGGAGGTGAACGCCCGGATCGCCGAGTACCTCGTGGCGGCGTCACCGTGGACGCGTCGGTCGACCTGCTCAACGAGGAGACCAGGGCGCTCTATCCGTACGAGGACATCGCGGGCTACCTCGAGCTGGCGCCGCTGTACAACAACCCGCCGGTCGAGTCCGACGAGTTCGTGACTCCAGACGAATGGACCGACGCGTGGCAGGAGATCAAGGCGGGCGTCGGCGCGTGACCCGACGCGCCCCGCGTAGGCTGAGCGCGTGGCGAGCGTCGCCGAGGAGCGTCCGCGCCGCGCGCGACGCGGCTCGTCGCGCGGCCGCAGGTCGCTCGATCATCCCCGCTCGTCGGCTGCGGCTGGCCTCGTCGCGTTCTTCCTCGTGCCGCTCCTGGTCTTCGCCGTCTACAGCGTCCTCACCGACGGGCTGTACAACGTGTCGGGCGCCGCTCACCCTCGATGCGTACGGCGACGCCCTCACCTCGAGGGTGAACCGGACGCTCGCGGTCAACTCGGCGGTGATCGGCCTCGCGACCGCGGCCGTCACGGTGGCGGTCGCCCTGCCGATCGCCTACTGGCTCCGCCGGTCCGCGGCGGCGGCTGCGGATCCCGGTGCTGTTCCTGATCATCGCGTCGATGTTCGCGAGCTACCTCGTCCGCATCTACGCGTGGCGCACCGTTCTCGGCTCCAACGGCCTCATCAACAACGGGCTCCAGCGCCTCGGGCTTGATCGACGAGCCGCTCGACTTCCTGCTCTACAGCCGGTTCGCGGTGACGGTCGCGCTCGTGCACATCTTCCTGCCGTACGTGGTGCTCGTGATCTACGCGGCGATGGGTCCGCTCGGCGCGGGGCTGCTCGAGGCCGCGCAGGACCTCGGGCGCGGGCTCGCGGGCGCTGCTGGCGCCGGGTGATCATCCCGCTCATGGCTGCCCCGGCCGCGAGCGCGTTCCTGTTCGTGTTCATCCTGTCGGCGTCCGACTACGTGACCCCGCAGTTCCTCGGCGGCACAAGGGGCTTGACGCTCGGGGTGCAGATCCAGGTCAACTTCCTCGACCCTCGGCAACTGGCCGCTCGCGGCCGCGACGTCGTTCCTGATGCTGGCCGCGTTCCTCGCGAGCTACGCACTCACGTCGCTCGTGCTCCGGCTGCTCCGGCTCGCACGACATCAGGTTCGTGAACTGATGGAGCGCGACGCAGCGGAGCCCGTTCACCGCGCGGTCACGCTGGCGTCGCTGCTGTTCCTGTTCGTGCCGATCGCCGTCGTCGTGCTGTTCTCGTTCCACTCGACCGGGGGCCTGTCGTTCCCGTTCCGCGGCTTCTCGCTCCGCTGGTACGAGGAGGTGTTCGGCTCACCGGAGTTCCGCGAGCGCGTCCGGTCAACAGCCTCGTCGTGGCCACCGCGACCGCGGTCGTGACCCTCGTGCTGGGGACCCTGGCCGCGTACGGCCTGAGCCACACGCGGTCGCGGTTGCGCGGCCCCCTCGCGTTGCTGTTCTTCCTGCCGCTCACGCTCCCGGGCCTGTTCATCGGCCTCTCGCTCCTCGTGCTCTTCACGCGGATCGGTTCGAGCGCATCGCTCGTGACGGTCACGATCGCGCACCTCGTGTACGTCTTCCCGTACTTCCTGCTGGTGGCGCTGGCGGCGCTGAACCGGCTGGACGTGGCGCTCGAGGAGGCCGCGCGCCGACCTCGGCGCGAACGGCTGGCTGGTGTTCCGGCGGGTGACCCTGCCGCAGGTGTGGCCGGTCCTCGTGGGCGCGGCGTCGCTCGCCTTCGCGCTCAGCTTCGACGAGTTCATCATCACGTTCTTCGTGATCGGCGCCGACTCGACCCTGCCGCTGTTCATCTGGTCGACCCTGCGTCGGACCGTGGACCCGTCGATCAACGCGATCTCGACGCTGTTGCTCCTGGTGACGCTGGTGCTGTTCGCGGTTTCGTTCGTGCTGACCTTCCGCGGGGGCGAGCGCAGCGGGGGTCGATCGGCGGCGAGGAGCGGCTCGGAGAGGCGCTCGCGGAGCGGTGCCCTGGGGACTGCGGTCGTGAGCGTCGGGGTCCCTCGCGTGCGGCTGGAAGAGGTCACCCATCGGTTCGGCGAGGTCACCGCGCTCGACGGGGTCTCGCTCGACGTGCACGAGGGCGAGTTCGTCACGCTGCTGGGCCCCTCGGGATGCGGGAAGACGACGCTCCTGCGGATCGTCGCCGGGTTCGAACGTCCGACCGAGGGACGGGTGATCCTCGGCGGGGACGACGTCACGCGAACCCCGCCCATCGCCGGCCGGTGAACATGGTGTTCCAGCGACCCACGCTCTTCCCCCACCTCGACGTGTTCGAGAACGTGGCGTTCGGCCTCCGGATCGCCGGGCTGGCGCAGCGACGAGATCCGCCGAGGGTCGACGCGCGCTCGCCCTGGTGCGCCTCGAGGGATACGAGGGGCGCCGCAACTACGAGCTGTCCGGAGGGCAGATGCAGCGCGTGGCGCTCGCGCGCGCGTTGGTGAACCGACCGAAGGTGCTCCTGCTCGACGAGCCTCTGTCGGCGCTCGACCTCAAGATCCGCCTGGAGATGGAGGCGGAGCTCCGGCGTGTGCATCGGGAGACCGGGGCGACGTTCGTCTACGTGACCCACGACCAGCGTGAGGCGCTTGCCCTCTCCGATCGGATCGTCGTCTTCAACGAGGGTCGCGTGGAGCAGGTCGGCGAGCCCGAACGACGTGTACCGGCGGCCTGCGACTCGCCATTCGTCGCGAGGTTCGTCGGGGACTCGAACGTGATCCCGGTGGAGGTCGAGCATGCTGCCGGTGGCGCTCGGGTCCGCATCGGCGGTCGCGAGATCCCCGTCGATGCCGACGGCATCGAGGGGCCGGCGTGGCTCGTACTTCGCCCCGAGGTGATCTCGGTGGATCCGCCGGGGGAGGACGACCGTGTGCGGGGGGTCGTGCGTGACCTCTCCTTCAGGGGAACCGGGTTCACCTATCGGGTCGACGTCGACGGGCTCGACGAACCGCTCAAGGCCGAGGTCTCCAGCGGTGAGGCTCACCCGGTCGGCGCCGAAGTCGCGCTCTCGTGGGCGGCCGATGCGAGCCGGTCGTTGCCACGCCTCCAGGATGCCGGCTGACGCTGATGGACCTGGGCTTGGGAGGCACGACCGCACTCGTCACCGGTGCAAGTCGCGGCATCGGCAAGGCGATCGCTCGGGGCTTCCTCGACGAGGGAGCTTCCGTCGCGATCTGCGCACGCGGAGAAGCGGCGCTGGTCTCGGCACGTGAGGAGCTGGGTCCCGATCGTGTGCACGCCTTCGTCGCGGACATCGGTTCGCTCCAGGGCGTCCGCGACCTGGTCGCGAACGCTCGGGAGGTGCTCGGCCCGATCGACACGGTGGTCGCGAACGCCACCGCGGCCGCGGAGGGCTCCTCCGAGTCCGACTACGTGGAGTCGTTCGCGGTCGATCTGATGCAGGCGGTCCGCGTGACCGAGGAGGTTCGCCTCACCCAGCCGGGCCGTGCGTTCTCGGTGGTGTGCATCGGATCCATCGAGGGCATGACCGCGTCATCGCCCCATCACGCCTACTCGGTCATGAAGGCTGCGCTCGCGACCTGGGCGCGGAACGCCGCGGTCGCTCTTGGGCCGAGCGGCATCCGCGTCAACGCCGTCTGCCCCGGCGCGGTCATGTTCGCCGGAGGTTGGTGGGATGACGTGAAGCGTGCGGATCCGATCGCGTTCGATGCCCATGTGGCCCGCATCCCGGGCGGGCGGATGGGCCGCCCCGAGGAGATCGCCGACGTCGTCGTCTTCATCGCGTCTGCGCGTGCGTCGTGGGTCAGCGGCGCCTCGGTGGTCGTGGACGGCGCCGAGCACGGCACGATCCCCTGAGCGATCCGTGACGATCGCGTTTTCGCTTCTTACCGCTGTGGCCTGGGGCACCACCGAGCTCCTGATGCTCCGCGCGGCCAAGAGGCTGCCTCCAGTCACGCTGGGCCTCTGGCTCATGGTGCTCGGCGCGGGGCTGATCGCGCCGTTCGCCCTGACGTCCGGTCCGGTGCCCGGTGTTGACGACGTCGGTGTCGCCGTGATGCCGGCGCTGATCGGGCTGGCGGGTTCCTACCTCTATTGGGTCGCCCTGCGACGAGGCAAGCTCTCCCTCGTGTCGCCGACCGTGGCCACGAGCGGCGGCATCGGCGCCCTCATCGCCGTGCTCGCGCTGGGGGAACGATTCGGGCCTATCGGGGTCGCCGGCATCGTGTTGGCGGTGACCGGCGTCGTGCTGGCGTCCTTCACCCGGGTGGACGAGCCGACCGGCGTCGTGTGGGCTGTGGGAGCTGCCCTGCTGCTCGGCCTGTACACCGTGACCCTGGCGATCTCGACGGAACGGATCGGTGCGATGTGGTCGGTCTTCTCCTACCGGCTCACCGGCCTCGCGGTCCTGGCGGCGGTGGCCATCACGACGAGGGCGCCGCTCCGACTGGCCCGCGAGCAGCGACGGCAGGTCGGCGGCTCTGCGGTGCTCGAGACGATCGGGTTCATGGCCTTCACATCTGCGCTTGCATCGGGACCGGTTGCCGTCGTCGCGGTGGTGACGGCGCAGTTCTCGACCGTGGCCGTGGCCCTGGCGGCCCTGGTCCTGCATGAGCGGCTCCGGCCCCATCAATGGGCGGGAGTCGCCATGATGGTCGGCGCGACCTCGGTGCTCGGCGTGCTCCAGTGAGGGCTGGGCGCGATGGCGGACCGAGAGTGGCCGCCGGCGGGCCGTGGTCAGGGTCGGGCGTCGCGGTCGGTGAGGACCACGACGTCGCGATGCTCCTGCAAGAACGAAGCCGGCACGTCCGGCCCGATCGGTCCGTCGAGGACCCGGGCCAGGATCGATCGCTTGCGGCTGCCCGACACGATGAGCAAGATCCGGCTCGTGGCCATCAACAGGTCCATGCCCGCGGTTATGGCTCGCCGCGGCACGTGGTCTGCGCCACCCCAGTAACGAGCGTTCGATGCCACACTTGCGGCCGTCAGCTCGACCGCCCGCGTCGGCGCGTCGCGATCCGATGGAGGCTCGTTGAATCCGAGGTGTCCGTTGGGTCCGAGTCCCAGGATCGCGAGGTCGAAACCACCTGCCTCCTCGACCTCGGCCTCGTAGCGGCGACAGGAAGCCTCGAGGTCCGCGGCGGCGCCGTCGAGCCGCGTCACACGCTCGGGCTCGACGCCGAGCGGCTCGGCGAGACCACGCATCGTCCACCCGTACAGCGACCGGCGATCGTCGTGGGCTATCCCCGCGTACTCGTCGAGCTGGAACAGATGGATCCGAGAGACGTCGAGGCCCGACCCGACGTATCGCGCCAGCTCACGGTAGGTGGGCTCGGGCGTTTCGCCGGTCGCGACCACCAGCACAGCCCGGGGATCGGCGGTGATGGCGTCGGCGATGAGCCCGGCCGCTTCGCGCGCCAGATCTCCGGCGTCCACCGCCACCCTGGTGTCGATGCCGGTCATGAGACCAGCATAGGGGTGCGTCCTTGACACCCCGTCGCGTGAGCCCACAGGATGGGTCCATGTCGGCGTCGGTCTCCCTCGAGCTCGACCCGGCTCGGCGCGACGCACCCCTCTACCGCCAGGTACAGCTGGCGATCGCCGAGCACATCGCCGCGGGCCGGCTCAACCCCGGCGAGCAGCTTCCGTCCGAGCGCAACCTCTGCGAGCGCTTCGGCATCAGCCGCGTCACCGCGCGGCGGGCGCTCGCGTCGCTCGTGCAGGATGGCCTGATCGAAGCCTCACCTGGCCGAGGCTGGTTCGTATCGGACGGTCCCCTCGGCGAACCGCCGAATATGCTGTTGAGTTTCACCGCCATGGCGAGGTCGCGAGGGCTCGAGCCGAGCGCTCAGGTACTGAAGCACGAGGTCCGGGATGCGACCATGGACGAGGCTGAGCTGCTGCATGTCGCACCCGGAGCCGCGGTGCTCGAACTGGAACGGGTCCGCCTGCTCGACGGTCTTCCGGTCGCGGTCGATCATTGTCTGATACCGCTTGCGCACTGCCCCGAGCTTGCCGAGGCAGACTTCACCAGCGCATCGGTGTACGACATCCTCGTGGCGAAGGCGAACCTGGCGCCGACAAGGGCGGAGTGCACCCTGGAGGCGACATCGGCCGGGCCGGCCGTCGCTCCGTTGCTCGGTCTGGAAGCGGGCGCACCCGTGCTGGTCTCTCGTCAGACCACCTTCGACCAGCACGGCGAGCCCGTGGAAAGCAGCCGGCTGGTGTATCGGGGCGACCGCTACCGATTCCGGACAACACTCACGGTGGGATCGCAGGTCGGCGCGTCGGCATAGGACCGGTCTTAGCACTGGTCTTTCCAAGTCATGCACGATGCGTCATGATGACAGGACCGTGACGATGCCTCAGGCAGAGCCCAGTCAAGGCCCGTCGACGCCTGCGATCGCGCCGTCGCCCTCGCCGCGGCCGACGTTCGAGGCGGCGACCCACATCAGGTCCGACGACGTCACCCTGCATCTGTGGGGCGATGAGGATTCCGGACATGTGCCCGACTGGATCTACGTGTCGAGCGAGAAGATCCACCATCTCGTGTTCGGACTGCCGCCGGGCGGTGCCTTCCGTCATTCACAGAGCTTCCGTACGGTGTTCGCGGCCGACGAGCTGCTGTACGTGCTCGCCGGCACGATGGCCTTGGCGAATCCGGAGACCGGCGAGGTGCTGCTCGCCCGCAAGGGGGAAGCGGTCTTCTTCCGGCGCGACACGTGGCATCACGCCTTCAGCTTCGACGACGAAGCGCTCCGCGTGCTCGAGTTCTTCGCACCGCCGCCTGCGGCCGGGACCTCGAGCGCGTATGCGAAGACGCGCGACTACCTCGAACACCCGACCTACGTCGACGACCGGTGGCTCGGTCGCTGGCCCTTGGCGAAGGCCGAGCGTGATCGCGAAGCCACGATGCGCTCGCTCCGAGACGACGATGTGTTGTGGAGTCTCGAAGGGCAGGCGACCCTGATCGGCACCTACGTGAGCACCGAGCACCTGACGGCCGCCCGTATCGTGCAACGCCCGGGCGGTCGTACCGACGTTCGCAGCCATGGAGGCGACGCAACCATGCACATCGTGCGAGGCACCGCGAACGTGTTGCTGCACGACGTGGAGGGTCAGCGGTGGTTCGAGGTTCGCCCGGGCGACGGCTTCTTCCTTCCCGAGGGCACCAGGTACGAGCTTCGCAACGTGACCGGCAGCGACACCGAGCTGATGTTCGCCGTGGCGCCATCCGTCGACCCCCGGTGATGCCTCCCGTGATCGCACCATGACCGGTGAGGGCCGTGCGATCGCGATCGATGTCGGAGGATCGAAGATCGCCGCCGGTCTCGTCGAGGTCGCAACGGGAAGCGTCACGGCCCGGCGCCACGCCGCGACGGCGGCGTGGCGAGGCGGCGACGCGGTGCTCGCCGACGTGGTGCGGCTCGTGGCGGAGCTTTCGGCCGTCTCAGCGGAACCGACTTCCGCGGTCGGGATCGCGGTCGCCGAGCTCGTTGATCTGCACGGCAAGATCCAGAGCGACCAGACGATCGACTGGCGGGGCCTCGACCTCGCGGAAGCCGTTCGCGTCGCCGGCCGCTCGGTCGTCATCTCGTCCGATGTGCGAGCAGGCGCACTCGCCGAGGCCCGTCTGGGCGCGGGGATCTCGAAGGATCCGTTCATCTACGTATCCGTCGGCTCGGGCATCAGCTCGACCCTCGTGATCGGCGGGCGGCCGTATGCAGGGGCACGGGGCAACGCCATCGTTGCGGCGAGCGGCACCTTCACCCACGTGTGCCCGCTGTGCGGCGAGTCGGTGGGCGTCGCGCCCGAGCAGGTCGCATCGGGGCACGGCATGATCGAGCGGTTCGGGCAGATGCGTCCCGGCACCGCCGTCGAGAGCGTCGTCGACATCGCGGCGGCGGCGGCCATCGGCGACGTTGACGCCGCGATGGTGCTGGGCCAAGGCGGCCGCATGCTCGGCGTGATCGTTGCCCGGCTCGTCGATGTGCTGGATCCCGAGGTCGTCGTGGTCGGGGGCGGACTCGGGTTGGGATTGGGGCTGCGGCATGGCTCCGAGGGTGGCGACTACCACGAGGGGTTCGTGGCCTCTGTGCGGTCGCACATCTGGGCGGAGAACGGACGCGACGTGCCGATCCTGCCGGCCGCTCTCGGTGTCGACGCCGTGCTGATAGGCGCCGCGATCATCGCGGCAGATGCTCCGAGGATGGCCGAGGCGAGCGAGACCGAGGCAGGGGCATGAGCGAGCGGCTCCGACTGGGGATCCTCGGGCCAGGCGATGTCGCCCAGCGCGACTATCTCCCCGAGCTGCATCGCATCGCCGACCTCGCAGCGGTCGTTGCCGTCTGCGGGCGGGGTGAGCATCGGGCACGAGCGACGGCCGAAGGGCTGGGGGCGTCGTGGTTCACCGACATCTCGCAGATGCTCGATGCGACGGATGTCGACGCCGTCGTGAACCTCACGCCGATCCATGACCACGAGGCCACGACGATGCTGTGCCTCGAGGCCGGTGCCCACGTCTACTCGGAGAAGCCGCTCGCAACGTCGGTCGCGGGCGCCGCTCGGCTCCGCGACGAGGCCGCGCGCCGCGGACTCGTGCTCGCGGCGGCGCCCAGTGTGGTGCTGTTCCCACAGGTGCGGCTCGCCGCAACGATGCTGTCGCGCGGCGACATCGGCGATGTGCACACGGTTCGGGGACTCGGGTTCGGCGGCATCCCACCGTGGGTCGGTTACACGTCGGATCCGTCGCCGTTCTTCCGTACAGGTGCGGGCCCTCACGTCGACCTAGGGGTCTACCCGCTGCACGCCATCACCGGTCTGCTCGGTCCGATCCAACGGGTGAGCGCCATGAGCGCTCGCACGAGGCAGGGCTTCGAGGTCGTCGACGGCCCGGCTGCAGGCGACCGGGTGCCGATGGAGGTCGACGACGCGTGGGTGATGATCGCCGAGCTCGCAGGATCGAAGCTCGCGAGCATCGAGTCGAACTTCACTTCCCACGGCACACGATCGGCGGAGCTCGAGCTGATGGGCGAGCAGGGAACGATCGCCTTGAGCCTGCTCGACCCTTCCGCGCCGCTCGAGGTCCTCGGTCCTGACGGGGTGTGGGGGACGAGGGAGGTGCCGGGCGTCGAGCGTCACGCCGGTCCCGACCACATCCTCGGCGTCCGGCACCTCCTCGTGTGCGTCCGCGACGGCGTCGCCCCGATCATCGGGCCCGACCACGCTCTCCACGTGTTATCGGTGCTCGAGGCCGCGCAGCGGTCGGCAGATGAGGGTGTGCACGCAGAGGTGCCCGCGACAGTGTGGTTCCCCCATGACGACCCCCTTTGACGACGAGGAGCAAGAGATGAGCGAAGCACCCCCGATCGGCATCGGTGTCGTCGGTGCCGGCATGATCGCACAGCGCGGGATCCTGCCGCATCTGAGTCAGGACGACCTTGCCAACAGGCTCACCCTGCGCGCCGTCTGTGACCCCGTTCCCGGTCGCGCCGAAGCCACGGCAGATCGATTCGGCATCGCCGGCTCGTACCTGACCTTCGAGGAGCTGCTCGACGATCCGACCGTCGAGGCTGTGTCGATCGCATCGCCCATCGGCGTGCATTTCGAGCAGGCGAAGGCCGCGTTGCAAGCCGAAAAGCACGTGCATGTGAACAAGACCATGACGACGAAGGTGGTCGAGGCCGACGAGTTGATCGAGCTCGCACGGTCGCACGATCGTCGGCTCGTCGCTTCTCCGGGTGAGGTCCTTCGTCCGCAGTTGTCGGCGATCCGGGATCTCATCGCCGAAGGCGCGATCGGCATCCCGAGCTGGGCGATCTGCGGGTGCTCCCTGGGCAGCTATCACGAGTCCGACGAGCTGGCCGAGCGAGAGTCGGCGCCCGGGGGCATGCCGGTCGATCCGAGCTGGTACTTCCGCACACCGGGCGGTGGCCCCATGTACGACATGACCGCGTACGCCTTGCACCAGCTGACCTCGGTGCTCGGTCCGGCGTCGAAGGTCACGGCTGCATCGAGCACGGTCGTGCCTGAGCGGGGGTTCATGGGCACCACGATCCCGACCGAGGTCGATGACAACACGATCGCGCTCCTCGAGTTCACCGGCGGCATGACGGCCGTGGTCCACGGCACCGCGGCGGGCACGGTGATAGACGACTTCGCAGCAGCCATCTACTTCGGCACGGCCGGCACCATCTCCGGCCTGCTGCTCAACGGAGAGCCGTTCGACTTCGAGGGTCGGGCCCTCACCCTCGACGCGCCGACGTGGGATTGGGACGCGCAGATGCGCGTGCTGCCCCATGTCGTCGGAGCGCATCGGGAGCTGCCCGAGTCGCATGTGTTCGAGGACATCATGCAGCTCGTCGACCTCGTGCGAATTGGGACGCCGAGCCCGGTGACGCCGGAGCACGCGAGACATGTGATCGAGATCATCGAGGCCTCGTATCGATCGTCGGAGTCCGGCCGCGCTCAGGTGCTCTCCACGACGTTCGAGTTCCCTCCGCCCGTGGTTTGAAAGCCCGCTGCTTGGGGAACGTTCTGCCGTCGGCGCGCATGGGGCGCGCCGTTCATGAGGAGGGATCTCCATGGTTGGCATGCTGGCATTCCTCGCGCAAGCGGGGGAGAACAACAACGGGGAAGGCGTCGATGTCACGTCGATCCTCGGCTATATCGTGGTTGGCGCGATCGTGGGCGTGCTGGCGAGGTTCTTGGTCCCGGGCGACGACCCGATGGGTATCGTCGCGACGATCCTGCTGGGCATCGTCGGGCGCCGTGATCGGTGGATGGCTCGCCGGGGCGATCTTCGAGGACACGAGCGGCGTCGACTGGATCGCTTCGGTCGTCGTGGCGGTGATCCTGGTGCTCTGGGTACCGCGCCATGGCCGGTAACCGCGGGAGTCGCATCAACACCTGACACGCGCGACCTGAAACGGCAGCGCTGCATCGCCGGAAGGCCGGGGGTTCGCCCCCGGCCTTCCGCACGTGCACGTGGACGCGGGTAGCCTCCAGCTCGTGATCGCCGGAGCCGATCTGTGCTTCCTGCCGGCCACGGACCTCGTGCGCCGGCTCCGGAGCCGCGACATCTCTGCGCGCGAGGTGCTCGGGGCGCACCTCGCGCGCATCGAACACGTGAACCCCGCCGTCAACGCGATCGTGACGCTCGTCGCCGATCGGGCGCTCGAGCGAGCGGCCTCTGCCGACGAGGCGATGGCACAAGGGGAACCGACGGGGAGCTTGCACGGCGTGCCCATCGCGCACAAAGACCTCGTCGCGACCGCCGGCATCCGCACCACGTCGGGCTCGCCGATCTTCGCAGAGACCGTGCCCGACGCCGACGACCTGCTCGTCGAACGTGCTCGAGTGGCGGGCGCCATCGTGCTGGGCAAGACGAACACACCCGAGTTCGGGGCGGGCTCGCAGACCTTCAACCCGGTCTTCGGCGCGACGCGGAATCCCTATGACCTCACGAAGACATGCGGCGGTTCGTCGGGAGGCGCCGCGGTCGCGCTCGCATGCGGCATGGTGCCGATCGCCGACGGCAGTGACCTCGGCGGATCGTTGCGGAACCCGGCGAGCTTCTGCAACGTGGTCGGGTTCCGGCCCATCGCCCGGACGTGTGCCCTCGTGGCCGTCGACGAACGTCTGGCAGAACTTGTCCGTCGAGGGACCGATGGCGCGGACCGTCGAGGACGCCGCGCTGCTGCTCTCGGTGCTCGCCGGTCCGGATCCACGGGTGCCGATCTCACTGATGGAGCCGGGCGCCGCCTTCGCCCCGCCGCTCGACGCCGACCTCGGTCGACCGGTCGTGGCGTGGGCACGGGCGGCCGACGGCGTGATGCCGTTCGACCCCCGAATCCCTGGCATCGTCGACGGGGCGCGCAGCGTCTTCGAGTCACTCGGGTGCCGGACCGACGACGCCTTCCCCGACGTGCGACACGCTCGAGAGGTGTTCCTGACGATGCGCGCCCACATGTACGCGGGCGATCTGGGCGAGCTGCTCGAGGAGCATCGGCGCGACATCAAACCCACGGTAGTGTGGAACATCGAGCACGGTTCGCGGCTCGACGGGAGCCGACCTCTCGCGGGCCACCGCATGCGCACCGAGCTCGTGGAGCGAGCGGCGGCGTTCTTCGCCCGGTACGACTTCCTGGTGATGCCGGTGACCCAGGTGGTTCCGTTCGACGTGCGGGTCGAGTTCCCCACCGAGATCGAAGGGGTGGCGATGCCGACCTACCTCGACTGGATGGAGTCGTGCTGGTGCATCACGGTGATGGGCTCGCCAGCGATCTCGGTGCCGTGCGGGTTCACCCACGATGGCCTGCCGGTTGGCCTGCAGATCGTCGGACGCCGTGGCGACGATCTGGGGGTCCTGCAGCTCGCGCACGCGTTCGAGCGGGCGACCCGCGTGGGCGATCGGCGGCCGCCGGAGCCTGAGCTCGCATGAGGCACGACGTCGATCTCGAGCAGCTTCGCCTCGGGCGGCTCGAGCAGACTGCAGCGCGCGATGCGAAATCACGACGTCGAGGTCCTGGTGCTCATGAACGAGCCGAACGTCCGCTACGCGACCGGTGCCACCGCGATGCCCGTCTACGCCATGAGCACCTTCGCACGGTGCGCGGTCGTCGCCGCAGGAGGGCACACCGATCCTGTTCGAGCACGCCGAACTCGATGCATCGGTCGGCGCTGCGTGCTCCCGACGTGCGCCCGATGCACGCCTGGGAGTTCTACGACGATCCGTCGGCGCAGGCGGCGATCTGGGCCGACGAGACGCTTGCGGCCGTGCGCGAGCTCGGTGCCGGCCGGGAACGCGTCGCGGTCGATCGTCTCGGCACGCCGGCGTTCCTCGCCCTGCTGGAACGAGGCGTGCGCCTGCAGGACTCCGCGCCCGTCACCCAGCAGGCGCGACGGCGTGAAGACGCCCGAGGAGATCGAGCTGTTCGACCTCAACGCCGCCTTGGTCATGGAGATGCTCGCGGCGTTCGAGCAGGCGATCGCGCCCGGCGTCACCGAGCGCGAGCTGCTCGCCGTGCTCTCCGACGTGATGGTCCGCGGCGGCGGCGAGTACCTCGCGACGACCACGGTCTGCTCCGGACCGAACACGAACCCATGGCGCGCGGAGGCCACCGACCGGCGGCTCGAGACCGGCGACCTCGTCTTCGTCGATACCGACACGGTCGGCATCGAAGGGTGCTTCTTCTGCGTCTCGCGGACGTTCCCGGTCGGCGACGCCGACCGCCGAGCAGCGCGCGATCTATCGAGCGTCGCGCGAGTGGCTCGACGGAGATGAAGTCGCTCGTGCGGCCGGGCGTCGACGTGTCGGCGAGCTCGCCGCAGAGGCGCCGCCGTTCCCTGCGCGATTCGCCGCGCAACGGTACGAGTGCTTCTTCCACGGCGTCGGGCTCGAGGAGGAGAACCCGAGCCTGTGCCACCCCGACGACGTGCAGCCCAACCCCGGCACCGTGCTCGAGGAGGGCACCGCGCTCGTGGTCGAGCTGTACGCCGGCGAGGTCGGCGCTCGCGACGGCGTGAAGCTCGGCGACGAGGTGCTCGTCACCGCCGACGGGTGCCGGGTGCTCGCGCCATACCCGTTCTCGGAGCGCCTGCTCGCCTGAGCTACAAGAGGCGGTTGAACCAGATGCCGCCGGGACCCGCCGAGAAGCTCACGCCCTCGCCCCAGACCGCCACGGCCTTGCCTGTGTTCGTGATGTCGATCGCGCCGTAGTCGCCGTACTCCGAGGCGAAACCGGCGGCGGTCTTGTACGAGGCGCCCGTGTCGGCGTCGGAGATGTCGGCCTCGGCGCTCCACGTCTGCCCGCCGTCGGTCGACGAGCGGTAGAACGTGTTCCACGCGCCGGTGCGGTTGTCGCCGTAGTGGATGCGGAACTGCCCCGCTCGCTCCGCCCGCGATCGCGGGGAAGCTCGCGTTCGCCGTGCCGTTGCCGAGCTCGACCGCCGGCGCCCAGGTGACGCCGCCGTCGGTCGAGCGGCGCGACCAGATGTGTCCGTTGCCGCCCTGGGCTCGTCGCGCCCGAGTACAGCGCGACGAGCGTGCCGGCGCTGTCGCTCGCCGAGCGCCGTCGTCGAGGAGGTCTCGAAGTTCACGCCGGTGAACACCTGCCCGAGCACCGTGCGTGTCCACGAGACGCCGCCGTTCGTGGTGCGCCAGGTCTCGATGTTGATCGGCCCGCTCGCCTGCTGGCTGCCGCCCGGGTAGTCCGAGGCCGAGAGCACCGCGGTGCCGTTCGCGAGCACCTCGAGGCCGTTCGGATAGCGGTAGCGGCTGGTGTCGTTGTTGAGCTTCACCGCGGCGGAGAACGACGCGCCCGAGTTGTGCGATGCGGCCACCCACACGTCGGAGCTGGTCGCGTACGCGATGTAGACGTGCACGCCGTCGGGGCTCACGCCGATCCACGGCTTGTCACCCCAGGGCTGCGCCGGAGACCTCGATCGGTGCGGTCCAGGTCGCGCCGTGGTTCGTCGACTTGCTGAACACCATGTCGTACTTGTTCATCCACGTGGCGTAGACGACGCCGTTCGACGCGACCTTCACGACCGGGTCGTACTGGAACTGCTTCACGCCGGGGCACGGGCACGGGTACGTCTCGGCGCCCCACGTCGCGCCGTTGTCGCTGGAGACGCGCAGCAGCATCGGGATCGGCGGACACTGTCTTGCACGCCTTCGGGCCGCCGAACCGGTTGTACATCACGTAGACGTAGGGACCGCTCGGGTCGGCGGCGATCGTCGGCTCCCAGGTGTCCTCGGTGCCGACCTTGATCTCGCCGGCCCAGCCCGGTGCCGGCGGCGAGCGGGGCGAGCGCCGCCGCCTCTGCTCGGGTGATCGGTCCGGTGTCGGCTCGGCTGACCGCCAGGCCGCGGTGACCCATCACCTCGGCTGCACGGAGCTCGCGTGTCGAGCCCGGCCCTTCGAGCCGAAGTGAAGGCGAAAGCCGACGCCGCGACGAGCGCGACGATCGCGGTCATGGTCAGGGCGGTGGTCCGGAACCTCGGCATCGCGTACCCCTTCCGTTCGACTTGCACTGGACCGTATGCCCGTCGCGCTCGATGGTCGAATCGAGCGATGACCATCGGTCATTCGAGCACACTCGCGCACGGGCTCTCGCGTAGCAGGCGAGCGGGAAGGGTATGGACATCGGATCGGACGAGAGGCGGCGCATGAATGCAGCGAAGGCAACGGCAGGTGCCGGCGGCGAGCCTGGGGCAACGGCGGCACCGACGCTCCGAGGTGAGGCTCCTGTCCACGGCGGGGGCCAGTCTTACCGGCTCCTCGACGGACCGCGCCACGTGACCCACGGCGACCGCAGTGAGCTTCCGGGTCATCACGAGGCGACCTTCGCCCCGATGATCGGCGAGCCGTTCGATCGGTACCTGACAGATAAGGGACGAGCGGAGCTCCTGCGCTCGATCGACGCAGGACAGCATGCGTTCACTGGCGAGGAGCTCGAGTGGCTGACCACAGAGCCCACGATGGCAGCGTTGCTGGCGAGCATGGCCGAACAGGGAGCCGAAGGAGCATGAGCGTCCAGACCGTCACGTCCCCACGAGCGCCTGCGGCAGGCGCTGATGCTCGTGCACCAGGTCGTCCCACCGTCGTGGGCCATCGCCAGCGATCCACCTGCTCGCGTTCCCGATCGTGAAGTCAGTGGGAACGATCCGAGGGAGCTCCTCCGCAAGCACGGGCGCGGAGACCACTCCGTGGGCTCCCGCGCGAGGAGAGTAGGGAGCTACGATCGTGGCGCCGGTCCCGTTGCGAGAAGGATCGAGCATCACTCGTCCCTTGCGCTTGACCTTGCGGAACTCGCCCGTCACGAGATCGGGCCGGCGGCCGGCGACGATGGCGGTGAGACGAGCTGCCGCCCGTCGGAGCGGCTCCTCGCCGACCCGACGTTCGATCGGCGTCAACACGTGCAGACCCTTCCCGCCCGTGGTCTTGACGCCTGCGGCGAGGCCGAAGCCGTCGAGCACCTCGAGCACCAGCCCGGCGACCTCCACGGCCGCGTCGAAAGCCCCCTCCGGGGGATCGATGTCCATCACGAGCAGGTCGGGCCTGTCCAGGCGATCGATCCGCACCGGGGCCGGGTGGAACTCGAGCGCCGCCTGGTTCCCGAGCCATCTAAGCGTTCGGGCGTCGTTGCACACCACGTAGTTGATATCGCATCCGGCGCTCGGGGCGGCGATGCGCACGGTCGAGATCCACGACGGGGCATAGCTCGACACCGCCTTCTGGAAGTAGCGCTTTCCGGTCACTCCGTCGGGGGCACGGATCAAGGTAAGCGGCCTGCTCCGCAGCCACGGGAGCATGTGAGCGGCGACCGCATCGAGGTACTCCGCGTAGCCCGCCTTCGTGATCGCGGGTGCGGGCCAGAGCAGCTTGTCGGGTCGGGTGATCTCGACCTCAGCAGCCATCATCGTTCCCTCAACTCTGTCGCCCACGCGACAACGTCGTCCACAGCCATGTAGTTGAGCACGCGACCCCGCGGGATACCCGCCAGCGACGCGGTAGCCATGCCGAACGGCAAGAAGTCGAGCTCGGACTCGCTGTGAGCATCGCTGCCGATCGAGAACCAACGCACACCGGAGGCCATGGCAACCCGCGCCAGGTCGACGTTGAGATCTTGTCGCGACGGTGTGGCGTCGAGCTCGACCGCCTTGCCGAGCAGGGCCGCCTCGTCGAAGACGCGTGCCCAATCGGCTTCGAGGCCGGCGCGTCTGCCGTACATGCGGGCCTTCGGATGAGCGAGCACGTGCACGTGCGGATCGCGAAGGGCTGCGAGGTAGCGGGCCGTGCCATCGCCGGTGTCGCGCAGCTTCGTATGGAAGGCTCCGAGCACCAGATCGAGTGGCGCGAGATCGGCAGGACGCATGTCGCAGGATCCGTCGACGAAGACGTCCATCTCGATCGAGCGAAGCACCCGGAACGCATCACCGTCCCGAGCGAGCCCTGCGTTGAGGTCGGCGATCCGTCGACCTTGATCCTCGAGCTCCTCCGGCGTCATGCCGTGGGCGATGCGCAGGCTCGTGGAGTGATCCGTGATCGCCATGAATGTTCGGCCGAGTGCTCGTGCGGCGGCTGCCATCTCCTCGAGCGTGAGCGCACCGTCGCTGTCGGTGCTGTGCACCTGCAGGTCGGCATGCGGCGTGCGTTCCCATGCCGGATCTGCGTCGAGCACACGGCGGACCTGCGCGTAGGTGAGGTAGCCGCGCCGCGTCTCGTCGGGTTCCGGCACCGGGGGCGGGGCATCGAGCCACCCCTGCATGCGGTCGGCAACCCATGGCCCCACGCTGCGGAGCTCGATGAGGGAACGTCCCTGCTCGGCGATGCGTGCGGCTTCCTCCGGCCAGAAGCGGGCAGCTCGAGCGGCGCGATGCAGTGCCTGTCTACGGTGAGCGGACTCCTCGTCGCCGGCGCGCCTCAAGAGCTCTCCGAACTCGGCGTTGTCCAGACTCGTCGTACTCACCTCCCATGACCCGTCGAGCGTGTATCCCGCTGGATGGATAGCATCCATGTGTTCGTTCCGACCAGGGATCAGGCAGAAGGAGGGCACCATGGACGAGGTCACGAACGCCGAGCTGCGCGACGAGGACATGCAGACCGAGATGCCCGGGGTGGGTGCGTCGACCGAGACGGGTCCCCGCGACGCGGACGGCACCGATACCGATGGCACCGATAGCGACGCCGACGGTACCGATGCTGATGGCACCGATGGCGACGCGACCGACACCACCGACGGAGACGGAACCGACGCCGACGGGACCGACGCGCCCACCTCGTGACCATCGCGACGTTGGCTCCCGAGCGATCAGAGCTAGGAGCGCTTGCCCGGTGTGCCGGAGACGAGGGCCGTTTCTTGGCCGAGGATTGGGCACGTCGGGCGAGCATCGAGCGCGACACCGATGGGTTCGATGACCTGCTCACGCTCGACGACGTCGACCGGTTCCTGACGACCACCGCGCTCCGCACGCCCTTCTTCCGGCTGGTGCAGGCGGGCGAGCGCATCCCTGAATCTGCGTACACGCGAACGGGCCGGGCAGGATCGCGGGATGTTGCCGGTATCGCTGACGCCTCGGCCGTCGCCGCGTTGTTCGAGCGCGGCGCCACGATCGTGCTGCAGGGGCTGCATCGGTGGTCGGAACCGGTGATGAGGTTCAACCGAAGTCTCGAGCTCGAGCTAGGTCATGCCTGCCAGGTGAACGCGTACATCACACCGGCAGGCGCCCAGGGGCTCGAGTTGCACGACGATCCGCACGACGTGTTCGTGCTGCAGGCGTTCGGGCGCAAACGATGGGAAGTCCATGCCGCCCCGCGCGAACCAGACCGTGAACCCCTCGACGTCGAGGTGGCACCCGGCGACACGATCTACATGCCCTCGGGAACCCCCCACGCAGCCTCGGCGCAGCGAACCGTCTCGGGCCATCTCACGGTCGGCGTGCATGTGACGAGCTGGCGCGACGTGCTCTCGGGCGCGTGGGCCGCCGCGGTTGCCGACCCCTCACTCGACGATCCACTGCCCCCCACGTGGCTGCGCGACCCGGCCGGGCTCGCCGGCGAGCTCTCGCACCGCGTGCGCGAGGCAACCGAGCGCATGCTCGCGGTCGATGCCGCCAAGATCTTCGCTGAGCGAAGCGGTCGGTTCTGGTCGGGGCGGGCTCAGCTTGCGCGCGGCCTCATCGCCGAGAGCGGGGCGCCGACAGACGTTGACGACTCCACGGTGCTGCTGCGTCGCCCGGGCGCCATCTGCGAGATCCGGTGGCGCAGCGATCCGCTCGTCGTGCTGCTGGGCGATCGGTTGATCCGCATGCCCGCCTGGCTTGAGCCCGCCATGCGGCTCGTCGCCTCTCACGAGTCGTTCTGTCTCGCGGACCTCAACGACGTTCTCCCCGACCCCGCGAGCCGCGTCGTGCTGGTCCGTCGCCTCATGCGCGAAGGCCTGTTGACGGCGAGGGCGCAGGACCTCAACGGCGGCTCCGACCGTCGGTGACCGAGGTCCCGGAACGCTGTTCGATCCGCAGCGAGGGGGCTGACGAGCCGCTGGCGGGCACCGCTTCTACGATCAGGCGATGGTTGCTCGTCGAGCATGTCGGGCCGTGGGGGCGTGACGGTCTCCTCGATGCGCGCCTGCCGCAGGGGGTTGGTCTCTCGCTCCGTGACCTGGGGCGCCGCACGCGGAGCCGTGTCCTGCTGATCCGACGCCCGACGCGTTCGCTCGGCAGCGGTACGGCGTGCTTCGCTGTCGACACGACCGAGGCATGGGTCGGCGCCAGAACGCTCGAACGCATCGACGAGGCTGCAAATCTCGATCCGCGCGATCGCACTGCGTTCCCGCTCCCGGTGCACGGCCCGGTGGCGGTGGTCTGCACCCACGGCCGCCGAGACGTCTGCTGCGCCGAGCGCGGTCGTCCACTCGCGGCGGCGGTCGCCTTCGAGCACCCCGAGGCCGCATGGGAGAGCACCCACGTCGGGGGCGACCGCTTCGCCGGCAACCTGGTCGTGTTCCCGCACGGTCTCGTCTTCGGCCGGGTGGAGCCCGGGCGCGGTGCGGAGATCGTGGCCGCCTACACCGAGGGTCGCATCGTGCTCGACCGATATCGGGGGCGGTCGAGCCACCCGATGCCCGCGCAAGCGGCCGATGTCGCGGTGCGCATGCGCGAGGGCCTCGATCGCATCGACGACGTTCGCCTGCTGACGGTGGAGCGCGAGGGCGACATCGCGACCGTCCGCCTGGCCGTGCAAGGTGAAGAAGCCATCGTGGCCGTCTCGAGGAGCTCGCTGCCCCCGATGCGGCTCACATGTGCCTCGAGCTCTGAGGAGGCTGCGGCAACCTGGACGGTCGATCGGATCGATGCCGACGGGCCGGACCCGTCGACTCAGCGTGGCACGTTGTCGTCGTCCTGACCCGGCACCGGAGTGACCTGTTCGAGCGCGTCTGCTTCCGACGCGTCATCAGGAACACCGTCCGGCAGCTCGATCTGGTCGTCCGACGGTTCCGCTTCCACGGGGGTGTCTTGGTCGAGCGCGTCGGCTTCGGGGACGGGCTCGCTCGGCTCGGTCGTCTCGTCGTCGGATCGATCGCTCACGTGTTCCTCCTCGGTCGTGGCCCGTCGGGGCGGTTGCACACTCTTCTCCCGGGGTATCCCCCGTAGCATGGTCCGATGAACCTAGGAGGGAACATGATGCCTCTCCCATCGATCGTGCGCTTGTCCGTCGCAGCCCTGCTCGTCGCTGGAACCCTTCTCGCCTGTACCGAGAAGCAACAGCAGGAGATCGTCGACGACACCGCCGAGATCGCGGCGAGGAACGCCGCCGCGGCGGCCGGCACCGCGGCGTTCGAACGCGAAGGATTTGAGGTCTCCGACGTGCTGGAGTGCACCGCCAACTCCACCGGTGGAGTCGAGAAGCTGAGCGTCACGTGCACCGGCATCAGCGACGACGGCCAGGAGCTCGCGCTCGAAGGCGAGGTGTCGTCACAAGAGGAGGACATCAGCGTCGACGCCATCCGTGGCTCCTTCGTCGGCACGGTCGACGGCGAGGAGGTCTTCGCCGAGGACTGCCTGGGCGACAGCTGCTGACGGCACCCACGGCAGCAACCGTGCCCGTCGTGCGCATATGACCCATGTCACATGCGTGCACCCCCTACCATGCGTGTGATGCAGGCATCCGCAGACCGAGATCGGATCGTCGAGCTGCTGCGCGCGGCTCCACTCATCGACGGGCACAACGACTTGCTGTGGGCTCTGCGCCAGGCCCGTGAGGCCGAGCCACCCGAGTCGCCGGATCCTTCCGTATCGTGCCCGTCGTTGCAGACCGACTTCCCGCGTCTGGAAGCCGGCGGGGTCCGAGGGCAGTTCTGGTCCGTGTACGTGCCCTCGGACCTGCCCGAGCACGAGGCCGCAACGCGCACCTTCGAGCAGATCGAGATGCTGTACGAGCTGGCGGCCCGCCACCCCGATCACCTCGAGCTCGCGCGCACCGCCGCCGATGTCGAGCGCATCGCGGCGGGCGGCAGGGTGGCGTCGATGATCGGCGTCGAAGGGGGCCACTGCATCGCGAGCTCGCTCGGCGTGCTGCGGGCGCTCGCCCGGGCGGGCGCGGGCTACATGACGCTCACGCACAACGACGACACGCCCTGGGCAGACTCGGCGACCGGGGAGCACCCACATGGCGGGCTCACGACGTTCGGTGAGCAGGTCGTGCGCGAGCTCAACCGGCTCGGCGTGCTCGTCGACATCAGCCACGTGTCGGACGACACGATGCGCCAGGCCATCGACGTGAGTGCGGCGCCGGTGCTCTTCAGCCACTCGTCGGCTCGCGCGATCGCGGACGTCACCCGCAACGTCCCCGACGACGTGCTCGAGACGGTCGGCCGCACGGAAGGCGTCGTCATGGTGACGTTCGTGCCGGAGTTCCTCACCGTCGAAGGCGCCGCTGTGAACCGCGAAGGCTGGGAAGAAGCGAGCCGCTTGCGTGCAGAACATCCCGACGATCCCGCCCTCGTGTCGGCCGCGGTGGATGCGTGGTTCGACGAGCATGACGTGGGGGCGTCGGTCGCCGACGTCGCCGACCATGTCGATCACTTTCGCGCAGTCGCAGGTATCGACGCCATAGGGGTCGGCGGCGATTTCGACGGCGTCGGGACGATGCCGGCCGGACTGGATGATGTGGCAGGCTATCCGGCGCTGTTCGCCGAGCTCGCCGCGCGCGGCTACACCGACGACGAGGTCATGAAGATCGCCGGGCGCAACGTGTTGCGACTCATGCGGACCGCCGAACGCCTGGCTGCGCCGTACGCTTGACGCGATGAGCCCGCTGCAGGTCGGCGATGTCGCACCCGGGATCCCTGAGGTGGTGTTCGGCGACGGCCCGGTGGGCCTGTTCTTCTACAAGGTGACGTGCCCGACCTGCCAGCTGGCGGCGCCCACGATGCAGCACTTCGAGCGAGCCTTCCCTGGACGCGTCGTCGGCATCGGGCAAGACCCCGCGCCGAAGCTCGAGCGGTTCGCCGCCGAGCATGACATGGGCATCGCGTCGATCGAGGATGCGCCTCCGTACGCGATCTCTGATGCCTACGGCCTCGAGTCGGTGCCCGCGTTGTTCCTGGTCGGCAAGGACGGGCGCGTGGTCGAGTCGGTCGGAGCGTGGGACCGCGACGGATTCAATCTGGTGGCGACCACGCTCGCCGAGCTCATGAACGCCGAACCGGTGCTCGTGTCGACGCCGAGCGACGGACTGCCACCCTTCAAGCCCGGATGAAGCTCACGCAACGTCCGCTCGGTCTGAGCGCACGGGGGCGCATGATGAGGGCGGTCGCTCGGTGGACGTTGGCGGGCGCCTTGGTGTTCGCCGGCGCCGCACATCTCGTGGACCCCAGCCCGTTCATGTTGCTCGTGCCGTCGTGGGTTCCGTGGCCGGCGGCGGTGGTGGCGGTGACAGGCCTGATGGAGGTCGCGTTCGGTGTCATGCTCGCGTTGGCGCCTGCGGGGAGCGCACGTCGGATCACCGGTTGGGCGCTGGCGGCGTTCCTGATCGTGGTCTTCGTCGGGAACGTTTCGCAGGCCGTCTCGGGCGCCGACGCGTTCGGGCTCGACACCGATGTCGAACGGTGGGGCAGGCTCGTCTTCCAGCCCTTGCTCATCGCGTGGGCGCTGTGGTCAACCAGCGCGCTGCGATACGACGATCGCGACACGAGGTCGCCGGACCCGGGCTACTGAGGCAGGGGCGCCGGCGGCAATGCCGGGGCGCTCCGGGCGCGATCCCAGATGCGGTTCAAGTGGTCCTGCATGTACGGCGGGTTCACGATCGAGAAGACGAGCCCGAACAGGACCACGAGGACCGGCTCGATCTGTTGATGCACGCCGACCCGTTCCTCGGCGCGCTGGATGTGCACCGCCGTGTTGTAGTACGCGATGAACGGCGGCAAGATCAGGATCCACCCGAAAAGCATGGCCATGAGCGAACGCGTCGGGCTGATCGTGTCGTCGTGCTCGAAACGACGGAGCTCGTCGTTGATCTGGTAGTACCAGTAGAGGAAGTAGATCCCGAACGTGATGATGGTCAGACCGAGCACGCCGAACGGATTCCGTCTGAGGAAGGCTTGGCCTTCGATGGTGACCGTCTCTGCCACCCGCGCAGTCTATCCCTCGATGGGCCTTCGACCCGGGTATCGCCCAGGCCCCGCGCATCGTTGTCCGCGGTAGGGCCGGGTCTACACTTGGCGCATGGCCCCGACGCGCGACCGAACGAACCTTGTGCCGGCTTCGGGTGGAGCCGGCCCGATCATGTTGATCGGGGGGGCGGAGGACAAGCTTCGCGGCCGGCAGATCCTGAAGCGATTCGTCCGCTTCGCGGGCGGCGCCGAGGCGCGTATCGCCGTCATCGCGACCGCGTCGGAGATCAGCGAGCAGGCCCTGCAGCTCTACGAGGCCCTGTTCCTCGAGCTCGGTGTTGCACGGATCACCGGGCTGCGCCCGCAGGAGCGAGGGGAGGCCGACAGCCCCGACGCTGTCACGGAGCTCAGCGACGTCACGGCCGTGTTCCTCACCGGAGGCAACCAGCTCCGGCTCACGTCGATCGTGGCGGGCACGCGGTTGCATCAGGGTCTGCACCTCGCACAGGACCGGGGTGCGGTCATCGCCGGTACGTCGGCGGGGGCGAGCGCGCTTGCCTCGCACATGATGGCGTTCGGCCAGACCGGGGCCACGCCTCGTCATGGCAACGTGCAGACCGCGGCGGGCCTGAGTCTCGTCGAGGGCACGATTGTCGACCAGCATTTCGAGCAGCGCACGCGACTCGGGCGGCTGCTCAGCGCGATCGCACAGTCGCCGTCGTTGATCGGCCTCGGTCTCGATGA
>CAWHQA010000021.1:0-11032 GCA_963831325.1 uncultured Actinomycetes bacterium
CCACCACGCTCGGCCACGTCTACCCTTATGACCAGAGCGGACGCGTGCACCAGCTGATGGGGGACGGCCAGCTGCCGGAGGGCAACGTGAGCGTGCTGATCAACGCCCCGAAGGAAGGTCTCACCGACCTCCCCTAGTTCGTGAGCGCAGAGAGCCGTACGCTTGCGCATGCGCTGCGCATGTGCCACCGTTGTGCCGACATGGGCAAGATGCTCCAGGTTCGCAATGTCAGAGCCTCCGTGCATGCTGAGCTCGTGCGACGCGCGAAGCTTCGGGGTCAGACGTTGACGGCCTACGTCGAGGAGATCCTCGAGCGTGAGGTCGCCCGTCCCGACCGTGACGAGGTGTTCGATCGTATCGAGGCTCGCGGCCCGATCCCCCTCGGGGCCGGCGGGGCGGAGCTGGTCCGCTCCGTCCGCGACGAGGAGGAGGCGTGGTGGGACCGCTGGTGGTCGACGCATCGGCGCTGATCGACTACCTGGTGGGGGGAGCGCCAGCGTCTCCATTGGCCGATCATCTTCGAGCGAGCGAGCTTCATGTGCCCGAGGTCTGCGATCTCGAGGTCGTCTCGGCGCTGAGACGGGCTGCGCTCACGGGTCGGGCCTCGGCCCAGGTGATCTCGCTGCTGCTCCTCGACTACGTCGATCTGCCGATCGAGCGACATCGCCATCTCTCACTCATCGGGAGGTGCTGGGAGCTTCGAGACAACTTCACGGTCGCCGACGCGGCTTATGTCGCGCTGGCAGAACGTATCGAGGGGTCGCTGCTCACCACTGATCGGCGACTGGCTCACGCGGCCCAAGCCCACACGTCGGTTGCTGTTCTGCCATGAGCACGAGGACGCTCACCACTAGGGGCCTCGCCTACTCTTCCTCAGATCCGCGTTTCCCCGTCCCATCTGCGCTCGGTACGCCCCGAGCACGCCACTCGACGCATCGGTGATGCGTTCCCTGACGACTTCGACCATCGGCGTGGGGATCTGATCGATCGAGAACCAACCCGCCTCGCTGGCTTCGTCACTGGGTGCCGGGGATCCGCCGGTCTGTGCACAGCGGAACACGAGAACGGTGAGGTCGTGATGAGGCCGGTGATACACCCCCACCAGAGGGCCGGCAGACACACGAACGCCCGATTCCTCGACACATTCGCGCACGGCCGCTTCCCAAGGCGCCTCGCGTTCCTCGACGAAGCCCCCGGGCATCTCCCAGGTGCCGAGATCTCGTCGTCGGACCAGCAAGATGCGGTCGCCATCGATCACCGCGGCCGTGGCAGACATCTGACGCCCCGGCACGTCAGCGTTCCTGGACGAGCTCGACGAGCACGCCGCCCATCGAGCGCGGGTGCACGAACGCGATCAGGGTGTTCCGGGAGCCGCGTCGAGGGACCTCGTCGACGAGCTGCGCGCCTTCCCCGCGAAGGTGCGAGAGGGCGGCCGTGATGTCGTCGACCCGGTAGGCGATGTGGTGCAGGCCGGGTCCTCGCGAGGCGAGCGAGCGTCCGACCGGCGTGTCTGGCCCGAGCGCGCCGAGCAGCTGCACGTACGAGGTGCCAACCGAGAACAGCACCTCGTCGACGCCTTGGTCCTCCACGCGCTCACGGTGGGTCGGCTCGAGGCCCAGCATGAGCCGGTACTCATCGAGAGCCGCCTCGAGGTCCGTGACCGCGATGCCCACGTGATCGATGTCGGTGAACTTGATCGTCATGCCAACCGTTCGCCGCGTGAGTGCCCAGGCTCCGAGCGCGACCGCTGCTGTCGCTCTCGTCCGAGCTCCGGTTGCATGCGCTCGATCAGATCGTGTGCCTGGGCGACGTGATACGCCGGCAGGGTGAGTGCTCGCGAGACGGCCGCGACGCCGAGCGTGCGCAGGTCCACTTCGAGTTTGCGCTCGTTCGCAGGCGACGGCACAGAGCCGAGTACGTAGAACTCGACCAGTTCCAAGAACTGCACGAGCGATGGCACCAAACCGCCGCGTTCATAGGCATAGATGGTCTGGCGTGATGCTGGGCATCCGGGGGCTGCCGCCGCGGTCTCCGCCGAGCGGTAACCGGCAGCCCTTCGCACCTGGCGCAACAAGGCGCCGATCGCGGCCTTGTCTGCGGCGCTCACCGAAGGCTGTTTCTTCCTCGCCATCAGCTGGACTGTAACGGCTCGGCCCGCGCGCCTCTGGCAGATGGCTCGCGCATGAACGTCCGAAAGGCTGTGGTCCGTTCCCGACCCTCGGCCTGGCTTCCGGGCCGAAGGTCGGATTCCCCGGGGTAGGCCCAGCGGCGTAGGGTTGTCCCCTCGGAGGACATCACCGAAGCGCCCGACCCAGTCGAACCGCGAGACCCGTGAGGAGCAGCCCGTGGCTACCAAGGAACCGGCCGGCGCCGCAGCCCTATTGCAAGGTTCGCTGCTGCTGCAGAAGGGGCGAGCCGACGTCTTCCGCCAGCGCGAGCGTACGAAGCTCAAGCGCGTCGTGCGGGCGATCGTCGTCGTGTTCCTCGTGGACTGGTACCTGTTCCACCGGTTCTCGTCGGGTGATCCGATCACCGCGCCGTCGATGCCCGAGGATCCGATGCTGCTGTTGTTCATGGTGCTCATCATGCTCGCGGTCGGCGCGATGTTCGCCATGCCGTTGCTCAACGGCCGTTCACCTCACGTCACCGTGTACCCCGAGCAGGTCGAGACTGGCCTCACCGACATCAAGGGCCTCGACATGCAGGTCGACGAGGTCGTGCGGTCACTCGATGTCTTCCTGGGGTACGCGACGTTCAGGGACGAGCTCGGCGGAACCCCGCGGCGGGGCATCCTGTTCGAAGGCCCGCCGGGCACCGGCAAGACGCACCTGGCCAAGGCGATGGCCAAGCAGGCCGGGGTGCCGTTCCTGTTCATCAGCTCCCCAGCCTTCCAGTCGATGTGGCAGGGCATGAGCGCCTACCGCATCCGTTCGTACTTCAAGGCGCTCCGCAAGGCCGCGCGCAAGGAAGGGGGCGCGATCGGGTTCATCGAGGAGATCGACGCGATCGGTGGAAGTCGTGGCAACGTCAGCCGGTCGAACCCCGGTGGCGGCGCCGACAGCCTCGCCCGCACCACGTCGTCGTTCATGGGGTCCGGTGACAGCAGCGCGATGGTGAACGAGCTGCTCATCCAGCTGCAGTCGTTCGACCAGCCGCCGCTGCGCAAGCGCCTTCGTGCCCGCATGATCGGCTGGATCAATTCGTACCTTCCCAGCGATCGCCAGCTCACCTCGATCAAGTCGGAGTACCACAACATCCTGCTGATCGCTGCGACCAACCGGGGCGACTCGCTCGATCCGGCGCTCGTGCGTCCCGGGCGGTTCGACCGCCGCCTGTACTTCGACGTGCCGACGAAGGCCGGCCGCCTCGACCTGATCGACTACTTCCTCGACCGCAAGCGCCATCACCAGCAGCTCGATGATCGTTCGATGCGCGAGCGCATCGCGTACGAGACGTTCGGCTACACCCCGGTGATGATCGAGCACCTCTTCGACGAGAGTCTGCTGATCGCGCTGCGCGAAGGGCGGCGCGAGATGAACTTCGACGACGTGATCGAGGCGAAATTCAACGAGGAGATCGGGCTCAAGCAGCCGGTCGTCTACACCGATCAGGATCGTGAAGCCGTGGCGACCCACGAGGCGGGACACGCCACCGTGGCGTACTTCGTGGGCCAGAACCGCCGCCTCGAGGTGCTCTCGATCATCAAGCGACGCGCGTCGCTCGGATTGCTCGCTCACGGCGACTCGGAGGAACGGTTCACCCGTACGCGGACCGAGATCGAGGCGGGCATCGCGATCGCGCTCGGTGGTCTCGTTGCCGAGGAGATCTGCATCGGTGACGCAGGCACCGGCCCCGCCGGCGACCTCGCCCAGGCAACGACGCTCGCCGCCAACATGGTCGGGTCCTACGGCATGGCCGGCTCGCTGATCTCGTTCGACGCGATCACCGACGGGCCGATCGGAGGCCCCAATCTCGTCGGCAAGGTGCTCGCCGACAAGGAGGGCCGGCAGCGCGTCGAGGACATCCTCGAACAGCAACGCCAGCGCGTGAGCGAGGTCCTCGAGCTGAACGCCGACGTGCATGCCGCCTTGCGCGACGCTCTGATCGCGCGCGACGAGCTGGTCCGCGACGAGATCCTCGAGGTCATCGAGCGGTCGCTGACGGCTCGAGCCTGACGGCGATCGGGTTGCGCCGGTCGGGAGCTACACTCGGCGCATGACGACGTCTGTCATCGTGGCCGGTGCACGCACGCCGATCGGCAGGTTCGGGGGCTCGCTCGCAGGCGCGAGCGCCACAGATCTCGGTGCGATCGCGATCCGGGAAGCGCTCGCGAGGGCCGAGGTGTCGCCCGATCAGGCCGAGTACGTGATCATGGGGCACGTGCTGCAGGCCGGCCAGGGCCAGATCACGGCACGACAGGCGGCGATCGCCGCGGGTGTTCCACTCGAGGTGCCGGCGATCACCATCAACAAGGTGTGCCTGTCTGGGACCTCGGCGATCGCGATCGCCGATCAGATGATCCGAGCGGGCGAGCTGGAGATCGCAGTGGCAGGCGGCATGGAATCGATGACGAATGCCCCGTTCGTCGTGCCCAAGGCCCGCGACGGTGCACGGCTGGGCGATTCGCCCATGCTCGACGCGATGATCCACGACGGGCTGTGGTGTGCCTTCGACGACCGGCACATGGGCGCCGGTACCGACGCCATCAACGCCGAGCTCGGGATCGGCCGCGAGGAACAAGATGACTGGGCCGCCCGATCACATGCTCGCGCGCACGACGCATGGGAAGCCGGCCGTCTCGCGGAGGAGGTCGTGGCCGTCGAGATGCCGCAGCGCAGTGGCGACCCCGTGCGGTTCGAGCGGGACGAAGGCATCCGCGCCGACACCACGGTCGACGGCCTGGCCCGTATCCGGCCCGCGTTCACCGGCGAGGGCACGGTGACCGCCGGGAACGCCTCGCAGATCTCTGACGGCGCCGCTGCGGTCGTGATCATGAGCGGGGAGCGTGCCGTGCAGCTGGGTCTCGAGCCGATCGCGGAGATCGTGTCCTACGGGATGTCCGCGGACCGCTTCGCGTCGTTGCAGACGGTGCCTGCCCTGGCGCTGGAGAAGGCCTTGAAGAAGGCGGGGAGCGCGGCCTCGGACCTCGGGGTCGTCGAAGTGAACGAGGCATTCGCTGCCGTGTCGCTGCACGCGACTCGGATGCTCGATCTCGACGACTCGATCGTGAACGTGAATGGCGGTGCCGTTGCCCTCGGGCATCCGATCGGGGCGAGCGGCGCCCGTCTCGTACTGACCTTGGCCTTGGAGATGCGACGTCGTCACGCGGGCCTGGGCGCCGTCGCCATCTGCGGCGGTGGGGGGCAGGGCGACGCACTCGTGCTTCGTCGGATGTGAACCGACGGCCGGCGGGGCTCCCCCTCGGTGCCCCGTCGACCGTCTTCCCCGCTCAGTCCTCCGCGGCAGAGAGCCGGTGTAGCTCTTCCACGAGCGCCGAGCCATCTGCGCTCGAGCTGGTCCGTACCTCGTCGACGACGATGTGGAGCTCAGGATCAGATCCGTTGGCGCTGTCCGCTCGGCTCGGGCGTGCGGGACGCTCGGTGCCGGCGCCATCAGGAAGGAAGACCTTGAACGACGATCCGCCGTTGTCGCGGCTCTCCACACGTGCCCACCCGCCCTGGACCTCGGCGAACCGCGCCACGACCGGACTCATCGACGCATCGGACGACGGTTGCGGGTCCTCGACTGCGATGATCGCTCCACCATCTGAGGCAGTCAGGCGCACGGTGATCGTCTTCTTGGCCGGAGTGCGGTCACCCGAGGAGCGCAGCAGGCCGGCGAGGATCTGCTCGGTCCTCAGCTGATCGACGGCGACGACGACTCGCTGCGTCTCGAGCTGCACCTCGTGGTCGGCATCGATCCCCGACTCCTCGACGACCCTTGTCACCAGAGTCTCGAGGTCCGTGCGGCGAACGGTAAGGTCGATATCGCCGTGGACGAGCCGGTCCGCGTCGGCGAGGTCGGCGACGATGTGGTCCAGGCGGCGCGTGTACGCCGTCAGCTGGCGCACCAGCTGCGCTTGCTCCTTCCCGTCCTTCTTGTGCTTGAGGATCTGCGTGATGCCGAGGATGCGAGTGAGTGACTTGCGGGCGTCGACCGAGAGCTCCATCATGAATGGGGAGGTGGCGCGACGGTCTTCGATCGAAGTGCCATCGCCCAGCGCGGCATTCCCTGCGCTCTCCGGCTGGTCGGCGTCGTCTCCCCGGAGCTGGCGCATCGCTGCGGCCATCTGCTGTTGGCGCAGCTCGCCCTCGGTCTCCTCCAGCTTGAGTGCCGTTACCTCGAGCTCACGCTCGAGCGCGTGTCCACGCCCCTCTGCCGTGATGAGCTTCTCCGTCTGCCCCGCGAGGCGTTCCTGCGTGACCCGTAGGATCTCATCGAGATCGGCCCGCCCCTCGGTGTCGGCGAGCTCGAGCTGGCGACGTGATTCGATCTCCTGGAGACGCCGGTTGAGGTCTGCGTTCTCCTGCACGGCCGCCTCCAGGTCCGAGGTCGTTCGCCCGGTCAGCGCTTCCAGGTCGCGCGCCCGCTGTTCGGCGTGCGAGGCTCGCTCGGTCGCCTCGACGAGTGCACGCGATCCGGTCGTCAGCTGGGCAACGGTGGCTTCGAGCTCCGCCTGCGACACGTCGAGCTCGCGTCCGAGACGGGCCGACTCGGCCTGCGCCATCTCGATCTCGTTCTCGGCATTCTCGAATCGCCGGGTTCGCTCCTCCAGCTCGCGTTGCATGTCATCGATGCGTTGCTGGACCGAGTCTTCGGCGGAGGCGATGCGCTGTCCGGTGCGCGCTTCGTTCCTCGCCAGCTCCTCGCGGTGACGCGCCTCGACCCGGGCCAACTCTGCCTGGAACTCCTCGCGGGTCGAACGGACCTTCGCTTCCAGATCCGCCTCTCGCTCGATGAGATCCGCCCGATGCGATGCGGAAAGACTGTCGAGCTCAGCCTTGGTAGAGCGGAGCTCGTCGGCGAGCATCGCCGCGCGCTGTTCCTCAGCTCGAAGAGCACGGATCTCCGCGCGCATGTCTTCGATCTCTTGCGACTTGGACGAGAGCTCCGCCTGGGACGACGCCGTCGTCTCGTGAGCCTGCTGGGCATCGGAATGGATCGCGTCGAGCTCTGCCTGAAGGTCGCGGGCGCGCTCGGCTCGCGACCGCAGGTCGTCCATCTCCCGGCGCAACATCGAGAGCTGCGTCTGTGCTCCCTCCAGCTCGGCTCGGAGTCCGATCGTCTCCTGCTCGGCCGCCACGAGGCGTTCACCCGCGTCGCCGTCACCATCGGGGGCTCGCTCCGACAGGCTCCGCGTCAACTCGTCGAGCTCGGCCTTGGTCGTGTGGGACTGTCGCTCGAACAGACGGGCCCGTTCTTCGAGCTCTCTCGACCGATCCTCGAGCGAACGAGCGCGTTCCTCGGCGCTTCGGGCGTGATCCTCGAGCATCGCGGCCCGCTGCTCGGCGCGCATGGCGCGTTCCTCGAGGTTCGGATCGGGCCGCGCACCGGTGGCATCGCGCAGCCGGTTCTGCGCGGCCTGCAGCTCGTCGAGGGTCTTGCGGTATTGATCCTGCATCACGCCGAGGCGCTCCTCGGCGGCCCGAGCACGATCCTCGGCTTTGCGCCTGGCGTCGCCTTCCTCCTTCATGCCGGGGGCAGGCACCGAGATGATGGGGCGGGCCGGACCTGCTGCGGATGCCGAGACGGGGACCGGGCTCAGGCGGTGCGTCACCCGGGTCGGAGTCGTGCTCGGGTGACGCATCACCCAGACCGCCAGGCCGATCACGAAGACGAGCGCAACGCCGCTGAACAAGGCCATCGTGCGCCAGGGCCCCCCGGCAGCGGCGACCGGCTCGTCTGACGTGGTCAACTCGACCGATGCGGGACCGCCGACGCCGGACTCGAAACGCAGCGGCAGCATCACCGAGACGACTCCGTCGGCGACCCGTGTCTGTGGGTTCCCTCGCAATGCCGACCTGATGCGTTCTCGTTCGCCGTCGAGTCGGTTGCCGATGCGACCTTCCTCGGTCGCGTACAAGATCTCGGCATTCGGAGACCACAGTGTCACGGTCTCGAAGTGGCTCGGGTCGATCACGACCCTGCCGATCTGGTCGCTCAGCATGTCCGCTCGGAGGTCCGATGCGACCGCGTCGAGGTCATCCGGTCGGAAGACGAGGCTCAACGAGCCGTCGGCGATGGCTCCGGCCTGGGTCACGGTGTCTTCGAGGGCGGCGCTGCGGGCTTTCGCTCCCATGACCAGCGACCCGAGGACTCCCGTCAGCAGCAGGATCGTGAGGCCGATCGATGCGATCTTGGCGATGCCCGTCTCGTTCTTCATCATCGTGACCACTGGCGCTCCTGGTGATGTGCGATAGGCACGGTGGGTCTGGTCTCCGTGGGTGGGGTATCGGCAGTACCGACCTCTCGGTTCAGTCCCTCGCGGGGGACATGCGCCCGGCCGTATGGATGCCGACCCATGACCCAGGGCAGATGCCGCGACATAGCCGAACGGCCGGCCACCTATCCCGGACGGGTGGCGCCGGCCACCTATCCCGATCGCGTGGCGCCGGCCACCTATCCCGGACGCGTGGCGCCGGCCACGACCACCGTGTCACCCGTGTGATCGTGCTTGTCGAGCACGATCAGATCCTCGATGGCCTCGCGCATCTCGGCGACGTGGCTCACGAGCACCACGAGGCGCCGATCGTCGTCGGCGACCAGCCGCTCGATGCCAGCCATGGCCCTGTCGAGGTGCTCAGGATCAAGCGAGCCGAAGCCTTCGTCGAGGAAGAACGCATCGAGACGTCCGCCTCCACGTGCAACCATCTCGGCAAGGGCCAAGGCCAGAGCCAGCGACGCGAGGAACGTCTCGCCGCCCGAGAGCGAGTCCGCCTTGCGGGTGCGGTCAGCCGCGTTCAGGTCGAGGATGTCGAAACTGTCGTCGGCAGCGAACCGGTAGTTGCCGTCGGTGAGCGTCTCGAACAGGCCACTGCCGAGCTCCGCGAGCTCCGCTCGTTCCTCCTCGAGCAGGAAGGCTAGGAACCTCGCCGGTCTGAGGTCATCGGTCAGCCGGCGCGTGAGCGCGAGCCGCGCCTCAGTTTCGAGCACCTCGCGCTCAAGAGCGCTCGATCTCGCGACCTGGGTCTCGAGCTCCTCGATCGCTCCGACAGCCGTGGCGTGCCGCGCTGCGGCGGCCGCGCGCTCGACCACGAAGTCGGCCGACGGGTCGAGGTCGAGGCTCGCCAGCACGAGCGCCAGCGACTCGATGCTCGCCGAAGCGCGCTCGGCCGCGCCGGCTCGCGCGCTGGTGGTGGCGGCGATCCGTGTCGCAAGCTCCTCACGCGTCTCGCCGAGGGCATCGCGGAGCGCCTTCGGTTCGGCCTCGATCGATCGCGGCATTCCGAACGCACCCCACACAGCAGCGAGGGTCTGAGCGAGGCTCGCGGTCGAGCGCGACGTCTCCTCAGCTCGCGAGCGCGCATCGTCGACCTCGCGGCGAGCGGACTCGACACCGTTGGCCGCCGCGTGGGCCGCCTCCTCGGCTGCTGCGAGCTCCGAAGCCCTCGCCTCTATCAGCTCTCGCGGCTCGCCATCCCCAAGGCGTTCGGCGAGCCGATCCTTGGCGGCGGCGAGATCCGCTTCGACGCGGCGGAGGTCGGCCGCCGCGAGCTCGACCTGGTTCGAGGTCTCATGCAGTCGCCGTTCACCGTCGGTCACCGCGCCTTCCGCCGCGCCGAGGGCCGCTGCCAACCGTTCTCGGTCAACCCTGGCCTCGGCCTCCGACGCCTCAGCATTGCCCGTGGCAGTCCTGGCCGACGTGACCGCTCGAGGCGCCGAGCCAAGTGCCGGCAAGGTGGTGACCTGCTGCTTGCACACCGGGCACGGCGAGTCGGGCGTGAGCTCCGCCCGCAGCTCGTGCGCCATGTGGGCGTGCTGCGCCGCGGCGAGCACGGCACGAGCCTCGCTCGTCGCGACCGTTGTCTCCAGCAGCCGTTCGGCGGCAGCGGCCGCCGCGACAGCCGCTGCCGCCGATGTCGCCCGCTGGTCCTCGAGCGTCTGGATGCATTCGACCGATGCCGCTTGTGCGGCCTCGTGTGCCTGCGCGACTCGCTCGACCTCTCTCGCCAGAAGATCGTGGCGCTCCACGAGCTGTTCGAACGACCGCAGCTGTGCCCGATCGCCGAGGCGCTCTCGGACAGAGGCGAGCTCGGCATCGCGGGCTGCGCGGGTGGCCTGTGCCGCCCCCAGCGCCGCTCCGGCGTGCTCGACGGCGCCGTGGGCCTCGGCGGCCATGTCGAGCAACGCGTCGGCGTCGGCCGCCGCCGGCAGCGACGCCGCGATCGGCTCCAGCTGGGCGAGGCGCTCCGCGGCCAGTCCGGCTTCCGTCTCCGCGGCGTGGCGGGTCTCGGACAACCTGGCTATCTCAGGGGCAGCGTTGTCGAAGGCCCCCACGTCGAGGGCCGCGCTCGCGGCTCGCGACCGGGCGTCGTCGAGCCGCCCGCGGGCCTGGTCGATCGTGCTGCGCTCCCTGACTAGTGACTCGAGGACGATGACTTCGCGGTCGAGCCGTCGGTCGGCCGCGGCCTTGGCGGCGTCGAGGCGCTCGTATCCGAAGACGCCCTTGAGCACCCGATCGCGTTCCGTGCGGGTGGCCTTCAGGAAGTCGCTGAACCGATTCTGCGCGAGGAGCACCGAACGGGAGAACGTCTGGAAGTCCATGCCGAGCAGCTGCTCCACCCGTGCGTTGACCTGTCCTTCCTGCGTCACGGTCTCGACCAGCTCGGCTTCGGGATCGTCGCTCGCGAGCCACATGAGCTGATGGCCCGACTGGCCCGTCTCTTCGGCGCGCGCACCGCCTTCCACACATCGCCCCGACCTGGAACGTGAGCGCGACGTGCGCCTCGTCGCAGAGCTGGTGGATCAACGACTTCGTCGCGCTGCCCATCCAGGGGTCTTGCCGTACAACGCGAACGCCACCGCATCGAGC
>CAWHQA010000022.1:0-40243 GCA_963831325.1 uncultured Actinomycetes bacterium
GAGCCCGATCGGCCAGCGTGAGATCGGTGCCGCTCGTCTTCACCGTGAGATCGAGGAACGCATCGGCCAGCTCGTCGGCTCGCGCCTCGATCGAGTCCCAGTCGCCGGTGACGCGCACGAGGCGGCGGCCCGCTCGTGAGCGGCACGCTCTCGATCGTGGCGAGCCTGCCGGGCTCGGCGTCGACGATCACGACCCGCTTCTGCTCGCCGGCCTCGCCGAAGTCGAGCGCCAGCAGCGAGCCGGCGTAGTGGGCCGGCACCGGCGCGCCCGGCACCTGTTGCGGCGCGTGGATGTGCCCCATCGCCACGTACTGCGGGCCGGCCGGGATCGACTGGGCCGTGGCCGCGTACGCGTCGCCCATGTGCAGCTCGCGCTCGCCGCGCGGCGCGGCGCGGTCGACCTTCACGCCGCCGACCATGAAGTGCGCCATCAGGATCGGCACGGCGTCGGCGCCCGCGGCGCGCGATCAGCGCCTCGTTGTACGCGCGCGTGATCGCGGCCACCTTGTCGGCGTAGGCCCGGTACCACTCGCCGGCCTCGCGCATGAAGTCGACGACCCTGCCCTCGCGCAGGAACGGGAAGCCGGCGACCACCGCGGCACGCCGAGCGCGTCGGGACCGAGCAGCGCGCCCTCGTCGGGGCGGTTGATGTCGCCGATCAGGTGCACCCCGCGCGGTCGCAGCAGGGGAGCGAGCGCCTCGAACAGCTCGGCGGAGTCGTGGTTTCCCGCGACCGCCGACCACCGGACGACGTTCGGCCAGGCGCAACAACGTCTCGAGCCCGAGCGCGAGGGCGTCCATCGGCGGGATCGGCCGGTCCCAGATGTCGCCCGAGACGAGCACCAGGTCGACCTCGTGCTCGTCGGCGATCGCCACGACCTCGCCGAGCACGTCGTGGAACTCGGCCATGCGGTCGTGGCGGCCGAGCCGCTTGCCGATGTGCCAGTCGGACGTATGCAGGATCTTCATGCGGGGAGCGGGTGCCGGCGCTACAGCCCCGCGAAGGGGTCGGCGCCGGCCGCGTCGGTCCACCTCCTCCTTCCGCGTCGCCCACGGCGGGAAGGGGAAGGTCACGACGAGCGGCACCGGGATCGCGGGCTGGGAGATCACCATGGTGCCGGGCTTCAGCAGGCGGGCGCGGGCGCGGGTCGACGGCAGCATCCAGCCGTACTCGGCGCGCTCGGCCTCGGCGGCGTCGAGCCGTCCGCTCACCCTGATCGCCGCGTTCTCGAGCACCTCGGAGGCCACCCGGCTCGCCGTCTGCTGCGCGCCCACGAGCAACACGCCGAGCGATCGCCCGCGCTGCGCGATGTCGATCAGCATGTCCTTGAGCGGGCCCGTGCCCTCGCGCGGCGCGTACTTGTTCAGCTCGTCGAGCACGATCACCGACAACGGGAGCCGCTGGCCCGTCTCTTCCTTCTGGCGGAACGTCTCGTTGAGCAGGGCGCCGACCACGAATCGCTGCGCCTGCTCGTGCAATGACTGGATCGCGACAACGGTGACGGTCGCCGATGCGCGGTCGATGCGTCGAGACTCGCCCGCGTGCACGAGGTGGCCGAGGCGGGAAGCCGCGGCGTGGAGACGGCGCATGAAGGCAGAGACCGTGCTCGGCATGACGCGGCCCGTCCACGCCGCATCGGGCTCACCGCCGTCTTCGGGCTCGAGGAAGATCTCGAGCGCGGTCACCAGCGACGCGAGATCCTCGATGATCGGCTCGCCGGGGCCCGCGGCAACCTCTTGCGTGCCCCATCGTCCGCCTGGGGTCTGTGACGCGTCGCGCAGCACGACCGCGCCCGGCCGTCCTGCGACGTTCACCGCGAACCGCTTGAGCTGGGCCTGCACCCGCTCACGGATGAACGGCAGCTGGTTCTTCGAGTCGTTCGCGTCGGTGAAGCAGAACTGCAGCAGATCGTCGTCGATGAGCTCGCGCGGGGTCCACGAGAAGACCTCGATGCCCTCGAGACGTCCGCCGGTATCGGGCAACACCACCTCGCCTGAGCGGCGTTTCGGCGGCGCCCAGAACGCGACCGACGGGAAGGGTGTCGGCTCGACCCCGAGCATGGCCCACTTCTCGCGCGCCTCGTCATCGAACCGCGAGTTCGGACGGTCGAGCCACAGGAGATCCTCGCCCTTCACGTTGAACACGAGCACGCGCATGTTCGCCGCGCCTTCTCCGACCATGCCGGCGTGCTCGCGGGCCGAGAGCATGCGCAGGAAGAACAATGCGAACGAAGTCTTCGTGGCGACGCCCGAGATGCCGCTGATCGACATGTGCCCGCCCTTGCGCCCGTCGAAGAAGTCGAGATCGACGTGGACCGGCAGCTCGTCGCGCCCGATGCCCACCGCGAGTGGGCGAACCATCTCGTCGACGTAGAGCGCCTTCTTGCGTTCCTCACCGGTGGCATGGTCGACGGTCTCACCGGGGTCGGGGGAGACCCACACCTCGGGATCGACCCTCGTCACCTGCACCTGGGCCGTGCGTACCTTCGCCGCAGGCATGATGCCGAGCTCAGCGATGCGGTGGGTGTCGCTCTCGTACGAGGCGCCTTCGTAGACCGCCTCGGCTTCGGTGACCACGCCGTACGTGCGCACCTCGCCCGCCTTGGGCACCTGCGTTCGCACGACCACCAGGTCGTCGAGCTGCAGGAAGTCGTCGTCGTCGAGCACCACGCGGAACGCGCCCGTCGATGTGTGCTGCGAGCCGAGCACGCGCCCAACTTGGGTGGGCTCGACGCGATCCGTCACGAGGCCGCTCGTGCGATCGTCGGGCCGATCTCCGGTCGCATGACGGCGTGTCGAAGCGCCCGGTAGACGATGCCACGATCGCCCATGCGATGGCGCAGCTCGCGCTCGAGTGCCCCGATCGGCACCAGGTTCTGCGGTGCCCGCGGGTCGACCTGTGGCTCGCTTGCGACGAGCGGCAGCACCGCCGCGGTGCGATCGGCGATCGCTGCGGCCTCAGTCACGGAGAGATGCGCCGATGTTTCGCACCGGATCACGCCGGTCCAGGAGTGACCACCGTGCAGCATCGCCAGCCGCACGTACCAGGAGTAGCGCGCGTACGGCGTGTCGATCGCGATGCAGAACATGGGCGTGCGCTGACCCGGTGCGAGCTGCGCGATCACCCGGTTGTGCTCGGGCTCGAGGTAGACCACTCGATGGGACTTCACGTAGCCGACGGTGGCGTGCTCGCGGATCTTCTTCAGCGGCCCGTCGGCCACCACGGCACAGCGGGCCGACAACGCCTCGGCGCACTCGCCCTCTGCATCTCGCATCTTCGAATGCAGGGTCATCATCAGCAGTGCGGGATCGTCGCCCGGCGTTCTGGTCGTGCCCACACCCGGCTCGAGGTCGACTGGAGGCATCTGTTCGCCGCTTCCGCCGGCGAGCACGGCCCACCGTTCGATACGGACGTCGGTAACCTCGGCGCGGCGGGCATCGCGATGCCACACAACCGCCCCGACGCCGAACGTGCCGACCAGTCCGGGTGTCGGTCCGTGCACGGGATCGTCCAGAGTCAATCGGGCATCGATGCGACGAACACCGTCGACGAAGGCGATGCGATCGATGCCGTCGTCGCTCCCCTCGATCGGATACCAATCTTCTGTTTCGATCGTGGGATCGACGGTGCCTTCGGCGGGGGTGAGGTCGTCGCTCTGATCGAGCGGGGTTCCGTAGTCGGGGTCCCACCCCTCGACGAAGATGCGCGCCATGGGCCGTATCGTACCCGTGGCCCCCGACAGGTCTGCGTGATGGCCCCACTTGACTAGTCCGTTACAGACTAGTCGCTCGGTGAGCGGCCGGTATCCTCTGCGAGCCATGGACAGCGACTACGAACGCGCCTTCGCGTTCCAGACGCGGGTGATGCGACGCACGTCGAGCCGCGAACAGCGTCTGCAATGGGGCACAGCCTTCTTCCACGACGGATTCCGCCTTCGGTACGACGCGAACCTGGCGATCGCCGATCGACCGCTCGGCGCCTTCACGGCCGACGACGTCGCAGCGACCCTCGACGACGTGTACGAGGGGTTCCGCCACCGCGAGGTTGAGTTCGCTTCGGCCCCCGACGCCGATGCCATCGCGATGGGCATGGGAGAACATGGATACGCGATCGAGCAGATGGTGGTGATGGCGTTGCGCCGCGATCCCGATCGCGGGCCCGTCGAGGGCGCGGTCGAGGAGATCGATCTCACAGAGATGCATCCGTTCATCGCCGAGGTGACCCGCCGGCAGCCGTGGGGGCGTGAGCCGGGGATCGCCGAGACGATGGCGTCGTACAAGCAGGTGCTGGTCGACGGCGTCGGTGCGCGGTTCTTCGCCCAGCGTGCCGACGGGCACCTCGCCGGGTCATGTGAGCTCTATGTCGATGGACGCATCGCCCAGATCGAGGATGTGAACACCCTCGAGGAGCATCGTGGGCGCGGCGTCGCTCGCAACGTGGTACTGCGCGCCGCCGATGCGGCGAAGGCGGCGGGCGCGACGTTGGTCTTCCTGTTCGCCGATGCGCAGGATTGGCCACGGCACCTTTACGGGCGGCTCGGATTCGATACGATCGGCCACTCGAGATTGTTCACGCGCTGGCCCGAGGTGACGGAGGCGTCGGAAGACCGCGGCCAACGATGACCGAAGCGAAATCCCCGGTTGCAGGGTGGGCGTCGGATACCATCGGCGTCCGATGTCGTTGATCGCTTCCCTGCACGCCCGAGAGATCCTGGATTCGCGCGGCAACCCCACCGTCGAGGTCGACGTTTGGCTCGACGACGGTGCGTTCGGGCGCGCGGGTGTGCCGAGCGGCGCGTCGACGGGAGAGCACGAGGCGCTCGAACTCCGCGATGGCGGCGAGCGGTTCGGCGGCAGAGGCGTCATGAAGGCCGTCGACAACGTGAACGGCCGTATCACCGATGCGATCGCCGGTCTCGACGCGTTCGATCAGCGTGGCATCGATGCGACCCTGCTCGCTCTCGACGGCACCGACGCGAAGTCCGAGCTGGGTGCGAACGCAGTGCTCGGGGTCTCGATGGCGGTGGCGAAAGCGGCCGCAGATTCGAACGGACTTCCTCTCTATCGGTACCTGGGCGGACCCAACGCACACGTGCTTCCGACGCCGATGATGAACGTGATCAACGGCGGCGCCCACGCCGACAACGAGCTCGAGCTGCAGGAATTCATGGTGATGCCGGTCGGCGCGGCTTCCTTCGGGGAGGGGCTGCGATGGGGCGCCGAGTGCTTCCATGCGCTCAAGGACCTGCTGCACGCGAAGGGGCTCGCGACCGGCGTCGGCGACGAGGGCGGGTTCGCGCCCGAGATCGCGACCGCGAACGAGGCGCTCGAATGGCTGCTGCGCGCTATCGAGCAGGCCGGATTCACGCCAGGTGACGACGTGGCGCTCGCGATGGATCCGGCGACGAGCGAGCTGCGCGCCGACGACGGACGCTACCGCCTCGAGGGCGCCGACCGCTCCGCCGACGACATGATCGAGTTCTGGGTCGATCTGGCCGACCGGTTCCCGATCGTGTCGATCGAGGATGGCCTCGACCAGGACGACTGGGAAGGCTGGGCGGCGCTCACTCGCGAGCTCGGCTCTCGGGTGCAGCTCGTGGGTGACGACCTGTTCGTGACGAACGGCGAGCGGCTCGAACGCGGCATCCGCGAGCGCGTCGCGAACTCCATCCTCATCAAGGTCAACCAGGTCGGCTCGCTCACCGAGACCCTCGACACGATGGCGCTCGCCACCCGCAGCCGATACACGAACGTCGTGTCGCATCGGAGCGGTGAGACCGAGGACACGACCATCGCCGACCTCGCGGTCGCGACGAACGCCGGGCAGATCAAGACGGGCGCCCCGAGTCGCGGCGAACGCACCGCGAAGTACAACCAGCTGCTCCGCATCGAGGAGGAGCTCGGCGATCATGCCCGATACGCGGGCGCCAGGTCGCTGTCGGGCGCGCCGCCGGGAGGCCTCTAGGGCATGAGCTCAGCGGTCCCTTCCCCGGCCGCCGAGAGGCGAAGCACGACGGTCCCATCCGACCCGGAGCGGGGCCGGCCCTCGCCTGGGCGTCGTGCCGCAGGCCGCCACGAGGTCGCCCGCGGGCGCACGTCGACCCCCAGACTCACAGCCCGGGCGGCGGTGCTCTGCGTCATCGTGCTGTTCCTGTTGACGCTGGCGGTCGCGCCGCTGCGGGGTCTCATCGACCAGCGGAGTCTTCTCGCCCGACTCGAACGCCAGTCCGAGGCGCTCACGCTTCGCAACGCGCAGCTCGAGGCACGCATCGAGCAGCTCAATGATCCGGCCTACCTGGAACGAGCGGCGCGGCAGTGTCTCGGCCTGGTACGTCCGGGCGAGACCGTGTTCGTGATGGTGCCTTCGCGCGGCGCCCTGCCGTCGCCGGAGTGCTGAGGCTCCTCCTTCGCAAAGCCGGGCGTCACCGCTCGAACGCGACCATGAGCGACTCGGCAACCTGCTCGTACCCGATGGCTCGGTAGATGGCGTTCGACGTCGGGTTCCCGAGGTCGGTGTAGAGGAAGCACGCATCGGCGCCGCGGGCGAGCATCTGCGAGCTGACCTCCGCGACGAGGTTCGAGGCGTAGCCGCGTCCCCGTTCGGCCACAGGGGTGTACACAGGTCCGATCCGAGCCCCACCGGGGATGCGCGCCCACCCGGTGAGCGAGACGGGGCGATCGTCGTCTTCCCACAGCGTGAAACCGGCGCCGTCGCCGTTCCCAAGTCGTGCGTCGAGCGCTCGTCTGGTTGCGTGCTCGTCTCGCACCATCTTGATCAGGGCTTCCCGCTCGAAATCCAGCATCCAACGCTCGAGGAGCGGGCGGTCCGCGATCGTCGCAGCCCGAGTGCGTCCCGGCGCGAACTGTGGCGCCTGGACGATCGTGAGCGCGTAGACGCCTTGTGAGAGTGTGGTTCTGGCGCTGGTAGCCGTCGAGCTGGTCCAGCGCTCGGTGAACCGTGCCACCCACGGTGTGTTCGCGGTCACGCCCGGCAGCTCGGGATGGTCCGTGACGAGATGATCGGCGAGCGCATCGACGGCATCGCCGTGGAGCGGGTCGGCGAGCACCACGTGGTAGGGAGGCGTGCGGATCGCGGCGCCGACCGGCCCGCCCTCGTGCTCCACGATCCAGCAGAACGCCTCCGGGTAGGCGCCGGGCCGGTCCAGCGAGGTCTGAACGATGCCGAGAACGAGGTTGTTGGCAGCTGGATCCTGCTCGATGACAGGTGCGGCGAGCTCGGCGAAGGTCGCCACGTCTGCGACACGCGATACTCGCATCGAGCGATGCTACCGATGTACGGGCAGCCACGCGCGGCCTAGCATCGGGGACCCGTCTGCTTGGGGTAGAGCGATCGTGGGTCAGGAGCGATATGCGACCACCTGAGGGTTCGGCTCAGGGTCCGCCCGGCGGGGTCGTCTGGCAGGGGGTCGGGGCAACGCGATCGGTCGCCGTCCCGGCGATCGGACTTGTCTTCGCCCTGGGTGGTGCGGTCATCGGAGGCTTCTGACCGAGGCACCACCGTTGATTCGGCTCGTTCGATTGACGGCGGTTGACGTATCGCGCACACTGACCGTCCCGGGAACCGCCGGGATTTCAACGGAAAGGGGCATCTGACATCGCAGAGATCGAGATCGGCGCGGTGATCGACGGCACCGTCGAGCGCATCACGCCATACGGAGCCTTCCTCAAGCTCGAGGATGGCCGCCTCGGATTGGTCCACATCTCCGAGATCGACCGAAACTACGTCAAGGACGTGCACGAGCATCTCCGAGAGGGAGACGTCGTACAGGCCAAGGTGCGGGCGATCAAGGAAGACGGCAAGATCGACCTCTCGATCAAGGCGCTGCAGGACCCCGCCCCACCGCGGCCACGTCGCGGTTCGGACCCAGAGTTCGAACAGATGCTCAAGAAGTTCATGCGGCAGAGCGAGGAACGTCTCGTCGACTACAAGCGAGCCGTCGAGCACAAGCGCAAGTAGCTCGTGAGCGCCGTCAGGTCTGGAGCATCCGCCGGATCTCGCGCGAGACCTCATAGGTCCGCTCTTCGCACGCTTCCCCCTTGAACCTCGTCTGCACCGTGCTCGCGAGGTGCATCCCGAGATGCTGCGCAACTGCGATCGACGGTGTGTTGCGAGCATCGGTCACGGCCCTCGCCGCGGCGATCTCGTACCGGTCGAAGGCGTACGCCAACAGGGCGCGTGCTGCTTCGGTCGCGTATCCGTGGCCCTGGTGCGCCGGCGAGATCGTGTAGCCGATCTCGGCCGTCGCCGGATCGCCTGCGTTGATCACGAGCATGCAGTCGCCGACGAGCACGTCGTCGTGGTCCACGACTGCGAACTGGAACGGGACGCCCGGCGCGCCGGGATCCTCCTCTTCCATCTCGTCGACGAACCGCTCCGCCTGCTCGAGGGTGTAGTCCTGCCAGGACTGGTACCTCGCCACACTCGCGTCGGCGCGATATGCATGGAAGGCTGCGGCGTCCCGCGGCTCGAAGCGGCGCAGCCGCAGCCGTTCCGTCTCGATCGCTCGGAAGGCAGCACCTCGACTCATCGGCAACGACCTGTGGACGACATCCGTGGATGCTACCGAGCGTCGAACCAGCGGCTCGACAGCGGAGCGTTACCGCGCCATCGACCCGTGGGAACATGGCGCGATGGTCGAGCCGATGCAGACCGCGCTGCGCGAGCTGCGTGCCGCCGACCTCACCGGGGTGCGCGAACAGCTCGGGCGAGAGCCGACGACGCCGTTCACGGTCGTTGCGCGATGCACCGGAGGTCATCCGCTCGTGATCCGCAACGCGCCGCTCGATGCGACGGGCGGGCCGTTCCCCACGACGTACTGGCTGACATGTCCAGATGCGGTCAAGGCGGTCTCCCGCCTGGAGTCCGACGGGTGGATCGGACGCCTGAACGAACGGATGTCCGAGGACGAGGGCTTCCGCGAGGCGGTGGAGCTCGCTCATGCCGCCTACGCGGCCGATCGCGCGGAGGACCTCGAGCGTGCCCGCGGGTGGGGAGGTGTCGCCGGCACGCGCACGGGCATCAAGTGCTTGCACGCCCACTACGCCCACCGACTTGCGGGAGGTGATGATCCGGTGGGGGGGTGGGTGGCCGAGCGCGTCGAGCCCGTGCACCTCGAGCAGCAGCAGACAAGGGTGGCCGCGATCGATCAGGGGACGAACTCGATCCGCCTCCTCGTGGTCGAGCCGGGGGCGCTGCCCAATGATCCGTCGACCGAGCTCGCTCGCGACATGGTGATCACGCGCCTCGGCCGCGGGGTCGACCGCACCGGGCGCTTCGACCCCGAGGCGCTCGCTCGCACCGTCGACGTGCTGGCACGGTTCTGTCGGCGGGCTCGGGCGCTCGGCGCCGAGCGAATCAGGGTGGGAGCCACGAGCGCCGTTCGCGACGCCGAGAACCGAAGTGAGTACGCGACAGCCGTGCGAGAGCTCGCCGGCTCGGAGCTCGAGATCATCACCGGCGAGCAGGAAGCGGCGCTGTCGTTCCTCGGTGGCACCCACGGGCTCGACCCTGCACTCGGCCCGTTCGTCGTACAGGACATCGGCGGGGGATCGACGGAGCTCGTGTCGGGCCGTGTGCCGGGGCGGGCCGAGCGCGCGATATCGACCCGCATGGGAAGCGTCCGCATGACGGAGCGGCACCTCGGACACGATCCGCCGACCGGGGCAGACATGCAGGCTCTCCAGGCCGATGTCGCCGTCGTGCTCGAGGGCGCAGCGGAGGCTGTGCCCGTCGGCGACGCGCGCACGTTCGTCGCGGTGGCGGGCACGGCGACGACCGTGCAAGCCCTCGCGCTGGAGCTCGAGCGATATGACCCCGATCTGATCCATCGCACTTGGCTCACACGCGCCAAGGCTGAGCAGGTTCGGGATACGCTCGCAGCGATGACGAGTGCCGATCGAGCGGCGCTTCCTGTCATGGCGCCGGGTCGCGGCGACGTGATCGTGGCGGGGCGGCCATCCTCGTGGCCACGATGCAGCGGTTCGGCATCGAGCGAGCGCTCGTGAGCGAGACCGACATCCTCGACGGCTTGGCCCTCGAGATGCTTGCCGGGTAACCTCTGCGGCCGTATGCCGAATCGGGCCAGGGACAAGCAGCTCGCGAAGTTGGCGGCGCGCCGGCAGGCCGAGCGGCAGGCGGCCAAGCGCCGCCGAGACATCACGTTGGGTGTCGTCGGAGGGCTCGTGGGGCTCGCATTGCTCGCTCGTCGGCTACATGATCCTCACCGGTGACGACGAGGCCGAGACCCGGGCGAGCGCGACGGCCTCTGCAAGCGCTTCAGCCGAACCGGCGGGTAAGCCGGGCACGCGGTCGGGCACCGTGGAACGCACCGCCGCAGCCTCCCGAGACCGTCGCCTGCGGGGCCAAGGCGCCGTCCGGAGCAGGCGGGCCGACGCCCCAGTTCTACGGCCCGCCGCCGATGACGATCGACGATGCGGCCAGCTATACGGCCACGGTCGAGACGTCATGCGGCACGTTCGAAGTCGATCTCCGCCCGGACCTCGCACCTCAGGCCGTGAACAGCTTCGTGTTCCTGGCCCAGGAGGGCTTCTACGACGGACTCACGTTCCATCGCATCTTGAGGGGTTTCGTCATCCAGGGCGGTGACCCGGTCGGTGACGGTTCTGGTGGGCCTGGGTACCAATACGACATCGAGACTTCCCCGGACCAGACGTTCGACGCCGCAGGGCTGCTCGCCTCCGCGAACCGCGGACCCGGCACGAACGGCAGCCAGTTCTTCGTGACGCTCGGGCCGACACCGGATCTTGACCCAGCTGCGGGAAGCGGGGAGTACACGATCTTCGGCGAGGTGACGCAGGGGCTCGGTGTGGTGAAGCGCATCGGGGATGCCTCCACAACCAAGCATCCCGAGACGGGCGAGCCGAGCGTGCCGACAGAGGCCGTCTACATCGAGTCGATCACGATCGAGGAGCGGCCAGCGTAGGTCGGGCAGGACCGAGCTACAGCCGAACGACGTGGTGAGCGTCGATGCCGACGGTGACACCCCTCGTGTCGAACACCATCGCGGCGCTGTTCACGAGCGCGTGCACGTCGAGATCGGAATGGGGAGTCAGGAGCACCACGATGTCCTGGTTGCCGATCGTGGCCGCGTCGAGTGGCACCGACGAGCGTTGCTCGCCGCCGATCTCGCATCGTGGCACGAAGGTGTCGTGGTAGGTGACCTCGGCACCGCGACCTGAGAGGCGATCGAGCACCATGAGCGACGGCGACTCGCGGAGATCGTCGACCCCGGGCTTGAAGGCCACGCCGACCCCCAGCACCTTCGAGCCCTTGATCGGTTTTCCGGCGTCGTTGAGGGCTTCACCGACGCGCGTCACGACGTACTCGGGCATGCGGTTGTTGACCTCGTTCGCGTGTTCGATGAACTCGACGCGGTGGCCGAGCTGCTGGCCCGCCCGCCACGAGAGGTAGGTAGGGTCGATCGAGATGCAGTGACCGCCGACGCCCGGACCCGGCCAGAATGGCTGGTACCCGAAGGGCTTCGTCGCGGCCGCGTGCAGCGACCCCCAGATGTCGACGCCGAGGTCGCGGGCGAGCACCGCCAACTCGTTGACGAGCGCGATGTTGACCTGTCGATAGGTGTTCTCGATCAGCTTCGCCATCTCCGCCTCGCGAGGTGACGATGTCGTGACGACGGTGTGCACGAAAGCGGAGTAGAAGGAGACAGCGAGATCGCGGCACCGATCGGTGAGCCCGGCGACGATCTTCGGCGTCGTGTCGAGCCGGTGCTCACGGTTGCCGGGGTCGATGCGCTCGGGGCTGTACCCGAGCGCGAAGTCGCGACCGGCCCGCAGGCCGGTCGATTCGAGTATCGGGCGCAGGAACTCTTCGGTCGTGCCCGGGTACGTGGTGGATTCCAGCACGACGAGAGCGCCGGGCTTGAGGTAGCGCGCCACTTCCTCCGCGGCTGTCATCACCATGGTGAGGTCGGGGCTGCCGTCGGCGAGGGGGGTCGGAAGGCACAGGACGATCACGTCGGCGTCGGCCAGAGGCGCAGGGTTCGAGCTGAAGTGCGCGCGATGCATCGCCTGGATCGCCGAGTCCGCGATGTCGCCGATGTGCGACCGGCGAGCCCGGAGTCCGTCGATCTTGCGCTGGTCGGCATCGACGCCGATCACGCGGAAGCCCGAACCGTGCATGGCCACGAGGAGCGGCAGTCCGACGTAGCCGAGACCGACGACGGCTGCGGTGGCCGATCGATCGCGGATGCGAACGGCGAGCGCATCGAGCGGATGCAGGTCGAGATCTGAGAGATAGGTCGTCATGATCTGTGGCAGTTGTCGGCATGCAGACGCGGTGCCTACAGGGCCTCGGCCGAGGCTACGGCATCATCTGTTCGATGCAAGCACCGGGCAGTGCGATTCAGGCATCGAGCCACGCTCCGATCTCGCGCTCGATCTCGGTCTTGGTGGCGGGGTCTGCGAAGGAGGCTCGCACCCCCTGCCGCGCGATCATCGCGAGGTCCTCGTCGGACAGATCCCACACTACGCGAGCCGCCTCATAGACGTCGGTGAGCCATGCGCCGAACATCGACGGGTCGTCGGAGTTCAGGGTCACGGTGACGTTTGCATCTCGCAGCCGAACGAACGGATGTTCCTCGAGCGATCGGTACACCCCCGTCGCGACATTCGAGATCGGCGCCACCTCGAGCGGGATACCGTCGCTCGCCAGGCGGTCGACGAGCCGCGGATCTTCGATCGATCGCACGCCGTGCCCGATGCGATCGGGCAGGAAGTGCTCGAGCGTCTGCCAGACGTTCTCAGGGCCTGCCCACTCACCGGCATGGGGCACCGACCGCAAGCCCGCACGCTTGGCCTCCCGGAAGACGTCAGCGAACGGGGCGATCTCGCTCCGTTCGCTGCCGGCACAGTTCAGCCCCACCACGCCTGCGCCCACGAACTTCCGAGCGACCTCGAGCGTGCGCTCGGCCGCAGGGAGTCCCAGGTCGCGCACGACGTCGGGTGTGACCTGCACGATGGTGCCGTGATTGCGGGCACCTGCCGCCAGTCCGTCGAGCAGGGCTTCGAGCGGCGATGTCCAGTCGTCGCCGAACGCCGCAGCGTGCGCTGACGGGGTGAACACCGCTTCCGCGTAGCGCACGCCGTTCGCCTCGAGGTCCTCGGCAACCTCGAGGCCGAGGCGGCGGAAGTCCTCGAGATCGGTCATCAGGTCGCAGAGCTCGATGTATTGGTCGATGAAGTCGAGGAAGCCGCCGAACCGCCAGCCTTCCGGGGAGAGTCCGGCGGGTGTTGCAACGCCATTGCGCTCTGCGAGCTCGCGCACGGTCTCGAGGCGCATCGCGCCCTCGAGGTGCACGTGGAGCTCGACCTTGGGCAAGGTCTGCAGGTCTCGCATCACGGAATGGTAGCCGCGCCTGCTGTCTGCGGCGCTAGCATCGCGAGGACATGAGCCCGGGTGCCGGAACTGGCAGACGGAGGCGCCTTAAAAGCGCCGGCCCGAAAGGGCGTGTGGGTTCGACTCCCACCCCGGGCACCGTCTCGTGTCGGCAATCACCGCTGGTCAAGTGCGGTTTAGGGCGGGGCGCCCTGTGGACCGATTCCGGTCCGTGCTAACCGAGGATGTAGTCGGCCACGTTCTGGGCACTCTCGCGTGCCATATCGACGGGGATGTGCTGGTACAGGTTCATCGTCGTCGCGACGTTCTCGTGGCCCAGCCGAACCGAGAGAGCCTTGATGTCCATCCCACTTCTGCGGGCGAGCGTTGCGTAGGTGTGGCGAAGGTCGTGGAACCTGATCTCTTTGAGCCCGAGCCTGATTACGCGCCGATGGAATACCTTGGACTGGTTCTCGGGGTTGAACATCGTCCCCCCTGGTTCGGGGAAGACGAGGTCGATATCCACGTAGTCACTCCCGAACGCGAGGCGCTCCTCTAGCTGGCGGCGACGGTGGTCGCGGAGGACTTCGATCGTCCGAGTATCCATCGGGATGGTGCGAAACCCCGCGTCGGTCTTCGGCACCGTTCAACACCGACGCGACCGGGTTCGACGACGGACGATTGCTGCGCGCTGCGCAACGAGGACGCGATGGAAGCCTCGAAGCAGGGCTGGCGGGTTGGACGTGGGGAGGTTGCGGCTACATCGACTTCCTGTGGGTCCGCGCTGACCTGCGCGGTGCTGGCTTGGGGAGCCGACTGCTTGCGGCGGCTGAGGCTGAGTCGAGGGCTCGTGGCTGTGCACAGATGGTCGTGTCCTCGCACAGCTTCCAGGCTCCCGACTTCTACCGTCGATTCGGTTACGTCGAGTACGGGAGGATTGAGGGATACCGGACATGCCCACGTTCACCTGGTCAAGGACCTGCGGGCCCGGCCGTTGACGTAGCGGCTGTTGATGACGCCACGCGCCCCGGCGTGGGCAGCCGCGGGAGTCTTCCTGCTAGGCAAACAAGGGCTATCACGGGGAATGGTCACGCGCCCCACACGTTGACTCTCCGGCCTCTGTAGTTGAATGGGCTATTTACAAACGTGACTGAGGTCATGCTCGTCGGACCCGAGGACGTTTGTGGAGCTGAGGGCCGTCTTGAGCGATGCCAGGTGGTCTGTTTGAGGGGGAGAGTGGGAGGAGGGATGTCGAGTCTGCGGCGCGTCAGAGAGCCGATCGGATCTTGCGGCGACCGGGATCCGGCCCGCGACAGTTCGAGAGCTCCGATCAGTTACACGGAACGGGACCGCCCGCGTCCAGCACGGCGCCGCCCACACCCACGAACTCCCATGTGTAGGAGTTGTCACCGAGATAAAGCCTCAGCACCCCGAAGTCGGTGGTGTTCCCGACCTCGTAGTTCGCGTCTTTGGCTTCGAGCATGCCGTAGTGGGCTTTTCCACCCGTCCCGACGACGAACTCTCGGATGCCATTCGATGCCGGTTGGCCCTCGGGATCCTGCTTCGCATAGCGCTGGTAGTTGTGCTCGTGGCCGTTCAGCACGATGTCGGCGCCGGCCGCGAACAGATCGATCCAGAACGCCTTGGCGCCCGAGGGCATCGCGGAGCCGTGCACGGATCCCGAGTTGAACAGTGGATGATGCCAGTAAGCGGCGATGCACGATCGCGACGTGCTCGCCAGGTCCTGCTCGAGGAAGTCGTTCTGGGGTGAGCCCTCGGCGCACGGCACCGGTGTGCAGTTGGAGTTGAGTGCGATCAGGTGCCAGGCACCGACGTCGAAGCTGAAGTAGCCGCCTGCCGCTCCGCCCGTCGGCCGCCCCTTGGAGGCCCAGTAGTCGAAGTACCCCTGGGCGCCGGGCACTTGATACTCGTGGTTGCCGACGACCGGGTAGGTGTTCGGAGCGTGCTGGCCCCATGACGGGTCGTAGCCCTGCGTGAACTGGTCCAGTGTGCCATCCGGGTACTGGAGATCACCGAGCGGGAGGATCGCATCCGATCCGGCCAGCAGGTCGAGTGTCGCCCGATGTTGGCAGATGGCCGGGTTTGCTCCGCCGAACGTGGATGACGCTGGGTCACAGACGATGTCGCCCGCGGCCATCACGACCTTTGCGCTCCCGGGCGGCGGAGGCGTGTTGGCCTCGTCGGTGTCAGCGGCACCGACGCAGCCCGGATCCGCCAAGTCGATCAGGCCGTCGGTGTCGTTATCGAGGCCGTCAGAGCAGGCGGGAGCCGGTGGAGGCGTGTTGGCCTCGTCGGTGTCAGCGGCATCGACGCAGCCCGGATCCGCCAAGTCGATCAGGCCGTCGGTGTCGTTATCGAGGCCGTCGGAGCAGGCAGGGGCGGGCGGAGGCGCGCTGGTCGTTACGACGAGCTGCGGCTGGTTCGCGGTTGCCTCTCGGCTGTTGAGGCTTGCATCGGACTTGACGTTGCACCCCACGGGGTGCCTGAGCACGAAGCTCACGGGGCCGGCGTCAGTGACGGCTGAGGTCACATCGAAGTCTCTGTATCCCTGGGCCGTCCAGGATGCGCTCGCGATTACGGCACCTGTCGGCCCCGGCTGGTTTCTCCAGGTGACGGTGGTCTCACCCCACGTGTCGTTGGCAGCTCGGAGTACCTCTACACCGAGCGAGCACTGGCTGCCGGTCGTCGCATACATCCGAAGCGTTGCGGCGCTTACCTCCGCTGAAGGGGGGAGGTTGGGGACGTTGAATCGCACGTACGAAATCTTGCTGTTGTTGCGAATCCGGAGGGAGGTGGAGCGGCCCTTGTTGCTCTTCGGAGTGCTGGAGACCACGAACGCGTCGGCTTCAGCCGCGATCGACGTCGTCGCGGCAGACGCCCCGGGCAGGCTGGCGATCATCGGCAGCGCGGCAATCAGAAGAGCGGCTGCCGCCACTCTGCTGAATGTCCTCAAGCCATCCGCCCCTCCACCTACGGCAAACTACACAAGCGCCATCGATACCGTCATCCCGGATCATCAACCCGGCCACTTGTGGAACAAGGGAGTCGCTAGGTCGAGGACCCAAGCGCGGACTGGAACAGTACTTGGTCGTGTCAGGCTCAGTCAGTGCGGCCGGCAGTACGGCCGGCCGGAGTCCGAGCCGCTCTTTTCTAGGGTCCTGATCGCAGTTCGTTCGTCTGCAAGCTTGCGGTGGTCGTGCTAACCACGTGCTAACGGACCTTGCAACATCAGACGGTCCCAGCCGTCACGGACCGGCGGATCGCCCACGCGTGTGCACAGGTGCTAGCACCCGCCGTCATGGTCCGACACTGGCCGTCAGGAGGCAGGTGGGAGTTCGAGTCCCACCCCGGGCACCGGCTTGGTCCGGGCGCGAAGCGTTACGGGCGACGGGCGGAACGACGACGGGCCCGGCCTGCCGGCCGGGCCCGTTCGTGGAGCGGAGGTTGCTCAGCCGCGCGTGAATCTGGGGTCGAACTGAAGCGGGATGCGGATGACCTGGTCGTCGCTTCCCAGCTTCCTCGCGCTGTAACATTCAGTAGTCGGACCGTTCCCGTCGTCATCACAGTTCCTGAGCCGCACGATCGGACCTCCGAAGAACTTCTCGTAGAAGATCCTCAAGCCGTTCGCTCGGCGAACGAGGGTACGGTCGTAGAACATCTTCGCGATCACGACGGGCTCGGTGGTTCCCTCGCCGAGCACCGGAGCGGCGATCGACTCCCCGCCGAAAGGTGTGAAGACGAAGTCGCCGGCCTTGCCTCCGAGCCTCGGCACGCTGCAGAGGGGTTCCGGCTGCGTGCCGTCACAGTCGTCTTCTTCGATGGTGCCGACCAGCGTACCGTCGCTGACATTCGTCAGCTCGATCGCGAATGGATCATCGCGGTTCACCGGGTTCGACGCGGTGCCGTTCACCGTCGTCAGCGATTCACCAGGTGCGATCACTCCGCTGTCGGAATCACCTGGGGGCTCCCCTTCTCCGGCGCCCGCGGGGCCAGTCGCCAACAGCCCGGCAAGCAGGACGGGCGGCAGGATGGCCACCGCGATCCTCCCGAGCCCCTTCCGTCGCCCGCTTGTGGACAACGACCGTTCGTGGTTGCTCATCACCGATCCCTCTCCCTCGGGCACGGTTCGCTTGGGGGGACCGTGCGCGGACCACGAGCTTTCATCTCGATCGGCAGGCGTGTCAACCCCCGCTCGGAGACTTCATCGTATCCGAGGTACGTCGTTTGGAGGTCCGTTGAGGACGGCGGGGCTACGATGCGCGCTGACGCACCACGTCGAGGCGATCGTTCGAGATGCCCGGGAAGATGCCCGAGACCTCGCTCGAGCTCGCGCCGCACCGCTTCTCGAGCACTTCGGCGAGCAGGTTGCGATAGTCGGTTGTGGCGGCGAGGTCGCCGTCGATCAGGTCGTCGGGTGCGAGCCCTGGCCACGTGCCGTGCACCTGACCGCCCCTGACCCCGCCGCCTAGAAGGAACACGGACTGCCCGAAGCCGTGATCAGTGCCGCCAGAACCGTTCTCCTCGATCCTGCGGCCGAACTCCGTGAGCGTGATCAATGTGACATCGCCCATCGCCGATCCGAGATCGATCGCGAATGCCGCGAGCGCCGCTGAAAGCTCGGTGAGGTGGTCGACCATCCATCCGCCGCCCACGTCGCCCTGTCCGGCGTGCATGTCCCAGTCGCCGTAGTCCACGGCGGCGACCTGAAGGCCGACATCTGCCTTGATCAGCCGGGCGACATCGCGCAGGGCATCGCCGAGTCCGGATGCGGGATAGGCCGCCCCGTTCTCCGGTGTGTATCCGGTGGCGCGGAGCTGCGACGCCGTCGAGAGCGCGTCGAGCGCGGTGTAGGCCGGCGCCGCCATCACCGCGGGCGCACCGCCGTGCACGCCCCGCAGTGCCTCGTCCCAGCGGTTCGACTCTGCGGCGTCCCAGGCCCCGGAGAGGTCGAAGTCGTCGATGTTCCACATGGCGAGCTCGGGCGCCGGCCCAAGGAACGCCGACGCGGCGCTGTTGGAGCCGAGCTGCGTCGCCTGGAACGGAGAGGTCGTCTCGCGCAGGCCGAGCACCCGGTCGAGCCACCCGGTGCGAAGCGAGGTTCCCGGCGCCGCGCGTTCCATCTCCTCCATGGCGGAGAAGTGCGACCGGTTGGGTTGGGCCATGCCCACCGCCTGCACGATGCCGAGCGTCCCTGAGTCGTACAGAGACTTGAGCGGCGTCATCGACGGATGCATGCCGAAGCTCGCGTCGAGCGGGAGCAGCTGGCCCTGGGGCACCGCGATGTTCGGCCGCCAGCCCGTGTAGTGCCCGTGCTGCTGGGCTGTGGCGGGCACCACCGCCTGCAGGCTGTCCATGCCCCCCCGGAGCGAGAGCACCACGAGCACGTCGCCGACGTAGGGCGTCGCGCCGAACGCGAGGCGAGTGAACATGCCCTCGCTCGCGAGACCGGCCACCACGCCGGTCGCGCCGGCGGCCTTCAGGAACGACCGCCGGGAGATCTCGGACGTGACGGGGCACCCGCACGGCTGCTCGAGGGCATCGATTTCGATCGCTGTCGTTCGGTTCTCGGGCATGTCGATCACCTGATCCCGTGGCTGGGCGTGTCGAGGATGAGCGCCACCAGATACGGAAGGCGCCAGTCCACGGCCGCGTCGTCTCCGTCGAGAGGATCGGCGGCGTCGCGCTCGAGGAATGTGAGCACCGAGGCCCGGTGCGCCGCCGGAAGCTTGCGGAACACCAGGCGCCTCGCGAGCGCGTCCACGAGCCCGCCGTGCGTCTTCGGAAGGTCCTTGCCGAGCATGCTCTTGCGCAGGTTCGGCACTTTGAGGTGGTTCGCGGGCCACCATCCGGCGGCGAGGCCCACGTGCATGTTCCAGCGCCCCAGCGTGAGGCCAGCCGAACGCCAGGGGTCGCCAGTGTCGGGGTATCCGTCGGGTGGCACCCAACCCATCGGAAGGTGCCCGAGCCCTTCCAGCATCCAGTAGAGGCCCTGTTGCCCGTCGACCCCCTGCGGGTCGGGCCTGATGTTCAGGATGCGCAGCGTCGCGGCGACATCCTCGAACGGGCGGCGAACCTTCGCGCCCACCGATGACTCGAAGGACCTCGAGCGGAAGAGCTTCTCGAGCACGGGCACGATGGCGGTGTCGTTGTCGAGGTAGGTCTCGGCGAGCGAGCTCACCAGCGATCTCGGCGGCTGATCCGAGACGAACCGGTAGCAGAGCTTTCGAGCGATCCGTTCGGCGGTCGCCGGATGGTGGGCGAGGTAGTCGACGTAGGCGAGGCCGATGTCCTTCCCCTTGTTCTCGCTGCGGTTGGCCGCGTGGAAGCCCATCACGTCGACCGGGCCGACGTAGTGATCCCACGGGTGGTACTCGAACGCGCCGGTGTCCCAGCTGATGCCGAAGCCGGTGAGCGCCATCGTCGACTGGCGCATGTCGTCCTCGTCGTACCCGCCGTCGACGCCGACGGAGTGCAGCTCGAGGATCTCGCGTCCGTAGTTCTCGTTGGGGTTGTCGCGGGAGCTCTCGGCGTTGTTGAGGTACATCATCATCGCCGGGTGCGTCGCCGAGGCCCGCAACATGTTCGAGAACTTGCCAAGGGCGTGCTTGCGGATCACCCGGCGGTCGTAGTCGTGCCGCGACCACCAACACGCCTCGTGCGGATTCGTCACGTTCAGATGGTTCGACCAGAAGTCGACCATGACCTCGAAAAGCTGTCGCTGACTCCAGACGGCGCGCACGATCGACGCCTGTCCGAGCGCGTACATCAGGTCCCAGGAGCCGTCGAGCCTCTCGTAGGCTCGGGTCAGCGGCATGTCGAGGTCGGGGTACCGGGAGGCAACGTAGTCCTGACAGAAGCGGTCGTTGACAGTCGAAGGATCGAGTTGGCGATCGAGCCATCGCCTGGGTCCGAGGCGCCGGATATCCCGGACGAGGTCCTCGGTCGGACCGAACGTGGTCCTTCGAAGCACGTGCAGGGCTGGATCGGTGGCGACCAACGAGCCCGCGGCGCCGGCCAGCATCGCGTCGAAGAGACCGGAAGCCGCCCCGGACCCCGCGATCGCGCTGCCCAGCGCTGCGGCTCGCACGAAGTGTCGTCGCGACACAGCCGCCGCGGCCAGGCTGGTTCCGGACACGTCGCCGTTCACCGATGCCCCCTCATGATGGGCGGTATCGGCATCGGCCGGCTCCCGTCTTGACCTGGGGGGCAAGGGAAGCGACGTTCGGACGTGCATCTGCGTCATCGGACGCAGGCCGGTGCTCGAGCGAACGAGGGTCTCTCGTTAGGCGCGGTCGAGCACGATCTGGCGAACGTCGGTGCGTCCGCTCGCGAATCCTGCTCCGCAGTAGGCGAGGTAGTAGCGCCACATGCGCCGGAACCGATCGTCGAAGCCCATCTCGGCGATCCGCGGCCACGCCGCATCGAAGGCTTGGAGCCACACGGCGAGCGTGCGCGCGTAGGAGCCGCCGAAGCCCCTGTCTTCACGCCAGGACAGGTCGTGACTCGCCGCCAGCTGATGTAGCACCGAGGGGGCTGGCACCTGGCCTCCCGGGAAGATGTATCGACGCACGAAATCGGGATGCTCGTCGGATTCCCGCCAGTGGTGATCTGCGACGACGATGAGCTGCAGCCCCACGGTGCCACCGGGCCGCACCCGATCACGCAGCTGCCGGAAGAACGGCCCCCAGAGCCGTTGGGGGATCGATTCCATCATCTCCACCGAAACGACGCGGTCGAACGAACCGCCCACCGTCCGGAAATCCTGAAGGCGGGCCTCCACCCGATCGACGAGGCCGTGCTCGACCACGGCCTTCTCGACGTATTCGTGCTGTTCCTTCGAGATCGTCACGGTGGTGACGTGGCAGCCGAGCTCGCCCGCGAGGTAGACGGCGAAGCCGCCCCATCCTGAGCCGATCTCCAGCACCCGATCGCCGTGTGCCACGCTCATTCGTGCCGCCAAGCGCCGATACTTCTCGTGCTGGGCGGCTGCGAGCGTCATGTCGTCGCGCGTGAACACGGCAGAGGAGTACGTCATCGTCTGGTCGAGCCACTCGGCGTAGAACTCATTGCCGAGGTCGTAGTGCTGCACGATGTCGGTGAGCGGCCCGCGAGGGCGTGACGGGCTCCCGAGTACGCGCCAGGCGGTTCGGCCGAGCCGGTGCAACCAATCGGGCACTGGCTCGTGGAAGGCGGGCTCGAGGTGGAGCGCACAGAGCTCGAGGAACGCCTCGAGGTCGTCGACGTCGTAGTCGCCGCGCACGTAGGCGTCTGCCAGGCCGATGGCGCCGGTGGTCGTCACCAGTCGTAGCGGACGCCACCGATGCAGTGTGACATGGGCGGCTGGACCCGCATGGCTGCCTTCGAACGTGCGATGGGTGCCGTCCGGAAGCGTGATCGAGGCCCTTCCGGCGCGGACTCGGCCACCGACGATGTCGAGGATGCGCCGTTCGGCGGCGCCGGCGAGCCCGTTCATCGAGCGACCCTACCCCGGCTCGCACCGGCGCCGGAAGGCACGCGTTCAGACCGTTCCGGACCGGGACCCACGCCCGTTTCCGCGGCAAGGTTCGCGCCCGAGACGATCGTCATCGGCGACGCGGGCGGCGCTCCTCGTCGACGGAAGGGCGCGCCCTTGCGCCGGAGCTTCAACGCTTCCCAGTGGATACCGCCGATCACCTTGAGCGTGACGAACGGATAGCGGCACAGCACCGAGATGAGCGATCGACCGGTGAGCGGCCGGCGGGCAGCACCGAGCGTGGCCACCAACACCGGTCCGCCGGCCGCGGTCTCCCGCACCACGACGGAAATGCGCTCGTCCGGCACACGCGTCGTGAAGTCGTAGGTGGCGGCCATGTCGATGAACGGCGAGACGAAGAGCTTCTTGTCGAAGATCGTGCGCACGCGGCGAGCACGATCGTTGCCGGTCACGTCGCCGGGAGCAACCGGCACCAGGTAGTCGTGCCATTCCCCGAACGTGTTCGAGACCTCGTACAAGATCGCGCGCAGGTCGTCATCGGGGCCGTGGCAGAACCACACTGAGATCGGGTTGAAGACGTAGCCGAACACCCGAGGGAACGACAGCAGACGCACCGGTCCGCCCTCGAGGTCGACGCCGGCTTCGGAGAGCCGCGCGTCGATCCAGGGTCGCAGCGGCGAGCCGTCGCGGGGGCCGTGGTCGGCGTCATGGAAGCTGACCGCGGCTGAGCGGTTGTGCGCGAACCCCGGCACCATGCGGTCGAGCACGGGCAGCTCCTCGAGGTCGGCGAAGAGGTACCAGACGCCGTACGAGAGCCGATGCCGGCGTGGGAACGACCGTTCGTGCATGACGGTGCCGACGTAGAGGCCGCTCTGCCATCGTCATCCCCCGACCAGCGCGACGTCGACGGAACCGGAGGGCCCGGTCTGTGCGTCCCCCGCGTCATGGTGCTCCCACGGGGCGGGGGCGCCGAGCCCCGCTGCCACCTCGAGCCCCGACCGGAGTCCATCCTCGTGGAACCCGTGGCCGAAGTAGCTGCCACAGAACCACGTGCGTCGCACCCCCTGCAGCGTGGGGAGCGTCGGCTGAGCCTCGACCGCCGCACGGTCGTACTGCGGGTGGTGGTAGGCGAACGAAGCCACCTGGTCGCGAGGCTCTTCGAGCGGGTTCAACGTGACGAGCACCGGTCGTTCGGTATCCAGGTTCTGGAGCAGGTTCATCCAGTAGGTGAGCGAGACTCCCCGCTCCTCGTGCACGTTCGCGCCCGCTCGCCCACGCGCGATGTAGTTCCAGCTCGACCACGCCCGCCGCCGCCTCGGCATGAACGCCCGATCACGGTGCAGCACGGCCAGGTTCTGCTGGTATCTGAACCGAGAAAGAAGACGCAGCTCGTCGAGGGTCGCATCGTCGCCGAGCATCGCGAGGGTCGTGTCGGCATGCGTGGCGAGCACCACATGGTCGAATCGCTCCGTTCGTCCGATCGCATCTCGCACCAGCGCTGAGTCGGGTCCTCGCGTCACCTTCGCGACGGGCGTGCCCGATCGCACCTCGTCGACCGTGGCCGCCACCCGGCGCACGTACTCGCGGCTTCCGCCGGTGACGGTGCGCCACTGCGGGCGGTCGCCGAGGTCGAGCAGGCCGTGGTTGTCGAGGAACCCCGCCATCGTCGCCGCCGGCACCGCGAGCATCTCGTGCAGCTTCGACGACCAGATGCACGCCACCATCGGCAGCAGGAAGTCGTTGCGGAACGCTGCCGAGTACCCCTGCTGCTCGAGCCATCCACCGGTCGACACCTCCACACCGCCGCCGAGGAGCGACTTCGCCTGCCGAGTGAACCGCACGATCTCATGCACCATGCGCAGATACGACGGGCGCACCAGGTTGGACGGTTGGGCAGCCAGTCCGAACGCTCGCGCCCGGTACTCGAACGCGCCATCGTCGATCGAGACCGAGAACGACATGTCGCTCGGCTCGGTGTCGACGCCGACCGCACCGAACAGGCGCACGAGGTTCGGGTAGTTGCGGTCGTTGTAGACGATGAACCCGGTGTCGACCGGCACGACACGTTCGCGATCCTCGACCTCCCAGGTGTTGGCGTGTCCGCCGAGCCGATCGTCCGATTCATAGAGCGTGACGTGGTGGCGACGGCTGAGCGCCCACGCCGCGCCCAGGCCCGAAATCCCACTGCCGATCACGGCGATCCTCAACGAACACTCTCCTTCGAACGGACGAGATCGATCCGAGCACGATGTTTCCGTGCTCGAGGCCGGCGTTCCCATCCGTCTTCGCGGCTCGAACACAGTCGGATGCACGCCTCGTCCCGTGTCGCGCACACGGTGCTCACGCGGTACCCTGGATGTCGCTCCGCTACTCCCCTTCGGGCGGCGAACGCGCGGAGCAGGGCTCCTTTGCAGAGGTTCCGGGACCGGACCGATGCAACACCGAGTCAGGCAGAACCGGAACGGCGAACGAGGAGCGATCACATGAGCCCAGCGAACGGCGCAGGTGCGTCACGACTGACCAACGAGGCCATCCTGCACGAGCTGATGCCCCAGGTCGGGTCGGCGCTCAACCGTCACGTCGCCACGACATCTGAATGGATGCCGCACGACTACGTGCCCTACGAAGAGGGCCGCAACTTCGTGAAGGAGCCCTGGCAGCCGGAAGATTCGCGGCTCCCCGACGTGGCGCAGACCGCTCTCGAGGTGAACCTGCTCACCGAGGACAACCTTCCCTTCTACCACCTCGCGCTCTGGCGCACGTTCGGAGACAAGGAAGCGTGGGGCGAGTGGGTCAGGCGCTGGACCGCCGAGGAAGGCCGGCATGCGATCGTGATCCGCGACTTCCTCACCGTGACGCGCGGCATCGACCCCGTCATCCTCGAGCGAGGACGCATGGATCAAGCGATCGGCGGCTGGTACCCCGCGTTCCCCGAGCTCGGCCCGCTCGACGGCATCGTGTTCACGACGATCCAGGAGCTGGCCACGCGGATCTCGCACCGCAACACCGGCGCGATCACCGATGACGAGATGGCGGAGAAGCTGTGCTCACGGGTCGCGACCGACGAGAACCTGCATTACGTCTTCTATCGCGACATGGCCATGAGCGCGATCGAGCTCGATCCGAACGCGATGGTCGAGGCCATGCACCGCCAGATCACGAACTTCGCCATGCCGGGCGTCGGCATCGAGGGGTTCCGCGAGAAGGCCAAGGCCATGGCGCAGGCGGGCATCTACAACCTGCGCATCCATCACGACCAGGTCGTGCGACCGATCCTCGACAAGCATTGGAAGCTCGCCGACTTGCAGGGTCTCAGCGACCGCGCGAAGGAACTGCGCGACGAGATCTACGCCTACCTCGCCCGGCTCGACCGGGTCGCGACGAAGCTCGGCGAGTCGCTCGGCCCGGTGCGAGGCGACATCTCGAGCGACCCGATCGGTCAAGCCTGAAGAAGCGATCGCCACCGCGCCAGGTGGAGGTCCGCGCTCTCAAGCGATCGAGATCCTGTAATCGGTCTGTGTGATCGACGAGGGTGTCGGCGAGGTCTGCTTGACGTTCGATATCACCGCCGATGCCTCATCGCACTGAGCGGTGTTCACGGTCGCGATGGCGTTGCCTGAGCTCGTCGCGGTGCCCACGGGGAACACGATGACCGAGCCGCCCGACCGGCAGGCGACGCTCACCCGCAAGATCCCGGTTCCGCTCTCGTGCCTCACCGTGAGATCGATCGATCCGCCCCCTGTGGGCAGGCCGATCCAGTTGAGCGCGAAGTCGTTGGGGATCCTGCGTGAAAGTGAGCCCGACGTGAGCGCTGCGTGGTCACCCCCGTGCCCCGAGATCGTCGCGTACCTCGGGCCTTCCTCGAGGCAGTATCGGCGCGGGGTCGGTGAGCAATCCGCGAGGAACCGCAGGGCGATCGAGGCATCGTGATAGGCGGAGGCCAGGCTGATGCCCTTGACCTTGAAGCCTTTCGCGAGCGCGGCGAGGTTCGTCTTCGAACCCTTGCTGATCTGCTCCCAGAACACCTGGAAGACGGCCTCGGCTCCGTTCCGCCGACCGTCGCCGAAGCGCTCCACCATGGCCCGGAACACCACCCAGAACGGGTAGGGCGACTTCTGATAGAGACCCATCGGCAGCGCGAACCTGGGCCAGAGGTAGTTGTAGCTGTCGTCGGATCCGTCGAAGACCTCGTCTTCCATCGCGGTCGCGAGGCCCTCCACGAACAGATCGGTGACCTTGCCGAAGCCGGTGAGCGCTCCGTACCCGAACTGGATGGAATGATTCAACTCATGCGACGCGGTGGCGCGGAGCGCATCGAGCGGGCTCCCGGGGAACGGCCGGAAATCGCGATTCAGAACCATGCAGCTCGCGACGGCATCCCTGTCGTTCCACGGGGTCGCGGGGTTGTTGCGCGCGAGATGTGTCCCCGCGACGTAGCCGTACAGGCCAGTGCCCAGGTTCTCGACGCGCACGGGGTACCGCTTGCCGCGCGGATACGTGACCGGATCCCTGGGTGGCTTGGCCCAGCCGAACCTGCTGATCTCCATCTTCCAAGCCGACTCGAGCGCGCCCGCGTACGTGCCGATCGACAGCCCTTGCAGCGCCGACCCCTTGTACTGGATGTAGAAGTTCGCCGTGGACTTGGCTTGGGGCAACGAGCCGCGAGTGCCGGGACAGTCGAACGTGGGACCGCGGAGCGCTCGCCGAGCGGCAACCGCGGCGGGCGCCGGCACCAGACTGGAGAGCCGCTCGCGCAGCCGTAACAGGGGAAGCGTGCCCGACCACGGGGTCTCACTCACGTAGGTCTCGGGCAGGCGCTGCGGCGAGCCGAGCGCCCACGTGAGGTACAGCGCTCCACGAGCCTCGGAGATCTCGCCCCGGCGGATGGCTCGGTCGATGAGCTCGGGTGTCGCAGGCGAGAGGCCCGGTTGTGCGGGCTGCGCGATCGCGGGCGTGCCCATGGTTCCGACGAGCTGGAGCGACATGCAGGTGATGACGATCGCTGACGCGACCGGGTTGTGCCGACGACGGTGGCTCACACCTCGCACGTGCTGTCCTCCTGAAACCTCGACGGGGAGTGGGTCGGGTCATCCTACGGCCCAGGCTGTGGCATAGTCCCGGCGCCGGCGGGTAGCCTCGGCGGGCCGCCTCGGCCTTCGACGAGCGAAAGGAACAATCGCATGACGCAGACCGATCCCGCGACGATCGCCTTCTTCCCGGAGCCCGGGGCATGGGGTCCGACCAACAACTGCGTGGCCATCGCGAACGTGCTGGCGGAACGCGGCCACCGCATCGTGTTCGTTGTCGACGAGTCGTTCGAGGGCGAGCTCATCAAGCGTGGGTTCGAGGAGCGCATGATGCGGATGGCGCCGCCCGATGAGAACGCCGACCCCACGGCGGACCCCTGGGCGGAGTTCATCCGGGTCACGGCGCCGGAGTTCCGCACGCCGACGATCGAGCAGATCGGGACGGTGACGAAGCCGATCTGGGAAGCGCTCGTTGCCGGCGAGCGCTATTCCCACGAACGACTGATGGAGATCTGGAGCGACATCGAGCCTGACGCCGTCTGCACTGACAACGTCACTGGATACGCCGCGGTGGAGCTCGCCGGTTGTCCATGGGTGCGGTTCGTGTCGGCGAACCCGTTGGAGATGCGCGACGCCGACCTTCCACCGGTCCTTTCGGGGCTGCCGATCGACGATCGCAGCGAGTGGCAAGCCTTCGCCGACGAGTACCACCGCCAACACGAACAGCTACTGGCCGAGCACAATGGATTCCGCGCGTCGGTCGGGGTGGCGGCGTGCCCGCCCGACGAGTTCAACACGAACTCGCCCTGGCTCAACATGTACCTGTATCCCGAGGCGGCCGACTACCCGCGCTCCGTGCCGCTCGACGCGACCTGGCACCGCCTCAGCTCGACGGTCCGAACCACCGAGGACGCCTTCGATGTCAACCAGCACGTGCCCGGCGACGGCAAGGTGGTCTACCTCTCGCTCGGATCGCTCGGGTGCATGGACGTCGGTTTGATGCAGCGGCTCATCGATGCCCTGGCGAAGACCGAGCACCGCACCATCGTCTCGATGGGTCCACTCCACGAACAGATGACGCTCGGCCCGAACATGTACGGCGGGCAGTTCCTTCCGCAGCCCTCGATCCTGCCGCAATGCGACCTGTTGATCACCCACGGCGGCAACAACACGGTGTGCGAGGGGTTCCACTTCGGGCTCCCGATGATCGGGCTACCGCTGTTCTGGGATCAGTACGACAACGCTCAGCGCTTGCGCGAGACGGGCTTCGGCGAGCGGCTGCCCACCTACGACTGGACCGACGACGAGCTGATCGGCGCCGTGAACCGGCTGCTCGCCGACGACGACCTGCACGCCCGCATGGCGCGGAACGCCGAGCTGATCCGAGCCGACCCTGGTCGCGTCAAGGGTGCGGACCTGATCGAGCAGGTGGCGGTGACCGGCGAGCCGGTCGGCCGGTAGGAAGGCGCCGGATCTCGCGGCCCGCATGACCCCTCAGGGCGATCTCGCCGCTCGAATCGGAGCGCTCGAGACAGGGTCGCTGCTGCCCCCCAGGCGTTCTGGATCGATCACGCCGGGTGAGGTCGTGCTGCGGGACTCCCTGCCGCTCGGCGACGGCCTCGAGCTCGCGGTGGTCACCGATGGCGATGGGCTGCTGGTCACACCCATCGTCACACGCGACGCGGGACCGCTTCGCAGAGCCGAACCCGGCGACGGCGCCTTCGAACGGTTGCTCCGTCGGCTGGCGTCGGGCGAACCCGGCGATCGGTTCTCAGTCGAACCGTTCGGCTCGGTGCCTGCTGCGATGGGCGAACGAGCGATCGACGTGGACCAGTCGAACGAATCGGTGGTCGTCGGTGATCGGGCGGTCGTGAAGCTGTATCCACGGACAGGCGGCTCCCCTGACGCGGGCTCGGACTTGCCCGCCCATCTCATCTCGGTCGGGTTCACATCGATCCCGACGCCGTACGGCATCGTGGCCTGGCGCGATGACGACGGGCAGAGCAGGGTGGTGGCCTCCGCGGCTTCCTACCTGCCCGGCGCGCGAGACGGATGGGAGTGGTACCTGGCCCGGCTGCTCGGCTGGCTCGACGGCGGGGTCGATGACGACGTCGCGTTCGAGCCGGCGTCGATGCTGGGGCGTCTGGCTGCCCACATGCACACCGCGCTCGCTACTGCCTCCGAGGTCGTGCCGAGACCCTCGGGAAGCGCCGACGAGGCGACCGCCCAGGCGTGGCGGCGCGCGGCTTTCGCGGTCGCCGACGACGCGCTCGCCGCGACGGGCGGTGAGCAGGGGGCGCGGCTTGCTGCACGCGCGACCGCGATCCGAGCCGAGCTCGACCGCCTCGGCGAGGCGGCCGGAGCGGTCCTCACTCGGGTGCACGGCGACTTCCACGTCGGGCAAGTGCTGGAATGGCAGGGGGGGTACGCGGTGACCGACTTCGACGGCGATCCGATGGCCTCGCCCGCTTCCCACGGGACGCTCGACCCGCCTGTGCGCGACGTCGCTGCGTTCATGCGATCGATCGATCATCTCGGCCGCATCGCGTCGAGTCGCCGGACCGGCAGCGAGGAGGCGGTCTCGAGTTGGATCACCTCGAGCCGGGCCGGCTTCCTCGGTGCCTACCGAAGCGAGCTGGCCATGCGCGGTGAGGAGCAGTTATACGACGAGCGGCTCCTCCGTCCGTTGGAAGTCGCCCAGGAGTGCCACGAGTACATCTACGCCGCCCGGTTCCTTCCGGGCTGGCTCCGCGTTGCCGACCCCGCGATGTGCTCGCTGATCCCGCTCGAAGACTGATGGATGCCCACGCGTTCCTGCGCGATCTCGAACGCAAGCCCGAGGCGTTGCGCCGTCTGGCCGATTCGCTTGACGAGGGATCACCGTGGTCTGAGGAAGTGCCGCCCCGCGTCGTGATGATCGGCATGGGGTCCTCGCGGTTCGCCGCTGGTGCGGTCGCGACGGGTCTGCGAGCCGCGGGCATCGATGCCGTCGCTGAGCTCTCCTCGCTCGCTGCCGGCACGCCTCCGGGTGCCAACGTGCTTGCCGTCGGCATCTCTGCGAGCGGTGAGACGCAGGAGACTATCGAGGCGATCGCCCGTCATCGAGGCACGAGCACGACAGTCGCGCTCACGAACCGGCCTGGTGCCGCGATCGAGCGAGCGGCCGACGCGGTGGTGGCGATGCTCGCCGGCGACGAAGAAGGTGGCGTCGCATGTCGTTCCTATCAGCACACGCTCGCCCTGCTCATGGCGCTCGCGGCGCCGGCGACCGGACGCCCCGTCGCCGCCGTGGCCGACGTGGTGCGTCGTGCTGCCGAGGCGAGCGACGACCTGCTCGAGCGACGTGACAGATGGTTGCCACCGGTTGCCGGGCTGCTCGCCGAGGGTCCCGCGACGTTCACGATCGCGCCGGCCGAGCGACTCTCGTCCGCCGAGCAGGGTGCGCTCATGCTGCGCGAGGGTCCGCGCCGGACCGCAGATGCGTGTGAGTCGGGGGATTGGCTGCACGTCGACGTCTACCTCACGAAGCCGCTTGACTATCGGGCATTGCTCTTCGCCGGCTCCCGATTCGACCCCGCGATCATGCGGTGGATAGATGAACGGGGGTCGAAGGTGGTCGCGGTCGGCGGCGACGTCGACGATGCGCATCTCACCGTGCGATACCGCCACGACGAGGACCCAGAGGTGGCGCTGCTGACCGAGGTGCTCGTCGCAGAGCTGGTCGCCACCCGATCGTGGATCGCATCGGCGGGCGAAGGGGTCTGATACCGAAATGGTTATCAGATCGGGCTCGTGCGCCCCTGACCCCCTTTCGATACCGATATCGGTATGGGTGCTCGCAGGTCAGGGAACGACGATGACCGGCGTGCCGAGTTGCAGCAACGGCTGAAGCAGATCGAGGGACCGCTCGCTGACGCGCATGCACCCGGCGCTCGCGGAACGTCCGATCGATGACGGGTCGTTCGTGCCGTGGATGGCGAGCTGGTTCCCGCCGCTCCACCCGGGCGGCAGTCTCGGCTGGATGCCGGAGATGCCGAACGCGAACGTGCCGAGCGAGCCACCCGAGAACGAGATGCGATCGGTGACGAAGTACTCGCCCGGCGGTGTCGGCGACTCGGCGGCACCGATCGCGGCCGGCATGCCGAGTACGTGGTCTCCGGCCCTGGAGACCGTGATGCGGTGCTCCGAGAGATCGATGTGCACCTCGACGCCGGTCGTGCGTCGGGCGAGTCCCCGCAGCGCGATCCACCCGTGCCGGCGAGGCCAGACGTAGGGGATCTCGACGCGTCCCCAGCGGCCGTCGGGCGAGACTTCCTCGACCCAGGCTGTGACCGGCACGTCGTAGTACTTCGAGCCGCTCGGCATCGTGCCCACCACGGAAGCGTTCGCGTTCGGGTTGGCTCGTACAGCTAGGTCGCGCGGCACACGCACGAGCAGGTTGCCCGTGGGCTCGGCCGGCCGAGGGGCTGCCGGTGCGGGGGCGCTGGTCGGGGCGCCGCGATCGTCGACGTCGGACGCGCCTGAGGGCTCATCGTTGCCTGCACCGTCGGGTCCACCCGAGGCTGGCCTAGCAGGAGCGGCCGGCCCTGCGCCGGCGACCCCCGCGAGGTTCGTCGCGACCGGCGACGCGAGCGCGAGGACGCTCGCGAGGACCGTCGCAACCCACGACGCACGGAGGACGTTGCGCATGCACATGTATCGACCCATGCCCTGCGAAGCTGAAGACGGCGACGCGCGTCCTGTCGGCTGCCGGCGCGTGTTCCTGCGGCGATAGGCTGGGGGTGGGAGCGGTTCTTCCGAGGAGCCGGAAAGCAGATGACAACGTTGAACGAGACCGCACGAGCCCTGGTGGCGAAGGCGAAGGGGATCCTCGCTGCCGACGAGTCCAGCGGCACGATCGCGAAGCGCTTCGACTCGATCGGGACCGAATCGACCGAGGACGCGCGCCGCCGCTACCGACAGCTGCTCTTCACGACGCCGGGCGTGGGGGACCACATCAGCGGCGCGATCCTGTTCGACGAGACGATCCGGCAATCGGCCGACGACGGGCGCCGATTCGTGCAGGTGCTCGAGGAAGCCGGGGTGATCCCGGGCATCAAGGTCGACACCGGCGCGAAACCGCTCGCGATGTTCCCGGGGGAGACCGTGACCGAGGGGCTCGACGGACTCCGTGAACGCCTCGCCGAGTACGCGGAGCTCGGCGCTCGGTTCGCGAAGTGGCGCGCCACGATCCTGATCGCCGCCGACGACGAGTGCCGACGACTGTCCGGCATACCGACGCGGCGCGATCGAGGCCAACACCCACGCCATGGCCCGCTACGCGGCGCTGTGTCAAGAAGCGGGTGTCGTTCCGATCGTGGAGCCCGAGGTCCTGATGGACGGTGACCATGACATCGCCGCGTGCGAGGCCGCGACCGGCCGCACACTCGACGCGTTGTACCGTTCGCTCGCCGAGGCCAGGGTCGACCTGCCCGGCTCGCTGCTCAAGGTCAACATGATCGTGCCCGGCACAGGGTGCGGAACCCAGGACGACGACGTCGCGGTCGCCGAGGCCACGATCCGGTGCCTGACGGCGCACGTGCCGGCCGACGTGCCGGGCGTGGTGTTCCTCTCGGGTGGCATGAGCGACGAGCAGGCCACGAGCCGATCTGAACGAGATGAACCGCATCGGCGGCGGCACGTGCCCTGGGACTGAGCTTCTCGCTACGGGCGGGCGTTGCAGGCGCCGTCGCTCGCCGCATGGCGCGGCGACGACGCGAACGTCGAGGCCGCCCAGGCCGCGCTGTCGCATCGGGCGCGCATGAACGGCCTTGCGACGAACGGCGAGTACCGGCCGGAGCTGGAGACGTCGGCGGCGTGATCGCGCCGACGCGGTGTCGCCGCGAGCGAGGCGACACATGAAGCTGCTGGTGATCGGCGGGGCCCGGTTCTCAGGGCGCGCGCTGTCCGAGCTCGCGCTTGCGCGTGGGCACGCCGCCGCGTCCGATCTCGCCCCCGCCCGGGACGCCCCCGGTGGGCGTGTTCGCGAACGCGCCGACCACCTCGCGGCTGGATGCCTCGGCCCCGACCTCCGTGGGGCAGGGGGCGATGCTGTCGCCCGATACCCTGCGCGAGCGGCTGATTGACATCGTCCGCGTCAAGCTGGGCGGGGGCGAGTTGCAGCTCCCCCCGCTGCCGCCCGCGATACAACGATGTCTCGAGCTGCTGCGCGACACCGGCGCCTTCTCCTTCGCCGCGGCGGCGGCCGTGCTCGCCAAGGAGCCGCGCCTGGCGGGGCAATCGTTCAGCGCGCCAACAGCCCGACGTTCGCGGGCCGGTCGTTCGCCAACAACCTCGAGAAGGCGATCGCGCGGCTCGGGGCCCAGGGGTTGCGCGTGGTGCTGTACGAGCTGGCGGCGCGCCCGGTCCTGCAGCCGCGCCACCCGCGCCTCGAGGATGCGTTCCGCCGCGGCTGGCACCACACGCTGGGAATGGCGATCCTGGCGGAGCGCCTCGTCCACGCGCGTCCGCCCGACGGGATGGAGCCGGCTGACGGTTTCATCGGCGGCCTCTTCGCCGATGTCGGCCGTCCGATTGTGGCGCAGCTCCTGGTGGACATCGAGCGCCAGCTCGGGGCCAAGAGCGGCCGGCGCTGGATGAGCGACGAGCTGTTGCTCAGGTGCGTCGAAGGGACCCATGCCCCCATCGGAGGCGCGCTGGCCCGGCGCTGGGGGTTGACCGAACCCCTGGCCGCCGCGGTCGAGAACGCGGCGGACGAGCGCTGGGGCGACCGGTGGAACATGAGCGAGACGTTGCGGCTCGCACGCGTGCTCGCGGCCCGAGAAGGCTATTACTTGCGCGCGGATGAGGTCCCTCGTGTGACGGCGCGCCTCGAGGAGGCGCGGCGCGCGTTCCGCCTGGACGACGCCTTCTTGACGCGCGTGATGGCGGGCCTCAAGGAACGGGTCCTGCGTCATAGCTAGGTGCGCAAGGGCACGTGGGTGACACGGGCCTGACGGGATTGACACAAAGGTGTCTCAAGCGCGCCTGGCCGCCGCCGATGTCCTAGGGCCAGGTAAGCGTGCTGACAGGATGCCGACGCTAGTTTCGTCCCCTCCGACGCCGGGTGGCCCCGCGCAAACGATCGCGGCCGGGGCTCGTCAGCCCGAGGCGAACGCGCGGGCGGTGGACGCCGCCGTCGTCCATGCGCCCACCTCCCCGATCGTCGAGATCAAGCGGACCTGCGCCAGGATCGCGCCGTCGGACGCCACCGTGCTGCTGACCGGGCGAGACCGGCACCGGCAAGGAGCTGGTCGCGCGGCTGGTGCACGCGGCCAGCACGCGCACCGATCGCGCGTTCGTCGCGGTCAACTGCGGCGCCATCCCCGAGGCGCTGCTCGAGAGCGAGCTGTTCGGCCACGTGCGCGGCGCCTTCACCGGCGCCGTCAGCGCCGCGGCGCGGGCGGTTCGACGCTGGCCGACGGCGGCACGCTGTTCCTCGACGAGATCGGCGAGCTGCCGCTGGCGCTGCAGGTCAAGCTGCTGCGCGCTGCTGCAGGAGCGCAGCTTCGAGCCGGTCGGCAGCTCGCGAGTCGGTCACGGCGACGTCCGGCTGGTCGCCGCCACCAACCGCGATCTCGAGCGCGAGGTCGCGCGGCGGGCCGCTTCCGCGAGGATCTCTACTACCGGCTGAACGTCTGTCCCGATGCACCTGCCGCCGCTGCGCGAGCGCCGCGAGGACGTCGTGCCGCTGTTCGCGCCACTTCTGGCGCGCAGCGCGGCGAGGCCGCGGCCGCGTCGGCGCCCGACGGTGCTCGCGCGCCTCGAGGCCTACGCTGGCCGGGCAACGTGCGCGAGCTGGAGAACGTGGTCGAGCGCGCTCTCGGTGTGCATCGCCGAGGGCGCCGTCGATCGGGGTCTCGGATCTGCCGAGCCGCTGGGTGCGCGCGAGATTCGAGGTGGTCGAGACTCTCGGCCATCGAACGCGATCACCGCGGAGCTTCGATGTCGTCAGCGCCGACGCGCCTGGCCGCGGAGCCCGACCGGCATCACGCCGGTCGAAACCCCGCGTCCGGCGCGCCGCCGGCCCACCCGGCCGCGGGAGCGACGACGCGGGGCGCCATGTCGCGGCTGGCCACCCAGGCGGCTGCGGCGCCGCTGCCCTTCGACGGCACCGAAGGGCGCGGGAAAGAGGTGGCGGATACGAGGTCGCGGGATCGCCGAGGTAGCGGGATCTCGAGGTCGGCGGACAACGAGGTCACGGCGACGCCATCCGTGCCCGCCCCCGGTGAGCGCAAGACCTTGCCGGTGGATCTGCCGTGCTGCTGCGCGAGCTGGAGACCGCCTACATAAGCAGGCGCTCGCGGCCAGCGGGCGGCAACAAGAAAGAAGCGGCAAGCTGCTGGGCATGGGCCGCACGACGCTGGTCGAGAAACTGCGGCGTCGCAACGCCGACACGTCAAGTCCGTGACTTGCGGTTCGCCACCGCGCTGACGCGCGGAACCCCCGACGGCGGGTGAGCGCCAGGGCCTGGCGCGCCACCGCCGAAGGAGTCGCAACTCCTCGGGTTTTTCGTGGGGGTGCGGCCGCCCTTTCGCGCGCGGCCCCGGCGTGAGGCCGGCACGCCGGCTGCGTGCGTGAGCACCCGTGATTGTCTCGTTGCGCTCTCATTGATCCTCGCTGGCGAGCAGGGACATGGACGGAGATTCCGATGCGCCGGCACCACCACGCGCACGATTCCAAGGCAACGGCGCCGCCGAGCCCGAGCTGCCGCCGCTGCCGTCCGATCCGTGACGCTGTCGACCATCGAGAGCATCCCGTTGCCGGCGGGGCTCACGGGCCTCGAGCTCGTGACCGACGCGCTCAACGCGCGCATCGAGCTGCGCAACCTGCGGAATCCTCGGCGGTCGCGGTCAAGGTGGCGGGCTTCGCCGGCCAGCTCTGCCCGACGTTCGCATCGTCGACGGCGTCGTGGTGCTGCGCTGTCGCACCCGGCCGCTTCGAGGCCTCGCTGTCGAAGGGCGAACAGGCTCACGCTCGACATTCGCGCCCTGCAGGGCCTGCCCTGGCGGAGCCCGGACGACCGCATCCGCGTGTCTTACGAGCTCGCCCTGACCGACAACGGCGGGCCCTGCCCCGGGTGGTCGCCGGCCGCCCAGGGCGAGTGCTTCTTGCACCAAGGCCGGCGCAAGGAGGCCACGCTGGCGTTGCGCCGGGCGCTCGACACTAGACACCAGTCGCTGGCGGCGCTGCGCCTGGGCGACATGGCGCTCGAGGACGGGCGACATCAACGCGGCGTTTCGCTGGTTCGCACGTCGGGCGACCGGGTCGTTCGGGCGGCTGGCGCTCGCGCGGCTGTGCGAGCTCAGCGGCGATTGCTGACCGATCCGCCGGCAAAAGCTTCGATGTCGCTGGGATTGCTCGAGCCGTTCCGCACCGAGATGCTGCTGCGCGGGGCCCGCGCCGCGGCCTACGAGGGGCGCGTCCGCGAGGCGTGACGCGCGTCCGCGAGGTGGTGTCGGTCAAGAGGGGCCCGGCGGCTGCCCCAGGCTGCCCGGACTATATGCCGGCGGCTGGTCCTGTTCGCGCTGGAAGAAGACGGGACGACGGCGGGCGCCAGCGCGATGGACCTGTATCTGGCAGCTGCCGGATCGTTTGACCGGGCCGATGGCGATGACGATGGCCAAGGCGGCGGCCGAGCGGGCGGCGGCGCTGGGCGCGCCGGTGTTCGGCGGCAATCTGTTCGGCTCGGCGGCCGAGCTGGATGGAGCGCGGCCGACTTGGCCGACCACCTGTTGCTCACGGTCGAGCTGTACTTGGCCGCGGGCGACCGAGCCCCGCGCGAGCGGTGCTGGACAACGCCGAGAGCCGGTCGAGACCCGGCGATGCCCGCGGCAAGTCGGCCTCGACGCAAACGACTCTCTCCCCGACACCGGATGAGAGCGTCCGAGCCGCGAAAGGTCCAGCGCGAGATCGTCGGACGAAGCTGCGCGCGATGTCGCCGGTGCGGCCTCCGGGTTCTGGCGCGGAAAGGCCGAACTGCCATGAACGTCACTCGCCTTGAGCACAAGTCGCCCGGGCGCGGTTTGCGTCCATGAAGCGCTGGCACGGGCCTGGCAAGAGCAGGGTCATGAAGCTCTTCGACGCGACCCTGGGCGGCTGGAACGGCGCTCGACGTCCGCCTCGTGCGGCACAACCGCTGGCCGGCTAACCTGGCCAACGTCGACACGCCCGGGTACTCGGCCCAAGGACGTCGACTTCGCCGCGGCCATGGCGGCCAGCGGTCCGAGGGCGAGACGCCGCCGGATGGCGGCCACCAGCCGGCACCGCTGTCGGGCCACATGGCGCGCCGCGGTGGGCACGGCGGCATTGGCGCGGCGCGATTGGCGGCGCCGACGTGCCGTCCGTCGAGGGCACCGGTGAGGCGGCCAAGCTGGACGGCAACCGCGTCGATCTCGACCGCACGATGGCCGAGCTGGCCAACCAACGGCATGCAGTACAACGCCGGCGCGCGCGTGGCCGGGCAAGAAGCTGGCGATCCTTCGCTACGTCGCCGGCGACGGAACGGCTGATAGCGGCGACGGCAAGGAAGCAGAGAAGGACAAAGCCATGGATTTCTTCACCGCACTTCACATCAGCGGCAGCGGCCTTTCGGCCGAACGCACCCGCGTCAACCTGGCGTCGTCGAACCTGGCCAACGCCGAGACCACGCGCACGCCGAAGGCGGCGCCTACAAGCCGGCTGGATCCGGTGTTCGAGGCCGTCGCGGCCATCGCGCCAGCGCGGGCGACGGCGGGGCCCCAGCGGTGTGCGGTGTCGCACAGGTCGTGGCCGATCCCACCGCGGGCAAGAGGATCTACAGCCCGGGACATCCCGGACGCCGATCCCGAAGGCTTCGTGCACCTGCCCAACGTGAACCCGGTGCACGAGGTGGTCAACTTGCTGTCGGCGTCGCGCGGCTACGAGGCCAACTCCACCGCGGTCGAGACCTTGAAGCAGATGGCGGCCCGCGGCGCTCGAGATCCTCAAGTAGTGAGGTGCACAATGCCCAGTGAAATCGAATTTCGTCTCCTGCCGCCGCCCGAGCTGAAAGACCGGGGCATCGACGGCATCCGCTCGATTGACGGCGCCGCGCGCCCGTCGGCGGGGCGCCCGAGGTCGACTTCAAGCAGCAGCTGGGCCAGGCGATCGACTCGCTGGATCAGCTGCAGACCGAAGCCGACGGGCAGGCCAACGCGATCGCCAACGGCGGCGGCAACCTGCACGAAGTGGCGCTGGCGTTCGAGAAGGCCGACGTGGCCATGCGTCTGGCCACCAAGGTTCGCAACAAGGTGGTCGAGGCCTACAACGAAATCATGCGGATGAGCGTGTAATTCGCATGGAACCCCTGCTGACGTCAGCTGCGTGAGTTGCCCCGCCGTTTCGCCGCGCTCTCCAGCGGCCTGCGCTACGGCATCCTGGGTGGCCTGGGCGCCGTCCTGATCGGCGTGTTCGACCTTCACGTTCGCCGGCGACGGCGGGGCCTACCAATATGCGTTCACGAATCTGACGCCCGAGGACGCCAGCGAGGCGGCCGCGGTGCTGAAGGCCTCGGGCATTCCCCACCGCGCCGAGGCCGGCGGCAGCGCGCTGGCGGTGCCGGCGGGCAAGGTGCACGAGGTGCGGCTGTTGCTGGCCGCCTCCGGACTGCCGCGCGGGGGCGGCGTCGGCTTCGAGATTTTCGACCGCGGTGACCTCGGCATCTCGGAGTTCACCCAGAAGGTGAACCTGCGCCGGGCCATCGAGGGCGAGCTGTCGCGCACCATCGGCCGGCTGTCGCCGGTGCGCTCGGCGCGGGTGCACATCACCTTGCCGGAGAAAGGCCTGTACCGCAGCGAGGAGCGCAAGGCCTCGGCCGCGGTCGTGTTGAACCTGCAGCCCGGGCGCTCGGTCGACGAGCGCGAGCTGGCCGGGCATTCGCCACCTGGTGTCGGCCGCGGTCGCGGGGCTGGCCGCCGAGAAGGTGACCGTGGTGGACGGCGCGCGGCACGGTGCTGGCGGGGATCGCTCCGAAGGCGCCAAGCTGGCACCGAGCAGCGCGAGGTGGAGACTGGGCTCGAGCAGCGAATCGTCGATTTGCTGGAGCCGGTGGTCGGCCGCGGCAGCCGTGGTGGCCAAGGTCACCGCGACGCTGGACATCGCCGAGGTCGAGAGTACGTCGGACGCCTACGACCCGACACCGCCGCGGTGCGCAGCGAGCGCAAGGTGGTGGAGCAGATGACCAACGTCGGATCGAGCCCCGGCGGGGCGTGGCCGGCGCGGCCGCCAATCAGCCGCTGGCGCCAGCAGCCGGCGGCGGGCCGGGGGCGGCAGCCGCACCAGACCAGCCGCGAGGACACGCTGAAGAACTACGAGATCACCAAGAAGACCACCCGCACGGTGGCCCGGACCCGCGCCTGTCGCGCGTGTCGGCGGCGGTGTTGATCTCGGCGTCGACGGCAAGCCGCGCGCCCGAGGCCGAGCTGCGCCGCCTGGGCGAGCTGGCCAAACACGCCGTCGGCTTCGACGCGCAGCGCGGCGACAAGTTCGACATCTCCAGCGCGCCTTCGCCAAGGTCGAAGGCGGCTCGGGGCCGACGCCCGTCTGGGCGCGCCCCAATCTGCAGCGCCTGGTCAGCACCGGCGCCATCGCGCTGGTCGCGCTGGCCGGCGTGTTCTTCCTGCTGACCCGGGCGATGCGGCGGCCGCCGATGTCGTCGGTCGAGCTGCTCAAGCCGGGCGCCAGCATCGCCGAGATCGAGGCCGCGATGCCACGGCGCGAGCTGCCGGCCATGGCGGCGCGCGGGGCCGCGTCGCAGGCGCAAATCGCCGATACGACCGAGGCGCTCCGCGAAGGGCGCGCGAACTCAGGCAAGACCAATCCGAACAAGGCCGCGCACCTGCTGCGCGCGTGAATCTCCAGTGACGGGGGGACGCGTGGCTGAGGCGAAGCCGGCACAGCCACCAAGGAGGTCGCGGTGACCCCGGCCGGGTCGGGCGCGCAGCGCGCGGCCGCCGTGCTGCTGGCGATGGGTCCCGAGGTCGCCGAGGGCGTGTTCCGCCTGCTGGACGAGTCGATGGTCCGTCAGATCGCGCTGGGCGCGCGCGACCTGCGCAAGGCCCCGACGGTCGTCCCCATCGCGCTGGGCGCCTTCGTTCAGGGCATGGACAGCGTCACGGGTGACACGATGACCGGTGACGGCGTGCTCCGCGAGGTGGCGGCGCGCGTGCTGGGCGTCGAGGCGGCCCGGCGCGCGTTCGAGGGGGTCCGCCGGCGGTTCCGCCGGACGCCACCTCGCGCGCGGTCAGCATGGCGGATCACGACGTAACTGAACCAAGAAGAGCTACAACA
>CAWHQA010000023.1:0-58230 GCA_963831325.1 uncultured Actinomycetes bacterium
AGAACACCCCTCGGTGGGAGGAGGAGGATTCGAACCTCCGTAGGCATCGCCGGCGACTTTACAGGCCGCTCCCTTTGGCCACTCGGGCATCCTCCCGTGGTGCGCTCCCGAGGATAGCGAACCAGGCCTTCACCCCGCACCGGTCGTGACGGCGCGCACAGCGGCGGTAGCATGCAGACCATGGCGAAAGACCAGTTCTCCTTCGACATCGTGTCCGAGGTCGACATGCAGGAGGTCCGCAACGCGGTCGACCAGACCGGGCGCGAGCTCTCGCAACGTTTCGACTTCAAGGGCACAGACACATCCGATCAAGCTCGGTGACGATTCGATCGAGCTGCACTCGGCGACCGAAGATCGGCTGAAGGCCGCCTGGCAAGTGCTCCAAGAGCGAGCGATCAAGCGCAGCATCCCGCTCAAGGCGCTGCAGGCCGGCGCGATCGAGGATGCCGCCAAGGGCACGGCCCGCCAGACCGTGACCATCGTCACCGGCATCAGCGACGAGAAGACCAAGGAGATCTCGAAGTTCGTTCGCCAGGCGGTTCCGAAGATCCAGACGCAGATCCAGGGAGCGCAGGTGCGCGTGCTCGGCAAGAGCAAGGACGACCTGCAGGCGGCGATCCGCGCCGTGAAGGATCACGACTTCGGCCTCGCCCTGCAGTTCACGAACTACCGTCCGTAGCCGGCCCTCGCGGCGATCACTCGACCGGGCGTTGCGTGCCCGACCCGCCCGCGGGTACCCTTTCCCGACCCAGGAGGTGGCAAGCATGGATCTCGATCGACTCAAGGCCCGCGCGGCGGAGATCGCCGACACGGAAACGAAGGATTGGCTGGCGCGAACTCGAGCGTCGGAGAGGCTCTACCAGCGGGCGATCACGTCCCTGCCCAGCGGTGTGGTGTCGAACTTCCAGGTGGGGGATCCCTACCCCGTGTACCTCAAGCACGGCAAGGGCTCGACGGTCACCGACGTCGACGACAACGTCTACACCGACTTCCACGGCGGGTTCGGGGTGAACGTGGTCGGCCATGCGCACCCCAAGATCGTGGAAGCGATCAAGAAGGCTGCCGACGACGCGATCCACTTCGCCGTCACGACCGAGGCGACGGTCGCGCTCGCCGAGGAGATCTGCGAGCGATTCCAGTGTGATCAGATGCGCTTCGTGAACTCGGGCACCGAGGCGACGATGGACGCCATCAGGGTGGCTCGAGCCGCGACGGGTCGAGACAGGATCATCAAGATGGAGGGCTCCTACCACGGCCACCACGACTCGGTGCTGTTCTCGGTGGTGCCCGAGGCCGATGTGCTCGACCTGCGGCACAGCGTCGACCACAGCGGCAAGTCCTGGTACACGACGCAGCCGACCAGCAAGGGCGTACCGGCGGCGTTGTGGGATACGACGATCGTCACGCCGTTCAACGACGCGGCGGCGGTCGAAGCCGCGTTCACCGACAACCCGGGCGAGATCGCCGCGGTGATCCTCGAGCCGGTGATGATGAACATCGGCATCGTCGTGCCCGCCGACGGCTACCTGCAAGCCCTCAAGGACACGTGCGAAACGCACGGTGCCGTGCTGATCTTCGACGAGGTCAAGTGCGGTGGCACGATCGCCTACGGCGGCGCCGCGGAACGGTTCGGGGTTGTTCCGCACCTCGCAGCGTGGGCCAAGGCGATCGGCGGCGGTGCCACGACGGGTGCGTTCGGGGGCGACGCGAACATCATGGAATGGGTCACCAAAGGCGCTGCCCAGCAGGGGACGTTCAACGGCAACCCCCTCTCGTCGGCGGTTGGCCTCGCGGCACTCACACAGGTGCTCACGCGTGACGCATACGACCACCTCGGCAAGCTCGGCACCATGCTGGCCGAAGGGTGCAACCGGGCGATCGCCGACAGCGGTATCCCCGCGCATACGGTCGACCTCGGCGCGAAGGGCTGCGTCTCCTACCGAGCCGAGCCGCTCACGAACTACCGCGACTTCCTCGAGACGATCCCCGAGATCTACTGGGCCTCGTACCCATGGATGGTTAACCGAGGCATCTTCATGACCCCCGGCGACGAGGAACAGTGGACGGTCTCGGTGCAACACACCGAGGACGACATCAGCACCTACGTCGACGCCTTCGGCGCGTTCTGCCAAGAGTTGACCTCGTAACGCGAACGAGGCACGCGACCTGACGGATCCGGGTTGAGGTAGCGGACAGCGAGAGCGCGAAACGAGGAAGGGCCGGCCCGGCGGGTCGGCCCTTCGCTTCTCAGAGGCTGACGATGGACGAGATGCATGGGTACACCCACGAGACCGAGGCCCTTTCCCGGGCGATCGTGACCTACGCGCGCAACCGCATCGCCAGCCCTCAGCCGCTCGATGGCTCGGCCACCGGTGCCGAGCTCGCGAGATCGGCCGGTGAGACGATCACGCCCGACGGCATCGGAGGGGAGGAAGCCCTCCGTGTGTGGAGCGAGGTACTCGCGCCCGCAACGATCTCCACCGACCACCCCTCGTCGATGGCGTTCGTGCCGGGTGCACCCACCAAGGCGTCCGTGCTGTTCGACCTCGTTGTGGGCTCCTCGTCGACGATCGCCACCGGGTGGATCGACGGCGCGGGAGCCATCTGGGCCGAGAACCAAGCCCTCCGGTGGCTCGCCGATCTGGCGGGGTTCCCGGCCGATGCCGGAGGGGTCTTCGTGAGCGGCGGCTCGGCGGGCAACCTCTCCGCCCTCGTCGCGGCCCGGGCGCGCGCGACACAGCACCGCGGCGGACGGCCGGCGGACGGATGGAGGATCGCCGTGGCCGAGAGCGTGCACTCCTCGGTCGCCACCGCCGCCCGCGTGATCGATGTGGGCGTCGTCGAAGTGACCGGCGACGAACGCGGGCGGCTCACCGGTGATGCGCTCGCCGCGACGCTCGCAGCGCTGGGACCGCAGGAAGCAGCCAGTGTGTTCGCGGTCGTCGCCAGCGCCGGGGCGACCAATGCCGGCACCGTCGACGACCTCGACGGGGTGGCCGACGAAAGTGAGGCGCACGACCTCTGGTTCCACGTCGACGGCGCCTACGGTGGCGCGGGGCTCGTCGCACCGTCAGTACGCGAGCGATACCGAGGCATCGAGCGTGCCGACTCCTTCATCGTCGACCCCCACAAGTGGTTGTTCGCGCCCTACGACTGCTGTGCCTTGGTCTACCGCGACCCCACGACGGCCCACGGCGTCTTCCGACAGGAAGCGAGCTACCTCGACACCGTGAATCAGCCGGGCGCAACGTGGAGCGAGTGGAATCCAGCCGACTACGCCTACCACCTGTCGCGACGAGCCCGTGGGCTGCCCCTGTGGTTCTCACTCGCGACCTACGGCACCGACGCCTACCGGGACGCCGTGGAACACGTGCTCACGCTCACCAGGATGACGGCCGATGAGATCCGTGCTCGCGACGAGCTCGAGCTCGTGATGGAGCCGGAGCTCTCGGTCGTGCTCTTCCGACGACGAGGGTGGAAGAGCGCCGACTACGAGGCGTGGTGGCGCCGGCTGCTCGACGCGCAGATCGCGTTCGTGCAACCGACCTCGTGGAAGGGCGAAAGACTCGCCCGTCTCTGCTTCGTGAACCCGCGCACAACGATCGATCACGTACGAGCAGTGCTCGACACCATGGCCTGAACGCCGGCCAGGGTGCGGCCGAAGGGCCGGCTGCCCATGGTCCCGTGAGCCCCCGGGGACCCCACTCGGGTGAGGCCGGACGGAACCGAGAACGAGCCCGATGGCGATCGACGTGGTGCGCTGGCAGGTCCACCATCGGACCCCTCATGAGCATCCACTTCGTTCGTCGAGCTCTATCCCCCACCACTCTGATCCTCACCACCGCGGTCGCCGCGTCGCTGTGCATCGGCAGCAGCACGGCCGCCTCGGCGGCGCCGGCTGAGCGAACGCCTATGCACGAATCGTTGGACATGGTCTTCGATGAGGGCACCTGCGATTTCCCGCTCTTGGCACACGCCGAGATGAAGGTCACCGTGAAGACGTTCCTCGACGGCGCGGGCAAATCGGTCCGAGGCATCATGACCGGACCGATCACGGTGTGGTTCACGAACGGCCAGAACGGATCGATCCGCCGTCTGTCGATCCCCGGTCCGACCTTCTTCGACGCCTCGGGCCGAGCCGTGCGTGGGGCCGAAGCGTGGGTGTCGTTCACGACCGACGGGGAGCTCGTGTGGGCGGCCGGTCACCTCGAAGTTGACGAGTGGAACACCATCGTGTCGATCAAGGGCACATCGCGCAGCATCTGCGAGCTCGTCGCGTAGGAAAGCCCCGAAAGATGCTTGGGTCCTTGCCCCGCCCGGCTATCGGCCGATCGGGCCCTGCGGGCGCAGGATGTCGTCTTCCAGTGCATGCAGACGAGCGACGCGGTCGGTCGTGGGCGGGTGAGTCGAGAAGAGCGACGAGATGCCACGACCCTTGAGCGCTGCGAGCGGGCTCACGATGAACATGTGCGCCTCGGCGGGGCTCACGCTCCGTGGCGGCGGTATGCGTTTGGCGGTCTCCTCGAGCTTCGCGAGGGCGCTCGCCAGCGCTCGAGGATCCTTCGACAGATAGGCCCCGGTCTCGTCGGCCTGATACTCGCGTGAGCGCGAGACCGCCATCTGGATGATGCCCGCAGCGATCGGCGCGACGATCCACGCGAGCAACAGGAAGATCGGATTCCCGCCGCCCTCGTCGTCGCCGCCACCGAAGAACAGTGCGAACTGCGCGATGAACGAGATCGACGTACCGATGCCGGCTGCGATCGAGCCGATCAAGATGTCGCGGTTCGCGACGTGGCTCAGCTCGTGAGCAAGTACCCCGCGCAGCTCACGCTCGTCGAGGATCTGCAGGATGCCCTTCGTCACGGCGACCTTGGCGTTCGCTGGCCCCCGTCCGGTGGCGAACGCGTTCGGCTGCATCATGTCGGAGACGTAGATCTCGGGCATCGGCATGTCCTTGGCGGTCGTGAGCTCGCGAACGATGCGATAGAGCTGGGGGTACTCCTGCTCGGTGACCGGCCGCGAGCGGGTCGTGCGCACGGCGATCGAACCCGAGAACCAGTACATCGCGAAGTTGAAGCCGAGGCCGAGCACGAGGGCGATCACCAACCCCTGACCACCTGGCAGGAGCCAGTTGCCGATCACCAGGAAGAGCGCCATCAGGGCGGAGATCAGGATCCAGGTCTTCGCGCGGTTGATGCCGGGTGTCAACGTCATCACTCCCCGTCTGCGGTAGCAGATTCGCCAGCGAGATGGTCTCACAGGCACGTTCGCTACGAGCGAGTCGGCGGTTCCCATCAACCCTGGGCCGGTGATGCCGATGCATCTCTCGACACCACCCTGCGGTCACCGAGAAGGAGACTCCCCTGCCGCTCGCGTCACACCGATGGTCCCATGGCGTACGCGGGCGTTTGCGTTCGTGGGGGTTCAAGAGCATGCCCGCCGTTGTGCTGCTCGCGATCTCGCTCGGCGGCACCGATGCCCAGCCCGTCACACCGCCTTCTGGTACCTGGGTCATCACACGCACGAACGCCGAGCTGCTCGAGTCGATCGACCCGCAGCTCACGGCCGCGTTCTTCGATTCGTCGCACACGATCGCGCTCGATGGGTACCGTGACGCCGTTGCGGCCAGGGGATGGGCGAGCCTCGCCGCGTTCGAGGCCGATATCGAGGCGGATCTCGTGCCCGCCGACATACGGGTCGTGATGTATGACCCGGAGGCATGGGAGCACACCCCGCTCGCCGAGCAGGTCGACCCCGTGGTCGCCATGGCCGAGTTCGCCGAGCTCGCGTGGTCGCGCGGCTACCTGGTGCTCATGACTCCGCACCCGAACCTGGTCACGGTGCCAGGCGCCGCCTGCCCGAAGACCGAGGACGAGTCGATAGCAGCCGCGTTCCTTCGATGCCGGCTACCCGGGGCCGCGGCCCTGAGCGCCGACATCGTCGACCTGCAGCTACAGGGCCTGCAGCAGAACACCGAGCGCTATCGCGAATGGACGACCGCGGGGGCGGAGCAGGCGCGCCAGGCGAACCCGGATGTACAGGTGCTGGCCCACCTCACGACCCGAATCGCGCCGGACCCGACGGTGCTCTACGCGGCCTGGCGTTCGGTGCAACCGGCCGTCGACGGGTGCTACGTGGGGGTACCGGGAGGCGTGCGACCACGGGTCGCGATCGGCTTCCTGCGCATGATCGCGATCGGAAGCGGCCGCCGGCACTGAAGCGTCGGCGAGCTTACGGACCGAGCCCGACCAGGGTGGACATCTCGGCGAGACGCGCGAAGGGGTTCGGCAGCACGAAGATCACCACGACGGCGACCATCGCCACGGCGACCACCGCCGTCACGAGCACGGACACTCGGAGCCGCGATCGGTCCGCCGGCTCCCGCAGGAACATCTGCCGAGGCACGGCCATGTAGTAGAAGACGCTCACCACGGAGTTCACGAGCATCACGACGGCGAGCAAGGGCCCGAGGGCGCCGCCGCGCTCGATCGCGGCCTGGAAGATCAGCAGCTTCGCCCAGAATCCGCCGGTGGGCGGCACGCCCGCCAGCGACACCATGAACACGGTCATGCCGACGGCGATCAGCGGGGCCGTCTCGCGCAGCCCCGCGAAGTCCGCGACGCGGAGGGCCGGGTGCCGGCGTGAGACCGCCACCGTCGCCGCGAATGCGCCGAGGTTCATGATGCCGTAGATCAGGATGTACGCGACCGCGGCCGCGAACGCGTCGCGGTTCGACACCACGTCGTCGGTCACCAGCGCGAACGGCAGCAGGATGTAGCCCGCTTGGCCGATCCCCGAGTAGGCGAGCAGGCGCACGATCTGCGTCTGCTGCAGCGCCACCAGGTTGCCCACCGTCATCGTCGCGATCGACAGGAACGCGAAGATCGGCACCCAGAACTCGTGCTGGCCGGCGAAGGCGACGAACATCAGCTGCAGCAGGCCCGCGAAGCCGGCGACGGCCGACGCAACCGCGAGGAACGCAGCGACCGGTACCGGCGAGCCCTCGTAGGTGTCGGGTGCCCAGAATTGGAACGGGAACGCCGACACCTTGAACGCGAAGCCGACGACCACGAACAGGATCGCGGCGAATGCGAGTGTCTCCATCTCGCCACTGACCCCGTCGAGCGCGGTGGCGATCTGAGCGAGCTGGGTCTCACCTTTCGTCACGCCGTAGATCAAGCTCATGCCGAACAGCATCACGGCCGTCGAAAGCACGCCGATGATGAAGAACTTCACTCCGGCTTCGTTCGACTTCACGTCGCCCTTGCGGAAGGCCGCCATCAAGAACCCGGGCGCCGACACCAGCTCGAGCGCGATGAACAGCAGCAGCATGTCGCGCGAGCTCGGCATCATGACGCAGCCGAGGAACGACGTGAGCAGCAGGAAGTAGTACTCCCCCTGATAGAACCCGCCCTCACGGAAGTACCGGAGCGAGACCGCGAGCACCACGATGGCGGTGACGAGGAAGAACCCTTTGAATAGCAGGGCGAACTCGTCGATCACGTAGGTGCCACCGAAGCTCTCGCGCGTGCCGGCTCCGACCAGCGACGCCACCGCGACGAGCGAGCCGACCACCCCCGCGAGGCCGATCGGCATCGCGAGCCACTTGGCCCGCTCGGGCAGGAACACGTCGACGATCAGCACGAGCAGGATCGTGCTCGATAGAACGATCTCCGGCGCGAGCGCGTGGTAGTCGATGTCCATCGAGGTGCGCTAGCTCCCTAGCAGGCCCATGAGCCCGCTCACCGCTTCGTCGGTCACGCCGAAGACCAGTCTCGGGTAGACGCCGAGCACCAGGATCAGCACGAGCAGCGGCAGCCACGAGACCCATTCGATCGTGAGCACGTCGCGCAGGCCGGCTTCCCGCCACTGGTCCGGCAGGGTGCCCATGTTCACCCGCTGCAGCATCCACAGGAAGTACCCGGCGGTGAGCACCGTGCCGACGCCGCCCATCACCATGAAGACACGGAAAAGTCCTACCTGATCGCCGAGCACGAACTCATTGGGGTTGAACGAGCTGAGCAGAGCCATGACCTCGCCCCAGAACCCCGCGAGCCCGGGAAGTCCGAGTGAGGCGATCGAGACGAACGCGAAGACGCCGCCAAGCTTCGGCATCGTCTGAAGCATGCCGCCCCCGATCTTGGCGATCTCCCGCGTGTGGTAGCGGTCGTAGATCGAGCCGACGCAGAAGAAGAGCATGCCCGTGATCACGCCGTGCGCCACCATGCCGAAGATCGCTGCCTGGATGCCGATCTCGGTGAGTGTCGCGATGCCGAGCATCACGAAACCCATGTGCCCAACCGACGAGAACGCGATCAGGCGTTTCAGGTCTTTCTGAGCGAGGCACGCGAGCGCCGCGTAGACGATGCCGATGGCCGCGAGCGCGCCGATCCACGGCGCGTACTTCTCGGCGCCGTAGGGCAGGGTCGGAAGCGCGATGCGGATGAACCCGTAGGTGCCCATCTTCAGCATGATGCCCGCCAGCAGCACGGAGCCGATCGTCGGTGCCTCGGTGTGCGCGTCGGGAAGCCACGTGTGGAACGGCCACATCGGCACCTTCACCGCGAACCCGAGCGCGACCGCCCCGAAGACGATGAGCTGGAAGGTGTTCGTGAACCCTCCCTGAGCGCCGTACTCCGCGAGCACGACCATGTCGAACGTGTGCGGGTCAGGACCGGCGAAGTACATCGCCAGGAACCCGAGGAGCATGAAGATCGAGCCGAACAGCGTGTACAGGAAGAACTTGATCGATGCGTACTCCCGGTTCGCCGAGCCCCACACGGCGATCAGGAAGTACATGGGAACGAGCACCATCTCCCAGAACACGAAGAACAGGATCAGGTCGAACGCGATGAAGGTGCCCGCCATGCCGGTCTCGAGCAGCAGCATCAGGGCCAGGAACGCCTTGGTGCGGCCCGGGTCGGGCACGTAGCGCCAGCTGTAGATCGCGCACAGGAACGAGAGCAGGAACGTCAGCACGTACAACGGCAGCGAGATGCCGTCGATACCCACATGGAAACGCACCCCGATCGCGCTGATCCAATCCACATCGAGCACGTACTGCAGCCCGTCGGTGCCGTAGTCGAACCCCACCGCGATCGCGGTGGCGAGCACGAGGGCCGCTCCCGTGATGACGATGCCGAGGCCGCGGATGGCACGGTCCTTGTCTCGCGGCATCAGGGCGATCACCACACCGCCGACGAGCGGCAGCAACGTGGTGATCGTGATGGCCGAGTTCTCCCAGGTCATGTGGCCTCCACGCTTCCTCTCAGACGAGCTTGACGAAAACGACCGACAGCGCGATCACGCCGACGAAAAGTCCGACCGCGTACCACTGCACGTTGCCGTTCTGAAGGAACTTCAAGGCGTTGCCTGTGCGCCCCGCGGTCTCGCCGGCACCGTTCACGGCACCGTCGATCACGGTGCGATCGAACCAGGCCACCAGCCGTCCGGACCCCCGCGCCGCCAGCGCCGCGCCGTTCACGACACCGTCGATCACGTTCTGGTTGAACCAGTTCACGGCCCCCGACAGACGGTCCCGCACGGGGTACACGATCGCCCGCATGTAGAAGGCGTCGATGTAGTAGCGATGCTCGAGCACGTTCCACAGCGGCCCCATGGCCGACTGGAGCGGATCTCGTTCCTTGCGGTCCTTGTAGAGGGCGAACCCGGCCGCCAGACCGAGCAGCGCACCACCCGTCGATAGCAGCGCGATCCACGGCACGAAAACAGCCTCGTGCACCCCCTCGAAGAAGACCCATTGGCCGAACACAGCGCCGAGTTGCGGGGCGCCGAGCAGGCCGACGCCCACCGTGGCTGCTGCGAGCGCGATCAGCGGTCCGGTCATCGTGGCCGGAGACTCGTGCACATGCGCGTGGCCCTTGTACTCCCCGAAGAACGTGAGCAGGAGCATCCGCATCGTGTAGAACGCTGTGATGACCGCGGTCGCCAGGAACACGACGATCAGCCAGGTCACGTGCTCCTCGTCGGCAACGACGAGGAGCTCGTCCTTGGACCAGAAGCCGGCGAGCGGGAAGATGCCGGCGAGCGCGAGCGACCCAAGCAGCATCGTCCAGAACGTGATCGGCATCGATTTCCTGAGGCCACCCATGTCGCTCATGTTGTTCGAATGCACCGCGTGGATGACCGAGCCTGCGCCGAGGAACAGCAGCGCCTTGAAGAAGGCGTGGGTGAACAGGTGGAAGATGCCGGCGGTGAGCCCGAGCTCGCCGAGCGACAGGCCGGCGACCATGTAGGCGAGCTGCGACAGGGTCGAGTACGCGAGCACGCGCTTGATGTCGTTCTGCACGATCGCGAGCAGGGCGGCTCCGAGCGCGGTGATGCCGCCGATGATGCCCACGATCGTGAGCACCCACGCGTCGGCGGCCGAGGAAGACCTCGAACAGTCGCGAGATCAGGTAGACGCCGGCAGCGACCATGGTGGCCGCGTGGATCAGGGCCGAGACGGGTGTCGGACCGGCCATAGCGTCGGGCAACCACACGTGCAGCGGGAACTGGGCTGACTTGCCGACGGTGCCGCCGAACAGCAGGAGGGCAGCCATCGAGATGAACAGCGGCGAGACCTCGCCGAGGCCGATGTAGTGCGTGACCTCGCCGATGTTGGTGGTCGTGAACCCGGTCGCGGCGATCAGCGCGATGATGCCGAACGTGAACGGGATGTCGCCGATGCGCGTGGTGATGAACGCTTTGATCGCAGCGTTGGAGTTCTCCTTGACCTCCCACCAGTGCCCGATCAGCAGGTAGGAGCAGACCCCCATGACCTCCCACCCGACGAGCAGCTGGATCAGGTTGTTCGCCACGACCACGGTGAGCATCGCCGCGGTGAACAGCGACAGCACCACGTAGAACCACGTGAACCGCTCGTCGCCGTGCATGTAGCCGAGCGAGTAGACGTGCACGCAGAGCGAGACCGCTGTGACCACGACGAGCATGACAGCGGTCAAGCCGTCGATAAGGATGCCGAGCTCGAGGTGGAGCGGTCCGATCGTGAACCATTCGATGTGCGCCTCGAACGGCCCCCCACCTTCGACGAAGTGCAAGAGCACGCCGAGCGAGAACACGAACGATGCCCCCACCGCGGCGATGCCGTAGACCGCGCCCTTGCCCGGTGTGCGGGAGCCGAGGAACAGGATCGCCGCGGCTGAGATCAGCGGGAGGAGCACAACGAGCCACGCGTGCTCGACGAGCCAGAGCCCGTTCGTGGTGGCCTCGTAGACCACCTCTGCCTCCGACGCGAGCAGGTTCACCACTTGAGCAGGTTCACCTCGTCAACGTTGATCGACTCTCGTGTGCGGAACAGCAGGATCACGATGGCGAGCCCGATGCCGACCTCGGCGGCAGCGACGGCGATCACGAACAGCGCGAACACCTGCCCCGTCATCTGGTGCAGCGACGAGGCGAAAGCGACCAGGTTCACATTGACCGCGTTCAGCATCAGCTCGATCGCCATGAGAACCATCACCGCGTTGCGGCGAGCGAGCACGCCGTACACACCGGCCGAGAACAGCAGCGAGGAGAACATCAGCACGAAGGGGAGCCGGATCACGTCTCGTCGTCCTTGCGTGCGAGCACGATCGCGCCGATCAGCGCGGCCAGCAGCAGGAAGGAGACCGCCTCGAACGGCAGCACGTACGTGCGGAAGATCGCCTCGCCGACCATCTCGGTCGAGCCCTGGAACGTCTCGAACGGGTCGGCGTCCTGCACCGGGAAGGCTTCCTGGATCAGGAAGACGAGCCCGGCGAACACCCCGATCGCCACGAGCGCGCCGAGCCAACGCTGCTGGTTGTCGAGCGCATCACGTCCGATCGGCGCTTTCGTGAGCATGAGCCCGAAGAGGAAGAGGATCACGATCGCACCCACGTAGATGAGGATCTGCACCCACGCCACGAACTCAGCGCCGAGCAGCAGATACACGCCACCGACCGACAACAACGCCACCACCAGGTACAGCGCGGCGTGCACCACGTTGCTGGCGGTCACGACGCCGATCGCCGACAAGCTCCCGATCGCCGCGAGCACGCAGAACGCGTACTCCTGTGCACTCATGGCGTGCTCCCTGATGCGCTACCAGCTTCGGCTCCTTGAGCGCTCCCAGATGCGCTACCGCCTTCGGCTCCTTGAGCGCTCTGGTCCTCGGTCGGCACGGCGCCTTCCTCCAGGGAGGGCGGCGGCAGCACGGTGTAGGTCCATTCCTCGAGTCGTTCCTTCTCGTGGGTGAGCAGGTCCATCTCGTACTCGGCGTATTCGAACTCGGGACTCCAGAACAGCGCATCGAAAGGGCACACCTCGACGCATATGCCGCAGTACATGCACAGGGCGTAGTCGATCGCGAACCGATCGAGCACTTTCATGGAACGGGCGCGTCCCCCGCCCGCCGGATCGTGCGTTTCCTTGTGGGCGTCGATGTAGATGCACCAGTCGGGACACTCACGCGAGCACTTGTAGCAGACGGTGCAGTTGCCTTGTTTGAGCGCGATCACGCCTCGCGTCCGCGCTGGGAGGTCGGGCTTCACGTGCGGGTACTGCACCGTGACGGCCGGCCGCAGCATCGTCTTCATCGTGACGGTGAGGCCTTTGAGGAGCCCAAGGCCGACGCCGGATTCCGGCTGGTCCTTGTGCTCGGTCGTGTCGATGGCCACCGGGTACGTTTCCTTCCGCCTCAGAACGCGACTTTGAAGAACGCCGCGCCCAGGATCCACACGAGCGAGATGGGGATCAGCGTGAGCCAGGCGAAACGCTGGAGCTGATCCTCACGCAGCCGCGGGAACGTCGCCCGCAGCCAGATCACCATGAACGACAGGACGCCGATCTTGCCCGCCATCCAGATCGGGGCCGGCAGGGGGATGCCTGGCAACCCCTGGTATCCCCCGAGGAACAGCACCGCGGCCACACCCGACAGTGCCACGATGCCTCCGTACTCTGCGAGCAGGAAGAACGCGAACTTCAGGCCCCCGTACTCGGTGTAGGCCCCGAAGATGATCTCCGAATCGGCAACCGGCATGTCGAATGGCGTGCGGCTGAGCTCGGCCAGCGAGGAGATCATGAAGATCACGAACAGCGGGAACAAGGGCACGACGTACCACAGCGGCTCCTGCGCCTCGACGATGCCGACCATCGAGGTGGCGCCGGCCAGCATCACGACTCCTGCGGCAGACAGCACGAGCGGAAGCTCATAGGCGATCAGCTGCGCGGCGGCTCGCAGGGCGCCGATCAACGAGAACTTGTTCGCGCTCGACCATCCGGCCATGAGCACGCCGATCACAGAGACGCTCGACATGGCCATGACGAAGAAGATGCCGACGTCGAGGTTCAGGGCGAACAGAGTGTCGCTGAACGGCAGCACCACGAGGATCGCGATATAGGGCACCATGGCAACACCTGGGGCCAGCGTGAAGACCACGCGGTCGGCCGCAGCCGGCACCACGTTCTCCTTCTGGATGAATTTCACGCCGTCGGCGATCAGCTGCGCCCACCCGTGGAAGGCGCCCGCTTCCATAGGGCCGAGCCGCGACTGCATGTGCGCGAGCACCTTGTGCTCCATGTACCCCACGCCGAGCGGCACCACGAGGAAGAAACCCAGCACGAGCACGGTCTTCAGCAACAACGAGAGCCAGAAGTTCGTGGTGAGCTGTTCGACGAACGAGACGCCGGCCTGAGCGAGGACGTCGATCATTCCTCTTCGACCTCCTCACCCTCGACAGCGCCCGGCCACGGCTTGGCCTCGCGGGTCATCAGCGGGAACGCCTTGCGCAGGGGGTGGCCCTCGAACGGCTCGGAAAGCAAGAGCTTCACCGGCATCGGGTGCCCCTGGAATCGGATGCCGAACATCTCTGCCGTCTCACGCTCGTGCCAGTCGCACGTGGGCCACAGGTCGCTCACCGTCTGCACGATCGGTTCCTCGTAGCCGAGCGCGACCTTCACCCGCACGTTGTGGTGATGCGTCGTGGAGAACAGATGGGTGAGCAGCTCGAACCCGCGCTCCTCACCCCAGTCGACCGCCGAGGTGAAGTCCGCGTAGTCGCACGCGAACTCCGGCTCGTCGCGCAAGAACCGGCAGACGTCGTGATATCGCGGGGCGGTGACGGTAGCGACCACGTGCCCGTGCTGTTCAACCACGTCGACCACGTCGTCACCGAAACGCGCCCGGAGCCGGGAGCCGGCCTCGTCAGGAGACAGCGGGCTGAACCTTCTCACCGAACTTCTCCTGGATGTCCTCGTCCTTGATCTTGTTCTGCAGCTCGATGATGCCGTGGAGCAGCGCTTCGGGACGAGGTGGGCAGCCGGGCACGTAGACATCGATCGGCACGATCTGGTCGACGCCCTTGGTGACCGAGTAGCTATCCCAGTAGGGGCCACCGCAGTTCGAGCACGAGCCGAACGAGATCACGTACTTCGGGTCGGGCATCTGTTCGTACACGCGCTTGAGCGCCGGCGCCATCTTGTCGGTGAGGGTGCCGGCCACGACGAGCAGGTCGGCCTGTCGGGGTCCGTGCGCGGTGGGGATCACGCCGAGCCTGATGAAGTCGTTCTTCGCTGTCGACGCGGCGATGAACTCGATCGCGCAACAGGCGAGGCCGAAGTTCATGACCCACAGCGAGTAGCGGCGACCCCAGTTGAGGATGAACTTCACGGGCTGGAGCCTCGGCAGCGGGGTCTTCTCGGTGATCAGGCCCACCGCAGGACCCCCTTGCGCCACGCGTAGAGAAGACCCACGGCCAAGATCGCGACGAAGATGGTCATCTCAACGACCGCCGCGTACCCCAGGCTCTCGAACACGCGAGCCCACGGGAACAGGAACACGCTTTCCACGTCGAAGATGACGAACAGGAACCCGTAGACGTAGTAGCGCACATGGCTCTGCGACCAGCCGTATCCCACCGGATCGATGCCACATTCGTAGGTCGTGAGCTTCTCACGGTTCGGCTTGCTGGGGGCGACGAGATGGGCGGTGCCGAACGCAACGGCAACCAGAAGCGCACCGGCGGCCAAGACCGCCAGCACCACCCCGTAGGACGCGTAGTAATCGCTCATGACAGTCAGAGGCCTCCCGAGCGCCCGTATCGTAGCAGCGCGTTCGACCCAGGCCGGACGCGCACGAGCCTCTCGTTTTTCCGCCTCATGCGGGCTGCGCACCGCAACGCGCAGCAAGGAACTTCGCGAGCTGGGTGAGCGCATGGCGGGAGGGCCCCTCGGGCAGGCGCTCCGCCAGCTCGGTGGCGCGGCGCACCTCCACTGTCACGGCGGTGCGAGCCGCGTCGACCGAGCCTCCCGACCGTACGATCTCGAGCGCTCTATCGAGCATCTCGCCATCAGGCGCGCCGTGTGCCAAGGTGCGAGCGAGCTCCTCGCGATGCTCGTCGTGGGTGAGCGCGTGCAGCACCGGAAGGGTATAGACACCCTCGCGGAGGTCTTGGCCGGGTTCCTTGCCGAGCTCGATCTGCGACGACGTGATGTCCATGATGTCGTCGGAGAGCTGGTAGGCCATGCCGAGGGCCGAGCCGAACTCCTCGAGCACCTCGATGTACGCCGGCTCGGCATCGGAGAGCATGCCTCCGAGCCGGCACGACGTCGCAATCAGCGAGGCGGTCTTGCGACGGATGATCTCAAGGTAGCTCGAGATCTCCTGCTCGACCTTGGCCGAGCTCTTGACCTCGCGGATCTGCCCGTCACAGAGCACCGCGATCGTCCGTGCGAGCAGACGGCAGACGTCGGTTCCGAGGTCGGTGGAGATCTCCGACGCGCGGGCGAACAGGTAGTCCCCGGTGAGGATCGCGACCGTGTTGTCCCATCGGACGTTCGCGCTCGGCGCGCCACGTCGGGCATCGGCCTCATCGATCACGTCGTCGTGGTAGAGGGTCGCGAGATGCACTAGCTCGATCGAGACCGAGCCCGGCACGAGCCGCGGGTCGGCCGGATCACCGAAGTATCCGGCGAGGAGGACGAGCATCGCCCGGAACCGCTTCCCACCGGCTGCGATCAGGTACGACGAGGTCTCCGTGAGCAAGCCCGAGGCCTCGACCTGCACCGACTTCTCGAGCGCCTCCTCGACCCGGTCCAGGCGCGTGCGTACCTCGGACTCCAGCGTGGCGTCGGGTGGCTCCAACCCCGGGATCACACGCCGGCTCATGGAGACCTCACCACGTGAGGACTCCGGCTTCCTGCAGCAAAGGCACGATCACACCCGGCACGATACCCAGCAACACCACCGGGACCGCGGGCAGACCGAGCACCAGCTGCGGCAGTGGCGAGGTGTCGGCGATGAGGTCGCCCTCGGGCTCCTGCATCGCCATGAGAGCCACGATCCGTAGGTAGAAGAATGCCCCGGCCACGCTGGCGAGGGCACCGATCAACACGAGCGGCCAGTACCCCGCGCTCGTCGCCACGCCGAAGACCAGCACCTTGGCGGCGAACCCAGCGGTCGGCGGGATACCTGCGAGAGAGAGAAGGAACAAGGTGAGTAGCCCCGCCAGCACAGGACGTCGACGGGCGAGCCCCCGGAACCGATCGAAGTCCGTCTGTTCCCGGATGCCACCGGATATCAGCATCACGACCCCGAAGGCGCCAACCACTGCGGCACCGTAGGAGATCAGGTAGAACAGCGACGCGGCGATGCCGGCTCGATCGGGCGAGACGAACGCCGTCAGGATGAACCCCGCCTGTGACACGCTCGAGTAGGCAAGCATGCGCTTCACGTCGCGCTGCGCGATCGCGAGCACGCTGCCGACGACCATCGACACCGCTGCGAGTCCGGCGACGGCAGGCGCGAGATCCCACTGCAGGGCTCCGAACGCAACGAAGAGCACCCGCATCATCGCCACGAACACCGCCACCTTGGTCGCCGCCGACATGAACGCGGCCACAGGGCTCGGGGCGCCCTGGTAGACGTCGGGCGTCCACATGTGGAACGGCACGAGACTCACCTTGAATCCGAGTCCCACCATGAGCAGCAGCGCGCCCACCAGAGCGAGCGGTTGGCTTCCCGTCGCCCCCGCCAGCGCTCGTGCGAGCTCCTGCACGCTGGTGGTCGCCGCGGCGCCATAGCTCATGGCGACTCCGTAAAGCAGGAACGCCGAGGCGAACGCGCCGAGCAGGAAGTACTTCATCGCGGCTTCGGTCGGACCACGGCGGAACGTGAGCGCCGTCAGCACGTACAACGAGAGCGAGAGCACCTCGACCGCGAGGAACACGACGATCAGGTCGGCGGCGGCCACCAACAACGCCATGCCACCGAGCGCGAACAACAACAACGCGTAGAACTCGTTGCGCCGGTGCTCGTCACCCTCGAAGTAGTGGAACCCGAGGTACGCGCTCAACGCCCCGATGGCGCAGAGCACGAGCGTGGCGATCGCGGCCAACCGGTCCACACTGGCCATGCCTTGCAAGACGAGGGTGGGCTCGCGGCCCCAGAGCCACAACGCCGACGCGGCGGCACCGGCGATCACCGTGAGGGTGAACAACGCGAACGGCGCCTGCGCGGCGCGGCGGGCGAACGCGGCGCCGAGCAACGAGACGAGCGCCCCGCCGAAGAGGATCAGCACCGGCAGGATCGCCCATAGCTCGACGCGGGGTGCATCGATCACGGCGCAACCTCATCAGTCGCGTCGACCGCTTCGATCTCGTGACCGCCGGGATCGAACCGAGCGAGGCGCGAGGCCACCTGCTCTGACGTCGGCCGCAGCCGCTCGAGCACGGGCGCAGGGTGCAGCCCGATCCAGAGCATCGCCACGACGATCGGAGCCACGATCGCGCCCTCACGCCACGAGAGGTCGGGCAGCGTGCTCCACCTCTGCTCGAGTGGGCCTTGGAACGCGCGCTGATAGGACCAGAGCATGTAGATCGCGCTCAAGATCACACCGACGATCGCGATCGACGCCAGGACACGGTCGACCGAGAACGTCCCCAGCAGCACGAGGAACTCGCCGACGAAGTTGTTGAGCCCAGGCAGGCCGATCGACGACAGCATCGCGACGACGTAGGCACCCGCGAGCCACGGTGTGACCTGCACGATGCCACCGAGCTCGGCGATCTCGCGCGTGTGCGTGCGCTCGTACAGCATGCCGAAGACGAGGAACAGCATGCCCGTGCTCAGGCCGTGGTTCACCATCTGGATCACCGCACCGTCCATCGACTCTGCTGAGAACGCGAAGATGCCGAGCACGATCAATCCCATGTGGCTCACCGAGGAGTACGCGATCAGCCGCTTGATGTCGGTCTGCATCATCGCCACGATCGCGCCGTAGATGATGCCGACGACCGCGAGCACCATGATCGCGTCTGCGAAATAGCGCGATGCCTCGGGGAACAGGTCGAGGTTGAATCGCAGCATGCCGTAGGGGCCTGTCTTCAGCAGGATCGCCGCGAGCACGATCGAGCCCTTGGTCGGAGCTTCGGTGTGGGCATCGGGCAACCACGTGTGCAACGGCCACACCGGCACCTTCACCGCGAAGCCGATGAAGAATGCGAGGAACAACCATCTGCCGGCGCCGGTCGACAGCTGCAGCTGCTCCAGCGCGGTGAGGTCGAATGTGGCCTTGCCGAGCTGGTTCCCGGCTTGAACGTAGAGATAGAGGATCCCCACGAGCAGGAAGGCAGACCCGAACATCGTGTACAGCAGGAACTTCGTGGCAGCGTAGACGCGACGTTTCGAACCCCACACGCCGATGATGAAGTACATCGGGAAGAGCAGGGCCTCAAAGAACAGGAAGAACAACAACAGGTCCAGCGACAGGAACGCACCGATGATGACTGACTCAAGGAACAACGAGACCGCCATGTATCGGCGCACCTGGTTGTCGACCTTCCACGACGCGGCGACCGCGATCGGGAACATGAACGTCGTGACCATGACGAGCCAGATCGAGAAGCCGTCGACACCCACGAACCACGAAAGGCCGACCGACTCGACCCAGGGGTGCTTCGAGACCATCTGCAGACCCGCCTCGCCCGTCTCGAAGCTCGCCAGCATGCCGATCGACGAGACGAACGCCACGAGTGTGGACGAGAGGCCGACCCAGCGGGCGGCCTCATCGGAGAGCGAGCGCCACAGTGCCAACACCGGGAGCCCCACCAGAGGGGCCACGATCACGAGCGTGAGCCACGGCATCGTGTCCACGGCTAGATCCTCACCGCCGCGTACAGCAACAGGGCCGCGCCGCCGGCGAGGAACGACAGCGCGTATCGCCGGACCTTGCCCGACTGCCACAGGGGTGCGAGCCCAGAGGCCCAGACCGCGAGGCGGCCAACACCGTTGACCGCGCCGTCGACGACGGTGCGGTCGAACCCGGTGAGCGCGGTCGCACCGCGGAGCCCCACGGTGCCGACGATCCCCGCGTAGAGGGCATCGACGTAGAACGCCCGACCCAACACCCCCGCCATGCCGGGCTCACGTTGCGGAAACGAGATCCAGCGCTCTTCGTTGGCCGGGCGGTAGAGGCGCCACGCGATGCCGATGCCGGCCAGTGTCACGACGAGGGAGATGACGATGAGGGTGGCTGTCGACGGTCCCTCGTGGCCTTCTTCGATGCGCCCCAGCACCGGCTCGAGGAAGGTCGCGAGCCGTCCTTCGGGCGTGAACGCCAGCACGAGGCCGGCGAACAGGCCGGCGACGGCCAGCACCACGAGCGGCGCCCGCATCAAGGGCGACGCTTCGTGCGCGTGGCCTTCGTACCGCGGCCGACCCATGAACGCCTGGAAGAACAACCGAGCGATGTACCAGGCCGAGATGAGGGCACCGAGCGATCCGAGCAGGTAGGCCCAGACGACGCCGTCGTGGCTCGCGACCTCGAGGATCGCGTCCTTCGTGAAGAACCCACTGAATGGTGGCAAGCCAGAAAGCGAGAGCGCCCCTGCCGCGAAGAGCGCGGCGGTCCACGGCATGTCATGGCGCAACCCGCCGAGGTGACGCACGTCGATCTCGTCATGCAGCCCGTGCATGACGTTGCCCGACGTCAGGAATAGCAGCGCCTTGTAGAAGGCATGAGCGACGAGCAACGAGATGGCAAGTGGGAAGAAGCCGAGCCCGGCAGCTAGGAACATGAACCCGAGCTGCGACATGGTCGAGTACGCCAGCGCCCGCTTCATGTCGTACTGCCCGATCGACGCCAGCCCACCGTAGAGGACGCCCGCGAGACCTACGATCGCCACCACGGTGAGCGCGACCTCGGAGATCTCGAACAGCACATGCGCCCGGACCACGAGGTAGACACCCGCCGTCACCATCGTCGCCGCGTGGATCAGCGCCGACACGGGGGTCGGGCCGGCCATCGCATCGGGCAGCCACACGTGCAGCGGCAGCTGTGCCGACTTCCCGACGGCGCCGCCGAGCAGCAACAGCGAGATCGCGGTCGCGGTGCCGGTGGCGATCTCGGGCAGCGAACCCTCGTGACCGAGCACTGTGTCGAACTCGAACGAACCGAATTGCATGAACATCACGAAGAGCCCGAGCATCAACGCGACATCGCCGATGCGGGTCGTGATGAACGCTTTCTTCGCGGCGCGGGCGGCCTCGGGTCTGTCCGACCAGAATCCGATCAGCAGGTACGAGCAGAGCCCGACGCCTTCCCATCCGAGGTAGAGCAGCAGGAAGTCGTTCGCGAGGACGAGCGCGAGCATGAACGCGCAGAACAGGTTCATGTAACCGAAGAAGCGCGATGGCCGGGGGTCGTGGTGCATGTAGCCGATGGCGTACAGATGGATGAGCGAACCGACGCCGGTGACGACCATGGCCATGGTGATCGACAGGGGGTCGACCCGGAGATCCAACGAGACGCTGACCGCGCCAGCGCGGATCCACTCGGCGACGGCCACGACCTCGGTGCGTTCCTCCGCCGGAAGCGACAGCAGCTGCAGCAGGGCCCCCAGCGTGACGACGAACGATGCTGCCATGGCCCCGGTTGCGAGCCATCCGGCTCTTTGGCCAGCTCCGTTGACCGAGAGGCGACCGAGTCGCCCGCCCACCAGCATGTTCACGCCCGCCGCCACGAGCGGGATCGCGATCGCGAGGCCGATCAGGTCGATCATCCGCGCAGCACGCTCGCTCGATCGACATCGGTGGTCGACGTCCGCCGGAACACCGCAACGATGATCGCGAGCCCGACGACCACCTCAGCCGCGGCCACGACCATCGAGAAGAAAGCCAGGATCTGTCCGTCGAGCTCGAGGTGCATGCGCGAGAACGCGACGAGCGTGAGATTGACGGCGTTCAGCTGCAGCTCGACCCCCATGAAGATGCGGAGCGCGTTGGGACGCATGAGCACGCCCGCCGACCCGAGCGCGAACAGGATCGCCGAGAGCACCAGGAAGTACGCGATCGGCGTCCTCACCCGAGCGCCTCGATCTCGCGTTGTGTGAGCGCTTTCGAGCGACGCAGGGCGAGCACCATCGCGGCGACGGCGGCGACGATCAACAAGATCGACGTTACCTCGAACGGGAAGAAGTAGTCCCTGAACAGCACGTCGGCGAGGGCGGACGGATTGCCGCCGGGGTTCGCGACGTCGAAGCCCTCGGGCGCCCGGGTCGCGAACCCGACGCCTGCGCGGATCGCGGTCGCGAGCTCGGCAACGACGGCCACCGCGAGGATCACCGCGGTCGTGCGCTGCCCGATCAACCTCGCATCGGGCGCGGAACCCTGGTCGACACCGAGCAGCATGATGACGAACAGGAACAACACCATGATCGCGCCCGCATACACGACGATCTGCACCGCGAACAGGAAGGGTGCGTCGAGCAGCAGGTACATCACCGCGATCGTGAAGAAGTTGACGACGAGGAAGAGCGCCGCGTGCACAGCGCTCCGAACCGCGATCATGCCGATACCGGTCGCGACCGACAGCGGCGCGAAGACCCAGAACACGACGTTGTCGAGCGGCACGTCGAGCTATCCCTCTCGGTCCACCGGATCGGTGCCGAGCGGCAGAGGCGGCTCGAGCAGCTGCTCCTTGGTCCAAATCGCCTCTTCGCGGCTCGTGAACGCCATCTCGTAGTGGCTCGTGAGCGTGAGGGCGCGGGTCGGGCAGGCCTCGACACAGAGGCCGCACATGATGCACCGCAGGTAGTTGATCTGGTAGTCCTTCGCGTACCGCTCACCCGGACTCACGGGATGCTCGGGGTCGTTGTCGGCACCCTCGACCCAGATCGCGTCTGCCGGGCACGCGAACGCACAGAGCTCGCAACCGATGCACTTCTCGAGTCCGTCGTCGTGGGTGTTGAGCAGGTGACGCCCGATGTGCGAGCGCTCGGGGATCGGCGCGATCTCCTTCGGGTACTGCTCGGTGTTGTCGGCTCGGAACGTCTGCTTGAACACCGTCGCCATGCCCTTGCCGATCGCAAGCGCGGCATCCCATGCGCCTTGATCGGCAGGGGGACCAGGTTGCGGAGTGCCGCGAGGACCGGCCTCGAGGTGCGCGTCGCCCGCGGCATCGTCGTCCTTCACGCGTGCACCTCCTCGTGCTCGGGAGCAGGCCGGTGCGAGAACAACGGAGCGATGAGCGTCGCGAGCGCTGCGGCCCCGACGATCACGGCGGCGGCGATGTAGCGCCCACGGTTGCCGTACTCCTGTGGCAACACCACGACGACGCCCGTGATCATCACCCAGATGAGGCCGAACGGGATCAGCACCTTCCACCCGAAGCTCATGAGGCGGTCGTAGCGCATACGCGGAAGCGTGGCCCGCACGAGGATCAGGATGTAGATCACCGCGGTCACCTTCACGATGAACCAGAGCAACGGGCCGATCCAGGCCATCGCGCCGTCGAACGGCCAATACCCTCGCCAGCCACCGAGGAAGAGCGTCACCGCCACCGCCGCGACGGTCACGGTGCTCACGTACTCACCGAGGTAGAACATCGCGAACTTGATGCCCGAGTACTCCGTGTGGAAGCCGGCGACGAGCTCCGATTCGGCTTCGGCGAGATCGAACGGAGGCCGGTTCGTCTCGGCGATCGCACCGATCAGGAACACCATGAACGCGGGAAACTGCGGGACCACGTTCCAGACGGTGTCCTGCGCCGCGACCAGCTCGCTCATCTGCAGGGTGCCGCTGTACATCAACACCGCGACGAGGGCGAGTCCCATGCCCACCTCGTAGGAGATCATCTGGGCGCTCGAGCGCACCGCGCCGAGCAAGGGGTAGTTCGAGCCGCTCGCCCATCCGGCGAGCACCACTCCGTAGACCGACAGCGACGTCATCGCCAGTATCCACAGGATGCCGATGTTCAGGTCGGCGAGCTGGAACGGGATCTCACGGCCGAACAAGGTGACCTGCGTGCCGAACGGGATCACCGAGAAGGCGAGGAAACCGGGGAACATCGCGAGGATCGGCGCGATCGCGAACACGGGGCGGTCGGCGGCGGTCGGCGTGATGCCTTCCTTGAAGAAGAGCTTGATGCCGTCAGCGAGCGTGATCAGCATGCCACGGGGCCCAGCGCGCACGGGGCCGACGCGCGTCTGCATGTCCGCGATGACCTTGCGCTCCATCCAGATGTACAGCATCACCGCGATCAGCAACGCGAAGAATACGATCACGACCCGCACGACGAGGATCGCCCAATCGACCCAGTCCATCAGGCATCGCCTCCGGCGCCGACAGCCGCGGGCTCGGGCGCGTCGGCTGGCGCTGGTTCGATCGGTTCGAGATCCGCGCGAACATGCATCTTCCCCGACAGCAACGTGTTCGCGGCGAACCCCGGTTGGTTGAAGGGCACGAAAGCAGTGCCCGACGCGATGTGCTCCGTCACCCGGACCGGAAGCTCCACCTCGCCGGCCGCGGTCCGCACCACCGCTCGGCCGCCCTCGGGGAGACTCAGCCGCCGCGCATCATCGGGGTGCACCTCGACAAACGCCGAGTCCTCGAGTGCAGCCTTGAGCTCGTCGGCCCGTTCGGACAACCGCCCCTCGTCGACGAGCAAGGGATAGGTGAAGAGCACGAGTCCATCTGGCCCGGGATCGCCTGCGTGCGCCCGAGCCCTCTCGCGCACATCACTCGCCTGGTGCGTTTCGCCGAGCTTGTCACGGCTCGTCCCGACCTCGCTGGTCGCGCCTTCGTCACCCCTGGCCCGCTCCCAGTCCGGCTGCGAAGCGACGCCGTCGACCGAGCCGCTCGCCTCGGTGCTCCCGGCGCCTTCGTCTTGTCGTGCCGGCTGTACGGCCGGCGAGTCGGCCTCGGCCGACCGCTCGCTCCCTTCGCGCGTGCCCGACAGGCGTGCCATCTCCTCGTGCAGCTCGTCGAGAGTCTCGAAGCCGAGGTCACCGCCGCACGCGAGCGCCATGCTCGCGAAGATCTCCCAGTCGGCGAGGCTGATACCGTCGCGCCCGCGTATCGCGCGCAGGCGCTGCCCACGGCCCTCCCACGACGTGACATGGCCGTCCTTTTCGAGGAAGGCAGTCGCCGGCAGGAAGGCGTCGGCGTATCTCTCGAGCGACCCGAGCTCGAGCGACTGCACGACCTTCACCGGCACATTGTCGAGCGCGCGCCGCACCAGGTTGGCGTCGGGCACGTCTCGGAGCGGATCGACGCCGATCAGGAACAGCACGTCGAGCTCACGGTCGGCACACGCCTGCAGCATGTGCATCGTGTCGCGTCCGGGCTCCCGGTTCATCAGCGGACCCCACGCTCGCTCGACGTCGTCGACCTCGTGCATGGATCGGCCGCCCGGCAGCAGTGAGGGATGCACACCCGCGATCAAGGCTCCGCGGTCGTTCGCGCGACGCGTCACGTACTGGAACCTGGCGCCGACGGCGTCGGCTGTTGCTTTCGCAGCGTCGGCGGCGCCCTCCCGCTCCCCTGCGAGCACGACCGCGTCCTCCCCCGCCTCACGGAGCGCGGCGAGCGCCTCATCGAGCATCGGGTCGTCACCCCCCGCGAGCAGGCGGCCCTCGTCGCCCGGCGCGCACAGCACGTGGGTTGCGACGTCGTGCAGGCGCGTACGCCTCGGGTGCACCACCCAGATGCGCGCACCTCGACGGGCGGCCTTGCGCAGTCGAAGATGCAGGATCGGGACTTCCTGCTCTGCGTCGAGACCAACCACCATGATCGCGCTCGCCCGTTCGACCTCTCTGTAGGTCACCGCCATCGGGTTGGCGGCCGCGTGGCGCTCGGCAGCCGACGCGCCAGTCTCACCCGAACGCCGGTGATCGAGATCGTTCGTGCGGAACACCGTGCGGGCGAGCTTGGACAGTGCGAAGTAGTCCTCATCCATCAGGCGCCCGCCCGTGAGGATCGCGATGCGCTTGCCGCCGGTCCACTCGGCCACACGGGTGAGCACCTCACCGAACGACGCCGGCTCGAGGCCGTGGTCACGGATCAACGGGGTCGCGATACGCTCGGGAGCATCGGGGAACCGGAATGCGGAGCGCCCCTTGTCGCAGAGCCACGCGTCGTTGACCTCGTAGTTGTCGCGCGCGAGTTGACGCACGACCTCGCCCCGGCGCATGTCGAGCTTGATATTGCACCCGGCGCTGCAGTGCGGACACACGGTGTCGACGGTGGTGAGGTCGAAGGGACGGGCCGCGAACCGATATGGCGTCGAGGTGAGCGCGCCGACCGGGCAGATCTGCACGGTGTTGCCGCTGAAGGGTGAACGGAAGTCCTCACCGGGCGAGATCGAGACCTGCTCCGCCGCCCCTCGAGCGAACAGCTCGATGAAGCGATCGCCCGAGATCTGATCGCAGAAGCGCGTGCAGCGCGCGCAGAGCACGCAGCGCTCACGATCGAGGTTCACGAGCGGGGAGAGCGGCAGCGGCTTGGGGAAGACCCGCTTGGCCTCGCGGTAGCGGCTCTCCCCCGGGCCGAACGCGAGCGCCTGGTCCTGGAGCGGGCACTCACCCCCGCGATCGCAGATCGGGCAGTCCAGCGGATGGTTCAACAGCAGGAACTCGAGGTTCGCAACCTGTGCGGAGTGCACAGCGTCACTCGTGTTCTGCGTTCTCACAACCATGCCTTCGGCTACGGTCGTCGTGCACGACGTGAAGAGCTTGCGCTGCCCCTCGACCTCGACGTAGCACTGGCGACACGCGCCGATCGGATCGAGCAGCGGGTGGTCGCAGAATCGGGGGATCTCGACCCCGACCTGCTCGGCGGCGCGGATGATCAACGTGCCGGCGGGCACGGTGACTTCCTTCCCGTCGATCGTGAGCGTGGTGATCTCGGGAGCCATCACGAGACCCCTTGGATCTCGAAGGGGCCGGTGGGCGCGAACGTGACCGCTTCCGGCGTCGGCTCGGCGCCAGGCCCCGGGCCTCGGCCAGTGACCGGACAGCGGCCCTCGCGGATGTGCGCCTCGTACTCCGGCATGAAGTGCTTCAGTGTCGATTGGATCGGTGACACCGCTCCGTCGGCGAGCGCGCAGAAAGAGCGGAACAAGATGTTCTGGCCCATCTCGGCCATGACCGGCAGGTCCTCGTCGCGTCCGTACCCGGCCTCGATGCGTCCGAGTACACGCGTGGCCCACCACGTTCCCTCGCGGCAGGGTGTGCACTTGCCGCATGACTCGTGCGCGTAGAACTCGACCAGGCGGCGAGCGGCTTCCACCATGCAGTCGGTCTCGTCGAGCACCATGATCGCGCCGGTGCCGAGGAGCGATCCGGATTCCATGACCGATTCGAAGTCGAGGCCGACGTCGAGGTGATCCGCGGTGAGGAACGGCGTCGAGGAACCGCCCGGCGTCCAGGCCTTGAGCGCCTTGCCGCCGAGCACACCGCCCGCGTGCTCCTCGAGCAGCACGCGCAACGGCGTGCCCATCGCCAGCTCGTAGTTGCCGGGACGCTCCACCTTGCCGCTGATCGTGAACATCTTGGTGCCGGGTGCCTTCTCGGTGCCGACCTCCTTGAACCAATCGGGCCCGTTGTTCACGATGTGTGGCACGTTCATCAGCGTCTCGACGTTGTTGATCACGGTCGGCGATTCGTACAGCCCCTCGACTGCGGGGAACGGCGGACGCAGGCGCGGCTGACCCCTGAACCCCTCGAGGCTGGAAAGCAGCGCCGTTTCCTCGCCACAGATATAGGCGCCGGCGCCCCTGTGCAGCACGATGTCGAGGTCGTAGCTCCCACCCATGATGCCGTGCCCGAGGTAGCCCGCCGCGTACGCCTCGTCGAGGGCCTTCTGCACGACCCTCGCCTGCCAGAGATACTCGCCGCGGATGTAGATGTAGGCGAGATGGCAGTCGATCGCCTTGGCCGCGATCGCGGTGCCCTCGATGAGCGCGTGCGGCTCCCGTTCCACGAGCTCCCGGTTGTTGCATGTGCCCGGCTCGGACTCGTCGAAGTTCACGGTGACGTAGGTGGGCTTGCCGGTGTCGCGCGGTACGAACGACCATTTCATACCGGTCGGGAACCCCGCCCCGCCGCGGCCCCGCAGACCGGAATCCTTCACGAGCTCGATCAGCTCGTCGGCGGTCTTATCGAGCGCGGTGCGCAACGCCCGATACCCCCCTGCGCCTTCGTAGCCGGCGAGCGCGATCACATCCGGGTCGTCCCAGTGTGCCGTGAGCACTCGGCGCGGCTCACTCACGCGTTCGCCTCCTCCGGCTCTGGCTCCAACGGCTCGAGAGGCTCGAAGGACTCGACGGGCTCGAGTCCGGCCAGCATGCGCGAGGCGGCCTTGAAGCTCTCGACGGCCGGACCTCGGGCGGGCCCGGGCACGTCGCCTTCACGCAGCGACTCGACGAGTGAACGCATGCGCTCGGGGGTGACGACGTCGTGGTTCGCGACGTTCACCTGCACCACCGGTGCGAGCTCGCACACGCCCAGGCACTCTTCCTCGTGCACGGTGAACCGACCATCATCGGAGATCTCGCCGCCGTGCGGGATGCCGGTGGCCTCGTGGGCCGCCTCGAAGACTTCCTTCGCGCCGCGGAGCGAACACGACAGGTTCGTGCAGATCGCGATGAGGTGGGTTCCGGTCGGGCGCAGACGCAGCATCGTGTAGAAGCTCGCTACGGCCTCGACTTCCGCGGTGCGCACGCCGATCAGCGAGGCGACCTCCTGCAATGCCTCGCGGGTGACGTGCCCTTCGACCGACTGTGCGAGGTAGAGCAGCGGCATCACCGCCGACCGCTGCCGCCCCTCTGGGTAGCGAGCCATGATCGCGTTCGCTTCGTGCAGCCGCTCGCCGTCGAAGATCGACATCAGCGATCCACCCCGCCCATCACAGGGTCGAGCGAGGCGATCGCGGCGATCGCGTCGGCGATGAGGAAGCCCTCGACCATCTTCGGGATCGCCTGCAGGTTGACGAACGAGGGGTCTCGGATCTTCACGCGATAGGGACGGTGCCCCCCCGTCGAGACCACGTAGAAGCCCAGCTCGCCGCGCGGCGACTCGACGACCTGGTAAACCTCGCCCGCCGGCACCTCGACCCCTTGCGTCACCATCTTGAAGTGGTGGATCAGTGCCTCCATCGACTCTTCCATGATGTGGGTGATGTAGGCAGGGTCGTTGCCGATGCCGTCGGGACCCACGCTGAGCTTCGCCGGCCACGCCACCTTCGGGTCCTCGATCATCACCGGTCCCGGCTCGTCGAGACGCTCGAGGCACTGGCGAACGATCTTCATCGACTCGCGCATCTCCTCGATACGCAACCGATAGCGGGCGTACGCGTCGGCCTGGGTGCGCACGGGCACCTCGAAGTCGTAGGTCTCATAGCCGCAGTACGGGGCGTCCTTGCGAACGTCGGCAGCGACGCCCGCCGCTCGGAGCACGGGCCCGGTCACCCCGAGGGCGAGTGCGTCTGCGGCTGAGAGGACGCCGACGCCGACGTTGCGCTCGAGCCAGATCGGATTGGCGTCGAGCAGCCGTTCGTAGTCGTCGATGCGCTTGGGCATGTCCGTCAGGAACCGCTCGATCTTCTCGATGCCGACATCGGGGAGGTCCATGATCACGCCGCCGATGCGGATGTACGCGTGGTTCATGCGCAGACCGGTGACCTCCTCGAAGATGTCCATCAACACCTCGCGCTCACGGAAGCCGTAGAGCATCACGCTGACCGCACCGAGCTCCAGCCCGCCGGTCGCAAGCCACACGAGGTGCGACGAGATGCGGTTGAGCTCGCACATCAGGACCCGGATCACCTGCGCTCGCGCGCGGCGCCTCGATGCCGAGCAGACGCTCGACGGCCAGGCAGTACCCCAGCTCGTTGAAGAACGGCGAGAGGTAGTCGGCCCGCGTCACGAAGGTGACGCCCTGCATCCACGTTCGGTACTCGGTGTTCTTCTCGATGCCGGTGTGCAGGTAGCCGATGATCGGCGTGCACTTGATGACGGTCTCGCCGTCGAGCTCCAGGAGCAGGCGGAGGACCCCATGCGTCGAGGGATGTTGCGGGCCCATGTTGATGATCATCGTTTCCTGCCTGATCTCACCGGTGCTCTCGTCGACCGCATGCGCGGACGCGCGAGGCTCCAGTGGCGTGATCGGCGAGGTGGGAGCGTCGGCCATCGCGAAGCCTCAGGTTGCCGTGCGCGTATCGACCGGAGGGATGAACGCCCCGTGGAACCGGGTGTTCACACCGCCCAGCTCCTCGGTCTTGAGCAATGGATACCCCTCCCACCCGTCAGGCAGTAGCAAGGGTCTGGGGTCGGGGTGGCCGTCGAACACGATGCCGTAGAAGTCATGCGTCTCGCGTTCGTGCCAGTCGGCCGTCGGGAACAGCTGTGTCACGCTCGGCAGGTGTGCGTCGCCGTCGGCGAGGCCGACCTTCACTCGGAGCCGATGGAATCGCTCCATCGAACGGAGCTCGTAGGCGACCCAGAGCCTCGGGTCGGACCCGGGCCAGTCGGTCGCGGTGACACTGGAGCAGAAGGCGAGGGAGAGATCGTCGTCGTCGCGGAGCCATTCGAGCGTCTCGAGCAACTCGTCACGGTCGACGATCGACGTCGCCTCGTCGCGTGAGACGGAGGTATCGGGGCACCGGACCCGCACGCGTTCGGCCAGCTCCTGCGGGCTCATCTGAACGGCTCCGTCGTGCGCACCTTCTCGTGCAGCTTGAGGATGCCGTGCATCAGCATCTCCGGCTTCGGGGGACAGCCAGGCACGTACACATCGACCGGCACGATGGTGTCGACACCCTGCACGATCGCGTAGTTGGTGAACATGCCGCCGGCGCTCGCGCAGACCCCCATCGAGATCACCCACCGTGGCTCGGGCATCTGGTCGTAAATGCGCCGCAGCACCGGCGCCATCTTCTGCGAGACGCGACCCGCCACGATCATCAGGTCGGCCTGGCGAGGAGACGCGCGGAACAACTCCATGCCCCATCGGGAGAGGTCGTACTTGCCCGCGCCCGTCGACATCATCTCGATCGCGCAGCACGCGAGCCCGAACGTGGCCGGCCACATCGACTGCTTCCTGGCCCACCCGACCGCCCGGTCGAGCGAGGTCAGCAGCACTCCGCGGCGGACCTCGTCCTCGATCTCTTCGGGCGTCTTGCCGAGGTGGACACCCTCGAGCCGCTCAACGGGCACCGGCGGCCTCCGGGTCGCGCATCGCCGCGGCGAGCTCAGCGTCGGCCTCGGCCATCAGGTCGTCAGTGGCCTCTGCTTCGAGCGGGCTCTCGACCGTCTCCGCCCAATCGAGCCCGCCCGCGCGCCAGACGTACGCGTAGGCCACGAACACCAACCCGATGAACACCGCCATCTCCGCGAGACCGAACAATCCGAGCTCACGGAACCGCACCGCCCACGGGAACAAGAAGATGATCTCGATATCGAAGATGATGAACAGCATCGCGACGACGTAGAACTTCACGCTGAAACGCTCGCCACGGGGAAGACGCACCGGGTCGTTGCCGCACTCGTACGCCGAGAGCTTCACAGGGTTGGGCTTGTGCGGGCGGAAGGCCCGCGAGACGACGAGCGACGCGACCCCGAACACGACCGCCAGCACGGCCATGGCGACGATCGGCAGGTACTCGGTCAGCACGGGCGAATCCTATCGGTCACGACGCCCTCGCGATGCGCTGCAGCAGGTGGAACAAGCGGTCTTGCCGATCGCCGTCAGGACCGTCGGTAAGGTTGGCCATCAGCCGCATCGCGAAGCCCATCACGCGCTGGTTCGGCAGCAGATGACGCGTTGCCCGGCCCATGATCGCGGGGTGCCCGATGAGCTTCGCGAACCCACGGCCGATCGTGAAGTAGTCGCCGTAGCGCTCGCGCAGCACGGTCGGATACATCATCGCGATGGCGAACCGATCCTTCACGAGCGCCTCGTGCAACAGGTCGGCGGCGACCTCGGCGGTCTCCATGGCGTAGGCGATGCCCTCGCCGTTGAACGGGTTGACGGCGCCCGCAGCGTCACCGATCAGGAGCATGCCAGGCACGACCTGGGGCGCCCGGTTCAGGCTCATCGGAAGCGGTCCCGACAGCACGCGTCCCTCGGCTGAGTCCTCGGAGAGGCCCCACTCCGAGGGCAACATCGTGGAGAAGGCGGTGAACAGCCGCTGCGCCGAGATCTTCCTGAAGTCCTTGAAGGTGTTGAGCAGACCGGCTCCGAGGTTGATCTGGCCGCCCACGACAGGAAAGAGCCACCCGTAGCCTGGCAGCAGCAGGTCGCCTTCCCAGAGATCGAGCCACGACTCGAACCACGGGCCAGGGTGGTACGAGGATCTGTAGTAGCGGCGCGCCGCGATGCCGAGCGGACGGGAGTCGTCGCGCCGCACCCCCGCAGGCTTCGCGAACCGACTCGCTGCGCCGTCGGCGGCGATCGTGAAGCGGGCGCGGATCTCCGTGGACTCTGCGCTCCTTGTCATCGGCCGGTCGCACACGGGCGCCCGTCACCCAGCCACCTTCCATGATGGGTTCCGTGGCCTCGGTGCGTTCCTGCACGCGGGCCCCAGCCTTCTGTGCGCGCTGGATCAACAGATGGTCGAACCCGGCGCGAGGCATGACGAGGCCGTATCCGGGCCAGCTCGAGAGCTCGGGCCAGGGAAGCTCGATCGTCGCGCCTCTGGAGTAGACGCGGAGGCCTTTGACTCGCTCGAACCCGGGGTGGTCGGTGTCGATGCCCATGCGCAGCAGGGCGGCCACGCTGCGGGGGGTCAAGCCGTCGCCGCACACCTTCTCTCGGGGGAACGACGACTTGTCGATCACCGTGACGTCGAGGCCCTGTCGCGCCAGGTAGTACGCGGCGGCCGCGCCTCCGGGACCGCCGCCCACGACGAGCACATCGGTCTCGACCGTCTGCGCGCTCACGTCGGCCTCCCGCGTTTTCGGCCTGCGTTTCCGGCCTGCGTGTCCGGGTGGCTCACCCGGACCGTGGTTCGTTGGATACTACGAGCCCAGTTTGTGAAAACATTCACAAACTGCAGGCTACCGCAGCTCCGCGAAACGCGCACCGCCACGCTCCCCGACAGGCGCCGAGACCCTCACGCGGGGTCAGCGGTGATCCCACGCATCGACGCGAGAGGGCACGACGCGAAGGAACCCGAGCTCCGGCACATCGCGCGTGAACGTCTCGAATCCCCTACCAGCGAACATCTGTCGATACTTCTCGTGCCAGCTCGACATCGGCGCACGAAGGTCCGGGTGCTCGGCCGGGAACGCCTCGGCGACGCCTTCGACCCGCACCCCAGCCAGGTCGGCCCAGTCGCGGCCCTGATCGATCAGCACCGAGATGCGCGGGTCGCGAGCAGCGTGCGTCCACGTGGTGTCGCCGACCTTGGTCGAGACCCACACGCCGTCGTCGCGCCACACGAACCATCGGGCGGCAACGTGCGGACCTCCGTCGGGGCGAACGGTGGCGACGCGGCAGGTGAGCACATCGGCGAACGCGCGACGCAACCCCGCGAGGTCATCGCTCATGGCAACGACACCAGCGCAGCGAGCGCGTCGAGCGCCGACGCTGCACGGGGATCGATCGCAGTCTCACGCCACGCGTCGATGAGGGCCCCGCGCGCCTGGGCGACCAGCGCGTTCACGGTTGCAGGCGTCGCACCGTGTGCGCCTTCGTGGTCCAACACGTCGTCGCGGAGCTGGAACGCCTCGCCGAGCGGCGCCGCGAACGCCATGAGGGCAGCGCGAACGTCGGCGCGGTCGCCGGCGAGCGCAACGCCCACCATGAGCGGCCCCTGGACCGTGTAGCTACCGCCCTTCAGGCGAGCGGCGTGAAGGGCCACCTCGGGTTCCGAGGCGAGGCCCGCGACGTCGAGGAGCTGACCCGCCGCCATGTCGAGTCGCATCTCGTTGTAGGGCACTAGGGCGCGCATGGTCGCCGCTGGGTCGAACCCGCTCGTCAGGAGGAGTCGATCGGCGAGCACAGCCGCGAGGTCGCCGGCGAGCAACGCCGCCGCGTCACCGAACCTCTCCGCGTCGACGGGGAAGCGGCGCTCGACCGCCTCGGCTCTCAGGTGCGGAGCGGTCGCGATCACGCCACGGCGTTCGGTTGCGCCGTCGATGAGGTCGTCGTGGATCAATGCCATCGTGTGCAGCAGCTCGAGCGCTGCTGCTGCACGAACGATGGCCTCACCCCCAGGCACTCCCGAAGGAGCCGGCGCCTCAGGCAGCGCCGCCCGGTAGGCCCAGACGCAGAACGCAGGACGCAGTCGCTTCCCGCCGGCCTGCACGAGCCGGGCGATCTCCTCGACGAGCAGTGAGGCGTTCGCGTCGATGAGGCCAAGGTCACGCGCACACGTCTGAAGGTAGTCACCGAGCACGATGTCGATGTCGGTCCGCACGGACCCGAGCGCGTCGCCGGCAAGGGCGGGTTCCACGGCCATGACCGGAAGTATCTCGCAGCCTGCCCGGCCTCCGCTGATCCTGCAACCGCCACTATCATGGTCGCGCCGTGGCGCTCTGCACAGCACGACCGACCCTCGCGAGGACTCGATGACCCGGTTCCAGAAGCTGGCGGTTTCGACGACGGTCTCGACGCTGACGTTGATCGTGTGGGGCGGCGTCGTGCGCGCGACCGGATCGGGCGACGGCTGTCCGGACTGGCCCACGTGCTTCGGAAGCTGGATACCGCGCTGGGAGTACCACACGCTCATCGAGTACGTACATCGCGCCCTCGGTGTGGTCTCCGGTGCTGCTCGCGATCGCGCTCGCCGTGGCGGGCATCGTCGAGCTGGTCGCGGGCCCGCAGAGGACGGCCGAGCGCGACACCCCGCGCCGCCGTGTTGCATGGCCGTTGCGCTCGTGCCGCTGTTCGGCGTGCAGGGCGCGCTCGGCGGAGCGGTCGTGAACAGCGGGCTCGACCCCGCGGTGGTCACGCTGCATTTCGGGCTCGCGATGATCGTGCTCGGCGTCGTCGTCGCCGCTACGACCCTCAGCGTTCGAAACCGCCCGTCGAGGCGGCGACCGAGGCTACGCGACGGCTGGCCATGGGCGCGGCGATCGCGACGTTCGCGCTGCTGCTCGTCGGCACCTACGTCCGAGCCGAGGGCGCCGGCCTCGCGTTCCGGGACTGGCCGCTGATGGGCGGGCGCCTGCTGCCGTCGTTCGGGCCACGCGGCGCCGCCGGAGATGTTCGCGCACCGCGTGCTCGCGATCGTCGTGGCCGCGCTCGTGCTGTGGCTCGTGGTGCGGGCGCGCACGATGCCCGTGCGATCAGCCGCCGCTCGTCCGGCTCTCCACGCTGGCCGGCGCGCTGTTCGTCGCGCAGATCGTGGTCGGCGGCATCAACGTCGTCACCGAGCTCTCCACGTGGCCGCGCGCCGCTGCACGTGGCGATGTCGGCGGCGATCTGGGCGACCATGGTGGCACTCGCGGTCGTCGCCCGGCGGCAGCCGGCGTCGCAGCGACGCAGCGCCCAGCAGCGGGCGCCGATCCCGCCGTGTCCGAGCCGGCGTCGATCCGCGACACGATCACCGCCTACTTCCGGCTCACGAAGCCTCGCATCATCGTGCTGCTGCTGATCACGACCGTGCCGGCGATGATGCTGGCCAAGGGCGGCGTGCCGTCGCTCTGGCTCATGCTCGCGACGCTCGTCGGAGGAACGTTGGCGGCGGGCGCCGCCAACGCGATCAACATGTACCTCGACCGCGACATCGACGAGGTGATGCGGCGGACCCGCGGGCGCCCGATCCCGGCGCATCAGGTGCCGCCCGAGCGCGCGCTCGCGTTCGGCTTCTGGCTGGGGGCGTTCTCGTTCCTGTTCCTGGCGATGACGGTCAACATGCTGGCCGCCGACGCTCTCGCTCGCCGCGATCGCGTTCTACGTCGTCGTCTACACGATGTGGCTGAAGCGCTCGACGACGCAGAACATCGTGATCGGCGGCGCGGCCGGCGCCGTGCCGGCGCTGATCGGCTGGGCGGCGGTGACAGGCTCGCTCGCGCTGCCCGCGTGGATCCTGTTCGCGATCGTGTTCGTCTGGACCCCGCCGCACTTCTGGGCGCTGTCGCTGCGGTTCAGCGGCGACTACGCGGCGGCCGGCGTGCCGATGATGCCGGTGGTCAGGGGCGAGGACGAGACCCGGCGGCAGATCTTCCTGTACTCGCTCGTGCTGTTCGGCACGACGCTGCTGCTCTCGCCGGTCGCGGACATGGGCCCCATCTACACCTGTCAGCCGCAGTGCTGGGTGGCGTGTTCGTGTACCGGGCGCTCGTGCTGTGGCGCCACACCGAGGGCGACGACCGAGCTTGGACAGGTCCTGGCGGCTGTTCACGTACTCGATCGTCTACCTCGCGGCGCTGTTCGGCGCCGTCGCGCTCGACGCGGTCGTCTAAGCCGCCGCCGCGGCGGCGTTCCCCTGATCGTTCAGCAGCTCGTCGATCAGCCCGGAGAGCTCTTCTTCACTCGTCTCGCCATAGATCGCATAGCGCGTCGTGCCCGACGCATCGACCAGATATGTGTCGGGCACGAACGGGAAGTTCGAGCGACGCCGCCGTGCGACCCTGTGGGTCGTACAAGCTCGGGTAGGTGACCGAGAAGTCCTCGATCCATCGCTCCGCCGCGGCGCGGTCGTCGCGGTAGTCGACTCCGAGGAGTTCCACTCCACGGGAGGCGTACGCCGCTTGCACCTGCTGCAACGCCGGCTGTTCGCGGCGGCACGGTCCGCACCACGTGGCCCAGATGTTGACGACCAACACCGACCAGTCCATCCGACCGGTGTCGACGTCGAGCCCGACGACCGCCTCGCCCTGCAGACCCGGGAAGGGCTCGTCGAGCACGGCGACGCCGCCTTCCTCACGGGGATCGGTCGTAGGACGCAGGGCGGATCCGGCGACCGCGATCGCGGCCACGATCGCAACGATGATGAACGTCGTGCGTGCGAGGTGCCGCTCGGGCGGTTCCCCAGGTGTCTCAGGGCCGGTCGCAGGCGCGCCGACCGACCTGCTCATGTGACCTCGACCGAGCCGATCATCTCCGGGTGCACGTCGCATCGGAACTCGAACGTCCCGACCTGCATGGGCGGGATCATGTACTCGATCGTCGTCGGCCCGGAGATGAGCTCGCCCTGGAACAGCGCGGTCTCACCGTCGTAGATCGACACGTTGTGCTGGCCGCTCACGTCGGCCAGATCCCGGTTGTCGAAGGTCAGCGCGACGTCGGTATCTGCGGGCCAGGTGAGCGTGGTCGGATCGAACGCCGTGCCCTCGGCAGCGACCGAGGCCGTTGCCGTGCCTGCGGGCTCCCCGCCTCCACCCTCATCGGGCGGCGGGTCCTCCCCGCCCCCGGGATCGCCCCCGCCGCCACCGCCTTCGCCGCCACCCGCAGCAACGACGACCGTGCCGTTCATGGTGGGATGCACGTCGCACTGGAAGAAGTATTCCCCCTCGGGCAACGGGGGCACCTCGTACGGGATCGTCTCCGGTCCCGTGACAGGTCGCCCTTGAAGAGCTCCTGTGCGAGCGTGTCATCTTCATAGATCGCGATGTTGTGTTGCGTGCCGGCTTCCTGGTTGTCGAAGGTGATCGTCGTCGGAGTCTCGGCCGGGAGCTCGATCCTGTCGGTGTCGAACTCCAACGCTGCCGCCGCCACCGTCACACCTTCACCGCCCTCGCCGCCTCCCGGGGCGGCGGTCATGGTGCCGGTCATGGTGGTGGGGTGGATCTCGCAGTTGAAGAAGTACTCGCCCTCGGCCAGCGGCTCGACGGCATACGCTGCCTCATCGGGACCGGTGAGCACTGCTCCCGAGAACAGCGACGGCGACTCGGCGTCGGGACCGTCGAAGATCACCACGTTGTGCTGGATCGCCGGGTCTGCGTTGTCGAAGCCGATCGTGAACGGCTCGTCGCTCGGCACCGAGAGGGCATCGGTCGAGAACCCCGAGGCGGCGGCGCCTTCGGGCGCAGCCAGAGCGACGACGACGCCCGGCTCTTCTTCCTGCTCCTCCTGCAGGGGTGCGGCGACCACCGCGAGACCCCCCGCCACCATCGCGATGCCGGTCATGGCGGCGACCATCGAGAACAGCGTGGCGCCGGTGACACGCTTCCTCGAGGCGACCCAGGCGGCGACCCCGACGATGCCGGCGGCGGCGACAAGGGCGACGACGGTGGCCGCGTTGTGCGAGACGGCGAGCAGCACGCGCGAGAACCCCGCGAGGACCAGGGCGATCAGTGCCAACGCGCCCGTCGGGATCAGGATCGGCAGCAACAGGCTCTGCCGGTTCTTGCCGTCACTCATCGGTCTGTCGCTCCTCGTTGGGTCGTCGAAGGAGCGGCGCTCATCGGCCCATCTCCGCGCCGATCTCTCGCTGCACGTTCTGATAAGCCGACGTGTCGAGCCCGTCTCGCTGCTCCCGCTCGAACCAGCGGAAGAAGATGACCGCGATCACGGTCCACAACAGCATGCCGCCCGCGAGCTTCATGATCAGCCCCGCGATCAGCTGGTCGTTGAGCGCCGACATGCCCCAGATGCGCGGGAACCTGGCGTAGACCGGATACAGCGGCGTGTGCCCGAACGTGAGGAACGAGGCCGGGATCGTCGGCGCGAGCGACTGCAGGAACAGGTAGATCATCTGCCCGGGCGCCGAGAGCGACGGCATCTCGGGCAGCGGCGACATCACCGGCCACCACATCACGAGCGCCGAGGTCACGATCAGCACGTGCAAGGCCAGGTGGATCGGCTCGGACCCGACCGACGCTTCGACAACAGCCGGCCAGTGCGTGAACAGCAGCACGCCGTTGAAGACCACGAGCGCCACGAGCGGCCGCGTGAAGAACCGGAAGACGCGCCGCACCGGGCGCGGGGCGAGCAGCGACCGGAGCATCCACGCCGGCATGCCCGCGATCAGCAGCGGCGCCGCGACCAGCGTGAACAGCAGGTGCTGCGTCATGTGCATGAGGTAGAGGTAGCCCTCGGCGAGGTCGTGCACGGGCCAATCGGCGCCGAGCCACAGCACCCCCATGCCCCCGAGGAACAGCGCCCGCTTGCGCCGCGGTGTCGGCTCGCCGGTGGCCGCCATGTGGCGCCGCACGGCGATCAGGTACGCGGCGACGATCGAGCCGAACAACAGCCAGACGTCGGGGTGCAGGTGCCAGTCGGGAGTCGCACGATCGCTCACTCCACCAAGAACACGCGGAACGAGATCAGCACGATCAGGTAGAGCGTGGCCGCCCCCGCGAGCCCCATCAGGAAGAACCGCGCGTACGTCAGGCTGTCGAACCTCAGGTGCATGAACCACATCACGACGAGCGCGAACTTCACGACGGCGAGCCCGAGCAGGGTCGGCACGAGCAGCGGCGCCGACGTCGACGTAGTAGGTGGCGACCTCGAGCGCCGTCAGCACGGCGAGGATCACGCCGATGCGGATGTACTCCTTGGCGCTCGGGTGCTCGTGATGCGCGCTGGGCCTCGCGTGGGTCGGGCATGTCGCGCGTGCCGAGCTCCTCCTGGAACGCGTCTCGATCTCGGACACGCGTCATCGCCTCCTAGCCCGGGCCGGGGCGGCGGTCGGGATCAGGTACACGACCGTGAAGATGATGATCCACACGATGTCGACGAAGTGCCAGTACAGGCCCACCATCTCGACCGGGAACGCGGCGTCGTCGGGCAGGCGGTCGGCGGTCGAGAACCCCACGAGCGAGAGCAGCATCAGGATGCCGACCGTCACGTGCACCCCGTGGAAGCCGGTCAGCACGTAGAAGGTCGTGCCGAACAGGTTCGTCGAGATCGCCAGCCCTTCGTCGTAGAACGTCGTGAACTCGTAGACCTGGCCCCCGACGAACGTGAGGCCGAGCAGCGCGGTCGCGAGCAGCCACAGCCGCATGCGAGCGACGTCGCGCTTCTGCGCCGACGCGAGCGCCAGCACCATCGTGAGCGACGAGGCCAGCAGCACGAACGACGAGACCGACGTGTAGGGGATGTCGAAGACGTCGTCGGGGTACGGGCCCGTCAGGCTCGGCGCCCCGATACAGCACGTAGGTGCTGATCAGCGCGCCGAACAGCATGCATTCCGACGCGAGGAACATCCACATCGCGAGCTTCGTGTTCGGCAGACCGGTGGTGGTCGCGTGCTCGTCGTGCGCCGCGACGGCGTCGCCGTGCCCGGGCGTGATCGCGAGGTCGGCCACGGTCTACTCCTCCGCCACCGAGGGCTCGAGGGCCCAGCCGTAGAAGCCGATCAAGGACGACCAGCGCGCCCAGCCCGACCAGCCACCACGAGTAGAGCACGCCGTAGCCGATGATCGGCAGTCCGAGGCCAGACACGAGCGGCCAGTACGACGGGCTCGGCAGGTGGATCGAGGCGTGTCCAGCCGTCGTGCTCGTCGTGGGCGTCGTCGAGGCGCCCGCCTGCGCGGGCACGAGCCTGCCGGTGCGTTCGTCCTCCACGTACTTGCGGTGCCAGAACTCGTCGAGCGAGTGCACGGTCGGGATCTCGTCGAAGTTGTGCACGGGCGGCGGGCTGGTGGTCATCCACTCGAGCGTGCGCGCATCCCACGGGTCCTCGACGACCTCGCCACGCGGCTTCAGCTGCGTGCGCAACGACGTTGACGATGAACATCAGCACCGAGAGGGCGATCAGGAACGCGCCGACCGTCGACGACCTGGTTCCAGAACGTGAGACCGAGGGACTCGGGGTAGGTGTACTCGCGCCGGATCATGCCCTGCAGCCCGAGGATGTGCATCGGCCCGAACGCGAGGTTGAACCCGATCGATCAGGAGCCAGAACTGCACCTTGCCGAGCGCCTCGCCGAGCCTGCGCCCGAACACCTTCGGCCACCAGTAGTACAGCCCCGCGAAGATGCCGAAGACGGCGCCGCCGAAGATCACGTAGTGGAAGTGCGCGACGATGTAGTACGTGTCGGTCTGCTGGTAGTCGCTCGGCACGATCGCGTGCGTGACGCCCGACAGCCCGCCGATCACGAACATCGCCACGGCGCCGACCGCAGTACAGCATCGGCGTCGCGAACCGGATGTCGCCGCCGTACATCGTGCCCATCCAGTTGAAGATCTTGATGCCGGTCGGGACGGCGATGATCGCCGTCGAGATGCCGAACGCCGTGTTGGCGACCGGCCCGAGGCCGGCCGCGAACATGTGGTGGGCCCACACGCCGAACCCGATGAAGCCGATCGCGATGCCGGAGAAGACCACGAACTGGTAGCCGAACAGCGGCTTGCGGCTGAACACCGGCAGGATCTCGCTGATGATGCCGAACGCCGGCAGGATCAGGATGTAGACCTCCGGGTGGCCGAACAGCCAGAACAGGTGCTGCCACAGGATCGGGTCGCCGCCGCGCGTCGGATCGAAGAACGCGGTGTCCCACCGCCGGTCGAACAGCAGCTGGAACAGCGCGACCGTGATGATCGGCAGCGAGAACACCAGCAGGAACTGCACCACGAGCCCCATCCACACGAACACCGGCATGCGGAACAGCGTCATGCCGGGCGCGCGCATGTTGATCGACCGTGACCGCCAGGTTCACCGCGCCGGCGGTCGAGGCGATGCCGGTGATCAGCAGGCCGAGCGCGTAGAACGTCATGCCGATCGACGGGTCGGTCGTGGAGTTCGGCGCGTACCCGAACCAGCCGCCGTTCGGCGCGCCGCCCAGGAACGAAGCTCGAGTACAGGAAGAGCCCGCCGAGCAGGAACGCCCAGAAGCTGTAGGCGTTCAGGCGCGGGAAGGCCACGTCGCGCGCGCCGATCATCAGCGGGATCAGGTAGTTGAAGAACGCCGCCGACATCGGCATCACGAACAGGAAGATCATCGTGATGCCGTGCATCGTGAAGATCTGGTTGTACTGGTCGGCGTTCAGCAGGGTGCCGTCGGGCTGGGCCAGCTGCGCCCGGATCAGCAGCGCCTCGAGGCCGCCGATGATGAAGAAGAAGAAGGCGACGACCCCGTACATGATGCCGATCTTCTTGTGGTCCACCGTGGTGAACCAGCTCCAGAAGCCGGTGATCGCCGTGGGCCGCCGCAGCAGCCCCCGGCCGCCCGTCGCAGGAACGCTCACGCTCGCCATGGGTCGGTGATCGCCTCCATCACGTCAGGCTGTACAGGTAGGCGACGAGGGCGTCGATCTCCTCGTCGCGTCGAGCTCGTAGTCGGGCATCTTCGCGCCGAGCTTCACCGCGTCGGGGTTCTCGAGCCACGCCGCGAGCGCCTCGCGGTCCTCGGTCGACCAGTTGCAGCCGGCGAAGCACGTGTGCGTCGGGTCGGCGAAGTGCGACAGGTTCGGCGCGGCAGCGCCGCCGGCGCGTCGCCGACGGCGTGGCACGCCGTGCACGCCGCCCCGTCCGTCGCTCAGCGGGTTCAGGAACAGCTCCTCGCCCTGCTGGGCGAGCGGGTCGGTGGGGCTCGGGGCCAGGCTCTGCTGGTTCTCGACCCAGGCCTCCCAGTCGTCGGGCGTCGAGCGCCACGACCTCGAGCTTCATCGCGCCGTGCTGCAGCCCGCAGAACTCGGCGCACTGCCCCGTGTAGGTGCCGGGCGTGTCGACGCTGAACAGGATGTGGTTCGTGCTGGCTCGGCATCACGTCCTGCTTGCCGAAGAGCTGCGGCACCCAGAACGAGTGGATCACCTGGAAGTCGGGGTCGCCGTTCGCGTCCTTGGCGCCGCCGCCCTCGGCCTCGAGCGAGAGGTAGACGTCGCGGCCGGTCGGGCACCACCATCGTGTCGGCGATCGTGATCGGTGCGTCCCAGTCGGTGGCCATGTCCTCGTCGGGGTACACGAACCCCCACCACCACTGGTAGCCCTCGACGGTGATGTTCAGCGCGTCGTCGGCTCGGCGGGCGAGCGAGATCCCAGAGCAGCGAGACGGTCGGCACCATGACGACCGCGAGCACGACCGCCGGAGCGATCGTCCACCCGATCTCGAGCCGCGTGTTGCCGTGGGTCTGCGTCGGCATGCGGTCGCGGCCCTTGCGGTGGCGGTAGCGCATCGCGATGTACAGGATGCCGCCCTGCACGATCACGAAGACACCGACGGCCACCCAGAACACCGGCACGAACAGCGCCTTCTGCTGCTTCGCGACCTCGCCGACAGGCTGCAGGGTGTCCTGGCCCGCGTTCGGGAGCGCAGGCCGCGAGCAGCAGCGCCACACGGCGATCAGGCCGAGGGTCCACAGCGCCTTCTTCCGCACGATCGCTCTCGCTCCTCACCAGCCGACTCGCGCCCGGCTCACGGCCGGAACGCGCGCACTGTATCACCGGCGTCCGCGCGCCCAGACGCCGCTCGAGCGTCACTTCGCATAGCTGTGCAGACCCACGATCCACAGGTTCACGGCGTAGTACGTGACCAGCAGCGAGACGAACCCGACGAGCGCGATCACGGCGGCGCGGCGGCCCTTCCAGCCGCTCGTGGCGCGCGCGTGCAGGTACCCCGCGAAGATCACCCACGTGATGAACGACCACGTCTCCTTCGGGTCCCAGCCCCAGTAGCGCCCCCAGGCTTCCTGGGCCCAGATCGCGCCGGCGATCACCGCGAAGGTCCAGATCGGGAACGCGAGCGCGATGATGCGATAGGCGAGCCGGTCGAGCCCGGCGGCGGACGGCACCAGCCGGCGTCTGGCGGGCGCGGGCTGCACGTCCTCCGCCGGGTCCGCCACGAGATCGGCAGGCGCGGCGGCAGCCCTGGCGTCGGCGTCCTCGAGGTCGATGGAACCCCCCATGATCGGCGGGGGACTCGTCGAGGCGGGAGCGTCGAGCTTCTTCCGCTCGCCACGGTCGACCACGAGGTAGGCGATCGTCGCGACGCCGCCGAGCGCGAACAGCGACGACCCCCAGATCGCTGCCTGCACGTGGATCTTGATCCAATACGAGTTGAGCGCGGGCACGAGCGGGCCCGGCCCGACGTAGAGGAACGACACGGCGACCGCCATCGTCAGCACGCTGAACATCAACGCGAACCCTGTGAGCGAGCGCACCTTGTAGACGCCCTCGACCACGACGAGCGCGCCCACGACGACGAGCAGCGCGAGCATCGACGAGTACTCGTACATGTTCCCCCACGGCACGCGATCGGCCGCAAGGCCGCGAGCGACGACCGACACGACGTTCGCCCCGACGCCCACGACCGCGATGGCACGCGAGATCCGCCAGATCGCGTTGCGATCGAACGACAGGTGCACGAAGTAGCCGATCATCGCAGCGATGTAGGCGAACAGGGCCACGTTGAACGCATCGTTGGAGACGCGGGCCCACTGCAGATCGGTCACGGCGTCTGCACCCTCTCCTGACTCGCTGGCTCTCGATCGTCGGGCAGCTCGCGAGGCTCCTCATGCGGCGCCGACGGCCCGCTGTTCGCCGGCGCGAGGGCGCCGACGAGCCGCGCGAACTCCTCCTCGAACTGCGGCTTGCGTTGCATCGCGAGACCGCCCACCCGCACCACGGCGCCGTCACCGTCGGGGTCGGCGCGAACCCACACCTTGCGCCGCGAGCTGTAGAGAGCCGGCAGCAGTCCCACGAGGATGAGGATAGCCGCGGCCAGCACGAGTCGAAGCCCAGCGTCGCGAGCCACCTGGAAGACGGAGTACTGACGCAGCTCCGGGAACGAGATCGTCGAGCCCGAGCCCGCGTCGCCCTGGATGAGCGCGGCGCCGTCGTCGAGGTCGGCGGTGCGACCGGCCCCGACGATGCCCTCATACACCTCACGCATCGCGGTCGTGTCGAGCCGGTTCGTGGAGAGGTCGGTGAGCGGTCCCTCCCAGACGGTGAACCTGATGATCGGGTCGAACTCGACGAGCATGGCTTGCGGCTCCGCATCCGGGTCGAGCAGCGCGGCGAACGCCCGGCTGTCGGGCCACAGCTCGAGCTCGATCGCACGGTCCGCCCCTCCCGCTCCCGTGCCCGGAAGCTTCACCACCCCGCGCCACGGCATCGCGAAGTCGACGACCCCTTCGGGCGCGGGGTCGCGATCCATGACCACGGGTCCGGACGACACGATCTCGCCGCGGTCGGTCACCTCGATCATCGGTGCCCAGCCGAAGCCGGACTGATAGATCCACAGCCCTTCGATCTTCGCGGGCTGGTTCACCCTGATGTCCTGGCGCCGGACCAAAGATCCGTCGGGCGCCTGCAGGTCCACGCTCGAGACGAAATCCATCGGCTGGCCCGATCGCAGGAAATCACTGCCGAAATCGCGCAGGCGCAGACCGATACCCGTGAACCCGTCGAAGAACCTGCCCGCCTGGATCGTGCCGTCGTAGTTCGCCTCGGCATCGACCCAGCTCTGACCTTCGACCACTGCGATCACGCCGCTGAACCCCGTGCCCTTGCCATAGATCACGCCCGCCAGCAGCAGGATGAACGCCCAGTGGAACGCGAGACTCCCCACCTCGCGCGCCACGCCTTTCTCGGCGGCGAGCGCCGGGCGCGCCGTGTCGAGCGCGACGCGGAACCCTCGCCGCCGCAACGTCCGACGCGCCGCGTCGATCGCCGCCTCGGGAGCGGCAGCGACCCGCACCTCGGCGTACTGCGGAAACGCGTCGATCTCGCGAGCCTGCATCGGCGGCGTGCGAAGCGCTCGCCACAGCGCTCGCGTGCGTGGCACCAGGCACGCGACGAGCGACACGAAGAGCAGCGTCGTGATGAGCACGAACCACCACGACCCGAAGACATCGAACAACCCCGCTCGGTCGAAGAAGGTTCCCCAGAAGCGGTGCGCGGCGCGGTACTGCAACACCCGCTCCGGGCTGTTCGGCCGTTGCGGAAGCAACGACCCGGCGACGGATGCGAGCGCGATCAACAAGAGCAGGATCAGCGCCGTGCGCATCGAGCGCAGGGTGCGCCACACGAGCGCGAGGGACTGGCTGAGTGAGAGACGCCGAGGAGATGACATGGGGGCGCGAACCATGCTAGTGGCCCATGCTAGATGCCGAGCGTGAATCGCTCTGCGAGTGGGGACACCAGGCGTGTGAACTCTCCGGTGAACACCAGCACTCCCATCGCCACCATCAAAGCACCGGACACGACCGCGATCGCGGTGTATCGACGCTTCACCCAATCGAACGCGCCGATGAACCTCGTCACTCCCAGGCCCGCCAGCAAGAACGGCACACCGAGGCCCGCCGAGTAGCTCACGAGCAGCAGCACGGCGCGAGGCGTGCTTCCCGTGGCGGCGATCGCGAGGATCGCGCCGAGCACCGGGCCGATGCACGGCGTCCACCCCGCTGCGAACGCCATGCCGAGAGGAACGGCGCCCACGCTACCCGGGCGCAGGCGAACGAGGAAGGGCCGTCGCTCGGCGTACAGAGCCAGCGATCCACGCTGCAGCGCGTAGCCGATCATGAGCACGCCGAAGGCGATCACGATCGCACCACCGATGCGCTGCCCGGTCGCGCCTCGAAACACCCGAACGAACGTCGAGGCGAACGCCCCGAGCAGCACGAAGACGATCGTGAACCCGGTGATGAACAACAGCATCGGCACGATCGGACGTCGGCCACTCTCGGTGATCCGGTCGCCGGCCACGAACGAGAGGTAGCCGGGGAGCAACGGCCAGACGCACGGGCTGAGACACGAGACGAGACCCGCGGCGAACGCCAGCGCGGGCGCCCACCACGAGGCGATCCCGCTCTGCACGATGTCGGCGATCAGGAGAACTCCCGTTCAGGTCGTCCTGTTCGGAGCTTGGGTCCGTCTCGATACTAGCGACGAGCTTGTGAAATGCTTCACGAGGGAAGGGTGGGCGTCGGGAGCGGGTGACACATGTCTATAATCGCCCCGCCTCAGCAGAGTCGCCAAGGAACTCAGGCCAAGGAACTCAGGAGCGCATGAGCCAGGTCGAGACGACGACGCCACCCAACTCAACGCGAACCCGCAGGGAACGCGTCGAGACGTTCCTGAAAGAGTTCGAGTGGTCGTGGACCACCGCCGTCGTCTTCTCATTGGGGCTCGTTTCATTCCTCTTGATCTCGACGTCGGTGCTGCCGTCCTTCTTCCTGTACGTGGCCGAGCAGAAGTTCGGGTGGCAGGGCCCGACCGACATCGAGGCAGCGCTGCTCGAGGTCCCGACGCTCCTCCCCGGTGGTGACCCTGCGGTCTACGACGAGCTGCTCCTTCAGGTGCGCGATTCGATAGCCATGGCGCTCTCGACCGGGCCGATCATCACCCTGCTCGTGGCGGCGGCGATCATGCAGAACTGGCGCCGCAAGCTTCGCGGACAGTCCGACAACCGCCCCACCGGCGGATACCGGTAGGAAGCCGAGCGATGGCGTACACGAAGACCGAGGTCGACATCCACGAGGACTACGTGGTGGGCTCCGTCGACCCCGCGTGGCTCGCGCAAGGGGTCAAGTCGCCGAAGCACCTGATGCTCGACCCCGACAATTGCATCCTGTGCCGCGCGTGCGAAGACGTCTGTCCGTGGAACTGCATCTACATGCTGGCCCCCGGCATCGTGGAAGGCGCCGACCAGGACGCGGTCGGCGACGAGGTCGGTGCGGCGAGCGCGATCTTCGTCGTCGACGACATCGCCTGCACGCGCTGTTCCGTCTGTGTCGACAGGTGCCCGACCGACACGCTGTACTATGCGCGCCTCCCCGAGGGTTCCAAAGCCGGATCTCGGACGATGGCCGAGGTCCCCACATCTCAGGCCGAGGCCGAATGACCGCGGTAGCGCGAAAGGGGAAGTCTTGAAGCTGAAGCCCCCGTCACCCGGCGACCTGGGTGAGCGGCTCAGGGAGACCGAGGTCTGGAAGTCGATCTTCCGGCCAGGGTCGATCTTCCGCAGGGGCTACAAGGACACGTCTCGCGACCGTGCATTGGCGACGATGAACAACGTGCTGTACCACCTGCACCCGGTCAAGGTGAAGCGGCACGGCCTGAAGCTGACCTACACGTTCTGCCTCGGTGGGCTCTCGTTCTTCCTGTTCGTGCTGCTCACGATCACCGGCATCTTCCTGATGTTCTTCTACCGGCCGACGGCAGACATCGGCGGCGCGCAGGCGTTCCAGGACATGCAGCTCATCCGCACGTCGGTGTTCTTCGGCGACCTCGTGCGCAACCTGCACCGGTGGGGCGCCCACCTCATGGTCTTCAGCGTGACGCTGCACATGGCGCGGGTGTTCTACACCGGCGCCTACAAGCCGCCGCGCGAGTTCAACTGGGTGGTCGGCGTGATCCTGCTCTTCCTCACGCTCGGCCTGTCGTTCACGGGCTACCTGCTGCCCTGGGACCAGCTCGCGATCTGGGCCGTCACGGTCGGCACGTCGCTCGCCGGCTACTCCCCGCTCATCGCGAAGCAGGCGAACTTCCTTCTGCTGGGCGGCGTCGTGGTCGGCCCGGAAACGCTGCTCCGCTGGTACACGCTGCACGTGATCGCGCTGCCGTTCGTGTTGGTGATCTTCCTCGCGGTGCACTTCTGGCGCATCCGTAAGGACGGCGGCATCTCGGGACCGCTCTAGAGGCACGCAGGGGAAGACATTGGCCAAGGAAGACACCCCGCTCGACCAAGGAGTCTTCGACTCCACGCTGGAAGCGGAGCTCGCCAAGGGCACCGATCGCCGGGTGGCCGAGGGCCGCGCGCGCTCGTCGCGGTTCGCGCCTTCCGCGCCGCGAACCCGGAGGAAGCCGCCAAGCACGAAGCCGCCGGGCGTGCCCGCCGCGGCGGCGGCTTCCTCTGCCGGCGGGAACGGTGGCGCGACTGCTGCGCCCGCTGCCGCCTCGGCCACCGCTGCCGGCGCCGCGATGGGCGGAGCGCCCGTCGCCGTCGCCGCCTCGGTGACCACCCCCGTGCGCGAGGCCCCGTTGCCCACGGGCAACCTGCCCACGCCGAAGAAGGGCGCCGACGACAAACATCGCCTGCTGGCGCTCGTGCCGCCCGAGGGCATCCAGCGGGTCGAGCGCGAGCAGGGCGACCGGGTCAACGTGTGGCCGCACCTGCTGATCGAGGAGTTCGTCGCCATGTTCATCCTGCTGGCGGGCTGACGCTGTTCTCGACCTTCATCAATGCGCCGCTGCGCGAGCTCGCGAACCCGAACCTCACGCCGAACCCGTCGAAGGCGCCGTGGTACTTCCTGGGACTGCAGGAGCTGCTGCGCTACTTCCACCCGATGGTGGCGGGCATCACGATCCCGACCTTCATCTTGATCGGACTCGCCGCGGTGCCGTACGTCGACCGGAACCCGAGCAACAAGCCCGGCGACCGCAAGATCGCGATCACGATGTTCACGATCCTGTTCATGTTCGGCGGCATCCTCACGATCATCGGCTCGTTCTTCCGCGGCCCCGGCTACAACTGGGTCTGGCCGTGGGCACAGGGGGTGTTCTTCGAGCTATGACCGGTCTGGTGGGTATCTCGACGCCGCTCGTCGCCGCGATCCTCGCGTTCGTCGCACTCGACATCTTCGCGATCGTGTTCGGCCTGTCGTTCGTCCGAGCGAACCGTGCCGCCCGCGAGTCGGCCGACGGTGAGATCGAGGTGGCCGGCAAGCCGGTCGCCTCGGTGTCCCGCCGCGACTTCTTCCGCCGCTCACTCTTGGTCTCGCTCGTGATCTTCGGCGCCCAGTTCGGCGGCGCCTCGATCGCCTTCCTGTGGCCGAACCTCAAGGGCGGATTCGGATCTCTCGTCGACGCCGGCAGCGTCGACGACCTCAAGGCGGAGATCAACAGCCAGGCAGGGGTGGCCTACAACGGCACTGGACGCTTCTATGTCGTCGGCTACGGCGGATCGGCGAGTGGCGACGTCGACTACGCCGCTGAGGGCGTGACGGCCGAGGGCATCATGCCGCTGTACCAGCGATGCGTGCACCTCGGGTGCCGCGTGCCGTACTGCCAATCGTCGAAGTGGTTCGAGTGCCCCTGCCACGGCTCGAAGTACAACGGCGCCGGCGAGTACCAGCTCGGCCCTGCGCCACGGGGAATGGACCGGTTCAAGCTCGAGATCGTCGACGGACTCGTCGTCGTCGACACCTCCGAAGTCTTCCTCGGCCCGCCGCGCGGCACCGACACGGTCTCGCAGCCGCCCCAGGGGCCGTTCTGCGTGGCGACCGGATAGAGAGAGGAGAAGCAGCCGCCCACCATGCTCGCGCTCGAGATCATCGCCGCCACGAACATCGCGGGCGTGATCCTGCTCGTGCTCGGCGTGATCTTCGTGATCGCCGCCGGGGCGGCGCTGCACTTTCGCAGCCGACAGACGGAGCGGTCCCTCGACATCCCGAGCGGCATGCGACCCGGCCCCGCCGACGCCGCGCTCGAGACCCCGCTGCTGCACAAACTGCAGGGCTGGGGTGTCGTGCTCGTCGTCTTCTTCGCGATCTTCATCCCCTACAACTGGTTGCGTGAGCCCTCGGAGAATCAGCGTCAGGAGGACGAGCTGCTCGCTATCGGCTTCGACCGCGGCGAGCTCGCCGTGCAGAACTTCTCCGAGGAGAACCAGTTCGGCGTGGGCTGCATGCGCTGCCACGGCCCGGAGCTGCGTGGTCAGGCGATCCAGGCCGGCAAGACCGTCGTGCAATCGGCCAACCTCACCAACCTCTGCGCAGGTCCGTTCGGAACTCCGCCACATCCGGCGATCCTGTCCCAAGACGACATCTACCAGGTACTCGAAGAGGGGCGGGGGGCCATGCCCTCGTGGAGCATCCGATTCCAGGGCGCGCTCAACGACCAGCAGATCAACGACCTGGTGGTCTACCTCGTTCAGATGAGCTCCGAGAACGTGCCGTTCGAGGACAACGTGTGTCTCAACGAAGAAGCTTCGACACGGGCGCTCGAAGAGACCACCGCCAACCCGAGGGACCCCTAGATGGAACACAGCTGCCTGGGGTTCACGATCGAGTGCGGCACCCTTTGGAAGGGCGCCGGGGTCACGATCATGGGCTTCACGCTCTTCATCTTCAGCACGTTCCTGATGCTCTCGGCCATCTTCGGGCGGTGGCTCGGATTCCTGGTGCTCATGGTCTCGCTCTCGGGCTGGATGATCCTGCAATCCTCGCTCTGGCTCTTCGGATTCTGGTCGCAGGGCCTCGAGACGCCTACGAACCTCGGGCCGCGAGGGGCGGAGCCAGCATGGATCGCGCTCGAGGCTGCGGTCGACGAGACCTCCGATAGGTACAAGACCTACGCATCGTGGCCCGACGACCCATGGGCGGTGCCCGATGAGAGCGACCCGGCCCAATCGAGCGACGTGCAGAGCGCGAGCGGCGCCGTGACGTCGTTCCTCGCCGAGAAGACCAACGAGGAGCTGGGGCTCGAGGAGACCGCTCCCACGGCGATCCAGGGCAGCCAGTTCGCGATCGACTCGATCCGGTTCGCAGAGGGCGAGGGCACCAAGCTCGCGGTCGTGCAATCGCACTTCACCGGCGGCGGTCCGCTCTGGACCGTTTCGCTCTACTACGACACGGGAAGCGTGCCGCGCTACTCCTACATGTTCCTGGGGGGCTCGATCGTGGCATTCGGCCTTTTCCTGCCCCTGCTCGACCGCGCCGAGAAGAAGCGCAAGGAGTTCCTCACTGGCGGAGGCGCACCCGCCTGGTACGGCCCCGCCTAGTCGCTCAAGAAAAGAGGACGATGATGATCGCGAACCTGGAGCTCCCCCTCCTCGAGCAGGGAAGCGTGCAGTTCATCCTGATGGGGATCATGATCCTCGCGGTTCTCGCCGCCCTGTGGGTCACCATCTCGAAGTAGCCTTCGGCTCAGCGGGTTCCGTTGAGGTCTGCGACCGCCCGGCCTCGTCGCTTCACCTCCGCGAGCGTTGCCTTGCGTTGCTCGTAGAAGGCCAGGATCTGCAGCTCGACCGCCAAGTCGACCTTGCGCACCGACACGCCGGGCGGCACCGCGATCACGGCGGAGGCGAAGTTGAGCACCGATCGCACGCCTGCATCGACGAGTCGGTCGGCGACTTCCTGCGCGGCGGGCGCGGGCGTCGCGATCACGCCGATCGCGATGTCGAGCTCAGCCACCAGCTCGGGAAGGTCGTCGTCATGGCGGATCTCGAGGCCCCCGACCATCGCCCCGACGCGGGCGGGATCGGCGTCCACGAGAGCCGCAACCCGGAAACCTCGCTCGGCGAATCCGCCGTAGTTCGCGAGTGCTTGGCCGAGGTTGCCGATGCCCACGATCACGATCGCCCAATGCTGGGTGAGCCCGAGCTCGCGGCGGATCTGGTGGATCAGGTAGGCCACGTCGTAGCCGACCCCGCGTGTGCCGTACGACCCGAGGTGTGAGAGATCTTTGCGCACCTTGGCCGAGTTCACGCCAGCCCCGTCGGCGAGCTGGTCGCTCGAGACGGTGCTCGCGCCGGCCTCGGCCAGGTCGACGAGGGCCCGCAGATAGACCGGCAGCCGCCCGACCGTGGCTTCGGGGATCGACCGTTCCCTCACCAACCGGACGCGCTCCGCTGCATGGGTTGAGGGTAGCTCTCCATGGTCGGATTCACAAGCTCACAAGCTCGGGAATCGGGAGCCGCGGTTACATCAGGCGAGCAGACGCTCGGCGAGCTCCTCGGGGTCGACCGTGTACTCGAATGCTTCCTCACCATCGACGACGATGACGGGGATGCGCAGCCCGTAAGCACGCACCAGCGCGTCGTCGTGTTCGATGTCGACTTCGAGAAGCTCGAACGGCGTGCGCGCACTGCTCGGCGACGAGCACGGCGCGCGCATCGTCGCAGAGGTGACAACCGGGGCGCGTGAAGAATTCGACCTTCATCGCAGGCGACACTACCCGCAGGTCCGGCCGCCAGGGAAACGTCTGAGAGGATACGCCGCATGCGCGACGGCGACCGTGACGACCTGGAGCTGCACCGCAGCTTGTCCTCGGGTGACCGCGGCGCGTTCGACACGCTGTACCGGCGCTATTCGGGATCGGCGTACGGGCTCGCCTACCGCATCACGGGGCAGCAGCTCTTGGCGCAAGACGTCGTGCACGATGCGTTCATGGCCCTATGGCGCGCGCCCGAAGCCTTCGATCCGGCCCGGGGGGCGTTCCGCACGTTCTTCCTCTCGCTGGTGCACCATCGGGCCGTCGACACGGTTCGGCGTGAGGAACGCATCAGGGCTCGGCAGGAACGCGCGGCGAACCTCGAACCGGTGGCAGACGAAGACCCTGCGGAGGGCGTGGTCGACGCGGCCGATGTGGCTGCTCGGCGCATCGAGGTCCGTGCGGCGCTCGAGACGCTCTCCCCCGATCAACGACAGGTGCTCGAGATGGCGTACTTCGGCGGCAAGACACAGGTGCAGATCGCCGAAGAGATCGCCATCCCGCTCGGCACCGTGAAGACCCGGACCCTCGCGGCGATGCGCAAGCTGCGGAAGGTGCTCGACCCGACAGCGAAACTGCCAGGAGGCCGAGAACCCTCATGATCGACGACCACGAACGCATCGAGGAGTTGCTGGCCGGTTACGTGCTGCGCAGCCTCTCCGGGGCCGACGCCGCCGAGGCCGATCTGCTGCTCTCCGATCACCTTCCCGGTTGCGGCATGTGCCGCGATTCCCTCGACGATTTCCAGCGGCTCTCGGCCGATCTGACGTTCGCTGCCGAGCCGCTGGCGCCGCCCGAGACCCTGCTCCCACGGCTTCACCGCGAGCTCGAGCCCCAGGCGCCCCGCCGCCGTCCGATGCAGGTATTCGCCGTGGCCGCCGGCGTCGTGGCCGTGGTCGGGCTGGCGGGGCTCACGGTGAGCCAGAGCATCCGGGCGAGCAACGCCGACGTGCGGGCAGACGACCTCGCGAACGCCGTGCGGTTCGCGACCCGCGACGACGCCCGCATGGTCGAGGTCGGGCCCGTGCAGGAGATCTCGGCGCCGGGCGAGGAACACTTCTACGTGACGGGCGACGACGTGCCCGCGCCGCCCGCCGGCACGGTCTACCGCGTCTGGCTCGTCTCCGACGGGAGCCCCGACGTTCGTGGGCGACTTCCTTCCCGAGGGCGGCACAGGTCTTCCTGACGATCCCGTTCGATCCGGGCCGCTACGACGACCTGTGGATCTCGATCGAACCGATCGATGCCCCGACCGAGCCCCTCGAACGAGGAGTGGTGGTCGGCGAGCTCGAGCGCCGCCGCAGCCTGAGCAGGCGAGGCTCGGGCAGCTCGCTCAGACCGGCTCCGGACTCGCTCAGACCGACCTCGTGCTCGCACGGGCAGGCACCGGTGCCGAGCATGTCGGCCGCTCGGAGGAACCCGGCGAACATCACAGCGATGCCGGCGGCGAGCGCAACCGAGAACGCCGCGGCCCGGCCGTGTGACCGCGAAGCCGACCCGAACCCCGCGATCACGGTCGCGCCGAGCGCGATCAGCAGGGTGCCGACGAACCGGTCGCGCAGCTCGGGACGACCCCGCATGCGCCACGCCGACCAGAGCGCGCCCGCGACCAGCACGAGGTAGGACGGGATCGAGATCAGCTGCGGAAGTCGATGGGCCGCCGACCCTTCGCCGAACACGTGCTTGCCCGACGGCAGATCCGCGGCGAGCGCCGACGAGGTCGAACGACGCGCCGCGCGAGCACCGAGACGGTGTAGGCGGTCACGAAGACCAGCACGATCCAACACGCCGCCTGCACGCGTGCGGTCGCGCACGAGCAGCATCAGCTCTCCGCCTGCGAGGAACGGCACGTTCAGCACGGCTCCGAGCGCCCAGTAGACCTGGAACACCCGCGGCGGTCCAGCCGCCGGCGACGCCGAACGCGACGGCGAGCGATGCGGCCGCGTACATCGCGAGCGCGAGCACCCAGGCGAGTTGGTAGGGGCGCCGGTGGGCGAGGTAGCGCTTCGCGACCAGGACCGAGAACGCGACGGCAACGACGGCCGCGACCAGGGGGAACACCCACATGCCGGTCAGCATAGGGCCGGGGGTGGCACCCACGCCCCGGGCGCGAGGTGCCTACGATAGGACCATGGAGACACCCCGCCTTCTCTTCTCGTCCGCCGCGTTCTTCGCGCGGCCCCTCGAGAACACGTTCCGTATCGTCGCCGAGACCGGCTACACCGGCGTCGAGGTCATGGTGACGAAGGATCCGGCCAGCCAGGACCCCGTTCGCATGCGCGAGCTCGCCGGTGAGCATGGTCTCGAGATCGGCGCGATCCACGCCCCTCGTTGCTCATGACCAGGAAGGTCTGGGGCACCGATCCGATCGGCAAGATCGATCGGGCGATCCAGGTCGCCGAGAAGGCGCGAGGTGCCTGTGGTCGTGATGCATCCCCCCTACCGCTGGCAGCGGGCGATACCGTCGCTGGCTCGAGGAAGTGTTGCCCGTGCTCGAAGCTCGAACCGGGGTGATCGTCGCGATCGAGAACATGTTCCCGGTGCGCATGGGCAGGCGCGCCGTGACGTTCCATGCGAACCAGGATCTCGACGAGCTCGAGGGCCTGCCCCACCTGGTGCTCGACACGAGCCACGCGGCCGTCGCCGAGCACGACCCGGTCGAGGTGCGTCAGCGCTTCGGCGACCGGCTTCGCCACGTGCACCTGTCGGACAACGCCGGCAGGGGCTGGGACTCCCACCTTCCCCCCGGCGCCGGGGTGCTCGATCTCGACGCGTTCTGCGACGACCTCGTCGACGGCGGGTACGAGGGCTCGGTCTCGCTCGAGGTCGACCTGCGTACCCACCTCACCGACCCCGTCCGTCTCCGCGAGGTCATGGTGGCGATGCGCGAGTGGAGCGAGCGCGCGCTGGGCATCGGCGCGGGCCGAGCGCGGGGCGGCGCGACGACGCGGCCTGCTAGCGTGCGCCACTGACATGCGGCGTCCGACGTTGATCATGATCATCGTGCTCTTCGTGCTGATCGGCGCGGCCGCCGTGGCGCAGCTCGTGATCGCGGGCGGTGGCGACGATCCGCTCCCCGGCCCCGCCAGTCCGGGTCAGCTCCCCAGCGCGACCCTGTCGCCGAGCTCCGCGTAGCACCTGATGCATCGGTGCGGACCGCCGCCGCGACACCGGTCACGACTCCTCTCGGACGGGCGCCTGCACGGGCAGGAACTGCGCGAGCCACGACTGAGAGCAGCCGGCGCACGTTCGGGCCCTGGTTGCCCTCGAGCAGCTCGGTGCCGTGGTCGTCGCGAGGGCACGATCTCGACCCGCTTGGGCGGCACGCTGAGGTCGTACATGCGTCTGCGCGTCGGCGGCGGCCGTGGCGTCGCCGTTGCCCGCGACGAAGAGCTTCGCCGACGGTCGCCGCGACGAGCGTCTCCGGCGATCGCGGCGAGCCCGCCGATCGCGATCGGGGCCGACAGGGCGGCCACGGCGCCGATGCGGGCCGTCGGGCTGCGCCGCGGCCACGAGGGCCGCGGTGCCGCCCATGCTGGCGCCGATCACCGCGACGCGAGGCGATGCCGGTCGATCGCAGGTATCGCACCGCCGCCTGCACGTCGCGCCAGAGCAGCGCGAGGTCGGTCTCGCCGCTCGAGCACCCGGCGTCACCGCCCGGGCAGTAGCCGCGGAAGTTGAACGTCAGCGTGCGGTACCCGTCGTCGGCGAGGGTCTCCGCGTAGTCGAACCACGACGACTGGTCGGCCGGCTGCATGTGCGCGAGCACGACGCCGGCCGAGGCGCCGCTCGGCCTCGAACAGCCGGCCCTGCAGCTCGATGCCTCCGGGCGCCGCGAAGCTGCACCGGACGCGAGCCCGGCGACGGCAGGGGGCGACGACGGGCCGCATGCCGCGAGCGCGAGGACCGCGATCGCGACCGCGGCCGCGAGCCGGACGAGCCGGAACCGAGGCGCGCGCACGAGCGGCTCGCGCTTACTTGCCCAGCTTCATGCGCTGGTGCCGCGTGCGCTTCAGAAGCTTCTTGTGCTTCTTCTTGCGCATCTTCTTGCGGCGCTTCTTGATCAGCGACGGCAAGCGGTAGCCCTTTCACTCGGTTCCGAAGAGGTTCCGGAGGTCGACGCGCTTCACGCGGAAGCTGTCCTCCAGACGGACGGAGCCCAGTCTAAGCGCTTTCGGCGGCTCTGCCACGGGCGAGATCAGCCGCAGGCCCTGGTCCTCGGGCACGTACTCGAGGTAGCCGAGCCCCGTGAACCCGCCGGCGCCGTCGGACAGCCCGACCAGCAGCCGGTCGAGCTCGTGCAGGTCGAACAGCGGCGGCAGCGTGGGCATGAACACCGTGGGCTTCACCCGGAACCGCTGCAGCTCGCCCTCGAAGTAGGCGGCCATCGCCCGCTCCCGCTGCTCCGAGCGCTGATCGACGCTCGTCGGCACGACGTCGGGATGCACCGGCAGGGTCACGAGCTCGACGCCGAAGAATCGCTGGATCACGCCGAGCACGGGCTCGAGCTCCTCGCCCCGCTGCAGCCCGACGACGAGGTCGGGCTCGAGCATGTCGACCTTGTAGTACTTCACGAGCTGGCCCCAGATGCCGCTCACCATCGCGCTCGTGTCGACGACGATCAGGTCGGCGCCCTCGGCCCGCCCCCGGTCGCGCAGGCGCGCGAGCGCCCCGACGAGCGGCAGCACGTGGCCCTGCGGGCTGGTCGAGCCGACGAACCCGAGGGCGTCGGCGTGCGACGAGCCGCTCGAGCGTGAGGTCGTCGGGCTCGCGCACGTGCTTCAGCCCGACGGTCGCCGGCGGCCCGACGGTCTTCTGCGCGACGTCGGCATCGAGGTAGGCGACCGTGCGACCGCGCCGCAAGCGCGAACGCCGCGGTCGCCCGCGCCAGCGTGCTCTTGCCGGCGTCCAGGCCGCCGACGAACAGCACGGTGCGTGCCTCGCGGGCGGCTCGATCGACGAGCCGGTCGTGCTCGTTCACTGCGCCCCCTCCGTTCTCCACGGAGGTCGGCTGAGCGCGGGTCGCGCGGGAGCGGTGCGGCTGCCGGACTCAGCCGGCTTCGGTGTACCGCTCCGTCAGGTAGGTGTCGACGTCCTCGGAACGGAGCCGGTAGCTCCGGCCCACCCTCACGGCGGGCATCTCTCCTGTCTTGATCATGCGGTAGACGGTCATCCTGGATACGCGCAAGAGGTCTGCGACCTCGTTGACGGTCTTCAGCCGAGCCTCGGTGAAGGGTTCTCGCTTCACGATGGGCGGCATCATAGGGGGTGGAGCGCCCCGTGGATAGCCCGCGCTGCGAACCGCAGGTCAGCGACGTGCGCCGACTGATGGCGGCGAACGCGATCAGAACCGGAGGCGATCGCCTGGAAGCAGGGCCAGTAGGCGTCGGGCTCGACGTGGTCGTCCATCACCACGACGACGTCGGTGCGGCCCTGCGCCTTGGCCACGATCAGCGCCGGGATCGTTCACGTCGGCGATCGAGAGGGTCTCGACCCCGGCCTCGATCGCGGCGCCCGCGAACCCGTGGTCGGCGACGACGAGGTCGGGCCGACCTCGCGCGAGCATGCGACGCATCGCGTCGGGCCGGTGGGTGTGGCGCGGCTCCCGGCCGTCGGTGAGCATCGCCACGCCGCCCCAGTGGTCGACGAACCAGTCGTGGGCGAGGTGCGGCTCGCGCCAGCGCTCGCCGTTCGCGAGCCGCAGCACCTCGGCGCCGCGCTCGACGAGCAGCCGGTCGATCGCGTGGTAGAGCAGGGCGAGGCCGACCGGGTGGCCGGTCGCGAGCACGACGCGCTCCCGGTCGGCCGCCGCCCGGGCGAGCCGGTCCCCCACCGCCTCGCACGCGTCGAGGATCGGCTCGGGCGCGATCTCGACCGGTCCGTATCGCGCCTCGTGGTCGATCGGCGCACCCGCGCCCGTCGGCCACCAGGTCGAGGATGCCGTCGAGGTCGAACGCGCCGGGCAGCCCGACAGCCCGAACAGCTTGTCGGGGTCGCCGTCGATCAGCATCAGGGCGTTGGCCCGCACGTTGTCGAGCGGGTGGGTCGCGGTGCCGGCGACGTCTCCCTCGAGCAACGCGGCGGCAAGCGCGGCCGCGCTCGTGCCGGCGCGGCGTCCATCGATCGTCGAGCGGCGGAAGGCGCGCAACGTGGCGTTCGATAACGTCCATGGTTGTGCGGAGGGTACTGACTGACCTGCACCTCT